>PXRE01000011.1:0-61508 GCA_003021085.1 Halobacteriales archaeon QS_1_68_20 | reverse complement strand
TTCGATCTCGGTCATCGTCAGAAACACCCCGTGATGATTGTACCGCCACAGTTACCAGCGGTGTGTTCCTCGGTGCCAGGCGTGAGATCCTGGTTGTGCTTGTCGGCGATCTCCGTAACGATGTCGGTTTCAGTCATGGTTTTCTCACAGGCGTTCGAGTACGTTCTGAAAGATCCGGCCGTCGAAACGGACGTCAGTCTCTTGTCGTAAGACAAGCCGAGCCCTGTATCGCGGGGCGCGAGCGCTTCCGCGACAGTGACCAGATCAGTTATCATTTCTAACGCCTGTCGTTATAGATACGCTGACGTGTATTAAGTCTTATTATGAATATTTTATGACTACTACATGTATTTATCGTATAAGATTTAGAAGGGAAGTGATTAAATCGATATAATGGGGTTAATAGGCGATTATATTGCTGATCCCGGCCCCGAACGCCCCGGCGCTGTACGTGCAGTCGGGTCGCCGGGGCATCGGTGAGGATCCAGAAGTTCTTCCACCATCCGGGGGGAACGGTCGTCCAGTGAAGCCCCGAAAGCGGAGCCACAGGTGATTGCGCTCCACGCTCGATCGGTCGTCCTGACGTCGCCGCCAGTCGATGTCCGCCCGACGTCGGTGCTTCCGCGGAAGACCCGACCCGAGAGCGATGGGGTCCGGGAGGAGTGGTTGACGACGCGGCTACGGGGCGAGCCCCGTCGACTGCCTCACGAACTCCTCGATGTGAAACGAATGGAGAGAACCCTCGATGCACGCCAGAGGGCCGACAACCCGGAACGAGATCGGTGGCAACTCGCCGTCGGGACGACGGTGACGGCGGACTCCGTCGCCGGTTCTACGTGCCCGCGAGACGTGGTCCCGTCGCTCGTCGATCCTGCAGTACCTAGATCCGGAGGGTGAGCGACGACGTGTCGATCGGTTCCCCCCGGATGTCGTTCCACTCGCCACTCTGGATGATGTCCATCAGGTTCGCGGAGAGATAGAGGAATCCGTTGTCCTCGACGAGCAGATCGGTCTCGTCGGGGATGTAGTACCGCTTGAACATTGCGTCGAATCCCTCCTCGTCGATCGGCTCGAATCGCGAAGGATCGATGTACTGCTTGAGGAGTTCCATCGTCTCCTCGGCGGCGAAGGCGTCTCGAACCTCGCTGACGTCGGGGGACGATCCACGGTCGACTTCCTGGTTGATCAGGAAGTACAGGTATGCGATGTCCCCGATTTTTATCTCCGACATCGATAAAGTACTGTAGGATCGTTGTAAAAAAACCAACGGATACGTGACGGTCGCCCGGAGGCACTGTCCGGCACCGGGGGCAGTGCCACCCTGCCGACGGTAACCATGGTGGAACTCCAGGGAGGAGCGTCGGCGACCCGTCGAGCGGTTCGACCCCCCGCCGGGACGCTCCGTCCGACCGACGCCGTCGACGCCATAAAACTAATCTGATAAATAATATTTATGTACCAAACAATTCAATCCCGGGTATCGTGAGAGCAATATTTCGGAACCGGGACTTCCGGTGGCTGTTCGCCGGCCGGGTCGTGACGAACATCGGCGACAGCCTGTACTTCATCGCCGCGATGTGGCTCGTGTACAACATCACTGGTGACGCCTTCTACTCCGGTCTCGCCGGTTTCTTGACTCTCCTCCCCTCGACGTTGCAGTTCCTGACGGGCCCGCTCGTCGATCGCTGGGACATCCGCCGGACGCTGGTCGGGACGCAGGTGATCCAGGCCGTGGTGATCACGGCGATCCCCGTCGCAGACTGGTACGGCGTCCTCACCGTCGAGTTGGTGCTCGTGGTGATGCCGACGCTCGCGCTGATCAACCAGATCGTCTACCCGGCCCAGTCGGCCGCGCTTCCGCGCCTGCTCGACGACGAGGAACTGGTTTCAGCCAATTCGGCGTTCGCGATCGCCTATCAGGGGATAGACATGGTCGCCAACGGCATCGCTGGCGTTTTCATCGGACTTGTCGGCGCGATCAGCCTGTTCGTCTTCGACGCTGTCACGTTCGGTCTCGCCGCACTCATGTTCGCGATGGTGACCGTACCGACGGCGAACGTCTCGGGGGCGGAGGATGACGCTTCCGGGTCGGACGTGGCTTCGACGGACGGCGGCGTTGCGGACGACGACCCCGATAGCTACCTGGAGGAACTTCGCGGTGGGTTGGGTTTCCTCCGCGGGACGTTCCTGATGTGGTTGATCCTCGGGGTCACGGTCGTCAACTTCATCCTGGGGTTCGCACTGGCGACGATGCCCGCCTACGCCGATACGATCGACATCCCCTCGATGCTGGGTGTCGTCGGCGCTGCGGGAGCGTATGGCATCCTCATGGGCGGATACGCGGGCGGCAACTTCCTGGGTGCGATCGGCGCGAACGCCGTCGACGGCTACCCGCTCGGACGAATCATGATCGTCGGGTTCACGTTCGCAGGACTCTCCGCGACCGCGGCCATCGCCGTCCACTGGCTCCCGATCACGGCGCTGCTGATCGTGCTCGCGTTCGTGCCCGTGGGCGTCGTCAACGTCCAGTTGTCGGCGGTCGTCCAGTCGGCTCCCCCCGAGGAGTTCGTGGGGCGAATCAGCAGCGTCCTGGGTTCCGCCTCCTCGGTAGCTACTCCCTTCGGTGCCCTCGCCGGCGGGGCCGCCGCCAGCGCGTTCGGGCCGCGGATCCCCATGTTCGGACTCGGGGCTGGGCTGTTCTTGCTGGCGACGTACGTAATCCTGATGCCCGGGTTGCGGGGACTTTCCAGGGTCGACCAGCTCGAACTCCAGGTCTGACGCCTGGGACGTCCCTGGTTCGACGGCTGACCTACGCGAGTGGGCGCCGTCGTAACCCGAATCCGGACCCGAACGCGACTGTCCCCAGTGCGAACGCGGTCGCGTGCCCGAGGTTCGAGAAGATCAGCCTGATCCACCCCAGCAGGGGGACGCGGATCATCGCCTTGCCGGTGATCCACCCGGGCCTGACGGGCCTGCTCATGCCCTGGGCCTGGTCGTAGCTGGGGTTGTTGTCCCCCTTCGTGATGAACCCGCTGTTGGGCGCGGGACAGTTGCTCAATTCCCGGCAACTGTCGGCCCGGATGTGGTCCTGGTCGACCTTGTCGTACCAGTTCTCGCCCTCGTCGACCCAGAACATCGCCCGGTGTATGATCGGGTCGCGTATCGTGCTCCCGTCGGGCTTGAAGATGATGACGTCGCCGCTGTTGCCGAACTTCTCGTAGCCGTCCTCCTCGGCGACGGCGTGGGGGGCCACGCCGGTCCGCTCGACGGCGGCGTCGTTCGCGAACCGTCCTTCCTCGACGACGAACACCAGGTCGCCTTTCTCCATGTGCGGTTCCATGCTCCCGCTCTGGATGGCGACCATCGGCGGCCAGACGCCGCTGATGGCGAACAGCAACAGGCCGACGGCGACCACCATCAGGACGCTCGACAGCACCTCCCGGGCCACCATCAGCGGGCCGGACTCGGCGGTCCGGAACCGGTGGATCCAGAAGCGGATGCCACGGCCGCCGTGGGGTTGCTGGCTCGACCGCCGTCGCGGCGGCGCTCGTTCGCGCTGTCGCCCGTCGTCGCGGCGCGAATCGGGGCGCGCGGATCGCTGTCCGCTCGTCGTCTCGCCGTCGTCCTGTACCGCGGCGCGGTCACCGTCGCGGCCAGGCTGAACGCCCGTGGAATCGCCCTGGGGGGCGGGTGGGTCGGACGCCTGCTCAGAGAACTGTCGGTCGCGGTCGTCGCGGGGAGGGTCGTCCGTCTGCTCGTCGGATTCGTCCGCCGGACCGCCGGGAGGGCCGTCCCCACGGGGCCGATCTCGCCCCGGGCCGGAGTCGTCCGACGACCCGGAGTCGTCGCCGGTCATCGGCCGGATGCACGGACGGTTCGACTTTGAACCTTCCGACCGAACCCGGTGAGTCCCGGGTAGGTTCCGCCGACCGACCGGTTGGTTCCCGACCGCTACCCTTTTGGCTTCCCTCCGCGACCCGGTTGACGTGCACCGCGAGGAGGTGGTCCGGGTGGTCAGGGAACTCGCCAGGCAGGGGTACAACGCCGAACCGGAGGCGGCGACCCTGCTGGCGAACGCCCCGGACCCCGACCGCGCCATCGAACGCGCGGTCGAGACCGCGCCCGAGGACGCCCTCAAACTCCGCGCGGACCACGTCCGGTCCGCACTGGCGGACGCCCCCGAAGGCCCGCCGTCGAACGCCGTCGCCGCCGAAACCGGCGCGTCGGACGCCGCCGACTCCGGCGGCCCCAACCCCTCTGTTTCAACTGGAGATCACCCCCGGAACCAGGATCGCACCAGCGGGCGATCTCCAGTTGAAACGAAGGGGTCTGGGGGTGATTCACGTGACCCGGCACCGCCCGGCGTGGCGGGTGACATGACGGGCCGGAGCACAGGGACCGGGAGTTACGACGACTTCGTGACGACGTTCCGGGACCGGTACGAGCGCCTCGGCGGGAAGTTGCGCTCGCGGGTCAACCACCGACCGGCGGAAGCGATCGAGTCCATGCCCGGGGGGAGCGAGGTTGCCATGGTCGGGATGGTCAACGACGTCCGGTCGACGGCCAGCGGCCACTGGCTGGTCGAACTGGAGGACACCTCCGGGACGTTCCCGTGGCTGGTGATGAAAGACCGGGACATCGCGGACCTCGTGGACGAACTCCTGCTGGACGAGGTGATCGCCGCCGAAGGGACCCTCGCGGACGACGCGGGCATCGCGTTCGTCGACTCGCTACACTTCCCGGACGTCCCCCGGACCTACGAACCGGACACCGCCGACCGGCCGGTCCAGGCGGCGCTGATCAGCGACGTTCACGTCGGGAGCCAGGAGTTCCTCCCGGAGGCGTGGTCGCGGTTCACCGACTGGTTGCACACTCCCGAGGGGGAGTCCGTCGAGTACGTGCTGATCGCCGGGGACATGGTCGAGGGCGTTGGCGTCTACCCCGGCCAGGAGGACGAACTCGTGGTGAAAGACGTCTACGACCAGTACGAGACCTTCAGCGAGCACCTCAAGGAGGTCCCCGGGGACGTGGAGATCGTCATGATCCCTGGCAACCACGACGCCGTCCGCCTGGCCGAACCCCAGCCGGGGTTCGACGAGGAACTGCGCTCGATCATGAGCGCCCACGACGCCCGGATCGCGTCTAACCCCGCCACCGTCACCGTCGAAGGCGTCGACGTCCTCATGTACCACGGCGTCAGCCTCGACGAGGTGATCGCGGAACTCCCGGACGAACTCGCCTCCTACGACGAACCCGACCGGGCGATGACCCAGTTGCTGAAGAAGCGCCACCTCGCGCCACAGTTCGGCGGCCGGATGCGCATCGCGCCGGAGGAGCGGGACTACCTCGTGATCGACGAGGTGCCAGACGTGTTCCACGCCGGCCACGTCCACAAGATCGGGGTCGGCACCTACCACGGCGTCCGGATCGTCAACTCCGGCACCTGGCAGGCCCAGACCAACTTCCAGCAGAGCGTCGACCTCGACCCGGACGTCGCGTTCGCGCCGATCCTGGACCTGGACACCCTGGACGTGACGCTGCGGAAGTTCCAGTAGCTCAGGCGTCCAGGCGGTACCGCACCGTCGGTTTCCCCTCGAACCGCGGACCGCTCCCGGCGCGCTCGAACCCCGCCGCCTCGGCGACTTCCTGGACCGACGACTCGCTCTCCGGTACCAGCACCTCGACGGCCATGCCCTCGTTGCGGGCGAACGCGACCGGCTCCTCCAGCAGTCGTTCGCAGGCCGCCCGGTCGCCGTCGAGCTGGGTGACGTGGACCACCTCCGGCCGGGCGTCGAAACTCACGACCCCGAGAATCCGCTCCTCGTCGCCCCCGTCGACGGCGACCCGGACGGTCCGGTCGTGGATGATCGTGCGCATGGCGTCGACCGGCGCGCCGGTGATCGACGCCAGCGACTCGGCGTCGTCCTCGACGGCTTCGCGGACCTCCATCTTGCCACCGAGTAGGGGGTTCGAGGGGTAAAAGTGGCCGGGGCGGTTCGGGTCGTAAAAAGTGGTCGACACCGACCGACTGTAAAGTGCTAGATGGACCGGGGAGCTTGCTGGGCGGAATCGCGATGTCACCCTTATACCGGTGCTAGCCGTGTCGATCGGCGGTGTTCGGAGGCGAAGGAAGGACCTGGCCCGTATATCTCTCTGGTCGCTCGTCCGGATCACACTGTCGGTTCGGCTACGACCGACGGAAACGATTTCTACTCGATGCCGAAATTAAAGACCAGTGACACGATCGACTCTCGTCGTCGTAGTGGCAGCAGTAGTGGCGCTGTCGGGCTGCAGCGGACCGTTGGTAGGCGAGCAGCCGACGCCGACGGCGACGGTCGATTCACCGACGGTCAGCAAGTCGCCGACCCCGAAGCCCACCGCAACACCGGAGGCGACGCCGACCCCGGACGGGTCGGATTCCGACGAGGTGACCGTTCGAGGGGGAACGCTCCCCGTAAACGCCACCGAGATCTGGTACCGGTTTCTCGACCTCCGGGGGTTCGACCGGGACAGGTACCGACCGCGGGTGATAAGGGTCGATTCCCCACCCACCGAAGGGATCGTTCGGCCCATAACTCGGTACGCCGAACTGGCCGAGCGGCTCGGAGTGAGGGCCGTCAACTTCGATCCCGAGGACGTCGACGAGCCAGGCGGGATGTTCACTTCGAGCGGCCCGATCGTGATCTACCCGAGGAACGGGACGGCCGAGGAGATCGAGCGGGTGCTGGTCCACGAGTTCGAACACTACGTTCAGCCACACGATAGTTTCCGTCGCCTTGGACGGCCGGTTACGGAGGGCGCGGCGGTGTACGTCGGGGTCGAGTACGCCGAACGGTACCTGGAATCGCTCTCGCCGGTAGCGAGTCGCAGGACCGATTACGTCGACGGGACGGGCGCACTCAAACTCAACGCTGCGGACTACTACTTCGGCTACCGGTACGTCGACCGGCGGATCGACTCGCCGAAAGAACTCGATCGGGTCTACGAGGATCCGCCGGAGACGGCCTCCCAACTGCTCCACGGCCACGACTGGAACGCCAGCCGACCGTTGCCCGTCGAAACCGGCGAGTCGTTGCGCGCGTCGAACGTTCCGGCGGGAGAACTGTTCCTCAGGGTGACCCTGGCCACGGAACTGAACGAGTCCACTGCCGCCCGGGCGGCGGCGGGCTGGGCGAACGACACCGTCGTCGAACAGGACGGCTTTGCCGACGAGTCGGCCGGCAACGTCTGGGTGCTCCGGACGACCGACGAGCGCAACGCAACGGAACTGGCATCGACGTTCGAGCGGTTCCTCGACGCGCGGGCGACGGACGACGGCGACCACTGGCGCGCCAACGGGACGGTATACCGGCTGGTCCGGGTCGATCCGACAACGCTCGCGGTCGTTCTCGGCGACGAGGACTTCGTCGACGAAGTCGTCGTCTCGAAGAACGGAGAAACGGTCGTCGTGAAGCGGTAAACGTAGGTCCCGACTGATAAATTCGATCGAAAGAAATATAGAATACTGCGCTGGCCGTGGTAAATATGACGGAAACCCGGTCGACGCACCTGCGGTACCCCGGCGGGCGAAAGAGCCTCCTGGGGGCGTTCGCGTACCTGGCTGGGTACGCGCTCGTGTTCGCCTGGAAGGGCAACTCGATCGACGGCGTCTTCGAACAGGTTACGGTCGAGAGCCGGTACCAGTCATCGACGCTCGCGGAGGCGCTGGCCACCGCCGACGTCGGGGTGTCTGCCGTGGAGGGAGTCGGGTGGCTGTTCTACAACGCTCACTACATCTCGGTGTCGGTCCCGACGCCGGCCGGCGGGGTCACGCAGAAGAACCTGCTGTCGAGCGTGGGTGGCCCGCTCTCGTTCGGCTTTCTGGTCCCGCCACTGTTGCTCCTGTTCGCTGGCCTCTTTGCGACGTACGGGGCGTCGAACGTTCACGACCTCCGGTTCGACCTCGGCGACAGCGCGTTCGTCAGGTACTGGTACAACGGCGCGTTTCCCGTCCTGTTCGGGTACGTGCCGTTCGCGACGGTCGGCGTGGTCGTCTCTTGGGCGGGCGGGTTCGGCCCGGACCTGCTGTTGGGGTGGGTCCTCGCAGGGATGGTGTATCCGTTCGTGTTCGCTGGCGTGGGTGGCTTGATCGGTAATGCAATATGGTATGAGAGCAATTAGTCCCGTCGTATTTAGTGCCTCAAATATAGTACAATACCATAATAGTAAGTAACCGAGGAAAAATTAAAAAATAGTAATAAAAAAATCACAATACAGGTGATAATGCAGTATCGTAACAATCAAGTCGTAGAATTATAACATATATCCGATGATACGAAAAATTCGCCAGTGGTCGGTTGGTAAGCAAGAAAATAGTGGGGAATCGGCGGGGGGCTCAGGTCGACCGTCAGTGAATCGGCGGTCGTTTTTGCGGAAGTCGACGGGAACCACGTTCGGTGTTGGCAGTATCGCTGCGATGTCGGGAACTGCAATGGCTTATCCAGATGTCGACGAATCGGCCTTGCAGGAAGCGATGGAGGCGTACGATACGCCAAGTGACGTCAAGCGGGCGCTGCGGGTCCACAGCGACGAATTGCTCCAAACATTGGCTGACGAGAACATACTTACCTCACCATCAATCCGGAATCTGCCAGTCGGAGAGGTCAAGGATACGAAAGAATATGTTAAGGCTTCCAATGGAACGTTGGTGTCTGTGGCAGCGCAGGACGGGACAGCGACTGCACACATTGTGATATCGACGACGACTGAAGACCATAGCGTGTTGATCGTCGTCCAGCCACAGGTGGCCCGGAGCTACGCAATCGTCAAACCTGCTGGGGGGAGGACTACAACAACTAGTGAAATGGATAACAGTCCGACCATCTATGACCCCGATCAGGAGGAGGTCACCATCGACGCTTGTGTTGTGGGCCAAGTCTGTAAACCTTGTGGGTGTGAAATCAATTTCTGCAAAACATGCGTATTCGAAGTTCATTGCTGTGATACCTATTGTTACTGGGGAGATAAGCTGAAGGATTATTGCCCTTATGAGGATTTTTCTATTTATTGTTGTGGGGCCTGTGGTCAATGTTAACAGTTAAGAAGACATCATGAAGTCGACTGTTCTGAAAAATCGCCATTTGCGTTACCGTATTCACGGTGGGTTGCACCGCACCACTCGGGATCGAGGAAACGACGATACTTTGAGTGCAACAGAGGCCTTATGAGTCTAAGGTTTGATACAAGAAAACCCCAAGAAATATATAAATATATTACACTTTTGTTAATGCTATGAGAGACAATAATGGGCGATTGAGTGGTGAGAAAAAGGATAATGAGGGATCGGCTGGGGGCTCGAGTCGACCGTCAGTGAATCGGCGGTCGTTTTTGCGGAAGTCGACAGGAACCGCGTTTGGTGTTGGAAGCGTAGCCGTGATGCCAGAAACAGTAATTGCCGATTCAAATGTAGATGCAGCCAAATTGCGAAAGGCGATGGAGGCATATAATACTCGGGCTGAGGTTCGTCGGTCGTTGAAAGCCCACAGCAGCGAATTACTTCAGATATTGACTAACGAGGGAATCCTCGCGTCCCCATCGATCGACGATCTCCCGGTAGAAGAACTCAAGGACCCGGCTGAATATGGGAAGAGTACACAAGGGACTACGGTGTCTGTAGCAAAACAAGACGGGACGGCAACGGCGCACATCATGATCTCGACGACGACGAACGACCACGACGTGTTGATCGTCGTCCAGCCACAGGTGGGTCGTAGTTACGCGATCGTCGAGCAAGCAGGTGAATCCTCGTCCTCCGGACAAACTGGCGAAACGACTAGCGAGCAAACGATCTATGATCCCGATCGAGACGACGTTACAATAAATACCTGTATGACGGGTCCTGTTTGCAAAGTATGCCGCTGTGACATCAACTATTGTGGTATTTGTGAATACGAGGTCCATTGTTGTGACACAACCTGTTATTGGGATGAGAAACTCGGTAATTGGTGCATGGGTGAGGACTACGAAGCCTGTTGTAACGCCTGCAACATCTGTTGATGAGGGAATAGCATGAGGAGGTCCGTCCTCGTATTTGCAATTTGTTTGAGCATTATTATATCCGGCTGCACGTTTCCTCCCGGGACGCAGGAAACGACTCCTACGAACGTCACCGACGCCACGGCAACACCAAGTGCCACGCAATCCTCACCATCGCCTTCCACGCCAACTCCGACCGATTCCCACGAGGTGTCGGTCAACGGCGGATCGCTTCCGGTCGACGTAACGGCCGTTTGGCACCGGTTCCTTGAACTACGGGGACTCGATCCTGCTGAAGTGCCACCGCCAGCCGTCGAGGTTCGCTCGTTACCGAACGAAACCAGAACGGCAGTACCCCAATCGCCGGATCTCCCTCGTTCGTTCGTCGAGCGGATGGGCTTCGGGCGGTTCGAGGTCGGACCCGACGACTACGAGGGACCGGCCGGCAGGTCGAGTACCAGCGGCGTCATCATTTATCCGAACGGTGGCACCGCTGCCGAGATCGAGAAGACGCTCGTCCACGAGTTTGAACACTACGTTCAACCGGACTCGCTTTCGCTACCTCCAGAAAGCATTCATCTCCAGCATCCGATCCAAGAGGGGGCAGCGACGTACGTGGAAGTCGTCTACGCCGAAAGGTACCTGCCGAGTCTTGACCCAGTCGCCGACAGGAAGTCGTCGTACGTCGACGCGACCCGGAATTCGGTAAAACTGGGAGCATCGCACTATTACTTCGGCTATCAGTACGTCGCCCAGCGGATCGATTCACCGAAGGACCTCTCACAAGTTTACGATGATCCGCCCTGGAGTTCGGGACAACTCCTTCACGGCCACGACTGGGACGCCTCCCGACCACTCCGCGTCGACGTCGGCGACTCGTGGACGAAGGCTGTCCGACCAGCGGGCGAACATTTCCTGCGCGTGATGCTCGCCACCGAATTGAACGAATCGGCCGCGGCGTCGGCAGCGACGGGATGGGCAAACGACACCGTCGTCGGCTCGAATTCCGAATCGGGCAACGTTTGGGTGATCCGGATGACGGACGAGCGAAATGCCTCGGAACTACGGGTGGCCCTCGAGCGGTATTTCGGTGCGCGAGCGACGCCGACGGATGAGGGCTGGCGTACGGGAGGGACGATCTACCGCCTCGTCCGGGTCGACGAAACGACGGTTGCAATCGTTGCCGGTGGAGCCGACTTCGTCGACGCGGTCACCGTCTCCAAGGATGGGGGAACGATCGCCGTCACGAGCGAGGCAGAGTCCCGCCGCTAACCGAACGGAGTCTCGTCTCGCCGGTCCGGGTGGGCGGCTTCGACGGGGAGTAATCGTTCTCGTCGCAACAATCCCTGCCATGGACAAGGTTATCCCGGTCGCTCGGTAAGGTCCGCCTATGACCGGCGAACGGAACCGAGCGGGGGGACGACCGTGCGGGTAGTAGCGAAGTTCGGGGGCACTAGCCTCGGCAGCGGCGACCGGGTGAACCGGGCGGCCGACTCCATCGCGGACGCCGTGGCCCAGGGCCACGAGATCGTGGTCGTCGCCAGCGCCATGGGTAACGCCACCGACGAACTGCTCAACGAGATCACCTTCGACGCCGACGAGGCCGACCGCGCCGAGATCGTCAGCATGGGCGAGCGGACCAGCGTCCGCATGCTCGCGGCCGCGTTGCGCGCCCGCGACGTCGACGCTCGCTTTCTCGAACCCGGCGACGACGACTGGCCCATCGTCACCGACAGCCACGGCGAGGTCGACGTGGAGGCCACCCGCGACCGGTCGGTCGCGCTCGTCGACGGCCTGGACGAGACGGTCCCGGTCGTCGCCGGCTTCCTCGCCGAGGACCACGACGGCAACGTGACCACGCTCGGCAGGGGCGGATCGGACACGACCGCCGTGATGCTCGGCCGGTACGCCGACGCCGACGAGGTGGTCATCGTCACCGACGTCGAGGGGGTGATGACGGGCGACCCCCGCGTCGTGGAGGGCGCCCGCAACGTCGCGGAGATCACCGTCGACGAGTTGCGGAACCTCTCCTTTCGCGGTGCGGAGGTGATCGCGCCGTCGGCGCTGTCGTACAAGACCGAGGACCTGGACGTCAGGGTCGTCCACTACCAGCACGGCGACCTGCTCGCGGGCGGCACCAGCGTCGAGGGCGAGTTCGAGAACCTCGTCGACCTGGCGGACTCGCCGCTGGCGTGTCTCACGGTGGCCGGACGGGCCATCCGGAACCAGCCCGGTATCCTCGCGGCGCTGTCGAGCGCGCTGGCCGAGGCGGGGATCAACGTCGACGCCGTCGCCAGCGGGATGGACTCGGTGACGTTCTACGTCGAGGAGTCGGTCGCCGAACGCGCCGAGGACGTCCTCCACCGCGAGGTCGTCGACGACGAGTCGATGTCCAGCGTGACCGTCATCGAGGACCTGGCGGTCATCCGCGTCACCGGCGGCGAACTCCCGGACCAGCCCGGCGTCCTCAGGTCGATGGTCGACCCGCTCGCCGACGAGCGGATCAACGTCAGGGACCTGATCACCTCCGCGACGTCGGTCGCCATCGTCGTCGACTGGGAGGCCCGCAACCGCGCTCTCGACGTGATCCACGAGACGTTCGACTGAGGCGGCTTTTCGTGTGTCCAAGGTAAATTCAGGGCGCGCGCGAGCAACGTGGGGAGGGTGAGGTAGACCCCTAGGTCTTGCATGCCGCTAGTCTTGCCGGTTCGCTCGGGGATCGACGCTAGCGACCACTTGACCTAGGGATGGCCACGCCCTCCCCAGCCGACTGCGCTCCTCACCTCGTTCCGGTGCTCGTCCCTCGCGCGCGTTGCTCGCGCGCGCCACCGCTACGGCTGATCGGGGTTATATGCACATATGCACATATGTTCATATACGGTTCGACGGCCCCGATTACAGCAGTTCCTGCTCGCCGAGCACCTCCCGTAACTCGTCCATCGACTCGACGACCACGTCCGACTGCGATTCGACGACAGATTTCGGCCGGAACCCGACCGCCAGGCCGGCCACCTCCAGCATCGGCAGGTCGTTGGCGCCGTCACCGACCGCGACCGTCTCTGCCAGGTCGACCCCGTGCTCGTCGGCGACCCGGACGAGCGCGTCGTCCTTCGTGCCTTCGATCAGCGACCCTTCCACCTCGCCGGTGAGCGCGCCGTCCGCGACCGGGAGGCGGTTGGCGACGATTTCGTCGACCGAGACGCCCGCGCGGTCCAGGGCGGCGGCGACCCCGCGCTCGAACCCGCCGGTCAGGATCACGACCTCGTGGCCGGCCGCCCGGAGGTCCGCCAGCACGTCGGCCGCCCCGGGCTGGAGTTCGACCTGCTCGAACGCAGTCCGCGCCTCGCTCTCGGCGAGACCCCCAAGCAGGTCGACCCGCTGGCGGAGGCTCTCGGCGTACTCGATCTCCCCGTTCATCGACCGCTCGGTGATGGTCGCCATCTCGTCGGCGACGCCCCGGGTCGCGCCGAGCAACACCGTCATCTCCGAGTCCGAGAGGGTCCCGTCGAAGTCGAACGCCACGATGGTCATTGCGGACGTGTCGGTTGGCACCGACGGGGTGTAAATGGAGCGACCGTGGCAACGGTCGCCAGCGGGGTCCCGGCCTCACCGACGCAACGTCCGCCGCTGACGGCACGCTTATCCGCTCCGGTCGGTTTCGAGTATCCATGAACGTACTCGTCACGGACCCCATCGCGGACGCCGGCATCGAGCGACTCCGCGAGGCGGGCCACGACGTAGAGACGGGCTACGACCTCGCGGACGAGGACCTCCTGGACGCAGTCGCGGACGCGGAGGCGCTGATCGTCCGGTCGGGCACCGAGGTCACCCGCGACGTCTTCGAGGCCGCTCCCGACCTCGTCATCGTCGGGCGGGCGGGCATCGGCGTGGACAACATCGACATCGACGCCGCCACCGAACACGGCGTGATCGTCGCCAACGCGCCGGAGGGCAACGTCCGCGCCGCGGCCGAGCACACCGTCGCCATGCTGTTCGCCACGGCGCGGTCCATCCCGCAGACCCACGCCCGCCTCCGGGACGGCGAGTGGGCGAAGAGCGACTACCTCGGTACCGAACTCGCCGGCAAGACCCTCGGCGTCGTCGGCATGGGCCGGGTCGGGTCGGAGGTCGCCCGGAAACTCGACGGCCTCGGCATGGACCTGGTCGTCTACGACCCTTACGTGTCGGAGAAACGCGTCCGGCAACTCGGTGCCGACCTCGCGGACCTGGAGAAGGTGCTGGACCGTGCGGACGTGGTCACCGTCCACACGCCGTTGACTCCGGAGACGGAGGGGCTGATCGGGTCGGACGAACTCGCCCGCCTGGAGGGCGGGTACGTCGTCAACTGCGCGCGCGGCGGCGTCGTCGACGAGGCGGCGCTGGCCGGCGCGGTCGAGGCGGGCACCCTCGCCGGCGCCGCGGTCGACGTGTTCGCGGAGGAACCCGTCTCGCCGGACAACCCGCTACTGGACGTCGAGGACGTCGTCGTAACCCCGCACCTGGGGGCCTCGACGGCGGCCGCCCAGGAGAACGTCGCGACGAGCATCGCCGAGCAGGTGCTGGCGGCCCTCGAGGAGCGGCCGGTGACGAACGCGCTGAACGCCCCCTCCATCGACGAGAGCACGTTCCGCCGCCTGCGGCCGTACGTCGACCTCGCGGGGACCGCCGGCCGCATCGCCGCGCAACTGGTCGACGGTCGGGTCGCTAACGTCGAGGTGGAGTACCGTGGCGAGGTGGCCGACGAGGACGTCGAGTTCGTCACGGCCAGCGCCCTCCAGGGCGTGTTCGCGCCCCTGGAGTGGCAGGTCAACGCCGTCAACGCGCCGCGGATCGCCGAGGAGCGCGGCGTCGACGTCACCGAGTCCAGATCCCGCCAGACCGAGGACTTCCGGAGTCTCCTGACGGTCACCGTCGAGACGGCCGAGGAGTCGGTCAGCATCTCCGGGACGCTGTTCACGGGCGACGAACCCCGCATCGTCCGCATCGACGGCTACCGCGTCGACGCGATCCCGCACGGCCACATGCTCATCTCCCGGAACCTCGACCAGCCGGGGGTCATCGGCCTGGTCGCAACCGTGCTGGGGAACCACGACGTCAACATCGCGGGGATGTTCAACGGCCGCGAGACCATCGGCGGCGAGGCGCTGACGGTCTACAGCCTCGACGAACCGGTGCCCGACGAGGTGGTCGAGGCGCTCTTGTCCGAGGACCCGATCATCGAAGCGTGGTACATCTCGCTGGACTAGCTCCCTCCTCCGGCCGTCTACCTATCGAAAGACGATTGTATTTCGAGTTGAGCAATGTATTTATGTTCGACGTATGCGTGTACCAGTGGACGCTGGATCCGTCGGAGATGCTCTCTTACGTCGACGACAGGTGGGAACTCCGGCTCCGACTCAAGGAGTACTCCGACGACCCACTGGCCGGGGCGATCATGCCGTCGGAGGCCTGGTACCACGCGTTCTGGAACGAGGACGCCCCGGGGGACGCCGACGGCGACTACACCGAGTCCGACGTCTACCGGACGCCGGAGGCGCTACGCGCGCGGCTGGACGACCGTGGCGTCGACGGGGCACTCCTGCTCGGGCACGAGATCACGTACGTCAACGGCCTGTTGCACCCGGAGTACGCCGCCGAGGTGGCCGCGGGCTACAACCGGTTGCTCGTCGACGAGTGGCTGCCGGAGGCCTCCGAGTTCTACGGGGCCATCGTGCTCCCGATGGACGACCCCCGGCGCGCGGTCGAGGAGATCGACCGACTGGCGGACGACGACCGGATGGTCGCCGCGCTCGTCTACGGAGGGACCGACCTGCCGCTGGGTCACCGGTACTACGAACCGGTGTACGAGGAACTCTCGTCGGCCGATCTGCCGCTGATCGTCCACACCTCGGGCCAGCCGACCAACCGGCAGACGTCGCTCGGACGCCCGGAACACTACGTGACCTACGAGACGAACCTCGTCCAGAACCACATGACCAACTTCGTCAGCATGGTGTTCCAGGGCGTCTTCGACCGGCACCCGGACCTGGACGTCGTGTGGGCGGGCCAGGGGGCGGAGTGGATCCTGCACCCGGCCTGGCGGGCGACCCGGTACTACAGGAACGCGGGAACGCGCCTTGGCGCACCTGACCTGCAGCGAGAACCCCACGAGTACCTCGAGTCGAACTGTTACACCACGACGTACCCGATGGGCGAACAGGACCGGGACGCCTACCGGACGCTCGTGGAGATGGTGGGGGAAGACAACGTCCTCTACGGGTCGGGCTACCCGCTGTGGAACGCCGATTCCCCGGCCGCGGCGGACGGCCTGGACGAGCGCATCCTGTCGGGGAACGCCGCCGACCTCTTACTGTAATCGGTCGCCCCCGCGGCGGCGTCTGACGGAGGCCTGGACCCGCGCAACCGGCCGACGATCCGGACTATTCGACGTATATTCCGCCGTCCTCGACGAAGACGTCGTACGTCTTGACGGTGTGCTTGTCGTTGAACGTCGCCTCGCCCGACTCGGCGTCGAACTCCCAGCCGTGACACGGACAGCGGACGGTACACCCGTCCTGGTCCGTCCGTATCCGGCCCCGCCCGAGCGGCCCCTCCATGTGGGGACAGAAGTTCCGCAGGGCGTAGTAGTCGCCGTCGACGACGAACAGGACGATCTCCTCGCCGTCGACGTCGAAGAACTTGCGGTCGTCCCCGTCCAGATCGTCGACGTCGGTGAGCCGCGTGGTCATACGTCGAACACCTCCAGGGCGTTGCCCCCGAATATCGCCCGCTCCACCCGGTCGGACATCTTCGGGATGGCGAGGACGGACGGATAGTCGACGTCGAAGTGGGGGTAGTCCGAGGAGTACATCAGCAGGTCTTCGGCGTCCATTCCCCGGAAGATCCGCCGGAGGTTCCGGTCGCCGGCGGGGTCCTCCAGCGGTTGCGTGTCGAAGTAAAAGAGGTCCTTCACGGACTCGCTCGGGCGCGTTTCCAGCCACTCCAGCTGGTGTCCCCGGCGGTCGTAGTTCTTGTCCAGTCGACCGAGCATCCACGGAATCCACGTTACGCCGGCCTCCAGGAAGACGTGTTCGAGGTCGGGGTACCGCTCGGGAACGCCCTGGTAGACGAGGCTGGCGACCTGGGACATGATCTGCTGGGAGAACCCGGCGGTCCGGTCGGCGACCGACGACTGCAGCGTCCCTGGGGCGCCGTACTCGCCCGCCCACTGGTTGCTCGGGTAGCCGGGGTGGTAGGTGACGGGCAGGCCCGCGTCGGCGGCGGCCCGGAACAGCGGGTCGTAGTAGGAGTTGCCGAGCAACCACTCGTTTGTGGCACACGTCACGTGGACCCCGACCATGTCCTTCTCGTCGGCGAGGCGGTCGATCTCCTCGGCGGCCTGCCGTGGCGCCTGCGGGGGAACCCAGATCGTACTCTTGAGACCGTCGTTGTCGTCGGTGAACTCCTCAAGGACGAAGTCGTTGTACGCCCGACACAGCGCCATCGCGAACTCGCGCTCGGGGATCCGACTCACCCCGAGCATCTTCTCGCCGTGCAGCAGGACGTAGTCCGTGTTCATGAACTCCATGAACTGCTGCATTCCCCCGGGGGTGGACGGGGAGACCCCCTCCGGGAGCGCACCGCCGGGGACGGGGTCGAGTTCGAACGGCAGCGACCCCACGAACGACTGCTTTATCGGTTCGTCCGTCCGGACCAGGTGCTCGATCCGCGACGCCCACGGCTCCTCGAGGTACGGCCGGAACTCCGACATCGACACCTGTTCGTGGACGTCGACGTCGACGACGGTGTAGTCGGACACCCGGTCCCGCATCGGGGCCGTGCTCTCCAGGCCGTCGGTTTCGGTTGGGCTCATTCGTCCGTGGTCCTCCTCTTCGAAGGGTCGGTCGACGGTCGTCCGTTGTGTTCAGTTTGGAAGAACTATAATTATTTCCGTTCGACCGACTGCGATGGACGGACGAAGCAGGGTTGGGCCCCCTACGCCGGGTCGAGTTCCGCCTCGGCGTCCGAGAGCTTGGAGGCGACCCACCCCGTCATGTGCTTGTAGAACTTGCACCGTTCCGGGTTGAGTTCGAGTTCGTCGACGTGGCCCGTCCCGTAGTAGGACTCGATGGGGTCCGGTCCCCCGCAGGTGTTGAGCGCGATGCAGTTGCGACACTCCTCGTGCTGGTACCCCGAGTAGGTCGCCCACTGCTCGAACCGCTCGTCGGACTGCTCCTCGATGGGATTGGGGAACAGTTCCTCGTCGTAGTTCATGATGTGATAGCAGATGCGGCCGTCCACCGAGACCGCACACGAGAAGTTCCGTTCCTGGGTCGTCAGCGTCTGGACTTTCGGCTCCTTCCGGCCGAGTGCCTTCAGGACCTGCGACAGCGGCGAGATCAGGGGGATCTTCTCCCGCTCGCAGAGTTCGACGATGGGTTTCAGTTCCTCGGCGAACTTGCGGCCGTCGACCTCCCACGTCCCGTCGGAGTGGAATGGGTCGTTGATCGTCAGCCCGTCGGGATCGAGCCTGTCGACGAGTTTCTCCGTGACGTCTGAGAGGACGTCGATGTTCAGCGGCTGGGGAGTCACGAGGATCCCAACCCCGTCGTCCATGTGCTCTTTGAGGAGTTCGAACCCCTCGACGGCGTCCTCGTAGGTGCCGGAGTCGTCCATGTACATCCGGCTCTGGTCGTTCAACTCCTCGTCGCCGTCGAAGGAGACCCCGACCGTGAAGTCCTTCTCGTCGAGGTACTCGGCGATCTCCTCGGTGACGATCGTCGCGTTGGTCGTCAACGAGAACTCCGGGTCGGTCTCCTCGCAGACCTCCTCGGCGTACGAGACGGTATGTTCGATGAGTTCGAACCCGATCAGCGGTTCGCCCCCGAGGAAGTGAATCTGAAAGGAGTCGCCCTCGTTTTCCTCCCTGAGGAAGTCGACCGTCCGCTCGGCCTTCCGTTTGTCCGAGTTCTGGAAGTCCTCGTCGTTGCGGTACTTGAACCGCACGAAACACCCCGGACACCCCATGTTACACCGCTCGGTGACGTAAAACCGGATCCGGTGGACGTCGATGTCGTCGGTCCGTTTCGCTCGCTGCTCGTACTCGGGGAGCAACGAGTCCGGATCCTCGCTCTCGGTGATGATCGATTCCTCCCGGAGGCGTCGCCTGACCTCCGGGTCGTCGACGGGGTCCCCGGACTCGACCGACTCGATGTACGCCCGCTCCCGGTCCGTGCATCCCCTGACCTCCAGCGTGAACCGGTTGAAGAGCGTATCACCGTTCACGTACCTCCAGTCGGGATGGAGTCGAACTGCTCCCATGCACAATTATATCTTCTCTTTGCATAAATAAGTGATAGGTAGGAAAATAATAGGATATAGTATGTGGAAATATTCCTGGTCGGTCACGGTTCACGGCTCTCGAACCAGTCCTGAAGTCGTGTGAGCCTGTCGGTGAGGTTCCGGGTGTGGACCGTGTGGTTCTCCCCGGTGTAGACGACTAGTTCGGCGTCGACGCCGTTGCGACGCAGGCGGGTGTACAGTCGCTCGGACTGTTCCAGCGGTGCCCGGTAGTCGTCCTCGCCCGCCACGACGAGCGTCGGCGTCTCGATCTCGGTCGCCCGGGAGAGCGCCGAGGAGTCGTCGTACGCGCCCGGATCGTCCCCGGGCGTTCCCAGGGTCGCCTCCAGGTACGGCCGGAGGTCGCTCGTCCCGTAACAGGCCCGGTAGTCGTAGTTGCCGTGTTCGAGTGCGGCCGACGCGAACCTGTCGGACTCGGCGAGCGTGAACGCGCCGAGCAGGGCGCCGTAGGAGAACCCCTGGAGGTGCATTCGGTCCGGGTCGACCCAGCCGCGGTCCGTGGCCGCGTCGGCAGCCGCAAGGACGTCTTCGACGCCCACCGACCCCCACTGTCCGTCGATCGCGCCGGCGAACGCGGGACCGTAAGACTCGCTGCCGCGGTAGTTCACCACCAGGACCACGTATCCCCTGCTCACCCAGAACGGCCAGTCGATTCGATACATCGGCACCGAACAGGAGACGGGGCCCCCGGGCAGCGACAGTAGTAGCGAACGGGGCCCCGACGCGTCCGCCGGTGCCTCGGCCAGTTCGGGCGGGAGGTACGCGATGGCCTCGGTCGGGCCGTCCTCGGTGTCGATGGGAACCCGCCGGACCGCCACCGTGGGCAGCGAGTCGGCGAACTCGCCGTTCACGTCCGTGACCTGGACGGGATCGTCGACCGATGCCCCGCCGGACGGGTCGACGAACAGTTCGTTGCCGACGTTCGGGTTCGACGCGACGAGGGCGAACGTCGACGGGTGGTAGTCGAACGAGGCGAGCGACCAGCCTTCCGGACGGCCGCGGAGCAACCGCCGGGTCGCTCCCTCCGCCGTCGAGAACCGGACGATCTCGACGTCCCCGCGGACGTACGACGCCGCCAGCAGCGTCTCGTCGTCGACCCACTGGGGCACGTAGTCGGTCGACACCGGATAGTCGAACCCGGCGGAGACGACGTTGGGGTCGCTTCCGTCGACCGGACACGCGACCAGGTCCGACGGTGCGTACGGATCCGAGAGGTGGGTGGCGACCACCGAGACGCGACTGCCCTCCGGACTCCACCGGGGTGCCTCCGGCTGGATCGTCGGTGGGTGAAGCCGCCGCTGGCCGGACCCGTCCGGCCGGACGACGTGGACGCCCACGCCGAGTGAGGCGTCCGCGTCCTCGGTCTGGTTCGCCAGGAACGCGATGGCGTCGCCGTCCGGACTCCAGCGGGGTTGGAGTCCGACGTTGGTCAACGACGCGCCGGCGTACCGGGCGTCGTCGAGTCGCCTGGTCCGGTCGCCCTCGACGTCGACGACGAAGAGGTAACTCGGGATGTCGGGGGTCCACCCGACGCCGTCGGCCTTGTACGAGAGGTGGTCCGCCCGGCGGATGCCGCGGCGCCGGTTCGCCTTGTAGTCGTCCGCCTCGCCGGGATCCCGCGCCGAGACCACGATGCGGTCGCCGGTCGGACTCCAGTCGAACTCGTGGACGCCGTACTTCAGGGTGGTGACCTGCCTGGGACTGCCCCCGCGCTCGACGTCGAACGTCCACACCTGCGGCGAGGTGTTCTCGGCCGGGACGGTTTCGCCGGCGGCACCGCCGGCGCGGAACCGGTTGTCCGGCTCCCGGCCGTCGACGAACGCCAGCCGGCGTCCGTCCGGGCCCCAGGCGACGGAACTGGGGTTCCCGCTGGTGGTCAGCCGGTGTGGCGGTTCGGACCCGTCGGCCGGCACGACGTACAGCGTCCGGATCTGGGAATCGTTCACCGGGTCCTTGTTGAGGACCAGGTAGGCGACGTGCTCGCCCGTCGGGGAAACGTGCGATCCCTCGACGAGGGACTCCTCGTACAGCACCGACGGGTCCAGCGGATCCGCGGCCGTCTCTCGGTCCATCTAGCTAGTGATCGTGAGTCCCCCGACGTTCGATGATGTCGACGGTCTCGGCATCGGGCACGGGTTCGGTGACCTCCTTCGGCCCGAACTCGGGGGAGACCTCGACGTCCTGCATCTTCGGCCAGTACTTCCAGATGTTCTGGGCGGCGTCGTGCTTCTGATCCTGGGCGTTCTTCCGTCTGAACCGACGGATGGCCGCCATCCGGATCGAGTCGCTGTGGTTGACGCCGCCGGTGTGTTCGAGCTTGTAGTGGGCGAGGATGAGGGTGCCCGGCGGGCCGGAGATCTCGAAGGGATCGAACTGGTCGTTGCGCTTGCGGTCGTAGTCCCAGTGGCCGTCCTCGTCGATGGCCGGGAGTCCGCCGCGACCGCTTTCCAGGGAGTGGTCCCTGAAGTACTCCTGGGCAGTCCAGTGCGAGCCCGGCCACACGGTGAACCCACCGCCTCGGGGCCGTACGCGGTCAAGGTACGTGATCCCGAAGATCGACGCGTACTCGATCTGGTCTCCGAACTCGTAGCCGGTTCCGTACCCGTCGAGGTGGCCGTGCAACTCGCGGGGTCGCTCCGCCTCGGGGTCGTGGGGACTCTTGCCGCTGGGGTACCGGAGCGCGATCTGGGTGCCGTCGCCCGGCGGCACGAGTTCGTCCTCCCCGAGCAACTCCTCCGCGTACTCGAACATCCGGCGGTTGATCTCGTTGAACGGCTCCGCCGACGGGATGTTCTGGGTCATCTGCTTGAACCGGTCCTCGTCGTCGGCGACCTCGTCGTACTCCTCGCGATCCGACGGGGTCCCCTTCTTCAGACCCTCGCGTGCCCGGGAGATGAGATCGGAGTCTAGCTCTCCCGGCAACACGATGAAACCGAGTTCCTTGAACTCGCGGCGTTGTTCGTCGGTGAACGTTGGCATGGCATCGAAATTTTCTCTCTAACTTATGAAAATGTTTTCGATATTTAACCAATAATTATGTGTTCGGCCGCGTGGCCAGGCCGCCACGTCGACGGGACGTCGTCACGTCTCCACGGGGTTACGCGGAACTCCGGGGGTTGCCCCCGCGGGATCCGCAAAAATAAAACGGTGTGACGATTACTCGTCTTCGTCCTCTTCCTCGATCTCGTTGGAGATGAGGGAGGTGCTCTGGTTGGTGTTCGTGCCGGTGCTACTGATGACGAAGGAAAGCGCGCCATCTTCGTCTGCTTCCATTGGTTGAGGCCTCCAACATATTAGTACGCTCCCAAATATAAAAAATTTTTTCCAAGATGGGAGATACGGCTGGGCGGTGCGGTGACCGCGCCTCCGGACGGCCGACCGCCGGCGCTCGCCCCGGGTTCCGTCGTCCGGATCGAGGGGGTGATGATTCCGCGACGGGGACGGACGGGCAGGCGCCGCGGCGTCGATCACTGGGGAGTCTCGGTCAGCGTGGTCGCCCTGATCGGCCGGTCGAGGTGGAACCACAGCACCGAGACGGCCGCCGTGACGACCTTCGCCGCGAGGGTCGCCCAGAACACGGAGACGGTCGGATAGCCGAGCACGTAGATCAGGCCGCCGGTGACCGGCAACACCACCAGCCAGTTCCCGACGACGCTGACGTACAGGTTGACCTTCGTCCGGCCGGCGCCGACGAACCCGGCGATGGCGATCTGGGTGACGGCGATGGGGAGGTACGCGAGTGCCATGATCCGCAGTCCGGCGACGCCGAACTCAAGCATCTCGGCCCCCGGGTCGCCGACGAAGAGGCCGAGGATCTCGGCCGCGAACACCAACTGGACGGCGCCGACGACCGCCAGGATCCCGATCCCGATGCCCGCGGCGACGTACACGGACCGCGACGAACGGCCCTGCCTGTCGGCACCGAGGTTCTGCCCGACCACCGTCTGGGTCGCCTGTTCGAGGCCCACGATCGGGATCGCCGCGAGGTTGACGATCCGGCGCACGATGGTGTAGGTCCCGAGGACGGCGGCGGAGGCGACGTTGCCGACGACGCCGACGACGAAGACGCTAACCAGGTGCCTCGCTGGGTACTCCAGGGCGACGGGGGCGGCGACCCGGACGAACTCCCGCTGTTCCCGGAGGTCGATGCCCACGTCCGCCAAACCGGGTTTGATCCGCGGGGACACACGGAACGTGTACGCCAGAACGTACGCCAGCGCCCCCAGGTATCCGGCGACCGTCCCGGCGGCGGCCCCGGCGATGCCGAGTTCCGGGAACCACCCCACGCCGAAGACGAACAGCGGGGACGCGACGAGGTTCGCGGCGAGGGCGCTCACGCTGACCTTCATCACGACCGAGGAGTCGCCCCTGCCGAGGTAGGCCGCCTCGAAGGCGTCGCTGACGCCGTTCCACGCGAGGCCGAGCGCGATCACCCGGAGGTACGTCGTGGCCAGCGAGCGCACGGTGTCGTCGTCTGTCAGCAGGTCGAAGATCAGCGGCGCCGCCCACCAGACGACCAGTCCCATCAGGACCCCCGCCAGGAACATGATCACCACGCCGTTGAACACCGCCCGCCTCACCCCCTCGAGGTCGTCGTCGCCGAGTCGCTGAGAGACGGTGACCTGGACGGCCGTGTACAACCCGGCGTGGACGCCGAACAGCAGGTTGACGACCGGGAGACACAGACCCACGGCGGCCAGCGCCGGACCGCTGTAGTGCCCGAGCCAGAACGCGTCGATGATCTGGTTGCCGATCAACACGCCGCTTTGAACCATCAGCGGGACCGAGAGGAGCGTCAGTACCCGTGGAAGCGACCCGGAAACGATCTCGTCTTCTCTCGGCTTCATCGTATAAAATACGAATCAAATAATGATAAATAAGATTTCGGAATGGCTCCGGAACCACGAACCTACTCGCGTCGCTCGACGTTCACGTGGAACGTCTGGGATTCGAACGGCGCGTGTTCGCGGCCCCGGCTTTCGTCGGTGAGTTCGAGGTCGTAGTCGATCACGAACGTCGCGAGCGCGAGTTTCAGCGTCTCCCGGGCCAGTTCGCCGCCGACGCACGTCCGGGGGCCGCCGCTGAACGGGAAGTAGCTGTACCGGGGTCTGTCGTCGTTCCAGCCGTCGGCGAACCGCTCGGGGTGGAACGCGAGCGGGTCCTCCCAGAGGTCCGGGTCACGGTGGATCGGCAGCTGGCTGAGGATCAGCTTCGACCCCGCCGGGACGCGGTAACCCCCGATCGTGTCGTCGTCGATCGCTTCCCGGATCGCCGGTGGAATCGGCGGATACAGCCGTAGCGTCTCGTCGACGACCTGCTCGCAGTAGGACAGTTCCTCGTTTCCCGCCTCGCGAGCGTCCAGGCGCCCGGGGAGACTGGCACGAAGCGCGTCGAGTTTGTCCGGGTACCTCGCCAGTGCGTACAGCGCCCTGGCCAGCGCCGGTGCCGTCACGAGACCGGCGATCAGGAGCGTCCGCGTCTGGTCCCGGAGTTCCGCGTCGGTCAGGTCGACGTCGGCGGCGAGCATGGCGCCGAGCACGTCGTCGTGATCGTTCCCGTTCCGGCGGCGCTTCCGGACGACCCGCGAGACGGCGTCGTCGAAGATCGAACGGGCGCGTTCCACCGTCCGGTTGTGAGGGGTAGGGAGCCAGTCCGGCGCCGTCGGAACGGGCGAGAACACCCTCGGCATCACTTGCTCGAACAACTCGAAGGACTCGTGGACGTCGTCCTCGCAGTCCTCGTAGTCCGACCCGAACACGACCCGACCCAGGACGTCGCTCACCAGCCCGATCGCCGCCGAGTGCACGTTCGTGGCGCCGTCCGAGCGAACCCAACGCCGGACCTTCGCTTCCGTCTCCTCGACGACCACGTCTTCGAACGAGTCCAGGGTGCGAGTCGAGACCAGCGACGCGACGGCTCCCCGATGGCGGGCGACGTCGTCGCCGCTGGCGGTGAGCACGCCGTCCCCGAACAGGACCCGCAGGTCCGCCACGCGAGACTCGGCTTTCCGGAAGTTCCGCGCGTTGGTCTCCAGCACGTACTCGACCTGTGCCGGGTTCGTGAGGAAGTACACGTCGTCCCCGACCAGCGTCTCCAGGCGCACGACCGGGCCGTACTCCTCCCTGTACTCCGCCAGCGTCTTGCCGTCCACCACCTCGGAGGGCGCGTCGGTGTTCGTGAACAAGTCCCAGAGTAACTGGACCCGTTCCCACCCGTCGGGACCGGGTGGGTGTTCGCCCCGGGGAACGGTGTCGCTAGCCATGTACCAGAATAATTCTGTCTTCTAATATTAATATTTCTCCACGACTGGTGTACGTATTGGGCCCCACCGTCACCGGTTCGATCGAAGTCGGTCGACGGTCCTGCGCACGTTACCGGGACTGGGTCAGGGTTCCCCCGGTCGTGTCATCAGGTTGGGTCCCTCCCCGGGACCTCGACCGTCGTCTCCTCTCGCCAGGCCCGTCGGGCCGCGTGGCGGAACCGCACCAGGCGTCGAGCGAACTCACCCGAAACCTCGGGCTCCTCGTTCCCCCGGATCGTCTCGACGAAGTTGCGGAGTTTCGACAGGGTGTGGTCGCGGTAGTCGGTGTCGTCGAACGTGAACTCCCGGAACGAACTGTCCCCGGTGACCAACCGGAACCAGTCGACCGCCTCCTCCCGACGGGGGTCGGTCCGGTAGGTGATCCGCCCGTCCGTCCCCCACAGCGTGATGGTCTCGTCCGGGTGGTAGTCGGTGCTCTCCCCACAGATCCCGACGTTACCGACGACTCGCCGTCCGTCCGACCGGAACACCACCGACAGCGAGGCGTTCACGTCGACGGCGGTCCCCGACCGGTCGGCCACGGCCGCAACCTTCTCCGCGGTCACCCCCGTCGTCCAGAACAGCGTTTCGAGCAGGTGTGCCCCGGTGTCGAACAGCATTCCCCCGTTCGCGAGCGTCCGGTCCGTCCGCCAGGCGCCCTCGTTGAGTTCCAGCCACCCCTGCCCGACGGTGGCGGACACCATCCTGAGGTCCCCGAGTTCGGACTCCACCGCTTCCTTCAGTTCCCGGTAGCTCGGGGCGAACCGGCGCTGGTACCCGACGAGGACGTCGACGCCGGCCGCCTCGGCTCGCCGGAGCAACTCGTCGGCCTCCCGGGGGTCGACGACCATCGGCTTCTCGACGAGCAGGTCACACCCCAGTTCGACGGCGTGCTCGGCGTGTTCGTAGTGTAGCTGGTGGGGCGACGCGACGATCAGTCCGTCGACCTCGGGATCGCTGGCCCGCCAGTCCGCACAGGAGGCGTACGTCGTGGCCCCGACGAGCGACCGGAACTTCTCGCGGGCGCCCTCGTCGGGATCGATCCCGGTGACGACGGTCGCGCCGTCGATGTCGGCGAGGACCGACCCCATGAACTGCCCGATCGTCCCCGTCCCGACGATGGCGATATCGACGCTCATACACTAATTACAAAGATAATAATAATGAAACCACTGGTCGCCCCGACGTTCGGACGGTCAGGCCGCGCCGGGCGGGTTCGACAGGAACTCCTCGGGGTCGTAGAACGTCTTCTCGCCGTCGCCGTCCTCGACCTCGATCTGACCCTCCTCGGTGTACGTGTTCCCGAGGACGACCTTGTAGGGGACGCCCATCAGGTCCGCCTCGGCGAACTTCTCACCGCCGGTCACGTCGTGGTCGAACAGGATCGCGTCGTCCAGCGACTCCTCGATGCGGTCGGCCATCTCCTTGACCTCGCCGGTGTACCGGACGGGAACGATGCCGTACTTGAACGGGGCGACCGCCTCGGGCCAGACCATGCCGTCGTCGTAGTTCTGTTCGATCAGCGTCGGGATGAGCCTGGTCACGCCCAGTCCGTACGACCCCATGATGACGTTCTCTTGGGACGTCTCGGTGTCGAACGTCAGGTCCAGCGGTTCGCTGTACCGGGTGCCCAGCTTGAAGATGTGGCCGATCTCGATCGCGTTGCCGTTCACCAGGTCGCTGCCACACTCCTGGCAGGTCCGGACCTCCAGGTCCTTGGTCCCGAACCGGCAGTCGTCCTCGGTACAGTAGTTGATCTCGTCGGACCCGACCTCCGCCGGGGCCTGGAACTCCTCGGACCCGGACCCGCCCATCACGCCGGTGTCCGCCGAGACGATGGAGAACTCGACGCCGAGGCGCTCGAAGATGGAGATGTAGGCGTCCCGCATGTTCCGGTAGGACTCGTCGAGGCTCTCCTCGGAGGCGTGGAAACTGTAGGCGTCTTTCATCGTGAACTCCTTGGTCCGGAGCAACCCGTTGCGGGCGTGATCGTCGCGGTACTTCCGACCGATCTGGAAGATGTTCAGCGGAAGTTCGTTGGTCGACCGGACGGTCTCCCGGACGAGGTCGGCCATCGCCTCCTCGTGGGTCGGGGCGAGACACATCTCCTGGCCGTCCCTGTTCTCGAACGTGAACATCTCGCCCTCGAAGTTCTCGTACCGCCCGCTCTTGCGCCAGATGTCCGAGTACTGGAGGTACGGGAGTTTGACCTCCTGGGCGCCCCGCTTTCGCATCTCCTCTCTGGTCACCTCGGAGATCTTGTCGAAGACCCGCTTGCCGACGGGGGTAAAGTTGTAGACGCCGGAGCCGAGTTGCCGTACCAGTCCGCTCCGTATGGCGAGTTCGGCACTGACGACGTCCGCCGACGAGTCTGCCTCCTTCGTCGTCGGTATAAACAGATTGGATCGTCTCATGCTCGCGTGTGTACCCTCTGTTAAAATAAACCTACCGAATCGGTGTAGAATAAATTGATTCCGTAACTCCGGACCCCCGTACGGGCGGTCGAATCGTCGTGGACGGGCGCCGTCGGACGGACCTCCCCCGACCGTAGTCAGTCCCCGGACCGGAGCGTCGACAGCGGCCGGAACTCGTCCGCTCGTTCGAGTTCCGACCACTCCACGCCGTCACGGTCCCGCACGACGAACGGTCGTCGACGATCTCGAACGCCGCGTTCGCGGTCAGCGAGATCGTCGGTTCCGCCCGCCGCTGGACGAACGTCTCCGTCAGCGAGTGGAAGTCGTCCCGTTCGACGTGGCACGTACAGTCGAACTCGTACAGGCCCAGTCCGCCGGACGGGATCAGCTCGGCGGCCGCATCGGACGAGAGGTCGAACCCGGACTGGAACCAGCAGATCGCCCCCGAGGAGTTGCCCGTCATGACCGTTCCGTCCGCGTGAGCCTCCCGGAGCAGTTCGTCGACACCGTAGGCGTCCCACACCTGCATCATGAACCGGGTGCTCCCGCCGCCGACGTAGACGACGTCCGCGTCCTGGACCTTGCGCTCCCGTTCGGCCTCGGAGTCCGGGTCGTAGAGCAGCCGGAGGACCTCGACGTCACAGCCAAGTTCGTCGCCGTAGACCTGTTCGATCTTCTCGACGTATCCCGGCGGCTCCTGGCTCGCGGTCGGAACGAACAGGACCGTCGGATGGGACGCGTCGGCCGCCTCCACGACGCGCTCCTCGATCTCGCGGGTCTCCCCGTCGCCGATCTCGCCGCCTCCGGTTGCGATTACGTGTCCCATGCAAAAAGATATAATCACTCCGACTTAATATTAGTCATCGAAGATAACGAAGCGTGGCTCCGCTGGCAACTGTGGCCCGGCCGGGAGCCGGGCTACGGATGGCGGTCCTGGCCAGGTCACGTCACCGACCGAGTCGTGTCGCCGACGTTCTCCGGCCGCCCGTGCCGGATTAATACGTACCGGAACGTACAAAAGTTAAATACGGGCGCTGCCAGTACGCCGTATGGACGGCCCGGACCTGTCCCTGGAGGCCCTCGGGAGCCTCCCGGAGTTCTACCACCCCATCGTCTCGCCGGTCGGCGACCGGGTTGCTCTGTACTACGACGAGTCCGGCCGGAACGAACTGTACGTCCTCGACGCCGACACCGGCGAGTACGAGCGACTCACCGACGGCGAGGTCCCCCGGGACGCGAACTGGCTGAAACGGTGGTCCGACGGCGGCGATCGCGTCTACGTCCACCGGGACCACGACGGCGACGAACAGTACGACGTCCTGTCGGTCGCGCTCGACGGGACGGTCGAGACCGTCGTCCGTGTCGACGGCCAGGCCGTGCTCAGGGACGTCGCCGACGACGGGCGGACGCTGCTGTACACCAGCGACCAGGCCGGACAGCCGAACCTCTATCGCTACGACCGCGAGGCCGACGAGACCACCCGGCTCACGGAGTACGGCCGACCGGTCTCCGGGGGAGCGTTCTCCCCGTCCGGCGACCGGATCGCGTACCGGGTGAACGAGTCGGCGGAGCTGAACAACCTCGACCTGTACGTGATGGCCGCCGACGGGGCGGACGCTCGCCGTCTCCCCGTGGGGTCCGAGGGGTCCGAGGTGGGGTTCGGGGGGTGGTTCCCGGACGGCCAGCGGGTGCTGGTCAGCGACGACGACGATGGGCTCCGGCGGGTCGGCACGTACGACCTGGGCGAAGAGTCCGTGAGGTGGTTCGGCCCCGACGATCCCGACCGCCGGCACGAGGAGTCCGCCGTCGCCGTCGGCCCGGACGGCGACGTCGTCCTCGCCGCGCGCGACCGGCGAGCAGCGAGGATGCCCGTGGCGTACGACGTCCGGACGGGCGAGGGCCGCGAACTCGACGTGCCCGAGGGCTTCCTCTCGCTTTCGAGTTCGGTGGGTGGGACGTTCGTCGACGGGTCGACGGTCGTGTTCGCCCACTCCTCGGCCGACCGGCGGAAACGGCTGTTAGAGTACGATCTCGACTCGGACGCGTCGGGAGTCCTCCTGAACGCGACCTACGGCGACGTCGACCCGGCGACGTTCGTCGACGCCGAGTACGTGACCTACGAGAGCGAGGACGGGCTCACCGTCGGCGGACTGCTGTACGTTCCCCGCGAGGAGGAGTCAGGGGAGGAGGACCTGCCCGCAGTCGTCTCGGTCCACGGCGGCCCCCACTCCCGGGCGTATCGGCGGTTCGACGTGTACGTCCAGTTCCTCGTCTCGCGGGGGTACGCCGTCTTCCGGCCCAACTACCGGGGGTCGACGGGGCGGGGCCGGGAGTTCGAGCGCGCGATCCACCACGACTGGGGCGGGATGGAGCAGGCCGACGTCGCCGCCGCCGGTCGATGGCTCGCCGGGCACGACCGGATCGACGCCGACCGGATCGCGGTCTTCGGTCGCTCCTTCGGCGGTTACAGCGTCTACTGCCAGTTGACGCAGTACCCGCGACTGTGGGCGACGGGCGTCGCCTGGATGGGGATCACGGACCTCCACCGACTGTACGACGCCGTTCCGTCGTACGTCCAGCACTACCTCCGCAGGCAGATGGGCGATCCCGAGGAGAACCGCGACCGATGGCGGGAGCGAAGCCCCGTCGAGCACGTCGAGGAGATGGAACGGCCGGTACTGATCCTCCACGGGGTCAACGATCCTCGCTGCCCCGTCGAGCAGGCACGGGTGTTCCGGGACAAGCTGGAGGCCCGCGGGTGGGAGCTGGGGACCGACTTCGAGTACCGGGAACTGGACGGACAGGGACACGGGTCGACCGACGCCGACCAGACCGTCCAGGTGTTCGAACTCCTCGACGCGTACCTCGACCGACGGCTCTGACGAACTGACACTGTCGACCGGGGCACTACGACGTGCGGGTGGGTCAGTCGACCTGTTCGGTCGCTCGCTGGTACATCCCCCTGTTGGTCGAGTAGACGAAGTACCCGCCCAGCCCGAGGGCGACGACGAACGTCGCGATGGTGTCGGCCCAGAACACGGCCGTCACCCCGTACTCGAACGCGAAGACGGCGGCGAGCGCCAGCGGGATGTACAGTAGCCACGTTTGGGCCAGCGACGCGGCCATCGTCGTCTTCGTCCGCCTGGCGCCGTTGAACCCCGCCCTGACCAGCGCGAGGACGCCGAACGCCGGGTAGGAGATGGCGACGATCCGTAACGCCGCGGTCGAGAGCGCGAAGGCCCGTCCGTCGACCTCGGGGGACAGCAGGCGGGTGAGGGTCCCGGGGAAGAGGTACTGGGCGCCCCCGAGGACCAGGAGCAGGCCCGCCGAGATCGCCGCTCCGGTCCAGACGGTCCTGAGCGCCCGGTCCGGTTGGTCCGCCCCGAGGTTCTGGCCCACGACGGTCTGGGCGGCCTGGTTGAGGGCGTCCGTCGTCCGGAAGGCGACCGTCCCGACGCGGGAACTGACGGTGTACGCGACCATCCCGGCGGAGCCTGCCACCGAGAAGATCAGCACCACGAGGACCGTGTCGCCGACGGAGTCGGCCCCTCCCTTCACGGCGTGGGGGAGTCCGACGTCGAGCAACTCCCGGACCTCCCCACGGTCCAGCGTCGCCGCCGACCACGAGAAGAGGTCGTGTGGACCGCCGACCGCGAGCGCCACCCCCAGCAGGAACCCCGAGAGGTAACCGCCGACGGTACCGATCGCGGCGCCGGTGATCCCCATGGCGGGGACCGGGCCGACTCCGAACATGAATATCGGCGTGGCGACGCTGTTGGCCATGACCGTCGCGACGTTCACGTACAGCGTCGAACGGGAATCGCCCCAGCCGAGGAAGGCCGCCTCGACGACGTCGCTCAACCCCGCGAATACGACGCCGAGCGCGATCACGCGGAGGTACCGTCTGGCGTACAGTAGCGTGGTGGCGTCGGTACCGCCCGGGCGCACGCTGCTGATCGCCTCGATCAACGTGCCGACGTTGAAGAACATCAGGCCGCCGATCCCGAGCCCGAGCAGGGCGGTGACGACGAGACCGGTAAACAGCGCACGCCGGGCGCCTTCCTCGCTGTCGGCACCGATCCGCTGGGAGACAAGCACCTGGGTCCCGACGAACGTCGCGGATATCGTGCTCTTCAGGAGGAAGAGGATCACCGGGACGGCCAGGCCGACCGCCGCGATGCCGGCGCTGCTGTGCCGGCCCAGCCAGTAGAGGTCGATCAACTGCTGGAGGACGTGGACGACGTTCTGGACGAAGATCGGGCCCGCGAGGATCACCAGTACGCGCCCGACGGGGCTCCGCGTGATCTCCTCCGTAGATCGATCGAAAAAACCCATTTGACGTAACCCAGTTACCACCTGTAAAAATACGCTTGGATGTCAGGTCGACGAGGGGCTATTGCGCCCGGAGTCAGGTCCTCCGACGTCCGAGAACGCCCCGCATCGAGCGAGTGAACGGATCGAGTATGAGTGAGACGTTCTGGAACATCGTTATCACCTCCTTCGTAGCGTCGTTTTGGATGTACGAGTCGAGCGACCGGTTGGTCGGCGTTCCGTCGAACCCCCGGTTGCGGGGTTCCCGGCCGTGTCCAGGCTCCGTGGCCACTCGATCCCGCACACTATCCTATAATTAAGTTCCTACACTTATTAATGTTATTCAAGTATTTATTTTCTTTATCCCCGTCTGGGAGGCGGGTTCGGCCCGTGACGAGCATCTGTCGGGACGACGGCTACTGTCCGGTCGGCGGTGCAGCGCCGGTAGTGAAAAAGTGCGTCCGCATGCCGCTGTACACCTGCAGGTCGTCGGTGACGACCACCCCTTCGAACCAGCGATTGCCGAGGCCTTCCTCGGGGTCGAGTTCGGCCGCGTCCAGCGTGAACGAAACGGTTCGGGATTCGTCGGCCGGGATCGTAACCGCCTCTCGAGTGGGAGTGAAGACGTCGTTCTCGTTTTCGGGCGAGATGGTCCGGGGACCGAACGTCGCCCCGATCCGCCGGTCGTGGGGGTTGCTGAACGAGATTTCGAACTCCCGTCGTTCCCCGTAGGTGACCGGCGAGTCCCCCAGGTCGATCCGCGGGTACGACGGCCGTCCGCCGTCGAACGGCGCGTCGAAGATGTAGATGTGAAACGGACACACGCCCATCGACCTGGTCACTCGCTCGTACACGTCGGTAGCGGTCTGGACGTGGACTGGCCGGCCGCAGTACGGACACTCCGCGTCGAGGACCGAGAGGTCGACGGTGTACATGTTCTCGGCGTACAGGTCCTGCAGGACCGTCCCGGAGCGGTGGGTCAGGTCCTCGACGAGCGTCTCCCGGGCGTTGTCCAGCCCCTCGCGCACCTGCTGAAGCCGGTCTAGCGTCGACTCGTAGGCCCCGGGGTCGAACGGTTCGAGCCGGTGGTGGTAGGCGGCGCCCTTGAGCTTGTTGCGGGCGTCTTCGAACTGTCGTTTCGCTTTCCCACCGATCAACCCGACGTCGACGCGGGCAGTCGCCTCCGCCAGGGTGGGGGCGTACGGCGACTCGTCCAGCGCCCTCGTCGGACTGATCGTGAACTCCAGGCTGTCGGTCTCGATCCGCCCCCACGACCAGACGACGATCCGGATCCCGTCGTCGGTGTCGACGGTCGTGTAGAACAGCGGCTGGTCCGGCCGACTTTCGGGACTCGTCCGGAGGTAGACGGGGTCGTCCCCGAACGATCCGGACGGGACGGAGAAGTCCAGCACGTGAGCGTCCACGTCGTCGACGCGGACGCGGTCGTCCTCGCAGGGGACGAACTCCGGGTCGAAGGACTGCTCGACGCTACGGGTCGGGGTCGCCTCCGGGCGGCCGAACAGCGCGTACTGACACGACCCGAAGCCGGCCTGCTCTGAGGTCCGGTTCAGGAGGAACACGCGCTCCGCCGCGGGGTATCCGGCACGGACCAGCGCGTAGTGGAGCGCGACGTGGTACTGGTGGACCGGGATCGGCCGGAAGGGCGCGATGAGCGACGTCGCGCCCGAGAGCAAGGACAACCCCAGGTTCACCGGTCGGCCGAAGTGGTTGTTCGTCAGCGGCGAACTACAGCCACAGACGAAGACGTGGGGTACAGTGATCCGGTCGGCGTCGAGGACGTCGTCGGCGTAGATACAGTCCCGCCGGCCGTCCGTTACACAGGCGGGCTGGTTCCCGTCGAATTCGAAGGCGTCGGGGTCGCTCGGGACCCCACAGATCATCCCCTCGTCGAGATAGGCGTGGACGTCCCGGGCCTTGACCCGCATCGACAGCGACGCGAGGTCCCCCGAGTGGAGTTCCGCTATCCGGTCGACCGTGACGTCGTCGCGGGCCAGCACCGTCGCGGCGGGGTCGTCGCAGGTCGCCGATTTGTTCTTCCCCCGGATAACGATACCGTGCTCGCTCCCCCCATCGTCGTCCCTGCGGGCGAGTGCACTCGCCTCGGCGGGAGTCCGGCCCGTAACGACCCCGACGCCGTCGATCTCGTTCGCTTGCGACAGTGCGTACAGGTCGTAGAGAACCGACTCCGAGATCGCCGTCGGCGGGTCCACGTACACGACGGTATCCCCGGGGCGTACGGCGCCGACGCCGGAGATCAGTCGATCACCCCGCTCGTCCGCCAGCCACGAGGCGAGGTCGCCGTATTCACTGTTGTCCGAACGTTGAAGGACGGCCATATCATATTTCGGAACATTTTTGTAATAATATTTTCGTTCCGTTCGGCGTCGGCGTATCCATCGCTCGGGGCCGGCGCCAGGGATCCGCCCGGGGACGGGCATCTGCCAGGAGAGTGGTCAGTAGTCGGATCGTTCTGCCGCTAAGCCCGGACTCAAGGCACCGAGGGGCAACCTGGCGGTTGTGACCGCGCCGGACGAAGAGCGCCTGTTGGGCGGCCAGGCGGGCCGACTGCTGTTGACTGCCTCGCTGGGGTGGACGGCCATCCAGGCCGGGCGGCTGGTCCTGTCGCCGATGCTCCCGGCGATCATGGCCGACCTCTCGATCACGGAGTTCCAGGCGGGCCTGGCGTTCACTCTCCTGTGGGGCCTGTACGCGCTCGGGCAGTTCCCCAGCGGCCGCCTGTCGGATCGACTCACCCGGTCGACGTTGCTGGCGTCCGGCCTGGCGCTAGTGTCGGTCGGCTTCCTCGCGCTCGCGGGCGCACGAACGTACCCGCTGTACCTGCTGGGTGCCGCCGTCGTCGGACTCGGGGCGGGCCTGTACCCGACCGCGGCCCGGGCGCTGGTCTCGGACCTGTTCGTCCGGCGGCGGGGACGGGCGTTCGGCCTGCACACGGCCTCCGGCGACCTGGGCGGGGCGGCGTCGGCGGCGCTGGCGGTCGGCGTCCTCGCGGTCGCCACCTGGCGGGCCGCGTTCGTCCCAATCGTCGCGATGGCGTTGATCGTGCTGGTCCTGCTCCACGTCTGGCGGCCCGAACCGTACGAGGTCCGGCGGGTGGACCTGGACGTCCGGGGGACCGTGGGTCGCCTGTTCGGAGACCGCCGGTTCGGGACGCTCCTGGCCGCCTACGTCCTGTATGCGTTCACCTGGCAGGGCGCCGTGGGCTTCTTGCCCTCGTTCCTCCAGAACGCGAAGGAGTTCTCGACGGGCCTGGCCGGCGGCGGGTTCGCCGCGCTGTTCGTCGTCGGTGCGCTCGTGAAACCGATCTCGGGGACGGTCAGCGACCGGTTCGCCTCCAAAGCGGTGGTCGGCCTCGGCGCGCTCGTGCTCGGGGCGACGTCGCTGGCCGGGACGGTCGCGGCCGGCGGCCCGGCGTTGGTCGCGCTCGGCGTCGTCGGGTTCGCGGCGGGCCTGATGGCGTTCCCGCCGGTCATGCAGGCGCACCTGATGGACGCGTTCCCGGACGACAGCATGGGTGGTGACCTCGGGGCCACCCGGACCGTCTACATCGGCCTCGGGAGTCTCGGCCCCACCTACGTCGGGTTCGTCGCCGGCCGCTGGGGGTACGCCCCGGCGTTCGCCGGCCTCGTGGCGTGCCTGCTGGCGGCCGCCGGGCTGGTGTTCGCGCTGGAAGTGACGCGGTAGCGGAGGGGTTGCCGAGTGTCACCGTCACGGCGGAAGGTGACGACCGTAGACGTTCCGGCGGTGGCCGACGGCCTCCACGCGGACGACGTCGTTTTCGCGGTCCCAGGTGACGATAGCCCTGTAATCGCCGACCCGGAGTTTGTAGTACGGGTAGCCAGAGAGGGGTTCGAGACGGTGTCCGGGCCAATCGCGCGCCTCGGCGAGCTTTTTGAGTACTCGTTCGCGGGCTTCCGGATCAAGGCCTCTAGGTGGTCGTCCGCCTTCGGCGTAATCTCGACGTCCGTCATCCCGTTCCGTAACTGGCCGAGTTTCGTCGGCGACCCCGTCCCATCGGCACGCTCATCGTGGCCTTCGAGTATATCCGGACGTCACTAATGACTTTCTGACCTAGTTTGACTACAGCGCTACACGCAGGGCTCACGCTGAACGTTCGTTTAGAAGGAAACCAGTGGGTTACGACGGGGACGGTCGTGGATCAGCGGCTACCGCTAACAAATACCGGACCGAGCAATACGAGACCGTCGACGCTACTCGTCGGGTTCGACGCCGTACTTCTCCATCACCGTTTCGAGCGGGGTCGTCTCCCCCAGTTCGGCCTGCTGGCGGCTCACGGCGAGGTCGGCGAGGACCTCTTCAGAGAGTTGCACCTGCGGATCGACCCAGTCGCGGAGCGCGTCACGGATCGCCTCCGAGCGGGAACTGTAGCCGCGTCGCTCGTACTCCTCGTCGATCCGGTTGAGCAGCGACGACGGCACCCGGACGTCGATCTTTTCCATCCGACCGTCGTCACTTCCCTCCTCCGCGTCGGTACTCATACGCTGTGAGACGTAGGTCTCACAGATAAATCCCCCGGGCGAGATCGATTTTCGCTCCGAGAGGTCGTCTTCACCGAGTTCGTCCGAACAGTGATGGCCGAGCGCGGCGTACCGTCTCCCATGCGGCGGCTCTCCAGACGCGCGTTCCTGGCGAGCGCGACGGCCCTGGCGCTGGCGGGGTGTACGGACCGGGGAGCGACCGGCGACCCCGGGCAGGGAACGCCCGGACAGACGGCGACCGCGACCGACGAGCAGGCGACCCCGACCGGGACGTTGACAGAAACTACAGCTCCGACCGGGACGCCCATCCACCCCGATTACGAGACGACCGAAGTACGGGTGCGAACACCCGACGGGAAACTGCTCGGGTCGGTGACGGCGGCCATCGCGGACACGCCGGACCTGCAGTACCTGGGGCTCAGCGACACGGAGTCGCTCCCGGAGGACCGCGGAATGCTGTTCGTCTACGACGAGGTGGGCGACCACACGTTCGTCATGCGGGAGATGGACTTCGACATCGACATCGTCTACGCCGACGACGAGGGGGTCATCACTCGCATCCACCACGCGCCAGCGCCCGGCCCGGACGAGGACGGCAACCAGCAGGAGTACCCCGGTCGGGGCCAGTACGTGCTGGAGGTCAACTACGAGTGGACGACCGAGCGCGGCGTCGAGACGGGGGACGTGCTCGACTTCGAACTGTGAGGGCCACGCGAGCCGAGAGCGCGGTGGTCCTTGCCGCCCCCGCTCAGAGTTCGTCGTAGGGGCCGGGTTTGGCCTCCGCGAGGCGATCGAACTGCTCCTGGTTCAGTTCGACGTCGGCGGCCCCGAGGTTCTCCTCCAGCTGGTCGACGGTGCGGGCGCCGACGATTGGTGCGGTCACCCGCGAGTGGTGGCTGAGCCACGCGAGGCTGACCTGGGCGGGCGTGGCACCGACCTCCTCGGCGACGGCTTCGACCTCGTCGACGACGTCGAAGTTCTCCTCGGTGAGGTAGCGGTCGAAGAACTGGCTCTCGGATGCCTTCGAGTCCTCGGGCGGTTCGGCGTCACGGTCGTACTTGCCGGTCAGCACGCCCTGGCCCAGCGGACTCCACGGGCAGACCGCCATGCCGTAGCCCTCGGCCATCTCCAGGTAGTCGCCCTCGACCTCGCGGTTGACGAGGTTGTACCGCGGCTGGACGACGGTGAACGGCTCCCAGCCCTCCCGGCGGGCGATCTCGTTGGCCTTCGCGACCTTCCAGGCGTTCGGTCGCAGGGTCGAGGCGCCGAGGTAGTGGACCTTGCCCGCTTCCACGAGGCCGTTCAGCGTCTTCATCATCTCGCGGGCGGGCGTGTCGTCGTCCCAGCGGTGGATGTACAGGAGGTCGACGTAGTCGGTGTCCAGGCGTTCGAGGATCTTCTCGGCGCGGTGGCGCAGGTTCTTGCGGTTGGTGCCCCGGCTGTTGGGGTCGCCGTCGCGGATCTGCCAGTAGATCTTCGAGGCGACGGTGAACTCCTCGCGGTCGCGGTCGGCCAGCCAGTCGCCGATCCACTCCTCGGCCTGGCCGCCGCCGTAAACGTCGGCGGTGTCGATGAACCGCCCGCCGGCGTCGGCGTAGGCGTCCAGCAACTCGTGGGCGCGCTCCTCGTCGATCTCGACGTTGCCCTCGTCGGTCGTCCGGCCGAACCGCCAGGTGCCGAACTGGAGTTCGCTCGTCTGTACGCCCGTCTCTCCCAGCGATACGAAGTCGAGACTCATGGCGACCGGGCTTCGGGGTCCGTGGGCGAAAAGGTTTAGCTTCCGGCGGGGTGGGACGAGGGTCGCCGGGCCAGGCGGGTGGCCGGTCTCGTCGGGGCCGTCGTCACGACCGACGCCGGATCAGGCGGGTCGGGTGGCGGACTGCGGCGGGGCCGACCGGGATTCGATGCCGGTCACCTCGAAGCGGGCACCCCCGGACTCGGCCGTGGTGGCGTGGACGTCCCAGCCGTGGGCGTCGACGATCCGGCGGACGATGGCGAGGCCGAGGCCGGTGCCGTCGGCCGTGGAGAACCCCCACTCGAACACCTCGTCGGGGTCGGCGTCGAACCCGGTGCCGTCGTCGGCGACGTAGAACCCCCCGTCGAGGTCGCCCACCGTCACCTCGTCGGCGTCGCCGTGTTCGATGGCGTTCCGGAACAGGTTCTCCAGGGCGCGCAGCAGGCGGCCGGGTTCGGCCTCGACCGTTCGCCCTGTCTCGACGGTCAGGGCCGCGGACCCGGTCTCGACGTGGCCCCAGGCCGTCCGGGCCAGCTCCGAGAGGTCGACCGTGTCGACCTCTTCCAGCGGCTGGTCCTCGCGGGCCAGCGCCAGCAGGCCGTCGATGATGTCGTCCATCCGTTCCAGCGCTTCGGCTGTGCGCCGGAGGTGCTCGGAGTCGCGTTCGTCGCGTTCGAGGTCGACGTAGCCCGTGGCGATGGACAGCGGCCCCCGGAGGTCGTGGCTCAGCAACGTGGCGAACTCCTCCAGGCGCTCGTTCTTCCGTTCGAGTTCCCGCTCGCGCTCGGCCAGCGGCGTCACGTCCCGGAGGACGACCACCGTCCGCCCGTCGCCGGGGAGCGCCGAGACGCGGACGTCGAACCACCGCCTGTCGAGGTCCAGCGCGCCGCCCTCGCGGTCCCGGTAGAACTCCTGTAGCCCCGGCACTGCCTGGAACGCCGCCTCGACGGACGTGCCGACCGTCGCGGTCTCGCCGAGCACCTCGCGGGCGGCGGGATTGAGGTCCACCACGCGGTGGCGTTCGTCGAGGACGACGACGCCGTCGTCCAGTGCTGCGACGACCGTTCCGCGACCGACCGGCAGCAGGTCCAGGAACCGGTATCGACTCACGGCGTAGACGAACGCACCCCCGGTGACGGCCAAGAACACCTCCGGTTCGACGGGGCTGATCCCGGCGAGAAACAGCATCTGTGCGATCCAGGGGACGACCGCGCCGATCAACAGGGCAGCAACCTGCCGCCGGTAGAGGTCACGCGAGGAGGCGACCGCCCGGACGACCAGCGCGGACGCCGTCAGGTTCAGCAGGTTGGAGTACGCCCACCCCGCCCAGAAGACGGGGCCGAACTCCCGTTCGAGTCGGACGACGCCGTCGACGGTGACGAGGCGCTCGGCTGTCCGGACGTAGCCGTGGAGGCCGTTGGTCCACGACAGCACCAGCAGGCCAGCCAGCGGTGCCGCCACGACCGCCAGCCGTCGCCGGGTCACCAGCGACTCCCGCTCGGCGAACCCCGCGCCGAACGCGAACGCGGCGACCGGGATGGTACAGATGCCCAGGTACTGGACGTGCACCGCCAGCATCTTGCCGTCGAGGGTCGTGGCGGCCGCCTGGAGGGCGTTGCCGCCCGTCCAGACGACGACGCCGAGGTTGAACGCCACCAGAGCCTCGACGCCGGGCCGCTCGCGGCGCCGCCAGCCCAGCCGGGCGGCGGCCGCCGCGACGACCGCCGCGGCTGCTGACATCACGACCTCCGGCGTCACCTGCATCGATTCCTTACAATGTCGTTCCTACGATACTTTGTAACTGTCGGTCCATCGGCGGGAACGTCACCGATCCGTTCGGCACGTGGCCGCCCAGGTTTTCACCGATCTTCGTCAGTCGCCGAGTGCCGCGAGGACGCCCGCCACGTCGGCCGGGACCGGTTCGGGGTCGCCGCCCGCGGCCGCCGCCGCGTCGGGGTCCTTCAGGAGGTGGCCCGTCGTCAGGCAGACCACGTCCTCGTCGTCGGTGACGACGCCGCGTTCCCGGAGCGCCCGGAGGCCGGCCACCGACGCCGCGCTGGCGGGTTCGACGCCAACGCCCGCCGCCGCGAGGTCCCGCTGGGCCGCGGTGATCGCCTCGTCGCTCACGGCCACGGCGGTCCCGCCCGTCTCCCGGACCGCGTGCAGGGCCTTCGGCGCGTTGACGGGGTCGCCGATCCGGATGGCGGTCGCGCGGGTCTCGACGTCCGCCCAGCGGCGGACCCGGTCGCGGCCTTCCTCGACGGCCTCGACGAACGGCGCGGCGTCCTCGGCCTGAACGCCGGTCAGCGTCGGCACGTCGTCGGGATCCAGTTCGCCGGCGGCGACGAGTTCGCGGAACGCCTTGTGGATCGCGGCCGTGTTGCCGGCGTTGCCGACGGGGAGGACGATGCGGTCCGGCAAGCGGCCGTAGTCGTCGCGGGCCTGCTCCAGGATCTCCAGGCCGATGGTCTTCTGGCCCTCCAGGCGGAAAGGGTTCAGCGAGTTCAGCAGGTACGCCTCGCCGCGGTCGGCCAGTTCAGAGACGACGTCGAGGCAGTCGTCGAAGTTACCGTCCACTTCGAGGATGCGGGCGCCGTGGAGACTCGCCTGGGCGACCTTGCCCGCGGCGACCTTGCCCGCCGGGAGGAGGACGAGGGTCTCCATGCCGGCGCGGGCGCCGTAGGCCGCCAGCGCGGCGCTGGTGTTGCCCGTCGAGGCGCAGGCCAGGCGGCCGACGCCGAGTCGGCGGGCCACCCTCACGCCGACGGTCATCCCGCGGTCCTTGAAGCTCCCGGTGGGGTTGGCGCCCTCGTGTTTGATCCGGAGGGTGCGGACGCCGACCTCGTCCTCTAAGCGTGGGACGTCGTACAGCGGCGTGTCGCCCTCCCTGATTGTCACCCCGCGCTCGACGGGCATCGCGGCCGCGTAGCGCCATACCCCCCGACCCTCGAAGTCCGCGAAGGTCGGGTACTCGTCGTAGCGGGCCTCCAGCAGGCCGCCGCACTCGGGACAGCGGTAGATCACGTCGTCGAAAGGGGCCAGGGTGTGCCCGCACTCGATACAGGCGAGCCAGACGCCGTCGTCTGCGGCGTCCGGTGTCGGGCCCGAGAGGTCGAAGTTCATTGGCGGTGGTCACGTGGTCGGTGGGGAAAAGGGAGACGGTCGGCGCGGGCGTTGCCGGGTGGTGGAGGTCGTTCATGATCTGGCGGTTTGACTCGCCATCGTTCGCCCACCGGTCTGGCGTTAGTGTCGGGGTCAGTCTGTCCAGACTTCAGCGAGTACCCGGTCGTCGACCTGATGGCCGCAGGGTTCGAGGACGAACGTGACGGCACCGACCTTCTCGACGGATTCGATGTGCGTTCCGCAGGCCGGGCAGTGACGCTCGGCGTCGCGTTGGTCGTTCGCTATGTCGGTAGGTCGTCCGCGGTCGTTCGGTGGCATCGTCACCCGGGTTGGTGGGAGCCGAGGTCCAGGGAATTCGTTTCCGGTGGAACTTCGGATGGTTCGGACAGCCTCATATCCATTGGTGGATTTTACCTACTAATACTTTGTTTTCGATGGGTGAATATCATTTTTAGACGTTGGATAAGGGGGTTTGCAGTGGGCATTTCTCAGTCGTACATGAAGATAGGTCCATGCGGCTGAGTGCGGATTGGATGACAATTGCCGACGAACGGATACTGGAATTTCTCTCCGAAGAAGGCCCGCACTCACCGAGCAAGATCGCGGAGGACGAGCGGATTCGGTTCTCGGCTGAATACGTTGGCCGAAGGTGTCGGAAACTCGCTGATTATGGGTTAACTCGGAACATCGGAAACGGTGTCTATTCAATTACGAACGAGGGGGAGCAGTATCTAATCGGTGAGTTAGATACAACTGATTTAACTGATACGGGATAAACCATACTATCTTAAGTATTACTCCTTCAAGAAGAATATAAGCTAATAGTGGGTAAGTTGGTATCATGAAGTGCAAGTAAAACGCTAGGTTTGTTTACACTACGTGATTTCCTCACCCGTATTATCCCAGGGGCTGTATTTGTTATCCCACTCTTATCTGGAATATATTTTGTAAACCCAGGTGTATTGAGGAACAAGAGTTTAGTAATCCTGATGATAGTGATATCATCATTTATACTTGGTGAAGTGACTGAGTTGATCCGAACAAGTTTGTTCCGAGTCCCAGGTCCGTTTCATTATTTTATTTACCATTACACAGATGACCAGTCAAAATTGACGAAATATTATCGTATCAACCTTCATATCAATGAAAAACTCCCCCATCTTTTATCGGAAAAGTTTTTTGACCATAATGAAACAGAGTACCTGCCAGAACGTCTAAACTTCGATTTTAGACTGAGTATGGAGGGTAAGTTTAACGTTGATTTTGACACAGATGAGCCGAGGGACATTTACGATATGCTCATTCTTTATTTGGAACCGAATATGTCACCTCGGACGCAACGACATCAGTCCCTCTATGCCTTCTTCCTCAACCTTTGGATTGCATTCGTTATTTCTGCTGCGGTATATATGGTAGAAGTGGCATATCAACCTAGTAATAGCACATTGGTCCTATCGACGCTATCATTATCTATTATATTCGTAGTATTAGTAATAATATCTTTGATCCTTATAATTACACCCCACGTCTACTTTGAATCACTATTAAAAGAGTACTATAATGAGGAGATAAACAGATGAAACAATATAAATACAATAGTTGTGGGAGTTATTTACGGATATTTTTAACTGAATATATCTGCAATCTCTCAACGAAGGTTTTTATCACAACACGCCCTATCGTGGAGCGAGATGGCCCAGCAGCGTGCCCGCATCGTCTCTACGCCGGACGTCCTCGGTGGTGACCCCCGAATCGACGGGACCCGTATCGGCGTCTACCACGTCCACGAACTGGTCGAAGGGCGTGGCCTTAACCCGGGGACCGTCGCCGACCGTTTCGACCTCGACGTGGCCGACGTCTATCGCGCCCTGGCGTACTACCACGAACATCCAGGCGAGATGGCCGAAATCGACGCCAGACGCGAAGAACGTGAACAGGCGGCTGCGGGCGATTCCCGAGTCGTCGCTGGCCCCGAGGACGTCGCCGAGTGAAGACCGATGCAACTGCGGCTGCTGTTGGACGAGAACATCGAGGCCGACCTCGGGCGGAAGCTCGCGAGGGAGGGACACGACGTCGAGCGCGTCGTCGAACTCGGTAGTCTCGGTCCAGAAACGGACGACTCCAACGTCCGACGCTATGCTCGGGAAACTGACCGGATTATCGTGACCTACGACGACCACTTCGCCGACCCTGAAGACGACCACGCAGGAGTGTTCTACTGTCCGAACCAACAGCTCACGACCTTCGAGATATTCCGTATCATCACGACCGTCACTGATACCCGCCGGTCGTGTTTCTCAGCGAGAACTGGCTCTAACTTCCCACGATAACGCGAGACCCTACACCGCCAGCACCAGTTCCTTCCCGTCCCGCTCGAACTCGGTCCCGAACTCCCGGGACAGCCCCCGCATCCGCTCTCGACTCCACCGGGCGACGTCCCGACCGGTCTCGTGGACCGAGTAGTCGTAGATCTCGACCGGGAACAGGCGCAGTTCCGCTACCTCGCCGCCCGCGACCAGCACCTCGAACAGGAAGCTCCGGTCGTTCCGCAACCGCCGGTCGACGCGGTAGTCGTCCACGAAGTCGCCCATGTCGTAGCACAGTAGCGACCCGTCGTACACCTCGACGCCGTGGAAGACGTGGGCGCTGTGGCCGTGGATCACGTCGACGCCCTCCGCCGCGAGCCACCGGCAGAACTCCCGGAACTCCTCGTCCGGTTCCTCGACCATGTTCGGCCCCCAGTGCAACGACGCCACCAGCACGTCGGGGGCCGTTCCGTCGTCTTCGATCCGGTCGAGCGTCTCGCGGACGAGTTCGCGGCTCTCGGTGCCGGTCCCGCCGAGGTGCGCGATGCCGGGGTCGTCCTCGCCGGGTTCCCACTCCCGCGCGTTGTCGGTGAACGCGACGCAGGCGATCTCGAGGTCCCCGACGGCGAAGCGAGCGGGTCGAAACGCCTCCGCGCGGTCCCGGCCGGCGCCGGCGCGGGCGATGCTCGCCACGTCGAGGTGGTCGAGCGTGTCGACCAGCGCGGGTTCGTGGAAGTCCAGCAGGTGGTTGTTCGCCAGCGAGCAGTAGTCGACGCCGACCCGGTCGAGCGCGGGCACCGCCCAGTCGGGGTCGGCCCGAAAGTGGAAGGGGTGTCGCGTCTCCGTCCAGGGGTCCCCGCGGGTCGAGAGCGTGCACTCGAGGTTGATCAGCAGGCCGTCGAGGTCCCGGAGGCGGTCGCGGAGGTTCCCCCAGACGTGGTCGAACTCGCGGCGCCGCTGGTACTCGTCGACCTTCCGGCCGAGCATCACGTCGCCCGTGAACCCCAGCCTGGTCGGGGCCATATGTGACAGTTTAGCACGGAGCGGGAAGTACCCGTTCCCGACCGTGCGGCCGACGTGGGGTTCAGGCGTTGCCGCGAATACCCTCGGGATCGACCTCGTCGATGCGTTCGTGGACCTCCTCGGTCCACTCGTCGAGGGACGCGTGGAGCAACTCCTTGGCCTCCGACAGCGGCGTCGCGGTGTACTGGTAGACGTAGCCGCCGGGGTCAAGGAGGCGACGCTCGCGGGTGGCGAGGCCGACCTCCATGAGCGTCGTCAGCGAGCGGTTGACGTTGCTGCGGTCGCGGTCCAGTTCCTCTGCCAGTTCCGCCACCGTGCTGCCCGGCCGCTCCAGAAGCGCCAGGTACGTCCGCGTCTCGTGGTCCCTGATCCCGAACACGCTCGCCATGACGTCCGCGAACTCGGGGTCCTCGACCCGCGCGAGGTCCCGCAGGGTCTCGGGACTCCCTGACCTGGACATGTTACTTCGTTCGGTCCGGACTCGCATAAAACCCTACGAGAGTTACAGGTTAGGCGGTTACCGGGACGTAATCGCTCGTGCGCGGCGACCACACGGCCGCACGAGCGCCCCGACGGCCGGGAGTTCTGCGGGATCAATCCGCCGCGTAGCCCTGGTTCTGGATGCACTGGCGCATCTCTTCGGTGCTCTCGTGTTTGTGTAGCGTCGTCGGCGTGTCACAGTAGTACACGCCACCGTCGTGGCGCAGGGTGATCTCGTGCTTGCTCCCGAGCATCTCGGTCTTGACGATCACCCGCCTGCCGTCGTGCAGCGCGGTGAGTATCTCCTCGGCGGTGAGTTCCCCGGCGTCCGCGCGCAGCGGATCTGCCATAGTACAGTCGTCGGTCCCCGGGGTTAAAGCGGTCAGGGGTCCCGCGACGGTGTCCGTGTTCGAACTGCGCACGGCCGAAACGACTACTTCGGCGTGCCCGCAAGCTATCGGAACGATATCACAAACCACGGCCGCCGAACCCGAGGGCACGACCGCACCTCCGTCCGGGGGACTCCGTGACGCCGCGCTCGCCAGCGTCGTCGCGGGAATCGCGTTCGGGGTGCTGATCCAGTTCGTGATGGGCTCTATGGCGACCATCGGTGCCCTGTTCACCTTCGGCCAGGAGAGCGTCGCCCTCGGGTGGGCCAGCCACATGTTGTTGAGTCTCGTGTTCGGGCTACTGTACGCCGTCCTCACCTGGTCGCGTTCGCTGGCCGACTACGCGGCCGCCCCCGGGCCCGGCCTCGCACTCGGTGGCGTGTATGGATTCGCGCTGTAGTTCGTGAACGTCGGCTTCATCTGGCCCGCCTGGACGAGTGCGGTCGGCGTCGGTACCCTCCCGATCCCGTTCCTGCTGGACCCGTCTGCCCTGCAGTCGCTGGTCGGCCACCTCGTGTGTGGCGGCATCCTCGGCGCGCTGTACGCCGTGCTCTCGGGGTGACGAGCGCTGCTGTCGTCCCCGCTCGCCTGCCCCCGCCACCCGACCAATTCTGACCTTTCGAGCACAATGTTTTTGGGCAAGGCCCCGCCAGTGCCGAGTATGTCAACTCGCGCACTTATGGGGGTCGACACCCTCCTGAAGGTACTGCTGGTTCTGGCGGTCGTCTGGGTCGCGCTGTGGGCCGTCACGACGGTGCTCGCCATCGTCAAGGGTCTCGTCTACACCCTGTTGCAGGTCGCTATCGCCGTCGCCATCGTCGCGCTGATCGTCGGCTGGTTGACCGACTTCTTCTAGCCGACCGACATCCTGAAATCCGACGACGACCGAACACGACCGTGTACAGCCTGAACGTCCCGGTCCCGGGGCGGGTCGCCCGCCTGGCGTCCGACCTGGCGCCACACCTCGTCGGGTTCGAGCGCATCCGCGAGGAGCACACGCTGGTCTGCAAGCGCCTCGGGTCGCCGGCCCCGGGGGAGTACGACCACGTCCAGGCCCGGGCCCGCGAGGAACTGGCGGGCCTGCCGCCGTTCGAGGCGCGGGTCACCGGGGTCGAGGCCTTCGAGGACCCCGCCAGCGGCCCCGGGCCGGTCGTCTACCTCGCGGTCGAGAGCCCCGGCCTCCGCCGGGCCCACGACCGCCTGCTCGACTCGTTCCCCCCCGCCGAGGGTGTCGAAGGCGAGGGCTACGTCCCCCACGTCACGCTCGCCCGGGACGCCGACTGCGAGACCGTGGACCGCCTGCTCGACCGGAAGGTCGACCCCGTGACCTGGACGGTCGACGAACTCGTCTTCTGGGACGCCGCCCACGGCGGCGAGGCTGGTCGTGTGCGGTTGCCGGCTTGAGGAGCAACGCGCTCGAGGGTCCGTGAGAGGCGCGGCGGGCCGGCGGCCGCCCGCCGGGCCGAGCCCAGTGGTTGGGGAGGTGTGAGGTAGACCCCTAGGTCTTGCATGCCGCTAGTCTTGCTGGTTTGGACGGGGTCAACGCTAGCGACCACTTGACCTAGGGATGGCCACGCCCTCCCCAACCGATTGCGCTCCTCGCTTCGCTCGGGTGCTCATCCACCGCCAGAGCAAGCTCTGGCGAGCCCCCGCTCACGTGCGTTCGCGGGGACCTCTCGCGCGTTCCTTGCGCGCGCCGTGATCCAAATTCGGGCTGACTATAAAACCAGCCGTCCAACCTAACGAACCCGGTTCTGCAGCGCCTCGACGCCCCGTTCGCGGTAGGCGGCGTAGTTCTCCGCGATGATGTCGGCCAGTCGCTCGGCGTACCGTGGCGTCGACCCGGCGACGTGCGGGGTCACGAAGGCGTTCGAGAGGTCCCACAGCGGCGACTCGGGGGGCAACGGCTCTTCCTCGAACACGTCCAGCGCCGCGGCCCTGATCCAGCGGTACTGCAACGCCCGCACCAGCGCGTCCTGGTCGATTACCGCCCCGCGGGCGACGTTGACCAGCACCGCATCCCCGTCCATCGCCCGCAACTCCCCGCGACCGATCAACCCCCGGGTCTCCTCGGTCAGCGGACAGGCCAGCACCAGGTAGTCCGACCGGGTCAGCACCGGCCGGAGGTCGTCGGGGCCGTACACCTCGTCGACGGCGTCGGGCGCGTCGCTGGGGTCCCGCTTGGTCCCGACGACCTCCAGGCCGAACGCCTGGCCCACCTCCGCGACGCGGGAACCGATGGCACCGAGGCCGACGACGCCCAGCGTCTTGCCGGCCAGTTCGCCCGGCGAGTACCGCTCCCAGACGCCCCGGCGCTGGTTGTCGACCGCCTCGTCTAGGCCGCGCTCGACGGTCAGCAGGTACCCGAACACCTGCTCGGCGGCCGGTTGCGCGTGGACGCCCGCGGCGTTGGTCACCGCGACGCCCCGCTCCACGAGTTCGTCCAGCGCGAGGTGGTCGACGCCCGCACTGATGGCCTGCAACCACGTCAACCCGCCAGCGGCGTCGACCAGTTTCCCGGGAAGTCGGCCGGTGATGGCCACCTCGGCGTCCGCGAGCAGGTCACGGGACTGCTCCGGCGTCGTTGCGACCCGCACGGGGACGCGACCCTCCAGTTCGGCCGCCAGGTCCTCGCCTAGCCACTCCTGCACGGTGTGCAACACGGCGGGTTCGTCCATACCGGCCGGTCGGACCGCGGGCCTTTCAACGTTCGTGGCCCGGCAAACCACCCCAGGGCGGTAGTGTCCCCCGCGAAACCGCGTCTGCGGGTTCGTCGCGCCGTCGAGAAGGGAAATGGTATTCCGGACGGGGGTCGAAACGACCGCTCATGTCGGCTATTCGAATGGAGGGGGTGACCAAGCGGTACGGGGAGGTCACGGCACTCGACGGCCTCGACCTGACTGTCGAGTCGGGCGAGATATTCGGGTTCCTGGGGCCCAACGGCGCCGGGAAGTCGACGGCCATCGGCCTGATGCTGGAGTTCATCGAACCGACCCGGGGCACCGTGGAAGTGCTGGGTCGTGACGTCGAGCGGCGCGGCCAGGAGGTACGCGCCCGGACGGGCGTCCTCCCGGAGGCGTTCGGCGTCTACGACCGCCTGACGGGCCGCCAGCACGTCGAGTTCGCCGTCGAGTCGAAGGGCGCCGACGACGACCCACACGAACTGCTCGAGCGCGTCGGCGTCGCGGACGCCGCCGACCGCAAGGCCGGCGGGTACTCGAAGGGGATGCGCCAGCGCCTGGCGCTGGCGATGGCGCTGACGGGGTCGCCGGACCTGCTGATCCTCGACGAACCGACGACCGGTCTGGACCCCGGCGGCGCCCGAGAGGTGCGCAAAATCATCCGCCAGGAGCGCGACCGCGGCGCGACGGTCTTCTTCTCCAGTCACGTCCTCGAACAGGTCGAGGCGGTCTGTGACCGGGTGGGCATCCTCCGGGACGGCCAGCTGGTCGCGGTCGACGCCATCGACGCCCTCCGGACGGCCGCCGGGGGCGGGAGTCGTCTCCGGATCACCGTAGACGGGGCCACGGAGGCCGCCGCCGCGGCGGTCCGCGACGTCGCCGGGGTCTCTGCGGCCACCGTCGACGGCGGGGCGCTCTCGATCACCTGCGACGCCGACGCGAAACTCCGGGCGCTCAACGCCGTGGAGGACGCCACCGGCGTCGCGGACTTCGAGACGGTCGAGACGTCCCTGGAGGACCTGTTCCTCTCCTACACTGCCGAGGAGGTGCCCGCATGAGCTGGGTCGTCGTCGCTCGCAAGGACTTCCAGGACGCGGTGCGCTCGAAGGCCCTGTGGGCGGTGACGGCGGTGTTCGTCCTGCTGACGGCGGGCGTGGCGTACCTGCTGGCCGTCCTCAGCGGTGGCACCATCGACGCGTCCGGGTACGTCGTGTTCCTGCCGCAGGTCGTCGGCGTGTTCCTCTCGCTGGTCGCGCTGATGGTCGGCCACCGGGCCATCGTCGGCGAACGCGAGTCCGGCACGGTCAAGCTACTGCTGTCGTTGCCCCACAGTCGCCGCGACGTCGTCCTCGGGAAGGTCGCCGGCAGGGGTGCCGTCGTCTCCGTGGCGACGGTGTTGTCGTTCGCCCTGACCGCGCTCGTCATGCTGGGAGCGTACTCGTCGTTCGAGGCCGGCCCGTTCCTCGCGGTCGTCGCCATCACGCTGACGTTCGCGCTGGCGTTCACCGCCATCGCCGTCGGTCTCTCGGCCTCGCTGGACTCCAGCACGAAGGTCTCGGCCGCGACCTACGGGCTGTACGTCGTCTTCGCGCTGAACCTCTGGAACTGGCTCCCCAACGCCGTCAACTACGTCCTGCACGGCGATATGTTCTTCCTGGGCGGCGAACCCGCCTGGGCCACGTTCCTCACCGGCCTGAACCCGACCGTCGCCTACCAGCGGGCCGTCGGCGGCATCGCGCTCGACCGCCTCGGCGACGTTCCCGTCCACCTCTCGGCGTGGGCCGCCCTCGCAGTGCTGGTGGCCTGGATCGTCGTCCCGCTGGTGGTGGGCTACTGGCGGTTCGACGGGGCGGACCTGTAGCCAGCCCCGCCGACTCGCTGCAGGGGCCGGAAGAACTCACCGACGAGGGTGGTGTCGTCCAGTGCCTCGATTTCGGCGAGGAGTCGCGTCACCCGCTCGCCCTCGAGTCCGTCGCTCCAGTGCAGCTGGCCGTCCGCGACGACCGGGAACGACCGGGTGCCGAGGTAGTCCACGAACTGCCCGACCGTCGGCTCGAACCGGTCGACGTGACCGAACGCGAGGGACTCCCGGGAGCGTTCGACCAGCGACTCCGACCAGAGGACGCCCCGCTCGCGGCCGCGGGCCGGGAACGTGAACAGGTCGACGGTCACCGCGTCGGCGTCGAGGTCGGCGTCGAGGTCGGCGTCGATAGGGTCGTACAGCGACAGGCCGTCGTCGTCCGCCAGCGGTGTCACCTGGGGGTCCATCGTTTCAGGGGAGTTCGTGCCAGCCGGAGCGGACCTCCTCGGCCGACCCGGGAGCCAGCACGACGCGCTGTTCGACGAACGAGGGCCGCGCGTGCACCTCGAACTGGACGTCGGCCCCCTCGCGTATCCGGTCGACCAGGCGAACGTCCTGGCCGGCGGGCACCATCACCAGCGCCATCCCGGCGCAGTCCCGCATCGTCGCACGCAGGCGGTCGACGAACCCCTCGACGACCGCGAGCGATTGCCGCCGCGGGTCCGGGAACAGGTGGTCCGGCCGGAGCACCGCGACGCGGACCCGCCCCGGGTCCGGGTCGCCCAGGTCGGCCACGAGGTCGGTCACGTCGTCCTCGACCGCGTCCAGGTGCGAGCGCGCGACGCCGCGGAGCCCGTCCCCGGTCCGCGGTGGAGCGGTCTGCGGCCCGACCTCCGACATCACTTCCCGGACGGCCCCCGAGCGGTCCCGGACGGTCACCGTCTCGTGGTCCGGGGTCAGGTCCGCCGGCAGCCACTCGGCCAGCGGGGCGTCCCGGCCGAACGTGACCAGCAACCGCCGCCGGTCGAGGTCGGGGTCGCCGAGCATCCGCCGGCAGACCGCCTGCATGGCTCCCGCCGGGGCCGCACCGGTCGCTACTGCCAGACACCCCCGTCCTTTCAGCGCCCGTAGCCTGCGGGCGATAGTTGGTGGGCTCCCGCCCCCACGGCAGGTGGCCCTGGACGATTCTAGCATCGTTATTTCGATAGTGATTCGAAGATATATTAATCTATGCCGGAAACGAGAGCGGACCGCTACCGACGCCTGTGCCGGGTCGGCGGCGTCAGTCGTCCGGCCAGGCGACGCCGCGCGCTTCGAGCAGGTCCCTGAACTCGTCCTCGTCCAGCGTCGGGACGCCGTGGTCGTCGGCGTCGTCGCGCTTGCGCTGGCCCGGGTTCTCGCCGAACACGAGGTAGTCGGTGTTGCCCGAGACCGATCCCGTGGCGTTGCCGCCGTGACGGGCGACGAGTTCTTCGAGGTCGCTCCGGGGAGCCGACAGCGACCCGGTGAACACGAACGTCAGGCCGTCGAGTTCGTCGCCGCCGGTGTCTTCGACCGGCTGGGGGTCGACGTACGCCAGCAGGGCCTCGACCGCCTCGCGGTTGGCCTCGTTGGCGAAGAAGCTCCGGACCCGGTGGGCGACTTCCGGGCCGACGTCCGGGACCGCCCGGAGGTCGGTCTCGTCGGCCGCACGGATCGCCGCCAGGTCGCCGAACTCCCGGGCGAGGTTCCGTGCGGTCGCTTCCCCGACCAGCGGGACGCCCAGTGCGGCGACGAAGTCCGACAGCGGCGGTTCGCTGGCGTCGTCGAGTTCGGCCAGCAGGTTCTCGGCGCTGCGCTGGCCCCACCCTTCCAGGCTGGCGAGGTCCTCGACGCCGAGCGCGTAGAGGGCCGCCAGTTCCTCGACGAGGCCGGCGTCGACCAGCTGGTCGACCCGCTCGGGGCCGAGGCCGTCGACGTCCAGGGCGTCCGCGTAGTGCTCGATCCGCCTGCGCAACTGGGCCGGGCAGGCGAACCCGCCGGTGCAGAAGGCGATGGGACCCTCGCGCTCGACGGGGTTGCCACAGGAGGGGCAGTAGTCGGGGTACTCGAAGTGGCTCTCAGCGGTCGACTCGACGACCTCCGCGACCTGCGGGATGACGTCGCCAGCGCGCTCGATCCGGACGGTGTCGCCGATGCCGGCGCCGAGTTCGGCGATCTGGGCGGGGTTGTGGAGGCTGGCCCGCGAGACGGTGACGCCGCCGACGTCGACCGGATCGAGGAGGGCGACGGGCGTCAACCGCCCCGTCCGGCCGACCTGGACGACCACGTCCCGGAGGGTCGTCTCCTCGGTGCGGGCGGGGAACTTGTGGGCGAACGCCCACCGGACCGAGCGAGCGGTCTCACCCAGGTACGCGCAGGCCTCGCGGTCGTTCACCTTCACGACGACGCCGTCGACTTCGTAGTTGAGGTCGTCCCGTTCGTCCAGCAGGTCGTCGCGGTAGGCGATGGCGTCCTCCACGTCCGGCACCAGATCGGTGCGCTCGGAGACCCTGAAGCCCAGGTCCGCCAGCCACTCGTGTTCCTCGTCGTTGGTCGCCACGTCGCCGTCGGAGGTGTCCATCACGTCGTAGACGAAGATCGAAAGCGGCCGGTCCGCGACGACGGTCGGGTCCAGTTGCCGGATCGTCCCGGCGGTGGCGTTGCGCGGGTTGGCGAAGGGATCCTCGCCGCTTTCGACGCGCTCGCGGTTCAGCGCCTGGAAGCCGTCCAGCGGCATGTAGATCTCGCCCCGGACCGCGAGGAACTCGGGGACCTCGGTGCCGCTACGGGCGTCCAGGCGGAGCGGCACCGAGCGGATCGTCCGGACGTTGGCGGTGACGTCGTCGCCGCGGCGGCCGTCCCCGCGGGTCACCGCACGGTCCAGTCGCCCGTCCTCGTAGACCAGTTCGATGGAGATGCCGTCGAACTTCGGTTCGCAGACGTAGTCGGGCTCGTCGAACCCGGCGTCCCGGAGTTCGCGGGTGACCCGCTCGCCGAACGCCCGGACCTCCTCGGCCTCGACGCTCTGGTCGATGGAGAGCATCGGCGCGACGTGCCCGACGGTCGGCAGTTCGTCGGCCGGTTCGCCGCCCACCCGCCGGGTCGGACTGTCGGGGGTCGCGAGGTCGTAGGTCTCCTCCAGCTCTTCCAGGCGGGCGAACAGGCGGTCGTAGGCCCGGTCCGCGACGGCCGGGTCGGCCTCGACGTAGTAGCGGTAGTCGTGGTAGCGGATCGCCTCCCGGAGCAGTTCGGCCTGGCGCTCGGCCTCCCCGGCCGGGAGGTCCTCGACCGGCGCGAAGTCGGTCGGCGGGTCCTCGACGTAGGGGTTGTCCTCGGGCGGTTCGACCATCGGTCCCCCCTGGTGTCCCCACCCCGGTTAAGGCTCCGGTCGCGGCCAGGGACGACCGCCCCTTATGAGGGCCGCAAAGGTACTTGAGTGAGCGACGGATCCGTCGACGAAACGTGGTCGCGTCTGGCGGTTCGCTCCTCGATCCACCTCGACGGACCGCTCGCGTACCGTTATGAACGAAGGGGCAACCACGCTCGCCGTGACGGCCGACGCGGGCGACACGCTTAGGTTGGAGGCATTGTAAGGATTGTACAGAGAGCACACATGGCACGAGCGGACAAGCGAATTCCGGTGACCGAAAAACGATGGCGAGAACTGAACGAACTCAAGGAGGCCGGACAGACCTACGACGAACTGCTGAAGGAACTGATCCAGCAACGGAACCGCCGTCGACTGGCCGAACGCGTCCGGTCGGTCCGGGAGGCCGACGGGAAGGAGTTGACGTCGCTCGATGAGCTATGAGGTTCTCCTCTCGGAGGACGCCAGGGCGTACTACGAGCGTCTCGACGAGAAGAGCCGTCGAATCGTCAGGGAGAACCTCCAGGCGCTAGCCGAGGACCCGTATCCGCGCCCCGGCGCGGGCGCAGGAGACCGGGAGGCGATCACCGTCGACGGCGAGGAGATCTACCGCCTCCACGTCGGTCGGACCCACACGGCCTTCTACGACGTTCTCGAAGCGGCGAAACAGGTTCGGGTCGTCGGGGTACCCCCCATCGACGAGGCCCACGACCGCTACGGGTACTGAGCCGTGGGATCGCCAGGCACGCCCGCCGCTGCCGTCGCGTTCCCGACCGCCGTCTCGTCGCCGAGGGGCAACTTCGAGTGATCCACGGCGTAGATGGTCACCTGCTCGTTCTGGAAGGCGACCGAGAACGCCTCGTGGTCGAACGTCCGGAGGAAGTCGCCGTACTGCTTGCGCTCGTTGGGCCCGACGTAGACGTACTGCACGTCGTACTCCCGGAGGACGGCCGAAGCCTCCGACATCAGTCCGGTGTACACGCGGTCGACCTCCGCGGCCCGGCGCTCGAACGGTTCGATGCCGCGGTAGCCCTGCTGGTGGGTCCATCCCACGACCGTCGGCAGGCCGGTCATCGTCGACGCAGGGCTCGTCCACCGGTAGGCGTCCCGTCCCGGCGCCTCCACGATGGTCGGGGTCCCCTCGCGCTCGTCCAGCCAGTAGATGGCCTCCATCTGCTGGCCATTCCAGCGGTCGTGGGTCGCCAGTCCGTCTAGCGTCGGATCCGAGTGGGGCTGGTTCAGGTCGCTCCCGACCTGGTGGCCGAACGTCAGCGCGACGAACGGGACGCTCGTCGCGACGACGGCGACGACCAGCACCGCGGCCAGCGCCGCCGCCGGGACGCTGGTCGGCCGCCCCCCGTCGGCGGCGCCGTCGCCGTCCGTCCCGTCCCGTCCGCCACGGACGAACAGTTCCAGGGTCGGCCGCCCCCCGTCGGCGGCGCCGTCGCCGTCCGCTGCGGCGGTCGCCGCCGGTTCGGCCGACGACTCGCGGACGGCCGCCAGCGTCTCGCGGGCGTCGGCCCACAGGAGCGCGGCAGTCGCACCGGCGGCCGTGCCCGCCAGCGTCCAGCCCTGCACGGCCACCTTCAGCGTCGTGTTCCAGCGGATCTGCTGGGGCGGCCACACCTTCGCGTACACCAGGTCCATCGAGAGGATCAGGCCGATCCCCGCGATCAGCAACACCGCCTCGAAGCCCGCGCGGTCGGTCCGGACCAGCCACCACGCCGCAAGCAGGATGGGACCGGTTACCGCCAGCACGGGGAACGACAGGACCGACAGCAGCGCACCGACCGCCGCCAGGCCGACCAGCGCGACGCCGGCCTGGACGGACCGCGGCGCGCGCCTCGCCGCCGGCCACCCCCGCACGAGGACGTACCCCGCGAACAGCGCCAGCAGGCCGCCGTAGATGACCAGAAACGGTGCCAGATCGGTCCGCGGCGGGAACAGGCCGATGCCGTCGTTGGTCGGCACCGCGCCGAACACCAGGAACGGCGAGGCCAGCGCGACGCCGACGACCCCGACCAGCGCGGCCGGCACTGCGGCGAGGACGACCCGCCACGCTTCGGCGGCGAGTCGGGGCAGTCCCCCGTCTTCGTCCTCGAACGGCGTGAGGCGGTCGGCGACCGCTCCGGGCAACAGCGTCGCCGGGTGGGCGTCCGCGGCGGCGACCGACAGCCACGCCAGGCCGACCGCGGTCGGTAGCGACCACGTGTTCATGAACCCGAAGATGCCCGCGACCAGGCCGAGGCCGCCGAACAGCACGCCCAGGCGCTGGCGACGGCGTTCGGCCGGGAGGAGGTAGTAACTGAACGCCAGCGCCGCCGCGACCACGATGTACGCCGTCGAGAGGCCGTGACCGTGGAGGTCGCCCTTGACGAACGAGTACATGGGGAACTCCTGGAGGGTGTTCTGGACGACGTAGCGGTCGTAGAACCAGAACCACTGGTCGGGGTCGCTCTGGGCGGCCACCGCCTCCGGGTACTCCTTGTGGCGGATGGCCCCGAACACCGGCCGGCCGTACTCCAGCGCCAGGTCCGTCGGCAACAGGCCGAAGGCGACGCGGACGGCGGTGGTGAGTGCCCCGCCGAGCGCGACGAAGAACGCGCCCAGGGCACCACCGAGGCGGTACGACCGGCCCCGTAGCGCGGTGATGGACCCGGCGACCCCATAGGCGGAGACGAACAGCACGCCGTAGAAGACCGCGGGGCCGAGGTTGAACCCGTACCGGAGGTCCGTCCCGGTCAGCATCGACAGCACCGTCACCTGCATCTGGGTCCCGTAGTAGTACCGCAGGGGTTCGCCCGCGAACCAGAAGTCCTCCGGCGGTAGCGCCCCGGCCCGGAGGATGGACTTCGTGACGCCGAAGTGCAGGAACTGCTCGCCCCCGGCGGGGGTGATCCTGGGGTTGTAGGCCCGGTGGACGACGAGGATCAGGAACCCGAGCGCGAAGACGCCGTAGGCCCACGCGACGGCCTCCCAGTCCGGTCGCGCGCCCCGTCGGTACGCGGCCGCCGAGAGGGCGGCGACGACGGCCAGGGCCGCGACGACGGCGTGCAACCCGAAGGAGACCTGCCCGATCCAGAAGACGACCAGCGCCAGCGGGAGCAGCGCGGCCGGGAGGGCGAACGGTGCGCCGCGGCGGGGCAACCGCGGGAACGCGAGCGCCGCGAGCGGAGCGCCGACCGCCGTCAGGACGGCCAGCACCAGGAGCCACTTCAGGACGAGGAGATACTCCATCTTGGCCGAAGCACACCGCCATTCACGGGTATACTTTCTGATTACCCAAGCGACTATCGTAGTCATCGCGGTCGTACGTCGATCCGGTTGTAGAAGTTCTAAGACCGATCTGGTCGATCCTGAATCCGGGTGACAGTACGAACCATTATACCGGAGAGGGAGACAACCTGTCCCGTCCACGACGGACAACGATCGCGATGCCAGACGGGAACGACGACGTCGAACTCGATTTGCTGGAGCGGTACCAGTGGATGGTAGACACGCAGATAGATACGCTCGATGGGATTGACGACAAGGCAGCGACAGTACTGCGAATCGAGGCGATCCTGCTGGGCGTCCTCATCACGGGATTTTCTATCGTCGTCGGCCCCCGGGCTCCAAATCTGGAGTCCGGATTCCGATTCTCGTGGCTGATCATCGGATTCGCCTCTCTCGTACTTTCGATGGGATACGCAATCCTGTCGTACCTCAGTAGCCGATTTCTCTATGGACCGACGAGGGACCTGGGATTCGAACTAGCTAAACACTCGATACCGGAGAACGACTACCGGAATTTCTTGCTCGCCGGCTACAGCGAGGCGTTACGGAGAAACGAGACGGCCGTCCGTCGTAACTCCCGCCGATTCCGGAACACGCTGGAGTTGCTCCTGGTAGGAATCGTTGCGCTGTTCGTTTCGGCAGCCCTGTTTACACTTGACCTCTCTCCGGGGAGCGAGGTGGTACTCACGGGCTTTGTCTCCCTCGCGATCGTCCTCGTCGTCCGGTACGTCCACCGCGAAGATTATTTAACGATTCCACACGGGGATTCGGACGATGACTGACGGCGAGGAGAAACCCCCACTCGACTATTCGGAATCGAGCGCGTTCCGCGAGGTCGACGGGGAACCCCGGCTCATCATGGAAGCGTTGAGCAAGGGCGGGGACGACCCGAACGAGCACGTCGAATAACGTTCCCCCTCGTCTCCTGCACAGTATCGTCGCCGGCGACGTTTGCGCCGACCCGGGCTTCTTATCTTGCCGCGTGCGAACGGACGGTATGAACGACGACTTCCTCCTGCTCAACCCCGGCCCGGTCCCCGTCGCCCCCGAGGTCCGCGAGGCGATGGCCGAACCGATGGTCAGCCACCGGTCGGCCGACTTCGAGGCCGTCTACGAACGCGCCCAGGACGGCCTGGACTACGTCTTCGAGCACTCGACCCCCGACGGCGAGGCCACCGCCGGAAGCGGGACGAGCCTGATCTGCAACGGCACCGCCACCATGGCCATGGAGGCGGCCGTCGCCAACCTCGTCGACGACGATTCCGAGGTCGTCGCGCTGGTCAACGGGAAGTTCGGCCGCCGGTTCGCACGAATCGCCGACCGTCACGCCCGCTGCACCCGCGTCGAGGCCGACTGGGGCGACTCGCTGGACCTCGACGCGGTCCGCGAGGCGGTCGACGACGACACGGACGTCGTCACGATGGTCCACAACGAGACAAGCACCGGCCTCCTGAACCCCGTCCCCGAGGTGGGGGAGATCGCGGCCGACCACGACGCCCGGTTCGTCGTCGACGGCGTGACCTCCATCGGCGGCGACGAGTTCCGGATCGACGACTGGGGCGTCGACGTCGCCGTGACCGACGCCCAGAAGGCGCTGGCGGCCCCGCCGGGGGTCAGCGCCCTCTACGCCACGCGGGACGCGGCCGAGGCGTTCGACGGCGAGTCGGCCCCCTTCTACGAGGATCTGGAGTGGCACCTCCGGAAAGCCGAGAGCCACCAGACGCCGTTTACCAGCGCCGTCCCGCTGTTCCGGGCGCTGGCGGCCGCCGTCGAGCGCATCCGCGAGGAGGGGATGCCGGACCGCATAGCCCGTCACCGCCGGCAGTCGGCGGCGTTCCGCGCCGGGTTCGGGGCCCTGGGGCTGGAGCGGTTCCCCGACCCCGAGGGACCGACCGAACTGTCGAACACGCTCACCGCAATCGCCCTCCCCGAGACGGTCCGGGAGGACCCCGACGCGTTCTTCGACGCCGTGGCGGAGCGGAACGTCTCCATCTCGGGCGGCCAGGCCCACCTCGGCGGCGAGATCTTCCGGGTGAGCAACATGGGCGAACTGGCCGACGAACGGTTGCTCCGGGGCGTCCGCACGGTGGGGGCGGCGCTGGCCGACGTCGGCGTCGACGCGGACCCCGAGGCGGGGGTCGCGGCCGCGCGCGAAGAACTCTGAATTACTCGGAGTCGTTGCCGCCGAAGACCGCGTCGAAGAACTTCCGCTCGGCGGCCCGGAGGTGCTGGCTGAACGTCGACGGCGTGACGCCGAGGCGGTCGGCGATCTCCTGGCCGGTGCTCGTCCGGGGCCAGTCGAAGAAGCCGGCGTAGTAAGCCGTCTCAAGCGCGGCGCGTTGCTTGTCCGTGAGGTTGTCCTGTAGCACCGAGCGGGAGCTAGAGCCGTCGCGTCCGGAGCGTTCGACCGTCCGCTGGGCGTGGGGGCTGGCGCCCTCGCAGTGGTCCGAGACCAGTTCCACCAGCTGGCGCTTGTCGCCGCCCGGCGGGAACTCGACGACGAACCGGAACTCCCCGTCTTCGATCCGGGCGGCGGTCACCTGGCCGCCGTGGGTGGCCACGGCCCTGACCAGCGACATCGCAGTCGTCGTGACGAGTTCGAAGTCGTAGCCGTCGCGCTCCGTGGTCAGCACCCGGAGGCCCTCGATGGTGGCTGTCTGCTCGGCCACCTCGTGGAACCGCTCCTCGGGGAGTTCCTCGGCCCGGCCGTACGCGATGAGGGCCTCGTCGCCCTGGATCATGTTCTGGAACTCGACGGTCGCCCCCTCGTCGGCCGAGAGGCCGACCAGCTCCCCGAAGACGCCCCCGACCTGGAACTCGAACTCCAGGACCGTGTCGCTCACGAGGGCGTCCATGCGCTCGATGGCGGTGATGGCGTGGCCGACCACGTCCCCGAGTCGCGAGAGGATCTCCGTCTCGGGGTCCGAGAACGCCTCCGGCGAGGCGGCGTAGACGTTCAACACGCCGTAGACGACGTTCTCGTAGACGATGGGGATCGCCGCCGACGAGCGGTAGCCGCGTTCCAGGGCCTCCTCGCGCCAGGGTTCGTACTCCGGGGCCGTCTGGACGCTCTGCATGACCTGCACCTCGTGGGTCTGGATGGCCCTGGCCGTCCGCCCCTGGGCCTCGTCGCCCTCGCCGACCGTGATGGTGATCTCGTCGAGGTACCCCTCCTCGGCACCGGCCGCCGTCTGCGGTGTCACCTGGTCGCTCGCGCGGTTGACGTGGCCGATCCACGCGAACCTGTAGGCGTCGGACTCGACCAGTCGCTCGCAGACCGCCCGCTCGAGTTCCTCCTGGGTGTCGGCGGTGATGACCGCGTGGGAGACGTCCTGGGCGATCCGGTTGAGGCGGTTGAGCGCCTCCAGTTGTTCGCGGCGGCGAACCCGCTCGCGTTCCTGTCTGGTCCGCTCGATTGCGTGGTGGATCGTCCGGACCAGTAGGTCGCTTGTCACCTCGTCTTTCACGAGGTAGTCCTGGGCGCCCCGCTGGATCGCCTCGATCCCGACCTGCTCGTCCCGCAGCCCCGTGAGCACGACGATGGGCACGAACTCGGTCGCGTCGACGACCGTCGCCAGCGTGTCCAGGCCGGTGCTCTCCGGCAACCCGAGGTCCAGCAGGATCACGTCGACATCCGTCTCCGAGAGCCGGTCGATCCCGTCAGACAGCCGTGACTCGTGGTAGATCTGGGACCCGCGGCCGGTCGCCAGGCCCGCGTCGACGCGCCGCAGGAGTTCCTCGGCGTCCCGGAGCATCTCCTCGATCAGTCGTGCGTCCCCCGGGTTGTCCTCGATCAGGAAGACGTCGAGTTCGTCCGCCCCCATCATTGCACCTCCCGGGAGGGGAGTCGGACGACCGACAGCCAGAACGCCTTGAACGACTGCACGGTGGCGATGAACTCCTCGGGGTCGACCGGCTTGGTGAGGTAGGCGTTCGCCTGCAGTTCGTACGAACGGACGACGTCCTCCTCGGCTTCCGAACTGGTCAGCACGATGACCGGCATGCACGAGAGGTCCTCGTCGTCGTTGATCTCCGCCAGCACCTCGTCGCCGTTCTTCCGCGGCAGGTTGAGGTCCAGCAAGACGATGTCCGGGCGCGGCGCGTCCTCGTACTTGCCGCGCTGGTGGAGGAAGTCCAGCGCCTCGGCACCGTCGGTCGCCACGTGCAGGGTGTTCGAGATGCCGCCCTCCTTGAACGCTTCCCTCGTGAGCCGTACGTCGCCGGGGTTGTCCTCCACCAGCAAGATGTCTGCCGGTTCGCCCTGTGGTTCACTCATCGTCATCACCTGTGGCCGGCAGGGTGAACGAGAACGTTGTTCCCTGGCCGGGTTCGGAGTCGACCCAGGTGTCGCCGCCGTGGCGCTCGACGATGCGCTCGCACAGCGCCAGG
>PXRE01000010.1 GCA_003021085.1 Halobacteriales archaeon QS_1_68_20 | reverse complement strand
TGTCGTGGCGCGTGCGCGAGCAACGCGCGCGCGAGGGACGAGCACCGGAGCGAAGCGAGGAGCGCAGTCGGTTGGGGAGGGCGTGGCCATCCCTAGGTCCAGTGGTCGCTAGCGTCGACTCGTTCGAACCGTCAAGTCTAGCGGCATGCGAAACCTGGGGGAAACCTCACGCCTCCCCAGCCGAGGGGGTCGACCTCCGTGTCACCCCGGTCCTTCGCGCGCGTTCCTCGCGCGCGCCACGACTCCAGACGAGGACCACGACACGATGGGCCTGTACCCCGACACTGACGCTCCATCTCCCGGACGCTGTAGTCCCGGCCGCGCGTGGGCGGGCACGTGGCTGCGCTGACGCCGGACGTGCTCGCGGTCTTCGCCATCGTCCTCGCCGCCCTGGCGCTGTTCGTCACGGAACCGGTCCCGGTGGACATCACGGCCATCGGCGTCATGGTGGCGCTGATGCTGCTGGGGCCGGTCACCGAACCCCTGGCGGTGGTGGGGTTGCTGTCGGCACCGATCGAGATACTGACCCCGGACCAGGGACTGTCGGGATTCTCCAAGGCCGCGACGATCACCGTCCTGGCGATGTTCGTACTGAGCGACGGCGTCCAGCGGACCGGCGTCGTCCACATACTCGGTCGGCGAATCGCCTCCTACACCGGTGACAGCGAGGGCCGGCAACTCGACGCGACCGTCGGCCTGGTCGCGCCGCTGTCGGGGTTCATCAACAACACCGCCGCCGTGGCCATCCTCCTGCCGATGGTGTCGAACCTGGCCCACGAGGGAAAGACCTCGCCCTCGAAACTCCTGTTGCCGCTGTCGTACGCCTCGATGCTGGGCGGCTCCCTGACGCTCATCGGCACCTCGACGAACCTGCTTGCCAGCGGCCTGGTTGTCCGGACCGACCGGGACACGCTGGTCGAACTGATGGACGCGGAAGGCCTGGAACTGGTCGCCCAGGACCTCGACGAGGCGGACCCCTGCGGGTCGGGGACACCCTGCTGGTGCAGGCCAGCGCCGACAACGTCGAGCGGATGGACGCCAACCGCGACTTCATCGTCGCCCGGCAACTGGAGACCCGCGAGTTCCGGACCAGTCGCATCCCCGTCGCGCTGGGCATCGTCGGGGGGTGGTCGGGGCGGCGGCCGTCGGGGCCGTCTCAATCGTCGTCGCGGCGCTTGCGGGCGCCGTGGCGACGGTCCTGACGGGGTGTCTCCGCCCGCCGGAGGTGTACGAGGCGGTCCAGTAGGACGCCATCTTCCTGCTGGCGGGGGTCATCCCACCGGGCATCGCCCTGGAGGAGACCGGCGGCGCGGAACTCGTTGCGGATGCGCTTGTCGCCAGCGCCGGCTTTCTCCCACCGCTGGGCGTGCTGTTCGCGTTCTACGTCGTGACCGCGCTGTTGACCAACGTCGTCAGCAACAACGCCAGCGTTGTGTTGATGATCCCGGTCGCCTTCGAGGCCGCCCAGGGCATCGGCGCCAACCCGCTCTCGTTCGTCTTCGCGGTGACCTTCGCCGCCAGCACCGCGTTCATGACGCCCGTGGGTTACCAGACCAACCTGTTCGTCTACGGCCCGGGCAGTTACCGCTTCTCGGACTACGTCCGGGTGGGGACGCCGCTGCAACTGTTTCTGGCGGTCGTGACGACGCTGGGCATCGCGGTCTTTGGCCCCTGGAGACAACGAAACGCTTTCCTCGCCGGAGGCGGTATCGCTCGCTACGGGGCCGTAGGGTAGCCTGGTATCCTTCAGCCTTTGGGTGGCTGTGACCCCCGTTCAAATCGGGGCGGCCCCACTTCTCACGCCGGGATGCACTCCGGAGCGTCCGCTCAGTCGAACGCCCGGAAGTCCTCCAGTCGGCGTTCGCCGTCGCGGTGCTGCCGGAGGTAGTAGACGACCCCCGGCTGGTGGGCGGCGCCGACGAGCAGGTGAATCTCCCCAGCGGCGTCGGCGTGGGCGACCGCGTAGTCGGCCATCCGCTCGTTTCGCGCGTGCGTGATGACCTCCAGTTCCGGGTCGTGACGGCGGAGCCACTCCCGCTCGACCGGTTGCGGGAGAAACGCCTTGGCGTAGTACCGCTGGAGGGCGGCGAGTTCGTCGGGATTGCGCGACGCCCGCCTGGTCTTACGGAAGGACTCGAAGTCCTCCCCGGTCGCCAGTTGCTCCTCCCGGAGCAGGAACGTCGACGCGATGTCCCCGAGCGACCGCTCGAACGTCTCGCCGTAGAGGTCGCTGCCGGAGTCGATCAGCGAGAAGACGGCCGAGCGGAACTCCGACGCCAGCGACTCGACGTCGTCCAGCAATCCCGACACCTCCCGGTCGGGAAACCGGTCGGGGTGGGCGGCCGCCGACAGCGCCTCGTAGCGCTGCATCGCCCAGTGGTAGTCGTCCATCTCCCGGACGCTGTCGAGGTCGGCGAAGTGCATGGACCGGATGCCCTGCTCGCAGAACACGGCGGCACCCCCGTCGAGCAGTCGCCCGACGTGCTCGCGGAGGTACGCCCGCTCCTGGGGCGTGCCAGCGTGGGTGATCCCGTGGACCCAGAACGTCCGGCCGTCCACGACGACCCGTTCGCCGGGAAATGCCCGGGCCGCGGGCCGGGCCGCGAGTTCCTTCTCCCGGAGGGTCGCCCACGCGCGCTTGGCGGAGACGTAGGCGTCCGCCGCCGTGTCCTCGCCCGTCAACCCCACGAGGTCGGCGAGACTCTCGGCCGACCGCAGCGCCGCCAACCGTTCGCGCTCGGCCGGCGTCAGCACCGCGTCGGGACCGGACGGCATGGACGCCTATATTCGGGTCGCCGCCCACATAAGTCCGTGCGTCCGAGCGACGACAGATCGACCCTTGAGGGGTCGTCCGAGAGCGCGATCCGGCCGGTTCAGGCCGTCACGCTCTTGGTCTGGCTGGTGCTGTTGCCCGCCGCGTCGGTGACCGTCAGGGTGACGTCGTAGGTCTCGTTGGCGCCGTGCTTGACCTTGAACTGGTCGGTGCCGCTGGCGCTCGAACCGCCGACGTTCGTGCTCGAGGAGTCGACCCGCGTGCCGGTCGAGTCGAACACCTCGACGACCACGGTGCCGAGGTCGCCGTCGGCGTCCGAGACCGCCCAGTCGGCCGTAATCTCGGCGTGGGGGTTTTTGCTGCCGGCCTCGGTCACCGTGTAGGAGTCGATCGCCGGTGCGGTGCTCCCGCCGCTGTCGGTGGTGAACGTCACCGTCGCGCCGGTGTCGCTGTCACCGTCGCTGGCGTCCGCGACCGCGCGGAACTCGTACTCGGTCCCCGACGACAGGCCGCTGACGGAGTCGCTGAACGACCCGGTCGACGACACCGTCTGGGCGGTGGTCGCGTTCCAGGTGGAGGCACCGACCTGGCGGTACTCGAAGGAGACGTCCGCCGAGGACGCCCCGCCGAGGTCCGTCAGGGTGCCGTTCAGCGTCGCCGAGGTGTCGGTCACGTCGGTCGCGGAGTCCGTCGAGACCGCGACGGAAGTGTCGCCGCTCCCGGTGGTGAACGTCGCGGTCGTTCCCGCGTCGGACTGGCCGTCACTGGCGTCCGCGACCGCGCGGAACTCGTAGTCCGTCCCCGAGGTCAGCCCCGAGACGTCCTGGCTGTAACTGCCCGTCGACGAGAGGGTCTGGGCGGCGGTGGCGGTCCAGGAACTGGTTCCCGCCTCGCGGTACTCGAAGGAGACGTCCGCCGAGGAGGCGCTCCCGAGGTCGTCGAGGGTCCCGTTCAGCGTCGCGGTGGTGTCCCCGACGTTGGTCGCCCCGTCCGTGAAGACGGTGGGGTTGGAGTCGCTGTAGGTGTGGGAGGTCGCCAGGTTGCCCTGGTCGTCGTAGACGTACACCGTGTCGCCGCCGTTGTTCCAGACCGGCGAGGAGGCACCCCAGTAGAGGTCGGTGCTGGTGTCGGTGCCGCTGCCGGTGTGCAGGGTGACCTGGGCGCCCGCGTCAAGCGAGAAGCCGTCCGGGAACTGGTAGGTCTTCGACGCCTCGTCCTGGACGGTCCACCCGGTGAGGTCCAGCGCCTCGCTCCCGACGTTCTCGAAGACGACGTACTCGTCGTTGAGGTTGTCGCCGTCGTTGCCGACGGCGTCGGGGTGGGTCGTCGCGACTTCGATCTGGCCGCCGGACCCGCCGTCGGACGAGTAGGCGCTGAACAGGTCGAAGGAGGTGTCGAACACCGTCGTGTCCGGGACCTCGGGGTCGCTGTTGACGTTGTTGGAGTCGTCCAGCACCTGGTCCTCGTTGATCCGGAGGTCGGTGTCGATGGCAGACGCGAGGTCGTTGAGGTTGCTCCGGGCCTCCGGGACCACCTTGCCGGCGCCCATCAGGATCACGGCGCCGCCGTCGCTCATGAACGACGTCACGGCGTCGACCTCGCTCTGGGTGAACGCCTCCGGCGGGGTGGTGACGATCAGCGCCCGGCCACGCGAGAGGTTGTCGGTCGTGATCGAGTTGACCTGCTCGAAGCCGATGCCCTGGCCCTCCAGGTACCGCTGGTAGTAGGCGGCGTCCTCGTTGGAGAGGGCGTAACTGGCGTCGAACTGGTCGTGGCCGCCGTCGATCAGGACGTCGCCCGTCCGCGAGGAGAGGTCGTCGATGAGGTTCGTCAGGAAGACGAAGTTCTCGTAGGTCGAGGTGTCGACGGCGTAGCCCTCCTCGGACTCGTAGGACTCGTCGATGAGGGGACTGCCGACCGCGGCGACGCCGTTGGCGTCGTCGACGCCGACCAGCGGCACGTCCGCGTAGGAGACGCCGTCACCAGACGTAGTCCGGTGGGCTGCCGAGCTTTGCTCGGCAACGCCGTCCAGGTCCTGGGTCGCCGTCGACTCCGCGTAGACCGGCACCCGGGAGTCCGCGATGGCCCCCGAGTCCGTCCGGACGCTGGCGGCCCACGGGAAGAACACGTCGTCGACGTCGCGGTCACGGATCTCCGTGGAGTTCTCGGGATCGGACTCCTGCCAGACCCTGGTGCCGTTGTCGCGGGCCGCGGCCTCGCCGTCCCAGAACTGCTCGTGGCGCGAGAAACTCGACCCGTAGATGCGGGCGTAGCCCTGGTCGACGCACTGGTAGTTGTAGAGCGTGTCCCGGGAGCCGTCGCCGCTCTTGTCGTGCCAGAGGTACCCCAGGACCCGGCCGAACGCGTCGCGGGCCGGTTCGTTGGCGTCGAAGGTGAGGTCGACGGTCTTGCCGCCGATCTCGTCTTTGGCGAACTGGGTGGCCTCGTCGGCCCAGTTCTGGAGGTACGTCTCGTCCTCGATGCCCTCCCACTCCTGGATGCGCTCGTGCTCGCTGTTCTGGGAGGTCTCCGGCGTGTCGATGCCCAGCACCCGGACGCTCTCGGTCGTCCCGTCGTCGAAGATCACGTCCACCGTGTCACCGTCGGTGACGGCGTCGACGGTGACGGTGTAGGTCTTCGAGGGGTCCAGGCCGAGGCCGTCTCGGTCGGCGAAGTACGAGAAGTTCGTGTTGAAGTCGTCGGTCAACGGCTCGTAGTCGGAACCCGCGTTGACGACTTCGTCGATCACCTCGTCGTCGTTGAACCGGAACGCCAGCCCCAGCGACGACGCGACGTCGTTAAGATTGGCCGTCTCGTCGTAGTCGCTGTAGTCGCTCTGGTCGTGCAGGAAGACGGAGCCACCGGTAGCCACGAAGTCCGCGAGCGCCTGCTTCTCGCTGCTGGTGAACGACGACGAGGGCGAGGTGATCACGACGCCGTCCGCCCCCGAGAGGTCGCTGGCGAGCGACGTCGTCGGTGTGACGGTGTAGCCGTTGGACTCGGCGTAGTCCTCGAACTCGGTGAACTGCGAGAGGTCGTAGTACTGGCCGTGGCCCTCGTCCCACAGCACGGTGCCGCTGCCGCCGAGGTGGTCGTCCCAGACGTTCAGGACGAACTCCTCGTTGCCACGCTGCCAGTTCGTGCCGTCCTCCACGAGCACGCCGCCGAACCCGACGACGTTCCCGTCGACGGCGACGACCGGAACCTGGGTGTCGTCGCCGTACAGCGTCGCGTCGCCGTTGCCGTCGTCGTCGTGGTTGCCCGCGGTCTCCTCCAGCCAGACCGCGACCACAGAGGAGTCGGTCAACTCGCCGCCGTTGGCGTCCAGCAGGCTACAGCTGGAGTCGAACACCAGGTCCGCAACCTGGCTCGCCGCCCTCTCCGGCGTGGAAGTGGTCTCGAACTGTCCCGCCGCCGTCCCGCTCGCGCTGGCCGCCGCTGCCAGGCCGATGACGAATTCGCGTCTCCGCATGGGACGTATTGCTCGTGACAGGTACTTAAATTAACATATTTAATGTTAGTTAGTCAATGTTAGGCACACCACCGGGGGTAGCCGGCGAGTCCGACGGAGAAGTTCCAGCCCCGGCCGCCCCAGGGACGGTGGTCGACACCTCGGGAGAATGTGATTATTTTGTTGATAATCAATTTTAAGTAGTTTCCTAATGCAATTACACTCGAATCATGGGAGAAGAAAGCTCCGAATCCGTCAACAGGCGTAAATTCATGAAACGTGCGGCGACGGCGAGCGTGGTCACGCTCGGCGTCGCGGGCGCGAGCGGTCCCGCGGTCGCGCGCGATACCGCCGCACCGCAGGATCTAACCGAGTCGCTGCTGGCGGCCCACGGCGACGGCGTGCTGTCGATGCTCGAAGACGACGGCGTCATCGGCGACCGCAGTGACCTGCCGACGGCCGCCGACAACGACTTCGCCGGCGTCGCGAAGGGGAACGAAGGCGCGGCTAAGTTCACGCTGTCGGACGGGACCGAGGAGATCCGCGTCGTCAAGCGGGTCGACGCCGGCACGCTGACGGTCACGGTCCGTCCCGGCGAGGAGCGCGTCGTCGCCGTCCTCGAGACCGAGACTGATCTCGTCGGGTACGACGCCGAACGGGGCACGTACGACTTCGGGACCGAGTCCCACTGTAGCTGTACGCAGCTGTTGTGCAACGACTACCAGCGCGGCTACCAGTGCTGTGACGACAACCACTGCGAGTACTTCTGTGGGTGTCAGTGAGAAGCTGAAAACGACCGGTTCTCGAAGTCGGAGCGGCCATCGGCGTTCGACCACCCGTTTTCCTGCGGAACGTGCCGGGACGGGACCGTTTCGGGAGCACTTCGCGTCGGCAAGGCCGCCCGCGGGTTCGTGGCCAGGTGACGGGCCCATCGCTCGTCGCCAGATTCGAACCCTGGGCAGCACGTCGTCCCAGCAAGGAGTCGGCGGAACTGACTTCGGCCGGGCGTGCGACTATGACGGCGGATGGGGGAGACGTACTACCACCTCGACCGCCGGAACGAACTGGCGGCCGGACGGACTATCGAGTTCGAGGCGGTCGACGCGCCCGAGCGTTCGCCGCTGAGGGAACTGTACTCCGAGGGCGTCTCCAGCCACGGCAGTCACTACTTCGCGCAGGACCTCTACGACGCCGACGGGGCGGCGCTGTGGGACGTGACGGCGGAACTCGTCTTCGAACTCGTCCGGGTCGCACGGTTCCCCGAGCGGCCCTCGCGGTTCCAGTCCGTGTTCGGGTTCCGGGCGAGGCGGGACCTCGACCGGTTCGCAGAGTCCTACGTCGACCCGCCGTACACCGTCTGGCGCGTGACCGCCGACCGGACGTTCACCTCCGACATGAAACTGGTCGACGTGGAAGACGTCCCCCACGGGACCCGCCAGGCCGAGTACTACTGGCGCGGTCGGACGGACGTCGACAAACCGCTCTGGGAGACGCTTCTCGTTCCACCGGTCGACGTCGTCGAGCGGGTCGACGAGGTAACCGGGTGAGGGACCCGGCAACTGGAGAAGTCTCAGAAACGAGGGCTTACCGTAATCTCACCGAGCGAGACTGGCGGGCGGTCGCCTGACGCAGACCGGGGGCTGGGGATACGCGCTTTATACTGAACACCCCGGGCGGCGTTATCCTCGGCCATGACGCCCCCGCTAGACGCCCATCCCCATCGGCGGCGTGCACTCCTCCGGGCAGTCGCCGCTGCGAGCACCGCTGGCGCCGTCCAGGCGGCCCTGGCCACGCGCGCGTCGGCAGCGTCCGTCGTTATCGAACAGGGCGACCGGTGCGTCGAACTCGAACCGCTGACCGGGCCCCGACCCGTCGAGGACCTGTACGACTACACGTACCCGAAGGACCGCCTCGAAGGGCCGCCGGGGTCCCAGGGCGACGTCCAGAGTTCGATGGGAACGACCGACCTCCAGCGCGGGCGGACGAGCATCCTCTTCCTCTACGACGGCCCCCGCGGTCTGAGCCTCGTCGTCGTCCACGGGAAAGTCGAGGACGGCGGCGCCCCGGGGCCGGACGAGAAAGGCGGGACGGTCACCTTCGAGATACACGGCCTCTCCGGCGACGGGTCCTGGGTCGTCAAGGACGACTACTACTACGGCCCCGACGCGGAGCCGGGAAGCAACTGGGCCAGGGACAACTGGAACGTCGGCGGCGACCCCCACGTGATCGACTGGGCGTACTTCGGTCACCGGACCGACGGCGGCGCATTCAGGGGCCTCGGGTCGTCGTTCGAGGTCACCGTCGACCCGGCGTTCAACGACGACGCTACGCTCGCCGCGGACCTCGACTACGGCCCGCTGGAGGCCTGGGAGGCCGTGTCGGGCGACCGCGAGAACCCCGAACGGTTCCCCCTCCGGATGGACACGCCCGTGACGATCAGGACGGGGCAGTGCGACCACCAGGACGGCGGTGGAGGCGGCGGCGGTGGCGGAGGCGGCGGGGACGGCGGCAACGGCGACGGCCGGACGAAACACGAGAAGAAGCAAGCGAAACACCGCCGCAAGCACGAGAAGAAACAGCGGAAACACCGCCGGAAACACCAGAAGAAACAGCGGAAGCACCGGAAGAAAAAGCAGAAACACGGCAAGAAAGGGCAGGGGAACGACGGCGAGGACGACAACGGCAAGGGAAACAACGGCAAGGGGAACGACGGACGAGGAAACAACGGCAAAGGGAACGACGGACGAGGGAAGAAGAAAGGGAAGCACGGGAAGAAGCAGCGGAAACACGGCAAGAAGGGGTAGAACGCAGGAGATCGACTGCGAGAAGCTCGGCCGGTTGCCGCTGGGCGGGCCGAGACCGCCAGAGTGCCGGCGGTCGGTCGCGTGAAATGCATTGGTCTCTCGAGCGGTGGTAGCCGGCACATCCGCCGGGCCGGAGGTGACCGGCACATCCGCCGGGCCGGAGGTGACCCGCACGTTCACACCGGGTGGGACTGAAAGGGGCCGCACGGTGGATCCCGCCCGGACGACGCTCCCGCGAGCAACGCGAGCGGGAGCCAGCGAGGCCTTGCCTCTCGCCAGCCCCGGCGGGTCGACCGCCCAGGGGCTTTCTGGGTGGTGGCGGCCGAGCTACCGGCCACAGAGAGCGCCCGGGGGCTCTCTGGCTGTAAGCAATCCTATAACCGAGAACGTGCGCGTGACCCCCCAGCGATGCAGAGACCAGACCCCCAAACACTGCGACGTGACGAAGGTGGTTTCAACGTGCACCCCCCAGCGGCGTGTATGGTCAAACGCGGGGAGACGGTGCGACTCGCCACCCGAGGGTCGGACCTGGCGATGCGGCAGGCCACGCAGGTCAAGGAGGCGCTGTCGTCGCGGCGACTCGACGTCGAACTCGTCGAGATCGAGACGCGCGGCGACCGCATCCGCGACGAACTGATCCACGAACTCGGGACGACCGGGGCGTTCGTCCGGACCCTGGACGAGCGGGTGCTGGACGGCGAGGTCGACGGGGCCGTCCACTCGATGAAGGACGTGCCCACGGAGGTGCCCGACGACCTCGTCGTCGCGGCGATTCCCGAACGGGCGCCCGCCGGCGACCTGCTGGTGACCCCGGACGGTCGCTCGCTCGACGACCTCCCAGAGGGCGCGGCCGTCGGCACCGCCAGCCTCCGCCGGCAGGCGCAGTTGCTGCACGAGCGGCCCGACCTGGAGGTGGAGGGCCTGCGCGGCAACGTCGACACGCGGATAGAGAAACTGCTCGCGCCCGGCCTCCAGCGCGAGCACGAGCGCCGGATCGACGACGCCGCCGAGGGCACCGCCGACGAGGACGACGAGTTCGAGCAGGACGTCGAGGAGTGGTTCGACGGGTTGCGCGAGATCGAGCGCCGCGCCATGGAGCGGGAAGTCGACGTGGAGTACGACGCCATCGTCCTGGCCGCGGCGGGCCTGGAGCGGACGGGACTGGTCCACCAGGTCGGGACCCAGGAACTGTCGACCGAGCAGTTCGTCCCCTCGCCCGGCCAGGGGGCGCTGGCGATCACGATGCGCGACGGCGACCTTGCCGACCGGGTGAACGACACCCTCGACGACCCCAGGACGCGGGTCGAGACGGCCCTCGAGCGCGCAGTGCTGGCGGAACTCGGCGGCGGGTGTGTCGCGCCGCTGGGCGTCCACGCGGTGATCCAGGGCGAGTACGTCCACTGCGTGGCGCAGGTGTTCAGCCGCGACGGCCGGGAAGTCGTCGCCGAGACCCGGGACCTACCCGTCGAGCGCCACGTCCGGGCCGCCCGCGAGTTCGCGGCCGACCTCGCGGACCGCGGGGCCGCCGAACTCGTCCAGGCCGCCAAACGCGAGGCGCCGGACGCGGCCAAGCGAGGTGACGACGATGAGTGACGGGAGCGACGACGGCACCGAGACGGCCCGCGGTGGCGCCGGAGCGACCGTCGAAGACGCCGCCGAGCGCGACGTCGTCGCGGCGGTGTTTCGGCCGGACGACGAGCGCCTGGACGAGGCCGTCGAACTGCTGGAGTCGCTGGGCGCGATTCCGGTCGCGGACCCGATGCTGGCGATCAGGCCGACGAACGCCGTTCCCCGGGAAGACGCCGAATACGCCGTGCTCACGAGCAAGACCGGCGTCGAACTCGCCGCGGACGCGGGGTGGGACCCCGGCGACGCGACGGTCTGTGCCATCGGGACGGCCACCGCCGACGCGCTCCGGGATGTGGGTTACGCGGTCGACCTGGTGCCCGAGGAGTTCTCCTCGTCGGGGCTGGTCGAGGCACTGCGGGCAGAGGTCGAGGGCACTCGCGTCGAGGTGGCCCGGAGCGACCACGGGTCGGCCGTCCTGACGGACGGCCTGGAGGACGCCGGGGCGTACGTCCACGAGACGGTGCTGTACGAACTCGTCCGGCCGCAGGGCGCCGGGCGCTCGGCGGAACTGGCGGCGCCGAGTTACCACGGTTGACGTCCCGACCCTGCGATTCGTTCCCAAACGTAATTCTCGTGTCCGCGGGTACTTGAATTTCCGCGTCGATTCCCGGCCGGTCAGACTCACGCTCGCGGCTTACGTCTGCCGCGAAGAACCCTCCGAACGTGTTCGCCATGTCGGACGAGTACCCGACCGAGAGCGACCGGCGACGGTTCGTCAAGGGCGTCGTGTGCGGCGGATCGCTGGCGGGCGTATCGACGGGCGTGATGACCGCCGTTGAGTCGGCCGTCTCGACGCCAGGCGAGGGCGGCGGCCAGGTCGTCTACTACGGCGTCGAGAACGTCGCGGGGCCGGCCGACCGGCCGCTCCCGCGGGTGCCAGTGACCGTGGAGGACGGCGAGGTCCAGGGACTCTGGCCCAGCGGCGAAGCGGGAGAAAACGGTGGCGACGACGGCCGAGCGGATAGCGAGGACGACGGCGATGCCGGAACCGAGCAGGGCAGGGAGATGCCGGAGGTGGACCTCGGCGGGGTCACCTACACCCCGGAGTGGTAACCAGTCCTGTGGGATCGAAGCCGCTCCGGGACTCCAGCCAGGGGTCGACCGTGATCCGACGCTCCGGTACGCCGAAAAGTCGCCGTACGACTGGCAGACCGAGCGTGAACCGGGGACGCCAGTACGGGTCGAAGACTTCGAGGACTCCGAGGCGTACGACGCGGTCGGGACGTCGGGGCTAGGCAAGCCGGCCATGGCGGAGTGGCGCGCCCGCGACGACGAGGTGACGACCATGACGGTGCAGGTCGTCCGCAGTCCGCGAATCGAGGACCTCGCCGCCGACAACGAGTGGCTGGCGGCTAGCACCGACCGCGGGTTCGTGGCGTCCCTGGCGAAGTGTACCCACTTCTGCTGCGTCCCGGGGTTCAAGCGGCCCGTCACCGAGGGGAGCGACGGCGCCGACCGCGTCCACTGCCCCTGCCACCAGTCGGAGTACGACCTGTTCTCCGTCGTCACGGCCACGGGTACCGCCCGTCCGCGGCCGAGAGACCCCTAACGACGCCCCTTTCGCGCCGGGCCCACAACCGTCGACGATGTCGGCCCTCCGGGAGTGCCCCGACCACAGCTACTTCGGTGGCGAGGCCTGCCCAACGTGCGGCGCCGAGGGCGAGGTGCTACTGGACGCGGACCGTCGCCGCCGACTCTCGAAGTTCCTCAGCGGCGCGCTCCGGCACTTCCCGGACGACGCCGGCCTCGACCTCGACGGGCGGGGGTGGGCCGACTACGACGCCGTCGTCGAGGCGGTCGTCGGCGGGTACACCCGGGCGGACGCCGAACACGTCCGGGCGGTCGCCGCGACCGATCCGAAGGGCCGGTTCGAGGTCGAGGGCGGACCCGACCGGATTCGCGCCGCCTACGGGCACTCGGTGCCGGTCGACCTGGACGCGGGAGACGGGGCGAGCGACGAGGTAGACAGCGAGATCCCGGACGTGCTCTACCACGGGACCGCGCCGCGGAACCTCGACGCCATCCGCGAGGAGGGCCTGGTGCCGATGGAGCGCCGTGAGGTCCACCTCTCCGGGAGCGTCGACGAAGCCTGCGAGGGTGGCCGCCGTCACGCCGACGACCCCGCGGTGCTGGAAGTCGGCGCCGCCGCGATGTGGGCGGACGACCGCCGGATCACCCGCCGCGGTGAGGGGGTGTACACCGCCGACCGCGTGCCGCCGGCGTACCTTTCGGTGGCCGAGACGCCCGAACGGGGGTGAGGGACCCGGCGGCGTTTGCAGCGAGGCCACCGATTAAGACCGGGGCGGAAGAACCCCCGTCGGATGGCAGACGGCCGGCGGTTCGCTAGGTGGTGGTTCGTCGCGGTGGCCGCAGTGGCGATGGGTACCATCGGCGTCTACCAGTTCGGGTGGTCGTCCATCAGGGGGCCGCTGGCCGGCCGCGTCGGCGCGGACGAACCCGCGCTGGGGACCATCTTCACGCTGTTCGTCGTCTTCCAGACGGTCTCGCAGTTCCCCGCCGGGTGGGTCCGGGACCGCTACGGCCCCCGGGTGCCGCTCCTGGTCGGTGCTGGCCTGCTCGCAGTGGGATTCGCGGCAACCGGCGTCGCGGAGAGCGTCACCGCGGCGGCCGCCGCCTACGCGCTCGGGGGCGTCGGCGCCGGCGCGGTCTACACGGTCGCGGTGAACACGCCCGTGAAGTGGTTCGACGAGCGCCGGGGGCTGGCGACCGGCGTCGTGACGATGTCCTACAGCGGCCTCTCCTTCCTGCTGATCCCGCTCGTTCGCCGTGGTACCGCAGGCCGGTTCCGCGGGACGTTGCTGGCGCTCGGAGCGGCCGCCGGCCTGACCGCGCTCGTCGCCGCCGTCGTCCTCCGGGACCCCGACCGCACTGCCGGCGGTGAACCGGACGTCGAAGAAAACAGCGACGAAGGGTTCCCGAAGTTCGCCACCGATGGGGACGCGGTGGCCGCTACACCGACCACGTACACCTGGCGGGAGACGGTGCGGACCTGGCAGTTCTGGCTGCTGTACGGCGTCTTCGTCGTCGTCAACGGCGTGGGGCTGATGGTCGTGGGCAAGGTGGTGTCGTTCGCGTCGGCCCACGAACTCGGGGCCGCAGCGGCGACCGCCAGCGCCTCGGCGGTTGCGCTGGCCGACGCTGGCGGGGTCGCCGTCGGCGGGTGGCTCTCGGACGTGCTCGGCCGCCGGCGGACGGTCGCCGGGTCGCTCGTACTCTGTGGCGTCTCGCTGGCTGGCGCCGTCCTCGCGGCGGAGGCGGGCCTGGGCGTCGGGTTCTTGGCGCTGGTCGCGGCCGCCGCGTTCTTCCGGAGTCCGCCGTTCGCGGTGTTCCCCGGCATCGTCGGGGACTACTACGGCCGCGCCCACTCCTCGGAGAACTACGCGGTGCTGTACTCCGCGAAACTCTGGGGCGGCGTCGGCGGCGGGGTCGCCGCCAGCGCCCTGGTCGTCGCCGTCGGGTGGTCACGGGCGTTCGCGCTCGGCGCCGTGCTCGTAATCCTGGCCGGCCTGGCGACGACCTCGCTCCGGCCCGTCGAGTGACCGACCGCCCGAGCGCAGAGCCGTCCTCGCTCCTACCAGCTAAGGTGACCGGCACATCCGACCCATCCGAGGTGACCGGCACTTTCACCCCGGGCGGGACTGAAAGGGGCCGGGCGCTCGACCCCGCCCGGACGACGCAAGCACTGGACTGAAGGAGCGAGCGAAGCGAGCGACTGAGGGAAGCGCGCAGCGAGGCCCGGCGGGTCGAGCGCCCGGAGGCTTTCTGGCCGGAGGCGGCCGAACGACAGTGGAGGGAAAGCGCCCGGAGGCTTTCTGGCCGTAGGCGGCCATACGACCCGGAATATCTCGACGATTTCCCACGCCCGACAGCTTTTCCCACGACGAACGCCAATCCAGGCAGGATGACGACCTACGAGGTCGAACGGCGCGACGAAAAAGAGCGCGGCATCCGGGTCGCCTGTCCCGAACACGGCCACGAAGAGGAGTTCCCGCCCGGCCGGCGACGGGTCGCGTTCTACTGCCCCGACTGCGGGTTCGAACTCGAGGTCTCGCTGCACGACGACCTCGACTGGCGGCCCTGGGGCGAGCTGTGCTGATCGGCCCTTATATAGTCCGCGAGAGTACTTAAAGAACGTAAATGAGCGGGGGAGAGCGACTGGTACAGGACTATAAAGGTAGGATACAGCCGGTGATCGTCGAACCGGTCGTGACGCGGCACGGAGGCCGCGCCAGCGCGCGCCGACGCTCGACGATGTGCTGGTAGACCGAGCGAACGCCACTGCGCTACGTCGTCCGGAGGTAGTCGGTCCGGGGCTCGTAGACCTCGCCTTTCTGTTTCAGCTTGTCGATCTCGTGTTCGGCCTTCGAGGGCTCCATGCCGATCTCGTCGGCGCGTTCGAGCACCTCGTCGACGGGCGCGCCGTCGTCGTGGTCCTCCTCGATGTCCGAGATGAGTTGCTTGAGGTTCTTGATCCGGTCGCGCTGGCTCTTGGAGGTGCCCGTCTCGACGACGTCGGCGTCGAACTGGCCGGTCTCGGGATCGACGCCGATGTCCTGCAGGCACGAGCGCACGATGTCGATGACCCGGTCGGCGTCCTCGCGTTCGACCGTGTCCGAGAGCCTGATTCGGGCGCTTGCCTCCGCGAGGCGGACCAGCGCCTCCAGTTTCCGGGCGGTGACCGGGACTGGCGCGTCCTCGCCCTCGCCTTTCGCCCGCAGGTTCACGTAGAAGTCCCGGATGGCCTCCTTGGCCTCCTCGGTCATCGTCGGGAAGCAACTCCGCTTGGCGTAGGCGACGTACTTCCGCAGGAGGTCGGCGTCGATGTCGGGAGCGACCGTGTCCGTGACGTTCTCGACCTGCTCCTCGCTGACGTTGGCCGCGGCGAGTTCCGTCCGCTGGGTGTTCAACTCGCCCGCGTAGTTGGTCTGGATGATGTGCTCGGCGAGGCGCTTGTCCTCCTCCTCGTCGGGCTGGTCGGTCACCGTGAAGATGAGGTCGAACCGCGAGATCAGCGCCGGTTCGAGGTCGATCTGCTCGGCGATGGGTTCGTACTGGTCGAACCGGCCGTACTTGGGGTTCGCGGCACCGAGCAACGAACACCTGGACTTGAGGGTGGCGTTTATTCCAGCCTTCGAAACCGAAATAGATTGTTGTTCCAGTCCTTCATGCATCGCCGACCGGTCGTCGGGGTTCATCTTGTCGAGTTCGTCCACCGCGGCGATGCCCTTGTCCGCAAGGACGAGCGCGCCGGCCTCCAGCGACCACTGCTGGCCGTCGCCGAAGTCGTCGCGAACCGCCGCCGCGGTGAGACCGGCAGCCGACGATCCCTTGCCGGAGGTGTACACCGAGCGCGGCGCGATGTTTCGAATATACTGTAATAATTGCGATTTGCCAGTCCCGGGATCTCCTATCAGGAGAATGTGAAGATCGCCGCGCGTCCGGGAACCGTCGGGGAGGTGCTTCGTGACGCCCGAAAAGAGCTGGAGGATGATGGCGAGTTTCTCCTCACGGTAGCCGTAGATGGAGGGCGCCATCGAGTCGACCATCCGCTCGTAGATGTGCTCGTCGCTGGAGAGTTCGACGATGCGGCGCTTGTCCGCCTCGGTGATGTCCATCTCCTCGAACTCCTCGTCCTCGATCTCGATGGACATCCCGTCCATGTAGACGTCGAACACCGGCGACTTGTCGTTGTTACTGCCCTGCTGTTCGAGGTGCAACACGCCCGTGACCTTCACGTGGTCGCCGGGGCTGACCTCGCCGGTCAGGTCGTCCTCGACGTGGACGTCGATGCTCTCGGGGGTGTCCCCGCCGCGCAGTCCCTCGGGTGACTCCTGGACGCGCAACTGCTGGGAGTCGACGAACTCCGATTGGTCGAAGTTGATCCGGAACGGCCCCTGGCGCTCACAGCCCTGGCACTCGTGGGGTTCCTGGAAGTCGCTGTCCGGCTGGGGGACCCGCGTCAGCGTCCCGCAGCGCTGGCACTCGAAGGCCGCCTCGCGGATCTTCGGCCGGACGCTGGTCGCCTTCCGGACGATGCCCTTGACCGAGACGAGGGTGTTGACGTGCTGGGAGCGGATGTCCCGGATGCCGGTCGTCTCCGGCAGGTTGTACACGCGGACGTGGGCCTGGCCGAGGCTGACGTCGACGGGGAGGTCGTACAGTCGCAGCGCCTCCTCGGCGTACTCCTGGAGCTGTTCGGGCTGGGAGAGGAAGTCGTCCGCGAGGTGCTGGTCGAAACGGTAGAGGTCCTCCCAGTCGACGTGGAGCGACCGGCGCTCGCCCGGGTAGCCCTGGGCGAGTTCGCCGATCTCGTCGCGGTAGTAACTGCGGTAGAACTCCTCGAAGCGTTCGACGAGTTCCTGGTTCTCCGCAGTCGCCATGTACTCGGTTTATCGGGCCATGGCCTATGAAGCTTCGCAAACCGCGAACTGGAAGTGAAACGGAGGGGTGTGGGGGTCGCGTGGAGGGTGTTTGGAGGTTGGCGCGTTCTCTGTGGACGGTATCTTGGTCGGCAACACGTAGAAAGCCCCAGCGGGCTCTCCTCGTACGGTAGCTTGGACGGCAACAGCCAGAAAGCCCCCGCGCGCTCGACTCGGGGGACTCGTTGCGCTCCTCGGCGCTCGTTTCACTCGCGCCTTGCGGTGCTTACGTCGTCGGCCGTCGTCGAGCCCGCGGCCCCTTTCAGTCCCGCCCAACCACTCACAGCCACGTCCCTCCCCAGCCGATTGCGCTCCTCACTCCGTTGCGCTCCTCATCCCTCACGCGCCTGTGGCGCGGCACGGAGGCCGCGCCAGCGCGCGCCACGCGGCCAGGGTAGGCTCCCGACGCGCGCGAGTTGCGCGGTTCGGAGCGAACGCAGTGAGCGAGAACCGCGAACGCGAGCGGCGAAGCCGCGAGCAACGCGCGCGAGGTCCCGCACCGCAGGAGCGACTGAACGAAGTGAAGAAGCGACGAGGAGCACAACGAGGCGCGCGACCGAAGCCCGCCGGGGGCTTTCGACGCAGTGTCGGAAAAGAACTCGTTAGACCGCGACCGAAGCCCGCCGGGGGCTTTCGACGTGTTGCTGGCCGAAACGCCGCAACCTACGTGCGCCCGAACTGACCCGGAACCTTATACCCGAAGCCGGGACTAATCGAGACCATGAGCGGTCCGGTGCCGGAACTCGACGAGCGCGCGACGGCCTGCGCCGAGCGACTGGCCGCGGCCGACCGCGTGCTGGTCGCCTCCCACATCGACGCCGACGGCCTGACCAGCGCCGCCGTCGCCGCTTCCATGCTCCGCCGGGCCGGCATCCCCCACGAGGTGAACTTCGAGAAACAACTGGACGAGCAAGCGGTCGCCCGCATCGCCGCCACGGACTACGATACCGTCCTGTTCACCGACTTCGGGAGCGGGCAGCTTCCACACGTCCACGAGCGCGTCACCGCGGGCGACTTCGAGGCCGTGATCGCGGACCACCACCAGCCCGCCGCCCCCGAGGGCGTCGACCCCGCCGATCTCGACTACCACCTCAACCCGCTGTCGTTCGGCATCGACGGAGCCGCGGAACTCTCCGGCGCGGGGACGACGTACGTCCTCGCGCGGGCACTCGCGGCGACCGCGGACACCGCGGCCCACACCGACGGCGGGGTCACCACCGACGATGGCGGAGCGGCCGACGACGGCGCGACGACGGACGGCGGCGCGGGAGCCGAGGACAACCGTGACCTCGCCGCGCTGGCCGTCGTCGGCGCCATCGGGGACATGCAGGCCAGCGACGGCGAACTGGTCGGCGCCAACGCGGCGATCGTCGAGGAGGGCGTCGAGGCCGGCGTCCTCGAGGAAGGGACCGACCTGGCGCTGTACGGCACCCAGACCCGGCCGCTCCCGAAACTGCTGGAGTACGCGGGCGACGTGCCCATCCCGGGCGTGACCGGCGACGAGTCCGGGGCGATCCGCTTTCTCGACGGCCTGGACGTCGACCTGAAGGCCGACGGCGAGTGGCGCCGCTGGGTCGACCTGACCGACGACGAGAAGCGGGAGGTCGCCAGCGCGCTCGTCCAGCGGGCCGTCTCGCGGGGCGTACCGGCCGACCGCGTCAACGCCCTCGTGGGGACGACGTACGTGCTGGCCGAGGAGGAACCCGGCACCGAACTCCGGGACGCAAGCGAGTTCTCCACCCTGCTCAACGCGACGGCGCGCTACGAGCGCGCCGACGTGGGCCTGGCGGTCTGCCTGGGCGACCGCGGCGAGGCCTACGACAGCGCGCGCAAACTCCTGCGGAACCACCGCCGGAACCTCTCGCGGGGCATCGACATGGTAGAGCAGGAGGGCGTCGAGCAGGCCGAACACGTCCAGTGGTTCCACGCGGGCGACCGCATCCGGGAGACGATCGTCGGCATCGTCGCCGGCATGGCGATGGGCGCCGACGGCGTGCGGGGCGACAAGCCCATCGTCGCGCTCGCGGAGACCGACGAGACCATCGCGGTCGACGACGAGGAGGAACGCCAGGTCGACGCCGTCAAGGTGTCCGCCCGCGCGACCCACCACCTGGTCCGCCAGGGGGTCGACCTCTCGACGGTGATGAGCGAGGCGGCGGCGGCCGTCGGCGGCGAGGGCGGCGGCCACGACGTCGCGGCGGGGGCGACCGTTCCCGCCGGCCGGGAGTCCGACTTCGTGGCGGCGGCGGACGAGATCGTCGCCGAGCAGCTGGACCAGTAACGTCACAGCGCGTCCCGGTACCGTGCCGCGAGCGTCCGGAGCAAGCGCCGCTCGACGGGGTCGATACCGAGCCACTACAGGGTGACGGCGTACGCAGCCAGACCGACGCCGGTCCCGACCAGCGCGCCAGTGACGCCCCCGACCAGCGACTTCGCCAGGAGCGCGGCGGCGGCGAGCGGGACGGCGGCACCGACCGGTTTCGCGTGCGCCCGGGTGAACGGCTGGAGGCCTTCGAGACGGTAGAGGACCGCGACCTCGAGGCCGTTGTTGAGCGCGAACGTCAGCAGGTAACTACCGGCGAGGCCGGCGATGCCGTACCGGGCCGTCAGGGGGACTGCGGTGACGACCAGGACCGCACTCACCGTGGCGTCGGTCACCAGTAGCGCGCGCTGGTGGTCGGTCATCATCAGGAGGATGCCGACGCTGCCCGCGGCAGCGGCCAGCACCTGCGACAGGACGAACGCCGGCAGGAGGTGAGCGTACGCGACGAACGTCGGCCCGAAGACCGCCATGACCGGGCCACGGAAGACCACCACGGGGACCGCGAGCGCGAGCACCCCGACGAGGACGAGTCGGCTCGTGGCGTGGTACAGCCGTTTCAGCGCCACGTCCTCGCCGCCCTCGTGGAGGGCTGCCGCGACGGGCGGCATGAACTGGTTGACGCCCATCAGCGGCAGGCGGACGGTCATGCCGAGCAAGCTACCGACCGCGAACACGCCGCCAGCGATTCCCGAGAGGAAGACGGCGATCAGCGGGTAAAAGCCGAACCGCTGGATGCTGGTAGCGATGCCGCCGAGGAACAGGGGTGCAGTGTACCCGACGTACCGGCGGCGGACGCGCCCGACCTGCGGGCCGCGAAGTCGGGGGCGGAGTCCGCGCCGGCGGGCCAGCCACGCCGCGGCCACAGTACCGACGAGGCCGGCCACAGCCAGGACGCCGACGGCGACGAGCGCGGGAGCCCCGGCGGCCACGCCGACGACGCCGACGAGTAACTGCACCCCCGGGAACCCGACCCGGAGCGCGAGATTCAGCGCCCCGACCTCCTCCAGCCCCCGGAGGAGTTCGGCGGCGGTCCGCAGCCAGACGCTCGCCGGCAGGCCAACCGCGAACATTCGGACGAGCAGTTCGAACGGGTCGCCAGCGTCGGCGACGCCCGCGATCGACGGGGCGGCCAGGTAGAGGCCGGCCCCGAACGCCGCGGCCGCGCCCACGACCAGCAGACTCCCGAACGTGGCCAGGAGGTCCCGCTCGGTCGCCGACTCCGCGTTGGGCAGGAACCGGCTCAGCCCGCCGCTGAACCCCATCGCCAGCGAGATGCACAGCCCCTGGATGCGCCGGGCGAGGACGAACGCGCCGTACGTGGCCGCCGCGAACCCGTTGGTGAGCGCGACCGTGAACGCCAGGTTCAGCGCCCGTTCGACCAGCAGGCTCGGGATCGAGAGGACGGCCCCGTGGGCCACCCGTTCGAGCGCGTCTGCCAGCCGGGCGTCGGCAGAATCCGCGCGGTCGGCGGCGTCCTCGGCCACCGACGAGCGTTGCTCCTGTTCCACGGGTCGAGGTGGTCGACGGGTCGTTCGAGCGTCGGTTCGGGGCGGACGTGCGAGGATCGCCAGTTCCGGGCGACCGTCCATCCGGTGGGTCCGGGCGACGGTCGCTGGCCGCCGTCGCCCGGGCCCGCTCGTTATGTTCCGCGAGAGAACACGTCATAAAATTACTTGTATTGCTGGGACATGTCGCGGGTATGGGTTCAGGTGAGTCATCGCCGCGGTCCCATCCCCTCGACCCGATCACGGCCTCGGAGATCGAGACGGCCCGGGAAGTACTGTTCGACGCACGGGACGTCTGGGCGAACGCCCGGATCGTCAACGTCGACCTCGAAGAACCGGACAAGGACGCCCTTCGCGGTCCGGGGGACGTCGAGCGGACCACCCGTGCGGTCGTCCGCGACCACGACGGCGAGCGGACCTACGAGGCGACCGTCTCGCTCGACGACGAGGAACTTCGCTCCTGGGAGACGCTCCCCGACGCCCAGCCCCCCATCACGGTGGAGGAGTTCATCGAGGCGGAGGGGGCCGTGAAGGCCGATTCGGACTGGCAGGCGGCCGTGCGAGCGCGTGGCGTCGAGGACGTCGAGCAGGCGATCATCGACGCCTTCCCGGCGGGGTACCACCTGGTTCCGGACGAGGTCGACCCCGGGCGGCGGCTGGCTCACTGCGTGACCTGGGTGCGGGTGAGCGACGCGGACAACGCCTACGAGCGCCCGCTGGACGGCATCCACGCCTTCGTCGACCTCGACGAGATGGACGTGGCCGAGGTGATCGACAACGGCGCGAAACGAGACGTCTCGGAGCTGTCGGGGTACGTCCCCTACCGGGCCGAGGACCGCGACCTGCGGGACCTGAAGCCGTACGAGGTGTCCCAGCCGGAGGGGCCGAGCTGGGACATCGACGGCCGGAAGGTGGAGTGGCAGAACTGGCACATCCGCGTCGGGTGGTCCCAGCGGGAGGGCCTGGTCCTCCACGACATCGGCTACGAGGACGACGGCGAGGTCCGGCCCATCCTCAACCGGGCGTCGTTGGCCGAGATGACGGTCCCCTACGGGGACCCCGACCCGAACCACAGCTGGAAGTCGCCGCTTGACGTCGGCGAACTCACGTTCGGCCGGCTGGCCAACTCGCTGACGGAAGGGTGTGACTGCCTGGGGTACATGCACTACTGGGACGCCGTCGTGAACGACAGCCGCGGCGAACCGGACGTGATCCCGAACGCCATCTGTCTCCACGAGGAGGACTTCGGCGTGCTGTGGAAACACGGGGACTGGCGGACGCGAAACACGGAAGTCCGCCGCAACCGCCGGCTGGTCATCTCGTTCATCGTCACCGCCGCCAACTACGACTACGCGTTCTACTGGTACTTCTACCAGGACGGCTCCATCGAGGCGGAGGTCCGGCTGACCGGCGTCGACAACAACGGCCTCGTCGGGCCGGACGAGTCCGTCGGCGGCTACGCCGAGGAGGTCCAGCCCCACGTGAAGGCGATGAACCACCAGCACTTCTTCACGTTCAGGCTCGACTTCGAGGTCGACGGCCCCGGCAACGACGTCTACCGGGTCCAGAACGAGACGCTCCCGGAGGGGCCCCACGACGACGTCAACCCCGACGGAAACGCCTTCTACGCCGACCGGACGCACCTGACCTCCGAGCAGGAGGCCCAGGACCTGATCGATCCGCTGAAGGGCCGCTACTGGGTCGTCAGGAACCGCGACCGGACGAACGAACTCGGGAACCCGGTCGGCTACCGCCTGGAGCCGAACGGCAACGTCGAGGCCTGTGCGCGACCCGGTTCCAGCGTCATGCGACGGGCTGGGTTCATCGACAACCACCTCTGGGTGACACCCTACCGCCACGACGAGCGGTTCCCGGCGGGGAAGTTCCCGAACCAGTCGCCCGGGTCGGAGGGACTGCCGGCCTGGACGGAGGCCGACCGCTCGCTGGAGAACGAGGACCTCGTCGTCTGGTACAACCTCGGCGTCAACCATGTCACCCGGCCGGAGGACTGGCCGATCCTCCCGGTGCAGCGTGCGTCGTTCAGGCTGTCGCCGGACAACTTCTTCGACAGCAGTCCGGCGGCGGACGTCCCGCCCGAGCACTGTTTCCGGGACGTGTAGCGGCCCCGCCGAACCGGAGTTTTTGGTCACGCCACCACCAGAAATTTTTTCGATCCGCTGTCAGTACGGGACCCATGGAACGCGACGACCGGGGACCCGTCGACGAGGGTGGTGGCCCCGGGCGGGACGCCCACGTGGAGGGTGACGACGAGTGGCGGGGCCGGTCGGAAGACGCCGCCCTGCTCACCGGGGCGGCGGAGTTCACCGACGACCTGTCGGCCCCGGACGCCGCACACCTGGCGTTCGCGCGGAGCGAGCGCGGCCACGCCGACCTGATCGACGTGGACGTCGACGACGCAGCCGCCCACGACGGCGTCCTCGGGGCGTTCACCTGGGACGACGTGGCCGCCTCGGACGCCCCCGGCGAACTCCCGGTCTGGGGCGTCGACGACGGCCGCGACGTACCGGGCCACCCCCTGCTCGCCCGCGACAGGGTCAGGTACCACGGCCAGCCCGTCGCGGCCGTCGTGGCCGAGACGCCCGCCGTCGCCCACGACGCCGCGCGGGCGGTCGAGGTGACCTACGACGACCGTGACGCGGTCACCGACCCCGTCGAGGCCGCCGGTGCGGAGGGGCCGACCCTCTTCGCGGGCGCGCCGGACAACCTGGCCACGGTCGCAGAACTGGGCGACGAGGAAGCGACGGCGCAGGCGCTGTCCGACGCCGACCACACCGTGTCGCTGGACCTGGCGAACAACCGGCTGATCCCCCACCCGCTGGAACCACGGGCCGCGCTCGTCCGCTACGGCCGCGAGGGGTCGCTGACGGTCCAGCTGTCGACCCAAACGCCGCACATGGACCGGCGCAACCTCTCGGACGTCGTCGGGATTCCGGAGCGGGACGTCCGGGTCGACGCGCCCGCCGTCGGCGGCGGGTTCGGCCAGAAGGGCAACCAGTACCCCGGCGAGGCCACCGCGGCCTGGTGCGCGCTGGAACTGGAACGCTCCGTGAAGTGGACCGCGACCAGGCGGGAGGACAGCCTCGCTGGTGCCCACGGGCGGGCGCACGCGACCGACGCGACTATCGCCGTCGACGACGACGGGACCGCCAGGGGGCTGTCGGTCGAGACCGACGTGAACGTCGGCGGGTACGCGCTCGGGGACGCCCCCGCCGTCCTGTCGATGTACGGCCTGCTGCTCTCGGGGCAGTACCGCGTCCCCGCCATCCACTGCCGGACCAGGTGCGTCTTCACGAACACTGCCCCGGTACACACCTACCGCGGCGCGGGCATCCCGGAAGCCATCTACGTGATCGAGCGCCTGCTGGACGCCGCGGCCCGGGAACTCGGGGTCGACCCCGCCGAGTTGCGACGGCAGAACCTGATCCCCCCGGCGGCGTTCCCCTACGAGACGGCGGCCGGGGCGACCTACGACAGCGGCGACTACGAGGCGACCCTGGACCGGGCGCTCGACGTGGTGGATTACGAGGGCCTCCGGGAGCGCCAGCAGGCCCGTCGCCCGGAGGGCAGGTACCTCGGGATCGGCCTGGGGTCCTTCGTGGCCTCGACCGGCAGGGGAACCGAGAGCGGGCGGGTCAACGTCAACCTCTCCGGGGAGATCACCGCCTACGCGGGCACGATGTCCCAGGGCCAGGGCCACGAAACCACCTACGCGAACCTCGTCGCCGAGGCGTTCGACGTTTCGCCGGCGGAGGTCAGCGTCGAGGAGGGCGACACCGCCGACGTGGAGATGGGGTGGGGCACGTTCGGGAGCCGCAGCACCGTCACCGCGGGCAACGCCGTCGCGGAAGCGGCCGCCGACGTCGTGGAGAAAGTCACCCGGATCACGGCCGACTACTTCGAGGTCGATCCCGCGCGCGTCACCGTCGAGGACGGCCACTTCCGGGTCGAGGGCGACCCCGACGCCTCGCTCTCGCTCGCCGACGTCGCCGAACTGGCCCACGGGTGGGCGTTGCCCGACGACCTGGACCCCGGACTGGATTCGACCGTCTACCACGGCGGCGACGGAGAGACGTACTCGTTCGGCACGCACGTCGCCGTCGTCGAGGTCGATCCCGAGACTGGCGAGGTCGACGTCCGGCGGTACCTCGGCGTCAACGACTGCGGCAACCAGATCGACCCCACCATCGTCGAGGGGCAGGTCCACGGCGGCGTCGCCCAGGGCATCGGCCAGGCGCTGTACGAGCAGACCGTCTACGAGGACGGGCGACTGGTGACGGACACACTGCAGGAGTACGCCGTCCCCAGGGCCGGGCACCTCCCGGACGTCGAGACGGAGTTCACGGTGACGCCGAGCGAGACCAACCCGCTCGGCGTCCGGGGCATCGGGGAAGCCGGGACCATCGCCGCGCCGCCCGCGGTCGTCAACGCGGTCCTCGACGCCCTGGCCCCCCTCGGGGTCGAGGACCTCGACATGCCGCTCACCCAGGAGACCGTCTGGCGGAGCATTCACGACCGGGAGTGAACCACCGGGGATTCGGCCACGGGGCCCGAGCCGGCGTACTCGATCTGCTCGGCGGCGTGCAACCGGTCCAGTGAACCACCGGGGATTCGGCCACGGGGCCCGAGCCAGGGGGAACGTTGAAACCGTTCCCGGACGACTGCACGAAAGATGCCCGAGGACGGGGACTCGCCGTCGGATGGGTCCGCGCCGCCGTGGCGCGCGGCCGAGCGGACGTTCGAGGAACACGGACTCGTCGAGTACACGCCCCCGCGGTTCGCGGACGGCGTCGGCGTCTACGAGGTGCTGGTGCCCCTGGAGGAGGAGTTCGGGGTCGACATCGACTTCGTGGGGTACGGCGAGGCGGGCGACGATACGTGGTACGTCCGGGTCGACGCGACGCCCGTCACGACGGTCGAGCGCGAGCGCCGGATCGGCGGCGAGACGGTCTACCTGCTGGACAGCGACGAGTTCCGCCGCCTGGTCCGGGAGGAACTCGCCTAGTCGAGCAGGACGTAGATCTCCCCGTCGGTCTCGGTGACCTCGTAGGTGGGGAGCCGCGACCCCGACTTCGCGAGGTGTTCGCCGGTCTCCAGGGAGAACTCCCACCCGTGCCAGGGACAGGAGACCACCTCGTCGTGGTGCTGGTACTGCATCTCCTCGCCGACGTCGCGGTCGTACATCCCCGAGATCATCCCCTGCCCGCAGGGGCCGCCCATGTGTGGGCAGTAGTTGCCGACCGCGTAGAGACCGGATTCGGTCCTGACGACGGCGATCTCCATCCCGGCGACCTCGACGACGACCCGGTCGCCAACCTCGAGTTCGTCGGACTCGACGACGAACGCGCGATCCGGCGTCTCGGTCATGATTCCAGCAACTCCCGTGCGTTGCCGCCGAAGATCGCGGTGAGTTCCTCGGCGGTGAACTCCCTGTTGAACGCCCTCAGCACCGTCACCAGGTGATCGAAGTCGTGGTGGGGGTAGTCCGAGGACCACATCAGGGTCTCGCTGGCGTTCATCATCCGCGCGATCGAGCAGACGTACTCCGGGTCGTTGGTCAGGCCCTCGACGGGCTGGGTGGTGTAGTGGAAGTCCTCGCGCATGTACTCGCTCGGGCGCTTCTCCAGCAGGGGGGCGTCCTCGCGCTGGGCGTAGTACTCCTCGTCCAGGCGGTGCATCAGGAACGGCACCCACCCGAGGCCGCCCTCCTGGAAGACCAGGTCCACGTCGAAACGCTCGGGGACCCCGCGGGTCAGGATGCTGCTCACGTTGACCATGTGCTGGAACGGGTGGGCGATGGCGTGGTTGGGCATCGCGCGACCGAGACCGTCGTACTGCACGGGGAAACTGGTCATCGTCCCGTCGGCGGTGTTGTGCATGAACAGCGGCACGTCGTTGGACTCGCAGGCCGCGTAGATCGGATCGTAGCGACTGTCCCCGAGGGGCGGGTTCAGCCCCCCGGTCGGCAGGTAGACACCGTGAACGCCGTCCTCGCCAGCGACGTCGTCGATCTCCTCGGCAGCCCTGGCCGGGTCCTGGCCCGCGATGGCCATCGTGCCGTAGAAGTCCTCGCAGGCGATCTCCTCCAGGAAGAAGCGGTTGTAAGCGCGTGCGATCTCCGCCGCCAGGCCGTCGTGGTGGACCATGCTCAGGTTCAACAGCGCGTCGCCCGGGTTGACCAGCGGCCTGTCGACGTCCAGTTGATCGATGCCCTCGTAGACGTCCTCCCGGGAGGCGACCGTGTCGGCCTCGTGAGTCCGGGTCCGGCCCGCCAGCGCGTGCGGGGCCATGATGCCGGCGTCCGGGAACGGGTCGTAGTACCAGTCCCGCTCGTGGAACCCCGTCAGCAGGTCCTGCCAGTAGTCGTTCATGTACGGTCCGACGTTCCAGATCTGCTCGGTCATGTGGAAGTCCGCGTCCACGACTGCCCCCTCGAGCCGACCGAGTACGGAGCTCGAACCCGTCGCCATAAATTGTCGTCAGGTGGAAAAGAATAATAAAGCGTGTGGTCCGGGAGTCGAGCACCCGCCGACGGCGAGTCGGTGCGGTCGGCCGACTGCGGCGGTCAGTCCCTGCCGGCGGCGACGGCGTCCCGGATCGTCTCGACCAGCGTCTCCGTCCGCTCGTCCTGCTTGCTCCGGTATCGTTCGGCCCGCTCACGGCCGCGCCGCGCGAAGGCCTCGTACACGTCCGGCGACTGCATCCGCTCGATCTTCTCTTTCCAGGCCCTGACGTCGTCGTAGTCGTCGACCAGCATCGCCGCGCCGCCGGCGGCCTCGGGGATGCCCCCGCGGTCGCTGGCGATGACCGGGATGCCGTTCCACATCGCCTCCAGGACGACCCGCCCGAACGCCTCGAAGTACTGCGAGGGCACCAGCAGGATGGACGTCCGGGCGTACGTCTCCAGGATCTCGTACTCCGGGACGTAGGTGACGTTCGAGTCGGGGCGGAACCTGGCCTCTCTGGGTGTGAGCGAGTACAGCATCAGGTCCTCGGAGGGATCCGTGAACCCGTGGTACGTTCGCGCGAAGATCCGGAACCAGTCCATGTCCCAGGACATGTCCGTCGGCGGGTCCTCGCGGCACATGTACCACCCGGCCTTCGCGAGGAACTGTTCGTCCGGGAAGTACTCGGCGAGGTCCTTGAACAGGGCACCCCCTTTCACGTGGACCGGATTGACCATCGAGATGCAGTCGCCGCGCTCGTCGGCGTCGACGGTGTAGAAGTCGAAGTCGATGTGGGGGTAGACGAGGACCGAGTCGCGGGCCCACTGCTCGGTTATCCACTGCTGGGTGAACCTGGAGTTCGCGACGATCTCCGTCGGGGAGGTCCGGCGGTCCATGGTCTCGGCCGCCCGCTCGTCGTGCAATTCCGGGTTGCCGGCGACCGAGAGCACCGAGGGGACGTCCAGTTGCTCGGCCAGGTCCAGTGCGAGGTCCGACCACCCGGCCTGGGTGAGGACCACGTCGGACCCGCGTCGGCGCATCGTCCGTTCGATCTCCTCCTCCGGCCGGAGGTCGGCGAACGTCCGGACGTGGAGGTCACCCCGGTCCGTCGTGGCGTCCTCGTCACCCCACGTCAGGAGGTCGACCTCGATCCCGGCGTCGAGAAACGACTCGAACCAGTTGCCGACCGTCACTTCACCACCGGCGATGTCCTCGACGGGATTCGACGCGGAGACGTACGTTAATTTCACAGTTGTGACACGGGATTCCGCACCCCCGATATTAACAATTTCTGTCGGGCCGGACGCGGGCATCGCCGCCGGGGCCGTGGAGGGATCCCAGGGCGGTTACGGGATGGGATGTGGCCGCGTCGTGATCGCGGACTCGTCGACCGCGGGGTGGTCGGTCGGCGGGACCGAGGGGAACGGGAGCGGCAACAGTTCCGGGACGAACACGCGAACGACGTCGATCCCGACGTCCCGGGCGTCTGGCGTCGTGAGGTCGAACGCGATGGGCGTGAACCCGGCGTCCTCGACGGCCGACAGGCACCGCTGGAGTTTCTCCGACCAGTCCAGGGTCGGTTCGTCGTCGTCCGGGACGACCGCATCGTCGTCCGGCGCTCCGGTCAGGAACTCGACCTCGTCGTACAGTTCCGGATCCCCGTACAGGTACGCGTTGTCCGTGAAGTTCGTGATCGTCTGGTCGAGCGACAGGTCCTCGTCGTCCTTGACGAGCGACCGGAGGTACGTGTAGCACTGCGCCGCCTCGAAGACGGCGCCCGTCAGCGCGTCCGTCCACGTGAAGTCGGCGTTGCCGGCGATGGCGAACTTCGGGTACCGGTCCCGCTGGTCGACGACCGTCGCCCCGACGACGGGAAGGTCGACCCGGCCGTCGAGTTTCGAGAGGTGGACGTCGAGGAAGTCGTGGTCGAACGCCTCGGTCACCCGTTCGCGCACCTCCGGGAACCGCGAGAGGTCGACCCGCTGTGGTCGTCGCTGGTACAGCCACGTCCAGATCAGCGCGTCACGTTCGACCGCCTCCAGCAGTGCGTTGGTCAGGGCCATCTCGGGGGACTTGCCGGCAGCGACCGCGTTCGAGGTAGACGTGAAGTGCCGGTCCGCGTCCCCGCTGGCGTTCATGAACCAGACGAGTTCCGCGGGGACGTACGTCTCCGTCCCGTCGAGCAAGTTCGTCCCGACGGCCCAGTCCAGGGTGGTGTCGCGCGACGGCGGGTCGAGCGGCGCGTCAGGCGGTACGTCGAAGATGTCGAGGTACTCGAAGTCGACCACGTCGGCGTCCGCCCGGCCCTGGAGGTCCGCGTAGGTGGCCCGGTCGAACTCGTCCTGCGGCGGGAACCGCACGCAGTACCGCTCGATGGCCTCCCCGACCGTCAACAGCAGGCTCTCGGACAGCGAATCGCCCTTCCCGGAGGCGTTGATCGACGGCTCGTAGCCGTGCCCCGGGATCCTGGTGTGGTCGGTCATCAGCGGTTCGGTCGTCGAGACGGCGGGGCCGGACCGCTCCGGGAGCCTGGTGAGGACCTTCCTGATGATGCCCGTCCGGTTCCCGAACAGACGCTGGTACTGCACCGGAACGAGGTCCTCCCCGGTGCCGTCCCGGCCCATCAGGACCCCTCCTCGTCGTCGACGAGCCGCGAGAAGTCCCGGTCGGATATGAACCGCTGGACCTCCTGGCCCGGGCGCGTGCCACACGACGGACACCGGGGCAACTGGAGGACATCGTTCGTTTCGACCGAGAGGTCGAGGCCGTCGACGGTGATGACCCGACCCGTGGTGAATCCACGCCCGAACGAGAAGTAGTTCATGAGGTCCAGCACGGCGTAGCCGGCGACCTGGCGGGAGAGGGGAGCGAGCTTCCGGTGAGCCAGCGCCTCCGAGTCGGGGTGACGGTCGAGGTAGGCCTCGTAGCCGGCTGGCTCGGCGACGTTGGCCAGGGTCCGCTGTTCGAAACACTCGTAGCAGGCCGTCTCGCCGGGGAGGATCGTCGGGCCGACGATGCCGTCCAGCCCGTACACCTGCGTGAGGTGCCAGGGCGTCGACGTCTCCAGCGCCTGGTCGTTGATTTCACGCAAGAGGTCGGGGCGGGGTTCCTCGGCGGCGTAGACGACGAACTCCGCCGTCTCGACCGCTTCCGTCACGTCCACGCCCTCGGCCGCGAGGTCGACGAAGCGGTCGCGGTCGCGGAGCGCGTCGAGCGAGGCTCCCGACTCCAGTTGCAGAAACCGGACGGAGTCCACGCCCACGTCCAGCAGATCGGTCGCTATCTGCCGGCCGACGTCCCCGACCGAGATCACGGTCACGTCGGTCGATTCGAGTCGCTCCTGGTTCCGCTGGGAGAACGGCCGTTCGATGGCGTCGTGGGGCCACGCCTCCTCGACGGTCGAGTCGTCGACGACCAGGTCGATCTCGGTCATCTCGAGGAGGACACGCGCGATTTCCTCCTGCTGGTCGGCCTCGAAGTGGTCGAGTACCTCGTCGACGTCGTTGCTACCGTCCAGCAGGGACGGGAGCCGCCCCAGCCCGCTGTCCTCGTCGTCGTCCCTGAGGGTGTACGCGGGGCCCGACCAGGGGCCGCCCCGGATGTGGAACGTGTCCGGGTCGACTTTCACCGCCACGAACGCGGGATGCAACACCGGACGACGCACGCGCTCGCGGAGGCGCTTGACGGGGGAGTTCATGCGTTTCCCCCCGTCGTTCCGAAGACGCCAGCGTACACCAGCGCCTCGTTCACGCCGTCGACGCCGAGGAACTCGTTGATCTCGTCTTCGCGGTACGCACCGAGCGGGACGCCACCCATCCCCAGCGCCTCCGCGACCAGCAGAAGGTTCTGCAGGAGGTGCCCGGACTCCTGGAGGACGAACCGGTATCCCCGGGGCCCGTACTTCGCTTTCGACCGCCAGAAGGCCGCGGTCAACATGGGAACGAAGTTCGCTCCCTCGAAGTCGATCGCCGTCTCGTCGTGGGGATCCAGCAGTCCGGTGAGTTCCTCGAGGAAGTCGCCGGCCGACGCCGGTCGTCGCAGCCGCCGGAGTTCGTGTTCGCCTGGGACGTAGTAGTACAGTCCCTCGGACAGGCCCTCGCCCGCGCTGGTCAGGGCGAAGTACAGTTCGACCGGATAGAGACCACCGCCGGAGGGATACGGCCGCCGCTCGACCGGATGGTCGGCCTCCCCGGAGAGGACCTGGGTCCGGGGCGTCCCTGAACTGTACCAGAGGAGCGTCGACAACTGTTGTCGTGAGAGTTCGCCGCCCTCGAATACGCGGACGCTCTCGCGTTGTGACAGGGCCGTCGATAGATCCGTCGAGAGCGACTCCGCCGGGTCCGGGAGTTCGACCGGTTCCCGGTTCTCGTAGTCCGGTCGAAAGTGCTCCAGCACCGTCCACGACGTCTCGTCGTTGTTGAACTTGTGCACCCGCCGGGCGAACCTGGCATCGTTCAGGGTGATCTTGGTGTTCTCGTGGAACAGTTCCGCGACGTCCGCGTCGCCGAACTCCTTCTTCCGGAACAGATCGAGTTCCTCGTGAGCGATGGGGGTGTCTACCGGATTGTATAGCTGCGACCGAAGAGCGTGTAACGATGACGAGTCGACGTCCATAATTTACCGTCCCTGTTAGATCATTAAAATTTTGGGATCTGGCCGATCCGCGGGTCCGGCGGCTGGGGAAGATCGCTACCGACGCTCACCGCCGTCAGTGCGCCGAGCACGCCCGGTCTCGGTCCCGGGCACACGTATTAATATCCAAAATTTTAATACAAATTATTACTATTATGATCCTGGGTGTTACCATGAACGTTACGATGGATGCAGTTCATGACCGACGGACGACCGGATCCGACGAACACGTTGCTGGCGGCTGTGGCAGCTGTACGGGCTGTTCCGGCGGCGGCTCGACCATCTGCGACGGGACGGGCGAGTAACCGGAGCGGCCCGTCCACCGTGGCCTCGAACCGCGTTTCCCCCGGCTGCGGCTAAATACAGCTTTCAACACGAGAATTTATATAGTTTGATCGGTTATGTAAGTCCGTGGTACCATGAACGTCACCATCGACACGGTTCGCGGCGAAGACGGTGCTTCGAACGACGAACACCTCGAGGTGTTCGTCGCCGGTGGCTCCACCTCCTGTAGTGGATGCTCCGGCGGCGGCACGACCATCTGCGACGGGACTGGCGAGTAACGGTCCGGGCAGGCTACAGGGTCGGCCACCGACGCCGACCTCGCGCCAGGGGCGGCGAACCGGACGTTCGCTACGCCCCCGACTTTCTATCCGTACCCGAGGTCCGCCAGTCGCGCTTCGACCTCCTCGGGTAGCTCGTACGTTTCGTCGTCGACGGTCCGCGTCCGTCGTTTCGACGCCAGTTCTTCGAGCCGCCCCCGTGGGTCGTCCACCGGCGGCGGCCCACGGTCGTTCCAGCCGTCGAACGTCTGGTACCCGTAGTACTCCCCCGTGACGAACCCGAGCAGTTCCTGGTTCAGTCGGTCGACCCTGTCGACGCCCCGTTCCCGCAGCGAGCGGTCGTCCCGGTCCGACAGGCCGTGGTACTCGACGAGTGACTCGCCGTCGGCCACGTCACGACGGAGGTCACGACCGTCGACCGGAACGTCCACGTCGCAGGCCTCGAGGATCGTCGAGTGGACGTCGCGGAGGTCGACGGAGGCGGTCGACGCCGACGGCAGGCCCTCGTCCGGAGCGTACACCGAGAGGGGAACCGTCGCGAGTTCCGGGTAGATGCCGGAGAGGTGCCCCCAGGCGTCGTGTTCCCCGAGGAGTTCGCCGTGATCGCTGGTGGTGACGACGACGTCGAAGTCGGCTCGGAGTTCGTCGAAGATTATCCTCGTAGACGTGCGCGAGGTAGCGAACGCTGTCGTCGTACGCCTGCCGGAGGTCCCCGGGGTCGGCCCCGGGTTCGGTCATCGTCGCGTACAGCGGGTCGATCACGACGTCGACCGTCCTGAAGGGCTCCGGCGGCCTGTAGGGCGCGGCGCCTCCATGAGGTTCACGAAGAGGAACTCCCGGTCCCCGAAGTCGGTTTCACGGAGGTGCTGGAGCGCCTTCTCGGCACCCGGGCGGTCGGCGTCGCTGAGGCCGACACGCCGGAGCGTCAGATCGAGGCCGTGTTTCAGCGACGGCACGAGGCTGCAGTCGCTCCGGAGGCAGTGGGACAGCGCCCGGGGGAACTTCGTCGCGCGCCCGCCGTCGTAAACCGCGAAGAACTTCCGCCAGTCGAAGACGTCGTCCCGGAGGAGTTCCGGCTGGAACAGTTCGGTGAACTCGTCGAACCCTCGCGTGGCCTCGAAGGCCGGCGAAAGGTTGGGGTTCGCGCTGAACCCCCTGGTCGTGTAGCCCTCGTCCGAGAGCACCTCCGCGAGCAGCGGGTCCGGGCAGTCGAACGTCCGGGCCTGGGCGTGGATGCCGACCTCGCTGGCGTACTTTGCCCGTGAACAACGAGGCGTGGGCGGGGACCGTCCAGTGGCTCGTGCTCCAAGCGTTCTCGTAACTGCATCCCGGCAACCAGTCGAAGTGCCGGTCGAAGGCGTCCTTGCGGAGGGTGTCGAGGACGACGAGCGCGACATTGACCATGTCTCCGTTCCTCGAAGATGCCGGGTGACGAACAAATTTCTTCCGCACGCGACTGCCCCGTATCGAGTTCGAGTCGTCGTGAACCGGGGCGACGCCACCCGATCCGGGATCCGTCGGCGAGACCCGGTGGCGGTAGACCGCGTCGTTGCCGGGCAGTTGGACTGAACCGATGGAGGTTTCCCCACGGACAGCGAACCTCCGGGCCATGACGGAGGGGCTGTCCAGGTTCGAGGGGTTGCTCGGAATCGCGTTGCTGCTGTCGGTGCCGGTCGGCCTGGGCGTCACCGCTGCGGTCCACGTGACCACCGGCCGGTTCCGGTTCGGCCTCCTGTGGGGGGTGACGGCCTTCCTGGCTATCTTCCTGCTGGTCTTCCTCGGGGGGACCTACGGATCCGTGGAGACCGGCGAGACCGGCGACGTCGTAACCGGCGTCGACGCGGACGACCGAGCGACGGGCGCGACCCCCCCGGCGGAGGCCCAGCCCGCGAAGAAGGTCGACCTCATGCTCGGGGCCGGCGTCGGGGCCCTCGTCACCGTGCTCGTCTGGTACATCCCCGGCTCCCCGCTACTGGGCGGCACCGTTGCCGGGTACCTGGCCGACGGGACGGACGACGACGCCCTCCGCGCCGCCGTCCTCGCCGGCCTGCTGGTACCGATCCTGGTCCTCGTCGTCGCCTCCGCGGCGTTCGTCGTCGCGGGCGCCGAAGTGATCGGTCGGTTCCCGTTCGGGCCGACCGTCGCCCTGGGGCTGGCCGTCGTGGGCCTGGCCTACGCGGTCGGGTTCAGCGCCGCCGGGGGCCGGATCAGCGTCCGCATCCGGGAGTGAGCAGTCGCTGACGGAGACGTCGGTGCCGGCGCCAGCGAACACGGTGACCGGTGGTACTCGTCAGTCGACCCCTTGACTACGGCATCCGCTTACTACCGGCGTAACAGGACTTCTGGAGAAGGTTCCCGGTAGGATTGCCTTACTATCCCCTACCGGAGTAATCCCTTCTTGCCGGTCTTCGGATTCGTTAGCCCGTCTCCGGCGGACATCGCTCGGCAAGACGGTCGCGCTAGTCGAACCAATTCCATATAGCGGGAAATGGTTTATGTCGGCGTGATGGGCAGGGACAGCGTGTTCAGCGGCAGAACCGGCTATTCGGATTCGGACGCCCCGCTCGTCGAACGGTAAAAGGTCGCCTGCTCGGTCGAACGTCCGTGCGGGCGGAACGGCCCTCGCTGGCCAATCACGGCCCGAGCTAAGCCAGCGGCCCTGGACCCCCGAGCGACCGGTAAAAAGCGGTGCCCCCGGGCGTAGCCCGGAAAGGAACCACCAGTAAACGGGCGAGGAGAAACCCGTGGAAGTGCGGCGCCGAGACCCATTCTAGCTCCGCCTCATCACCTGGCCCGGTCTACCCCGTTTCACAGCCCGGAGCTACAAATCCTGACCGCCAGCGAGAGATTCCTGCCGGTAAGACGAATTTCCCGTCGGAGTGGCCGAGACCCGAGACGCCAGAAGTGAACCGGCAGTAAACGGCTACCCCGACCTCCGCCGACATCCCGCCATCCTCCACGGAACCCCGGCGAGGCGGTCGCAATAACCCTAAACGGGAGTTCGTGCCAGTGATAAACCACATAACGCGATATGGAATTCGGCGGTCGCAGCCACCACGGTCCGCTCCGTCAGACCCATATCCCGGCCCGGCCATCCTCCGGACATGACCGAGTTCGACCCGGAGAAGTTCGAGGACAAGTACGCCAACTACTTCGCGGAACTCCAGCGGGCGTACAAGAACGCCTTCGAGTACATGAACGAGCGGTACGACTCGGAACTGGTCCACGCCATCGACCAGCAGGTCCTCTCGGAGTCCGAACCGTTCTACGAGGGGAGCGCGGAGCAAAGCTCCGCGGACGATTCCAGCGGGCAGGGCCCGCGAGAACACGATGGCGAGTTCAGGGTCGAGCTCCCGTCGGAACCGTACGACCGCATCCAGGGCGTGCTGGTCGACGAGGAGAAGTTCGAGGAGACGATGGACATGTACGTCCAGCGAATCGAGCGGGAACTGCGGCGAGTGTTCGGCTTCGACGGCGAGTGACCGGCCGCGAACCGAGGGTGGCAGTGACTCCCGCAGACCGGCCGGTTCGCCGGTTTTCGACGGAAACACCGGGGGCGGAAGGTCTAAGGGTCCGGCTAGCCAACACGCTTCCATGAGCACCGACGCAACCGAGGCCGAAGACGACCTCAAGGAGCGGGTCCGGAACTTCCTCCGGCGGAACTTCCCGCAGATCCAGATGCACGGCGGTAGCGCCGCGATCCAGGACATCGACCGCGAGAGCGGCGAGGTCCACATCATGCTGGGCGGCGCCTGTAGCGGTTGTGGCATCTCGCCGATGACCATCCAGGCCATCAAGAGCCGCATGGTCAAGGAGATTCCCGAAATCGAGCAGGTCCACGCCGACACCGGCATGGACGGCGGTGGCGGCGGCCACGGCGGCATGAGTCCGTCGTTCCCCGGCGAGACCACCGACGACGACGCAGGGAGCACCGACGAGGGGCCGGAAGCACCGTTCTGACGCGGATCGAACGTGGCCGAAAGACGACTCCCGGTCGAGAGAGCACGTATTCGAGGGGTTCGGCGCATCGGCGTTCTGGCGTTTACGGCCGACGACCGGTCACATGCCTGAGGGCGTCCTGATCGTCGGGTCCGGCGACGCCGCCGACCACGTGGCTGACGGGTTGGCTACGGTCGACGGCATCGGGGTTCTGCGGGCTGGGACCCTGGACGAGCCTCCGCTAATCTCCGAGCGTGGCGCCGACTGCGTGGTGGTCACCTTGCCCGAAGAAACCGGGGAACAGCTGCGCATCCTGGCCAGCGTCGGGAGAACTGAGGTGCCGACGGCCGTTTTGGCGGACGGCGTAGCAGTGCCACCCGGCGTCGACCGCATCGCCCCGGACGACGAGTCAGCCCTGGAGCGATGGGTCCGGACGTCACTCGACGGTGAAACGGAACCGGACGGCGACGAGCGCGAGGCGCCGGCCCCGTCGAGCGACGAACTGTTCGACGACAGTCCGACGGGCACCTTGATCGTGCGCGACGGCGAGATCCGGCGAGCGAACCCGGCGGCCGCCGAGGTGCTGGGACGGGGCCAGGCGGACCTCGTCGGTATCGATCCCGCGACGCTGGTCGACGACCCGGACCGCGACGGAATCGAGGAGTTGCTCGGCGCGGAGTTACCGCCGGACGAGCGGCGGCGATGCCGGATCGCCGTCAACGGGGACGGGACAGTCGACGTCCAGGCGAGGCGACTCGACGACGGCACGATCCTGGCGACGGTCGTGGACGTCACCGAGCGAACGCGACGGCACGAGCGGATCACCGCGCTGCACGACGCGACCATCGCGCTGATGGGAGCCTGTGACGCCGAGTCGGTGGCGGAGCTGACCGTCGAGACCGCTCGTGACGTCCTGAACCTACCGTTCTCCTGTGTCTTCCTCAACCAGAACGGCGTCCTCGAACCGGTGGCGATCACCGAGCGCGCCAGGGAGATCATCGGTCGGCCACCGTCGCTCGAACCCGGCGAGGGGCTTCTCGGCCGGGCCTACGACGCCGGCGAGACCGTGGCCGTCGACGACGCCCAGCGAGATCCGAGGTTCCACGAAGACGGCGACGAGGACGTCCGGGGCTACGTCGTCGTCCCGTTGGGCGAGCACGGAGCTCTGGCCGTCGGTTCACCGGTGGTCGACGACTTCGACGAGTTCGACGTCACGGTCGCCGAACTGTTGGCCGCGGCCGCCGAGACCGCGCTGGACCGGGTCGCCCACGAACAGACGCTCCGCGAGCGGGAGACCGCCCTCAGGGAGGAGCGTGACCGCTTCTCCGCGCTGTTCGAGAACATCCCCGACCCCACCGTCCACTCGGTTCACGAGGACGGCGAACCGATCGTCGTCGACGTCAACGACGCGTTCGAGGAGACCTTCGGCTACGACGCCGAGACGATGGTGGGGGAACCGCTGGACGACTTCGTCGTCCCCGAGGACCGCACGGACGAGGCCGAGCACCTGAACGAGCGCGTGTCGGCGGGCGAGCACCTCGACGTCGAGGTCCGCCGGAGGACCGCCGACGGGACGCGGACGTTCCACCTGCGGAACGCCACCGTCGGGGTCGAGACGGACGCCGTCGAGGAGTACGCGATCTACACCGACGTCACCGACCGCATCGAGCGCGAGCGCGAACTCGAACGGCAGAACGAGCAACTGGACGCCTTCGCGTCGGTCGTCAGCCACGACCTGCGGAACCCGCTGAACGTCGTCCTCGGCGGAACGAGACTGGTCCGGGAGACGGGAGACCTCGCCGCGCTGGACGACGTCTTGACCGCTGCCGAACGGATGGACGCGCTCGTCGAGGACCTGCTGTCGCTGGCCCGCGAAGGCGAAGTCGTCGGGGAGACCGTCCCGGTCGACCTGCAGTCGGTCGCCGAAGACGCCTGGACGAACGCCGAGACCACGGACGGGAACGACGACGGCTGGAACGACGACGGGGATCGGGGGACGCTTTCGGTCGAGTCTACGGGGACGCTCCAGGCGGACTCGACGAGACTCCGGGAGCTGCTGGCGAACCTCTTCCGGAACGCGGTCGAGCACGGCGGCGTGACCGTCACCGTGGGAGTGCTCCCCGACGGCTTCTACGTCGAGGACGACGGCCCGGGCATCCCGGAGTCAGACCGCGAGCAGGTCTTCGACCACGGGTACACGACCGACGACGACGGCACTGGCCTGGGGCTGACCATCGTGGAGGAGATCGCCCACGCCCACGGGTGGGACGTCGAGGTCGCAGAATCCGACGGCGGGGAGTCCGGCGCCCGCTTCGATTTCACCGGGGTCGAGTTCGAGTGATCGACGGCCGGGCGGACCCCCCAGGGCAGGCGGAGGACCGCGACGGTCGCGTAGCCACGACCGGGCGGAACCAGGGAATTTAACCCTGCCGGGGGTTCGAAGGACACCTATGACCGACGCTGACGGGCCGGGGGACGTGGTCTTCGTGGTCATGGACACGGTCCGGAAGGACCACCTGACCGTCTACGGGCACGACCGCCCGACGACGCCGGGGCTGGAGGACTTCGCCGAGGAGGCGGCCGTCTTCGAAGGGGCCGTCGCGCAGGCGCCCTGGACGCTTCCCTCCCACGCCTCCATGTTCACGGGACTGTACCCCGGCGAGCACTGCGCTAGCCAGGAGACGCCGTACCTGGAGGACGCGACGACGCTGGCGGAGTCGCTGTCGGCGGCGGGCTACGACACAGCCTGCTACTCCAGCAACGCCTGGATCACACCGTACACCCACCTCACCGACGGTTTCGACGAGCAGGACAACTTCTTCCAGGTGATGCCCGGGGACTTCCTGTCGGGGACGCTGGCCCGCGCCTGGAAGACGATGAACGACAACGACGCCCTCCGGGGACTGGCGGACAAACTGGTCGCCATCGGCAACATGTTCCACGAGCGGTTCGCGGGGTCCGGGTCCGAGGACTCGAAGACCCCGCAGGTCATCGACCGGACGCGGGAGTTCGTCGCGGACGCCGACGATTCGTACTTCGCGTTCGTCAACCTGATGGACGCCCACCTGCCGTACTACCCGCCCGAGGAGTACCGCGAGGAGTTCGCGCCCGGCGTCGACCCCGACGAGGTCTGCCAGAACTCCAAGGAGTACAACTGCGGCGCCCGCGACATCGACGACGAAGAGTGGAAGGCCATCCGCGGACTGTACGACGCCGAGATTCGCCACATCGACGCGGAGGTCCGGCGGCTGTTCGACTGGCTGCAGGAGGCCGACGAGTGGGAGGACACCCTGGTCATCGTCACCGCCGACCACGGCGAACTGTTCGGCGAGCACGACCTCTACGGCCACGAGTTCGGCATCTACGACCCGCTGGTTAACGTCCCGCTGCTGGTCAAACACCCCGACCTGGATCCCGGCCGCTACGACTACCAGCTCGAACTGCTGGACCTCTACCACACCATCCTGGACCACACCGGCGTCGGCCGGGCCGACGGCGGCGTCCCCTTCGACCCCGCGCGGTCGCTGCTCCGGGACGACCACCGTGCGTTCGGCGTGGACGGCGAAGGGGATGAAGAAGCCGAAGAAGAAGACACCCCTATCGCCGCCGACGGTGACGCCCAGCCGGGGGGCCCCCACGGCCCCGGGGACACGGCCTTCGTGGAGTACACCCGGCCGGTGGTCGAACTCAACCAGCTAGAGAACAAGGCCTCGGCGGCGGGCATCGATCTGGACGAGCAGTCCCGGTTCTACTCGCGGATGCGAGCCGCCCGCCGGACGGACGCGAAGTACATCCGCAACGAGCGCATCGCCGACGAGTTCTACCGCATCGACGAGGACCCCGGCGAGACCGAGGACCTGGCGGGCGGCGACGACCCCGCCGAGGACGAACTGGAGGCCGCGCTCTCGGCGTTCGAGGACCGCGTCGGCCGCTGGGACAGCGACGACGGGGCCGAGGCGGGCGAGGATTCGCTCTCGGACATGGACGACGACGCCAAAGAGCGCCTGCGCGACCTGGGGTACATCGACTGAGCGTCAGTCGTATGACCCACCCACCACCTAAACCCTCACTGAATCCACGGTTGACAGCCTGTTCTTATAACCAGTTGCCGTATTTTGCATGAATAAACCCAACTATAGATTTGAGACAGATATTACATACGATAGAGAATTATTATTAACAATGGATCGAAGACCCCATTACCCTCATATTCCCTTCTATTTTTTATATTTTTAACAATTATCGGCCGTCAGGATACAGGTTAATTTTCTGATCGCAGTCCGACAAACGACGAAAGCTTTCGTGTTTCTGCGTAGAAACACGGAACATGAGCACCCGGATCATCGAATTGACGAGAAAGCGTACGGGCGCCTGGAAGCCGAGAGACACGAGGACAAGAGCTTCATCGACACGATCAAGCGGCTAACCGACGCCGTGAACAACGACTGGCGATGCGGATTTGGGACGTACGCCGACGACGGAGACGAATTGGTCGAGTACGTCCGGCGGAGTCGAACGCAACTGAGTTCGGGCCTCACCGTCCGCCAACGGCGAGCATCGAACGCGGACCCGTCGGACGATTCGCAGTAACTACTCCTCGCGCAACCCTCGTTCGCGCTCCCACGTCCGCAACAACCCCGCCAGCGTCCGGTTCACGGGCGTCTCGACCCCCAGTTCCTCGCCGCGCTCGACCACGGCGCCATGTAGCGCGTCGACCTCCGTGCGCCGCCCCGCCTCGACGTCCTGCAACGTCGACGAGCGGTTCGCGGCGGTGCCCTCGGCGACGGCCTCCACGCGCTCGACGGCCACGTCGTCGGGCAGGTCCACGCCGGACGCGCGGGCCACTTTGGCAGTCTCGACGGCCGCCCGCCGGGCGACGTCGTTCGCGTCCCCGGAGCGGACGGCCCCGTTCTCGACCCGCGCCAGCGCGGAGACGCCGTTGATGCCCGCGTTGACGGCCAGTTTCGCCCAGAGTCGCCGGGGCATGTCCGCCGCGACGGTCGTCCGGACGCCCGCCGCCTCGAACACCGTGCCCACGCGGTCCACGACGGCGGACTCGCCGCCCTCGCGCGGTCCCAGGGCCACCTCCCCAACGCCGGTACAGCGGACGACGCCCGGGTCGTCGAGGACGGCGCCGTAGGTGGTCGTCCCCGCGAGGACGGGGCAGTCGAGGTGGCCGGCCAGCGTCTCGTCGTTGCCGAGGCCGTTGCTCAACGAGACGACTGCGTCGACGTCGCCGGTGGCCAGCACCCGGGCCGCGTCGGCGGTGTCGAAGGCCTTGACCGTCACGACGGCGAGGTCCGCCGCGAGGTCGGTGCCATCGGTCGTCGCGGCGGGGGCGACGTCGGCGGTCACCGCACCGGTCACGCGCAGGCCCGACTCCCGGACGGCCGCGACGTGCGGGTCCCGGCCGACCAGGGTGACCGCGTGCTCGCGGGCGATCAGGCCACCCAGCAGACTCCCCAGGCTTCCCGCGCCGAACACCACCACGTCCATACGCGTCACTCGCGGGTGGACACCAAAAACCCCGCCGTCACCGAACAGTCGGCGCGCTGTCCTGCTCGGTTACCGGACCGTCAGTCCTCGGTCCAGTAGTAGAGGTTCTCCTTCGAGACGCCGCAGTTGGGACAGTTGTCGGGGATGTCGCCCTCCAGTTCGCCCATCTCCCCGCAGTCGAGACACCGCCACATGAGGTCGGCCTCGCCGAAGGTCGGATCCGACCGGACGTGGTGGACGCTGAGGGCCTCCATGCCCTCCTGGAGGGTGACGTAGAAGCCGTTCTGGTCGAACCCACGGATCGTGCCGAGCTGGTGGCCGTCGTCGTCGTAGACGGGCTCGCCCAGGCTGAGGTCGGCGCTCTCGGGGGTCTCCTTCGACATGTGCTAGCCCAGGGCGCGCAACCTGATAAAGAATCGCCGACGCGACGGCTGGCTCACATGAAGTCCGCGCCCTCATCTACTCCGAGCAGTAAAAGAGCTAGTCGGCGGTCGACGAACCTCGGGCGGTAACGTTTCCGTACGTACTACAAGTGATCGACGAGACGTGGCGCGAGAGAGGGTTCAACAGCCGGAGTGAATTCATCAGGTACGCCATCCGCGAACCGGTGAACCACCCCGAAGGTGCGGGGTTCTGGAAGGACGTCGTCATCAGCGAAGCACAGTTCGGCGAGGGTGAGGGCATCCCCGGCGAACAGGTCGAAGAGAAGTATGGTCTCGACGGACGAGAGCGGTGCCGACTGGCATAGGTATTCTCGCCACGGGTCGACGACCAGTTCCGGCGGCTAGACGAAACGACCCAGGAGCGGCTCGTCACGAAACTGGACGAAGTAGTGTCCTCGGAGTGGCGAGAACCCGACGAGTTGCTCGAACCGCTAACCGGGTCGCCGTTCCAGAAGTTACGGGTCGGCGGCTACAGGCTCGGGTGTCGGCTACAGCGCGACGAGCGAGTCCTTCGCATAGAGAGCGTTCGCAAGCGAGAAGGCGCGTACTCCGCGGACGATTGAACCAGGAACGCCATTTGCTGGCCCCTCGATCGCTCGCGTTTCACATGAAGTCCGCGATGCCGCTCTGTTTGTTGGTGTCGTCCTCGAAGATGGACTCCAGGGACTTCTCGAGGATTTCCAGGCGCTGGATCGTGTAGGCCCCGGCGCCGTACTCCCGGGCGATGCGCAGTGCCACGTCCATGTACTTGTCCACGGACCCCCGGTGGACGGTGAGGTTCACGTCGCCGCCGCACTCGCGGCAGTCGCCGGACAGCGGCATCCGGCGGTACTTCTCGCCGCAGTCGAGACACCGGGTCTCCTGGCTGGCGAACGCCCGGAGGTTCCCCAGCAGGTCCGGCAGGAAGTGGTACTCGATGACCCGCTCGGCCACGTCCGTCTCGTCGACCGCCCGCAACTTCCGGGCGAGTTCCAGCTGGGCGTCCATCTTCTCCATCATCGACCCCAGGGTCTTGTACGCCGACAGGTCCGGCCCCAGTGCGATGTCGCTGGTGTCGTGGGTGTGTCCGAACGCGGCGTACTCCTCGTCGGTGTCCAGCGTCTCCTCCGCGATGGTCACGTCGACCTCCTCCGGGTCGGCCAGTTCCCGGGCCGCCTCGTAGAACTCCCGGGGGTACCGGTCGACGATGTCGACGTTGTGGGCCTCGTCGTCGATCTCCGTCGGGTCGAGCCGGGAGGTCATGACCAGCGGCGCGTCCATGCGGCCGCCGCGCTTGTCCGGCAGGAACTCCTCGCTGAAGTTCAGCAGACCGTCCATCAGGAGCATGACGCAGTCCTCGTCGCCGTCACAATTTCTACGTTTTGATGCGTGAAAATAGGGGTGGGCATAGCCCACTGCCGCACTCGTGAACCCCACGACGCGCCCGACCACGGCCGCGGACGTGTGCGGCGCCATCCCGAACACGAGTTTCCCCACGAGGTCGTCGCGTTCCTCCACCTCGTAGAAGGGGTCCATGCCGTAGTACGAGTCCAGCAGGTCGTCGACGAAGTCCGCGGTCCTGAGCATGTGCTCGGCGGCGCCGTCCGAGAGGACGACGTCCTGCACCTTCAGCGGGACGAGCTGGTCGTCGTGTTCCAGGGGGTCGCCGTGGACGTCTTCCTCGTAGCCCAGCGCCCGCAACTGGTCGGCGGTCACGTCCAGTTCCGCCGGCCGGACGGCGGTGACCGGCAGGTCCGTCATGTCGTAGCGGACGGTGCCGTCCTTGAACGCCGAGACGCCGTGTTTGGCCCGGAGGACGCCCTTCTCGATGGGTTCGGGGGTCTTGTGGGCCGACGACAGCCCCTTGACCCCCTTCAGCACGTCGAAGGCGTTCTCGCGCTCGCCGACCCGCTCCAGCGCGTCGCGGTACTCCGCGCGGACGTCGATCGTCTGCGCTTCGACGCTGGTCCCGTCGACCTCACACCGACCGCAGTGGACGCGCCCGGCCTCGTCCGGCTGGAGGTCCTGCTCGCAGTCGGGACAGCGGTAGTGGGGCTCGGTGTGGCCACCGCACTCCTCACAGGCAGTCCGCCAGGTGTGGGTGCCGCAGTCGACGCAGTCCCGGCGGCCGACGTCCAGTTCGACCTCGCCGGGGGTGTCGGACATCGACTCGCTGTGGGTCGCGGCCTCGGCCACGTCGCGCTGATCGCCGCCGGCCTCCCCCAGCGGGAACAGCGCGTGGACGGCCGGCGAGAGTTCCCGCTTCTCGGACTTCTCCGGGCGACCCATCCGGTTGCCGACGCGGGTCGGCGCGCGCTCGCGGACCCGGAACGGCGCCACCTCCTCGGCGGCCTGCACGGCGTTGTCGCCGTCGGCCCACTCGCGGGCCTCGGGGGAGAGGTCCTCCCAGGTGCGCTCCAGGTCCTCGGTCAGGCCAAGTTGCAGGACCAGCGCTCGCCACTCGGGGACCCGCAACTCGGTTTCGGTCTGGTGGTGTTCGACCAGTAGCGTCTCCAGGCTCTCCCGGACGGTCTCGGTGCGCTCGATCACCAGATCGCCGGCCTCCACGACGCCCTCGGCGGCCGCCTCGGCCAGCGTCTCGAACTGGTCGACGGTGACGTCGTGCCAGAGGTAGGTGTACGCCGGGTGCAGGGGCACGTCGTACTCGCGGGCCCACTCGAGGGCGTCGTCCTCGGACGGGTCTTCGAGGTCGACGTGGGGGTCGTCTTCGAGCGCTTGCACGTCGGCGCCGGCGTCGTCGAACTCCTGGACCCACCACTCCGGGGCGTAGCTGGCGGGCACCAGCGGGTGGTTGTTCTCGACGAACTCGCCGTAGTTGACGAGGTACTCCCCGAGATCGAGGATGGCCTCGACGCCGTTGCGGATTTCGAGGGCCTCCTCTGGGTCGTCGATCCGGCGGACGTCGCCGTTGGCGAGGCGGACCGTCGGCCCCTCGATGGTGTCCACGGGGACGATGCCTGCGGCCTTCCCCGGGCGCTCGCTCTTGATCTGGGTGCCCGTCGCCAGGAAGTCGTCCACGAGATGCATCGTCGCTGGGTGGATGCCCGCGGTCGCGTGGCCGTGGTTGCGAGCGCGCCCGTAGCGCAACCGGAAGCCGCCGGGTTCGCTGGGGTGGGCGAACACCGGGCGGCCCGCGATGAGGTCCCGGAGGTACTTCTTGGACTTCTCGGCCCGCGGTGGGCCGTCCGGGCCGGTTTCGTCGCCGCCGCCCTCGTCGTCCGCCTCGGCCTCGCCTTCGTCGTCGGCCTCGGCGTCGCTCTCGTCCTCGCCGTCGTCGCCGATGGTGCCGTCGATGAGGTCCTGGAGCCAGGGCCACTCCACCTCGTCGAGGTTGCGGGTGTACCGCTGGATCTTCGGGGCCTTCAGCGCGATGCCCTCCGCGAGCACCAGGCACATCCCGCCACGGGGGCTGTTGGTGTCGACCCGTTCGAGGTCGCGGTAGGAGTCGACCTCCTCGTCGCCGGTGGCCTCCCCGTCCAGCATGATCGGGACGTGCTCGGCGATGAACTTCGTCTCCTTGTCCTTCGGGGAGTACTGCAGGCCGGTCTCGGAGTCGTACAGCGAGACCTCCTCGGCGTAGCGGCCGACCTCCTTGTCGCGGGGTTTGTACTCCTCGACGCCGACCAGGGTTCGGACGTAGTCCGCGACGAGGACGGACAGCGCCTGCGCGGTCCCGCCAGCAGAGCGGATCGGTCCCGCGTAGTAGATGGCGACGCACTCGCTGCCGTCGTCGTTCTCGACCAGTTCGACGCGGTCGATCCCCTCGATGGGTGCCGCGACGACGCCCTCAGTGAGCAGCGCGACCGCGGTGCGGACGGCGCCCGCGGCCTCCTCGCGGCTCATCTCGCCCTCCAGTTCGCGGACCCGCTCTGCGACGCCGTCGATCCCCAGCACCTTCTCGACGCGGTCGGCCATGTCCTTCGCGATGGGAATCTCGACCTCCTCGCTGGGGTCCCGGCCCGCCGAGCGTGCGCGGCCGGCCACCTGCATGGCCTCGTCCAGGCGGCCCTCCAGCGTCTCGAAGTAGCGCTCGTCCTGTTCGCGCATCAGTGCTCGAACCAGAGATCGAGTTCGGTCGTCTCGTCGTACTCGCGCTGGAGGTCCGTGTCGAACGCGCGGACGTACACCTCGCCGGCGAAGACGGTGCCCGCGTTGAGGTGGCCGGCCAGCGCCTGACTGGAGCGACGGGACAGCACCGCGTGGGTGTGCGCGAACCGCTCGCCGTCCAGCATCGAGACGTTACCGACGCTGGTGGCCACTTCCAGGGGTTCGTCGAAGACGACCTCGCGGTACTCCTTGTCGTCCTGGTCGTAGAACCACACCTCGGCGTCCATGACGGCGCCGAGGCCGAAGAAGAAGGCCGCGTCGATCCCCTCCTCGTCGGCGAGGCGCTCGATCTCGCCGCGCCAGTCTCGGCCCGTCTCCAGGCGGCAGACGAACTCGCGGGTTCCCTCGACCTCCCGGTAGTGCATGGACGCGAACACGACGGCCGGGCGCAAAAAGGTTGAGTATCCTGTCGCCGGAGGTATCGGCTAGGTTAAGGGAGACGGGTCGTGAGAGGGTGTGTGAAGGTGTTTAGCCGTGGTCTAGAGGGTTCGTTCGTATTCGGTTCCAACGATTGTCTTGTCTGGAAGAGGCGGAAAGTCCACGCACTCTCCGTAGACGGATCCTTGGACGGCAACAGCCAGAAAGCCCCCGCGCGCTCGACTCGCGCGCAGCGCGAGAGGCGCAATCTCGCTGGCTCCCGCTCGCGTTGCTCGCGGGAATCTCGCTGCGGTCCTCGGCCTGCGGCCTGCGGTCCTTACGTCGCCCGCCGTCGTCGAGCCCGTGGCCCCTTTCAGTCCCGCCCGACAGCTCGGCGCAACCACCAGCCTCCCCAGCCGACTGCGTTACTCACTCGCGCCCTGCGGGCGCTCGTTGCGTTACTCGTCCCTCGCGCGGCTTTGGCTCGCGGCCTCGCGGTGCTCGGCACGCGAGCCAGCGCGCGCCACCGGCGGCTGCGGGAGTATATATGAATATATGTACATATATTCATATAAGCTTCCAACCGGCCGGACGGCGCGCGAGGTCCCCGTGAGCCTGCGAACGGGGGCCCGGGAGCGTTTGCTCTCCCGGTGGCCGGGGGAGGCCGGGCGGCCCGGCTGGCGGCCGCCCGGCCGAGCCCGCGGCTGGGGAGGGTGAGGTTGACCCCTAGGCGTTGCATGCCGCTAGTCTACCCGGGAGCACATCCGCCGAGTCGCCTCACTCACACAACCTGGCCACGTTGAACACACCACCTCCACACTGTCGAAGTCTACCAGATCCCCAGCGCCAACCCGATCAGTTCGACGATGACGTACAGCCAGATGACGTAGGCCGCGATCGCCAGCGACAGCGACAGCACCACCAGGTTCAGGATCTTCCGTCGCCGCCGGACCGCCGCGTCGACGCTACAGACGCCCTCGTTGACGTACAGGTGCGCCACCAGCGCGGCCAGCAGGAACGCGAGCCCCGCCGCCCGGAACGCCCAGACGTGCCGGCCGTACAGCAGGTCGGTCAGCGACGCCGCGTAACTGACGGTCCCGAGCCCCAGCAGGACGGTCACTACGGGCACGAAACAGCACAACCCCCCGACGAACGCGGCGACCGGCACCGACCGCGTCAGGAACCAGACGTCGGGGTCCGTCGAGTCGCTCATCGACGTTACGTTCGGCCTGCGCGCTCAAAAATGTACTCGCGGCGCTCGACGAGCGAGCGCACGGAGAAGGCCGGAGGGCGGTTGGAGGGCTGGTTATCGCCAGGATCGAAGGCTCGGCGCTTCCGTTACGCCGATAGAGAGCCAGGCGCCGTCCTCGGAGATGTCCGCGATGAGATACTGGTCGTCGTCGACGGAGGCGATGACCTCCGTGTCCGCGGCGCGGGGAGCGATGTCCGTCGCCATACACTTTGATAGAGGATGTCACACCTATATAAACGCGTCGAAACGACAGGAGCGTTTCAGTCAGCCGTCACGGGACCGCCGGGCACGATCACGCCGAGTAGCGGGGCCACGACGCTGGAGCGTCACGCGAGGAGCGTCACGCGAGGAGCGCCCGATTCGAACTGCCGGGACCGAAGCCGTCCGGGCGTGAAACGGCGGCACAACGTGTCGTAGGGTACAAGAGTACGGAGGATGTATTCGGCGGACATGAACGTCGCAGACGTGATGACGCCCCGGTCGGAGGTCGTGACGGTGGAGTTGCCGGGCACCCGTGACGACGTCCTCACCTACCTCCAGGAGCGGGCGTTCTCCTCGGTCCCCGTAATCAACGACGACGGCGACGGCGAGGAGTTCAGGGGACTGGTCTCCCGCGAGGACCTCATCGCCAACCCCGACGAGGACCAGTTGGCCCTCCTGATGAGCGAGGTCCCCACGACCAAACAGGGCGCCTCCATCGAGGAACTGGCCCGGCTGATGGTCGAAGAGGGTGCCCGCCGGGTCCCGGTCGTCGGCGGCAAGCTCGAAGGCATCGTCACCGTGACCGACGTGGTCCGTGCCATCGCGGAGGGCGAGGCCGCCGGAGACGCCGAGGTGGGTGACCTGGCCACCCGCACCGTCACGACGGTCTGGCGAGAGACGCCGCTCCCGGTCGCCGAGCGGACCATCGCCTACGCGGGCATCCCCTACGCGGTCGTCCTCGACGACGACGGCCGGATGGACGGCATCATCACGGAGGTGGACGTCATCGACGTCGCCCGGGTGGTCGCCGGCGAGGCCGAGACCGGCGACTCCGTGTCCAGCGACGACGAGGACTGGAAGTGGGAGAACGTCAAGGCCGTCGGCAGCACCACGATGCCGACCCGCGACGTCGAGATTCCAGCCGGCCCGGTCAGCGAGTTCATGACCGGCGACGTGGTCACGGTAACCGCCAGTCGCACGGCGAAGGAGGCCGCCCAGTTGATGATCGAACACGACGTCGAACAGATTCCGCTGATGACCGGCGGCCACCTCGGTGGCGTGGTAACCGACGTGGACCTGCTGGAGGCACTCTATGAGTGACGGCGACCGGCTCGCAGAACTCGCCAAGCGACGGGGCTTTTACTTCCAGTCGAGCGAGCCCTACGGCGGCGCGGCCGGCTTCTACACCTTCGGTCCCCAGGGTGCGGCGGTGAAGCACAACGTCGAAGACGCCTGGCGCGAGCGGTTCACCGTCCGCGAGGGCAACATGGAGATCCAGTCCCCGACGGTGATGCCCGAACCCGTCTTCGAGGCGTCGGGCCACCTCGACACCTTCGACGACATGATCGTCGAGTGCGCCGACTGCGGCAGTAGCCACCGCGCGGACCACCTCGTCGAGGACCACACGGACATCGAGGAGGCCGAGAGCCTCCCGGGGAGCGAAGTCGAGGACCTCATCGCGGACAACGACGTCGCGTGCCCGACCTGCGGCACGGAACTCGCGGGCCGACCGGTCGAGGACTTCAACCTCATGTTCCAGACGAACATCGGCCCGGGCGACGCCCAACCCGGCTACCTGCGGCCCGAGACGGCCCAGGGCATCTTCGTGGACGTCCCCAGGCTCAAGGAGTACGCCCGAAACCAGTTGCCGTTCGGCGTCACCCAGATCGGGCCGGCCTACCGCAACGAAATCTCCCCGCGGGGCGGCCTCAAGCGCCTCCGGGAGTTCACCCAGGCCGAACTCGAACTGTTCGTCGACCCCCAGGAGGACGAACCCCCGCTGGCAGAGGTCGCGGACGTCGTCCTGCCGCTGTACTCCGCCGAGCAACAGCAGGCCGAGGACGGTGAGATCCAGGAGCTGACGGTCCGGGAGGCCGTCGACGAGGGCGTCGTCGGCGAACCATGGATCGCCTACTACCTCGGCGTCGGCCGGCAGTGGTACGAGCGGATCGGCGTCGACCTCGACCGGTTCCGGTACCGCCAGCACCTCTCCGGCGAGCGCGCCCACTACGCCAGCGACTGCTGGGACGCCGAGGCCGACGTCAGCCTCCCCGGCGAGGACCCCGACTGGATCGAGATCACGGGCTACGCCTACCGCAGCGACTACGACCTGAAGAAACACGCCGACCACGCCGACGACGAGTTCTCGGTGTTCAAGCAGTACGACGAACCGGTCACCGTCGAGCGCCCGACCGTCGACCCCGACATGAGCTACCTCGGCCCCGCGTTCGGCGGCCAGGCCCAGGCGGTGGTCGACGCGCTGGCGGACCTCGCGGCTAACCAGCCTGATGCGTTCGAGGGTGACGAGGTGACCGTCGAAGTGGACGGCGAGAACGTGACGGTCCCCGTCGAGAAGACGGGCTTCGCCGTGGAAGAGCAGACCGAACACGGCGAGCACCTCACGCCGCACGTCGTCGAACCGTCCTTTGGCGTCGACCGGGTCGTCTACACCGTGTTGACCCACGCCTACCGCGAGGACGAGGTCGACGGCGAACCCCGGACCTACCTGGCCCTGGACCCCGAAGTCGCGCCGACGACCGTCGGCGTGTTCCCGCTGCTGGACGACCTCGAGGGCCGCGCCAGGGACCTGACCGAGCGCCTGCGCGCGAACGGCTTGCCCGCGACCTACGACGACTCCGGGAGCATCGGCCGGCGGTACCGCCGGCAGGACGAGATCGGCACGCCGTTCTGCGTGACGCTGGACGAACGAACCCCCGAGGACGACACCGTGACGATCCGGGACCGGGACACGACCGACCAGGTGCGGGTCCCGGTCGACGAGTTGCCGGCGGTCCTGGCGGACCTCCGGGCCGGTCGGCGGTCGTTCGAGGACCTGGAAACCCCGCCGAGAGCGTAAGATGCGAGCCGAGGTCGCCCGACGACTCGTCCACGCCTCCGGTGCCGGAGCGCCGGCGCTGTACCTGCTCGAACTCGTAACCTGGGAGCAGTTACGGCTGGGGGCGATCGTCGGCATCGTGGTGACGCTGGTGCTGGAGATCGTCCGCCTCCAGGTCGGCCTGGACTGGTGGGTGTTCGACAAACTCACCCGGGAGTACGAGCAGGAGAACCTCGCGGGCTACGCGCTGTACATGTTCAGCGGGTCGGCGGTCATCCTGACGTTCGAGCCGTCCATCGCGGTCCCCGCCGTGTTGATGCTGACGCTGGGCGACCCCGTCAGCGGCCTCGCCGGGTCGGGGGAACTCCGCCGGGTCAAACGGCCCGAGGTGATGGCGCTGATGTTCGGGGTCTGCCTGGCGCTGGCGCTGCCGTTCCTGCGACCGAGCGTGGCCGCCCTCGCCGCGGCCGCGGCGACGCTGGCCGACGGCGTCAAGCCGATCATCTGGGGCTACGTGATAGACGACAACGTCACCATCCCCATCGCCGCCGCGGTGGCCGGCCAGGCCGGCCTGTGGTACCTCCCCGAACTCTTCGTCTAGGTCGGTCGACGTTCCTCGTCCGCGTCAGGGCCGGTAGACGCACCGGAACCCGATCTCGTTGTGGCGGTCGGTCAGGAGGTCCTTGCCGCGGAACACCGCCGAGGCCTGCTCGGGGATGTTCGACCACGACCCGCCGCGGATGACGGGGAACGCCTCGTGTTCGTCGATCAGGTTCTCGTGGGAGGACCCGGGCGGGTGGTCGAACACCGGGTTGACCTCCTGGCGGGTCATGTAGCCCGACTTCGTGTACTCCCAGACGTTGCCGAGCATGTCGTAGACGCCGAAGTCGCTGGCGCCCTCCTCGTGAGCGTCGACCGGGACGGTCTGGGTGTCGTTCGGGCCGTCGACGAGCGTCTCGTTGAGCAGGTCCGTCCACTCGGGGATGGTCTCGATCTCGGTGTCGAAGGTGTTGCCGGCCCAGTGGAGTTTGTCGGGGCCCCACTCGTCGCCCCAGGGGAAGACGTACCCCTCCGGGCCGCGGGCGGCGATCTCCCACTCCTCCTCGAAGGGGAGATCCTTGCCGGCCCAGTTGGCGTAGGCGTAGGCGTCGTAGAAGTCGATCCCGGTGACGGGGTGGTCCGGCCCGAGGTCCTCGTGGGCGGTGATCCGGGTGCGGTCCTTGTCGTCGGGTTCGGCCGGGTGCCCGTAGACGGAGTGGTCGTCGACCGACTCGACGAACTCGTCGTACTCGGCGTTGGTCACGGGGTACTTATCGATGTAGAACGGCGACACCTCGACCCCCTGGGGTTCGAGGTAGGAGTCGTCGAACCGGTCGAACGGGACGTCCTCCGGGTCGACACCGACGGTGTAGGTCCCGCCCGGGATCGGGACCATGCCGTCGGGGGCGTCGCCGTCGAGGTCGGCGTCGTCGGACCCGGCGTGGTCCAGCGCCGCGTTGTAGTGGTACTCGGTCGGGAACCGCCCGTTCTCCTGGTAGTGGTCCTTGAGCATCGCCAGGGTGTCGGGGTCCTCGGTGCCGAAGATTTCGAACTCGGCGGTCACCACCGAGGCCCGGCCGACGCCGACCGGGTTGCCGCCCCACTCCAGGCGGGTCATGTCGCCAGGCCCCTCGTCGGGCCACCCGACGATGGGGACGAGGTCGTCGATGGCCTCCTGGAGTTCGTGTTCGCCACACAGGAGGATCGCCTCGAAGGCCACGAAGTCGACGTCGTCGTGGGTCGACGAGGAGATGTACTCCCGGCAGAAGGCGTTGTCGAGGCGGTCGGCGGCGACACCGAGCATGGCGTGGCGGAGGTGCGGATTCGGGTGCATCGCCGCCATGCCGAAGACGTTCGACAGCGCCTGGTCGGACTGCAACGACGTGATCTCCCCGCGGTACTCCTCGACGGTCTCCTGGACGGTCTCGGGGTCGGCGTCCACGAGCGCCTCGGGGTCCATCTCCTCGATGATCCTGCCGGACGTCGCTATTCCCTCTCGTACGTCATTCGACATACAAGTTAGTTATAGCAGTAAATTAAATATCTTACTGCCGGAATAACTTCGAACCAACGACGAACCGTCCGCCCGAAAAGGTGGTTGGATTACGATGCTACGTTCGGCGACGCGATCACGTGATCGCGTCCCACTTGCCGTCGACCGGGCCGGTGACGGCCTTCGTCGACTTCTCGGCTTCGGCGTCGACCCAGGCTTTCGCGTAGTCCATGCGTTCTCACCTCCCTTCGAAGGTGTTATTATAATGTAGTTCTTTATATTTAATTCTTTCTAACTTATATAAAAACCCAAATTCTGGGTGACTCGCGGTCCGTCGGGAGGTGAGTCGGACTCGGCGGGGCCACAGGCCGGATAAATACACTGTTATAGGTACTCATTTAACACTCACACTGTTATAGATACTCATTTAACACTCGGAACCGATACCGAAGGTCGTGAACGGAGACGTGACCGGTAACTCGTCGTCGCAGGGGTGGTCCTGACGTGGCGTCGCGTTTCTCGCTCCCCCAGCGGACGGTCCTCAAGTACTACCTGTACATGAGTACGAAGTGGGCCCATCTCACGGGCCCGATCTGGGTGCTGTTCCTGCTCTCCCGGGGGTTGTCCTACACCCAGATCGGTCTGCTGGACTCGCTGTTCGCGGTGGCCGTCCTGTTCGGGGAGGTGCCCACCGGGTTCGTCGCCGACCGGATCGGCCGCCGGAACTCGCTGTTGATCGGGATCGCCCTCCTGTCGTCGTCGTCGATCCTGATGGCGTTCGGCACCAACTTCTACATGTTCGCGGTGTTCTACGTCCTCTGGAGCCTCGGGCAGACGTTCCAGTCCGGCACCGACAGCGCCTGGCTCTACGACATCCTGCGCGAGGGCGACGGCCTGGGCGAGGAGGAGTACGCCCGGGTACGGGGGCGGGGCAACGCCATCGGCCTGCTGGTCAGCGGCGGGACCGCCCTGGTCGGGGGCTACATGGGCGAGATCAACCTCGCGATGCCCTGGATCGTCTCGGGCCTGCTGGTGGCCCTGGGCTTCCTGGTCGTGCTGTCGATGCCCGAAACCGAACAGTTCGAGGACGACGACGCCGACCCGTTCACGGTGTTCGACGTGCTCCCGATGGTCCGCGAGCGGTTCTTCGGGACGCCGCTGGGCCCGTTCGTCGTCTACGTCGGCCTGTTCCTCGGCGTACTCGGAGCCATCGACTACTTCGTCCAGCCGATCAGCAGGGACGTGGGCCTGTCGGTCCGCCACCTCGGCTGGATGTACGCGGGATTCACCGTCGTCGGCGCCGCCGTGAGCTACAAGATCGACGACGTGGAGCGCGTCGTCGGCCTGCGGCGCTGGTTCACCGTGATCCCCCCGGCACTGGGCGTGCTGTTCGTGGCCGTCGTCCTCTTCCCCCCGGTCGCCATCCCGCTGTTCTTCATGATGAAGGGCGTCCGCAACGGGACCGACCCCCTGGAGACCGAGTACATCAACGACAACACCGTCTCGAAGGGGCGCGCCACCGTCATCAGCATCGTCTTCATGGTCCACTCGCTGTTCGAGATTCCGCTGGCGGTCGGCGGCGGGGCCATCGCGGACCTGCTGTCCCCGCTGGGTGCCGTGGCCGTCCTGGGTGGCCTCATGGCCGCCGGGGCGATCCTGATCCGCCTCTGGAGCGAACCCGTCGCCGAACCCGACGACGAGATCGTCGTCGACGACCCCCAGGCCATCGGGGACGACTAGGGCGACGACACCGTGCTGGCCTCGACAGCCGAAACGGCCCCCCAGCCGTCATTCTGCGCCGTTCGCACCCCGAACCACCGCTCTGCCGCGCGCTACAGCGGCCCGGACCGCTGCATCAGCAGCGTCCCGAGGACGCTCATCGCCAGGACGTACCCGACCGCGACCGCCGGCAGGGCGCGGTTCAGGACGTCCCCCGCCCCGGCGGCTGCGACGGTCGCGACCACGAGCGAGAACTCCCCCCGGGTGACCATCCCGGCGCCCACTCTGGCCGAGCGCCGCTCGTCGAGGCCGTACAGTCGGCCGCCGAGGTAGCCGCTGGCGAGTTTAGGCGGCCCGGTCGTGAGCACCAGCACCGCCAGCACGCCCTCCACGGTGGCCAGCACCCGCGGGTCGGTCCCGAGTCCGATCCAGAAGAAGACCGCCGCGAACACGTCCCGGACCGGTTCGAGCAGGGGTTCGGCCGCCGGGACGCGGTCGGTCGTCGAGACCCCCATGCCGACGAACAACGCGGCGACGGCCTCGCTGACGCCCAGTGCCAGCGCGACCCCGGCGACGGCGACGGCGACGAACATCGCCCCGACCTCGATCAGCGAGGTCTCGGCCATGCTACGGTTCGACGAGGTCGCGGCGCAGACGGTGGTCCTCGCGGTCGTCGAGGGGCACCAGCACGTCGCCCGGCCGGATGACGAGGTCGGGCGCGGGGTTGGGGATGGTCTCGTCGCCGCGCTGGATGGCGATGACCGAGGTCCCGGTCCGCTGGCGGACCCCGCAGTCCCCCAGGGTCACGTCCGCGATGGGCGAGTCCTCGGTCACCTTCATCCACTCGATCAGCGAGTCGTCGTCCAGCACCGTCTCGATGGTGCCAGTCCGGATGGGCTGGAAGTACGCCCCGTCCAGGATGGTGCCGACCGTCCGGGCCAGCTGGTCGGAGAGTTCGAACAGCTTCTCGGCGGCGCTGTCCGGGCCCGGCCGCCGGAACACCTCCCGCTTGCCCGTGTTGTGGATGACGACGACCGGTTACTCGCCGTCGTCGAGGTCCACCTCGAACTTCTTGCCCACCCCCGGGAGGTCCGTCTCGTAGACGGTCATACCGTACCTTGGGAACCTGTGGCAATAGGTGTACAACCGATGCCAAAGTTAACACCACCGACCAGATCGTTTCGTCTGACACACGCCGAGACGGAGGGATCGACCCACCGAAAGGTCCGAACTATACTTCCACCCGGCTACGCGAACGCTTAAACGAGATGGCGGACAACCACAGGATAGATGCCGACCGCCGAGGGGACGGAGTACGTCGACCACGAGATGCTGACCGACGGCGTCGTCGAGCGCCGCCTGTACCAGCTAGACCTCGCGGGCACGGCCAAAGACGAGTACACGCTGGTCTGCCTGCCCACGGGACTGGGCAAGACCGCCGTGAGCCTGCTGGTGACCGCCGAGTGCCTGGCCGAGCACGAGGGGGGTAAGTCCCTGTTGCTCGCGCCGACCAAACCCCTCGTCCAGCAGCACGCCGACTTCTACCGCGAGGCACTGGAGATTCCCGACGAGGAGGTCGTCGTCTTCACCGGCGAGGTGCGGCCGGACGAGCGGGCCGACCTCTGGGCGGACGCGACCGTCGTGGTGGCGACCCCCCAGGTCGTCGAGAACGACCTCGTCGGCGGCCGGATCGACCTCGGGCCGGTGGTCCACTGCACCTTCGACGAGTGCCACCGCGCCACCGGCGACTACGCGTACAACTACATCGCCGAGCGCTACCACGCCGAGGCCGACGACCCCCTCGTCACGGGGATGAGCGCGTCGCCGGGCGGCGACGAGGAGGCCATCCTCGAGGTCTGTGAGAACCTCGGCATCCGGCAGGTCGAGGTCAAGACCGACGACGACCCCGACGTGGAGCAGTACACCCACGAGACCGAAGTCGAGTGGGAGACGGTCACCCTGCCGGACGAACTGCTGGCGATCCGCGACGCCCTCAAGGACGTCATCCGCGACCGCATGGAGACCCTGAAGGAACTGGGGGTCACGAACAGGACCAGCCCCGACCTCTCGGAGAACGACGTCCGGGACATCCAGTCGAAGCTCCAGCGGTTGATGGACAACGACGATTCCGCGGGCTACGAGGGGATGTCGATGCTCGCGGAGGTCCGGAAGTTGCGGACCGCGGTCACCTACGTCGAGACCCAGAGCGTCGAGTCCCTGCGGAAGTACTTCGAGCGCCAGCGCAACGCCGCCCGCTCGTCGGGGGCCTCCAAGGCTAGCCAGCGGTTCGTCTCGGACCCCCGGGTGCGGGAGGCGATGGAGAAGGCCGAGGGGTTCGACGACCTCCACCCGAAGTACTCCGCCGCCCGGCGCCTGATCGCGGAGACGCTGGCCATCCACGACGGCGAGCGCGTCATCGTCTTCACCGAGTCCCGGGACACCGCGGGGGCCCTGACGGACTTCCTCGGGGACCACTTCGAGACCCGGCGGTTCGTCGGCCAGGGCGACCGCGAGGGGTCCGACGGGATGACCCAGACCCAGCAACAGGAGGTGCTGGACGACTTCCGGGCCGGGGAGTTCGAGGTGCTGGTCTCCACGTCGGTCGCCGAGGAGGGCCTGGACGTGCCGGAGGTCGACCTCGTGCTCTTCTACGAACCCGTCCCGACGGCGATCCGCTCGATCCAGCGGAAGGGCCGGACCGGCCGCCAGGCGGAGGGCCGGGTCGTCGTCCTGAAGGCCGAAGACACCCGCGACGAGACGTACTTCTGGATCTCGCGGCGGCGCGAGCAGCGTATGGAGGACGAACTCCGGGAGTTGAAGTCGGCCGTCGAGGACCTCGAAACGGAACTGGACGCCGGCGAGCAGGTCAGCCTCGGCGACTTCGCGGGCGGCGAGGACCTGGACCAGGGGCTACGGGAGTTCGGCGAGCAAGAGCAAGAAGACGAGGAAGAGGCCGAGGCGGACGACGGTGAGTCGACTACGGAGCAAGCGGCCGCCAGTGAATCTGGCGAGTCCGGGAGTGGCGGCGGCGAGGCCGACGTGGCCGCCGCCGGGGCGACCGACGGCGTGGTGGCGACCGCCCGGGGCGACGACGAGACGGTCGAGGTCGTCGCCGACCAGCGCGAGACCGATTCCTCCATCGCCAGGGAGCTCTCCCGCCGGGAGGACGTCGACGTCCGCCTGGAGACGCTGGCGGTGGGCGACTACGTCCTCAGCGACCGGGTCGCCGTCGAGCGCAAGTCCGTCGAGGACTTCCTGGCCTCGCTGACCGGCGGCGACCGCTCGCTGTTCGAGCAGGTCGGCGACCTGGCCCGCCACTACAGCAGGCCCGTGCTGGTGCTGGAGGGCGGGGACCTCTACGAACAGCGCAACGTCCACCCCAACGCCGTCCGCGGGGCACTGGCGTCGCTGGCCATCGACTTCGACTGTAGCGTCCTCCACACCGACGACGAGGCCGACACCACCGAACTGCTGCACGTCGTCGCCGGCCGCGAGCAGGACCTCTCCGAGCGCGAGGTCGACGTCCACGGCGAGAAACAGGCAAAGACCCTCGCGGAACAGCAGGAGTACGTCGTCTCCTCCATCGCCGACGTCGGTCCCGTCACGGCCCGGTCGCTACTGTCGCACTTCGGCACCGTCGAGGCGGTGATGACCGCCCGCGAGGAGGACCTGCTCGAAGTCGAAGGCGTCGGGCAGGTGACCGCCGACCGCATCCGCACGGTCGTCGGGAGCGACTACGACGGCGAGGAGTGAGCACGGCAGGTCCGGAACGACCGGATTACTGGCGACCCGTGTCGAGCAACCGGAGGGTATCGGCCACGGGCAGGTCCGGGTGACCCTCGTACGAGACGGTTTCGTCGTCCAGTTCGACCAGGTTCGCCTCCGCGAGTTTCGGCAGGTGGACGTGGTACAGGGACGTCAGCACCGTCTCCGCCGCGCTGGCCGATTCGTCGGTCCCCGCCTCGCGCGCGGCCACGACCTGCGCGAGGTCGCGGCGGCCCATCCCGCCGTCGCGGCCCCGGAGGACGTCCAGGGCGATGCGTCGGCGCTCGTCGGCGAGGCAGTCGATCACGTCGTCCCAGTCCCTGGCCGCGGTCTCGACGACGGTCCGGAACCCCGGTTCACCGAGGACCCGCCGGCCCGTCGCGGTCACGTCCACACCGTTGGGACCCCGCTCGACGAGGTCGGCGTCGACCAGCGCCGGGACGTGAACGTGTGCCAGGTCGGCGCGGACCGACCCGACGGCATCGTCCGGGACGGCGGTGGGCGGCTTTCCGCGCTCGAAGGCGGCGACCAGCGAGGCCAACCGGGGTACCGGCAACGGTGAGGCGTCGTCCAGGATCGAGAGGACGTGCCGCCGCCGACTCGCCGTAAGGCTTTCGAACGTCTCGGTACGCGGCTGTTTCCGGACCTGACCGAGTGTCGTGCTCATACATCCTCGTTCGAAAGTCGGGGATAAGTAGCCTCTTCCAAATTGTTTTGAACCGAGATATATGGAATTGAAGCCACAACGAGCTGGTAACTAACGAGCGCCTAGAGCTGGAGACGGGACGTTTCGCCGTTGCTACCGGTCGTGTCCCAGCCGAGAACGGGACCCTCGCCGTGCTGTTCGACGACGAGGAATGACGGCGGCGCTACCACAGCGGGAGTCGGGGGCCGTCGAGGATGGCCTCGGTCATCTCCGGCGTCGCCAGCGAGAGGTCCAGCGGCCTGCTCCGGGGCGCGTCCCGGTCGGCCTCGCTGGTCCGGAAGGCGGTCCGCTCTGCGCGCCGGAGGGTCTCCCTGACCGCCGGGTCCTCGGGCTGGAGGTCGATCTCCAGCAGTCGCTCGTCGCGCTCGCTCCCGTCGTAGACCCGCAGGTCGCCCATGGCCTCCAGGCGGTTGCGGAGCCCGAACCCGGAACCGCCGAACCGGGTCGAGACCGCCCCCTCGGCCAGGCCCTCGACGTCGAGCCAGACGTCCACGTCCGAGAGGCGGCCCTCGTCGACGGTCGAGGCCGGGTCGGCGAACGACCCGTAGAGGTAGCCCCTGGCCACCCGGTCGAGCAGGTCGTCGGCGACGACATCCCGGCGCAGGACGGTCGCCAGATCTTCGGTCGACAACAGCGGTGCGCGCACCTCGAACGCCGCCGCGGGCGTGTCCGGGGACCGGTCCCCCAGGGCCTCGTCTTCGCGTGACATGGACCCCGGTTCCAGACCAGGACGTATAAGATTTATCTGCCGTCGGTCGCGCTCCAGCGTATGGCCGACCCGGACGCCTACGGACTGACGACCGACGACCGTCGGCTGGAACCGTTCGACTGGTTCCGGGAGATGCGCGAGCGCGGCCCCGTCCACCGAAACCCCCGCAAGGACCGCTGGGACGTGTTCGGTTACGACGCGGCGACGACGGTACTGCGGGACCACGAGCAGTTCTCCTCGGACACGCCGTTCGACAGCGACCGCCTCGGCCTGCTGGACGACACCATCGTCAACCTCGACCCGCCGCGACACGGGAAGCTGCGCTCGACCGTCGAGGACTACTTCCGCGAGGAACACGTGCGCACCCTGGAACCCCGCGTCCGGGAACTCGTCGGGCAGGTCCTGGCCGACGTCGAGGGGCCGCAGTTCGACGTGGTCGAGGCCGTCGCACGGCCGCTCCCGAACCTGGTGATCGCGGACCTGCTGGGGATTCCCCTGGAGGACCGCGAGCGGTTCCTGTCGTGGTGCGACGCGCTGACGCGCCTGGAGGTCGACTCGACCGACGAGCGCCGCCGGGCCCAGCGGGAGGCCGGCCAGCAGATGGCGGCGTACATGACCGAGCAGATCCAGCGCCGCCGCGAGCGCCCGCGCGAAGACCTGCTGTCGGTGCTGGTCGAGTCGGAGGTCGACGGCGAACCCCTGTCGACCGGGGACGTGCTGGGGTTCGCCGCCCTGTTCCTGATCGCGGGGAACATCACGACGACCGGCCTGCTGACCAACGCCGTCCGCTCGTTCGCCGAGCGACCGCGACTGTTCGAGGACCTCGCGGACGACCCAGAGGCGCTTGCCACCGCGGTCGAAGAGGTGGTCCGGTACCGCTCGCCCGCGTCGGCCGTCTCCCGGGGGGCGACGACCGACACCGAACTGTGCGGCCGCCAGGTCGACGCGGGCGACCACGTCGTCGTCCGACTGCTGGCGGCCAACCACGACCCCGCCCGCTTCGAGGACCCTGATTCGTTCGTCCCCGACCGCTCGCCGAACCCACACCTCGGGTTCGGCCACGGCATCCACAACTGCATCGGGGCGGCGCTCGGCCGCCTCGAAGCCCGGGTCGCGCTCTCGGAACTGCTCGACCGGTTCGACGTCCGGGCGGTCCACGATGGGGACCTGACGCCGGTCAGGAACACCTTCATGCACGCCGTCCACTCGTTGCCGGTCGAGGTTCGATAGCTCGTTGCCCCCTTCAGTATAGTAACTTTAACGTTCTAATGGGAATATCTCCGGTCGTGTTCGTCGGAATAGACCACTCGACGACCGCCGTGAAGGCGTGCGTCCTCGACCCGGACGGCGGGACGGAGACGTTCGCAATCGAGCGGTCGCGGGGCGACGGCGGGCCCTGGTCGTTCCTCGACCAGTTGTCGGCCCACGTCGACCCCGCGGCGGTGGACATGGCGGCGTACGGCTACTGCTACGGGGACCGGTTGCGCCGGGTGAAAGACATCGAGGCGACGACCGACCGGGGGATCGTCGACAACCTGGGACTGGGCCAGGAGGTCGGCACCGGCACCGACGTCTACGACGCGCTGGTCGCCGCGGACCTCCCCTGCGTGGCGTTCCCGGGCGTCCACGACGGCCTGGACACCTTGCACGAGTACTTCCGGCACTACTCGACGCTGACCGGTGCCGACAAGTTGGCGATGACCCGGTACGCCCACGAGCAGGCGGCCGGGGACACCTACGTCGCCGCCTGCGCGAGTTCCTCGGCGATGGCGACGCTCGTCGTCGACGGCCGCCTGCGGGGCGCGTTCCACTGGATCGGACTGGTTCACGGCTGGCCCGACGTCTGCGAACTCCGGGCGATCAGGGACGGCGAGACGACGCTGGACGACCTCCTGTTGCGGATGGGATTCCTCGAAGGCGCCTTCGAGGAGGCGAAGGGGACGCCGGACCCCGACCTGCTGGAGAAGGTCTACCAGGCGACCTTGCACAACGTCTACGGACTGGCGCCGTTCGCGGCCCACGTCGACGGCGACGGACTGGACGAGATCGTCCTCAGCGGGCGACTCAGCCGCGTGGAGGATCCGGTCGACGTCCGCTCTCGCCTGGAGTCCGCTTGCTCCGGGCTGGCGCCGACCACGTTCGCGGAGCGACACAGCGCCGCCCTGGGCGCGGCGTACATCGCCCGCGACGTCTACCGCGGGGCCGACTCCGTGCTGGGAATCCCGGTCGGGACGGTCCCGAAAACGAGAGCGTCGACGGCCTGATTCAGTCGTCCTGCAACACGGCCAGCGCTTCCGCGCCTTCGCGGGCGCCCCGCAGCAGTTCCTTGGCCCGCTCGGGGTCGTCGCTCTGGGCGGCCTGCTCCGAGAGGCTGACGATGGCCCGCCGGAGCGACGCCCGGGCCTGGGCCAGCGACGGCGCCTCGTCGACCGACGCGCCCTGCAGGCGCCCCGACCCCTGGAGACCGCTCGACGGTCCGCGACTCCGCCCGGAGCGGTCGCCCGCCGTCGGCGCGTCGGCCCCGGCCTGCAACTCGCTCGGGTCGGGCCTGACCGACCGCTCGGGCGCCAGCGACTCCGGTCGGTCCGCCGCCGGCGACCGCTCCGCACGGCCGTCGTCGGCACTCGACCGCTCGCCGTCGCCGGTGCGTGAGGCGTCGGCTGTCCGGGAGGCCTCGGCCGTTCGCGAGGCGTCGGCACTCGTCCGGCGGGCCTCGTCCCGCCGGGGCTCCGCCTGCCGGACGCCGTCGGGTTCGCCGGTCGCGCTCCCCTCGTCGGCTCCCGCCTGGCCGGTCGCGTCACCAGCGGCCCCCTCGGCGTCGGCCGCGGCGTCCTCGTCCATCCCGGTCGTGCCGCCGCAACTCGGGCAGAACTCCTCGCCGTCGTACCGGAAGATGGGCGACCCGCACTCGTCGCAGTGGTGGTTGGTCATCGTCGCGCCCTGCAACAGCAGTTCGCTCATCTTCTGGGTCGCCTCGCGGCGCGCCTTATCCCGCTCGTACTTCTCGCGGAGGCGCTCCCGTTCGGCTTCCTCGTCGAAGCCGTCGTCGTCCCCCGCGGTATTCTCCGCGGCGTCCGCCGCGTCAGGGCCATCCTCGCTGTCGCTCATACCCGGCCGAAGGTCACCAGCGGCGAAAAAGCCCACGGGTCCGGCGCGAACGGTGACGGGGAGCGGTCCGCCCAGAACTTTAGTTTCTAACGTTTTGGATTTCGAATTCCGAAGGTAGGGCGGACGACCGACGAGCGAGCGCTCGTCTCACCGGCCAGCGGCCGGGTCGACCGCGAACGACCGCGTTCCGCGGTCGTCGACGCGCTCTGCGGGCGGTGCGTCCCCGTCACCGTTCCGCCGGCGCCGCCGGACGAGCGCTTCGCGGACCGCCCGGAGGTCGGCGGGGTCGGCGTCCAGTCCCAGGACGTCGAGGACGAGCGCGTCGAGGTCCGTCTGGGCGGACTCGTCGCCATCGAGGAGGCGGCGGGTCGCGTCGATCAGCGCCTCCCGGCTGTCGCCGCCGATCCTCGCAGGGTCGACGGCGGGCAGCGTCTCCACCTCGTAGGTCATCAGTTGCAGGACGCCGCCGCCCTCCGCGCGGCCCCAGCACTCCAGCAGCACCTCGTGAACGGTCGAGTGCAGCAGGCCGAGGACCACCAGCTCGTCCACGCCGTCGCGCAGGGACAGGCCGTCGACCGCGTTGCTGGGTGCCAGTCGGTCGCGGTTCCACAGCGGGACGACCCGCCGGTCGAAGAACTTCGGGTGGACGATCTCCGGGCGGACGAGGGACCCGAGGTCGAACCAGACCTGTCGGTCTGCACAGGTCTGGCGCTCGTGGTAGCCCTCCCGCTCGCCCCACTCCACGTACGCCAGCAGGGCGTCGTATCCGTCGCGGGCCAGCGCCGCCTTCACCCGGGCATCGAGCGAGCCATCGGCGGCGGTCTCGGCGTCCGGGACCGGGTCGACGTACGGCCGGACGTCGAGCAAGTACTGGTCGGTCGCTTCCGCGGTCAGCACCCGGGACTCCCGGCCCCGGACGCTCCGGATTGCAGGTGCGAGAAAGCGGTCGTCGATGGGCCACTCCGCCAGGTCCGTCTCGTCGAGGAAGAAAAAGCGGTTCGCGCCGGTCTTGTTGCCGTAGGCGACCTCGGCCAGGTCGCCCAACCGAATCAGGTCGGGATGCTGGAGGAATCGAATGGCGAGCGCGGGCGCCGACAGGAACGGCGCGAGTTTGCCGGACTCGACGGCCGTCACCGCCGACTGCCGGAGCGCGACCGTCCGGTGGGTCGCTCGCGTCCGGACGACCGCCTCGTCCGGGGCCGGTCGGGGTGCCGTCCCGCCGTCGTCGCTCTCGTTCCCATCTCGTAGCGCTCCGCCGTCGGCGACCGATCCGTCGGCCTGCCCGGCAGTCGACTCTCCCGACCGGACGGCGTCCAGCACCGCGTCGACCTCCGTCGACTCGTCGAGGCGGACGAACCGCGTGACCGTCTCGTCGCGGCGCCCGGGATCCGAACACCGTTCGAGCAACACCAGCGCCGCGTCGACCAGCGCGTCGTCGAACGCCCGGTGGTCGAAGCCGACGACCGCGTGGACGCAGTAGTGGTCCGCGAGGAACGCCTGGACCGACCGGCCGTAGTCGGTCATCAGCCACTTCGTCGGGACGACGAACCCCAGTCTGCCGCCCTCCCGGAGGAACCGCGTGGCCTGGGTCAGGAAGTAGACGTAGGCGTCGCTCTTGCCGCTCACCGCGTCCGGGCCGTCGGCGTAGGCGCCGTCCGCGAACGCCCCCAGGTGCCGCCGGTAGTGGTCCTTTTCGAGGGCCTCCTGGCGGACGAACGGCGGGTTCCCCACCACCGCGTCGAACGCCGGGGCGGCGGCGGACGAATCGGCCTCGGAGGGATCGCCGTCCGGGGACAGGTCCGGGAACGCCGTCCCCGGGCCGAGGTCGAGAAACGAGGCACGGCGCGCCCTGACCGCCGGCGTCTCGGTCCCCGCCCGCTGGACGGCGAGGTTCAGGGCCGTCGTCACCAGCGGGACCGGATTGACGTCGACGGCGGCGACGTGGTCGAGCAGATCACCGTGGTGGCTGTCGGGGCACAGCGCGGCGAGTCGCCGGTAGGCCGCGACGGCGAAGGTTCCAGACCCCGACGCCGGGTCGAGGACGGTCGGAACGCCGTCCGACGTGGTGGTCAGGCCCTCCGGAATCGCCCAGCGGACGACGGTGTCGGCGATTTCCGGCGGCGTGTAGTACTGGCCGTCGGCCCGGCGCTCGGCCGGGGCCAGCAGGTCCTCGTAGAGTTCGCCGAGGAGGTCGCCCTCCACTGCCGAGAGCGGCCGCCGCTCCAGCGCTCCGAGGAGGTCAGCCACCGCCCGCTCGACCGCCGAATCGTGCGGGAACGTTTCGAACACCCCCGGAGCCTCGTTCGTGATCGCTTCGGCGGTGGCTTGGTCGAACAGTCCGCCGGCGAGCGAGTCCAGCGGGTCCGCGAGCAGCGCGTCGACGCCGTCGGTACGGGACGGTCCCCCCTCACCGTCGGCCGCCGCCTCGCCCCGGATCGTTTCGTACAGCGCGCCGGCCGCGAGGAGGTAGGCGTACTGGCCCGCGGCGGCCGAGATTGCATCCGCTCCGTCGGTCCCCGCCTCGAAGCGGGTGGCAAACTCGCCGTCGCCGGCCGCAGCCTCGCGGGCGAGCGATTCCAGCCGTGGACGGACCGCACCCTGTAAGGCCCGGAGGAGTCCAGCGACGCGCTCGCGTTCGGACTGCGCCGGGAACCGGTCAGTTTCGGCGAGGTGCGCCACCGCGTCGCGGAGGCCGCTGGCAGCCTCGGGGGGCGTCCGGTCCCGCAGGTCGAGGTAGTGGAAGTCGGCGGCGTCGTTCTCGTTGGCGGATTCGCCGTCGAGGGAACGGAGGAAGCAGTCACGTCCGGAGCAGGTGGCCAGCGCAGTCGCGTCGGCGGCGCCGGCCACCCCAGCCAGGTCGCCCCAGTCTTCAGACAGAGGGAACTCCCCGGCGGGAGCGACGTCGATCAGTAGCGTCCGGTCGTCGCCCTCGACGCGGATCCGGTCGCCGGCGTCCGTCGCCTGACGCTCCGCCGTGGCCGCCGTCCCGACGCGTTCGGCCGTCGCCTCGGGATGCTCGTCGAGCGACGCCGACAGGGCGGCGGCGAACTGGTCGGCCGCCCGGGCGCTGTCGCTCATCGTGCCGTAGATGTTCCAGCGACGACGCCTAAAGCGTGTGGGCGGAGGAGTGGTCGTCGTCGGAGCGAATCGGTCCAGCGGCCGGTGAGGGGACCGAATAGGGGCCCTCGCAATTGCTCAACGTCGCCCGGCTTGTAGGCTCCACCTCGTCGTACGTGCGCTTCGCGGGCGCCCGGAATCGTCATCGCCACTCGTCCTCACTCATCCGAACCAAGAATCTCGTCGCGCGAGATGTACCCCTCTTCGCGCCACGTCGCGTCGATGTCGGCGAGCAGCGCCTCCGTAAGTCGGACGTTGATATTCGTCTTCTCCGGGTCCTTTCCCCGTCCGTATCCGTACCAGACGTACATCCGTATTACGCCACTGGCCGGAGAAACGTTTGCGTGGATCGCACGTCCGGGTGTGACGGGGGGTCCGAGTTGTCGGCTAATACCCCTGGGCGTTCCCGTCCTTCCGGGGTTCGGTCGCCGCCGACAGCACGCCGTCCGACCAGCGGGCGATCTGTGCCCCGCCGAACCGCGAGGCGGTTTTCGTCCGCACGTCGTGGCCCTTCCGGAGGAGTTTCGCCGCGACGCCGCCGTCGAAGTGCGGTTCCAGCGCCAGCGTCCCGTCCTCGTAGTACCGCCAGCGCGGCCGGTCCAGGGCGGCCTGGAGCGGCAGGCCGTAGTCCACGACATTCGAGATCACCTGCACGTGGCCCTGGGGTTGCATGTACCCGCCCATGACGCCGAAGGCGGCCCAGTCGTCGCGGTCGAACTTCGCCAGCCCCGGGATCAGGGTGTGGAACGGACGCTTTCCCGGTTCCAGGCGGTTGGGGTGGTCGGGGTCCAGCGAGAACGAGGCGCCGCGGTTCTGGAGGGCGATGCCGGTATCGCCGGCGACCAGGCCGGACCCGAACCCGGCGAACCGGGAGTTGATGTAGGAGACGACGTTGCCGTCGTCGTCGGCCACCGTCAGCAGGACGGTGTCGGCCTCCTCGGCGTTGCTGTTCGGGACGCCGAAGGTGACGTCGTCGTTGGCTTCCTCCCCGATCTCCGTCGCGCGCTCGCGCGCCCACCCCTCGGAGGCCAGCGGCGGGTGGTCCTCGTACCCGGGGTCGGTGATGTAGTGGTGGCCGTCGTGGAAAGCGAGTTTCATCGCTTCCGCGAAGTAGTGGACCCGCTCGGGCGAGTCGATGGAGTGGTCACCCGCGCCGACCTCGGCAGCGATGTTGAGCGCCTCCAGCGCGATCAATCCCTGGTTGTTCGGCGGGAGTTCGTAGATCTCGGCTCCCCTGTAGGTCGTCGAGACGGGGTCGGGCCACTCCACCTCGAAGTCCGCGAGGTCCTCGACGGTCATGAACCCACCCCGCGCCTGGACCTCGCTGGCGATGGCCTCGGCGATTTCGCCCTCGTAGACCACGTCGGCGCCCTCCTCGGCGATCTTCTGCATCGACTCGCCCAGGCGCGGCAGGGTGACCTCCTGGCCGACCGACGGCGCCTCGCCGTCGAACAGGAACGCCTGGCGGGCGTGGTCGGTCTGGAACAGGTCCTCGGCGTGTTGCCACTGCGCGGCGACGACCTCCGAGACGGGGTAACCCTCGGTCGCGTACCGGATCGCCGGCTGGAGCAGTTCGCCCAGGTCCTTGCGGCCGAACCGCTCGGCGGTCGCCTCCCACCCGCGGGCCGTCCCCGGCACCGTCACGGCGTGGGGGCCGGTGAACGGCATCTCGACGTCCTCGGGATCCTCGTCTTCCTCCTCTGCGACCGCCTCGCGGACGTTCTCGACGGTCGCGTCCCCGGGGGCGCCGCCGCAGGCCCGCATCGCGCCGACCTCGCCGTCGGCGGTCCGGTACAGCGCGAAGACGTCGCCGCCGAGACCGGTGGAAGTGGGTTCGACGACGTTCAGCGCGGCCGCGGTGGCGACCGCCGCGTCGAAGGCGTTGCCGCCGTCCTCCATGACCGAGATGCCGGCCTGGGCGGCCAGCGGTTGGCTCGTGGCGACGACGCCTCGCTGGCCGTACACCGTCGAGCGCCGGGACTGGAATCGATCCAGGTCAGGGTCCATACGCGCCAATGGCGACTGCTCCGGTAAAGGTGGTCGCCATGCGGCGAATCGTTCGACACCGGCACTGGCGAGGCAGTCCGACGGTTCTCCGTCGAAGCTACTCCGTGAGGCCGTAACCAACCTTGAAGAGGTAGACGTCGACGGCCAGGACGACGGCGGTGAACCCGACGAGCACCGCGAGCGACGTCGCAGGGACGAGGTCGGCGTACCCGAGGAAACTGTACCGGACGGTGTCGACCATGTACACCATCGGGTTGGCCAGGAGGACCTTCTGCCACAGCGGCGGGAGGACCTCGAGCGAGTAGAAGACCGCGCCGAAGAACACCAGCGGCCGGACGAGGAACTGGTTCATGACCGTCAGGTCGTCGAAGTCCCTGGCCCAGAGGCCTCCGACGATGCCGAGGCCGGCGAACAGCACCGAGATGACCACCATCGTGGCCACGAGGAAGCCGGCGTGCTCGACGGTGATGGGCGTGAACACCCGGCCGACGCCCGCGATGATGACCCCGACGATCAGTCCACGGACGGAACTGGCGGCGACGTAGGCCGCCACCATCTCGGTGTACGCCATCGGCGAGGTCAGCGTCTCGTGGATGTACTCGTTCCAGCGGCCGTGGAAGATGGAGAACGCGGCGTTCTCGAAGGCGTTGGAGATGGTCCCCAGCACGATCAACCCGGGCAGGATGAACAGGATGTATTCGAAACCCGCGATCCGGTCGATGCGGCCGCCGAGGACGACCCCGAACACGACGAAGTACAGGACGTTCGTGATCGCCGGCGGCATGAACGTGTTCTTCGGCCGCCGGACGAACCGCAACACCTCCCGGCGGAACAGCGCCCGCGATCCGACCGACCACATCAGCGGACACCTTCCCGCGTCACTTCCTCGCCCCGGGAGTCGTCCGTGTCGGATTCACCGCCATCAGATTCACCGTCGCCCGCCTCGCTGGCCGACGAGCGAGTCACCGTCCGGTCCTCGCGCTTCGTGAGGTCGACGAAGATCTCCTCCAGGGAGGTCCGCGCGACGTCCAGGTCGACCACCTCGTTGCCGGCGGCCTGCAGGTCCTCCAGCAGTCGCGGGACCGTCGCGCCGCCGTCGCCGACCTGGACCTCGACCTGGTCGCCGTCGACCCGGACCTTCTTCGCGTAGGCCGCCCGCTCGATGGCGGGCAACGACCCCGCCGGGTCGGCGGTCCGCACGGTGATCGTGTCCGACCCCCGGCGCTTCAGATCGTCCGGGGTCGCCACCGTCACCTTCCGGCCCTCGTTCAGGATGGCGACCCGGTCACAGAGGCGCTCGGCCTCCTCGATGTAGTGGGTCGTGAGCAGGACGGTAGTTCCGTCCTCGTTCAGTTCCGTCACGAGGTCCCAGAGGTCCCGCCGCAACTGGACGTCCACCCCTGCGGTCGGTTCGTCGAGGATCAGCAGGTCGGGGTCGGTGACCAGCGCCCGCGCCAGCAACAGTCGGCGCTTCATCCCGCCGGAGAGCCAGTCGAAGCGCTCGTCGCGCTTGTCGTAGATGCCGACCCGCTTCAGCGCCTCGTCGGCCCGGCGTGCGGCCTCGTCCTTCGAGATGCCGTGGTAGCCGGCCTTGTGCATCAGCACCTCGCGGATCGGGAAGAAGCGGTCGACGTTGAACTCCTGGGGGGCGAGGCCGATGGCGTCCCTGGCCTGGCGGTAGTCCGTCTCGACGTCGTGGCCGAACACCGTCGCCTCGCCGCCGGTCTTCCGGACGAGGCCGACCAGGACGTTGATGAACGTCGTCTTCCCCGCCCCGTTCGGCCCGAGCAACCCGAAGAACTCACCGTCCTCGACGGTCAGCGACAGGCCCTGGAGCGCCCGCACGTCGCCGTACTCCTTGGTGAGGTCCCGCGTCTCGATGGCCGCTTGCATCGGGTTCACGTCGACTACGCCCGCGGTTAAGGGTGTTGAACGGCGGCCAGCGTGGGGACTCGAATCCCCATCACTGCTGGTCCTCACTGCGGAGAACGTCGACGAGTACGTCGAACCGATCGAGGACGAGGGGCTGTAGCCCCATCGTGCCGTCGGGGATTCGATTCTGGCGCGATGGGTTGTGGTACCCGACGATCAGGAGCCGACCCTGCGGTTCGACACCGGGTACTGCCGGCGTTAGAACGGAAAGGAGTAGTCCCACCAGGATTCGAACCTGGGTCGCGAGCCGTTTCCCGCACGGAGGCGAACACCTCGCGCACGTCCAGAAGCTCGCAGGATTGGCCGCTACCCCATGGGACTGCGTGCAATCGAGTAAACGTCGGACGGTTACTAAACGCTGTCGCTTTCGGACTGTGGCGGATCGTAGTGCTCTACCCTGTGGCAGTTGGCGCAGAGCACCACGCAACGCTGGATTTCCTCCCGGATTCGCTCCCGGGAGTACCCGTAAGCGATCATGTCCGAGACGCTCAGGTCCTTCTCGCCGGGGTGGTGGAAGTCGAGGCAGGCGTGGCGGCCCTCTCCGCAGTTCGCACACTCGCATTCGTCGTGCTTGAACTCGTGGAGCCACGCCCGGAGTTCCCGCCGTCGTCGATCCTTCCGTTCGATCCGGGCCTCGCGGTTCTTGTAGTACCACCGCTGCTGGCCCGTCAGGTCTTCCCAGTCGACGTCGTCGGGCATCTCGACGTCTTCGGGTTTCGGTTCTACCTCGGTACCACCTGCATCGCGCCAGTCGTACGTCTCCAGCCCCGCGGCCGCCTTCGCCTCGTTCCACCCGCCCATCACCCGCTGGATGGTCGCGGACGCGGGCGTCAGCCCCAGGTCCTCGTACTGGGCCTTCGTCGGGGACTCGTCCAGGCACTCGACGGCTTCCCGCAGGGCCGCGACGCACTCGTCCTCGCTGGTCGTCACGCGACGGATGGTCGCGCCTTCGCGGATAAACCTCCGGACGACCGTCCCCGGCCGACCACCCCCGCACCGACACCGCTTTACCGTCGACCCGCGGACCGACGCACATGTACGTGGGTCGCTTTCTCGTCGCCGCCCCGGGCGTCGGCGCCTACCGCGTCTCCTCGCGGTCGTTCCCGAACCGCCGGATGATCGCGCGGGAGACCGGGGCGGACGCGCCGGCCACCCTCACGGTCGCACCGACGCCGGACGCCCCGGAGACCGACAACCCCTACGTCTCGTACGACTGCCTGCGGGTCGTCGCGGACCCGCCGTCGGTCGAGGGGCCGGCGGTCGCGCTGGGCAACGGCAGCCACGTCGACCCGGTGGCCGAGAAGCTGGCGCTGGGCTACCCCGCCCGGGACGCGCTGGCCGAACCGCTCCTGGCGCTGGACCACGAGAAGGACGACTACGACACGCCCCGCATCGCGGCCGTCGTCGAACCCGACGACGCGACCGTCGGCGTCGTCCGCCGGGACGCCCTGCTGGTGGAAGCGGTCGAGGAACCGCACCTCGTGGCGACCTACGAGAAGGACGCCCCCGAACCGTTCGAGTTCGAGGCCGAGACGGCACATGAGGCCGCCGACGCCGCCTACGACCTGGACTTCGAGCACGCCGTCTGCGCCGCCGGGGCGGCCTGGACCGGCGAGGAGTGGGAGACGGCCGTTCAGAACGGTTGAGCCCTTATCAGGGTTCCAGAGATACATAAGGGAACCACCGTCGAGCGCGTCGACTCGGCGCCCAGTTGTCGGCAGGTCCGTCGTCAGGCGTCGTTTCGGCAGCCCATCGTCGGGCGTCGGCGCGCGCGAGTTGCGCGGTTCGGAGCGAACGCAGTGAGCGAGAACCGCGAACGCGAGCGGCGAAGCCGCGAGCAACGCGCGCGAGGGCCGCGGTCGGCGCTTGGGCCGACCGCAAGGCTGGGGCGGCGTGAGGTCGACCCCTAGTCGCCCGGTTGCCGCGTCCAGACCGTCCCGACGATCAACCGATATTCCGACCGCCCCTGACGATACTCACGACTCTAGCTACATTTGGCCTCGCTCCGGTAGAGACGGGGGCTTTCAAGCCCCTGGAACACGAATCGCCGACCCATGAAGGTCGGTCTCATCTCGGACGTGCACGGGAACCTGCCCGCGCTGGAGACGGTGCTGTCGGACCTGCCGGACGTGGACGCGCTGGTCAACGCTGGCGACGTCGTGGGCTACAACCCCTGGCCCGCGGCCTGCGTCGAGGCGATGGCGACGCCCGGCGAGTCGGCGGCGGTGCCCGAGGACCTGGCGGCCGCCGCGAACGCCGCCTGGGAGGGGTCGGGCGTGCCGACCGTGATGGGCAACCACGACCGGGCCGTGATCGAGGGCGGCGAGGAGCGGTTCAACGACATGGCACAGGCGGGCGTCCGGTACGCGCGGACGGACCTGGAAGCCGCCCACCGCGACTGGCTCTCGGACCGTCCCGACGAGCGGCGACTGTTCGACGGCCGCCTGAAGGTGGTCCACGGCCACCCCGACGACCCGGACCACTACACCATGCCGGGGGAGTTCGGGCCGGACCTGCTGGCCGACGAGGACGTGCTGGTGATGGGCCACACCCACGTCCAGCACCACGAGGTCTACGACGAGGGGGTCGTGCTGAACCCCGGGAGCGTCGGCCAGCCACGGGATCACGACCCCCGGGCGGCCTACGCGGTGGTCGACCTCGAGGAGTTGACGGTCGAGGAACACCGCGTGGAGTACGACATAGAGCGCGTTCAGGCGGCGGTCGAAGAGGCCGGACTCCCGGCGGGAATCGGATCGCGGCTGGACGCCGGTCGGTGATGGCGGAACAGGGGAGCGCGGGCCGGGCCGTCCGTCAGGCCAGCGGCCTGGCTTCCGACCGGTACGCGAAGACGCGGCGCTCCAGCGGCCGGAAGACGCCGTACTCGATCAGGAGGATGACGATCACGAACACCGCCGCCCAGGCCCAGGCCTCCTCGAAGCGGAACCGCTGGTAGGCCTTGAAGAGCCTGTAGCCGACGCCGTTGGAGGCGGCGAACATCTCCGCGAGGGTGACGATCTTCCAGGAGATGGCCAGGCCGAACCGGGACGCCGAGAACAGCCCCGGCGTCACGTCCGGGAGCAGTTGCCGGCGCACCATCCGGGGGAGCGAGACGTCGAAACTGCGGCTCATCCGCGTCAGGTCGTCGTCGACGTCCTCGACGGCCTTCCAGACGTGGACGGTCACGAACGGGAACGTCGTCAGGACGGTCGCGGCCACGGGCGCGAGGACGGAGAACCCGAACACGAGCGTGCCGACGGCGGCCCACGCGACCGCCGACACCGACATCCCGACGACGACGTACGGCAGGAAGAACTTCCGGGCGTAGTCGTCCAGGCCCATCAGCGTCCCGACGGTGACGCCGACGACCATCGACCCGGCGAACCCCAGCAGGATGCGCTTGCTGGTCGCCAGCAGGTGCTCGGTGACGACGCCCGTGGCGACGAGTTCGACCGTCAGCGCCAGCGTCTCGCCGGGAAACGGCATCAACCGGTTGGGGAAGACGCTGGCCAGGCCGTACCACCCGGCCACCCCGAGGACGAGGCCGAACAGTCGCGGGACGACCGCGCCGGTGACGCCGTCGAGTCGCTCCAGGCGGGCGAACGCGGCCGCTACGCTGTGCGCGATGCCCGTCATGGTCACCCCTGTTCGCGGAACTGCTCGCGGACCTGCTCGCGGAACCGGACGAACTCCACGGAGTCGATCGACCGCGGCCGGTCCAGAGGGACATCCACGTCGCCGAACAGGTCGCCGTCACCGAGCATGAGGATCCGGTCGGCCATCCTGACCGCCTCGGTGACGTCGTGGGTGACGAACACGACCGTCGGTTCGAAGTCCCGCCAGAGGTCCAGCAGGTCCTCCCGGAGTTCGTCGGCGGTGATCTCGTCGACGTTGCTGAACGGTTCGTCCATCAGCAGGACGTCGGGGTCGACGCTGAGCGCGCGGGCCAGGCCGACGCGCTGGCGCTGGCCGCCCGACAGTTGCGTGGGGTACTGGTCGTACTGGTCGCCCAGGCCCACGAGGTCCAGGTACCGCCGGCCGACGTCGTCGTCGTAGTCCGGGTCGTCGCCGTGGACGTACTCGACGTTCTGCAGGCAGGTCTCCCAGGGGAGCAGTCGCGGGTCCTGGAAGACGTGGCCGACGGTCGCGTCGCCGTCGGCGGCGGGGAAGGTCACCCGGCCATCGTCGGGCTGTTCGATGCCGCTGATCACGTCCAGCAGGGTGGACTTCCCGCTGCCGGACCGGCCGATCAGCGCGACGAACTCCCCGTCGGGGACCTCGAACGAGACCGACTCCAGCACGGACTCGTCGCCGTACCGCTTCGAGAGGTCCGAGCACGCGATGGCGGGCGCGTCGCTCGTTCCGTCGGCCCGCGCTCCGCTCGTCGATTCGGCGAGTCCGTCGGTCATCGCATCGGCACCCCCTCGGTTCGGTAGGCGAACGCGCGCCGTTCGAGGCGCTGGAAGACGCCGTACTCCAGCACCAGCAGGATGGCCACGAACAGCAGCGTCCACGAGAAGACGCCGGTGATCGAGAGCCGTCGCATCTCGAACTCGATCATGAACCCGATGCCGCTGCCGGCCGCGACCAGTTCGGCGAGGGTGGTGATCTTCCAGCAGATGGCGAAAGCGTACCGGGCACCGGAGAACCACTCCGGCAGGACCGACCGGACGACGACCCGCCGGAGCATCCGCCAGCGGCCGACCTCGAACGCCGTCGACATCTCCACGAGGTCCCGGTCGACGTCCTTGACGCCGTCGGCGACCCCCTGTGCGACGAACGGGAACGAGATGGCGGCGCCGGCCACCATCGGGGTGAGGTCGCTGATCCCGAACCACATCGCGGCGAAGACGGCCGCGAACAGCGACGGGAGCGCGAGACCGATAGTCACGTACCCCCCGAGGGCGCGCTCCCAGAACCGACTCGCGCCGACGAGCACGCCCAGCGCCGTCCCGACGGCGAGGGTGGCGACGAACCCGAAGACCGTCCGGCGGAACGTGTCGAGGACGTGGGGCACCCACTCCATGCTCGCCAGGAGGTCGGCGGTGGCGGCCGCGACCAGGGCCGGCGAGGAGATGGTGTCGGCCAGTCCGAACCCACGGGCCAGGCCCGCCCAGACGAGCACGAGCGTCACCACCGAGGCCAGGGTGGCCGGCGGCCGCCCGAGGTACCGACCCAGGCCCCGGACGCGGGTCACCGGCGACATCCCTCCCCCCGGGGGCGCGTCCGTCCGGCCGGGTCCCGCCTCGCTCCCCCGGCGAGACGGTGGCTCCGTCCGACGAACGACTCGAACGCCGCGCACGCGGTAGAATCTGTCGTCATTCGTGTTTTATCTCTAACGTAATCATGTCACTCGTAATAGAACTTTTTAAATATTTCCGTTGGCTATCACTTCTCGACCATGCACTCTCGAAGAGCGTTCCTGGCCGGCGTCGGCGCGGCGGTCGGGTCGACGGCCGGTTGTCTCGATAGCCTCCGTGGTTCGTCCAACGGCGACGACGACACGTTGCGACTCGTGATGGCGCCGGGCGAGTTCCAGGGCGTCGTCGTCGACCACATCGGCGGCAAGAACGGCGTCCTGCAGGAGAAACTCGACGAGGTCGGCTACGACCTGGAACTGGAGATGACCTGGGACGACGTGACCCTGTTCGCCTCCGACGGCCACGACGTCGGGTCGATGAACGCGGTCGAGGCCGCACAGCTCGGTGCCGAGCGCGACCGGGAACTGGCCGTCTTCGGCCGGGCCGGCGACGTCCCGCCGTACTCGCTCATCGCGTCGCGGAACGACCTCTCGTTCGGCGATAGCGGCGGCGACTTCGAAGTCGTCACCGCCGACTACTTCGCCCTCGGTGACCTCACCGTGGACGGCGAAGTCGACGTCGCGTCGACCGGGCCCCTGCTCGGCATCGTGGACCAGGCCCGGGGCGGCGAACTGGCGAACGCCTTCTACATCTCGGACTACCTGGCAGAACAGGGGTTCTCCATCCCCAGCCTCGCCATGTGGGTGTGCCCGCAGTCCTACCTCGAGGACCACCGTCCGGCGGTGGAGGCCCTCCTCGAAGCCTACCAGGAGGGCGTCGACTGGCTGTACGACAACCCCTACGACGCGTCCAAACAGGAGGACTACATGGAGATGCTCGGCGTCGAGAACGAGTCCCAGGCCGAGTGGCTCGTCGACTGGGGCCTGAAGACGACCAAGAGCCTCGACACGCCCGTCATGTGGAAAGACGTCGGGCTCCCGGACTCCTACATCCAGGGCCAGGAGTCGTACCTCGACCGGGCCGCCGAGCACGACGTCGCGCCGTCGGACTGGGACGACCACCTCTCGTTCCACTCGCTCTGAGCGGACGCCGACCGCCCCCGCGGCGCAGGCCGGGACAGAAACGTCAGAAAATATTTATTTCTCCCTCGATTGTCCACGCGTACGAATGTCGATAGACGTACACAACCACCTGTTCGCCGCGGACCTGCTCGACGAGATCGACGGCGCGCTGGTCGAGCGGCGGGGAAAGGCGGCCTCGATGGACCAGTTCTACGAGGGCGAGGACCTGTCCTTTACCACCGAGGGGCCGGACCGCCGCGTGGAACTGATGGACGAGTGGGGCCTGGACCGGGCCGTACTGTCGTTCCCGTCGCCGGAGTCGTTCATCGACGAGCAGTACCTCTCGGACCCGGAGATCTACGGCGAGTTCGCCCGCCTCGTCAACGACTACCTCGCCGAGGCCAGCGACCGTCACCCCGACCGGTTGCTCGGGTTCGCCAGCGTCCCGCTGGTCGACACCGACGCCGCCATCACGGAACTGGACCGCGCGCTGGACGACCTGGGCCTGCAGGGCGTGGGGCTGGACACGAACGTCTTCGGCGCGTCGCTGATCGACGAGCAGTTCCGAGCCTTCTTCGAGCACGCCGACGACCGCGGGGTGCCCATCTTCGTCCACCCGACGAACCCCCTCGGCAAGGACCGGCTCCAGCGGTTCTACACCGAGAGCATGATCGGGTTCCCGATGGAGACGACGGTGATGGTCGCCGAGATGATCTTCTCGGGGTTCGTCGAGCAGTACGACGACCTGGAGATAATCCTCTCGCACCTGGGTGGGGCCATCCCCTACCTCAAGCGCCGGATGGAGTTCCTCTACAGTCCCGAGGACCCCGAGTTCGACCGACACCGGATCGCCGACCTCTCCCGGGAACCCTCCTCGTACCTCGACCGGTTCTGGTACGACACGTCACAGACGTACCCGCGCGCGATGGAGATGGCCTACGACCTCGTCGGCGACCGCCTCATCTTCGGCTCGGACTACCCCTTCGGCCCGACCGACAGCGTCCCGACGACCATGGACCAGCTGGACGTGGTCGGCCTGGACGACGACGTGCGCGAACGGGTGGACTACGGCCACGCCGAGGACATCCTGCTGAACCTGTAAGCGAGCCGTCGCACCCCCGACGATTCGCTCCCCGGTCCGAGTTCTGCACCTGCTTGCAGGTGGCGACCCAGTATATGAACATATCTCCATATACTCACATATCGGGAGCGGTCACTGTCAGGGCCTCACCATCCCGTCGACCACCGTTCGGTGCCGGACCTCGACGACGGGACCCGCCGATCCCGTTCAACCGTAGCTTACCCGGGACGTCACCCCTCGAACAATTGATAAAGGTTAACACACAAAACCATGTATAGGGAGGTATGGCGGGCGAGACTGCGTCTACGAGGGGGCGAGCCACCGTCGTCGCCGTCGTGGCGGTGCTACTGGTCGGCACGGCCGCGGCCTGGGGACTGTTCGTCTACGATCCGGCGCCGACGGACCCACAGCGGCCGGCGTTCCTGTCGGCGCCCGACGAACCGCTGCCGGCGCCGACGGAATCCGGTCCCTACCAGGTGACGGCGACGATGCAATCGAACTACCCGGATAGCGACCGGGTCCTCCGGACGAAGGTGTACTACCCCGACGGGTCGCCGGTCGTGAAAGAGACCACGCTCAGGGACGGCGACGGGTCGGTGGTCAAGGAGACCACCTACCGCCGCGGCGACCGCGAGTTCGTCATGGCGACCGTCGACTCGCCGTCGGCGTTCGACCGGCAGGTCGCCTCCGACGAAGTGGTCCAGGCGGACCCGGCCTCGCTGACCTACTACGAGGTCGACCAGGAGACCGGCCCGGCGGCCGACATCGAACCGGGGCAGGCGCTGCAGGGTCTCTACCTGCTCCGGTACGAGGAGCGCGGCAAGACGACCTACCAGGGTACCCAGGTCGTGCGGTACGAGGCCGTCGACGGGTGGACCACCAGCGCGGCCATCGGCGACGGCGAGGACGCCCAGTCCGTCTACGTCCGACAGGCCCGCGGCGAGGTGCTCGTCGACGCCGACACCGGGGCCATCCTGAAGGCCGACGTCTCCGGGTCGGTCATCAAGGCGGACAAGTGGGCCGACGTGATGGTCGAGGACTCCTACTCCGTGACGGTGACCTACGAGGTCGACACCAGCGTCGAACCGCCGAGCGAACCGCCGTGGGTCGACTCCCTGGAACGCGGCAACGTGACCGCCACGGGCGACGAGTTGCGGGGCCCCAACGGCCGCTGACCGGCACGACCACGCGGTGCCATCTACGGCGCCACCGTCCGTAGTTCGCCCAGGGCAGAACGCTTATTTCACCGTCGTATCACCACCGATCAATGCCACCGCTCTCGGAGTCGGCCTTCCGGTCCCTGCTGGCCGACTGCGACCAGTCGGCGTTCGCGGCCTTCGTCGCGGGCCTGTGGCGCGCTCGCGGCCGCGAGGTACGGCGCGAGGGCGACCGCATCGTCGCCGACGGCCGCGAACTCCGGCCCGTCGTCGACCCGGACGGGCACTCGCCCGCCGACGTCGGGCAGTCGTCCGCCGACGTCGTCCTCGTGACGGCCACGTCCCCGCCGTCCGGCGTCGCGGGGACCGTCGTCGGCCCCGGCGATCTCTACCGGATGCTGCTGAACGACGTGCCCCGCGACCACGCCGCCGACCTGTTCCAGGCCCACTTCGGCCGACCGCTGGAGGAGTCGGCGGAGACGGAAGAAGCGGGTGGGGAATCCGCCAGCGAGGATGACGCCGGCGAGAGCGCACCCGGCGACGAACGGCGAGCGGACGACTCCCCGGACGGCGAGTCCGGCGAAGAGTCCGGCGACGACAACGCGTCCGACGAAGCGAGCGAGGATGACGGGATCAGCACCGCCGGGATCGCCGTCACCGTCGTCGCCGTGCTGGTCGTCGTCTCGGCGTCGCTGTGGGCGCTGTTCCTCTACCAGCCGGACGCAGAGCCTGCGGACCCGCCGTTCACCGTCGAGGACCCGCCGGTCGACGGGAACTACCGGGTCGTCGGCCAGATGCAGTCGACCAGCGACAGCGGCGTGTACAACGTCGAGTCCACCCGGACGTACGCGCCCGGCGACCCGGAGGTGACGGTGCTCCGTCGCACGATGGGCGCCGACGGCGAGAGCACCTTCGTCAGCTACGTCCGCGGGAACCGCTCGTACAACAGACAGACCTGGAGCAACGCCTCGGCGTTCGACGAGCGCCGCGAGAGCTACACGTGGGCCCGCGACCCCGTCCGGGTGAGCAACAGCACCCAGTCCATCTACTGGATCGACAACGAGACCGACCACGACGAGACGTCCAGGTCCGACGCGCTGTCGGTGTCCCCGCTGGAACTCCTCCCGTACGAACGCGCCGGCACCACGACCTACCAGGGTCGAAACGTCGTCCGGTACGAGCCCAAAACCGGGTGGGTCGGCACCGAGAGCGGCCACCCCCAGGCCCGGGTCACGGCCGCGTCGGGCGAGGTGCTGGTCGACGCGGAGACGGGGACGCTCCTGTACGCAGACGTGGACGCGACTTTGACCCCGGCGCGCACCTGGGGCGAGTTCATCTTCGGGTCCGAGCTGGACGTCAGTGTCCAGTACTGGATCGAAACCGGCGTCGACCGCCCGGACGCGCCGCCGTGGGTCGACGGACTGGACCGCGCGGCGTCGACGCCCGAGAACGCGACGGGTGAGAACCGGACGAACGCGGGGGCGGCCAGGAAGGCGTCGTGGCCGTAACCGGCGTCGACGACGTGGAGGTCGACGGCCGCGAAGCGGAACTCGGGGACGGCCACCAGGCCCCGCTCGACGCGCATCCCGTCGACGCGGGTGACGTTGCGGTCGACGGAGGTTTCGTCGGACGCCTCCTCGGTCATGTGGCCGTCTCGATGGCCCGTTCGAGGTCCGCCACCACGTCGGCGGGGTCCTCGATGCCCACCGAGAGGCACACGAGGTCCGGCGTGACGCCGGCCTCGCGCTGTTCCTCCTCGCTGAGTTGCTGGTGGGTGGTGCTGGCGGGGTGGACGATCAGCGTCTTCGCGTCCCCGACGTTCGCCAGGAACGTCGCGAGGTCGACCTCCTCGCAGACGCGCTTGCCGGCCTCGTACCCACCGCGGGACGAGGTCCCGCTCGACGTCGGGGGTCACCAGCGCCGGGTTGCGGATGGTCTCGAGGTGGACGAAGGCGGTGTCCTCGTCGATGGCGTCCTCGTAGGCGTCGTAGTCGAGCGTGTCGACGAACCGCGCTTCGATCCCCCGGCGGGGTGCGGTGTAGGTGAGGTAGGTGGCGGTGCCGCCATACAGCGCCTTCGCGGTGACGACGTTGTCGCCCGCTTCCGCGAGCAGGAAGGTGGCGGTGTCGAACGCGGCCATGCCGGACGCGGTAGCGATGGCGCCGGCCCCGCCTTCGAGGTCCGCCAGGCGCTCCTCGAGTACGGCGTTGGTCGGGTTCATGATCCGACTGTAGATGTTGCCCGGTCCCTCCAGCGCGAACAGCGCGGCGGCATGGTCGACGTCCTCGAACTCGTAGGCGGTCTGGTAGATCGGCGGTGCGACTGCCCCGGTCGCGGGGTCGACCTGCTGGCCCGCGTGGACGCTCCGGGTCGAGAAACGACGGTCGTCTGCTTCGTCGGTCATGTTCTCTGTGCATATTTATCTCACAAAGTTATAGCCCACAGTAACTGCATCGCTGGCCGCCGGGACGGGAAAGCGGCACGTTCTGCCACTACCGGCAGGGGGCCCCCACCGATAAGCAGGTCTTGAATGCGAGGGGAGGGGAGTGACACGTTCCCCACGTCAGCGGGACCCGGTGCGGCAGGCCGGGTCGTGTTCGAGATGGAAGACATTTCCTCCCGAAGGAGAAGGTTAATACGGCTCTGGCGGGGAGAGACCCCAGATGACCGAGATCGGTGACGACGGAGACCCCCGGATGGACGCCGAGTACGTCCGCCGGGTCGCCGGCGAGGGCGACGACGGCGACGTGCTGTTGCTGGGGGTCGTCCACGATCATCCCGCCAGCAGACACCGCGTGCGCACGGTAATCGCGGATTACGACCCCGGCGTGGTCGCGCTGGAGGTAGCGCCCCTGGCGTTGCCGGCGTTCGAGGCGGTCGCGGCCGACCGGCCGTGGGCGCCCGCGGACGGCGACGAGATGAGCGACGCCATCGCGGCGGCACCGGACGCCCGCACCGCGGGAATCGACGGCATCGGCGCACAGTTCTTCGCGACGCTCGCCCGGAACCTCTACGCCGAGCGACCCTCGCGCCGCGAGGTACGGTCGGTCCTCACGAGCGTGGCCGCAGTGGCGAAAGAAGCCGCGACCTACCGGGCCGCCTCCCTGCTCAGGCGGTACACACCGTTGCGACCCTCGGCGGGGACCCCCGTCGAACACGACTGCGACCCTACCGATCCTGCCGACGTGCAGGCGGCCGACGAGCGCCGCCAGACCTCGACGAGTCTCGCGTTCCTCCGGGCCATCCAGCAACCCACGGGGATGGCCGTGCGGGACGACACGCGCGAGACGTGCATGATCCGGCGACTCGGCGACCTCCGGGCGGACGGCGACGTCGCCGCCGTCGTCGGACTGGGCCACGTCGACCCCGTCGCCGAGGGCCTCACAGAGCGGACTCGCTGAACGGGGTCCCGGCACCCGCGAGAGACTGGTCGATTCGTCTGAACCCGGAGACGGCACCGCGGTCGGGTCCCCACAGCGGTAATCGGCAAGTATCTTCTGATATTTTTACAACAATACGTTAAGTACTCACGGTCGGAAAACTTACAGACACCCAGATAGTCGTTTCTTAAGATGAGTTCGTTCTCGCGGGCGGACGTAGATCTCGGGACGCGCGTTCGCCAGCAGGAGGTGGTTACGGAACTCGGCCGGCAGGCGTTGCGGGAGGACGACCTCGACGGGTTGCTGGACGACGCGGCCGCGGCGGTCGCGGCCACGCTGGACACGGAGTTCTGCGGGGTGATCGAGTCACTTCCAGGCGGTGAGGAGGGCGTCCTCAGGGTGGGGGTCGGGTGGCCCCAGGAACTCGTGGGGAGTACGCGGGTCCCGCTCGACCCGGACTCCCAGGCGGGGCGGGCGTTCGAGTCCGGCGATCCGGTCGTCGTCGAGGACCGCCACGCCGAAACGCAGTTCTCCCGGCCGGAGCGGTTCGCGGACCGCGACGTCGTCAGCGGCATCAGCGTCGCCGTCGGATCGGCCGACGAGCCGTGGGGGGTGCTAGAGACCCACGCGACCGAGCGGCAGGAGTTCACTGGCCAGGACGCCGACTTCCTCGAAGGCGTGGCGGAGGTACTCGCGGCCGCCATCGAAAACGAACGTCGGCGACGGCGTCTCCGGGCCGAGCGGACGTTCGACGAGCGAATCGCGGAGACGAGTCCGGTCGGACTCGCCGTCCTCGACGGGACCGGCGAGATTCACTTCGCGAACGAGCGCGCCGAGGAGATACTCGGGCGTGCCCGGTCGGAACTGACGGGGACCTCGTTCGACGCCCCCGAGTTGGACCTCGTGGACTCGGACGGCGACCCCCTCGCTCCGGGCCAGCGGACCTACGAGTGCGTGCTGGAGGCCGAGGAACCCGTCTACGACCTCGAACGCGGGGTTCGCCGGACGGACGGAGAGCGCGTCTGGCTCTCGGTCAACGGCGCACCACTCCCCGGCGACGACCCGGGGGAGGTCGTCGTGGCGTTCGAGGACGTGACCGAACACCACCGCATCGAGACCGAACTCGAGACCGTGTTCGGCCGGGTCACCGACGCCTTCTACGCGCTCGACGAAGAGTTCCGGTTCACGCTGGTCAACGAGCGCGCCGAGCAACTCCTCCAGCGCTCCGAGGAGGAGTTGCTCGGCGAGCGCCTCTGGGAGGTGTTCCCCGAGGCTGCCGAACGGGACGAGGTCCGGGAGAGTTTCCATGACGCGATGGAGACCCAGCGACCGCAGAGCTACGAACTCTTCTTCGAACCGCTGGACTTCCGGGTGGAGGCGACGGTCTACCCCTCGGAGTCTGGGGTGTCCGTCTACTTCCGGGACGTCACCGAGCGCGAGCGCAACGAGCGCCGACTGGAGGAGAGCGAGCGCCGCTACCGGACCCTCGTGGAGAACTTCCCCAACGGCGCGGTGGGCCTGTACGACGAGGACCTAGAGTACAGGGCCGTCGGCGGCGAACTCCTCGACGCCAGGGACGTCGAACCCGCCGACAGGGTCGGCCACAGCGTCCACGAGGTGTATCCCGACGACCTCCTCGAAGAGATCGAACCGTACTTCCACACCGCCCTCGACGGCGAGGAGAACGCCTTCGAGGTCGAGTACAACGACAGGTACGTCCACGCCTACACGCTCCCGGTTCGGGACCCGGACGGCGAGGTCACCGCCGGGATGCTCGTGGTACAGGACGTCACCGAACGCTGGGAGCGCGAACGGGAACTCAAGCGCTACGAGACCATCGTGGAGGCCGTGGACGACGGCGTCTACGTGGTCGACGAAGACAGCAACTTCACCATGGTCAACGAGACGTACGCGGAGATGCTCGGCTACTCGCCGGAGGAGTTGATCGGGGAGAGCGCCACAAAGGTCGTCGACGAGGCGGTCATCGAGCACATCAACGAGTTACAGGCTGCCAGCGACGAGGACGGCGACGACCGACCGAAGATCGAAGCCGAACTCCGGACGGCCGACGGCGGGTCGGTCCCGGTGGAAGCGACGTTCGCCTCGTTGCCGGACGACGATCCCGGGTGGTACCGGGTCGGCGTCGTCCGGGACGTCACCGAGCGCAAGGAGCGCGATCGAGCGCTTGAGAAGAGCGAGCGCCGCTACCGGACGCTGGCCGAGCACTTCCCCAACGGCGCCGTCAGCGTCTACGACCACGACCTCAGGTGTACGCTGGTGGAGGGCGCCGTCCTGGGCGAGAAGTTGCCCGTCGCGGACCGCCTGGAGCGCCGGCGTATGCCCGACCTCTTCCCGGACGAGGCGGCCGCCGACCTCGAACCGCTGTTCCGGGCGACCGTCGAGGACGGCGAGACGGGCAACACCACGACGGCCTTCGGCGGGCACAACTGGAAGGTCTGGGCGACGCCGCTCAGGGACGCCGACGGCGAGATATTCGCCGGGCTCAGTTTCGCCCAGGACATCACCGACCAGGTCGAACGCGAGCAGCGTCTGCAGGACCTCGTCGAGAGACTGGAGGAGTCCAACGAGCGCCTGGAGCAGTTCGCGTACGCCGCCTCCCACGACCTCCAGGAACCCCTGCGGATGGTCTCCAGCTACCTCC
>PXRE01000009.1 GCA_003021085.1 Halobacteriales archaeon QS_1_68_20 | reverse complement strand
GGAGGAGTTCGGTGTGACCGACGAACCCTCCTCGGGCCGAATTGAACAGCGGCTCACTACGCTCTTTCCATCGACGGCTCTCGAAGACCACGCCGAGGCAGTCGGCGTGGTCGAACGCGACAGCAAGTTCCAGGTTCCAGCGATGGTCTGGGCGCTCGTGTTCGGCTTCGTCGGCAGAGACTGGCTCCGGCCGGGGGGTCTTCGGTGAGACCCCGGCCTTGTGCATGAGCCGACAAACGTGATGGCGGGAGAAAGCAACATCGGACGTCTTGATGAGGTAGTGCCGAGCGAGAGCTGTACTCCACGCTGGGTCGTATCCAGCTTCTTCAGGAGGTCCATGGAGTACAGCGGTGAACTGCTCAAACTGGTCGTCGCTGAGTTCGGATGGACGGCCGGGACGAGATTTGTCATAGAGCGCGGCGTCGAAGCCGCGCTCTTCGAAACGGTTCAACCGGCCTCGTTGAATCGGTAGATGGCAGCACGATAGTAGACCGCGATCAATTACCGAACAGGGTCTATAGTCCGCCAACCAATATTGGACGGGCTCCGGAACACCGACCTCCTCAACGCTAGAGACAGGTAGTTGAAGACGACGCCGAACGCGGTATGAAGCAACTGGAACTTCTGGAAAGTTTCCCCCCGTAGCTATTACCATCCGGCGGAGTCGGTTTTCCCATGCCAAGACAGTCGGCTCCGACCATCGAACTTCCGACCCTTGACGGTAATATCCATCTGCTGGAAGCCGAGCGTCGGACCTCGGGAGCCCTACAATCGCTGGTTCTCGATCACCTGCTTTCTCAGGGGACCGACGCGACGGCTACTTGGATCGACAGTCGCGGGAACGCCAGCACGCAACCACTGGCCCAGCTTGCACCCAGTCCTCGGCTCCTAGATCGAATCGAGATCGCCCGTGGGTTCACCGCCTTCCAGCACTACTCGCTGCTCGACGAACTCCACGAGCAGGTTACCGAGGAGACCTCGCTACTGGTGCTTCCGGATCTCGACTGGTTCTATCGGGACGGCGACCTCAACCATCGGGAGGGAGAGCGGATGCTGTCCGAGGGCATCGCGCTCGTCGAGGACGTCCACGACAAGACCAGGATTCCAGTTCTGGTAACGCGAACGAACAGGGGAGAGGACACGAGTCCTATCGAGTGTGCTGCCGAGGAGGTACTCCGGTGCGAACAGACCTCTCAGGGACCACGGTTCACGGGTTCGGATTTCGAGACGCTGGTGTACCCCGGTCGGGGCTACTTCCAGACCACCATTACCTACTGGAATCGGATCCTCACGGCTCGCCATCCGGAGTTAGGCGAATCGACTGTGCAACCGGAGGTGGCCACCGTTGGGACGGACTAACCCCACCTATCGGGACACTATTCGAGCTCTGGAAGACGACTGGGGAGAGTACCGCCGAGCGCTCCGCCGCGTCGACAAGCCACACTTCGACCGGCTGTTCGAGCACGGTCGCACCCATGCCGATGCCGCCGGATACCTCAACCATCAAGAACCAGAAATCCCGTTCCTCCTTTCGGTGATTCTCGAACAGGAAAAGCAGTTTCAGTTGCTCGAAGAGCGGCTGGAAGCACTCGAAACGACACTGGACAGCGAGCACACGGCCGAGTCCGTACCCACCAGTACGGGGAGAGGGTAGGCAGGTGGCGTTCGCGTTCGATCACATCGATAACGGTGTGTGTCGATGGTCGCGCACCGAAGACGGCGTCGAGTGCGAGCGGGACGAGACGTACACGCCGAGTTTCTACGTCTCTGCCGAATCGAGTGAGGTTGAGGATCTCCGAGGACACCTCTCGATGTGGCCCGACGTCGATGGTGTAGCCATCGAAGAGTGGCGACGTGGGTTTCGGCACGAACCAGAACGGGTGCTACGCGTCGATGTCACCGAACCCAACGCTGTTCGGAGTGTGGCCTTCGACATTCGAGGCTGGGCCTCGCCCGGCGAATACCGACTCTACAACGTCGATTTCTCCCCGGAGTTCCGCTACTGCCTCGAAACAGGCACCGACCCGACACCGTCGACGGACCTCACTACCATGGAGATCGCGATCGAACCCAGACGACTCGCGAACGATGAGGTGGGGGAAATCGAGATCGAAGATCGAGAGTTTGCTCAGAGCCCTCCGTTCAACCTCGAGTGCGTCCGTGAAGCGATGGAAACGATCGACCCCGATGTCCTGATCGTGAACGCAAGCGAGGTATTGCCGACGCTGGACGACGCTGCGGATCGATATGGTGTAGCCGACTTCCACCTCGGTCGCCGACCGGGCTTCGAGCAACTGGCAGGTCGTTCGACCTACGAGAGCTACGGACAGGTCGGCCATTCGCCTGCCCGCTACAATCTGCCGGGTCGCGTCATCATCGACCGCTCGAACACCTTCTTTCTCTCCGAAACCAATCTGGATGGGTGTCTCGATCTCGTCGGACGTTCAGGCAAGCCGCTTCAGGAACTGGCGTGGGCATCGATCGGGAACGTCCTGACGGCGATACAGATCAAAGAGGCCCGGCGGCGCGGCGTGCTGGTGCCGTGGAACTCGTGGCGACACGAACAGTACAAAACGATGCACCAGCTCCACGAAGCGGACAGGGGTGGGTTCACCTTCGCCCCCGACGTCGGTGTTCATCGAGGGGTTCACGAACTCGACTTTTCGAGTCTGTATCCGAACATCATCTGCCAGTACAACGTCAGCCCCGAGAAGATCCGATGTGCGTGCCACGAGGACCGCGAGGACGTACCGGGTATCGGCTACGCCATTTGTGACGAACGCGGGTATCTCCCGGATCTGCTCCAGCCGTTGATCGACGATCGGGATGCGATCAAAGCCGAACTCCAAGAGACGGACGACCCCGAGCGCCGGGAGGAACTGGAAGGCCGGTCGAGCGCGATCAAGTGGATTCTCGTCTCCTGTTTCGGCTATCAGGGATTCTCGAATGCGAAGTTCGGGCGTATCGAGTGCCACGAGGCGATCAATGCGTTCGCTCGCGAGCTCCTGCTCGATGCGAAGGAGGTTCTCGAAGCCGGCGGGTGGCGCGTCGTGCATGGTATCGTCGACAGCATCTGGGTGCAGGCGGTTGACAGCGAGGAGCAGACACCACTCGATGAACTCGCCGAGCGGATCACCGACCGGTCGGGGATTCGCCTCGAACACGAAGCGGCGTACGACTGGGTGGCGTTCGTGCCGATGCGTGACTCCGAAGCCGGCGCGCTCACGAAGTATTTCGGTCGAAAGGCCAACGCCCCGGAGGATGACAGTCCCTACAAGTATCGGGGCATCGAGTGCCGGCAGCGTTCAACCCCGGCGTTCATCGAGGAGGTGCAAAAGGAACTGGTCGCCGCGCTCGATGAACACCAGGAACCCGAGGCTGTCTGCGATCTCCTCGCGATGAAGCTCGCGGCCCTCGACAGAGGGCGCATCGATCCCAACGAACTGGCCATCAAAAACCGAGTCTCCAAACCGCGAGAGGAATACACCCACGAGACCCGGAACGTAGCTGCACTAGAGCGCGCTGCTGATCTCGGGAAGGACAAACATTTCGGCGAGGATGTCTCGTACGTGGTCGTCGACGACAGCAAATCCTCACGAGAGCGGGTTCGACTCGCAACCGAAGGTAGTGCTGATGGTCGATACGATAGCGAGTTTTATCGCGATCTCACCCTTCGAGCAGCCGAGAGCGTGCTATCACCACTTGGATGGCAACGCTTCGAAATCGAGACCTACCTCGCTGACCGAGAAGATGCGGCAATCAGTGCATTCTGATAGGAAACTCGCTCCTACCCCGTCGGTTTCACTCTTCGCACCTGACCAATCTCCACTCGGAAGAGAGGGATTTTTGATATATTGGAGTGTCTCCCTCGAGATCAAGGTATGAAAATCTCAGACGAGAAGTCATCAGAGGATGGATTATCGGCGTGTGGCTTCCGAAACCTTTCATAGGAATAAGGTATTACGAGATTCGATCGAATCCGCAGAGGGAGAAGGGATTCACGGTCTGGCGGCCTGCTCGACGTCGTAGACGGCGGTGGTGAGCGAGATTTCGCGAAATTGGCGACACCACGCTCGCGCTCGTACGGCGGTAGTGATTCAGGGAAGTTATGAAGATTACCGTAATTTCTACGGTAAGCTGGACTCATCCACTTCATCGAGTCGTTCGGCGAGCACCTGAATGAGCTCCTGTATGGTGATTTCGTCCTCTTGAACGAGGGATGTATCAGTGGCATATTTGATCGCTTCAGCGTAGCTGGAGCGATCATGCCGGTCCATAATCCGAGTGAGCTTCATGGCCAAGCTATCGCTGATTGTGACGGTCGTGTACCCATCTGGGGGCATACCAGGCTAAGACTGTGAATTTACCGTAAAACTTACGGTAAGCTTCAATACTTCTCTGAATGACTATAGCCGTACGAGCGCTTGATCACTAAGTTCACGGTCTCGCAGATCGAACATTGATGGTAGCGTTCGCTCTCGATCCATGCGTTGTGCGCGTGATTGTAGGGCGCGAAGAGACGATGTTCGATCAGCGGACGGACAGTCTGGGTCGGAAAGCGTCTCGAAAGCCCATGTCGTCGTAGCCCTTGTCAGCGGCCAAACTGAGCAGGTCGCCCGCGTTCCGCAGGACGACCTGCAGACCGAAGTTCGTTCCGTTCGGCCACTTCGCACTCTAGTGAACGTCGATCACCGCGCCCTGCGCGTTATCGACGAGAGACGTTGCTTGGACCGTTCGTATATCTCGATCGCATCGCTTGAGGTAACGGTTCGACGCCTCCCGGCAGTCGAAGCAGGTGGCGTCGATGGCGGCGTGGCCCAGCTGGTCAACCAGCTCCGACGAGAGTCGGAGCAGCTCTCGCCAGACAGTCATCGGTGCGCGGTCGAAGGACTTGGACAGCGCCGATGGCCCGATGAATTCGCCGCGTCGGAGCGCGAGCGCGGCTCACACTCGCTCCATTTCTTCAGCCCAGTCGAAAACTTCGCTGAACGTCGCTTCCATGTGAACGCGGAGAAAGTGAAAGACAGCGTGCTTCCAGTCGGCAACTCCGTTGCCGGCAGGATCATTGATCTACAGTAGCGCTGCATCGGTGAGTTTTCATACGATCGAGACAGCTTGCTTGACGAAGCGAAAGAGGACCTAATTCGCTTCTTCCGCTTCAACGCTGTCGTTCTAACGACTCGACCTACCATCATTGGTGGAATCAATAGAACCCAGTCCCACAGAAATGGGACTTCGCTCCCCGAACATATCTGCACTCAGGCATTAGATTTGGACAGTTTGGACAGACACGCACGGTGTTCATCTCGGGTGGAGCAAACACTCGTCACCACACAAGTGACACAGTACTCAACACCATCCACGGGGCACCTCAACAAAGAAGACGACGGGACGGAGATATATAGCCAACAGTAATCTCCAGCCAAAAGCGCTTACACTGATCCTGAGGATTCGGCGAATATGATGAAGGAGGAGATGGCACTTTCAGGGAGTAGAGGGCGACTCGAACTGTTCGTGCGCTCATCCGTACCGGCGGGCGTGCGCGAGCGGCAGGCAGACACGGCCGAACGACTCCGGGCGCTCAATGACGCCGCCCGCATCGAGGCGGTTACGGTGCGGACATGGGAAAAACGGATTCTGGTCGGCGAAGACCGACACGAGGAGTGTGAAATCCATCGCGCCTACACGGCCTTCGCCGAGTGGGCGCGCGAGCGTGGTGTCGAACTGGACGACGCACTCGCCGCGCTTGAGAAAGACGATAGAGACCAATCACGATCGATGAGGGTTTCAGCCAACGCACACTAACGTGCGCTGACTGGGCGGACTCGAACCGATATCCGACCTACTCCAGGCTCGCGGATGTGCGGATGTCAGTCTCAGGATCAATCGCTCTGGTGTGGAAACGACGCCAATCATCGTGGCGAGATACCTGGCGCAACCCATTGTTCGTCGCCATACCGAGCATAAACCCACACCATCTGGGATAGTTGTTCACGTGGTGTCAATCCGAATATGTCCTCGGTCCATACGTTCTAGTTTAAGAGGTCGGGTCGGCACGACAGGCATCCACAGCGGGTGGACCTGAGTTTGATCACATACTGCGACGAGTTAGATACAGCTCTCTGTAAGATGCCGTAGCTCCCGGAGCAATCGTACCGACGAGCACCGCTATTCTCTCTCAGTACGCCGTCGTAGCCCACTGCTGTCGCTCGCTACCTCCGGTAATCAGGTGCCTTCCCTGTTCAGGCGAGTTCGCGCACGAACGCGCCGTGCTGGACGTCCTCGATTAGCGACCGTCGGTGTGGGTTCGGATCGACGGCCGCCGCGAGCAACAGCTCCACCAGGTTCTCCTTCGGTGGATCGTACCCGAGCCATGCAGCGATGCGCCGGAGAATCAGCCCACCGTACCGGCTGAATACCCGCGACCACCGTCGCGGAGGGATATGCAGCGAGTCGTTGCTGTCTTCACCCGTGGTGTCTTGATTGACGATTTCTTCCCAGAGGTCGAGCAGCACGCGGCTCACCACCAGCGAAATCAGCGGCGTCAAGATCAACGCTTCCACCGCGACGGGGTTGCTCATCGAATATCTGATCGAGGTGGCACGTCGATTTCAGCTCCTTGAATAGCAGCTCGACCTCCCAGCGCGCTCGGTAGAGTTGAGCGATGTCGGAAGCGCTGTAGTCCGCTATCGACAGATTTGTCACGTACAGATGGTATTTCTCAGCGTCGTCGTTCCAGACGCCGACGATGCGGAACCTACACGTTGCGCCGGAGCGCGATCCATTGTACGAACGGTGCGGAACGAGACTTCGATGCGGACGTCGATTACGTCACGGTGGAGGTCGTCGAGAACGTCGTCGTTTCGCGAAATCATCGAGAGAAACAGGAGGTCTATAGATCTTTGTATAGATATTGTCCACACATACGAATTTATTTATCATCTGCGACGCAACCTCCCTGCATGGCACTACGCGAAACGCTCCGTGTTGATTTCTTGTGCGTTGAGAACGCGGGGAGAAGCCAGATGGCGGCCGCATTTGCAGAACGAGAGGCCATTGACCGTGGCCTTGATGATGTCGTAGAGGTCCACTCTGCTGGCACCGATCCTGCCAACGAGATCCATGACACGGTCGTCGAGGCCATGGCGGAGGTCGACATCGATATTTCTGCCCGGTCTCCAAAGTGGGTGGTCGTTGAGGACCTCAAACAGAGTCACTTCGTCATCACCATGGGGTGTACGATCAAGGAGTTCAGCCCGTCGACATACGGCGTCGAGTACAGGGCATGGGACATTACAGACCCTGAAGGAAAAGATGTCGAGACTGTTCGATCGGTCAGAGACGAACTACAGCGGCGAGTGAACGATCTTTTCGACGAAATCGAGGCCGTCGCGAACGATCTTGACACGCAGGATACTCTCTCAAAGCGGGTCACCGACACGATCAAAGACGCACTTTCGTTCTGACCGCTTCCCTCCACCGGTGCGTTCAGCTGGTTCCCGTTCGGAGCATCTCAGCGAACGCGTCGGGCATCTCCGTGTCTTCGATGCTTCGTACTATGTGTTCGATATCGTATTCCACGCGGTGGAACTCGACATTGAGGTCGTCACCGTCAGCCGTGAGGACGATATAGCATGCCCGAGAGTCCCCGTCTTTCGGCTTCCCGACACTGCCCGCGTTGATGACGTGACGTCCACTCGGGAGTTCCTTGTGATATGGGAGATGCGTGTGTCCACAAACGAGGACATCGATGTCGACGGAATCAAGCAGGCGCTCGAAACTGGAATCCGGACGATCCTCATGAAGGTACTCGTTGATCCGGCGGGGACTCCCGTGAACGAGGAGAATTCGGAGATCGCCTAACTCGAGTTCGATCTGCCTTTCAAGTGTGCGGAGATAGTCCCGGTTCCCTTCAGTGATCATCTTGTTGGTCCACGCGATCGATTTATTGGCCCGTCGCTGTTCGGTCTCTGATTGGTATGCGCACCCACAGTCGTCGCTGTTGTCGCCGACACCTCGGTCGTAATTGCCCATAACCGTGGGTATCGACCGGGAACGAACGAACTCGACAACTTCGTTGGGATACGTCCCGTAACCGACGAGATCACCCAGACAGTAGAGGTCACTATTGAATCCGTGATCAGCCATATTCTCAAAGACAGCTTCTAGGGCTGTGATATTCCCGTGAATGTCGCCAAAAACAACCGTGTAGTTAGGGTTTTTCCGATCCATCGTATCAGGACTTAGCATGAGGTCATCAATAATTCTCGCTATGTGGCCTATATAGCAGCAGCCACTTTGGAAAGTCGGCAGAGACAAGCAAGGTCTTGAACAAACGACCCCCGAGGTGAAATCATGAATCAATGGGGCGGCACGTAAACAGTACATACTGGATACATCCTCTCTATTTTGCATCACCCGTTCTCACTCAACGATACGACTCGAATAGCAGCGGCAACTCCCGCCCGCGTACACGCGGAGATATAGACCTGCCACTCAACGACCTGCTCGATGAGACGTTAGAGGCGGTAGATACTGACTGTTGGGACCGAGAGCGGACGGCGACGCCCGTCAGGGCGTTCGCCGTCCATCTCCACTCTGCGGGCCTCTCGCTGCGCGAGACCGTGGCGATCCTCGATCTCCTCGATGTCGACCGCTCGCACGGAGCGGTCTGGAACTGGATGCACACGCTTTCGGAAACCCAGGCTGACCCGCCGACGGCGGGTCACCGTCGACGAGAAACAGATCACCGTCGACGGTGAGACAAAGTGGCTCTACGCCGCGATCGACACGGATTCGAAACTGCTCTTGGAGGTCGACGTATTCAGCCGCCGCGGGACCGATCCCGCGTCGGCGTTCCTCCACCGTCTCACCGAGAAACACGACGTCTCCGATACCGAATTCCTTACCGACGCAGGCGGGTATCTCACGGCGTTAGCTCGCCTCAATCTCCGCGGCGGGCTCAACTACAGCGAACGGAATTTGATCGAGAAGTGGTTCCAGACGGTGACGATGCGGATCGACCGCTTTCGCTCGTTCTGGCGGGGGAGTCCAGCCAGCGTCTAGTCATTCAGGTAACTTCTGAAGATAAGGTGCAAGGAATTTCTCGATCCACGAGACGGCAAAACTGACTCGATCGGTGAGACGGTCGAACAGATCGGTGATGAGAGCGCGGAATTCCTCCGCGCTCTCGACGATGAGCGGCGAGGCCGACCCGAACCGGGAGCGCGACGACGACGACGACACCGCGGGCGTCCGCGAGCAACGGAGCGAGCGCGAGACCGACGAGACGGGCGACCAGGGCGAGGTCGTGGGGTGGGTCCACCTCGACGCGCCGGAGGTGGAGAAACTCCGCCACACCGCCGAGTTGACCGTCGGCGTCCGCGAGGACCACCGCGGCCGCGGCGTCGGGAGCGAGTTGCTGGAGCGGGGCCTGGCGTGGGCCGACGACCGCGGCTTCCGCAAGGTCTACCAGAGCGTCCCGGACACCAACGAGGCGGCGGTCGACTTCCTCGAAGACCACGGCTGGGCGGTCGAGGCGGTCCGGGCTGATCACTACCTGCTGGACGGCGAGTTCGTCGACGAGGTGTTGCTTGCGACCTGGCTGGACGGCCCCGGCGAGCAGTGAGGAGGACGGCGCCCACTCCGGGCCGCCGACGAACGATTCTTCATCCCGGCCCCCGAGCGTGCGAGCATGAGCGGCGGATCCGAGTCGGACGGCGAGACTGACCCGGCGACCGGCGAGACGAGCGACGGCCTCCCGGACGTGCCCGAGGACCCCGAGGCGGCGGTCGAAGCGGACGAGCACGCCCTCGCCCTCTCGGACCTCCAGTACCCCGAGTTCACCTTCGAAGAGGGGTCGGTCGACGACGACGGCGGGTTCGACCTGGCCGCGGACCTCGACCGCGGGGAGATGCAGGAGTTGCTCGGGGACCTGGCCGGTGGACTGGTGAGCCACGACGTCGGCGTCGAGGGTCCCGACGGCCGGGTCACGCTCGGGGTCGCGCCGGAGGGCGCGGAGATGCGCTTTTCCCCGGACGAGGACCACACCGGCGAGTTCGAGGTGACCGTCCGCCTGCGCGCGAAGGCGATGACGGTCGCCGATCCGGACGACCCGAAGGTCGGCGCCCGCGGCGGCAAGGGGTTCGTCCCGGTCGAGATGCTGACCGGGGACGCCGACCCGGCGGACTTCCGGTGTTACAACTGGATCGACGATCCGACCGACGAGTAGCGCAGACTGGTCCGACCGCCGGACCTCAGAGCCGCCGGTCGAAGTAGTCCGCCAGCAGTTCGAACGCCCGTTGCTTCTGGCCCTGGTCGGTCGAGCCGTGACCCTCGTCCAGTTCGACGTACTCGAAGTCCTCGCCGGCCGCCAAGCCGTGATCCTCGAGGGCGTCCCGGAACAGTCGCGCCTGCGACACCGGACAGCGTGCGTCGTTGACGCCGTGGAGGATCAACAGCGGGTCCTGCAGGTCCTCGACGTGTTCGATCGGCGACCGCTCCCGCCAGCGGTCGTAGTTCTCCTCGGGGTCGCCCATCTGCATGCGGAGGGAGTGCCGGAAATGCGGCATGTCCTCCTCGTACAGCGCGTGGAGGTCCGTGATGCCGTTCCAGGTGACGCCCGTCGCCCACAGTCGGGGTACGAGACCAGTTGCATGCACGCCGAGTACCTGCCGTACGAGCCACCGATGACCCCGATGCGGTCCTCGTCGATCCAGTCGCGGTCCATCAGCCAGCGGCCGCCCCGGGCGATGTCTTCCTGCTCCGCGCCGCCCCAGTCCCCGAGGACGGCCTGCTTGAACTCCCGACCGCGGCCGGTCGACCCGCGGAAGTTCGGCGCCAGCACGGCGTACCCCTGCGAGACGAGGAACTGCGTGTGGATCTTGAACGTCTTCTTCGCGCGCCTGTGGGGGCCGCCGTGGACCAGCACGATGCCGGGGACGTCTTCGGCGTCGTCGGGCATGGCGGGGCCGTCCCGCGGGTCGTACAGCAACGCGCCGATTTCGAACTCGCCACTCTCGTAGGTCAGGTACTCGGAATCGACGAAGACGTCCGGGTCGACGTCGCCGTACTCCGCGGGCAGGACGACGCGCCGTTCGTCGGTCTCGAGGTCGTACTCGTACAGTTGCTCGCGCTGGTCGCTCGTGGAGTGGGCGAACACGAGCGTCGTCTCGTCGGCGAAGGTGCCCCCGTCGGTCTTCGGGAACGAGACGACGCCCTCGGGGAGGTCCAGTTCGTTGCTCTCGCCGGTTTCGAGGTCGTAGACCACCGGCATGGTCGCGCCGCGGCGGTCCCGGCTGGCGAGGACGTACCGGCCGTCCGGAGAGACGTCCTGGGCGTGCTCCTGGGCGGTGCCGTCGCTCAGCCACTCGACCTCGTCGCGTTCGAAGTCGTAGACGCCCACGCGCCGGCGGTCGGCCGCGTCGTCGGCCACGAGCAGTCGTTCGCCGTCGGGGAACCACGTCGCCACCTTCGTCTCCGAACCGTCCTCGCCGACGTCCAGGCGGCGCCGGTCGGACCCGTCGGCAGCCATCACGTAGACGTCGCGGTTCTTCAGGGTGCTCGATTCGTTGCCACCGAACGCGATGCGGTCGTCGGCCGGAGAGAAGCGCGCGGACAGCACCGGCTGGTCGAACGCAGTCAACTGCTCTCGCGCTCCGGTCTCGACGTCGTACCGGTAGGCGTTCATCTGCTCGCCCTCGTCGCTACAGTACAGCAGGTACCGGCCGTCGCCGCTGACCTCCGAGAGGAGCGCCTGTCCGTCGACGTCGACGACCGTCTGGACGGTGCCGTCGCGGTCGACCGCGGCGATGTCGTTTTGCTCGTCGCCCTCCTCGTCGCGGTGGAAGTACACCCGGTCGCCGTCGGGTCCCCAGAGGAGGTGCCACCGCGCGTTCCGGGGAGCTTCCCCGTCGGTCCAGGGGTCGTGCTCCCCGGTCGCCCGGTCCAGCACGTACAGTTCGTTCCGGCCGGTCTCGTCGTAGTACAGCGCCACTTCGTCGCCGTCCGGCGAAACGATGGGGTTGTAGAACTCGGGGACGCCCGCGAGTTTCCCGGGCGAGACGGAAGTAGAATCTGTCGACATAGATTCAATTTACGACGGCCGGAGAAAATTCTTTCCGACGCGGAAGCGCGCAGGCGGCGACGCAGGTAGTCGACGGCGGCCTCGACCTCGCGCTCGTCGGCCGACGACGCGACGTCGAGGACGTAGCTCTTGTCGCCGCGGCCGTGCAACTCGATTCCCTCCCAGTTCTGCAGGATGCCCTGGAAACCGGTGTAGGGGACCTCGCAGAACTCGTCGTCGACCACGACGAGGAGTTCGGTCTCCGTACAGACGGCGACGCCACCGTCGGACGCGTCGAATTCCGTGTACGTGTAGTCCGCACTGGTCGACACCCCCTGGACCTGGAAGGCCCACCCGGAGGTCGTCAGCAGGATCGGTGGTGTGGCTGCTGGCCCTCCTGGAGGAACGGCCGACAGTCCGGGAAGTACTTCTCGTCGCCACGGAGACGCGCCGCGGTGACCGACGCGCCCTCGGCCCCGCGGGCGAGTTCGGCGACGTCCGGGTAGTCGGGCGAGTGGCCCCCTGGCCGCTCGCCCGCCCGTCCGTCGTCTTCGTCGTCACCGAACATGTCTCCGCCAATTCGCCACCGAATGATAAACCTTGGCAGGGGGCTTTAGGACGCCCGGCCACGTACGGCGGCGCATGGACGAGGTCGAACTGACGATTCCGGCCACCATCGTAGAGTCGTTGCCAGAAGGGAGCGAGGACGCCGTCGCGGACATGGAGCGGGCCGTCGAGGGGTTCGAGGCCAGCATCAACGAGGCCGTCCGTGACGCGGAGGACGGCGAGGCCGCGGCGGCCATCGTCGACGCCATCGAGCAGATGGAGGCCCGGGCCGAGCGCTACGACGAGTTCGTCCCCGAACTCCGGGCGTGGGGCCAGTCGCCCATCTACGCCATCGCGTGGCGCAACCTCCACCTCGCGTTGATCCGGCAACTGTACGACCACGACGCCGTCGGTGACCGCATCGACCGCGAGCGCAACTTCCGACTGGTCGACGACGGCATCAGGAAGCGATGACGACGGAACTCGAACTCCGGTTTTTCGCCACGTTCCGGCAGGCGGTCGGCCAGAAGACGGTCCACCGGGAGGTCGATGACGGCACCACTGTCGGGGACCTGCTGGCTGCCCTGGAGTCCGAATACGACGGCCTCGACGGGGAACTGATCGTCGACGGCGAACTGCGGGAGCACCTCAGCGTCCTGCTGAACGGCCGCGACGTGGTCCACCAGGAGGGCCTGGACACCTCGCTCTCGGACGGCGACACGGTGAGCGTCTTCCCGCCGGTGGCCGGCGGGAACGGCGATCCGGGCCGAGAACGGACCGCCGGCGACGACGGAGACCCCGAACGGACCGCCCCCGAGGGCCTCCCGGACGACGTCTATCCGCCGGGGACCCGCGGCGAGACGGTCTTCTGGTACGGTGTGGACTGATGCGCGTCGAGCGGTCCTTCCGGGGCATCACCGTCCGCCTGGCGGTCCGGTACCTGGAGAACCTGGGCGGCGAGGTGGTCGAGCGCGAGGGCGGCCTGGCCACGCCCGACGGGAGTGCCGTCGTCGCCGACGACGACTGGGAGGCCACCCTGACGGCGACCCGTGTGTCCGTCGGCCCGTCGCTGACGTTGACGGAGGTGCGGGTGGTCTTCGAGGGCGAGGACATCGACGGCCTGGTCGAGCGGTTCGCCCGGAAGGCCGTCCGCGCCGGGGGTTGAGATGTGGCGAGACCGCCGGGCGGCACCGGGGGAACGGTTCGCCCGGAAGGCCGTCCTCGCCGGGGGTTGAGATGGCGGGCGAACCCATCGAGGGCGAGATTCTCCTGCTGGCGGGCGCGAAGTCCAGCCTCGACCCCTCGCGGGTGTCGGACCTGGTGGACGTGGTCCAGGCCGAACTCGGCGACGAGGTCGGCCGCTACCGCCGGGAGTTCGAGCGCGTCCACCGCGACGAGGACCGCGAGGCGTTTCTCGCCGTCGCCGACCACTGGGAGACGGTCGGCGAGCGCCTGGGGTTCGACGACCGGGAGGTCGACGCCGTCCGGCGCGCCCACACCGAGCAACTGCGCCGCCTCGGCCGGCGGGAGGGCCGCCTCGGGGAGTTCGAGACCGCCCTGGAGATACGCGACGCCGTGATCGTCGGGGTCTGAGCGACCGCCGGCGGCGGGGTCGTGGGGCTTCCGGACGGTCAGAGACCGGCCGCGACCCGTTCGTAGTCGTAGGTGGTGACCTCGAACCGGTGGCCGTAGGGGTCCTCGAAGTATACCGAGTACGAGAGGTCGTGGTCGACGACGTCGCCGCGGCCCTCGACGGCCACGTCCGGACGGGCCGCCAGGCGGTCGACGCAGGTGAGAAAGCCCTCGCCGTCGGTCCGGAACGCGAGGTGCCGCAGTTCCGGTTCGTCCCGCGACCCGGCGGACAGCGCCAGCATCGTCTCCCCGCCGTCGCTGGAGACGACGAGCGGTCCGCCGGGGTCGGCCCACAGGTCGTAATCCTCCAGCCGTTCCAGCACGAACCCGTCGTCGGTCACGTCGACGACGCGGTGGGTCGGCCCACAGGTCGTAATCCTCCAGCCGTTCCAGCCCGAGGACGTCCGCGTACCACTCGGCCGCCTCGCCCCGGACGGGCACCGTCAGCGCCACGTGGTCGATGCCGTCGACCCGGAAGTCGTCGTCGGTCATGCCGTCGCTTTCTAGCGGCCCGAGTCCCAAAGGCACTCGCTGAAATCGATTTCAGGAGCGGACAACGTCTCGCTGGCCGGGTGAAGCGCTCGCCGGCGGGCGACGCTCCGCACCCCCCTGGAGGCGAAGTCGAAACGAGGCTGACGTCGTCCGACGCGACGAACGGCCCCGGCCACGGCGGTGCAGTACCGGCGGAATCGACGGTTCCGCGGGCGACCACTGCCCGATTACTGTTTGCTATTCTACACGAACTGGCTTCAGCAAAAGCGTATTTCCCCGTCGGTCGAACGACCGGGTAGCATGACAGCGAACGTCCTCGCGGTCGGCGGCAGTCTCGGCGAGCACAGTTTCACCCGACAGGCGCTCGACCGGGCGGTTTCGGCGGCCGGCGCCGACGCCGAGCAACTGGACCTGCGGGAGTTCGACCTCCCGGTGTACGACAGCGACCGGCGGAACGCCGGGGACGCCGACGCGTTTCGGGCGCGGGTTCGTGCCGCCGACGGGGTCCTGCTGGGGACGCCGGTGTACCACGGCACCTACTCGTCGGCGCTGAAGGCGGCGCTGGACTACTGCGGGTTCGACGAGTTCGAGGCGACGCCGGTCGGCCTGCTGGCGGTCGCGGGCGGCCGGTTCCCGGGCGCGACGCTGGCGCACCTCCGGGAGACGTGTCGCGTGCTCCACGCCGACGTGCTCGCCCACCAGGTCGCGCTCCCGCAGGCGAAGAACGTGATCAGCGATGGCGAGTTCGTGGACGAGGAGTACGCCGACCGAGTCGACGAACTCGGCCGGCGGGTCGTGCAGGCCGCGCGACGGCGCGACGCGGTTGCCGCCGACGCGCCGACTCGGGGGTGAGCCATGACGACGCTCCCCGAGGTGCTCACGGACCCGGACGTCGAGATAGTCGACCTCCGGACCTCGCTGGACGACGGGTCCTTCGAGCGGCGCCGCCCGGCCGTCGAATCGCGGCGGAACCGCGCCGTCGCGGGGATCCTCCGGGACGGCGACGGCCGCCTGTTGTTGGTTCGCTATCGCGGCGCGGACTCGTTCGACGGGTGGCGACTCCCGGGGTCAGGCGTGGGCGAGGTGACCGACTTCGATGGCCGTCTGCGGGCGGCCGTCGAGGCGGACCTCGGCGTCTCCGTCGCCAGCGTGACGCCCCGCTGGGTGTACCGGCAGGTGGGGGTCCACGGGGACGAGACGGCGCCGCTGTTCTACGTCGTCTGTCGGATCACGCTCGACCGCGGCCCCGCCGGGAGGGACCTGCCGACCCGGGAGAACGTCGAAGCCCGGTGGTTCGAATCGCCCCCGGACGACCTCGTGAACACCACGGTCGTCCGGGACCGCTTCGGGGATTGATCGGCCCCGGTCGCCGGTCGACGGCCGCGTCGGTCGCCGAATATATGAACATATGTGCATATGTTCATATACGTGAGCGGTCCGCTCGGCGGTCGAGCGCGGAAAAGAAACGGCGAACTCGGGTCGCTCTTCAGTCGTCCGACGGCGCGGCGGCGCCGTCGCCGCCGGAGACGCCGGTGCCGGGACCGATCTCGATGTCGAGTTCGTCCAGTTTCTCCTCGGGCACGACGCCGTCGACCCACTCGCGGACGTCGTAGTACTCGTCTTTGAGCTGGTCGAGTTCGGCGAGGCCGCCCTCGTTGGCGCCCTGGGCGGGGATGGCGTCCTCCTTGCCTTCCACGAACCGATCCGGCAGGTCGTCGTCGTCGCCGTCGAACCCGGCGAGGTTGTTGTAGTACCGTTCGAGGTTGTAGATGCGCTCGCCGGCCTCCAGCAGGTCCTCCTCGCTGTAGTCCAGGCCGGTCATGCCGTTGAACTGCAGGACGTACTCCTCGATGCCCTCCGCGAAGGCGTTGAACTTGCAGATGTCGAAGCTGTCGGAGATGGCGTGCAGGTCCTGGAAGGTCGCGCAGAGTTCGCCCTTGCCCTCGGGGTCCTGCGGGTCGACCTTCTCGGGGATGCCGAGAATCTCGGCGGCGGGCGTGTACGCCCGGAGGTGGCAGGCCCCGCGGTTGCTTGTGGCGTAGCCGATGGCCATTCCCTTCATGGTGCGGGGGTCGTACGCCGGGATGGACTGGCCCTTGACGTTCATCGAGATGCCGGGGTCGCCCCACTCCTCGGCGGCGTGGGCCGGTCCTTCCGCGAGTGTGTCGGCCACGTCGTTCTCGCGGTGGGCGATCTCCTCCAGCATCTCGATCATCCGGTCGGCGTCGCCCCAGTCGACGTCGGCGTCGACCAGACCCTCCTCGTCGGCCTCCATCGCAGTCGAGAGGGCGTTGCCGGCCTCGATGGTGTCCATGCCGACGTCGTTGCAGATGTCGATCATCAACGCGACCTTGCCCTTGTCGTCGTTCATCGAGTGCGGGCCCAGCGCCCACGCCGACTCGTACTCGAACGACTCCATCCGGACGTTCATGTCCTCGCCCTTGTGGTGGACGTCGACCTCGACCTCCTTCTTGCAGGCCACCGGACAGGAGTGACAGGTCGGTTCGTCCACCATGATGGTCTCGCGGATCTCCTCGCCGGAGACGTTCTCCGCGTCGATGTTCGGTTCCTCGGGCGAGATGTCGGCCTCCGAGTGCGTCGAGGTGTAGTGGGAGTTCTCGGTCGGGAGGGCGTCCATCTCCTCGGTGATGTTCATCAGGACGTTGGTCCCGTATAGCGACAGGCCGCCCTCGTTGGGGCCGGTGACGTCGGACTCCTGGATGGCCTGCATGGCCTGCCGGTGGCCCTCCCGGAACGTCTCCTGGTCGGCCGGTTCCGGCATGTCGGTCGACGCCTTCACGACGATGGCCTTGAGGTTCTTCGCGCCCATCACCGCGCCCGTGCCCCCGCGCCCGGACGCGCGGTCGTCCTCGTTGACGATGCAGGCGTACCGCACAAGGTTCTCGCCGGCCTGGCCGATGGCCATCATCGAGAGGTCCTGACCGTACGTGCCGTCGACCTCGGATTCGAGTTCGTTCCGGGTCTCGTGGACGCCCTTGCCCCAGAGGTGAGAGGCGTCCCGGAGTTCGACCTCGCCGTCCTCGACGTAGGCGTACACCGGTTCGTCGGCCTCGTCCTCGAACAGCAGGCCGTCGAAGCCGGCCCACTTCAGTCGCGCCCCCGACCAGCCCCCGTGGTGTGAGTCCGTGACGGTGTCGGTCAGCGGCGACTTCGTGCAGACGGCGATCCGACCGCTCATGGTTACCTGGGTCCCCGTGAGCGGCCCGTTCATGAACGCCAGCAGGTTTTCCGGACCGAGTGGGTCCACGTCCGGCCCCTGCTCGAAGACGTACTTCACGCCGAGCCCCCTGGCCCCGATGTACTTCTTCGCGTCTTCCTCGTCGATACCCTCGTAACGGACGCGCTCGTCGTCTAGGTCGACGCGCGCAACGTGATCGTGGGATCCACCGATGTCGGTCATAACGTACTGTAGTTAGCTACGGACCCGACAAGGTTAGAGATTACCACCCCCACGTAACTGGTTTCGGTTAAATTTGTCCTAATTGATCAGTTCAGATAGCGGAACTGGTCACGGTTCTAGCTCCGTCTCCGAGAGGAACTGGAACTCCGTGTCGGCGGTCGACCAGTCCGAGACGTTGCCGTAGTAGTAGACGGTCTCGGCGTCCACGACGGCGTGCAGTTCACGGGCCCGGTCGTAGACGACGCGCTTGTTACAGTCGATGGCGAGGTCGACCAGGTCGTCTAGCGAAGCCACCTGGATCCGGCAGGTCCCCGCGTCGGTCGGGATGCGGCCGTGGGAGATCCACTCCTCGAACTGCGTCCGCGTGAGACGGCGTTCGACCGCGCCCAGGTCGACCCCGTTGCGGTACCGGACCCTGACGTCGGCGGCGACCACGAACAGGGCGAGCGCGAGCACCACCGTGCCCAGTCCCGTCTCCGGGACCGCGAGGTCGTGGCCCGCGACGCCGACGACGAGGTTGGCGTCCGGATCCGGACGGACCCGGGTCCGCTGGCTCGTGAGATCCCGTGACCCGCCGAGGCCGCCACCGAGCGCGTAGGTCCGGCGGCCGAACGTCAGCGACGCGGCGTTCGCAAACTCACCTTCGCGGTCGGCCGTCCGGTAGCTGACCTCGTGGCGCACGGAGACCGAGACGTCGCCGTCGCCGCCGAGTTCTTTCTCGTAGGTCCGCACCTGCGCCGCGACGGCGGAGACGTTGATCGTCGCGGCCACGGTGGCCTCGCCGCCGTCCACGGTCGTCTCCTCGGTGGCCAGGGTCTCCCGGCGCGTCCAGAAGCGGTCGCCGTCGACCTCGGCGCGGTACACCAGCACCAGCGACTGCTCGACGGTCGCCTCCGCCCCCGGTGGCGTGGTGCCGACGGTGACGGTCAGTTCAGGCGCCGCCTCGCGGAGGTACACCGGTTCGTCGACGAGGACGGTCCCGCCGTCGTAGAAGCGGGAGTCGCCGGTCACCCGCGCTTCCGTGGTCACCGAGGTGTCGACGGACCCGTGGGTCACCGTCTCCGTGACCCGCTCGGTCGGCGGGGCGGCGAACTGGACGGCCCCGCCGGCCGCGATCAGCGCCCCCACGAGGACAATCGCCGCCGCCAGTCGCGGACCGTGGCGGGCGACGAGGCGGCGGTACTTCAGGGACGCGACGGTGAACCGGTCCATGGATCAGAGCAGTCCACACTCCGCGCTGGAGCTGTTGTCGATGGGCGTTCGCCTGTCGGTTGCGGTCACGTCGATCGAGCTTCCGTCGGCCGTCACGTGGTAGTAGATGGTCTCGCCGTCGTAGGAGTCGTCGTCGTCGACGGTGACGTCGATCTGCCTGGAGTCGCCGCTCGCGAGGGTCACCGTGGTCGAGTTGCCCTGCTCGAGGCCGTCGACCACCAGCGACCCGTAGTGGGTCGAATCGTCGCGCAACGCGACCGTCACGTCGATCTCCTGATCGAAGCGGTTGGTCACCGTGACGAGGCGGCACGTGCTGCCCGTGTGGACGGCCGCGGCCTTGTCGATGCCGAGGGCGCCGTCGGCGTCGGCGACGACCTCCGCGGTCGGCCCACGGCGCAGGTCGCCCGTCGTGAACGAGGTGACCGGCGAGATCATCGACGCCGCCAGCACCAGTCCCGCGAGGGCGAAGCAGACGGTCGCCCGGTCGGGCGACGACCCGCGCCCCCGGGAGCGCCGCCTGCTCACGGCCCATCACCCCACCGTTCGATCCACCGCGGCGACCGGAGCGGTTCGCCGCCGACGAACGCCACGTGCGTCAGCAGGTACCCCGGGACGAACGTCACCAGCACGGACGCCAGCGCGGCCAGCGCCGGGTGGATCCGCTGGAGCGTCACGAGGGTCCCGTCGGGCAACACCGGGGGGTAGCTGTGAAACGACACCCGGACCTCCCCGTCGACCGGCCCCGACCGGGCGAGTGCGACCGTCATCTCCCGGTCGCCCTCGACGCCGGTGACCCGGGCGCCCTCCGCGGTGACGACGCGGGTCAGCAGACCGGACCCGGAGGCGTCGAAGTCGACGGTCGCCGTCTCGCCGTCCGCGAGGACGACCCCCGAGGGACCGACGTCGGTCGAGGACTCCCCGGCCGGGACCGTCACCGTGGTCCCGCCGAGCAGGATCAGCGCGACGGCGGCGAGAACTCCCAGCGCGAACAGCGCCTGGAACAGTTCGCGGCTCGTGGTGACCGGTCGGGCCGGTCGGGTCCCCGGGCGACGCCCGAACATGAGTCCGGCGAGAAGCGCCGCGGCGCCGAGCAGTTCCCGGGCCTCGGACACGAACTCGACGACGAGTCCCAGCCCCGGGACGACGACGAGGTGGCCGCCGACCGTCGCCACCTCACCCACGACGTCGTCGCGGGTGACTTGCGGGTGACCGGCCGCCTGGTCGGCCGTCGGGTTGGCGTCCCCCCGGGTGACGAACCCGTCGTCGGTCACGTCGACGACGCGGTGGGTGACGTACTCCCCGCGGTGTTCGGAGTGGAACGTCACCACGTCGCCGGGGCGGACGTCGTCCGCGGGCACGAGCAGGAAGCCGCCGCCCTCGGCGATCGTCGGCGTCATGCTCCCGGAGTGGACGTAGGAGATGCTGACCGGCGCGGTCACCGGAGCGACCAGGGCTGCGAGTACGACCAGGACCGCGAAGGTGCCGGTGCGCCGGACCATTACTCCAGGGCGATCAGTTCACCTTGACCGTGAACGTCCCCGAGAGGTCGTCGCTGACCGTCGCCCCAAACGCGTCCAGGTCCATGACGACGTAGGCAGTCTCGCCGGACGTCAGGTCGAAACTGACGTCGGTCGAACTGTCGACGGTCCCCAGATAGGTCCCCGTGGAGTTGTAGACGTGGAACTTCACGTCCCCTGAACTGGGTGCCGTGGCGAACGAGTACGACAGGGTGTACGTGTGCGTGGCGCCGTCGTTGTTGGTGATCTGGAACGCGGGGTCGGTCGTCGCGCTGCTGTTGTCGCCGACCGTGTACGTGGAGTTGGCGTTGACCCCGTTCGCGTTGGCCACGTTCGAGAAGTCGACGGTGAGCTTGTTGTTCGCGTTGTAGTACACCAGCGAACTGCTGCCCGGCGAGAGGCCGGTCACCGCCGCGTCGTCACCCACGACGTCGACGGTCACCGACCGGTCGACCTGACCGCTGTTGAACGCGGCCGTCCCGATGACGGCCGACGCGATCACGACCACTGCGACCATAAGCACTGTCTTGCGCTGCATAGATATCAGGAAGCATTACCGTTGGAAGTAGCTGATTCCTATCCCGATTGGCGGCCGGCGGCGGCGACCCTAACACCATAGGCCCGGCGCCGTTCGGTTGACATGTCGGCCGAAAGGACCAACTCACAGAGGAGAAAAGCGAGGTGGAGATGGGGGCAGACATCCGCGTCCTCTGTGTGGACGACGATCCGTCGGTGGTGGACCTGCTGGCGAAGGTGCTTGACGGGGAGCCGGACATGGAGTCGCTCGCGGAGACCGACCCGGGGCAGGCGATGGAAACGTTCGCGGCCGAGCAGGTCGACTGCGTGGTCAGCGACTACCAGATGCCGGGGATGGACGGTCTGGAACTGCTGGAGGCGGTCCGGGAGCGCGACCCGGAGGTTCCGTTCGTCCTGTTCACGGCCCGGGGGAACGAGGCCGTCGCCAGCGAGGCCGTCTCCGCGGGGGTCACCGACTACGTCCGGAAGTCCACCGGGATGGAGGAGTTCGACCTGCTTGTCAACCGCGTCCGCAACGCCGTCGAACGCCGCCGCGCGCGGGTGAACTACCGCGAGGTGTTCGACGCCGTCGACGACGCCCTGCTGGTGATCGACCCGGAGACCGGGCGGCTCGTCGAGGTGAACTCCGCGGCCTGCGAGGTCTGGGGGTACGACCAGGCGGAACTGGTCGGCCGCGACCCCGCCACGCTCGGGGCAGACCCGGACGGCCTCGACCCCGAGTTCCTCTCCGACCACGACGCCGACGACCTCGGAGCCAGGTTACAGGACGCCGCCGACGGCCGGGGCGACCGGGTCGACTGGCGGTGCCGGCGGGCCGACGGCGAGGCGTTCTGGGCCTCGGTCAGCGTCAGGCAGGCCGACATCGAGGGGCAGACGCGCCTGCTTGCGGTCGTCCGGGACGTGACCGAGCGCCGGGAGCGCGAACGCCGCCTCGCGGCCCTGCTGGACGGCGCCGAGAAACTCGCCGGCGCGGAGACGCGCCAGGCGGTCGTCGACACCGCCGTCGACGTGGCGACCGAGGAGTTCGAGGCTGACTCCATCGCCGTCGAGACGGGGGTCGACCCCGCGGACTACGCCGAATCCCCGCCGGCGCTGACCACGGGGGGAGAGGCCAGCGACGCGACCCCAGGGAGCGCAGCCGGCCAGGCCGTGACGCACTCGCTCGGCATCGAGACGGAGTCCGCGGACGGCTACGACCGGGACCTGTTGCAGTTGCTGGAGGAGACCGCGGCAGTCGCCTACGCCCGCGCGAGCAAGGCGGAACTGCTCCGGGAGCGCGAGCGGACCCTGGAGCGCCAGCGCTCGGAGCTGGCCCGCCTGGACCGCCTCAACGAGGTGATCCGCGACATCAACCGGACGCTGGTCCGGGCGACGACCCGCGACGAGATCGAGCGCCTGGTCTGCGAGCAACTCGTCTCGGCCGACCCCCACCAGTTCGCGTGGATCGGATCGCACGACCACGGCGCGGGCGAGGTCGTTCCCCGGGCCTGTGCCGGCATCGACGCCGGCTACCTCGACCAGGTGGAGTTCCCGGTCGAGGGCGACCTGCTGGGCGGCGCCGTCGAGACCGCGGTCGTCGATCACGAGGTGGGCGTCGTCCCGGAGGTCACGCCGGCCGCCGTCTCGCCCGAGGAACACGACCGGGCAGTCGAACGCGGGTTCCGGTCGGTCGCGGTGATCCCGGTCGTCTACGGGAGCGTGCTGTACGACGTCCTCGCGGTGTACGCCGACGAACCGGGCGTCTTCGACGGCCGAACCGTGGCCGTCCTGGCGGAACTCGGCGAGACCATCGGGTACGCGATGCACAACGTCGACAGGCGGCGGAGCCAGGTCGGGGACGCGGTCGTCGACCTGACGTTCGCCGTCGACGGCGAGGAGTCGGTCCTCGTGAGCATCTCCGACCGCCTGGACGAGCGGGTGACCCTGGAGGGCACGCGCGTGGAGACCGACGGGACGATCCACCTGTTCCTGTCGACCGGGGGGCCGACGGACCCGTCGGCGCTGACCGACGCCCACGAGTGCGTGGTCGAGGCGTCGGCCATCACCGCGGACGGCGACCTCTACGAGGTCGTCCTCGCGGAGTCGACGCTCCGGACCCTCCTGACCGAGTACCGGGCGTCGATCAAAGACGCGAGCGCGACCGACGGCGAAGCCGAGGTCGTCCTCGAAGTACCTGGCGGCGCGAACGTCCGCGCGCTCGCGGAACAGTTCGCGACGGAGTACGGGGCCGAACTCCGCGCCCGCCGCGAGCGGACGCCCGATCCGCGGCCCCGGGTCGACCCCGCCGGGGAACTGACCGACGCGCTCACGTCGCGGCAGTTCGAGGTGCTGTTGAGCGCCTATCGCGCCGGGTTCTTCGAGTGGCCCCGGGAACACGACGGCGGCGAGGTCGCAGAGGGCCTGGGGATCAGCCAGCCGACGTTCCACGAGCACCTCAGGGCCGCCCACCGGACCCTGCTGTCGGCGCTGCTCGACGACGAGTGACTACCCCGGGAACAGCGACTTGAGCCAGGAGACGACGCCGCCGGACGAACGCCGGAGCGACTCGAACTCGGGGTGGAGGACGTCCAGCAGTTCCTGCCGGGAGTCGAACCGGTCGCGGTCGACGTGTTCGAGGACCGTCGACAGCGCCACGGCGTTGCCGCTCGGGTCGTAGTCCACTTCGGGGTCGCCGAGCGCCTGGACGATCTCGTCGGCCGTCGCGGGGAACGTGAGGTCCGCTCCCTCCAGGTGCGCGTCCATCGCCGCGATTCCGAAGTCGACTGCGTCCGGCTTGTCGTCGTCGTTCGATGGCGGTCGCACGGCCATGTACGCCGGTTGAAGGTCTGGCCCCAAAGACCTGTCTTCTCGCGGTTCCCTGCCGGGAACGGTACGATTTGAGCCGCGCCGCGGAACCACCGGCGATGGGTCGACTCGACGGCGTGGGGTCGTCGTTCCGCGGGTTCCGGCGGGCGGTGTACGTCGTCGCCGCCGGCCGGTTCGTCGACGTCTTCGGGTCCGGCGCGGTGTACCCCTTCGCCTCGCTGTACTTCTACCGGGAGGTCGGCATCGCGTTCTCGCTGGTCTCGCTGGGTCTGCTGGCCAACAACGTCGCCACCGCCACCGGGACCCTCCTCGGCGGCTACCTCGCGGGCCGGTTCGGCCGCAAGCCCGTCATGATCGCCAGCATGGCGCTGTCTGCACCCACCCTGGCCGCCTATTCGCTGGTGACGACCGCCGCCGGGTTCGTCGCCGGCGGCCTGCTGTACGGCGTGGCCCGCACTGGCGTGTTCGTCGCCGACGAGACGCTGTCGATGTACCGCGACGAGGCTCACATGCGCGAGCACTTCGACCAGATCCACAACCACGTCCACATGGACTTCATGGAGGTCAACCTGATGGTGGACTCGCTGGTCCCGCCGGCCGAGCAGGTCCGCTACATCACGACGGCCATGGACGTGCGCACGCTCGTACGCATCTAGCGTGGCCGGGAAGGACTCTCCCTGGCGGTCGCGCCCGACGAACCCGTCCTGCCGCTGGTCGAGGCGGTCGAGCGCGTGATCGGGGACCCGCCGGCTCCACGCTCGTAGGTCCCTGCCACCTACGCCGCGAATGGCAATCCCCTTACGGCCGCCGGCCCTCCACTCCACCGATGAGCATCCTCGCGGACGCCCGCGCCGTCCTGGCGACCGGCCCGGTGTGCGACGCCTGCCTCGGCCGCCCGTTCGCCGACCGGAGTTTCGGCCTGACCAACCGCCAGCGCGGTCGCGCCCTGCGGACCACGGTGGCGATGGACGACGACGAACCCTACGAGTCCCCCGGGGAGTGCTGGGTCTGCGAGGGCCAGTGCCAGCGCCACGACGAGTGGGCCGAGCGCGTGGTCGACGCGCTCTCCGGCGTCGACTTCGACACCTACCAGGTCGGCACCCGCGTCCCGCCGCTGATCGAGGAGAACGACGCCCTGCTCCGGGAGGAGGCCGGCCTGGCCGACGACAGCGCCGAGGGGACCTCGGCTGGCTCCCGGCCGTCGGCCGGGAACGCGGGCGAGTCGTTCAAGTCGGCGTTCAACCGCGAGGTCGGCAAGCGCGTCGGCGCCGCGACCGAGTCGGAGGTCGACTTCGAGCGCCCAGACGTCGTGGGCCTCCTGAACCTGGAGCGTGGGGACGTGGACGTCCAGGTCAACCCGGCGTTCGTCTACGGGCGCTACAGGAAACTCGCCCGGGACGTCCCCCAGACGGAGTGGCCCTGCCGGGAGTGCGGCGGGTCCGGCAAGCAGTTCGACCCCGACGAGGGCGAGCAGGCCTGCGAGCACTGCGACGGGGCGGGCGACATGTACCCCACCAGCGTCGAGGGCGAGGTCGCCCCGCACGTCCAGGAGGCGATGGACGGCGACGAAGCCGTCTTCCACGGTGCCGGACGCGAAGACGTCGACGCGCTCATGCTCGGCACCGGCCGCCCGTTCGTCGTGGAGGTCAAACACCCCCGCGCGCGGACGCCGGACCTCGACGAACTGGAAGGGGCGATCAACGAGAGCGACCTGGTCGAGGTCGAAGCCCTGCGCCTGGCGACCCACGGGATGGTCGAACGCGTCAAGGAACACCCGGCCAGCAAGACCTACCGCGCGCAGGTGGCGTGCGAGGGGCCGGTCGCCGCCGGGGACCTTGACGCGGTGCTGGCGGAAATCGACGGGGCGACCATCGAGCAGTACACGCCCGGCCGGGTGGACCACCGTCGCGCCGGCAAGACCCGGACCCGGGACGTCTACGAGGCCAGCGGCCACCTCGTCCCGGCCGAGAGCGACCGCGACCCCGGCGACCCGGGGGAGGAACCGGCCGAGAGCGACCGCGCCGAACTGGAGTTCCACACCGAAGGCGGCCTGTACGTCAAGGAACTCGTCAGCGGCGACGAGGGCCGCACCGAACCCAGCCTGGCGGGACTGCTTGGCGTCGGCGCCGAGGTGACGGCGCTGGACGTGCTCTCGGTCGAGGGCGAGGAGGAACCGTTCGTGACCGAGGAGTACGTCCGGGGTTCCGACTGACGGCGTACGGGCTCGGTTTTATCAACGAAGGTACGACTAACCCAGGCCGTCCCGGGACCCGGGACGGTCGATCAATGAGCTGGGTAGAGACGTTCGTCAGGACGCTACGCAGAATCGCGCTACGGACCCGCGGGGGTCCTCCTCGGCGGTGTCGTCGTCGGTATCCTCGGCAACGCCGCCGAGTACCACAACTTGCGGGACGAACACCAGGAGGAGTTACAGGACGCCGCCTGGGACGTGATCCAGTCGCAATCGGATCGACCGGCGAGACGCAAAGAGTTCGTCGAACAGCGGGACGGACGGGACGATCGCGGGGAGTACTGGGAGTTCGAGTTCGTCGACGACCGGGACGTCAACCACGTCGCCAGGCTCTACCTCGACGATAGCCGGATCGTCTACACCGGTGACGACGGGTAAGTCGTCCGCGGAGTCAGTTGGTGTAACCCCGTTCGACGGCGATCAGTCTTCACCGCAGGACGCGTCCCGTTCGCCATCCCAGTAGTCGACCTGATCGGCGAAGCGGAAAAACGCTTCCTCGGTGCGCTCGTCTTTGTCCCCGCCGGGCGCTGCGCCGGCGACGAAGCCCACCTTCTCGGAGTCGGGGTAGACCATCACGTCGGGATCGTTCATCGTCGAGACCATCAGGAACCGGACTGGTTCGTCACCGTCGTTGCGAATCCGGGGAGCGCTGGACGGGAGCGCGGCGAAGTCGCCCGCCTCGATGGCGTGCTCTTCGCCGTCCAGCCGGAGGGTTCCGGTCCCCGAGAGGACGTAGAGGGCCTCCTCGTTGCCGGTGTGGTAGTGGTAGGGAAACGACGCACCGCCGGGCGGAAGTTCGTACAGCGAACAGCCCAGTTGCTCGGCCCCGTCGGCCGCGCCGAGTTGCTTGCGCCGGAAGTGGGCGTTGCCCTTCTGAACCTCCTGCCACGAGAGGTCGTCTTCGTTCGTCGGCATGTCCGACCCCTCTACGCCCACGACCAAACGGGTTGCGACGACCGATTTCACTTATATAACCCACGGAAGTATATAAGGGAAACCGGCCGACAGCGTGCAATAGCTCCTGTGGGAATCAGGCGGGTTTCGCCCGGCCTGTCCGACCGGACCGGCGCGCGCTGGCGCGGCCCCCGTGCCGCGCCATCGCCGCGCGAGGGACGAGTAACGCACGGAGCGCTCGGAGAGCGCGACTGAGTAACGCAGTCGGTTGGGGAGGCGTGTGGCGATGCGCGGTCGGGCCGGAGGGACTGAAAGGGGCCGTGGGGTCGACGAACCCGGCCGACGTAAGCGAGAGCGAAGCTCTCGCCAGCCCCGGGAGTCGAGCGCGCGGGGGCTTTCGAGGCGGTGTCGACCAAGTGACCGCCAATCGACGGACGGCCAGCCCATCCAGCCGACGATCCACGAACACTTCGACCAAACCGTTATGCCCTGTCAACCCATACCACATCACGGACCATGTGCCACCACTGGGCGGACGACCGGGACGCCGAATGGGAGCGGATGACCGACGAACTCCCGGAGGAGGACCCCGAATCCCAGGACCCGGATCGGGAACACGACGAGGTAATCGAAACGCCGGCGGCCGACGACTGAACCCCACCGTCCCACACGACGACAATCGCAACTTCTTCGGATCCCAGCGAAAGCGATTAGCCGCCGCGGCGCGCAACGGACGACGATGGCACCGCGCGTCGGCGTCGACGAGGCGGGACGTGGCCCGGTACTGGGGTCGATGTTCGCCGCCGCCGTCCGGGTTCCCGACACGGCGGTCCTCCCTGACGGCCTCGACGACTCGAAGGAACTGGCCCCCGAGCGCCGCGAGGCACTCGCCGCCGAACTACGGGACCACCCCGAAGTAGCGGTCGGCGTCGCGGAGGTGGCCCCGGCGCGCATCGACGACCCCGAGACGGACATGAACTCCCTGGCCGTCGAGGCCCACGCGACCGCGCTGGACGGAATCTGGGACGGCGACGGAGACGGCGGCCCAGACGGCGACGGTGCGGACGGCGGGGCCGACGCCCGCCCTGAAGTCGTCGTCGACGCCTGCGACACCAGCGAGGCGCGGTTCGCGCGCCGGGTGACCGACGCCGTCTCGCGGTCGGTCCAGGTCACGGCCGAGCACGGCGCCGACGGAAACCACGACGTCGTCGCCGCGGCGTCGGTCGTGGCGAAGGTCGAACGCGACGCCCACGTGGCCGAACTGGCCGCCGAACACGGCGACGTCGGGAGCGGCTACCCCAGCGATCCGAACACCCGCGCCTACCTCGAATCGTACGTCGACGAGCACGGCGAGGTCCCGCCGTTCGCGCGGTCGTCGTGGGAGACCTGTCGGCAGTTACTGGCCGACAGCGGACAGCGCGGACTCGGGGAGTTCTGAACTGGGAAAAGCGGGGCGAAGAAGTCGAGTACAGGAGTTCGGCGACCCGGTCCGTCACTCGCGGGTCAACAGCGTCCGCAAGATGTCGCCGTAGGCGGGCCGGGTGATCAGCACCCCGACGAGCACGCCGACGATGGTGACGATGGCGAACCCGGAGAGGTCACCCAGCGACAGCACCGTCAGCGGACTCATGGCGATGATGGTCGTGATGGCGGCGGCGCCGATTACCCAGAACGCCTTCCGGAAGCGGTTGCGGAAGACGCGCCTGGTCTTGACGTCACCCTGGGACATCACCTCGTCGGCGATGATCACCAGGTCGTCCACCCCCGTTCCGATGGCGGCGATGAACCCGGCGATGTGTGCCAGGTCCAGCGGCAGACTGATCGCCGCGGCGAACCCGAGCAGGATGTAGACCTCCGTCAGCGCCGTCAGGAACAGCGGGATCGACACCTTCGGGTTCCGGTAGCGGGCGTAGATGACCAGCGCGACCGTCAGCGCGGCCAGCACTCCCGTCAGTAGCGAGAGGAACTTGAACCGCTCGGCGATGCTGGGTTCGATGTACGAGGAGGTGCCCGCGTCCAGATCGAGGTCGGTGGGCAGCGCACCAGCCTGCAGGTTGACGCGGAGCGCGCGGGCCTCCGAGATGTTGGTCGTCTCCAGGCGGAAGTCGCCCGTCTTGCTGTACTCCCGGGCGTTCATGTCGTCGGCCAGTCCCTGGCCCATGTTAGCCGCGTAGACGACCTCGCCGTCGACGACGGTCAGCAGGCAGTAGCCCGGATCGGACTGGTCGGCCCGCCAATCGCACCGGCCGACGCCCTCGTTGGTGAACCCGAGTTCGATCATGCGGGACTCGAAGTCCTGGGCCGCACCGTCCCGCAGCGACACGGGGACGTGCGGGTCCTGGGTGCCCTGTCCCTCGCGGGCGCTACTGACCGACGCGAGTTCGGCCTGGGTGAACATCGTCTCGGTTGCGTAACCCTCGGGGACGTTGAACTCGCGCTCGCGGCCGGTGTCGTTGGCGACCGTCCCGTTGCTCCCGGAACCGGTCGGGTAGATGGCGACGATCTCGACGACGCCGCGTTCGCGAATGAGGTCGAGCACCTGGTCCCTGGTGACGCCGGGCGCCTCGATGAGCAGGAAGTGTTCGCCACCGGGCGTGGTCACCATCTGGACCTTCCCGCCGGGGATCTGCGGGGACTCGCTGATCTTGTCCTCGACCGTGTTGCGCGCGACGGTCCGCGTCTGCTCGGTCACCCCGCTCCGTATGGAGTCGTACTCAAGGCCGGCCGACTCCAGGGCGGCGCCGAACTCGGACTCGGAGACGTTCTCCGAGAAGACCTCGACCGTCTGTCCGCTGGGCCGGACCTGGACGTCCGCCGGGCTCAGGCCGAGGTCCTCGGCGATCTGGGTCTCGAGGTTGCTCGGGTTGGCGTTCCCGACGTCGACGCCTTCGGCCGTCATGCCGACGAACGGCGCGCGGACGCGGGTCCCGCCGTCGAGGTCCAGGCCGTACTCCAGGTTGGTGACGCCGCCGCCCGAGACGACCGCCGCGGGCACGAACAGCGAGATGGTACTCATCAGGATGAATACCGTCAGCAACAGCACCCGCCAGTTGGCCTTCGCCTTCGCGTAGTAGCCGTCGCTCATCGTTTGACCCCCTCGAACTTGTACCAGCGAAGCAGACTCATGTTCATCAGGTAGGTGTTCATCAGGTCGGCCGCCAGCCCGAACACCAGGACGGCGCCGATGTTCGGCAACAGCGGAATCTGGAAGAACCAGGCGACCACCGTCATCACCGTCATCGCCGACAGCGACGTCAGCGTCATCGTGATCCCCGTGTTCATCGCCCGGTAGGCGCTCTGGTAGAAGCCACCGCGCCGCCGGAGGATGTTACTGTTGAGCAGGAGGTCCGAGTCGACGCTGTAACCGATGATCATCAACAGCGCCGCGACGGTCCCCAGGCTCATCTCGATGCTCAGCAGGTTCATCAGCGCGATGGGGATGACGATGTCCGAGAACGCGCTCGCCACCACCGCGATGGAGGGCACGAACGACCGGAACAGCAGGAAGACGACGATGCTCATCCCCAGGAAGGCGATGCCGACGCCGATGAGCGCCTGGCTCTGGGAACTCCCGCCGAAGGTCGCGGAGACCTCACGGACCTGTTCGACGCTGTAGCCGGCCGCTTCCGCGTCGTCCTTGAGCGTCGACGTATCACCTTCCTTGAACGTCACGATGTAGGTGTCCTCCTGGGCGGCGATGCCCCGCACGGACTCGGGTTCCTGGGAAAACGCCGCCTCGATCTCCTCCTGGCTATCGCTCGTCTGGATCTGCAGTTCGGTCCCGCCGACGAAGTCGATGCCCGGTTGTGCGGGCCACCCGACCGGTGCCATCATCGTAGACCAAACGAGGAGGATGGCCAGCGCGACGGCCAGGACCCCGAGCGGCACGGCTGCGAGTTGGCGATTCGTGTACTTCGTGTAGTCGACCTCGCCCAGCCCGAACGGTAACTCGAACGGTTCGACGTCATCCCCGCCCATAGATCCACCTCCGGGCGACGTCCTCGATCATGGGAGTTGGTTCCGAAAGGGGCGTGAATAAGCCTTCTTATCTCGTCGCCGCGGCCGGCACCGCCGTCGACAGAGGCCTGAGCGGTCAGCGAGCCCCGTCACGGCTTTGTAGCCCGGCGCCCAAGCGCGCCCATGAGCGACCCCGAATCCGTCGACCAGGCCGCGACCGGCGAGGCCGACCGCGTCGTCGTCTCCTACCCCTCGGACCTCAGCGGGTGGGGCCGCCACCAGATCGAGACGCGGTCGTTCAGGGCCTGGCTCCGCAAGACCCTCGGCACGGTCGCGGTCGGGGACGCCTGGGAGGAGTTCGTGGGCGTCGGGTGCTGCGGGAACACCCTCGACGTCCCCCTGCGCGTCGAGGCCGTCGAGGACGGCCGCCGCGTCGGCGAGGACACCGACATCGACTACGAGGTCCGGGAGGCCTGCGGCATCCAGGGCGGCTGGAAGGTCCAGAGCGAGGGCGGCCCGACCGAGTCCTGACGCTAGCGGTCGGGCCCCGAAGATCGCTAACTCGGTTTCGGTTCAATCCGGACTGTCGACGAGTTCAGCAACGCTGTCCACCGGGGAATAATAGCCGGTATCACGCCAGACGTCGAGCCAATCGTCGGCGGTTTCGACCGAGAGCTCTCCGCTCTCGACTCCGGCGGCGAGAATACCGATAGAACCGGTTACAGGAACGTCCCGGCTCTTCGCAAGTTGTCTCGCGTCGAGGTCATCGCTCGCCAGCGTCCGGTCGGGCCAGGCCCGGTACAGGGCGTGGGCTTCTCCGCGATCCAGTTTCTCGATCACTTCGGGGACGTCGTTCCGCGGCGACCCGTCGATGGGAACGACGCCAATCCAGTCGGTCGGCCCACGGGGAAAATCGTCAACGGCCTCCAGTCGATCGAGCGCCGGTTCGAGGAACTCGTATCCGTCCTCTCGACCCCTCCTCAGTTCCTGTTCGACTGCTCGTACCGTCACTGGAATCGCGACGACCCTGGAGAGCCAAGACCGAATCCGTCCTGGCGTAGTTGACGAGAACGGTCGCGTCGAGAACGACGGGTGACGGGGCCCTACTCGTTTGCTCGTCGGGCGACGTCGACATCGTCACTGGCCTCCTCTTTCGTTTGTGGGCCGAACCGGAGCGCGATGCCAGCGTCGTCGAGGATCTCCCGCATCCCGATCCGGGAGACGTCGGCCCGGCTTGCCGCCTCACCGAGCGACAACTCCCCGAGGGCGTACAGCCCGATTGTCGTCGCAAGTTCGGTGTCCTCGGACGAGGCATCGACCTGATCCGGTGGCATACCTGATGGTACTTCCCGTTGACGTATGAATGTACGGACGACCCCGAGGGACCCATTGGTTTCTTGCGTCCGTCAACAACCACGTCGAGCGACGAAACGTCCAGTATTCGTCAAACAGCGAGAACAAGGGGTTATGGCAGGTACCGCACGCTGACGACGCCGTATTTCTCGGCCGCTTCGCCGTCACCGTCGGCGCCCTGCCCATCCGTCGGGTCCACCTCGACGGCCCGGACCTCGACGCGACCGATGCCCAGGCGAGCGGCCCGCGCGAGCAGGCCCTCCTCGTCGTCGAGGACGTCGGAGACGGCCGCTTCGACGTGATCCTCCGGGACCGTGAGGACGTGTAACTCGCCCGTTCCGGCGCGCTCGACACGGGTGAGTTCCCCGACCGCCTGGTCGGCCGCGACGTCGCGCTCGTGGCGCGTCGGCGGTTCCCCGCTCCGCTCGACGCTGACCGTCCGGCGCTCGTCTACCTCGATCACTTCCCAGGCCGTCCCCGTCGGGGGGGCCGGTTCGACGGTCGCCTCGATGACGTCACCCGCCGTCACGTCCGGGTTCTCCTGCATGGTGTGGACCTGGCCGTCCTCCGCGTCCCGGAGAACCGCCGTGGCGTCGTCGGCGTGGGTGACGACGAAGGTACCGCGTTTCCGTTCCATGGTCGCCAATCGGACGGCGACGGCCTTGTGCTTGCTCACTCGGGCGCGTCACCCGGCCGGTCGTCGTCTCCGGATCGACCGTCCACGTCGGCGTCGGCCGGGGCCCGACCCAGCGTCCAGTGGGCGAGGTACATCGCGGCGACGACCGCCAGCGGCGGGACGGCGCCGGCCCACCGCGGCATCGCGTACAGCGTCTCGACGACGGGGGCGACGGCCCCGGTCGGCGTGCCCCGTGCGTCCGCGGGTGCGCCGATCAGCAGGCCGACGTAGACCGCGAGGACGTACAGGAATCCGGTGGCCGCAAGCGCCACGTCGTACCGGTGGTCGACCGGCCGGCCGCGGCGGTGTCGACGCGCTACCAGCAGGACGGGCGCGATGACGGGGGCGACGACGGCTAGCCAGATCAAAATCAGGAACGCTCGCGAGAGCGCGGCGACCGGGGACTGCCCGAGCGTCTGGGCCACCCAGAACGCCAGCGCGAACAGGAAGAAGACGATGGACAGCGCCGTCAGCACGGCGGCGAGCACGACGTACAGGCGGAACAACCTGGAGTCGCTCGTCCGGAAGGCGTACGGGAACGCGCCCACTGCCCCGCCGTAGGCCTCGTCGCTCATGGCCGGCGCTTCGACTGGGGCCGGCAAAAGCGGCGCGGTACCGGGCCGCCACCTGCCAGCGTGGTGCCGCTGGCACTGCCTCCGCGGTCGCTCCTCGCTCGCACTGATTCGGCATAGGAACCGTTTAGGGTCGGGCCGCCGGTGATCCAACTATGCGCGTCGACATCGGCAACGCGCTCGCGGGGGTCGCCAGCCCGGGGGTCGCCCGGGAGTCGCTGGAGCGACTGGACGCCCGGGTAGCGCAGGCCCACAGGCGCATCGAGGCCGGCCGGGCGGACGAGGAACACGGCTACGCCGCCCTGAACCTGCCGGAGCGGACCGACCCGGACGCCATCAGGCGAGCAGTCGACCCGCTTGCGGACGCCTCGGCCGTCCTCACCGCAGGCATCGGCGGGAGCGCTCTGGGGGCCGCGACCATCACGGCCGCGCTGCCGACCGGCGCAGACGCCTACTACCTCGACAACGTCGACCCCGCGTGGGTGGCCGACCGCCTCGACGACCTTCCCCTGTCGGAGACGGCGCTGGTCGCCGTCTCGCGCTCGGGGACGACCGCCGAGACGCTGGCGAACTTCCTGGTCTGCCGGGAGGCCTTCGAGCGCGCCGGCGTCGACTGGACCGAGCGGACGCTGGTGCTCACCGGCGACGACGGGCCGCTCGCGGACCTGGCCGAGCGCCACGACCTGCCGACGCTCCCGGTCCCCGAGGGCGTCCCCGGCCGGTTCTCTGCGCTGTCGCCGGTCGGCCTCGCCGCGCCCGCCATCTGCGGCGTCGACATCGAGGGCCTGCTGGCCGGCGGTGCGGCCGGCGCGGAGTCGCTGGCCGGGTCACTGTTCGACTGTCCGGCGTACGCATACGGCGCGGTCAGTTACGCCCTGGCCGAACGTGGCGCGGCCGTGAACGCGATGATGCCGTACGCCGAATCGCTGGAGACGTTCGCGGAGTGGTTCGCGCAACTGTGGGCCGAGAGCCTCGGCAAGGACGACATCGGCCAGACGCCCGCCCGCGCGCTCGGCGCGACCGACCAGCACTCCCAGTTACAACTGTACCGCGCGGGCCCGCGTGACAAACTCGTGACGTTCGTCGCGCCCGGCGAGCGCGAGGACCGCGCCATCCCCGACCCGGACGCCGAGGCGCTCTCGTACCTCTCGGGGACGAGCCTCGGTGAACTGCTGGATACCGAACTCGACGCCACGGCGGCCAGTCTCGCCGCTGCGGGGCGGCCGTCCGTCCGGATCGAACTCGACCGCGTGGACGCCCGCGGATTGGGCGAACTGCTCTACGGCATGGAGGCCGCCTGCATCCTGGTGGGCGAACTGTTCGGCGTCGACGCCTTCGATCAACCGGCGGTCGAGTGGGGGAAGGAGGCGACCCGCGAGTCCCTGCGGACCGGCGACCTGCCCGAGCGGCCCGGTGACGAACTGGCCGAGTAACGCGCGCGAGGGTCCAGGTGAGGCCCGGCGACCTCGGCGGTCGGTCGCCGGGCCGAACCCCACGGCTGGGGAGGCGTGAGGTTGACCCCTGGGCGTTGCATGCCGCTAGTCTTGCTGGATCGGACAGGATCGACGCTAGCGGCATGCAAAACCTAGGGATGGCCACGGCCTCCCCAACCGATTGCGCTACTCGGGGCGCTCACGTCCGTTCGCGCCACCTGCGTTGCTCGTCCACCGTCAGAGCGAGCTCTCCCGAGCTCCCGCTCGGCGGGAACCTCGCGCGCGGTGCTCGCGCGCGCCAGAGGGCTGACGGAGGAGCGAAGAATCCACCAGAACAGGCCAACCCCACGACGCCCCCGAAATCCGACCGTCGACCGGGAACGCAGAAGCTTTAGGGACGCTGAGGGAACGACCGGACATGGTCGAGACGAGGATGCCCGAGAGCGTGCGACGACGGCCGGCCGCGGGAGCGGGCGTCGTCGGCGCCGCCGTCGCGCTCGTGGGCGCGACCCGCGCGTGGCCCGCGATCACCGGCGTCGACGACGGGTTCGGGGTCGTCACGAGCGTGCTCGCAGTCGTGGCGCTGGCGGCCTTCCTCGGGCTTCGGTACGACCGCATCGGTCACAGACTCGCCGCGGCGGTCGCGGGGGCGGCCTCCGCCGCGCTGGTTGGCTACGCCTTCTACGGCGGCTACCAAAGGCCAGTCAGCGAGGCAGCGCTCTCCAGCGGCCCGAACGTCGCCGCGGCCGGCGGCGCCATCGGCCTCGTCGCCGCGTACCTCGCGTACCGGGACGTTCCCGACGACCAACTCCTCACGATGGGGAAGGCGACGGTCATCTACACCGTCGTCGGCATCGGTGGCCTGCTGTCGATCTACGTCGTGACGTTGCTCATGCTGATCGTCCTGCAGATCGTGGGCGTGGAGTCGACCCGCCTGCTCGCCAACGCGCTCTCGACGCTGGCGCTGGGCATCGGGATGGGCACGACGGCGTTCGTCGCCCTCCGGACCATCGGCGTGGGCCTGGACTACGTCGACGTCACCGTCCCGTCGCTCCGGGACCTGGGGTACGCAGTCGGGGGCGTGATCGCGTTGTTCGCCGTCCTGATTGCCGTCACGCTGGCGTTCTCGGTGCTGGGCGTCCAGTCCGGCGAGCACGCCATCGTCGACCAGGCGCAGGGCAACCCCGACATCCTGCTCGTGATGATCCCGGCCTCGTACGTCTTCGTCGGCCCCGGCGAGGAGTTGCTGTTCCGCAACGTCATCCAGAAGCGGCTGTACGACCACTTCAGCGACGTCGGGGCCGTGGTCCTGGCCAGCGTCATCTTCGGCGCCGTCCACTTCCCGGCCTACGGGTGGAACCCCTCCAACGTCCTCGCGGTCTTCTGCCTGTCGCTGGTGCTGGGGACGGTGTACCTCCGGACGAAGAACCTCCTGGTCCCGGCGTTCGTCCACGGGACGTTCAACGCGATCCAGTTCTGGCTGCTGTACGTGCAGTTGACCGGGGGCGCCTAGGCGTTCGAGGGGTTCTTCCGGGACAGCGAACTACCGCAGATCGGACAGCGGTCCTTGTTCTCCTCGAACTCGCGGCCACAGCCCTGGCACTGGAACAGCCACTCGCGCTGTTCGGTGATGCCGTCGCGGGCGATCATGTCGATGCGAACGTCCAGTCGATCCGCGACGTTCTGCATCGCGTAGTCGTCGGTCACGAGCGTGCCGTCCAGTTCGAAGGCGGCCGCGAGCAGTCGAACGTCGGTCTCGGAGAGTTCGTCGTGGTCGCCCAGTTCCTTGGCGGCGCGCTGGACGGTCTCGACGGTCTCGTCGCTGGGGATGTGGATGTGCATCCCCGCACCCTCCATGGCGTCGTAGCGGTAGGCACTCTCGTCTTCGAGTTCCTCCCGGACCATCGGGACCGTCGCCATCTGCTCTGTGGTGTGGTACTCGTGGATGAACGCGGAAGCGTCGAGAACGTACATTTGGGCGGCTCCGACTATCGCTGAATGACGATGTAATCCTTGACTGCCTGCACCCGACCGACGGGCACCTCGAAACGGCCCTCCTCGTCGGTCCCGAAGTTGATCGTTCCCACGGGCGTCTCCGCGTTCGGTTCGACCAGCAGATCACGGAGCCGCCCGGTGTCCAGATCCATCGTAATGTTGTATAGCATCCCGAGTTCGGTGCCGTCGTCGCCCATGACGGCCTTCCCCGAGAGGTTTTCCGCCAGTATGTCCGGCATGATTCCGTGTTCTGCGTCGGCCCACATAAACGCCACGGGACGGGGGTCCCGTAGTGTTCCCCGTCCGGACCGTGCAAGATACGTCGGCCGGCCCTACCGTTCGGCCTCGCGGGCCTCCTCGATGGTAGCGACCAGCGACCGTCCGTCGGCGGCGAGTTCCGCCGCCGCACCCTCGGGGAGGCGTTTGTCGCGCTGGGCCTCGACCTCGTTCACGAAGGCCTGCGCCTGGTTCGCGGCCGCCCGGAGTTTCCCGTCGGCCGCACCCGGCGGGTCGCCGTCCTCGATGCCGTCGAACGCGGTCGCCACGGACTTCGTGACCGCCTCGAGCTTCGCCTCGAAGCTCTTCGAGGAAGCGCCCTTGCCGCTGGAGTTCCCCTTGCCGCCGCCGTTGCCGTCACCGCCCCGGTCGAGCGCCGCCCGGAGCCGCTTGAGCAGTTCGAAGACGTCCGTGACGATTTCGCCGACGATCTCGCGTTTGTCACGGACGTTGACGACGAACTCCGTCCGAGCGACCTGGTCGCCCGTGGTCGCCTCGACCGTGACCTCGGCGTCCTCGCGTGGCACCCCCGAGAGGGTCACCGTCTCCTCGCCGTCGGCGGGGACGTCGATGGTCGTCCGTGACAGCGAGAGGTCCACCGTCGGCGAGGACTCGACCGAGACCGCGACGTCCCCGGCGGCGCTACCGCCGACGTTCCCGACGACGACGTCCCCGTCGAGCGACCGTCCTTTCGGGATGGCGGTGGTTCGCGGGCCGGTCACCACGAGCGTCGGCGGCAGGGCGTCGGTGGGTGCCGTCTCGTCGAGTTCGGCGGCGGCGGCGTTCAGGTCCTCGAACGTCCCGACCTGGTCGCCGACCTGCGACGCCGCCTCCTCGCCGGACAGCTCGCCGCTCACGTACCCGCCGACCGCGCCGTGCACCCGGCCGCGGGCGGCGGTCGCCTGGCCGACCTGCTGGTGCAGGGCCAGCGCCGCCTGCCGGGCCGCCTCGTCGGCCTCGCCGGAGGAGCGGACCGCCCGCGCCTTGCCGATGTAGCCCTCCTCGCGGGCCCGGAGGTCGCCGAAGGCGGCGTTGAGTCGGTCGACCAGCTCGACGACTTCCTCGTTGCGGTCGTCGGCGAGGGCGTCCCGCATCGCCTCGACGGTTTCCAGCGCCATCTACAGCACCTCCTCCAGGCGCTTCAGGTCCGCGTTCAACAGCTTCGTGACGGAGGCGCTGTGCCCGGTCATCGCGGTGGCGAGGAAGGCGTAGCCGGTGATCCCCTCGACGGCCGCGACCACCACGTTCAACAGGCCGATGATCTCTACGTAGATGGCCAGGACCGGCACCAGCACGAGGCCGGCGCCGAACCCGATCAGCGACAGCATCGAGACCACGAGGACGGTCACGCCCGCGACGCCCAGGGCGATCCGCTCGGCGATGTCGCCGATCTTCCGCATCACGTCGTAACCGGTGAACATCACCTCCATCCCCGCGACGAGTTGCTCGTAGAAGTCGACGTACAGCGAGACGAGTTTCGAGCGGATCTCGGCGGGCTGGCGGTCGAGTTCGCCCTCCCTGACCTTGTCGACGAGGATCGTCACCTCCTCGGCGAGCTCGGCACCGACCCCGGAGTACCCCAGCGGGATGAGTTCGTCGACCTGGTTGATGGCCCGGCCGGCGTCGATCTCGATCCGGTCGATCCCGACCTCTTCGGGGAACGACCAGGCGTCCGGCAGCGGGATCTCGTCCGGGAGGTCGATCTCGGGGTCCTCCAGTTGCTCGATGTTCACCGACGGGAGTTCCTTGATCTCGCCCGCGCTCTCGGCGGTCTCCTCGATCCAGCCCAGCACCGTGTTCGCGGCGTCCTCGGCCTCGTCGGCGTACGGGACCGGCACCGCGTCCGGGATGTTCGGCAGTTCCCTGCTCACCGGGCCGAACTCGACGGGCATCTGGTTGGGGATGCCGTCGTCACGGAACACCGCCGACTCGTAGGTCGTCCGCTCGACGTACCGCTTGGCCTCGTCGAGCATCTTCTCGACCTGCGTGAAGAAGCTCGCCCCGGCGAGGTTCCCGCCTTCGTCGAACGACGGGAGCGATCCGCCGTGCTTGATCGAGGTCTGGTAGAGGTTCGTGATGCTCCCGCCCAGGTCGTCGTCCTCCCAGAGGTGGTAGAACGCGAGCTGGTCGCGCTTGACGGTGCGGACGATTCGCTCGTAGAACTCGTCGCCGAACGTCGACCCGAAGAAGACGCTGTCGACCTGGCGGTTCAGCCCCGTGACGAAGTCCTCGAAGGTCGACGACTGGATGAGCTTTCGGGTCGCGCTGGAGGAGCCGGCGCGGCCGACCCTGGCGACCCGCTCGAACAGTTTGCCCATCATGAACGACGAGAGGGCGTCGACCGCCGCGTCCGCGAACTGCTCGACGACGGTCTGGTCGTTCAGCCCAAGTTCCGCGTTCACTGCGTTCAACGCCGCCAAGCTGACGCGCTCGCCCGCGTTCAGCCGCTGGAGGACCTCCATGTGCAGTCTGGCCTCGTCGGGGCCCATCTCGTCCAGCCGCGGTTCGAGGTTGTCGAGGTACCGCTCGGCCGCGGAGTCGACGGACGCCGGATCCTTCGGCGTGTCGTAGTCGGCGAACATCGCCGTCGTGATGTTCCTGATCCGTTCGATCTTGTCGCGCTTGTACCCGACGTACGTCTGGAGGTCCCTGCTGACCTCCGTCCGGATCGTCACCGGGTCCTCGGTCGACAGCGACGTCCACCCGACCCCGTCCCTGCCCTCGACGCTGATGCCGCCGACACGCTGGCTTGCGCCGCCGGAATCGTGCCGTTGCACCCAGTAGTCCGACTCGGTGTAGGACGTCTCGTCGAACCCCTCGACGTACGTCCCGCTCTTCGTGGTCCCGTCCGCGTACGTCAGCGTCCACTCGAAGGTGTACTCCTCGTCGCCGTCGTCGCTCTCGTCGGTCTTCGTGCGCTCGACGCGGACCGTGTTGACCCGCCCGTCGTGGTCCGCGGTCAATTTCGCCAGCGTCGTCGGGCCCTTGTCGGCGGGCGAATCCAGTCGCTCCAGCCGGATGTCCCCGCTCCAGTAGTCCTCGTCGTTGCTGTCGTTCCTGTGCTGGATCCACCGGAGGCCGTACCCCTCGGCGCCATCGTACTTCGTCTCCTGGGCGACGAACGCGCTCCGGATCCCGGTGTAGCTGGCAGTGTTCTGGACGTCCTGCACCTCGAAGACGCCGGTGGCCGAGGACTGCTCGCGCCACATCTTGCCGCCACCGCTGGCGACCAGGTCGCCGTCGTCGGTCCCGAAGTCGGCCGCGTCCTGCCAGGCGTCCGCGAGACCGCCCTCGAAGTCCGTCGAGAACCCCGACGTGGAGCCGGTCCCGGTCGAGAGCACCTGCCAGTCGTCGATCCCGGAGCTGTCCCCGAACGAGGGGCGGATCGTCAGGCCGTCCTCACCCGGGAGCGCACCACTGAGCACGCCGCCGGCGGCCTCGCTGGCACCCCACTGCCAGTGCGCCAGTCCCTCGTCGGGGAGGTACGACGTCAGTTCGTCCTCGACGACCCAGGGGCCCCGCCGGTGTCCGTCCGGTCCGTCTCCAGCAGTTCGAGGCCGTCGACGTACGCGGTCCCGTCGAGGTTCCACCAGCCGTAGCGCCACTCGATCCCGTCCGCCTGTCCGCCGGGGAACTCCGCCGAGAGCGAGTTCAGCAGCGTCCCGCCTCGCTCGTCGTAGAGTTTGGCCGTGTGCGTGGCCCCGTCGTCGGAGATCTCGACTTCCACCCAGTACCAGGTGTCGGCGGCCAGCGACTGGTCCGCGCTGGCATACGTCGATCCGTCGGCGCGGTCCCGCCAGATCAGTTGCTGGGACTTGTACTCGAGGCGCAACGTCAGCCCGGTGGTCGCGGCCTCGCCCACGTTGCGCCAGTACGTCAGCGAGACCGTCCCGTGTTGTTTGCCGTTGTACGCGTGGAAGCCGAACCGGTCGCCGGCCTGGATCGTCCGACCCCGGTCGCCCAGGTCCGTCCACCACCCGTCCAGCGTCCCGTCGACCTGTAACTGGCCGACCGTCGACCCCTCCGGGGCGGCCAGTCCGACGTCTGACGCCGGGACCGCCCGGAACGACGCCGGTCCCGTATTGTCGGCGTCCTCGGCGTACTCGCTCACGTCGCCGTCCTCGAAGCCGTCGAGTACCACCGTTGAAGACCCCGAGACAATCCGTGCGTCGTCGAACCACGCCTTCACGCCACCCGACGCGACCTGCTGGTAGAACCCGACGCCGCCCTCGGTCCACTGGTCGTCCGTCGCGGTCAGCGACCCCGAATTCTGCCCGTCGTCGTACGTGGCCGTGATCGTCCCGTCGGTCCCCCAGTCGATGGTCCAGTCGACCCAGGTGTCCTTCCGGGGGGTCTCGTTCGCGGACGCGAGGGTCGTCCGGTTCCCGTCCACGAACTTCCGGAGTTCGAAGTCGTTGTGCGGGTAGTTGACGTACACCTCGTAGTAGTTGGCGGCGTCCTGGACGCCGAAGTACAGCCGGTTCCGGCCACGAGAGTCCGAGCTACTGCGGTACCACCGCGTGCGGTAGACGTCGCCGGCCTCGGGGTACCGCTCCAGGCCGGACGTCGAGAGGACCTTCGACGCGCCGCCGCCACCGGGGGTCGTCAGTTCCAGCGAGTGCGACCCCTCGAAAGGCCTGGTCGAGGTAACTGCCGCGCTGCCACCACGGTGCTGGCTGTACTCGTCGAGGTCGCCGTCCTCGAAGTCGTCGACGACGCCCCCGGACGGGAGGCGGTCGTTCCCGCGGTCGTGGACGACCCCGAGACCCGGTTCGTCGGTGCGCTCGACGAGGAACAGTTTGCTGACGCCCTCCTCCTCGTACCCCGTCGGCGTCGCGTCGTCGCTCGCGTCGTAGATCTCCTCGATCGGGGTCCCCGAGTCACCGACCGTGGCCAGTGGAATCCTGGTCCCACCTTGCTCGATGACGTACGTCGAGTCCGACGACGGCGCGAGCGCGTTCGCGCCGCCGCTCCCCCGGGACCACGCGGACGCGGCCCCACCGAAGCTCAATCCGGCCGTCCCGCCGAGAACCGCCCCGCTCCGGAGCAGTTCCCGCCTGAGCAGTTCGACCGGGTCGTCATGTCGATCGTCGTTCATGACTCTGGACGTCCCTCACGGCCATCTGTTAAAAAATTTTCCTGTCACGGGGCTAACCATCGTGGGACCGACGGAATCGGGTGGGGTGCCCGAAACCGTCGGCTGGTGACGTCGGCGTGCCGGGCCGTGCTGGCCGCCCCGGGCCGAACCCGTGCGCTTAAACCGCGCGCGCGACTCCATCGAAGTAAGAACCTTTTCCCGGAGGGCACATCTATGTCGGAACCCGATCAAGACCCCGAAATCCCGGCCTCCGAGACGCTTCGCACGCCCATCGTCGCCGTCCTGGGTCACGTCGACCACGGCAAGACCACCCTCCTGGACAAGGTCCGCGGCTCGACCGTGGCCGAGGCCGAGTCCGGCGCGATCACCCAGCACATCGGCGCCACGGCGGTCCCCCTGGACGTCGTCTCGACGGTCGCGGGCCGGCTCGTCGATCCCGACGACTTCGACCTGCCCGGCCTGCTGTTCATCGACACGCCCGGCCACCACTCGTTCTCGACCCTGCGGGCGCGCGGCGGGGCGCTCGCGGACATCGCCATCCTCGTCGTGGACGTCAACGACGGCTTCCAGCCCCAGACCGAGGAGGCCCTGGACATCCTCCGGCGCTCGGAGACGCCGTTCGTCGTCGCCGCGAACAAGATCGACGCCGTCCCCGGGTGGAACCCCAACGAGGACACGCCGATCCAGGAAACCTACGAGGCCCAGAGCGACAACGCGACCTCGCGACTGGACGACTCGCTGTACGAGATCATCGGCGACCTCAGCGACGCCGGGTTCTCGGCGGACATGTACTGGCGCGTGCAGGACTTCCAGGCCAACGTCGGCGTCGTCCCCGTCAGCGCGAAGACGGGCGAGGGCATCCCCGACCTGCTGACCGTCCTGATGGGCCTGTCACAGCGGTACCTCCGGGAAGAGATGGAGATCGACGTCTCCGGACCGGGGGCCGGCACCGTCCTCGAAGTCAAGGAAGAGAAGGGGTTCGGCACCACCGTCGACGTCGTCCTGTACGACGGGACGATCAGCGAGGACGACCGGATCGTCGTCGGCGGCACCGAGGAACCGATCGTCACCGACGTCCGTGCACTGCTGAAACCCCGGTCGCTCGCCGAGATTCGCGCCGAGAGCCGGTTCGAGCAGGTCCCCGACGTGACGGCCGCGTCCGGGATCAAGATCGCCGCCCCGGAACTGGCGGACGCGATGGCCGGGGCGCCCGTCCGGGTCGTCGGCGACCGCCCCGTGGAGGACGTCGTCGCTGAGGTCCGGGCCGAACTCGCCGAGGTCGCCGTCAGCACCGAGGAGGACGGCGTCGTCGTCAAGGCCGACACGCTCGGCAGCCTCGAAGCGATGGCCGACGCCCTCGAAGAGGCGGAGGTCCCCATCGTCCGCGCGGAGGTCGGCGACGTCGCTCCCCGTGACGTGACGGTCGCAGACACCGCCGATCAGCCCGAACACCGGGTCGTCCTGGGGTTCAACGTGGACGTGCTCGACGACGCCGCCGACGAGGCAGACCTGGCGGACGTCCGCATCTTCGAGAGCGAGGTCATCTACCGCCTGGTCGAGGAATACGAGGAGTTCGTCGAGGAACTGGAGCAGGCCCAGCAGGAGCAGGTGCTCGAGAACATCACCCGGCCGTGCCGGTTCCGCATCCTGGAGGACCACGTCTTCCGCCAGTCCGATCCCGCGGTGATCGGCGTCGAGGTCATGTCCGGCACCCTGGAGCGCAACGTCGGCGTGGCGAAGTTCGACGGCGACGACCCCGAGCGCGTCGGCGAGGTCCAGGGCATCCAGGACCAGGGCGAGGACGTCGACGAGGCCCGCGCGGGCGAGCGGATGAGCGTCGCCATCGACGGCCCGACGGTCGGCCGCCAGGTCGACGAGGGCGACGAACTCTGGACGTACCTGCCGGAGAAACACGCAAAGATCCTGGAGCAGGAACTGCTGGAGGACATCCCGATGGACGAGCGGGAGGCGCTGAACATGTACCTGGAGAAGCGCCGGTCGCGGGACCCCTTCTGGGGGAAGTAGGCGTTTTGTGTAGTCGCCTGTGTATACAGTTCAGGGGCTATCGGGGGTCTAACCCGCCAGACCACTCTAACAGTCTGATAGGTTGGTGAGGAATGGCTTCTCTCGAACGCCTCGAAACCGCCAGACGGCGACCGAATCCACCCCTCCCCGTCAACATTACACACGAAACGGGTCCCTTCTCGCGTAGTGTAAGGGGTGGGTGAGCGCCCGCCACGTGTTGAAAATCACTCTGGCGCATATGTGGCGACCCCCACACCCGTGTTTGAGCCTCATTTTCTGTTTTCTCAGTGAGGACCCAATTGGCCGCGCTCGGCGTGGACTAATTTACCCACCTAAATATATCGCGCCACGATTTGTAGAAGAAACCCAAGACTCAGTAAAAGGAAACCACTTGCGCGGACAATAGCCTGCTGTCGGTCGAGAAGTGGTCGAATCTGTTTTCTGACCACGCGGTAATCAACATCAACCCCCAAGTCTTTACCTAATGCCACCTGCTCTGACTCATCTTCAGGGTCGGTGAACAAAAATACAGATTCATACCCATATCTTGACGCAGTGGACTGACCTACTCTGAAGGCCCATACATCGGATGGAAACTCTACGTCGTATTTCGTCTCAAGTAATTCCCTGAGCGGCGAATATCCGATTTCGCCTTCTTGAATCCCCGTACTCTCCATTTTTTCAAGTCCATTCCGAATAACTGCCGACCCAAGAACAAGTCTCAGTCTTGGGATGTCGGGGAGAGCGATGACGGCGGCTCCGACAATATCAAGCCCTAATCCACTTGTTGCGAGAATGTTAGCGATGTTTACCATATAAAAACGGCCTCTCGCCAACTCTATCAAGTTCACGACGATGTTTCAATTATTGCATAATACGAAAGCCAGCAACATCCCCGCGCAGGCTCCACGACGGTGTGACCGCCCGCCACCGCCTTGACTACTCCACGCCCTTCCCCCTCACGGGCCTACCTAATACTATGCCCTGCGGACAGAGAACGCTTGTACCGCCCGAATCCGTTTTCGTCCCCACGCGGGGGTCCGCCCGTGTTTGAGCGTTCGAGCGACCGCCAGCGGGCCAATATCTGAAAACCGCCGTCTCAGGCCGTCTCTATCCGCAGGGCATACATATGAGTGAGGCGGAGAGGCGAAAAGGACGCCCGTGACCTGCCTCAGTTGTCGTCCGTCCTCAGTCGGGACATTCGCAGTCACGGTATGGTCACTGGGTGGTGGCCCGCTACGACCTTTCCCGCTTTTCGCTTTTTGTACGATTTCAAACGACTGAGCGACTGCTACGCCGTTTTTGATACGTTGAAAAAGAAGGGTCGGCTAAATCAGGTCCTCAAGCGTGGTCCGCTCGAACTCGCCAAGCGTCCGCTGTTCCTCCCCGACCACGCGACTATCCCCGCGCCGTCGGTGAAATTCCCAGTCGAATCCGCGGACCACTTTCTGAATGGTCTGGCGTCTCACCCCGAACAGTCGCCCGATGTCGCCAGACGACATGCCTAACTCGAAGTGGAGATACTTCAACACGGTTTCGTCGCGGTGGGGTTTCTCCAAACGGGCCATGCGCTTCGCCACGTCGTCGTCAGGGATTCGGACCCCATACTGTTCGACGTAAGTCATGCCCCTTTCCTCACGATATTCGCCACCTTTTCGGTGGCGGTCGCCAGTTGGTCCGTAGTGACGCCCCAGTCCGCTCGAATCTCCTTGAGGGCGTCGCGGTCCACCCGCATGACCGTCCGCTGTTCGTTGGCGGCGTGGAGGGTGACCGCGAGAAGCCACGTATCCAGTCCCCCGATGAAATTCAGGGTCTTTGGCGTGGGGAGGGTCGCCAGTTCCTTGGCCCGCTCCGTCGCGTCCTCCCCTAACCGTAGGGCGTTGGCGACGGCTTGAACGAACCGCTGGCGGTCCTTGGTTCGTTCGTTGGCCTTGTTACATTCCGCCCGACTACGACGTGGCGCGCGGTGGGAATCTACCCCCGCGTTCCGCGCCCACAGACTGGCGAACTTGTCGCCCTTGGTCGCCCACCGCTCACAAGCGGGGAGTCGCTCGTTCGGGTCGTACCCGTTCGAGGAGCGACCCCCGTACATGGTCGTGGCGTTCGGGTTCCCCTCGTTCTGGTCGTGTTCGAGGGCGTCGTTGGACCCGTCACGTTCGGGGGTCCGTCGGTCCCGTTCGACGTGGTAGCCGTCTGCGAACTCTTGTTCTGCTATCTGTTCCTCAGTCTGCCAATCGTACCGCTGTTGGGTGGTGGTCGCCGTCATAATGAAGCCCGTCACGTGGGCCAATCGGGGAAGCGACCGCCACCCCGACCATACCGCTCAGTTACCGCCCGCTACTCGAACGCGCTCACGTCCACGTTCAGCCCGCCACTGCTGGACCGTTCGGCGTTATCCAGATTCGAGACGGTCGCCCCGCCAAGCCGAATGTCCTTCTCGCGCTTCGGGTCCACCTGTTCACTTTCCGCGGCTTCGAGTAGGCTACACTGGCGGAGAACGCCCCGAATGTGGTCCTCCGAACAGTCGAATAGGTCCGCCACCTCCGCCGTGGACAGGCCACGCCCCGCGTACAAGTTGGCGACCACGAGCGGGTTATTCGACCGTACCGCGTCGTCGGGCCACTGTTCCGTGAAGGCGCTCAGAGCGTCCGCAGTGGCGTCCCGTTCGCCGTCGTCGCTAAGGTCGAAAGTTCCCCCGCGTCCAAGCCCGCGGCGTTGGCGGCGTTCTGAATCCCCTCACGCCACTGTCTAACACTCACTTGGTCACTGGCGGGCGTCGCCTCCGCCACCGCGTCGTCGTAGGAACCGACCGCAGGGTGGGAAAGAAGCACCTCCACCCAGTCGCGCCACTTGGGCGCGGACAGTTCCGTGGGGTGGTCGGGGTAGTTCGAGTAGGAATCTGCCGCCAACGGGTCGCCGTCCCCGTATCCCACGCGGTCGCTCCGCATGAGTTCGTCTATCCGCTCACTGCGGTCCTCCACGGGGTCGCCGTCGCGGTCCCGCGCTTCTCGAACGTCGTACATCACTCACCACCCCCGTAGGCCGTCGCAGGGACCAACGCCACCACGGTGTCCCCCGTCGCTTCGAGGACCACGGCGGAGTCGGTGAGTTCGACCGTCCCGCCCTCCACGGGGAATAGCGCCACCACGTATTCCGTTTCCTCCGCGCCGTCGGGGTAGACCGCCGTAAGCGTCCCGTCCTCGAACTCAAGGCGTCCCTCCGTGTTGAGGGTGAGGCGGTCGAAGGCGTCCACGTTCTGGTGGTTCTTGACCGTGAGGGCGTTCATGCGCTCACCTCACCAAGGGCGGTTTCAAGAACCGCCTCAATATCGACGTTCTGGCGGTCGGTATAGTCGAATAGGTCGGACTCCACACCGACGTTCCGCGCCTTTCGCGCCAACATGGGATTTATTTCAGTCATTCGTCATCCTCCAGCGGGATGGTGTATTTGGTGGTCTGTTCGTCGTCGCTCAGTTCGTCGGGAATGTCGTTGTCGTCGTACATTTTTCTCATGCTTGAAGCCTCGAAATCAGGTCGGTTCGGTATCCAGTCGGTTCGTCGGGAACGTGGCGAAACTCGGGGTCGCCGTCGTAACAGCCACGACAGTAGTAACCACCGTCGTCGTCGGGGAACTCGGGCCACCCCTCACACCCGTCTGATTCGCAGGTTTCCGCCCCGCTCATAGTTTCACGTTCGTGTTCTGCGTCTCTGCGTCGTAGAATCGGCAGAGTTCTGCGACCACGTGGCCGTAGGGGGTTTGGTCGCCCCCGAACCGCCGTTTCCGCAGGTCATTCAGAATCGCCTTTTCGTCCTCGCTCAGTCGAATCCGTTTGTCACGGGCCATATCTAATCACCAAGGCGGTGGCCGTCCACGTCCACCGTCCTCACACTAATACCGTAATCAGAGTGAGGGCGGGGAGTAGAACGCCTAAGACGGGCGTCCGCTGTTCGTCGCGTGTGGTCGCCTTCGGCCACTGCCTTCACTTTGTACGTAGTTAGAGTGAGTCGTTATTAACACGCTCTAAGCGGTTCTAAGGCCGTTATTCCGTGAGAAGCCTCAATTCCTTCGAGAGACGCGATGACGCCAGTGTCGGAGAACTGATATGGCCAAACCCAATTTAATAACTCCGCCCCAACGCTCCAACACGGGGCGACCCCCTCACACCCGCCTAAACGGAAACCGCCGTTTTAGGCCGTCTCTGTCCGCTGGGCGTAGTATAGGGTAAGCCCGTTGGGGATGTGGGCGTGGAGCGGTCAAGTCGGTGGCGGAGCGGTCCACCGACGTGGAGCCACGCGCGGGGATTATGCTGGCGGTCAAGATACCTCCGCAAACTGATACGTCCCCGACGGATACGGACGTGAAAAATGAACGACAAAATTAGAGAAATCAAAGAGCGAATCACGCGGGCGCGGTGTCCTCCGTGGGACGAATCCAGCGGAGTGAATGGTAGCAAACGGTTTTGCGAAATACGTCAAAATGTCGAGAAATCGTCTCTAAGCGGGGTAGTTTCCCGCTCAGTTACGTGAAAACCGTGAACAGGTGTCCGCAGTGTGGCGACCGCTTCGAGCGACTTGGGCAACACTACGCCGTCGGTCGTTGCGACCGCCCCGAACTGTCCGACCGCCAGCGGGCGGTAGTGGAGTACCTGATACTTCTCGGGGCGAACGTCCGCGACGACGGCGCAGAATCCCGATTAGAGGTGTTTTCAACCAAGCGGTGGCGGTTGGCGTCCGTGGCGGACGCGCTCGGGTGGCTGGCGAACTCCCCACGTCGCCACGTCGAAGCGACTGACCCCGCCAGTAGCGACATGTGGGCGCTCACGTCGGTCCCCCATCCGTCCGTGGCCTACGACGGACCCACGGACGTATCCCAACTGCGACCGCTCACGGCGCGTCTCGTCCTCACTGAGCGGGCGACGTGGGTGGGGACCCTATTCGGGTCGCTCCACGTGGACCTACGGGGCTTCGACGTGGACGGCGACCACCTGCGGAGCCTACTGGCCAGTGAGGGCGTCGCCACGGTGAGGTACGACGGGGACGGGTATGCGGAGGACACCCATACCGCCCGCTACCACTGGCATCCCGACGTGGTAGTGGTCCCTCACTACGACGCCCTCGAACTACTCGAATGGGCGGGACTGTCACTGAGTGACGTGGCGGACTGAGCGGGCGCGGGTCCTCAGTTCCGATTAGACGCGACGCGGGGCGGGCGCGGGGAGTCCTCCCGACGGGCGGGGCGGTCGGTGGTCACTGAACCCCGTGGAGCGGTGTTTCCACTGTCCGAAGGTGGGGTAGCGTCGTAGAAGGTGGGTCCGTCCGCGGTTGGTACTCAGAATGAAGGTCCGTCGCGCCGAATCATGTCTGCCGCGTCGTCGTCAATCACGGACGTGTAGATGTCCGTGACGTTCAGGGAGTGGTGGCCAAGAGCCTCTTTCACCATAGGGGCGGGAATCCCGTTCTTGGCGCATTGGACGGCGAACGTGGCCCGTAGAGCGTGGGGGGTTACAAGGTGTTGTGTTCTCCCGAGGGCGTCACTCCCGTAGGACTGCTGAATATCCGCGCGTTCTGCCGCTTCAACCACTATATCCCGTACCACGGTGGCCCCCAGGTGGTCACTCTCCCCCTTCCCGTCTGGCGGAAAGAGGTAGTCGCTTTCGTCGGCCCCGTATTCCTGCGTTCTGTGGTGGTCAATCCACATCCGCAGGTTCCGCGCCAGTTTGTCCGACCGAAAGCCGACCGTCCGATACTCGTCGTTCTTCCGCTCGTAGATACGGATTCGCTTCTGGCCAGGCTCCACGTCCCTCAGTCGCAGGCTGATTAGTTCTGACCGCCTCATTCCCGTGGAAACCAGGAGACGGATAACCAGTTTGTCCCGAAAGCCCTCTGCCGCTTCAATCAGTTGGTCTACCTCATCGGATTCGAGGTAGAACACACCTTCCCGAGTCGCCCGCTTCTTGTCCGTGGTAATTGACCACTTGCCGTCCGACCCCGTGGGTTCCCACTCGTCTACGGGGTTCGGGTCATCGGGGCGACGAATCTGGAAGAATTTGCTAATGGCCCCCGTGGCGTTCTTGATAGTCCCTTCCGAATAGCCGACTGGTTCACCCTCCGATACGTCGGCCCCGCAGTCGGGACAATGGTCCTCGAAGGGGTCCGCGACCGTCTCACACTCGGGACACTCGGTGCCAGCCCCTCGCAGGTTCAGCCACCGACGGAACCGCAGTAGGTCATCCTCAACCTCAATGTCGCTTTGAAGATCCTTGCCGCGCTCTTGAAGCCACGTCTCGAACATGCGGAGGTGGCGGACGTGGCGCTTTACCGTGTTTTCTGCCGCGTCGGACTGCGAACGGAGAACGTAACTATCGCGGTAACTCTCGATAGGGTCCGTGGTACTCATTAGCGTACCTCCAACCAGTAGCGGGGCGAGTCGAACCCTTCAGTCATCAACATCTCCACGCCACTGTATTCGTCCTCGTAGCGGAGTTGGACAAGCGCCCGCTCCGCTTCGAGTTCGGACACACCCGCGTCGTCTGCGATTTCTGCCGCCGTCGCGCCGAACTCCACGGCGATAGCGTCCTTGTCCGCCCCCTCGAAGCCGTCTTTCACCACGGGTAGAGCGCCGTACACGTCGGAAAACACTTTATCGGGAAGTCCACCCTGCGAAAGCATGGTGTCGTGCATGTTCTCAAGGCGGTCTTGTATCGCTTCGAGGGCGCTTCCGTTGTCCTCAACACCGTTTAGGATGTCGTCTATCCGTCCGTTCGGTTCGACCGTCTGAGCGCCGTCTGTGGCGGTGTCGCCCGCTCCACTGATTTCCTTCTCGACCGCGGCGCGGATTAGTTTCGACATGTTCCCGTCGTACTCCGCTTCGGCGTGATTGACCCACTTTTCGTGGCGGGATTCACCGACGCGGATGTGAACTTGCTCACTCATTGCCTACCCGATACTCACACCTCCACCAACTTAGTTGTGTTGACGTCCGTATACACGATTCGCCTTCTTCTGGGGGAAGTGAAGCAGGATTTACTTATTTACCGCCTGCGCCCGCCCGCGTATGAAACTGCGACCCGGACTTGAATTCGGTTAGTTCCTCGATGCGGCCTTCCAGTTCCTCGATTTCCTCGCGCAGTTCTTCGGCCTCGTCGCCTTCGGCGGCCGCAAGCTGGTCTTTGAGACCCTGGAGGCGCGTCTCCTTGCGTTCCTCGTCCACCTCGGCCTTCCGGACGTACTCGGACTCCTCGATATCGTACACGTCGCATTCAGACAGCTCTGTCACTTCAAGGGCGTCGTCTACTTTATCACGGTCTACACCCAGCACGCGCTCGCGGTCGATACCCACCTCTTCGAGCGTCTCCAGGACCTCCTCGTCGTCCTTGAGCGACCGATTGCGCCGGGTGGTACGTTGGACGGAGCCGAACGGACCGGACACCGGGCGGTCGTGGTGGAGCCGGTTCAACAGCACGTCGGCTACGTCCTGTCGGAGGTCGTTGGCGTTGCGCTGTACGTCCGAGAGCAGGGTGTAGAGGTTCACGAGCGCGTCCGTGTCCATCTCCTCCAGCACCTCGACCTCGTGGCGTTCGAGCGCGTCAACGAGCAGGAGAGCGTCCGCATACACGTCCAGGTCCGGTTCGGTGCGCTCGGCAGTGTCCGTCTCGGGTTCGCTTTCGAGGAGTTGTGTCGAGGTCGGACCTTCGGTTTCGGTGATGACCCTGGCGTCTTCATCGGCCTCGAAGCGCGGGTGGAGGCTCAGCACGGCAGGGTACGGGTCGGCATCGGGCGGGAGCCGGTCGAGGTCGAAGCCGCCCGGCTCGTCGCTGATGCGTCGATAGAGGGTCTCGACCTGGTCGCGTTGGAGTGGTCGTGTCTCCTCGATGTCCCGGTCCAGAAACTCGATGACGACCCGTTTGCTCCTGTACGTCGGTGACGCGGAATCGGTCGTGCGACAGCAGCGTGATGAGCGTTGACCCCTCGGGGAGGTCTTCGAGTTCGTCCAGAAGCGTGTGCCACGAGACGCTGAAGGGCATATCCGGAACAAGGCAACGTAGGGCAATAATGCTCGGGGGCCAGTTACGCGATTACGAGCGGGCACCCGGCGTCGCCACTCGGATCCGCGACGGAAGGCAGAACGGACCGCCGGGTCCGGCCTATCGCGCGGCCAGGTCATGGCCGTCCATCGCCTGCTTGACCTGCAACGCCGCAGTCGCGGCCAGGCCGCGGGCCACCTCGCTGGCGTCGACGTCGAGATCCTCGATGTCGTTCAGTTCGGGCGAGAGGCCGGCGCTGACGGGGTGGCCGACCGGTGGTTCGACGGCGACGGTCGCCTCCGGGCCGGTCGCGCCGCGGCGGACCTCGGCGCCGATCGCGTACTCGTGGGGCAGGTACTCGCGGGTCAGCGACGCGATCTCGGAGACGTGCTCGCGGAGGGCACGGTGCTGCTCTGGGGTCACCTCGGACACGTCCTCGGGTGCGCGCTCGCCCGGCGGGGTGACGCCCGGCAGCCCTGCGTACGGGGTGTTCGCGTTCATCGGATAGGCTACATAGAATAGCCCGAGGGTTATAAAGGTCCGGTCAGATCGGGTCGCCCCGACCGAACGCCGCGACCACGACCGCGGCCGTGGCGCAGTCCGGTTCCCCATCCGCGGAGACGACCCGGAACTCCCGCTCGTCCATCGTCCGGTCGCGTAATTCGCTGCCAGCGGCGAGGCCGGCCGCCAGTTCGTCGCGCACCGCGGCCTCGGACCCGCCCGTGGCCTCGTAGACGACGCCGGCGTCCTCGCCGGTCGCCCATCCCAGGGCGGCGACCACCTCGCCCGGCCCGTCGACGGTCGCGCGGGCCTGGACGACGTGCAGGCGCTCGCCCGCCGTCCCGAGGTCCGGTGCGGTCCCGACCTGTTCGACCTCGACACCCGCCGGGACGACCGACGAGACGGTCACGAGGTTGTAGTCCTGCAGGTTCGCGTCGGCCAGCGCCGCGTCGTAGGCGGCCAGTTCGGTCGGTCCCGTCCCGGTCCCCCAGGCGATTCGAACCGCGTCCATGCCCGGCGGTGAGCGGCCCGGCCGGTAAGCGGTTGCGGTTCGCCACCGCCCGAACGCGCCGCGGTGCCAGTGGACGCCGCCATCGTCGGGTTCGTGATGTTCGGCCCGTTCGCCACCGCCCGAACGCGCCGCGGCGCCAGTGGGGTCGGGGAGACGGGGCGACGTTCAGTAGAAGCCCGCGGAGGGGACGATGTCGCCGGTGTCGTCGGCCTCCAGTTTGTCCATGGCGTCCTCGAAGTCCGCCGACCGGACCTGGGTGCGGTCGTCCCGGATCGCGAACATCCCGGACTCGGTGGCCAGGCTCTCCAGTTCGGCCCCGCTGAAGCCCTCGGTCTCCCGGGAGAGGTGGTCGAAGTCCACGTCGTCGGAGACGTTCATGTCGCGGGTGTGGATCTCGAAGATGCGCTTGCGGCCCTCCAAGTCCGGTTTGGGCACCTCGATGAGGCGGTCGAACCGGCCCGGCCGGAGGATGGCGCGATCCAGCATGTCGAAGCGGTTGGTGGCGGCGACGATGCGGATCTCGCCGCGGTCCTCGAAGCCGTCCATCTCCGAGAGCAACTGCATCATGGTCCGCTGGACCTCGGCGTCCCCGGAGGTCTTGCTCTCGGTGCGCTTGCTGGCGATTGCGTCGATCTCGTCGATGAAGATGATCGAGGGCTGGTGCTCGGTGGCGACCTGGAACAGGTCACGGACGAGTTTCGCGCCCTCGCCGATGAACTTCTGGACGAGTTCCGACCCGGCCATCTTGATGAAGGTGGCGTCGGTCTCGTTGGCCACCGCCTTCGCCAGCATCGTCTTCCCCGTGCCCGGCGGGCCGTGCAGGAGGACGCCGCTCGGCGGATCGATGCCGACCTCGCGGAACTGGTCGGGGTTCTCGAGGGGTTGCTCGACGGTCTCGCGGACCTCGGTGATCTGCTCGTCGAGGCCGCCGATGTCGGCGTACTCTACGTCGGGGCTCTCGTCTATCTGCATCGCCTGGGCGCGAGCGTCGGTCTCGCGGTCCAGGAGTCGCTGGATGGAGAACGAGTCGTTGACGGCGACCCGGTCGCCGGCCTCGAGTTTCTCCTCCATCTTGGCGGTGACTTCAGTGAGCACTTCCTGGTTGTTACCGTGCTGCTTGACGACGACGCCGTCGTCGCCCAGTTCTTCGACCGTGGCGACGTACAGCGACGTCGTCTTCAGCGTCTCGTTCTCCCGTTCGAGCCGGTCGACCTCCTGCCGTAGCTGGCGGCGCCGATCGCGGGCCTCTTTCAGTTGCTCGGAGAGTTCGTCGTGAATCTCGAGCACCTCTTCGTAGTGGTCCCGCAGGGCCGCCAGCCGTTCCTCGTCGGACATGTCGGGGTCGAGGTCGAGTCGCGGACGATCCGGGAGGGACGGACTGCGCGCCATCTCAACACGTCCTAGCTCCCCACCCTAAAAGTGCCTTTGGGTTGAGGCGTTAGTGCCTGCCACACGACCGAAACCGCAAGACGAACGGGGAATTGATGGCTGAGTCGGCCTCATTCGTTTAAGTCTTTCGACGATCTAATAAATGGTCGTTCGGGATTTCCCGGTCCGCCGCCGGGGCGGCAGGCGTCGTGGTCTCGCTCCCAGCGGCTGCCGCTACAGCAGGGAGGCCATCTCGTCGAGTTGGTCGTCGTACTCGTCGATAGCGGTCTCGATGGGGCCCGGGCTGCTCATGTCGACGCCCGCGTCCCGGAGCAACTCCAGGGGATAGGCCCGCGACCCGCGTTCGAGGAACTCCCGGTAGCGGGCCGCCGCAGGTTCGCCCTCGTCGAGGATCTGGCGGGCCAGCGCCACGGCCGCGGACAGGCCTGTCGAGTACTGGAAGACGTAGTACGCCCGGAAGAAGTGCGGGATGCGCATCCACTCGCGGGCGATGTGGTCGTCCAGCACGGCCGGTTCGTAGAAGTCCGCCTTCAGGTCGCCGTAGATCTCGTCCAGACGGTCCGGCGTCAGGGCGTCGCCCTCCTCTTTGGCCCGGTGGGCCTGCAACTCGAAGTCCGCGAACATGGTCTGGCGGAACAGCGTCGACCGGACTCGTTCGAGGTACTGGTCCAGCACGTGCCGGTGGAACCGCTCGTCATCGACGTTCTCCAGCAGGTGCCGGGTCAACAGCGACTCGTTGACCGTAGAGGCGACCTCCGCGGTGAAGATCTCGTAGTCGCTGTAGACGTACGGCTGGTTCTCGCTGGTCAACTGCGAGTGTAGCGAGTGGCCGAGTTCGTGCGCCAGCGTGAACATCGAGGAGACGTCGTCCTGGTAGTTCATCAGGATGTACGGCTGGGTGTCGTAGGTGCCCGAGGAGTACGCGCCCGAGCGCTTGCCCTCGTTCTCGTAGACGTCCACCCAGCGGGACTCCAGGCCCTCGGCCACGCGGGACTGGTAGTCCTCGCCCAGCGCGCCGACGGCTTCGACGACGTGCTCTTTCGCCTCCTCGTACTCGACGGTTGGTTCCTCGTCGCTGGCCAGCGGCGTATACAGGTCCCACATCCGGAGTTCGTCCACGTCGAGGGCCTCGCGTTTCAGTTCCGCGTGCCGGTGGAGTGCGCCCAGGTTGTCGTGGACGGTCTCCAGCAGGTTGTCGTACACCTCGACGGGGACGTTGGGGCGGTCCAGCGCCGCCTCGCGGACCGTGTCGTAGCCGCGCACCCCGGCCACCTTCACGTCGCCGGTCACGCTCTTCTCGTAGGCCGTGGCGACCGTGTTCCGGAGGTCCGCCCACGTCTCGAAGTACCCCTCGTAGACCCGACGGCGGAAGTCACGGTCGGACCGCTTCAGCAGGGTCGTGAAGTTCGAGTTCGTGATTTCGACCGCCTCCCCGTCCGGCCCCTCGACCGTGGGGAACTCCACGTCCGCGTTCGACAGCATCTGGTAGACCTCCTGGGGCCCGGAGAGGACCTCCCCGAACTCCGCCAGCAGGTTCTCCACCTCCGCCGAGCGGGTGTGCTCTTTCATCCGCAGGACGTCGTCGAAGTAGTGTTCGTACACCGCCAGGCCATCGGTCTCGGCCATCATATCCTCGAGTTCCGACCGGTCCAGTTCCTGCAGTTCGGGGCCGAGGAAACTGGCGGCGCTGTGGGCCTCGCTGGCGAGCGACTGTGCCCGGGCCGACAGCGCCTGGTAGTGCTGGTCGCGAGTGTCCTCGTCTTTCCGCAGCCGGGCGTACGCCCGGACCTTCTCGACCCGGCGCATCGTCTCCTCGTACAGTTCCAGCAGTTCGAGCAACGTCTCCCCGTCCTCGGTCGCTCGACCGCGATAGGTCCCCAGTTCGTCGATCAGTTCCCCGACCTCCTCGTAGGCGGCCTCCCACTCGTCGTCCGACGCGAAGACGCTCTCGAGGTCCCACTTGTAGGCCTCGTCGATCTCACTGCGCTCCGAAACGGCACTCATGCACGTCCTTCACTATCCGTCGCTGGTAAACGTTGGCATCTCAGTCGGACGTACCGGGGTCGGCCGAGGAGCACGACGGTGCCCACACCCGCGACCGAATAGCAACCGAACCGACACCACTATGCACCACCCGGGTCAAGCCGCCCCGTGGTGTCTCCGGGGTACGCTGCCGTCCCTCTGCTCGCGGGGCTGGTCTCGCTGGTCGTAGTCTGGAGTACACTGGAACACAGCGACGACCCGCTCGGCCAGCCGTTCGTCGTGCTGATGGGCCTCATCGCGGTCTGGGCGCTGTCCGACGCCGCGGAGTTCGCAGCCGCGGAACTGGACGTGCTCATCGTCCTCGGGAAGGTGACGTTCACGCTCGGGGCCTTCGTCCCGGTCGTCTGGTTCGTGCTGACGGTGCGGTACGCCGGGTTCGGGACCGCGCTGACGCGGCGCCGGATCTGCCTCCTGTTCGTCGAACCGATCCTCGTGACGCTGTTGACGTGGACGAACTCGTTGCACGGATACATCTGGACCGCCCTACACCTCGAGGGCGAGTCGACGACCGTCCTCGGGATGACGTTCGGTCCCGGGTTCTTCGCCCACCTCGTCTACGCCTACCTCCTGATCCTGCTGGGAATCAGTCTGCTGTCGTGGGTGTTCGTCCGTGAAGCGACCATCTACCGCCGACAGGCCGGCCTGCTCGTCGTCGGGGCCGGCGTCCCGACCCTGGCCAACGTCGCGTTCGTGCTCGGCCTGAGTCCGATTCGCGGCGTCGACCTGACCTCCTCGACGTTCGCGCTGACCGGCGTCGTCTTCGGCCTCGCGCTGTTCGAGTTCGACCTGCTGGAACTGCGCCCGGAGGCCCGCCAGCGGGCCATCGAGGAGTTCGGCACCGGCATCCTCGTGACCGACGACGCCGACCGCGTCGTCCACGTCAACGACACCGCTCGCGAGGCGTTCTCCGACGGCATCACGGTCGGGGCCGACGCCATCGACCACCTCCCGGTCGACGACGTGACACGCCTCGACGGCCGGGTCGAGAGCACCGACGTCGGGGGGTCGAGGCGATTCCACGACTACCGGGTCACCCCGATCACCGACCGCCGCGACGAACTGGTGGGCCACGTCGTCGCCCTCAGGGACGTGACCGAACTCAAGGGGTACGAACAGCGCATGGAGGTCACCAACCGCATCCTGCGGCACAACCTCCGAAACGACGTCAACAAGATCATCGGGTGGGCCGACCAGCTAGAGGACCACGTCGACGAGGAGGGCCAGGACGTGCTGGAGGACATCGAAACCGTCGCCCGGGGCCTGGCGGACCTCAGCAGGGAGGCGTCCCGGATCGACTCGACGCTGGTCGAACGCGACGGCGACCGCATCGTCGTCGACGTCGACGCAGCGATCCGGTCGATCCTCGCGGACTGCCGCGAACGGTGGCCCGACGCGGCGTTCCGGTACGACCCGGGCGGCGACTATGGCGTCCTCGCGCCGGACGACGAACTCCTCACCGCCGCCGTCCGGAACGCAGTCGAGAACGCGATCGAGTACAACGACGCTCCCGACCCCCAGGTGACGGTCAGGACCCGCTCGACGGTCGAGGACGGGACGACCTGGGTCCGCCTGACGGTCGCGGACAACGGCCCCGGCATCCCCGACATGGAGCAGGAGACGCTCCTTCGGGGGACGGAAACCGCCCTGAAACACGGCAGTGGCCTGGGCCTGTGGGTGATCAACTGGGTCGTCACCGCCGCAGGTGGCGACCTCGAGTTCAATCCGAACGAACCGCGGGGAAGCGTCGTTGTCCTGCGGTTACGCTCGGCCGACGACTAGCGCTGGCCCGACGGCGCGTGTGGGTCGACGGCCGGCGTCGTCACCGCCGACTCGCCGCACCGAGTACCGTCAGCGCCAGCACCACGGCGACGGGACCGAACCCGGGTGCGTCTGCCGGGGTCTCATCGACCTCGTCTGTCGCACTGGCCGCGGTCCCCGTCGCGGTCGCCCCCGGCGTGGCGTCGTCACCCGACGCGTCGTCGGATCCCGATGCGTCGTTCGGCCCCGATCCACCGTCCGGCGACTCCGTCGAGACCGGCGTCGAATCCGGTTCGACGACGACCTCGACGGGATCGCTCCTCGCCCACCCCGTGTCAGCCCGGACGACGTGATCGCCCGATTCGTCGAGTCGGACGGTGGCCGTGACGGTCCGGGATTCGCCCGGATCGAGCCGAACTGCCCCTTTCTCACCGACGGTTCGGAAATGGATCGCGTCCAGCCGTCGCCGGTCAGCCTCGATCGACGCCGGCGGCGAGTTCGCCGGCCACCCGGGCGGCAGTCTGCCGGTCGACCCGCCGGCGCTCGAAGACCGCCCGGGCGCTGGCGGCCGCCTCCTCGTCGCGCTCGAACGACAGGTCGGGATACGCGACGTCGACCAGCACCAGCGGTTCGGCCGGCGCCGGCGGAATCCCCTCGGGGCCGGTCAACTCCCGGTCCGAGAGCACCGCGTCGACGCGCTCCGTTCCAGCATCGTCACGTGCAACCCCGGCCAGCACCGAGACGGTCCGGCGGACCTGCTGGCGACTGAACCCGGGCGCCCGCATCCGGACGACCAGGAAGGGGCCGTCCCTGCGCACCGCGACGTCCGTCACCGCCCGCACGGTCCCTTCGTCGTCCGGCGTGAGGTTGTGCACGTCGTGGGTCCCCTCGAACCTGGTCGCCGCCTCGCGCGCTCGCTCTGCGCTGGCGTCGGGCGCGTGGAGGTAGTAGGCGTAGGTCCGACTGGCGGCGTGGTGGGTCGCGTGGAACTCCGGCGGTGCCTCCGCGCTGGCCCAGGCCCGGACGTCCCCCGGAAGCTCGCCGTTCAGTGCCCGCGGCGTCAGCCAGTCGGGCGCCTCGAACGCGACCGTCTGGGCCAGCGCGGAGACGCCGGCGTCGGTCCGGCCCGCCGCGGCGAAACCCGAGGGCTTGTCCGCGTCGGCCGCCAGGACACCCAGGTCCCGGAGCGCGTCGAACAGCGCGTCCTCGACGGTCGGCACGTCGGGCTGGCGCTGGAAGCCGTGGTAGGCCGTGCCGTCGTAGGCGACCCGGAACGCGCGCATGGCCAGGTTTCGGACCTGGAGCCTGATAAGGAATGGCGGAACTGATCAGTGCTGGTTACTCCGTCTCGACCACCTTGTTGAGTTCGAGGCTCCCGATTTCGGTCGTCGTCCGGTGGTCGTTCTCGGTCTCGATCAGCCGTTCGACCCGTCGCTCGAACTCGTCGTGGTCGAGTTCACCACGGGCGTATCGCTGGCGAAGTTCCTCCAGCGGATCGCCCGCCGATTCGGGGTCGTCCTCGAACAGGCGGTCGCCGAAGATGGCGATCAACGGGAGCAGGAGCACGAAGCCGACGATCGGTACCAGCGGCACCAGGATACCTAGGCCGAGTATCGCGGCGACCGGCGTTCCCCCCGCCGTCAGGATCGCCACCAGCGCCAGGAGTTCGCCCTTGCTCTGCACCAGGTCACCGAACATGGGCGACAGGTCGTCGAACGAACACAAAAACGCCCCGGAAGCCGACGGGGGCCCACCGCGCTACGCGAAGTCGTCGTAGGTCGGCCGCTGGCGGTCGCCCGGGAAGTCCTCGACCGGCACCTGGGTCTGGTCGCCGGTCTCCATGTCCTTGATCGTCACCTCGTCGTTGGCCAGGTCGCGCTCGCCGACGATGACGACCGTCTCGGCGTTGATGGAGTCGGCGTAGTCCATCTGGGCGCCGAAGGACCGACCGGCGACGTCGCTCGCGACGACGTGGTCGCGTTCCCGCAACGCACGGGCGACCCGGGCGGCCTCCTCGCGGACGTCGCCGGCCTGCAGGACGTAGTAGTCCGTCGAGATGGCCTCCTCGCCCTCCGGCCAGACGCCGGCGCGCTGGAGCAGTAGCGTCAACGTCGCGTACCCCGGCGCGATGCCGACCGCGGGGGTCGGCTGGCCGCCGAAGCTCTCGATCAGGTCGTCGTAGCGGCCGCCGCCGAAGATGGAGCGGGAGACCTCCCCCGCGGAGTCGAAGCACTCGAAGACCGCGCCGGTGTAGTAGTCCAGGCCCCGGGCGGTCTCCAGCGAGAGGGTGCAGTACTCCCGGACGCCGAAGTCCTCGGTCACCGCCAGGATCGCCCGGAGGTTCTCGACGCCCTCGCGCACGCGGTCGGTGCCCGCGAACGCCGCGATCTCGTCCAGGTCCCCGCCCTTCAGCAGGTCGTCGAGTTGGCTCGCCTGGTCGCGGGTCAGGCCGGCGTCGACCAGCAGGTCGTAGTACTCCTCGGGTTCGACCTTCGCGCTCTTGTCGACGGCGCGGATGCCCGCCTCGGTGTCGACGTCGTCGCCGAACGTCGCCAGCAGGCCGCCGAGCACGTCGCGGTGGTTGACCCGGAACTCGAAGTCCTCGCTGGTGAGGCCGAGGTCGACGAACGCGTTCGCGACGACCGCCAGCACCTCCGCGTCGGCCTCCGGCGCCGACGACCCGAATACGTCGACGTTCGTCTGGTAGAACTCACGGAACCGGCCCTGCTGGACCTGCTCGTAGCGCCAGAACGGCCGCGTCGACACCCACTTGATCGGCTTGCTGAGTTCCTGGCCCTTGTCGACGACCATCCGGGCGACCGTCGGCGTCAGTTCGGGCGTCATCGCCACGTGTCTGCCGCCCTTGTCCTCGAAACTGTACATCTCCTCGACGATCTCGTCGCCGCTCTTGTCGGCGTACATCTGCGCGCGTTCGAGCGCGGGCGTGTCGATCTCGCGGAAGCCGTACCGGGCCGCGCTGGCCTCCACGGCGTCCATCGCGCGGCGGCGGCCGGCCATCTCCTCGGGGTAGAAGTCCCTGAACCCCTTCAGGCGGTCGTACATACGCCCGGGTTCGGGAAGGGCGGCCTTGAACGGTTCGCTCCCGGGACGACCGGAGAACAGGCCGATACCAATCGGACGACGCCGTCGAACGAACCTTCTTTTCGGCCGCACCCGTACCGCCACGTATGTCCGAAACAGCGCTCGCCGACCAGGAGTGTGAGGCCTGCACGAGCGAGGACGAACCGCTCACCGCCGGAGAGTACGACCAGTACCTCGACGAACTCCGGGACGACGTCTGGGAGGTCGTCGACGACCACCACCTGGATGGCACCTACGAGTTCAAGGACTTCCGGGACGCCCTGGAGTTCACCTACGAGGTGGGCGAACTCGCCGAGGAGGAGTGGCACCACCCGGACCTCCACCTCTCGTGGGGCGAGGTCCGCGTCGAGATGTGGACCCACAAGATCGACGGCCTGCACAAGACCGACTTCGTCATGGCCGCGCGGATGGACCGGATCCACGAGGACTACGAACCCGAGGAGTAATCGTCCGGCGGACGCGACCGAGCGAACGCGAGGGAGCGGGCGGTCGTTTTGGTCCAGCTTTTTCGAGGAGCGGTGCCCGCAGGGCGCTCGAAGAGCGCCCGAGGACACCCGACGACGAAAAAGGTGGTCGATCGTGGCCGCGCGGATGGACCGGATCCACGAGGACTACGAACCCGAAGATCGAGGTCCGACTACCGGATCGCGCCCGACCCGTCGTCGAGGTTGCGCTTCTCCATGACGTAGACGGCGTCGGGGTCGCCGAAGGCCTCCCGCACCGATTCGAGGAACGCGGGGTCGTGGCCGTCGGCGTCGACGTACAGTTTCGCCGTCCCGTCGACCACCTGCTCCTCGACCACGTCGAACTCTCTGGGGTACTCCTCGGGGACCTCCTCTGCCGGCAGTCGGACGAGGACGCTGGCGGGTTCGTAGCCGTTGGCCAGGTAGAACTCGTCGACGTAGCCGCCCACCGATCTGATGGTGACGCCGTCGAACCCGGCCGCCGCGGCCTCCTCGAAACGGGCCAGCAGGTCCGTACCGATCCCCTGGCGGGTGTACGGGTCCTGGACGCCGATGCCGTGGAGTTCGGCCAGGTCCTCGCTCCTCCCGCGTCCCAGGCAGTACCCCACGAGTTCCGGACCGTCGAACGCGCCCACGAACAGGTCGGGATTCTCGCGGTACCACTCCAGGGCAACCGCCGACGACAGGTCGCCGACTGACTCCTCGTGGAGTCGGCGGATGGCCAGGAGTTCCGATTTGTCGACGGGGCGAATCTCGACCATCGGTCGGTCAACTCCCCTCCCCGCTCGGCAACACGAGCACCGGCCGGTCGGTCCCGGTGATCAGGTCCAGCGCGACGTCACCGGACAGCAACCGGGAGAGCCGCGAGGCCTGCCGGGGCGAGAAGACGATCAGGTCCGCGCCGACGTCGTCTGCACCGCTGGTGATCGTCTCGGCGACGTCGGTGTCGTAGAGGATGCGCGTCTCGACGTCGAATCCCTCCAGTTCGCCGCGCGCGACCGCGAAGACGTCCTCCGCGGTCTCCTCGCGCTGGGCGACGGAGGCCTTGTCCAGTCCGCCGCCGCCCTTCTCGATTACGTGGACGACCACGACCCTCGTTCCCGGGTCCAGTTCCTCCCGGAGCACGGCGCACGTCTCGCGGGCGTCGGACTCGCTGGCGAGCGGGACGACCACGGTGTCGGCCACGACCGGCGTCATGGTCGACGTGTAGGAAGTAAGCTATTAAACCGTTTGGACGGGGCACCGACGACGGTGCCGAACCGAGGACCCGCCCCGGTCGGCCCGATCACCTGCGACTCAGGCGCTGGACGATGGCTTCACGGAGCGTCCGCGGCGTCCGGACTTCGCCGCGGGCCATCACGACGGTCCCGTCGGCGGACTCCACGATGCGGCGCGGGATCGACCCGTACAGCGCCTGCGCGACGGTGCTCCGGCCGGTCGCGCCGACGCAGACGGTGTCGTACTCGGTCGTGGTGCCGATCAGCGTCTCCTGGACGTCGTCGCTGACGAGCACTCGCGGTTCGTACTCCTCGTCGTCGAGGTCGGCGGCCTCGACGATGTCCTCGACCGTCTCGCGGCCGACCGTCTCGGGGTCCACGTCGACGTCCTCGGCCGTCGGCTGGACGTTCAACAGCGTCAAGGAGGCGTCGAACGCCCGGGCGAGTTCGGCCGCCCGGCGGGCAGAGACGGGGGCGTTCGGCCCCTTGCCGGCCAGCGTGACGATGGAGCCCAGGTCCTCGTCGGGATCCTTGACGAGGGTCACGTCGCAGGGCGCACGCTCCAACACGGGGTCGATGGTCGACCCGAACAGGACGTCGCTCCGCTTGCGCGGGCCGGCCCACCCGAGCAGGACGTGGTCGGCGTCCTCGTCCTCGATGACCGACAGGAGGTTGTCGCCGGCGTCGTGGCCGACGACCGCGCGCGTCCGCAGGCCGACGTCCAGGTCCGCGGCCACCTCGCGGGCCCGGGCGAGCAGTTCGCTCTGGCGCGCTACGCGGTCCTCCTCGACCTGGGCGGGCGAGGTCTGCGGCGGAACCTCGACCACGTTGACGGCGATCAGTTCGGTCTCTTCGGGGCGGTCGGCGGCGCTGGCGGCCGCGTACCGCAGTAGCGTCCGCTCGGTGTCGGGGTTGGCGACCGGAACGACGACGCGGTAGACGTCGCCGCCGTCGGCCGCCTCGTCGGGGGCGATGGCCTCGCCGACGAGGCTCGTCGAGATGGCGCGCTCTTTCGCGTAGAAGGCGTACCAGACGACTCCGACGAGGATGATCCCACCGCCGATGAGCTGGACGACCGGGCGCATCTGGTACATGACGCCGATGCAGGCGAGACCGCCGACGATCGGGACCACCGGGTACAGGATCGACGGGATGCGGAAGTCGGGTTCGTACTCCGTGGGGTCGGCCCGGCGCATGACGATCACGGCGACGTGGACGAGTGTGTACGTGAGGAGGTACATGAAACTCGCCACGTCCGCCAGCGTCGAGATTGGCAGGCCACTGACGATCAGCAGGACGATCACGACGCCGGTCACCAGGATCGCGCGGTATGGCGTCTGGAACCGGCCGTGGATGTCGTTGAGCCACTCGGTCAGGATCTTGTCCCGGCCCATGGCGAAGTTGACCCGGGCCGCCGACAGGATCGACGCGTTCGCCGAGGAGACCGTCGCCAGGATGGCCCCGACGACCATGGCGGTCGCACCGATCTCGCCGAGGTACTGCTCGGCCACCAGCGAGATGGGGACCAGCGTCTGGTCGGGCGCCAGCGCCTCGGCCGGGAGCACGCCCGTGCTGACGAGCATCACGAGGACGTAGAAGAGGGTCGGCGTCACGACCGCAGCGATCATCGACAGCGGCAGGTTCCGTCCCGGGTCCTTGATCTCCTCGGCGCTGGTGGCGATCACCTCGAACCCGATGAACGTGACGAACACGGTCCCGGCGGTCCCGGCGACTGTGATCCACCCGCCCTCCGGGAAGAACGGAGTCAACAGCTCCGTATCGATGGCACCTATACCGAACGCGATGAACACGAGGATCAGGCCGACCAGCGTCAGGACGATGACGTTCTGGAGCGACCCGGTCTCCTTGACGCCGCGGTAGTTGATCAGGACCAGCAACACGGCCGCGGCGACGGCGGCGGCGACGATGGGAGCGTCGGGGTGCAGGCCCGTCAGGTACCGCCCGAATCCGAGCATGTAGAAGGCGGTCGCGAACATCAGGCCGCCCCACATCCCCCAGCCGACGATGCTCCCGAAGAAACTCCCCAGCGCGTGGTTCACGTAGTAGTAACTGCCACCGGCCTTGGGCATCCCGGTCGCCAGTTCCGACAGCGAGAACGCCGCGAGCAACGCGACGGTGCCGCCGATGGCGAAGGAGATGCTGCTGGCCGGGCCCGCGATCTCGGCGGCGATGCCAGGCAGAATGAAGATGCCCGCCCCGATCATCGTCCCCAGACCGAGGGTGTACGCTTCCAGGAACCCGAGATCCCTGGCGAGTTCCTGGTCAGCCATGGGTCGCTCTTACCCCACCCCGGTCCGTTCCCGCTACGGCCGTCACGCCTCCAGACGTACACGTATTCATATATTCGCCACTGATTCGACAGCAGCGATTAAAGATGTTGGCTTCCGTCTACCGGTTTCAGAACCGCCGAAACCGGCGGAAACGGCCGATCAGACCGCGTCGACGACCTCGTCGAGGCTGGACGCCTCCACGAACAGGACGACGTGATCGCCGGGTTCCAGCGTCGTTCCGCCGCGTGGCGTGATCAGTTCTCCGGCGCGGGTCACGGACCCGATCACGACGCCGTCGGGGAGGTCGGCCATCGCGTCGGCGATGCGGCGGTCCGCGAGCACGCTTTCCGGCAAGATCTCGATCTCCAGCACCTCCGCCAGGTCGTGTTCCAGCATAGCGATCTTCTCGGTCTGGCCGGTGCGCGTGAACCGGACGATCTCCTCGGCGGTCTCCTCGCGTGGGTTGACCGCGACGTCGACGCCGACCGTCTCGAAGAGGTCGGCGTACGCGACCCGCTGGACGACGGAGACGGTTCGGCCGACGCCGATCCGTTCGGCCAGCAGGGCCACGAGGAGGTTCTCCTCGTCACTCTCCAGCGTCGTCACGACGACGTCCGCGTCGCCCACGCGCTCGTCTTTCAGGAGGGTGAGGTCGGTCGCGTCGCCGTGGAGGACCGTCGCCTTCGGGAGGGCCTCGGCCAGTTCGCGGGCCCGCTCGCGGTCCCGGTCGATCAACCGCGGGCGGAAGCCGTGTTCCGTGAACAGTCGCGCGGTCTGGTAGCCGACCTCCGTTCCGCCGACGATCACGACGTCGTCGGCATCGTCCACGCTGGCGGTGACCGCACCGGCGAATTCTTGGATCGATTCGGGACTGCCGATGACGACCACGCGGTCGCCCGCGTCCATCACGGTGTCCCCGCGGGGGATGACCACCTCGTCGTCGCGGATGACCGCGGCGAACGTCAGCGAGTTCCACCGGTCGGCCTCCCGGACGGTCTGGCCGGTCACGGGGCTGTCCTCGCCGAGTTCGAACTCCGCCATCCGGACGAGGCCGCCGGCGAATGTGTCTACGTCGATGGACCCGGGGAGTCCGGAGATGCGGAGGATCGCCTCGGCGGTCAGCAGGTCAGAACTGACCATGAAGTCGACGTTGAAGGCGTGCTGGGCGCCCTGCCAGGTGTGCAGCAGGTCCCGGCGCTTGACTCGCGCGACCGTGAACACGTCGCCCGCGGTCTTGGCGACCCCGCAGGCGACGATGTTCGTCTCGTCGCCGTCGGTCGAGGCGATCAGCATGTCGGCCTCCTCGACGCCGGCCTCCCGGAGCACGTCTAGATCGGTCCCATCGCCGTGGATCGCCAGGACGTCGGCCTCGTAGGTGAGGTCGTCTACGAGGGCTTCGTTGCGCTCGATCACGACGACGTCGTGGCCCTCCGAGAGGTTCTCCGCGATGGACCGGCCGACCTCGCCCGCGCCGACCACGATCACGCGCACGGCGACCACCCCCGATCCGATTGATCCAGACCCGGCTGACCCGGAACCGACTGATCCAAACCCGACCGATCCGGACGTGACCGGTCCGGACCCGACCGACCCGGAACCGACGGACCGCTTTCCTCGGTCATCGTTGGTCCATCTATCGCCGGCACCCGGAAGTGCGTTACGACGGGTGACAGGACGGCGGCCGGTGACGTGCCGTCGAAGACCGTCACGCGTGCTCCCAAACCAGTACCTTGACGGGCGCCCACGGGCACGTACGCCCATGGCGCGGTGGCGGTCCAGGCGGCCGGTCTACTACTTCGCGCTGGTCGTCGTGACGACGGTCGTGTTCACGCTCGTGTACGACTTCGGGATGTCGGCCTGGGAGGGCCGCGAGCGGCCGCTGTACCGCTCGCTGGAGGTCGTCGTCCAGAGCTTCACGACCACCGGATACGGCGAGGACGCCCCGTGGACGACGCCCCAGATGAACCTGCTGATGATCACCATGCAACTGGCCGGGATCGGGTTGATCCTCACCGCCGCGGACGTGTTCGCGGTCCCGTGGCTCCGGTCGGCGCTGTCGCCGTCGGTCCCGACGGAGGCCCCCGACCTGGCGGACCACGTCGTCATCTGCGGGCACACCGCCCGCGGCGAGGCGTTCGTCTCCGAGTTGCGATCGCGCGACCGCGAGTACGTCGTGGTCGTCGCGGACGCCGAGACCGCCACCGAACTCCACGAGGCCGACTACCGGGTCGTCCACGGCGACCCCGAGTCAACGGACGTCCTCGAACGGGCGAGCGTGGGGACGGCGCGAGCGGTCGTCGCGGACGCCCCCGACGACGTGACCGCGAGCGTCGTCCTGTCGGCCCGGGAGGTGAACCCGGACGTGCAGATCGTGACGCTCGTGGAGGACGCCGAGCTTGAGACGTACCACCGGATCGCCGGGGCGGACGACGTGCTGTCGCCGCGGCGGTTGCTCGGCGAGAGCCTCGCCAGGCAGGTCCCGACCGCGGTGGCGGCCGTCGGCCGGGAGGGCGTCGACGTCGGCGACGACATCGAACTCGTGGAACTGACCGTCGAGCGCGGGAGCGACCTCTGGGGGCAGTCCGTCGCAGCGGCCGGCCTCCGCGAGCGGTTCGGGGTCGACGTGATCGGCGCCTGGACGAACGGCACCTTCGAGACGGCGGTCGACCCCGAGCGGGAACTCGGCGAGGATACCCGCCTGCTCGTCGCGGGCGAACCCGCCCGGATCGACGCGTTCCGGGACGCCGCGACGGCACCCGTCGAACCGTTCGCGCCCCGGCGAGTGGTCATCGCCGGGTACGGCGACGCCGGCACCGTGACGGCGTCGATGTTCGACGACACCAGCACCGAGGTGACCGTGCTGGACGTCGAGGACAAGCAGGGCGTCGACGTGGTCGGCGACGCCTGCGACCCGGCGGCGCTCCGGGAAGCGGGCATCGCGGACGCGGCCACGGTGATCGTGACGGTCGGCGACGACACGACGGCCGTCTTCACGACGCTGGTCGCGCGGGATCTCGACCCCGACCTCACCATCCTGGCGCGGGCCAACGAGGAGGGCAGCGTCCCCAAGCTGTATCGCGCGGGCGCGGACTACGTCCAGTCGCTGGCGACGACCAGCGGGCGGATGCTGGCGACGACGGTGTTCGAGGACGAGGAGGTGCTGGCGTTCGACACCCGGATCGAGGTGGTCAAGCTGGCCGCCGCGGGGCTGGCCGGGCAGACCCTGGCCGGGGCCGACGTCCGCGAGCGAACGGGGTGTACCGTTTTGGCGGTCGAGCGGGGGGAGCAGACGATCACGGCGCTGGACGCCGAGTCGTTCGTGTTCGAGCACGGCGACGAGGTGGTCGTGGCTGGGACCGACGAGGACGTGCGGGCGTTCGAAGCGGCGTTCGTTGAGTGAGCGACGTTCTGGAATCGAACCGCTGGAAGACCGACGCAGTAGCGTCGCTACGGTGGTTCGTACTCCACGAGGTACAGCGGCGTGAACAGCGGGAAGTGGTAGGTGAACAGTCGTCCGTCGCCGGTGGTCTCGTTCAGGACCCGGCCGAAGGTTGCCCCGCCGGTGTGCTGACGCGTCGGGACGACCATCACGCTGGCGTCGATCGCCCGCTCCCGGTAGGCCGCTTCGAGGAAGAGCAGGTGCGACCGGGCGTTCATCTGCTCGCGGGCCTCGTGTTCGAGCGCGACGCGGTCCTGGACCCCGTCGAACCGCGGCTGGTTCTCGGCGGCGACCGGGACGACCGTCTCGTCCCAGCCGTACTCCCGCAGGACGGCCTTCAGGGCCGGCTCTCCAGCGTCGTCGGCAGCGAAGCCGGGCGCCAGGTCCTCGATAGCGGCCTGCAGGTTCGAGAGCAGGTCGCGCTCTACGAGGAGTTCCTCGGCACCCCGCAGTGACGCGGTCTGCGTGATCGGCCCGGCCATATCCGTCGTTGGGGACTCCATGATAATGGAAGGGCGGGCGCATCGTCACCGGGATCACCGAAACGATTACTCCATACGTTGTCCAACGTCTGCCCATGAGTCCCACAATCCGCGTCTCCGAGGATATGAAAGCCACACTGTCCGCTCTAAAAGGAGACGACGAGAGTTGGGACGAGTTTTTGAACAGGCTCGCCCGCCGGGAGCGCGACCTGAAAGAACCAGGTGGCTTCGCCGACGATGGGATCGTCGAACACGTCGAGCGGACGGATCGTGAGTTGAACGAGTCGTTCGACGGAGGCGAAACCTCTATAGATGATGTGTCTTGACGATAGCATTCGTACGCGGGGGCGAAAAGCGATTCGTGCAGTGGGACACTACCCCTCGATAGCGTCTCCGACCCGATGATGTCTTCGAACGGCCCCACTATAATGACAGTCTCATATCGCATGGGAAATCGTCGAGGTTCACATAGGAGAAACACACCTCCCGAAATCCGTCCGATGTAGCCTTCTGATTCAACCCTGTTTATTACCCCCGTGAAATACACCCCCTGCTTTACCCCCCGCAATTCAAGCAGAATGCAGAACTCTTTACTCAGACCGTTCCGATTTTCGGGGTAATGGGAGAGGAGTATCGCCTGCCCGATGCCCCGGGCCATTACATGCCACTTCGGGAAGACAAGCATCTCTCACGAGCGTACTTTCCCGATAACCTCCCACCGACCATCGACCTGGGCGAAGACGTGACCGTCGTACTCGCCCGGGCGATGCACGCGCTCGGACGACTCGACGGCCTGGTGAGTGAGGTCGAGAACCCGAGCGCGGTGTTCAGTTCGTTCGTCTACAAAGAAGCCGAACAGTCTTCCCAGATCGAGGGGACTGCGGTGACCGTCTCGGACATCTATCGACTGGAAGTCGACGAGTTGGACGAACCCCCAGAGAGCGAACACGAGCGCGACGTCCGCGAGGCGAAAAACTACGTCCGGGCGCTGGAAGCGGCGCTCGATTACCTCGACACCGCAGGGCGGTCACGGGAGAGCCTCACAATTGGGCTGGTCCAGGACCTCCACGAGACGCTGATGGACCGCGGTCGGACCGACGAGGAGGACCCGCTCCCCGGCGAGTTCCGCCCCGATCTCGTCCACATCGAGGAGACCGACGAGTACGGCCGTACGCAGGTCAGGTTCGTCCCGCCGCCACCCAGCGCCGTCGAGGGGAAGATGGAGTCGTTGCTGGAGTACGTCCGGACCGGTCGCGGGTGGCCGGACCTGATCGACGTGGCGCTCGCCCACTACCAGTTCGAGACGATTCACCCGTTCAAGGACGGCAACGGCAGAGTGGGCCGCCTGTTCGTCGTCTTGATGCTACTCTGTACAGACCTCCTGGTAAACCCCGTTCTGTACCCGAGTTCGTACTTCAAACGACACCGTGACGAGTACACGGATCTCTTGCTGGCAGTCAGCGAGCAGGGTGCCTGGAAAGAGTGGCTCCAGTTCTTCCTGGAGGGGCTTCGCCGACAGTCGGAAGAGTCGTTCGTGCGCGCGAAACTCCTCGTACAGAAGCGCCGCGAGTACGAACGGCGGTACGTCGACGAGGCCGATTCGGTCCGGTTGCTGGCGACCGAGATGTTCGCCGAACCGTACTTCACGGTGTCGGAGGCCGCGGAGTTGATCGGGAGGTCCTACCAGACGGCGAACCGGGCGGTCGAGCGCCTGGTCGCGGACGGCGTCGTGACCGAGATCACGGGCAACGAACAGAACCGGGTCTTCCGGGCCGGCGAGGTCATGGACGTGGTCGAACGGCCGCCGAGTGAATTGCCGAATCCGACCGACGTGATCGAACGGAGTTCGTCGTTCCGGCTGTACGACCGCTAATCGTTGTTCGGTATCTCGTGAAGGTAGCAAGGGCCGTGGGATTGGAGCGGAGGAGAGTTAGCGCGTGATCCGCCTTGCGAGCACCGCGACCAGCAGGGCCATCAGGGCCGCACCGAGGAACGACTCGATGCCGGCCAGCAACTGCGCGGGCGCGCTGGCGGGCTGGATGTCCCCGTAGCCCAGCGTCGTGAACGTCACCAGGCTGAAATAGAAGTTCGCCAGCCAGGTGCCGCCCGGCAGTTGGTCCAGCGGCGTCCCCAGGGGCTCGAACAGCGTCAACTGGGTGCCCTCGGTGGTGATCGCCACGCCACCCAGCAATGGATACAGCACCGCGGCCACGAGGACCACGACCAGCGACGTGACGACGACCCGGCGGGGACTCTCGCTGTAGCGCGTCGTCGACCCGGTGATGGCCAGCCACGCCCACTTGCCAGTGTTCATCCAGCGTTCCCAGTTGGTCAGGTCGTTAGACTCGTCCGAGTTGGAAAGTGGTTCCGCGACGGGGGTCACGTCAGGTCCGGGTTCGTCGGACGACTCGTCGAGGTCGGCGGACGTCGCGTCGTCGCTGGCGTCGGCCTCGGTATCAGGGTCGTCCTCGGTGTCCTCGTTGACCCACGAGCGGAGGCGACTGACCAGCCACGTCGTGGCCTGGTTGCCAGTGGCCTTCAGACGGTGGACGGGGCGGCGGATCCAGCCGGGGATCTTCGAGTTCTGCCAGTAGTGGTTCCGGCGGCGGTCTTTCCGTTTGGTGAACGCTGACCGGACCTGCCCGTGAAGGGCGTTCTGGCGGGCGAGATCCTCGATTTGCGAGAGGGTCCAGGCGGCCTTCTCGACGTCGCCGTCGTCGGGGTAGTGGTCGCCGAACTCAGTGTTAGTGTTGACTTTGACGTTGTCGAGGACGGCGCCGTAGAGCGCTGTTCCTGTAAGATCTGCATCGAAAAGGTTAGCTCTTGTAAAGTTCGCCCGTTCTAGATTCGCCTTATCCATGAAAGTGTTTTCCAAACGGACATCCTCAAGAATCGCATCTTTGAGGTTTGTTTTCTTGAATCGGCTAGAGATCAAGTCAGCATTAGTGAAATTTGCTTTTCCGAGAGAAGATTCAGTAAAGTTCACTTTGGGAAGATGTGCTTCGGTAAAGTCCGCGCCTCCAAGACGAGCTTGAGAAAGGTTGGTACGGACGAGAATAGCATCACGAAGCTCGGCCAAAATAAGTGAGGAATTAGTGAAATTAGCATTGTGTAGATTTGCACCATTCAATTCAGCCTTTACAAGATGAGCATTTCTGAAATCTCCCCTCCGGAGTTCAGCTTCACTGAGATTAGCATACTCAAGGGAAGCCTCCTTAAATACGACACCTTTGAGGTCTGCTCCCTTGAGATCGGACCCATAAAGTATACAATCTTCAAAGGAAATGTTGTCCTTGAGTTTAGCCCGTTCAAGTATTGCAAAATCTAGTCGTTCTGGAAATTCTTTTCGGGAGTTGATCAACTCGTCGGCTGGTTTTTCTTTGGCTTGTGCATGCCAAATACATCTATCGTAATCGTTCTAAGATGGCCGCCAGCAGGTTATTTCACCGGGGGTGGGTGGTATCCCCGGATAATCGGTCGTGAGTCCACACCGCCCCTCTGGTACGTCATCTGGGACGTAGGTCCAATCTTGAAAATTATCAGTAACCATATCTCCCCGCCCACACGCCTACAAGAAAAACCTGCCCACCAGCCATGTCCATCTTGACAAACTGATCAGAACGGCACTACGAGTACGTTAGTTGTCTTCGGGCCGCGGAATGTCCTCGGCATCCAGCTCACCCGCCAGAAACGCCTCACCCATCTCGGTCAGACAGTAGTAGCCCCGCTTCTCGTCGATCTTCTCCAGAAAGCCCATCGCCGCCAACCTGCTCATTCGCCGGGACAGAGTATTCGGCTGGACGTCGACCACGCCCATCCGCTGGACGAGGTTCACGTACAGCGGCGTCGGTGCAAGGGAAACCCGGGAGCCGTCCACCGCGCCGAGTTCCGCGAAGTACTCCAGGATCGCGGTGTCGACCTCGTTCATCCACGGCACCCGGGGACGCATACCCGAACAATCACGAAACAGCCGTTTATTCGTGCGGGTTTAGCCCATGGATAGATCATATAATCCTATCCCGTAGGATATACCTTAGATACTTAAACAAGGAGCATGTAATCCAGCACCGTGGAACCCACCGTGAACGCACCCGAGAAAACGCGAGAGACCCCCAACAGATGCCCGACGAAACCTGCCCGATCTGCGACCGACCGGTAGAACGGATCGACCGCGTCGACCCGATCACCTACGCCCTCCAGCCCTGCGGCCACCAGGTCGACGACCGGACGTACGAGGAACTAACCCACGAAACCGACCCAAACCAGAATTAACTAACTCCACCTACGACCGATCAAGCCCCCCGACGAACAACGCCAGCACCGGCACGATCTCCAGGCGCCCGACCCACATCAAAAACACCATCCAGAGTTTCGAGAGATTCGAGAACTGCAGGTAGCTCCCGAACGGGCCCAGCGAGCCGAACCCCGGGCCGATGTTCCCGATGGTCGCCAGCGCCGCGCTGAACGACTCCAGCGCGGTCAGGTCGTGGCCGATCCGGGCCGAGTCCAGCGCGAAGAACACCCCCGAGACGCCGAACAGGACCAGGTATAGCAACGTAAAGGACATGATGGCCCGGATGGCGTCCTCGTCGACGACGTTCCCGGCCAGCCTGACCGGACGGACGGTGTTGGGGTTGGCGGTCACGAACAGTTCCCTACGGACCGTCTTGACGACGACCAGCCACCGGACGACCTTGATCCCCCCGCCGGTCGACCCCGCGGACCCGCCGACGAACATGGCGAACAGCAGGACCATCTGGGCGTGGGTGCTCCAGTTGGCGAAATCGCTGGTCGCGTACCCCGTGGAGTTCAGCAGGGAACTGATCTGGAACGTCGCCTGCCGGAAGGCGTTCTCACTGACGCCGCCGCCGACGCCGCCGAGACCCTCGGCGGGTGCAGCACCCCCGACCAGCAACACCGCCAGCACCGCTGTGAACGCCGCGACCGCCCCGGCGTAGGTGCGAAACTCCACGTCGTCGGCCAGTTCGCGGACCTCGCCGTGGACGACGTGCCAGAACAGCGCGAAGTTCACGCCCGCGACGAACATGAACGGGATGACGACCCACTGGACGATGGGCCGGAACGCGGCGATGCTCTGGGCCTCCGGCGAGAACCCGCCCGTCGGGAGCGTCGTGAACCCGTGGGCGACCGAGTTGTACAGCCCCATATCCGGCGCCATCCCCGCCAGGTGGAGACTGTAGAGAATGGCGACGTACAGGAGGGTGAACCCGAAGTAGATCAGCCACAGCGCCCGCGCCGTCTCGACGATGCGGGGCGTGAGTTTCTGGAGTTCCGGCCCGGGCGCTTCGGACTGCATCAACTGCGCGCCGTTGACAGCCAGTTCGGGCAGGATGGCGATCATCAGGACGATGATCCCCATCCCGCCGAGCCACTGGGAGAGTTGCCGCCACATCAACAGCGCGTGTGAGTGGCGCTCGAATTTGATCTCGGCGAGGACGGTCGCCCCCGTGGTGGTGACCCCGGAGGTGGACTCGAACAGCGCGTTGACTATCGAAGTGATCGCCGCGCTCACCGAGGAGGGGTCGAATCCGACCGTCGACTGCGTTCCGAACCCCGCCAGGAGGTACGGGATCGCGCCCACGACAGCCGCGGCCAGCCACGCCACTGCCACCAGGACAAGCGCCTCCCGGGCGCCGATGTCGGGGTCCGGATCGAGTCGTTCCAGCGCCAGGCCGAGGCCGACGGCGATGGCGATAGACCCCACGAACGCCCGGACGTCCTCGCCGTAGACGACGGCCACGACCAGCGGCACCAGCATCGTCGCTGCGAGGTACTTCACGACCGTCCCGACGAGCGAGACGCTCGCCTTCCAGTCGACCCGCCAGGTCACGGGAATCGCCACCCGACCATGGCTGGTTGCACACTCGCGGGCGGCAAGAAATCACCGGACTACCACGCGCGCTGTGAACACCGCCCCGGTTGTTCGCGCCGACGTAACCGAAAATTGACGTCGCCGTTCTCCTCTCAGCCCGAGAACATGATCCCCTATGGCTCCTCCAGGCGATCCGTCCTCCGGCAGACAGGCGCACTCGCGGCGACAGCGGCGGTCGCCGGCCTCGCCGGGTGTAGCGGTGACGACGACGGGGCGACCGACGATCCGGCGCAGCCGTTCCACCGCTGGCTACACGCCCCCCGGCGCGACGACCCACGAGGCCCACTACACGTTTTCGTCACTGAAACCGCAGGTGGTCGACGCCCACGCCGATCACCTCTCCGAGCAGACGCTGAGTCGACTGCGCGAACGAGAACAGCAATGGGGACCGACCGTCGTCGGCTTCGGGGACGCCGAACGTGCCCTGAACCTGCAGTCCAGCCGGGTCGTCGTCGCGTCGTTCGACCGCGAGGCGGTCGTGACGTCCCTGACCGACGAGGGGTACGAGCAAACGACTGACGGCGAGACGTTCGACGTCTACGCCGCCGACCAGCGAGCCGTCGGCGTTGGCGAGGACCACCTCGTCGTCGGGAAAGCGACCCTCGACGTCGACGCCGCCGGTGCCGTCGAGGCGACGGTCGATGCCTGGCAGGGCGGGGCCGAGCGCTATCCGGAGGCGAACGAACACGTGGCGACCCTGCTCGAACGGCTGGGCGACGGGACCCTCGTGTCCGGCACGAGCCGGCCGGCGGACAGCGACGGGACCGGGTTCGACCCGCTGGAGGGCGACCTCCGCGCCAACGGGACGCGCGTCCGGATCGACGGCGACCACTCGGCGTACCTGGGCGTTTCGTGTTCCCGGAGGAAGCCCCGACGGAGGACCTGAAGACCTACCTCGACCGGTTCGACGAGGACTACTTCGTGAGCAACCTGCACGACCGGCAGTTCCGGACCGACGGTCGGGTCGGGATCGTGGAGGGGCCGTTCGACACGGAAGCGCTGTGAGCGTCCCGGCCGCCAGCGGGAGTTCGTCGAAACCCGGCGGACGGAACAGACCAACACCGGACCGGGGCCGAGTCGGACGGCTCAGTCGTCGGCGGCGACCGCCTCGGCCACGCTGTCGACGTGGACGGACTCCCAGTCGCGGTCGAAGTGGGCGCCCTCCCGCTCTTTGGCGTCCTGGGCGACCCGGACGAACTCGGCGTTCTCGCGGGCCTCGGGGATGGTGTGGCCGCCGCAGTACGACAGCCGTTCCAGCGTGCGTCGATCGAGCGGGAACGCGTCGGCACTCTCGATGACGCCGTCCGCGACTAGCTCGTCCACCACCGGCCGGGCGTGGGACTCTATCGTGTCCCTGATCGCCTCGTCCGTCTCGGATTCACGAACCCGGGCCTGGAGTTGCGCTTCGACGGCCGACCCGACCGAGCCGTCGACCGTCGTCGCGCCGGCGATCCCGGACACAGACGTAACGCCGACGGTCGCCATTCCGCCGATCCGCTGGAAGGTCGTGCGACGGTCGATCTCCGACGATCCGCTATCGCCTTTCGTATCGGGCGACATATCCACGCCCGAGGCCAATGTATTATAAAACTAACAACTTGGAGTTGCTCCGAGGGCAGGTGATTTTGTCGTCCGGATCGTCAGAGTTCGTCGCCGTAACCGTCGACAGTCGTCCGGGTGACTCCGACCGAGACGGGAGTCGACGTCCCCGACGGGCCCAGAACGGACCCGGCAACGGAACGACCGGAGACCGAAAGACGCTACCGCCCCGGCCGTCACGTCACGGCCATGCAACTGGCCCCCGGTGCGTTGCGGCGCGCGGCCGTCCCCGCGGTGGCGGCGGTGCCGCTGGCGGTGGTCTCCCCGTACGCGGCCCTCGCCGCGGTCGCGCTCGCCGTCGGCGTCCTCGGGTTCTTCCGGGACCCCGAGCGGACGCCGCCCCGGTCGGGCGTCCTCGCGCCCGCGGACGGCCGGGTGTCGGTCGTCCGCGAGGAGGGCGACCGCGTCCGCGTCGGCGTGTTCATGAACGTGACCGACGTCCACGTCAACCGCGCGCCGCTGGCCGGGGCGGTCCGGGACGTGACCCACGAACCCGGCGCCCACCGACCCGCGTTCACCAAGGACTCCGACCGCAACGAGAAGGTCCGGATCGACGTCGACGGCCCCCACGACCACGAGGTGGTCCTGATCGCCGGCTGGTTCGCCCGGCGGATCAACCCCTACGTGGCGGCAGGCGAGGACCTCGAACGTGGCCAGCGGATCGGCCACATCGACTTCGGGAGTCGCGCGGACGTGATCCTCCCTGGCGTCGCTCCCGGGGACGTCCTCGTCGAGAAAGGCGAGACGGTGCGGGCGGGCGAGTCGGTACTCGTGGGTGAGACGGCGCTCGTCGACGACGACGCGCCGTCCGACGACTAGTGGGTCGGCCGACCGAGGTCGAGTTTCCTCGGGCCCACGGCCGGGCCGGACCCACGGCCAGGACGCTCCGACTACACCTCGACGCCGGTGGACTGTTCCGTACTCGACCGCAGGGGTTCGAGGTCCGACCAGGTCGGGAGCGTGGCGAGGTACAGCGGCAGGTGCGCCGCCGCTCGCATCTGCTCGCCGTCCGCCAGTAGCGGCTGGATCTCGACCACGAACAGCACCGCCAGCGGGACGACCAGCATCAGCGGCGCGAGGCCGATGTACCGGTACGCCCGCGGCGGGAGACTCATCGAACTGTAGTCGACGCCGGTCGGGAAGACGTACCACAGCTCCAGTTCCTGGTCGGCCGTCCACAGGTAGCCGATCAGGTAGTGCGCCAGTACGTGCGCCCACAGGCCACCGTACAGCGACAGCGCGAGCGCGACTACGGGATGTACACCTTCAGGCATCCGTTCCCTCCCTGACGATACCGTCTACCGGCCTGCCCGCCGCTGACCGAAGCCGCCCGTCGAAACGTCGTGGCTCCATCGTTCGATATATATACGTGAAAATACATATATCCTTTCCCCCGAACAAACGAGTCTCGGCCCGAACGACCCGGTTACCGGGTCCCCGGACGGCCCAACGAAGGGACGTCGTCACTCGACGCCGGCCCCTCGTCACCTCGTTACTCGATGCCAGCGTCTTCGAGCGCGGCCTCGACGTGCTCGGCGCGGATCTCCACGTCGCTGGCGCGGTCGGCGGCCTCGGCTGGACTGACCTCGTGGGCCACCTTCTCGATCGCGAGGAGCGAGGCGCTCCGGATCACGGAGTCGATGTCGGCACCGGTGTGGCCCTCCAGTCGGTCGGCCAGATCGTCGAGGTCCACGTCCTCGGCCAGGGGCTTGCCCCGGGTGTGGACCGCCAGGATCTCCCGGCGGGCGTCCCGGTCGGGTTCGGGGACGAGGAGGTGTTCCTCGAAGCGACCCGGCCGCAGGAGCGCTGGGTCGATGGCGTCCTTGCGGTTGGTCGCCGCCAGCGCGACCAGGTTCGGGTTGTCCACGAGGCCGTCGAGTTCGGTCAGCAGTTGGGAGACGACGCGGTCGCCGACCTCGTTGGAGGAGTCGCCGCGTCCCCGCTGGCCCGCGATGGCGTCGAGTTCGTCGAAGAAGATGATCGCGGGCGCCGCCTGGCGCGCGCGGTCGAACACGTCACGGACCGCCTCCTCGGCCGCGCCGACGGCCGAGGCCATGATCTCCGGGCCGTTGACGTGGATGAAGTTGACGCCGCTCTCACTGGCGACCGCGCGGGCGAGCAGCGTCTTCCCGGTCCCCGGCGGGCCGTACAGCAAGATGCCGCTTGGCGGGTCCGTCCGGGCCGCCTCGAACAGCGGACTGTACGACAGCGGCCACTCGACGGCCTGCTTGAGGGTGGCTTTCGCCTCGTCGAGGCCGCCCACGCCGTCGTAACTCACCGACGGGGTCTCCGCGACGTACTCCCGCATCGCCGAGGGGTCGACCGCCGCGAGCGCCGCCTCGAAGTCCGCGCGTGTCACCAGCATCTCGTCGCCGCCCGAGTCTTCGTCCGAAGCGTCTGCGTCTCCTGCATCGGCGTCCGCACCGCTCGCCTCCACACCGTCGCCGGCGTCCGCGCCGCTACCGACGCCCCGGACCCGCCGCAGGGCCGACATCCCGGCCTCTGTCACGAGGGCGGCGAGATCGGCGCCGACGAAGCCGTGTGTCTGGGCGGCGACGCGGTCGAGGTCCACGTCCTCGGCCAGCGGCATCCCCCGGGCGTGGACGGCCAGGATCTCCCGGCGGCCCTGCTCGTCGGGGACGCCGATGGCGATCTCGCGGTCGAACCGGCCGCCCCGCCGCAGCGCGGGGTCGATGGCGTCGACGCGGTTGGTCGCGGCGATGACGATCACGTCGCCCCGGGGGTCCAGGCCGTCCATGATCGACAGCAACTGGGCGACCACGCGGGACTCCATGTCGCCGGAGTCCTCACGCTTCTCCGCGATGGCGTCGATCTCGTCGAAGAAGACGATCGCGGGCGAGTTCGCCTCGGCCTCCTCGAAGATCTCGCGGACCCGCTCCTCGCTCTCGCCCTTGTACTTGCTCATGATCTCCGGGCCGTTCACGAGGTGGAAGGAGGCGTCCACCTCGTTGGCGACCGCCTTGGCGATCAGCGTCTTGCCCGTCCCCGGCGGGCCGTGCAGGAGGACGCCCTTCGGCGGGTCGACGCCGAGTCGGCGGAACAGTTCCGGTTCCGACAGCGGCAGTTCGATCATCTCCCGGACCTGGTCGAGTTCCTCGTCCAGGCCGCCGATGTCCTCGTAGGTGACGTCCATCGGCCCTTCGTCCTCCGGCGCGGAGGGGGCGGCTCCCGCAGTCCCACCCGAGCGGACGGTGATCGACGTCCGGTTGGTGATGCGGACCACCCCTTCGGGGTCGGTCGCGCTGACGACGAAGGGGTCACCGCCCAGTCGTTCGATGCGGATGCGCTCGCCCTCGCTGACCGGGCGGTCCCGGAGGTCGCGCTTGACGACGCGTTCGACCGCCTCGCGCTCGCTCTCGGAGATCGACCCGGACGGCGACAGCGTCACCGAACGCGCGTCCTCGACCGCCTGCGGGCGCACCGCCACGGCGTCGCCGACGGTGACGCCGGCGTTCGCGCGGGTGTCGGCGTCGATGCGGACGGTCCCCGGCGGGGTCTCCGCCCCCGCCGGCCAGACCTTGGCCACGGCCGTCCGCTCGCCCTCGATCAGGACGGTGTCGCCGCTGAGGACGCCCATCCGCTGGCGCGCGTCTTCGGGCACCCGGGCGACCCCCCGGCCGGCGTCGCGCTTCTCGGCACCCTTGACCGTCAACTCGATCCCCTCGCCGTCCGAACTCATGGGTGGGCGTTGGGCGGGCCGGGTCTTGAGGGTTGCTTACTCGCACTGTGGCCGACGAGAGTAACGCCTTTACCCCAAGCCGACCCATCCACGTACATGGTGGTCGAGACGGAGCGCGACGACATGACCTGGTGGAAGTGCGAGCAGTGCGGCATGATGTTCGACAGCCACGAGGACGCCGAGGACCACGAGGCCAACTGCGACGCCGAGGAACCGTCGTACCTGCAGTAACTATTTTGGACCCTGCCGCGGGGAACCCGAGAACGCCCGATCGACGCGCCCCCTCGGCGTAGTTCGGAAACATCGGTGGAGCAACTAGTCCCCGTGTTCCTCGAACAGGTCCTTGGCGTGCTCGCGGTGTTCCGCGACCTGCCAGCGCACCTGGGCCGCGTCGCCGTATGCCAGCACCTCCTTCAGTTCGTCCTGCAGGACGCCCCAGTCGCGGCCGATCACGTCGCCATCGTCGTCCCCGAGTTCGTAGTAGCCGTACCGGTCGGGCGCGGCCCCGACCGTCGAGCGGTCGAGGCCCCGCCACCGTTTTCGGAGCGTCATCAGTCCTCCGCGAGCAGTTCGTAGGACGATTCGCCGAACTGGTCCTCCGCGAAGACGAACACCCGGCCGTCGACGGTGTCGTCGTCCGCTTCGACGACGTGGGCGTGGCCGTCCCGCCGAACGGTGACGCCGGGGAACACCTGCGCCGTCCCCTCGCCCTCGACGAACAGCCGGCCCACGCCGGTCGACTCGAGGATCTCGGCGTCGGTCTTGAGATCGTCGACGTACACGAGGACGCCCTCGTTGCCGTCGGCGTCGGTGACGAGCACGTGGACGTGCTTGCCCGGCGGGGCGCGAAGGCTGTCGCCGACCGCCTCGGGGACCCCGTGGTAGAACACTTCCCGGCCGTCGAGGTACTCGACCACGACGCCGCCCTCCTCCAGTCGCACCGGCAGCGAGGCCGGGGCGGCCTCCTTGCGGTTCATACCCGGACCTTAGACCGACGCCGGGAAAAGCGCCGCGTTCCCGGCCCGGGCTTGCGGCCCGGGTTGCCGGCGGAATCGACGCGACGACCGCGCCGGCACGTTCGCCAAACTCACCGCCGACGCAGACGTTAAGGGAACTCCCGACCCACGATGGGGCGTGAACGGACGCGCCGAGGCCCCCGCGGCGGGGACGGTCGTGAACGCCCTGGCGACCGGCACCGGGTCGGCGTTCGCCATCGACGAGCACGTCCGGGCGGCGGTCGACCTCTCCGCCCGCGAGGACGACGTGCAGGGCGAAATCGCGGCCGACCCCGACGCGGACGCGACCCTGATCGAGCGCTGCGTCGAACTGGTCGTCGACCGGTTCGGCGACGGCCAGGGCGGGACCGTCCGCACCGAGAGCGACGTGCCGATGGCCTCGGGGCTGAAGAGTTCTAGCGCCGCCGCCAACGCGGCCGTGCTGGCCACCCTCGACGCCCTGGACGTGGCGGTCAGCGATCAGCGCCACGCGGCGATCGCCCGCGCCGACGCCGCACGGATCGGCGTCCGGGCGGCCCGCGACGTCGGCGTCACGGTCACCGGCGCGTTCGACGACGCCAGCGCCAGCATGCTCGGAGGAGTCACCGTCACGGATAATCGGGAGGACGAGTTGCTCGCCCACGAACGCCTGGACGCGGCGGCGCTCGTCTGGACGCCGCCCGAGCGGGCCTACAGCGCCGACACGGACGTCGACAGCTGCCGGCGGGTCGCGCCGGTGGCCGACGTGGCCGCGGACCTCGCGCTTGCCGGCGAGTACGGCCGCGCGATGACCGTCAACGGCTTCGCGTTCTGCGCCGCCCTGGACTTCCCGACCGGCCCGATGCTGGAAGCGTTGCCGGACGTCGCGGGCGTCTCGCTGTCCGGAACCGGCCCGAGTTACGTGGCCCTGGGCGACGAGGGGACGCTGGCTGCCGTCCGCGACCGGTGGGCCGACCGCGCTGGCGCGGTGTGGCTGACCACGACGAACCACGAGGGAGCGAGAAGAGCGTGACCGACGAACCCAGTTCCACCGACCGGACCGACCGACCGCCCGAGGAGATGACGCTCTCGGAGTTGCGCGCCGAGATCGAGGACATCGACCGCGAACTCGTGGAGTTGATCGCACGGCGGACCTACGTCGCCGAGACCATCGCGGCGGTCAAAGCGGAGGAGGGCCTGCCCACGGTCGACGAACAGCAGGAGCAGGCGGTGATGGACCGGGCCGGCGAGAACGCCGAGCGGTTCGACGTCGACGCCAACCTCGTGAAGGCCATCTTCCGGTTGCTGATCGAACTGAACAAGGTCGAACAGCGGGAGAAGAGATAACAGCATCCACCAGGGGAGTGGATACTTTCGAAGAGACAAGGATACCTGACGGGTTGATGGACGAACTCACAGCCGACGGCGAGCTCACCGAGCAGGACGTGGCAGAGCTCGCCGCCAAAATCGACGAGAGCGCACGAGAACGTGCCGAGAGAACGTCGGACCGTGACGGATGACGTTGGTCGTCGATGCGAACGTGGTTATCTCGGCCCTCGTCGCAGACTCGAAAACGAGAGAACGCGTCGTCACGCTCGAACCGAACCTTCGACCCCGGGAACGCGGAAGCCACCGTCGAACCCCTCGTGTGGGCGGGTGCTCGACCGGGTCCGGGTTGCCCGGGCGTGGGAACGCGGAAGCCACCGTCGAACCCCTCGTGTGGGGGCTCCGGAACGAGATCGGCGTCGCGTGGAACGGGCGAGGCGAGATGTTCGTCGCCGAGAACGGCGACGACAACGCTCCCGGGCGGCCCATCGCCGACAACTACGACGCCACGTACCGGGTCCGAGGGGGTGCGTGGTACGGCTGGCCCGACGTCACGGCCAACATGGACCCCGTCACGAGTCCGAACTACAGGCCCACCTCCTCGACGATTGCGCCGCAGTTCGTCGACAGCGAACGACAGCCCAGGGAGCTCTCGTTCCTGATCGACCACCAGGCGAGCGGGTTGCAACGACCGGAGGAGTCGCTCGTCGCGGGCCTGCACGAGGTGAACTCGTCCCCGTCGAAGCCCGACGTGGCACCCAGGTCGTGGGGCGAGTACGCCGACCAGCTGTTCGTCCCCGAGTACGGCGGTTTCCAGTGGGTGACGAACGCGCTCAGGGACAAGCCCGCCGGGTCCCGTGTCGTCGTTATCGACACGGAAGCCGACGGCCCACAGCGGGTGCGCCCGTTCGTCCAGAACGCGAAGCCGGGGCTGGCGTCGAAGCAAGGCCGGCCCGGGGAAGGTCTCGAGCGGCCCTACGACGTTAAGTTCGGACCCGACGACGCCATGTCCGTCGTGGACTTCGGCGTGCAACGGGGCAGTCCCAAACGTATCGCGGACGGCCACTTCCCGATCGAATGGGACCGTGAGACCGGCGTGGTCTGGAGAGTCCCCCTGACCGCGTACTGACAATTGCTCCCCCACCATTACAAAGACTGTCGTAACAGTCTTTCGTCTGCCGTCCCGACCGGCCCACGTGGAACGTAAAACGATCTCCGTTACGGGGCTGTCGTGCGACGGCTGCGAACGGAACGTGGAAAACGCCCTCAAGAACGTCGAGGGCGTCTCTCGCATCGAGGCCGACCACGAGACGGACACCGTCGAATTCGTCGCCGAAGACGACGTTGCGGACGACGAGGTCGAGGCAGCCATCGAGAATGCGGGCTACGACGTGGCGGCCTAGTCGGCAGTCGGCTCTTCGACGACTTCGTCGCCGCCCGCTTCCCCGACGCTGAAGTCGGTGTTGACCCCCTCCCCGGAGAGCAACTGCCCGGCGAAACTGTTTGCCAGCACCGCCGAGACCGACAGCACCATCGCAATCATCGCCCAGATCGGATGGACGAAACCGGTCGTCGCCGCGGCGACCCCGATGCCGTTGAAGGAGAATGCGGTGACGAGGTTCTGGCGGGTCTTACGGAAACTCTCTTCGCCGATTTCGTGGGCATCCATCACGCCACCGAGCCGCTCTCCCATTAGCACGATGTCGGCGGATTCGATCGCGATGTCGGTTCCCGCGCCGATCGCGATGCCGATGTCCGCCTGCGTCAGGGCCGGCGCGTCGTTGATGCCGTCACCGACCATCGCCACCCGGTGGCCCTCGTCTTGCAACTGTCCGATCTCCTCGCGCTTCTCGTCGGGCAGTACGCCAGCCATCACACGCTCGATGCCGACTCTCTGCGCGACGGCGTGAGCGGTGCGCTCGTCGTCGCCAGTGATCATCGCCGGTGTGATTCCCGCATCCTTCATCCGCTGGACCGTCGCGGCTGCATCGTCCTTGATCTCGTCGCCGATACCGATCAGGCCGAGGCGGTCGCCATCCCGGACGACGCCAGACACGGTGAGTCCACGTTGCTGGAGTCGTCGAATCTCCTCAACCACGTCGCCGATATCGACACCTGTCTCGTCGAGCCAGACCGGCTTCCCGACGAGTACCTCGTCACCATCGACGGTAGCGTGGACGCCCTTGCCGGTCACGGAGTCGAACGATTCCGGGTCGGCATACTCGACCCCCCGTTCCCTGGCGTACTCGAGGATGGCATCGGCGAGTGGATGCTCGCTGAACGCCTCCGCGGTCGCCGCCGTCTTCAACACTTCAGATTCGGAGTGGCCGAGTCCGACTACCTCGTCGACGGCAGGCTCGCCGACGGTCATCGTCCCGGTCTTGTCGAGAACGACGTGATCGACGTCGGGGAAGATCTGGAACGCATCACCGCTACGCATCAGAATACCGCGATTGGCGGCCTTCCCACCACCCCGAATCAGTGCAAGTGGCGTCGCCATTCCGAGTGCACAGGGATAGCCCAGGACGAGGGCGGCCAGCGCTGCGAACGCACCACGCCGGACGTCGGGGTTGCCATCCCACGCGAGTGGCGCGACCACCCAGAACGCGAACGATAACGCCGCAATAGTCAGGACGCCGGGAACGAAGTACTTGAGAACGCGGTCGGCGAGCTGGACGATGCCGGGCTTCATCGCCCGCGCCTCCTCGATCTCGCGGGCGACCTGATTCAGGAAGGCATCGTCGCCGGTCGCAGTCACCTCGACGAGGAGCGTACCGGTCTCGTTGAGGCTACCGCCGATCACCTCGTCTCCCACTGTCTTCTCTTCCGGAATGGATTCCCCGGTGGCGACGGACTCGTCGACTGTGGACCCACCGTCGACGACCTTCCCGTCGACCGGGAGGTTCTCGCCGGGCTTGACCCGCACGCGGTCGCCGACTTCGAGGTCGTCGACGGGCACCTCCGCTACGGCGTCGTCGGTGACGCGCCGTGCGGTGTCGGGTCGAAGGTCGAGCAGGTTCTGCACAGCCTGTGAGGCCCGTGTACGCACGATGAGGCTGGTGTACTCCGAGAGAATGTGGTAGGTGGTAACGAACACGGAGACGGCGAAGAAGTGGACAGTCGGGAAACTCGGGAAAACGAATAGTCCAAGCAACCCGCCCAGTAACCCGGCAAACGCGCCCGCTTCGAGCAGGACGTGCTGGTTGAAGATGGTGCGACGGAGGCTCTGGTACGCTTTCTCCTTGATGTACCGTCCAGGACCGAACATCGTCCCCAGCGCCAGCGCCAGCGTCACGAGATCCATCGCCAGCGACTCCGACTCGAAGCGGCCCGTCACGACGATCATCCAGCCCATCAGCGCGGCGACGACGATGGAAGCGCTCCCCGCGAGGACGAGACGGCGCTTGCCCTCGGCGAGTTCTTCCTGTTGTTGCTCGTATCGCTTCTCCTTGTCGGGGTCACGGATGCTATACCCGAGGTCACGGAGCGTGTCCTTCACCTCGACCTCGCTGATGCGGTCCTCGTCGTACTTGACCAGGACCTCCTCGTGCGCGAGACTGACGTCCACGTCCTCGACGCCATCGGTGCGCTCGTAAGCCTTCTCGATGCTCTCCGCACAGAACGAGCAGGACATTCCGCCGACGTTGAACTGCTCCTGTGTCGTCCCCATCTCGAGCCATCCTCGTCGCGCGACGCTCAAAGCCGTTACGATTGATGTTGTAGCGGTGTCCTGAGATCCATACCGGAGTTGGACGCGTGGCGTTACTCTTACTGTCGTCGTACTCCTAATCCGGGGCAAAGAGATGGCCCTGTTCGAATCCGACGTGCCGATCCGTGAGGTCGTCACGACCGACCCTGAAAAGGCGAAGGCCCTCGAGAACGACATCCGGGCGAAGGTCCTCGACATGCTCGCCGAGGAGGAGATGACGATCGAGGGAATTCACGAAGAGCTCCATCGGCGTGGCGAGGAGAAGGCCGAAACGACTGTACGCCACCACGTGAACGTCCTGAGGGACGCTGGGATGGTGGAAATCGCGCGCCTCGAGGAGGCAGGTGGCGGCACGCGGAAATACTACCGGTCGAACACGCGCGTGTTCTCGTACGATCTGCCGGAGGACAGCGACGAGACGCTCACGGAGGCACAGGCGACCGCGACCGACGAACTGTCCGGGCTCGTCGAGACACTGTATCTGGAACACGGTGACGAAATCGAGTCGGTTGCCCAGGAGATGAAACCCTGTGTGTACTGCGAGACCCAGCACTACGAGGAGTTCGTCCTTCGTGAACTCCTCAACCGCGCCCTCATCGAATTGAGTGAATCCGGAAAGATGGACGAGCTCCGCTGACTGAAGCGTTCACGGTGGATACCCCAGAATCGCGCCCCCGTCCCGGTACAGTAACCTTCCTGCCGATCCTACCCCCCTCCGCAACGAACAACACCGCACCCGGACGGGCGATATCGGAGTCGCTCGCGTCTCAGTACTCCCAGACCCGGTCGATGCGGTCCTCGACCGCCGGGTGGGCGTCCCGCAACGTCTCGACGTCGCGCTCGCCGCCGACGTTGATCACGTGGACCTCGCCGCGACTGCCGTCGTAGACGTCCTGGAAGTCGTAGACGACCCCGACGACCTCGACGCCGTCGGGCACGTCTCCGCTCTCCAGCAGGAACTCGACCTGCCGGTCGACGTTGTACTCGACGAGGTGGTTCACGGCCTCCTCGCGGGACAACCCCTCGGGGAGCAGTTCGAGGCCACCTTCGAGGTGGGGCTTCAGCAACCCGACGCAGTGCTCGATGCCCGGGGGTTCTTCGAGGCCGTCGGTCAGGGCGTCGTAGGTCGCCGTGACGGCCCCGCACCCGGTGTGGCCGACGACGACCGCCAGGTCGGTCCCGGTGTGTTCCAGCGGGTAGAGAACGTCGCCGGAGACGGCCTCACCCGCCTCGGTCCGCTGGACGACGCGGTTGCCGATGTTGCTACAGGTGAAGACGTGTCCGGGTTCGTCGTTGCCCCACATGTGGTCCTGCAGGACCCGCGAGTCCGAACAGCAGACGGTCACGGCCTCCGGTCGCTGGCCGTCCTGTACGTCGTCGAACCGTGACTGGAAGGCGCTGGCGTGCTCGGCGTTGCGGTGTAGCAACTCGACGAGCGTGCGGTTCATGGGCGGGTGAAGGACCCCCGGGAAGGAGATTCCTTCGTTCGACGCCGAGCAGTCGGGGGCGGGATCGTTCCACCTCGGCGGAGGCGAAATCGTTTTCTTCGCCGTGGTCGTTCCATCGCAGTCAGCGCACCGGTATCCACCATGGCCCAGCACGACGTCTCGCTGTTCACCGATCCCGCCGTCACCGCACTGATCGGCGCCGTCGCCGGCGGGTGCTGTCGTTCGTCTCGACGTACTACTTCAACGTGCGCCGGCGGGCCATCGAGCGCCGTCGACTCCGCCGCGCGCTGGCGACCGAACTCCGGTCGCTGGCGGTCCAGCAGTTGCAACTGGGCGTCCGGTCGCTACAGGCCGGCGAGTTCGTCGACGGGTTCGTCTCCGATGAACTGCTGGAACTGGTCGAGAGTCGGACGAGCGAGGCGGCCGAAGGCGCGAGCGAGGCACCGGAGGGCGCGAGCGAGGCGGTGGAGTCGGCCGTGGACGAACTGGCCGACGACGTCGTCGTCGGCGCGGCCCCCGAAGCGTTCGAGAAGGTTGAACTGTGTCTCACCGACCGGATTTACCGGGCCAACACCGACAGACTGGGCCTGCTGGACGCCGAGACCATGGAGGCGGTCATCGAGTTCTACCGGATGCTGGAACTGGCCCGCGACGAGATGCACCGGGCCGTCGACGCCGCCGAGGACGGCGGCCGGACGGACCTCGACCGGCGACTCCGGACGCTCCACGACGACCTCACCGAACTGGAGTCCAAACGCGACGAGGTGCTGGCGTTGCTCGACGTCGACGCCGCGTCGGACGCGGTGGGGTCGGCGCAGGATGGGGCCGGTTCGGACGGTGCGGATACCGACGGAGCGTTGCGCTGGGTGCCGTGGTGACCGCCGCGCCCTATCCATAATCCACGATCGTTCGGTAGAGAGTGACGTCTCGGCCGCGTCGGTGTTCCCGTCGGTCGGCGGGGTCGGTCACTGCTCCTCGTCCCGAGGCCGGTTCTCCCCGAACCAGTCGACGGCGAAGTCGACGAGCGCCTGCTGGTCCAGCAGTTTCGTTGCGGCGGCACCGACCGACCCCGACGTAGCGCCGACCTCGTGCTCGAAAGCGGCCCCGACATCGGGGAAGTCCGCCGAATCGATGTCGATGTCCTCGAACTCGACGCTGACCCGCCGGCCGTCCCGGACGACCGGGGCCTCGCACTCGACCCGCTCTCTCGGGAAGTCCGCGCGGTACTCCGCGAGGTGGAGCGAGGTGTACACCTCGTGGCCGACGCCCAGCAGGAGGACGTCGGCGTCACGGTCGTACAGTCGGGCCAGCGGCGACCCTTCGCCCAGACTGTCGTCGAACTCGTGGTCGGTCACCACGTCCGCGGCGTCGGCCCCCCAGGCCGCGAAGGAGTAGAAGGGGTGTTCGCCCCGGACCACGTCGGGGTAGTCGCGGAAGCACTCCGGGATCGCCCCCATGCCGCGAGTCGGCGTGACCGCCGGGCGGAACGGCGGCCGGGCCTCGCGGATGGTGTCCTCCCAGTCGTCGGGGACGGGCGGGTTCGACCAGTTCGCGGGGTCGGTGTACTGCGGCGTGTGCGTCGGCATCACGAGCGTGCCGTCAGCGGTGACGACCTCCTGCAAGGCATCGACGACCGCCGGCGGCCCGCCGGCGACCCACCCCAGCGCGCTCATCGACGAGTGGACCAGCAGGACGTCGCCGGCCTCGACGCCGAGCGCGCGGAGGTCCGTGGCCAGCGACGAGACGGTACCCGGTTCGTCGACCCGGTCGACGGCGTCGGCTTCGCCCATGGGGGCGCTGGCACGGCGCCGTACATCAGTGTTCGGTCCTGCGACGAGCGATCCTGTCCTTCGGCGTGAGTCGCGCAGTGCGGCGACCATCTACAGTCCGCGATGGCCGGGACCCGCGAGCGACGGTGGCCGGCACGAACCCGACGACGCAAGCACCGCAGGCCGGAGTCCTCGTGAGCGACGCGAACGAGGGCTCGTCGGAGCTTGCTCCGACGGCGGCCGAGGAGCGCAGCGAGGCGCGCGAGTCGAGCGCGTGGGGGCTTTCTGGTCGTTGTTGATCAAGAGACAACGGACTGAAAGCGCGGGGCTTTGTGGGTGTTCCATCCAGAGGTACCGGCGTATCTGTAAACTGCCAAGCAAAGCCGCCACAAAGGATATGCGGGGTGACGGCCGGGTCGGTGGTATGCCAGCCGAAAGCGGGGAATCGTTCGGCGTCACCGTCGACGCGATCCACCCCGGGACGACCGTGCGTTACCACTACCGCGGCGGCGACTCTCTCGCCGTCGTCACCGAGAAGGCCGACGGCCACGTCACGTTCGTCGGCGACGACTGCAACGGGAAGTTCACCTACGACCAGATCGACCGCATGCTCGAATCGGGGCGCCTCCTGATCGTGCTAGAGTGAGCACGGCGACGGCGGATCGGTTCAGGGCTCCGGGTAGGTCTCCGCGAGCGCGTCCAGCGCGTCGTGTCGCTCGGTCGCGTGCGGGGCGGTCAGCGGCGAGACGCTGATCCGACCCTCGACGACGGCCCGGCGGTCGGTCCCCTCCGGGTCGGGGACGTCGCCGCTGGCCATCCGCTCCCAGACGTTGTCGACCAGTTTGACCGTCCCCGCCTCGTGGCGCGCGCCCATGTCGTAGACGTGCGAGGGCCGGGTGATCTCCATCCCGCCCACCTCGCCCTCCGGCGCGGGGACGTTGACGTTCAGGAAGTCGCACTCCTCGAAGACGCCTGCCGCCGGCGCGTGCTCGGCGAGGTAGGCGGTCGCGCGGGCCGCCTCCACGTAGTCCTCGAGGGTGGTCTCGTACTGGTGGAAGGAGACGTCCTTGGCGACGGGAATGTACTGGGAGACGGCGATGGCCGGGACGCCGAAGAAGGCCGCCTCGACGGCCGCGCTGACGGTCCCCGACCGCCCGAGGACGTAGCTCCCGAGGTTCGCGCCCTTGTTGCACCCGGAGACGACCAGGTCCGTCTCGGGCACCAGCGACTCCAGGGCGGCGATGACGCAGTCGGCGGGCGTCCCGTCGACCGCGTATCCGAGTTCGTGGTCGGCGACGGTCACCTCGTTCGACAGCGACCGGCCGACCGCGCTCTGGTCGTTCGACGGCGCGACCCCGACGACCCGTCCCAGGTCCGACAGCGCGTCGTACAGCGCGCGGAAGCCGGGGCTGTCGACGCCGTCGTCGTTCGTCAGCAGAATCGTCGGCTCCTCGTCCATGGACGAGCGTCGAAAGCCGGCGCAAAAAGGCCTGCGCCGTGGGCGGTGGCTCAGGTGTCAGTGGCTCAGTCGGCGGCGGCCACCAGCAGGTAGCCGAGGAGGAAGCCGAGTCCGGCACCGACTCCCGCGCCGACCGAGAACGACTGGCCGATCACCTGGGGCCAACTCGCTCCGACCATCCCGCCGAGGCCGGCGACAACCGGCGGGACGACCTTCGCACGCCGCGGGTGGTTCCACTCTTCGTACGGCGCCGTCAGTTTCCCCGGTAAAGCTACACCTACGCGGCACCGCCGAAGTCGGCGTCGACGGCGTCTTCGAGGCCGTCGGCGCGGGCCGACTGCGATACCTCGGCTTCCATGTCGGCCTCGCGCTCGCCGATGGGGTCGTGGGACGGCGCCTCCGCCTGGCGCTCGGTGAACGTGCCGTCCTCGGACACCTCCATGAAGATGTCACGCAGAGCGTCAGTCTTCTCGTCCGTCATGCGTACCAGGAAGTGAGTTTGAGGTTCGTAATAAATTTTTCCCTCTCGTGCAGGTAGTGTTCAGATTAGCGACGGTGGCCGGCACATCCGTCCCGGACGGGACTGAAAGGGGCCGGGCGCTCGATCCCGCCCGGACGACGCTCCCGCGAGCAACGCGAGCGGGAGGCCGCGAGAGCTTCGCTCTCGCCACCCCCGGCGGTTCCCGCGAGTGCAACGAGCGGGAAGTCCTCAGCGCTTGCCTCTGACGGAAGTCGAGCGGCCGGGGGCTTTCTGGCTGTTGCCGGCACCGATGTCGTTCCTGGAGAGCGCCCGGGGCCATCTGGGCGCTCTATAGAGTGGACTCCTCTGAAGACTGCTATGGGCCGCGGACGCACGATTGAAATGCGTCGGGGCAGTACCACGTTCCAAGAATGCAGTTCTGTGACGACTGCGGTTCGATGATGCGCAACGAGGACGGCGTCATGGTCTGTACGAACTGCGGCGCGACCCAGGCGCGTGACGAAGAGGCCGCCGAGCAGTTCGTCAGCACGGAATCCCAGACCGACGCCGACGTCATCGAGTCGGACCCGGACGCCAACTTCGAGGGCAAGCCGACCTCGACGGACGTGACCTGCGACGAGTGCGGTCACGGCGAAGCCTGGTACACGATCAAGCAGACGGCGTCGGCCGACGAACCGCCGACGCGCTTTTTCAAGTGCAAGGAGTGCGGGTACCGGTGGCGGGAGTACAGCTGATCGGCGACGGTCTCCGCGACGCAGAGAGTCCTGCCAGTTCTCAAAACTGAATCCCCTCAGGCGTACGCCTCGAACTCCTCACCGAACATCAGGAAGTACCCGGTCCCCGCGATTCCGATCACCGCCGCGACGGTAAACGCCATCTCCGGACTCACGAAGTCCCAGAGGTAGCCGCCGAGCAACCCACTCGGAATGACGATGGTGTTCCGAAGCAGGTAGTAGGTCCCCGTCACGCGCCCACCCGCACCCGCCTCGGCGGGGCCGACGATCAGCGCCTTGTGCGAGGGCAGGCCGGCGAACCGCAGACCGGAGAACGCGAACACCAGGATCATCGCCAGCGGCGTGCCCGGCGCGCCGATCAACACCAGCGGGAAGACGGCGTAGACGGCGAACCCGACGGCGACGACGGGCTTGAGGCCGACCCGTTCGGCGGCCTTCGCGGCGGGCGCCATCACCAGGAGCGCGACCAGCATCTCGACGCCCAGCAGGTAGCCGAAGAACGCCTGCGGCGAGAGGTCGACGGCGTACGAGAACCCCGCCAGCGAGACCGTCGCCGAGAGGCCGACCTCGTAGATGCGCGTGACGACGAGGATGAAGAAGGCGTAGACCATCCCGTTGGCGAACCGGACCAGCGTGTCGCCGACCAGCAACGGTTTGAGCGGGCCGGGCATGTCCCGGAGGTCCCGCCTGATCTGCGCAACGCCCTCGAAGGAGTCACCGATGGTGTCCTGGGTGGCGTCGCCGGAACTCTCCGAGTTCTGGCTGCCCGACGAGCTTTGCTCGTCGACGTCGTAGAGGACGTGCTGGACGACCGTCCCCAGGGCCCCGAAGACGACGGCGACCGCGAGCACGTACTGGAAGCTGACCGTGAACGCCGGGTACAGGTCGATCAGCACCGCCGCCAGCACCGGGCCGACCAGGAAGGCCGTCCGTCGGAACGTCTCCGTGCTGGCGAACCCGGCCGCCAGTCGCGAGGGATCGGTCACCTGCTTGACGACCGCGAACGACGCGCCCAGGCCGAAGGACTTCCAGGCCTGCGCCAGGAGCAGGCCGACGAAGATCCAGACCCAGGGTTCGATCGTGACCCCCGCGAGGTCGACGGGGTCGATCCCGGGGGCGACCAGCCAGACGACGAACCCGACCGTCGAGAGCAACCCGAACAGCGTCAGCGAGTACCGCGACCCGATCCGGTCGGAGATGGCCCCGCCCGGGTAGGGGTACACCGCGGAGATGACGTTCCCGAACGTAGCGAAGGCCCCGACGACGAACCCCGAGGCCCCCAGCGCGATCATGTAGTCGGGGAGAAAGCGGTTCGTCATCTGGAAGCCGAGGCTGAACGCGAACATCGCCAGCGAGAGGACGAGCACGTCCCGCCGCAGGGCGAAGAACTGCCTGAACGTCCCAAGCGGCCCCGTTTCTTCGGAGTCGACCGTGACTTGCTCCTGTCCCATGGTCTCCCTCCGCCGCTCGCTGGACGTGCCGGTCCCGGCGACGGCACCGGTGACGCGAGGTCGTCGGACCCCCCGGGACCGGCAGTCCCGTTGTCGGGGTGTCACCCGTCGGTAGTAAATATGTTCCCGTTCCAGAAAATCCGTGCCGGCGTCCCGCGTTGGGACTCACCGACTGACGACCAGCGAGACGCGGACGTCGACGACGACCTCGTGGCCGACCCGGTCTTCGACGCTCCGTTCGATTTCGCGGTGGAGTTCGGGGTGACGTTCCCCGGGTGGCCGTCCCACGGTGACGATCACCTTCTCGGTCCGGTGGCTCAGCGCCGCCTGCTCCTGGACGACCCGCACGTCCACGAGGCTGACGTTCTTGTAAGCCTCGGCGTCGAGGAGGTTCCGGACGTCCTCCTCGAGGGCGTCCTCCAGTTGCGACCGCTGGGCGTTGGCGTAGGTGACGTTCCAGAGGAACGCGGAGGTGACGAGGATGGCGACGAATAGCGCCCCGCCGCGCTTGAGGAGCGCGTGCCGCGTCCCCGGGATCTGGATCCGGGACTGCGGGCGGTACCCGAGGTACCACACGTGACGAGGCCGGCGAAGTTGATCGCCAGGAGGTTGACCGCCAGCAGGACCGCCGAATGGAGCGCCACCGTCGGCTCCGCCCAGGCGAACCCGATGCCGACGATGGCGGCCGGCGGGAGCAACGCGGCGGCCATCATCACGCCGACCAGCGCCCGGCCGGAGGCGGTGGCGATGCTGATGACGCCCGCGATGCCGGCCACCAACGCGACGACCAGCGAGAGCAGGTCCGGCGACAGGCGCTCGGCGACCTGCGGCGCGGCGGTCAGGGCGAACCCCGACGGGAGGAGGTACGCGGCCTTCATCACCCAGGCGAACGCGGTCGCGGCGGTGACGGCGATGGCCACGCCGAGCGCCTGCCGACTCACCCCGTACCAGAACGGTTCCGGTTCGTCGATTACCGTCCCGACGCTGGCGCTGGCGGCCGGGCCGAACGGCGGCGCCAGCACCATCGACCCGACGACGACCGCGGGCGAGTCGAGCAACACCCCGGTCGTCGCCACGATGGTGCTCAGGACCATCATCGTGACGAACGTCCGGAAGTCCGGGATCAGGTCCTCGGTCTTGCCGTGGAGTTCCGCGGACGCGATCCGGGCGTGGCCGTCCTCGTCGGTCTCGGCGCCGTCCGCCCGGCCGAAGATGTCCACCTCCGTGTCGATGATCAGGACGTGGTCGTCCGACCCCAGTCCCGTCTCGTAGAGGGCCTCCAGCAGGGACTCGACGGCCTCCTCGGGGATCGAGATGTACAGGACGGCCTCGTACTCGTCGGTGCCGGTCTCGTGGGTGGCGAAGTACGCGGTCCCCCGCTCGTCGAGCACCGCTTTCACGTCCGCCAGGGCGCCCGTGGGGACGGTTGCCTGGATGGGACGCACGTCGGTCGACCTTGGGACAGCAGGTGCATAAAGTCGAAGGGAAATTACCGTCGATGGGCGTCCTTCGCCGGGATTCGTCGGAATTCCGCAGTCACCTTTTCACGCTGGAACGGCTACGTCCGGTGTGCCGATCGACCACCGGGAGTTCGAACGGGGAGAGCCACTACTCGGTCGAGCAGGAGATCCTGAACTTCCTGAAGGAGAACCCCGGGAAGGCGTACAACGTCCGCGAGATCACCATGGAGGTGATGAACGTGGGCCTCGCCGAGCGCAACGTCTCTCGACCGTCGAACATCCAGCGCCTGATGGCCGAACTGGTCGACGTGGCGACGGTCGCGACGACCCTCGACGGACTCGTCGACGACGGCCTCCTCGAACGGCGCATCCTCGACGTCGGGAAAGGCAAGCGCAGCTACTACCGGACGCGAGCCAGGTGAGGTCCCCTCGACTCGTCCCTCCCTCAACCCCCTTCGCCCGGGAACTGCCCGGGCCACCGCGACCACGCCCACCAGCCGAGCGTGACGTACCCCAGGACCAGCGCGGGCGACAGGACCGACGCGCCGCCGTCAACGTGGACGAACAGCGCGACGCCGTTGTGGACCGCGTGGGCCACGACGCCGGTCCACAGGGTCCCGGTCGCCCGGACCAGCACGCCCAGGACGCCCCCGACCACCGCCGGGACGAGGACGAACCCGAGCGCGTACACCGGCATCGCAACCGGCGGTTCGAACGGACCGAGCGCCACCGCCAGCGGCCACGCCAGGTGCCAGGCACCGAACAGTCCCGCCTGGACGGCGTTCGCTCGCCAGAAGCCTACCCGCTCCGTGAGCGATCCCAGCAGGGCACCGCGGAAGAGGACTTCCTCGCCGACTGCCGTCAGCAGGACGCCGAACGCGAGGTACGCCACCACCTGGGCCGTCGCCGTCGACTTCGTGCTCGGACTCTCGCCCTGGATCACCAGTCCGGCGTCGCCCCCGGCGGCGAACACCGCACCGACCGCCAGGCCGTGCGCGACCACCTGGACCGCGAGCACGCCGAGGCCGCCCACCGCGAGGACGCGAACGGCGGTCGATCCGTCGAAGCTGTACTCGGAGCGCTCCTTACCCGCCCTCCGAGAAGCGAGGGCGCCCGCGAGTAGCGCGAGAACCGGCGACGCCACCGGCGCACCGACGACCTCGTGCAGTCCGGTCAGGACTTCCAGGGTCCGTCCCGTGGCGGCGACTGCGACGGCCACGAGCGCCGCGGCGACGGGTCGACGCGGGACCACGGCCCAGCGGCCGCGTCCGAACCGGGCCATCGTCGTCGGCGTCGTCCGGCGAGCGCAAAAGTCTGACCGCCGTTCCCCGTCGGCGGGTACCCGACCGCCGGACTCTTTACGGCGCGTGCCCGACCGACGGGCGTGAGCGAGCGAACCGGCGAGGGGAGCGAGGGCGGCGCCAGCGGCGAGTCCGGTTCGCGCCGCGTCGAGGTCTACCCGGGCAAGGAGGCGGTCGTGGAGTTCGACCCGGCGCTCACCTTCGAGTGCGTCCCCGACTGCACGTGGTGCTGTCACCACGGCGTTTTGCTGTACGACGACGACTTCTACGAACTGGCTCAGCGGGCGTCGCTGGCGGAGACGACCGAGACGTTCCGCGGCGAGGAGTTCGTCCGCAAGGAGGAGAAAGACCACGACCACGTCGGCGAGGACGGCGAGGCCTGCGTGTTCCTCCGGGAGGACGGCCTCTGTGCGCTCCACGCCGAGCACGACTGGAAGCCGACCCGTTGTTCGGTGTTCCCCCTGGAGGTCAGGGAGGTCGACGGCGAGATTCACGTGGACGTTCGCGGCGAGGCCCACGAACACTGCGACGGCCTGGGCGTCAGCGACCGCCGACTGGTCGACGAACTCGACGCCTTCCTCCCGCCGCTTCTGTGGGAACTGGAGGACCCTGACACCGAACGAGCGCTGTGACTGGCGTCACGTATCGTCGTCGTACTGGCGTTCGTAGCTGACCTGTGGTCGTACTGGCGTTCGTAGCTGACCTGTGGTTTGGGTAAATGGAGCGCGCGCGGGCAACGCGCGCGAGGGCCGGGGGAGGCCCGGCGACCTCGGCGGTCGGTCGCCGGGCCGAGCCCGCGGCTGGGGAGGCGTGAGGGTGACCCCTAGGTCTTGCATGCCGCTAGTGTTGTCGGTTTGGACGGAATCGACGCTAGCGGCATGCCAGGCCTAGGAATGGCCACGCCCTCCCCAACCGATTGCGGTGCTCGGGGCGCTCACGTCCGTTCGCGCCACCTGCGCTACTCGTCCACCGTCGGAGCAAGCGCCGACGAGCCCCCACTCGCAGGCTCGCGGGGACCTCGTACGCGTTGCTCGCGCGCGCCATGGTCCCAGGTCGAGGCCACTACGAACAAATCGCCACCACAAACCCCCAAACGAACCCTCAAGCCAGCGCGAACCAGGCGACGAAGACGGCGACGCCGCCGAGCGCGGTCGACCCGACGGCGTGCAACCGCAGGTGGTCGAGCAGTTCGTGGGCGTCCGTCGACAACTGGGCCACCTCGTAGACCTCGCCGCCGAGTTCACAGCGCGGCAGGAAGTCCATCGCCACGTGCAGGAACACCCCGGCGGCGAACCCGAAGACGACGGCGTTGACGACGGGATTCGCCGGAAGGGCGACCAGCCCCGCTGGGATGGCCGTGAGGCCGACGCCCGCCGCGGGCAACAGCAGGACCCAGGGGGACCGACCCTGCCGGCCGAGTCGGCGGCCAGCGGCGTACCCGGCGGGGCCCTTGTGGGAGACGATGGCCAGGCCGAGCAGGGGGCCGAGTTCGGGCATGTTGCCGTACACGATGCCGATGATGGCGCCGGCGGTGAGCGCGTGCGCCGACAGTTCGACGACCGTGTGATCCAGGGGCAGTTCCCGGTGGGTCGCGCGGTGGCCGACGGTGTGGGCCGTGAACCCCGCGAGGACGCCCAGCGCGACGCCGAACCCGCCGTAGGTCGCGTGGTGGTCGATTGCGCCGGGGACGATGAACACCAGCGCGCTGGTGATCATCGCGCCGCTGGCGAGGCCGTACCCCCAGACCAGTCGCCGGGCGTGCTCGCCGTCCGCCGCCCGCGCACCCAGCGGCGCCCCGCCCGCCATCGCGACGAACGCGACCCAGGAGATGCCGAGTAACTTCCAGAGACCCGCCTGGACCGCCAGCGCCGACAGCGCGACCAGTCCCACGACGCCGGCGACCCCGATCCGACTCGCTCCGTTCATATTGTTAACGACAGTACTGAGTTTAATAACTCTGTCGATGGCGGTCCCCGGAGCGGTCGGTGGGGAACCCTGGCCGGTCGGTGGGGACACTCCCGAGGGCGACGGTCGCCTGGACGCCGTTCGGCCGTGCTCAGGTGGTCGCGGCGTCCCACTCGTCGACGGTGACGACGCCGCCGTCGAGGGTGTCGGGGTCGAGTTCGGTCGCGGCCCACCGGACCATGGCTGCGGCCTCCCCGGGGTCGCGCCCCTCGCCGCCGGAGAGGTCGGTGGCGACCGGGCCAGGGTCGACCGCACCGACGGCCTGCTCGCAGTCGGCGGCGAACCCGCGGACGACGGCCTCCGCGGCGGCCTTCGAGACGGCGTACGCACCGAACCCCGGCCGGGACTCGCGGGCGACGCCTTCCGTGGGGACGACGACCTGGCCGTCGGCCGGCATGTGCGGCAACGATTCCCTGACGGTGGCGAACACGCCCCGGGCGTTCGTCCGTACCGTGTCGTCGAAGCCCGCGTAGGACTGTTCTGGTAGCGGCGTCTCGCCGTAGTCGCCGTGGTACACCGCGGCACAGGGAACGACGACACCGACGCCCGCGGGACCGAACCGTGCCGCCGTCTCGGCCAGGCGTTCGAGGTCGTACTCGTCGCGCACGTCCGTCCGGAGTCCCCGCACCTCGTCGCCGAGTTCCTCGACGGTGGCGTCCAGGTCGTCGGCGTCTCGTGCCCCGACGACGACCCGTGCGCCGGCGTCGGCGAACGCCGCCGCTACCGCGCGACCCAGTCCGTCGGTCCCTCCGGTCACCAGAACCGTCGTGTCGTCCATATCCATCGTACGGTCGGCGTCCCGAAAAGAAGTTCGCATAGGGACAGGTCAGGTCGCACCCGGCGGGAACGTGCCCGCTCCGGCCGGGATGGGGCCTGGCCCGATCCATCCCGTCCACGCCCGGACGCGCCTCGAGTGGAATCAGGACGTGACCGAGAGTCCCGTCCCCGGGTAATCGAGAAGTCCGTAGGAATCTACTACTACCGCTACTTATCGGTTATGGCCGAAATAAACCCGTGTAAGGGAGGATTTATTGCGTCGTAATGACCAAGGTGCTACGTGATGAAAGGTGATCGTCCGATCGCGATTCTCGTCGTCGTCGCGATCACGGTGTTAGCAGTCAGTGCCCCGACTGCAGTTGCGAACGAACGCGCGGACAGCCAGTCCGAGGTCACGCTGACGGTACAGGTGACCGACCCCCTAAACAACGAGATCGACAGTGCCACGGTCACCGCCGAGTGGGACGGCGGATCGACCAGCGGTGAGACCGCCTCCAACGGGATGGTCCTGCTCGACGTCCCGGAGGGCACCCAGGTCGAACTGTCGGTCGACCACCACGCCTACGTCCGGAACAGTCCCCTCGTGATCGAGGAGGCCGAGGGGCAGGAGATCAACCTCACGGTGTACCGGAAGGCCGAAGGGAAGGTAAACGTCATCGAGAACGGTGAACCCCTCAAGAACGCGCGGGTCCTGTTCTACCAGGACGGCGAACTGGTGACCCAGGGCCGGACCGACGCCGACGGGTCCTTCTCCAGCGGGACCATCGAGCGCGGGGAGTACCACGTGATCGCCGTCAAGGAAGGGTACTTCGAGAACCGGACCGACGTGGAGGTCGTCGACACCAAGGAAGTGACCCTCGCCCTGGAGCAGGGTGACGTCCAACTGCAGGTCTCGGTCACGGACGACCACTTCACGCCCGCGGAACCCGTCAAGGACGCCGAGGTCGAAATCGAGACCGTCGGGACGGTGTTGACCCGTACCAACGGCAAGCAGACCGTCGTCGTCCCGGTGAACAGCGAGATCGAGATCACCGCGACGAAGGACGGCTACGAGACGACCACGAAGACCGTCTCCGTCGGCGAGCAGGACAAGACCGTCGACGTCACGATCACCAAGGAAGACAACCTCAACATCACCTCCAGTAACCAGCGCGCCGTCTCCGGCGAGAACGTCCGTCTGGAGGTGACCGACGAGTACGGTGACGCGGTCGAGGGCGCGACCATCCTCGTCGACGGCGAGGAGTCCGGGACGACGAACGCCGACGGCGTCGCCAGGGTGACCCTGGACGCCGAGGGTACCGTCACCATCACCGCCGAGCACGAGGGCGTCACCTCCGAGGACGTGACCGTCGAGGTCATCTCCGAAGGTGAGGATCCGTCGCCTGAGGCGACCGAAACGCCCGAGGAGGACTCCCTCCCCGTGCCAGGGTTCGGACCGGGCGCCGCGCTGCTGGCGCTGGCCGGGGCGGTCCTGATCACCCGGCGGCTATCGTAGCGAGGCCGCCAGCACGCCCAGCGCTTCGCTACCGCCCCGCGTGAGCGGTTCGCCGTGACCGACGCAGGCGATCTCGAACGGCGGCGTCCGCTCCGCGAGGTCCCCCACGCTCTGTCTTACTTCCGCGAGACTGTACGAGTCCATCCGCATCGGCGTCGTCAGCGCACCCTCGTCCTCCCAGGCCAGGTCCCCCAGGAACGCCGCCGACCGCTCCTCGTGGACGTAGACGGTGTGCCCCGGGTTGTGCCCGGGCGTGTGGAACGCGGTGAACCCGCCCACGCGTTCGCCGTCGGCCAGCGGACGCAGTTGCAGTTCCAGCGGCAACGGAAACAGTCGCCGGAGCACCCGGTGGAACGCCCCCTTGTGGTGTAACAGCGGCGGCGTGTACTCCCGGGCGACGATGCCGTAGTCGCGCTCCCCGAGGGAGACGGGCGCGTCGAGGTCCCTCGCCAGGCGCCGGAGGCCGCCGACGTGGTCGTAGTCGTAGTGGGTGATCAGCACTCGCTCGACGTCGCTCACGTCGTAGCCGACCGATTCGAGGTGCTTGCGGATTTTGGGCGCGTCCCAGGGGAGTCCGACGTCGATCAGCGTCGGCGCCCCGTCGTCGTCGACGAGATAGCAGTTGCGCAACAGCGGCGGCCCCAGGCCGAACTGCATCCACCAGACCCCCTCCCCGAGTCGCTCGATCATCGCTCGTCCCGCCGGCCTGCCGGTCGTCTCGCGCGTCGGGAGGGTACGCTGCGCTGCATGGTTCCCGGAACGCGGCGGAGCCCCAAAAGTCGCCGGGCCGACGGCTCAGAAGAGGTCGTCGTGGCGCTTCGCCAGGTCCGTGTAGGCCCCCGAGGAGTACGCCGCGAACACCTCCCGGGCGTCGATGTCGGTCTCGGCCAGCGGGGTCACCCTGGCGGGAACCCCCCTGACGAACGACTCGGGCGGCACCTCGTACTCGTCGGGGACGACCGTTCCGGCGGCCAGCAGACTCCCCGTCCCGACGACCACGTCCGTTCCGACGGTCGCGTTGAACCCGACCAGCGACCCGTCCTCGACCGTCGCGTCGTTGCAGACGGCCCCGTGGCCGAGCATCACCTGCTCGCCGACCGTCACGGCGTGCAGGACGGCGTTGTCCCCCACGTGCGAACCTTCCCCGACCTCGACGGGGCCGACGTCGCCCCGCAACACTGCCCCCGGCCAGACGCTGGCGTCCGCGGCGACCGTCACGTCCCCCACCAGCGTTGCCTCGTGGCTGACCCGCGCCGTCTCGTGGATTTCGGGTTCCGTTCCCTCGAAGCCGTACCGACGGCTGTCGGGCATGACGCTTGATAGCACGCGACGGTGCTAAACTCTTGGCGTCCGGCGGACGTTCCCGGGCGCGCGTGACCCGAAGGGACGCTCCTGGGCGCGCGTGAACCGAAGGATACATCGCGCACGAGGGAGCGGATGAGCCTGTGAGCTACGACGGGGTCGTCTTCGACATGGACGGCGTGTTGCTCGAACCGGCGGGACCGGAGTTGCTCCACGACGCCGCCCGGCGGGCGTTCGAGGCCTGTGGGGTCACCGATCCGCCGGACGAGCACGTCGAGGAGATCATGCTCGGCGTCGACGTGGCGACCCTGGAGGAGGTCTGCACTCACCACGGCCTCGACCGGGAGACGTTCTGGCGGACCAGGGACGCCTACGCCTCGCGGTTCCAGGTCCGGGCCGCCCTGGACGGTGGCAAGCCACCCTACGACGACGTCGACGCCCTCGGGGAGCTCTCGGTCCCGATGGGCGTCGTCAGCACGAACCAGCAGGCGACGGTGGACTTCCTGCTGTCGGAGTACGGCCTCGCCGAGCACTTCGCGGTCGCCTACGGCCGGGCGCCCTCGGTCGAGGACCTGCGGCGCAAGAAACCGGCCCCGCACTTCCTGGAGCGGACGATGGCCGACCTCGACGTCTCGAACCCGCTGTTCGTCGGCGACAGCGAGAGCGACGTCGGGGCGGCGGTCAACGCCGGCGTCGACGCCGCCTTCGTCAGGCGACCCCACCGCGAGGGCCTCGACCTGTCGGTGGCCCCGGAGTACGAGGTGGCCGACCTGACCGAACTCCCGCCGCTCGTCGAGTGAAGATTGGCGGGCCATTTGGCGTCCAGGCCCGTAGGACCGCCCATGGCAACGTACGAACTTCCCGTCCCCAGCATGTCCTGCGGTGGCTGCCAAGAGACCGTCGAGAACGCGGTGACCGACGTGGCGGGCGTCGAGCAGGTCACCGCCGACCACGAGAGCGGCACCGTCGAGGTGACCGGCGACGCGTCGACCGATGCCGTCAGCGACGCCATCGAACGGTCGGGCTACGACGTGAAAGCCTGAACCGACCGCCCGGGTTCGCCGGGCGAGATACCGGCCTTTTAATCGAGTGCTGACCGACGATAGGCGTATGAGCCTCGCCTGGGGTTTCCTGCTGGCGCTGGTCGCCGTCCTCTTCACGCTGTCGGTGGCCTTCGTGATGCCGTTCCTGGAGTACTTCCTGCTGGCGGTGTTGCTGGCGTACCTCCTCGAACCGCTCCAGCGGCGACTCGAACCGGAGGTCGGCCCCCGAATCGCCGCCGGGTCCATCGTGGCGGGGTCGGCCGTGGCGCTGGTCCTGCCGCTGGTGTTCGCCGTCCGGTCGACCGTCGAGGAAGCGGCGTCGCTGGTGACGGCCATCCAGGAGGGACGGGTCACGCTGGCCCAGGTCGAACGCGAAATCTGGGTGCTCACCGGGTTCGAGGTGGACGTCGAGCAGGTCCTCCAGCAGGCGTTCAACGAGGTCCAGTTCGACAGCCTCGTCGGCTTCTTCGGCGCCCTCACGCACGTCCTCATCGGCGTCGGCCTGACGCTGTTCCTGCTGTACTACTTCCTGAAAGACGGGGAACGGTTCGTCGCGTGGCTGCGGGAGACGGTCCCGCTGAGCGACGAGGGCGTCGACGAACTGTTCCGGGCCGTCGACGACATCATGTCCGCGGTGCTGATCGGCCACGTCCTCGTCGCCGTCTTCCAGGGCGTCATCGCGGGCATCGGCCTGGCGACCGTGGGCATCCCGAACGCCGCGTTCTGGACCGCGGTGATGATCGTCCTCGCGCTGTTGCCCATCGTCGGGTCCTTCCTCGTGTGGGGGCCGGCCGCGGGGTACCTGTTCGTGACCGGCGAGGCGGCCGCCGCCGTCGCCCTGTTCCTCTACGGATCGATCGTCGTCGGCATCTCCGACGACTACCTCCGCCCGGTCGTCGTCGACAGGTACGTCCAGATCAACCCCAGCGTCATCATCATCGGCGTCCTGGGCGGCCTGTACGTCCTCGGGTTCATGGGCATCTTCTTCGGCCCCATCGTCATCGGACTGCTCCAGGCGACCGTGGAACTGTTCACCGACGAGTTCGGCCCGGTCAGGGTCCAGAGGTGACGGGCACGTGGGTGCAGAGACGGCCCGGGACGACGACCGGCCGGCCGGCCGGCCGAACCACGGGACGGACCGGGAGAAGCGTCAAGCCCGCGGCTCCGCTAGGGGCGCCGATGACCCCACCACCGAAGTACGAGGTGGCCGTCGTCGGCGCCGGCCCGGCCGGGTCGACGGCCGCCGTCTACGCCGCCCGCCTGGGGCACCGAGTCGCGCTACTGGACGCCGGGGGCGGCCGTCACGAGGCCGTCGCGCGCGTCCACAACCTGATCGGCGTCTCCCCGGAGACCTCCGGCGCCGAACTGGCCGACCTCACGGTCGAGCAGTTGATCGGCTACGGCGTGGACTTCTTTCCGGACGCCGTCACCGGCGTCGAGCGGGTGGCCACCGACCCGTCGCGGTTCGCGGTGACGGCAGACCGGGCCGACCTGCGGGCCGAGCGGGTCGTGCTGGCGACGGGGTTCACCGACGTCGAACCCGACGTCTCGGGGTTGGAACAGTTCGCCGGCCGCGGGGTCCACTACTGCGTCCACTGTGACGCCTACACGCTAGGCGACCATCCGGTGTTCGTCCTCGGCCACGACGACCACGCGGCAAACGTGGCGATGCTCCTGCTCAACGTCACCGCCGACGTGGACCTCCTGCTGGACGGGGCCGACCCCGAGTGGAGTGACGACACTGCTCGACAGGTCGAGGCCCACCCCCTCGACGTGGTCGAGACGCCCGCCGAGGCCCCCGTTCCCGAGGCACCGACGGAGGGCGACGAGTGGCTCCGGGGGTTGCGGTTCGAGGACGGGAGCGTCCGGGAGTACGCCGGCGGGTTCGCCGTCTACGGCCGCTCGTACAACCACGACCTCGCGCGCGAATTAGGGTGTGAACTCCACGAGGACGGCGCCGTAACGGTCGACGAGGACCGCCGGACCAGCGTCGAGGGCGTCTACGCCGCGGGCGACCTCACTCACGGCCAGAACCAGACCACCATCGCGCTGGGCGACGGCGCCTACGCCGGTATCGCCGTCCACAGGGACCTCCGGACGTTCCCCGTCGCCGACGAACTGGCCGAGGTGCCCGAGGCCCCAGCGATGGCCGACGACCTCCGGGCGCGGATGCGCCGGGTCAACGACCGGGGGATGACGGTCGGGATGACCCCCGACCGGGACGTTCACCACGTTCGAGAAGGCGACGACGACTGAATGCCGGAGCGGCGAGTTCCGGCGCCCCGGTGAGTACCGGGGCGGTAGTATGGCGGTTAGCCGCCGCCGTCTCCGCCACCGCCGCCTCCGTTTCCGCCGCCACCGCCGCCTCCGTTTCCGCCGCCACCGCCGCCTCCGTTTCCGCCGCCACCGTCGTCGTCACCGTCCTCGCCCCGCGGTTCGTCGTCGTCCTGGGGCTGGTCGGCGATGCCGCTGGCCTGTATCGACACCTCGTCGAGGTCGTACATGATGTGGATGAACGGCTGACCCTGGTAGGGGAGGTCAAGCGGCGAGAACTGCGGGCCGTCCTGGGTCATCTCGATGGGGAACACGAACCCGTGGGTGTGGTGCGGTCGCCCGTGGAGCGGGTCTCCCAGCGGCATCTCCTCGTCGACCGCCAGCGCGTAGTTGTTGTCCCGGGCCATCTGGGTCGTCATGAAGTGGATCACCCGGTTCTGCATCGTCTGGCTCCCGTCGTTGACGTCCAGGGTGCCGACGCCCCAGAACGCGCCGTAGTTGTACACCTTGGGGAACAGCGGGGAGCCGATGCCGGTGCTGCCGTGGATGAGGCCGCCGGTGAGGACGCCCCCGGCGTGCTCTTTGGTCTCGCGGTCCAGCTGGGCGACCTGCACCGAGTAGCTGTTGTCGTCGGGGTCGGTGAACTGCACGTCCAGTTGCACCTGGTCGCGGCCCTGCCGGAAACCCGCCCAGGGGCTCCGGTCCATGTAGGTGACGTCGATGTGGCCGTCCACCGGGCGGTGGGCGTCGCTGAACGCCGTCGGTTCGCTGGTGACGGTGTAGGCGTCGCCCGCGTCGTTGGTCTGGCGCATCCCCTCCGGGAGCCCGACGAGCGTCGGGAACTGGTCGAGGACGCTGGCCATGCCCGGGTTCATCTGCTTGGCGTGTTCGAGATAGTCGTTGCCGAGGAGGGGGTTGTCCGGCGTGCCGAACACCTCCTCGCTCAACCGGCGTGGCCCCGGGAGAACCCAGTTGACCGGGCCGCCCTCCCGCTGTCTCGCCCGGACGTCGTAGTTGATTCCTGGCTGCTGCTGGCTCTCCTGCTGGGCGACGCCGACGCCGGTGGTCCCGGCGACGGCGCCGGCCCCGAACAGGCCCGCGAGTCCGCCGAGCACGGTCCGCCTCGACAGGTCGAGCACGTTGTCGTCGATCATTGGTAACTCGACCCCCCGTTGGAACCGCCGCCACTGTCACCGCCGCCATCGCCACCGCCGCCACCGTCACCGCCGCCACCGTCACCGCCGCCATCGCCACCGCCGCCGCCATCTCCGCCGCCGCCCTGGCCGGCCGGCACGATGCGGTGGACGGCCCCGGACTCACCGTACGGGGTGAAGTTGCCGCTGGTCAGCGCGTACAGTTCGCCGTCGGCGCCCTCGGAGACGCCGTACAGGTAGCCGTCGAGACGCTGGTTCTCGGTGCCCTCGACCACGAGTTCCCGGACGGTCCAGAGGCCGTCCTGCCGGGTCGCGGTCGCGGCACCGCTGGCGTGAGCGCCGCCCCCGCCGAACTCGATGGATCCACGCATGGTATTGGGGTGGACCTCACAGAGGTACTCGGCCATCTCCTCGGTCGCCTCGAACTCGACGGTCTGGGTCGTACCCTCCTCCTGGATTATCTCGGAGGCGAACACCGTGTCACCGTCCCCGCTCAGGACGGCGAAGTTGTGCGGCGCGCCGTCGAGGTTCTCCCAGGTGACCTGGTAGGTCTGGCCGGCCTGCAACGTGATCGTTGGGTTCTGCTGGCTCTCGATGTCCGAGGGCGCCCGGCCGACCCAGGACTGCGTCCGGCCGCCGAACTCGAACCGCTGACCGTCGCCGCCTCCGCCGTCGCCGCCTCCACCGCCACCATCTCCACCGCCGTCACCATCGCCTCCGCCATCTCCACCGCCACCATCGCCGCCACCGCCGTCACCATCGCCACCGCCGTCACCGCCGCCACCATCGCCACCGCCGTCACCGCCGCCACCATC
>PXRE01000008.1:128662-131051 GCA_003021085.1 Halobacteriales archaeon QS_1_68_20 | reverse complement strand
CCCAGTCATCCGATGCAAGGGCGAGCGACACGGCAAGCCGGTCGCTCGCCAGTTTGCTTCTCAAGAATGGGTTGGGGCGGATTTGAACCGCCGGCTTCCTCCGTGTGAAGGAGGTGTCATAACCGGGCTAGACCACCAACCCGCGCACCCGATCATACCCCCGGATTCGACTTAAGAGTTCCCTTCCCCATCGCCGAGTCCCAAAACGCTAACCCCACGGCAGGGCAACCACGACCACCGAGATGAACGACCTGCAACCCGTCGCCTTCGGCGACGAACCGGCCGACCTCGCTATCACGAACGGCACGGTCGTCCTCCCGGGGCTCCGGAAGACCCGCGAGCGCGACGTCGTCGTCCGCGGCGACCGCGTCGCGGCCCTCCCCGAGTCGGCCGGCCCCGTCGTCGGCCCGGACACCACCGTCGTCGACGCCGCGGGCGCGCACGTCGTCCCGGGGTTCGTCGACGCCCACACCCACGTCGATGTCGGCGCCACCGTCGAACGGACCTACCACTACTCCCTGCTGGGCGGCACGACGGCCATCGTCACCGAGGCGTCCTCGTTCGGCGCCGCCCTGGGCGCCCGCGCCGTCGAGGAACTGCTCGCGGTCGACGAGACCCTCCCCGTCGCCGTCCGGCCCACCGTCCCTCCGCAACCGCTGTACGACACCTTCGAACCCGCGCGGGCGGACGACGACGAAGCCGGCAAACTCGCGGAACTCCTGGCCCACGACCGCGTGGTCGGCGTCGGCGAGGTCGGGTGGGCCCACGTCGTGGGGACGGACACGCCGGCCGAGCGCCTCTTCGAGCGCGCACGCGCGGAGGACAAACGCGTCACCGGTCACGGCGCCGGCGCGTCCGGCGAGAAACTGGCCGCCTTCGCCACGGTCGTCGACGACGACCACGAGGCCATCCGCCCCGAGGGCGTCGTCGAGCGCGTCGCGCAGGGCCTGCACGCCATCGGCCGTTCTGGATCTGTCCGGGACGATATGGCCGCCTTCGTCGACGCCGTCGAGCAACTCGGCCCGGCCGAATGCTCGCTTTGCACCGACGGCGTCTGGCCGCGGGACCTGATCGAGGGCGAGCATATGGACGCCGTCGTCCGCCGGGCCATCGAGGAGGGCGTCGACCCCGTGGACGCGGTCCGGATGGCGACGCTGAACCCGGCGCGGCACTTCGGCCTGGCCGACCGCGGATCGCTGTCGCCCGGGAGCGTCGCGGACCTCGTCGTCCTCTCGGACCTGGAATCCGTCGCGGTCCGGGACATCGTCGCCGGCGGCGACCTGGTCGTCTCCGACGGCGACCCCCTGGTCGGCCCCCGCGAACACGACTACCCGGACGCGTTCTACGACTCCGTCGCGGCAGACCCCACGCCCGAGGACTTCCAAATTCCGGCGAACGCGACGAGCGACGGCCGCGTGCGCGCCATCGCCAACGGCGAGGGCTTGCTCACCGACGAGACGACCGTCGAACCGCCGGTCGAGGACGGCACGCTCGCCGCCTCGCCGGACGAGGACCTCCTGCTGGCCGGCCTGCTCGACCGGCATCCCGACGGTCCAGGTGCCGGGGACTCGCCCGCCGAGCGGTCCGGCTTCACCGGCTTCCTGACCGGGTACGGCCTCGATTCCGGCGCGGTCGCCACGACGGTCACCTGGGAGGTTTCGGGCCTGCTGGCCGTCGGCGTCTCCCCGGGGGCCATGGCGACCGCGGCACGGCGCGTGGTCGAGCTGGGCGGCGGGTGGGCAATCGTCGACGACGGCGAGGTGGTGGTCGACGTTCCTCTCTCGCTGGCGGGGGTCGCGGCGGACGCCCCGCTCCCGGAGGTCGCGGACGCCTACGCGGGCCTCGAGCGCGCGCTCCGCGAGCAGGGGAGTGACGCCGACCGGCCGTTGCTCGCGCTCCAGACGCTGTCGTTCCCCGGTGTGCCGCGGCTGAAACTGTCGTTTTCGGGGTACGCGGACGTGGTGAGACGGCGGACGGTCGGCCTCGCGCCCGGGCGAGAAGCCGGGGCGCCCGGGGATCGGGGGCAGTGATCAGATTAGCGAAGGTGGCCGGCACATCCGGTGAGCGAAGGTGGCCGGCACATCCGGTGAGCGATGGTGACCGGCACATCCGGTGAGCGAAGGTGGCCGGCACATCCGGCAGGGTGGGACTGAAAGGGGCCGGGCGCTCGACCCCGCCCGGACGACGCAAGCACGGACTGAAGGAGCGAGCGGAGCGAGCGACTGAGGGAAGCGCGCAGCGAGGCCCGGCGGGTCGAGCGTCCGGGGGCTTTCTGGTTGTTGGTGGTCGAGTGTCCGTCTCCAGACTGGAGGCCGACCTGCTCGACGGCGACGCGCTCACGGTTGTTGGTGGTCGAGTGTCCGTCTCCAGATCGTCCGGGGGCTTTCTG
>PXRE01000008.1:70681-128639 GCA_003021085.1 Halobacteriales archaeon QS_1_68_20 | reverse complement strand
CGGGGGCTTTCTGGTTGTTGGTGGTCGAGTGTCCGTCTCCAGATCGTCCGGGGGCTTTCTGGTTGTTGGTGGTCGAGTGTCCGTCTCCAGATCGTCCGGGGGCTTTCTGGCCGGTTGCGGTCGAGGGAGTGGTTGAATCTGAACAGTGCCGGGACCCAGATTCGAAAAGTGATTAAACCTGAGGCGGGAACGGTGACCCATGAGCGAGAGCAGACAGACCGGTCGACGCAAGTGCGTCTCCTGCGGGATCAACATCTCGGGGACGACCGCTGCCGCGTTCAAGTGCCCGGACTGCGGGCACCAGATCTACCGCTGCGCGAAGTGCCGCAAGCAGAGCAACCTCTACGAGTGCCCGGAGTGCGGGTTCACGGGGCCCTAACCATGGGAAAGGTCGCAGCCAACATGAAGGTCATGCCGCAGAGCCCTGAAGTCGACCTCGACGCCCTCCAGGAGCGACTCGAGCAGTCGCTGCCCGAGGGCGCCAAGATCAACGGCTTCGAGCGCGAGGACGTCGCGTTCGGCCTCGTCGCGCTCCTGCCGACGGTCATCGTCCCCGACGACGCCGGCGGCACCGAGGCCGTGGAGGAATCGTTCTCCGGCGTCGAGGGCGTCGAGAGCGTCGAAGTCGGCGAAGTCGGCCGGATCTGACGCTCCTCCTTCTGGGTACCCCCACGTCGGGAGCGGACGCCTCACCGTCCGGGGAGCGACGGCAACAGGACGGCCAGGCCGAGGCAGACGACGGCCGCCAGCAGGTCGAACGCGGCCGCCTTCCAGAGGTCGCCCCGCGTCTCGACGGTCACCTCTACGTTCCTGAGCGGCGGCGCCATCCCGGCGTCGACCGCGCCGTCCGGATCGATCACGACGAAGGCCACCCTGGACGCGAACAGTACCGCGCCGACCAGTAGCACCGCTCGCGTCACGACCGCGTGCGGGACCGCGACGGGCAACGACTCCCGGGAAAGCAACAATCCGCCGGCGACTGCGAGCGCGACGCCCGCCTTGCCGCCGTACCGTGCGAGGACCCTTCGCACCGACATGTCTGCTGGTTGGTAGACATGGGGGATAGGTCTTTTCCATCCAGCCGGCGGTCGGGCCTGAGGACGCCGGGAGTTGGCCGGCCGCCGGCCGGCGGCCACGCTACGAGTCCGGCAACGGGAGGGCGACGACGGGCCGGTCGGCACCCTGGAGGACCGCCTCGGCCGTGCTCCCGAACAGCGCGCGCTTCGTCCCCGGCCGCTGGCGGATGCCGAGGACGATCTCGTCGACGTCGTGCTCGTGGGCGAACTGGAGGACGTCCTCGTGGGGTTCGTTGCCCCGGGCGAGCTGGTGCGTCCGGACGTCGGCGGATTCGCCGAGTCGCTCCGCCAGGCCGTCCAGGGCCTCCCGGCCCCGGACGTACTTGTCGCTGTCCTCCTCGACGACGGCGGCTTCTCCCTGCCCCTCGAACGACTGGACCACGTGGACGGTGTCCGCCGGCCGGAGGCGAGGTTCGAGGTACTCCAGCAGGACCTCGTTCGTCTGGTCGCCGTCGGTCGCTGCGAGGTACCGCATACCACGGCTACGGGCCGAACACGGAAAACCCGTCCGGGGGAGACGATCAGGGGCCGGTGCGCGTCCGGGAGAGACGCTCAGGCGACGAGTTCGTTCCAGAGTTTGGCGATGGCGCCGGTACCCTGCTCGGCGAACCCGCCGTGGTAACAGAGCGTCCGGAAGACGTCGTACTCCGAGAGGCGGCCGACCGACTCGGTCGCCTCCTCGTAGTCCAGCGTGTACTCCTCGCTCGGAGGCGCAACGTCGCCTTCGCGGGCGGTCAGTGCGTCCCCGGCGATCAGCAGTTTCTCGCCGGGGAAGTACAACGAGACGTGACCGGGCGCGTGCCCGGGCGTGAAGACGACCTCCATCGGCCCGGCGGCGGTCGACAGCCGCACGCCGTCGACCAGTTCCACGTCGACCGACACCGGCGGGTACCGGTCCCCGTCGCCCTTGATGGGGTCCTCGCGGCCGTCGAGGTAGGGGGCGCACTCCCGGTGGGCCATGACGACCGCGTCCGTCCGGTCGACGACGTCCGCGAGCGCGCCGGCGTGGTCGCCGTCCTGGTGGGTAATCAGGGCGGCCCAGACGTCCTCGAAGTCGTGGCCGGCGTTCTCCAGTGCCCCCGACAACTGGTCGAGTTGGTCCCGGAACCCGACGTCCAGCAGGACGACCCCGCGCTCGGTCTCGACGGCCGCGGGGTGGACGGTCGTCGGCCCCTCTTCGTGCTCGACGGTCTGGCTGAGCGCGTAGACGCCGTCAGCGAGCTGCATGTGCGGCCTTACGGGGCCGCCCCTTTTCAGTGTGGGCGACCCGGCCGCGACGGTGATCTCCCGTCCTGATTCCGTGAAAAACATTATATTTCTGAACAATAAAAATTTTAATTTGTTGGTGTGATAATACGTAGGTGGCATGTCAGTTGCAATCGAATCCGGGCACGGCGATTCGCTGCGAGACGAGGTCGAGGCCGCCTGGCCCGGTTCCGGACGGCCGTCTGTAGCCGCGGCCGTCGGCAGTTGCCGGTCGTCGTCCGTGTCGGAGGGACGACCGTGAACGACGATACCCTCGGTCCGGCCCGGAAGCGACGGATAGCCGGCCGTGCGCGCACTCTGCGCGAACGCCTCGACGCCCCCGCAGAGGACGGTCCCGCGGTCGGGGACCCCGACCGGACGGGTGCCCGGATACGACCACGCCTGCTGTGGCGCGGCCTCCCGGCTCGAACTACTCCTGACGGCGGGACGGCAACTGGACGTCCCCCACCACGAACAGCACGCCGGGCGGATCGCCAGGACGCTCGTCCCCGGGACCGGCGACCAACCCTGGGCGTTGCAATCGGGAGCGTGGGCCCGTCCGAACCCGACGCTGTTCCGTGGTCTCGGCGGCGGCTACGCCCTGCTGCGGGTTTCGAATCCCGCGCTCCCGTCGGTACTCCTGTTCGAGTGACCTCCGGATTCGATCCGGCGGACCCGTCGGGCTTCGGAAATCGCCAGTCCTGCTGTGGTCGGCGGACTGCAGTTGCCGAAAGGCCAGCCTTTTATATTCGATTAGGAGATATGAGTGAACAAAGGTGTTCGAATCGTCACTACTCGTCGGCGTGTGGGTGAGCCACCTGCTCGCGGCGGCGATGACCGGTACGCTGACGGTCTACGTCGCCCGCGAGCACCTCGACGAGCTGATCGGCCGGGTGTTCGGCCTGATGGTCCTCTCCTTTACGGTGTGGATTCTCGGGTCGCTCGCCCGACTGTTCACCCTCGACCCCACGTCGTACGTCATGCTGACGGCCGCGAAGTACCTCGGCGTGGCCACGGCTCCCGTCTGGTTCTTCCTGTTCGCCTTGCTGTACGCGGGCCGTGATCGCTGGGTGTCCCGTCGGGTCGTGGCGGCGTTGCTGGTCGTCCCCGTGGTGACCATCGTCCTCATCGCCACGACGCAGTTCCACGGGCTGTTCTACGGTGGCTTCGAGGCGACCAGCCTCGGGGACGCGAGCGTACTCGACACGGAGCGCGGCGCGTGGTTCTGGGTGTTCGCCGCCTACGGCTGGGGGTTGCTGGCGGTCGCTACGGGCACGCTGGTGTTCTCCGCGGTCGGGCAGTCGCCGTTCTACCGCACGCAGTCGGCCGTCGTCGTCCTCGGGATCACGATCCCCTGGATCGCCGGCATCCTCTACATCTTCCGGGACTGGCCGCACTCGGCCGTGGACCCGACGCCGCTGGGCTTTGCGGTCTCCGCCGTGCTGTTCGCGGCCGGCGTCTTCAGCAGGCGACTCATCGACGTCGTGCCGGCGGCCCGGTCGTACGTGTTCGACGCGCTCGACGACGCGGTCGTGGTGCTCGACACCGACGGACGCCTCCTCGACGCCAACGAGACCGCCCACGAACTCGTCGTCGACGACGTCGCCGTCGGGTCGGTCGTCGACGAGGTGATTCCCCAGGACACCGCCGCCGACGGCGGAGAGTACGTCATCGAGACCGAGGACAGTCGCCGGGTGTTCCACACCCGCTCGGCCCGCCTGACCGACGGCCTGGGCCGGGAGACCGGGCGCATCGTCTACCTCAACGACGTCACCGAGGTCGTCGAGCGCGAGCGCCGCATCGGCGTCCTCAACCGCGTCCTCCGGCACAACATCCGCAACGAACTGAACCTGATCTCCGGGTACATGAACGTCCTGGAGGAGAAGGTCGACCCCGCCGACCGCGAGTACGTCGAGGAGGCCCACGAGAGCGCCCAGCGCGTGGTCGAACTCGGCGACAAGGCCCGCAACCTCGAGGAGACCATCCAGCGCCGGGGTTCGGGGATGGTCGTGTCCGTCCCCACGGTGGTCGCGCAGGTCGTCGAAGTCGCCCGCGCGGAGTACTCCCACGCCACCGTCGACTTCGAGACCGCCTACGAGTCCCGCCGGGACGCCCGCGCCATCGTCGTCGACGAGGACCTCTTCCAGACGGCGGTCGCCAACCTCGTCGAGAACGCCATCGTCCACAACGACGGCGACGCGCCGCAGGTGACCGTCCGGATCGAACTCACCGACGAGGACGTGGTGGTGAGCGTCGCCGACGACGGGCCCGGCATCCCGGACGACGAGATGGCGGTCCTCTCGTCGTCCACGGAGACGCCGCTGGAACACGGCAGCGGTCTCGGCCTCTGGCTGGTGAAGTGGACCGTCTCGCTGTCCTCCGGCGAACTCACCTTCGAGGAGAACGACCCCCGCGGCAGCGTCGTCTCGGTGACGGTGCCGGCCGCCGCCGGGTAGTGCCGCCCCGACGGCCGCCGAACAGTGCCGTCCCGACCACTGCCGAGGAGTACCGTCCCGACGGCCGCCGAACAGTGCCGTCCCGACCACTGCCGAGGAGTACCGTCCCGACGGCCGCCGAGCCGCACCGTCGATCTCCCTCGAATAGCACCGCTCCGACCGACCTGGCGGGGGTGATCGGGCGGATTCTCGCGGCGCGACGGTGCGTCTCACCCGAGGACGGTCACGAACGCGTCCCGCAGGTCCGTGATGCGCTCGATGCCGACCGAGACGGGTATGCAGATAGTCTCCCAGTACTCCGACGGTGAGAAGCGTTGGTACTGGCGGCCGTTCAAGCTAGCGCTCGACGCTGGAGAACTGACCGTTCCGGACGTCACGACAGCGAGTAGCGCGCCCTCAACCCAGCACGCCCTCGATGGCGTCCCTGAGGTCCGCCCGGAGGTCCTCGACGTGTTCGATGCCCACCGAGACGCGGACGAGGCCGTCGGTGAGGCCGATGGCCTCACGCTCCTCGGGCGGGATCGAGGCGTGGGTCATCGCGGCCGGTTGCTCGATGAGGCTCTCGACGCCGCCGAGACTCTCCGCGAGGGCGAACACCTCCGTCGAGGAGACGACTTCGCTAGTCTCCTCCAGGGTGGCGTCCAGTTCGAACGACAGCATCCCGCCGAAGTCGTCCATCTGGCGGGCGGCGACGTCGTGGGTCGAGTGCGACGGGAGGCCGGGGTAGTAGACGCGGGAGACCTCCGGGCGGTCGTCCAGCCACCGGGCCAGTTCGCGGGCGTTCTCGCAGTGGCGGTCCATTCGCACCGGGAGGGTCTTGGTCCCGCGCAGGACCAGGAAACAGCCGTGGGGGTCCGGCGTCGCGCCGACGGCGTTCTGGTAGAAGCCGAACTCCTCGTCGAGGTCGGGGTCGTCGGTGACCAGTGCGCCACCGACCGCGTCGGAGTGGCCGCCGAGGTACTTCGTCAGCGACTGGACGACCACGTTGGCGCCGAACTCCAGGGGCCGCTGGAGGTAGGGGGTGGCGAAGGTGTTGTCGACCGCACAGAGCGCGTCGAACTCGTCGGCGATCTCGACCATCGCGGCGAGGTCGACGACGCGCATCAGCGGGTTCGTGGGCGTCTCCACCCACAGCAGTTCGGTCTCGGGCCGCATGGCGTCCCGGACCGCCTCGTGGTCGCTCATGTCGACGTAGGAGAACTCCAGGTCGTACTGCTCGTACACCTGGTCGAAGATGCGGCGGGTGCCCCCGTAGACGTCGTCGCTGGAGACGACGTGGTCGCCCGACTCCAGCAGGTTCAGGACGGTGTTGATCGCACCCATCCCCGAGGAGAAACAGCGGCCGTACTCCCCGCCCTCCAGGCTGGCGAGGTTCTCCTCCAAGTCCGTCCGGGTGGGGTTGCCCGTCCGGGAGTACTCGTAGCCCCGGTCGTCGCCGGGGCCGTCCTGGACGTACGTGGAGTTGGCGTAGATGGGCGTCATGATGGCCCCCGTCTCCTCGTCCGGTTCCTGGCCGGCGTGGATGGCACGGGTCTCGAAGTGCTCCTCGTCCATGCCCGGACGGTCGGGCCGGAGGGTGGTGATTCTTGCCCTTCGACTGCCGCCGGCTCCGGGTGCGGGGACCGGCAGTCCGCGGCGACCGATAGCCACGATGGGAACGTATTTGTGACCGGCACGTCCGACCCGATACCGTCGATGGCGCCCACGGTTCGACGACGACGCTACCTTCGAGGATTCGGAGCCAGCCTCGGGGCCGTCGCGGTCGCCGGCGTCGCCCCGGCCAGCGACCACGCCGGCCCCGGCGTCGCCTGGGAGAAGCGGTACTCCCTGGACGAGACCGGCCGGTTCCACGCCGCGGTCCGACTGGAGGCCGACAGGTTCGCCCTGGTCGGCACCCGCTGGACCGATTCGCGCCCGCCGAGCGACTCGCCACGGGCCCCGGTCGCCGCGGCCGTGGAAGCCGGCGGCGACCACAACTGGACGTGGATGCCCCGCCTGGAGTCACGGCAGGCGGCGCTAGACGCCACGCCACGAGCGACGGAGACCTGGTGATCGCCGGCGTCCGCGACGCGCCCCACCACGACCGCAAGGAGATCCCCTGGACCGGATCAGCAAGTACGGCAACTCCCAGTGGGCCTCGATCCTGGCGTCGGACTATCGGCCGTTCCGCGTCCGGGTGGCCGAGTTCGGGGACGGCGACTACCTCGAGGTCGGCACGGCCGCGTGGGTCGGCACCGACGGCATCGCGGGACGGGTCGCGATCACCAGGGCGGACGGCGGCTGGCTGTGGACCGACGACCTGGCGAGTTCGGCGTCGAACGTGCTGTCGGTGGCGCCGGCCGAAGAGGGCGTGGCCGTGTTCGGGAGCTACGACGAGGGCTGTTCGCCGAACGATGCCGACTGGTTCCGGTCGGCGACCCGGGACGGACTGTCCGGACGGCACGGGTGCAGCGACGACTTCACGGACGTCGTCGTGCACACGTCCGATGGCGGGTACGTCTTCGCGTACGTGGACGGTGCCGACAGGCCGGGGCTCCGGGAGGTTGGCGCTGATGGGGAACCACGCTGGGAGCGGACCGACGACGTTCACGAGCACGGATTCTCCCCGGAAGACGTGGTCGAGACCGACGACGGCGGCCTCGCGGCGGTCGGGCCGTACTACCGGACCGACGGACGCGAGGAGCAGGCCACCCTGCTGTTGAAGACGAACGCCTCGGGAGACCGGGAGTGGCTGGTCAGACTCGACCCCGCGGGCCGCGAGGGCGACGGCCGGGGACTCGCTCCCGCCGGCCAGGGGCGACTCCTCGTCGCCGGCCGCACCACCGACGTCCCCGGGACGACAGACGACCGGGACTGGTCGGCCTGGACCGCGATGGTCGACGAATCGGCCGACGCCCACCTCGAACCGGAGACGCCGACGGCGACTCCGACCCCGCCACCCCCACGGACCCCCCCCGACCCGACCCCACGGACCCGCCGGCCACCGCCACTGCGACGGAGTCCGAGTCCTCGCCCGGGTTCGGGACCGTCGGCGGCGTGGCCGGCCTGACGGCCGCGGCGCTGTCCGTCGGTTCCGGTCGGAGTGAATCCCGGCCGGCGTTCCCGACGGAGCGGATCCGCTGGGTGCCGCCCCGTACCGCAGGTATTTCTACCCGGCCGCCCACGAATAGACCATGCGAGCGGCGGTTCGACTCCCCGTCGCCGAGGCGTCCGAGGGGACGCGGTCGGAGACGTTGGCGCGCGTGGCCGAGGCCGGGTTCGACGGCGTGGCCTTCGCGGACCTCGAGCGACGGCACCTCCGCCCGGTCGCGGCGGCGCTTGGCGAGGCCGGACTGGAACCCGTCTCGGTGACGGTCTCCCACGACCGCCTGCAGGCCGAGCGCAAGGCTGTCGTCCGCGACCTGGCGACGGTCGGGTGCGGACGGGTCGTCGTTCCCCCGGTCCACGAGGCCCACTTCGAGACCCCCGACGCGATCAACCGGATGGCAACGCGCCTGTCGGCGCTGGGCGGCCGCCTTGCCACGTCCGGGCAGACGCTCTGTTACCGCAACGACACCCACGAGTTCCGACGGATCGATCCACCCGGGGAGACCGACGACGCGGCCGAGCGATCCCTGGACGCCTTCGACCTGCTCGTCGAGCGGTCGGGCGAGGGCCTGGCCTTCGAACTGGATGTGGGAGCGGTCACTGCGGCCGGCCGGGACCCCGCCGCGGTGCTGGGCCGACTCACCGGCCGGGTCCCGCTGGTGGCGCTCCGGGACGTCGACGCCGACGGGGACCCGGTGTCGCTGGGCGACGGCGTCGTGGACGTGGACGTCGTCGTCGACGCGGCCCGCGAGGCTGGCGTCGAGTGGCTGGTCTACGGCGAACCGGTCGCGAGGGGGTCGACAGGGAGCCAGGACGGCCGTTCAGGGTCGTTGGACGGGGAACTAGAGTGAGGGTCCCGGAACGCTTTGGAAACTGCGGCAGTTTGTCCCGATGTCGACAGGTATTTTGTCCGGCGCGTCCGTAGTAACGACGGTCCATGAGCAGACTCATGGCATCATCACGATCACACGCCCCTGGGCGGGGGCAGATTCACCATGCAGGATACATCGAAATACCTCATCCACGCGGACGTAACGGCAGACGGGGTGGTAGAGCGGAGTGACGTCGTCGGCGCGGTGTTCGGGCAGACCGAGGGCCTGCTGGGCACGGAGATGGACCTCCGGAAGCTCCAGGAGGCCTCGAAGATCGGCCGCATCGACGTCGACGTCGACAGCGAGCGCGGGCACTCGTTCGGCGACCTCACCATCGCCTCCAGCCTCGACAGGACCGAGACCGCCGTCCTGGCGGCCGCGCTGGAGACGATCAGCCGCATCGGTCCCTGCCGGGCCGAGGTCGAGGTCACCGGCATCGAGGACATCCGCGCGGCCAAACGCCGCGAGGTCGTCGACCGCGCGAAGGAACTGATGGCCGAGTCGTTCGACGACTCGGTGATGAGCACCCAGGAGATACTGGAGGAGGTCCGTCGCAGCGTCCGGGTCGAGGACATCACGGAGTACGAGGGCCTGCCGGCCGGCCCCCACGTCGCCGACAGCGACGCGATCATCGTCGTCGAGGGGCGCGCGGACGTCCTCCAGCTGTTGCAGTACGGCATCAAGAACGCCGTCGCCGTCGAGGGGACGAACGTCCCCCAGGCGGTGGGCGAACTGACCAGCGAGCGGACCGTCACCGCGTTCTTCGACGGCGACCGCGGTGGCGACCTCATCCTGAAGGAACTCGCGCAGGTCGGGGACGTGGACTACGTCGCGCTGGCGCCTGCGGGCCGGTCGGTCGAGGACCTGTCCCGCCGGGAGGTGACCGAGGCGCTCCGGGAGAAGATGCCCTACGAGGTCATCGCCGAGGAGGGACAGGGCGTCGCCGCCACCGACGGGAGCGTCCGGCCCGCGCCGGACGCCGACGCCGGGACCGCCCGGCCGTCGAGTCCGGAGGACCCGCCGTCGCCCGAGGGCGACGCGGTCACCGGTGAGGGACCGGCGGACGGTCCCAAACCCGGCCAGCGTGCGGAGGCCGACGCGTCGACCGTCCCCGACCGCAACGTGGACCCGGAGAACGGTCGGACCGGAGCGTCGGCGGACGACGACCCGGGAGCCGACGCCACGGCGGTCGGTGCTGCGGCCACCGACGGTACGCCTGACTCCGGGTCGGCAGGGGTCGAGGCGGGGTCCGACCAGGTCGCCCCTGCGGACGTCGACGCGGAATCGGTCACCGACCCGGACGGCGCGACCGGCTCCTCGGCGTCCACGTTGCTGGATCACGCGCGAGCGGTCGTCGGCGAGGGAACCGGGGTCGTCAGACTCGTCGACGAGTCGTTCGACGTGCTGGCGGAGGCGCCGGCGGCCGACGCGTTCGAGGCCATCGACGGGAGCGACGTCGGCCCCTGGGCGGTCGTCCTCGACGGCGAACTCACCCAGCGCGTCCTCGACGTCGCCGCACAGCGCGGCGTCGCGCAGGTGATCGCCCGCGAGACCGGGGAGTTCGTCAAGCGGCCGACCAGCCTCCGGATCAGGACCGCCGACCAGTTGCTCGAAGTGCCCGCCGAGTAGGCGGGCCCCCGGAGTCCGGCGAATTTCAGAGTCCGAGCAGGCCGGCGAACCCGGCCGCGGCGACCGCGCCGACCAGCGTGGCGAGGAAGTTGACGCTCTTGTTGCCCAGGCGGTCGCCCTCCAGGGTCGCCCCGATGATGCTGTCCGCGTTCATGCCGACGAACCCGGCGGCCACGACGGTCGCCGCGCCGACGACTTCGACGGCCGGGTACAGCAACAGTGCGATGGCCGCGACGGCGGCCGCGCCCGCCGTCCCCGCGACGACGCCCTGCCAGGTGACGGCGCCGTCGGTGCCGGGTTCGGTGACTTCGAGGGTGGTGATCAGTCGTGGGTCGTCGTAGACCCCGCCGATTTCACTGGACAGCGTGTCGCTCAGTGCGGTGGCCAGCGACCCGACGAAGGCGTACAGGAAAATCGCCTCCGGGAGGTCGACCGGGTTCGGCGACGCGGCGTACCCCAGCAGTGCGAGTAGCGCTACCGCCGAGTTCCCGAGGACGTTGCCGCTACCGCGCGCTCCCTCGTTCTCCTGGGCGACGCCGTGCTCGACCTTCTGGTCGTACCGGTACTTCGTCGCCAGCGCGCCGACGCCGAAGAAGGTCACGAGCACGACGAACCACGCGGGCCCGCCCAGCACCAGCGTCAGCAGTCCGAGGAAGACGCCGGTGAGCATCCCCGGGATCGAGGCGGCACCGAGCGCGAACGACCCGTAGCCCAGCGCCAGCGTCACGGCCAGGGCCCCGAGGACGTCTTCCATCGGTGCGGGGGCCGTCAGGTCCGCCAGGAACCACAGCAGGATGCCGACCGAGGACATCACCAGTGGGTCGTCACGTTCCAGCAGTAGCGACCGCAACAGCGCGGCCAGTAGCGCCCCGGCGGCCGCGAGGAAGAGAATCTCGCCGGCCGAGCGCGCGGGGTCGCCGCTCAGGCGTGCGGTGGCGACCATCCCGAAGACGGCCCCGAGGAACGCGACGACGCCGAACCCGACGGTGGCGACTATCTCGGAGGTGGTCCGCGAGCGGACGACCTGCTCACCGACGTTTCCGTACGACAGTAGCAGGACCGTCCCCACGAACACGGAGAGCGGGAGGCCGAACCCGGGGAGCATCGCGAGGAGGGCCAGTCCCGTGGCTGCGAGGGCGACCCCCGCGAGGCCGTAGAGGGTGTTCCCCTTCCGGTCGCCCGGGCGGGCGAACAGTTCGAAGACGGGCCCGTCTGTCACGACGAACGCCGCGATGACGGCGATGGCCAGGAAGACGACCGCGGCGGCGCCGCCCGCGATCGGGGCCGCGAGCGCGAGCGACCCCACGGCTGCGAACGCACACGCTCGCCGGACGATGTCGGTCACGTACCCCCCCATTCACCTGTTTCATACTTAAGAATCTCGGCACGGCCGAAGCGGCGGGATTTAGGTTCCGCCGCCGCGCACCTACGGGCGTGGGCCTGTACGACAAGTTCCTGGCGTTGCAGGTGCGGTCGGCGGACGCCTCGACGCCCGACCACGTCGCCCTGGCGGTGACCGAGCGGGACCTCCTCGAACAGGGGTCGTACGAGACGCTGGAACGATTCTTGCGTTGGACCGACGAGTACGGCGCCACGCGCGTATCCATCTACGTGAGCGTGCTCGACCCCGCGGCGGTGCCGACGCTGAAGCGGCAACTCTCGGCGGTGGAGGCGCCCCGCCGCCTCGCGGTCCGCGGCCCCGAGGACACCGAGCGCGCGGACGCCCCAATCCAGGTCAGCATCGGCCACGGCGGCAAAGAGGAGTTCGCGGAGGCGGTCCGGTCGCTGGCGACGGCGGTCGACAGCGGCGACCTGGCCCCGGAGGAGGTCGAGGCCACGACCGTCGAGGAGGAACTGGTGTTCGCCGCCGAACCGGACCTGTTCATCAAGACGGGGGCCGAACGGCTCTCGGACTTCATGATCTGGCAGTCGGTGTACTCGGAACTGTACTTCACCGACGTCAACTGGCGGGACTTCCGCAAGCGGGACTACCTCCGGGCGATCCGCGAGTTCCAGAACCGCCAGCGGCGGTTTGGCCGTTAGGCCAAACGTCGATGGACGGGCGGTCCATCGGAATTTCGGGCGGTAGGCCGAACGCCGCTGGACGAACGTCGTGGTCGATCGGCATTGAGGGCGTTAGGCGGACCCACTCCGCCGCCCAACTGGACGGCCAGCCCCGTAGGACGAGCTTTCCTGACGGCGGCCGGCAGTAACCACCAAACAGTTACCTCGGGCGATTTCCTAGGGCGGGTTCCGATGGTCGAGACGTATCCGGTGGCGCTGGTCATCATCGGCGTCGCCATCTTCGGTGCCGTCGTCCTGCCGCGACTCCTCAAGCACCAGCCCATGTCCGTCCCGATCCTGTACGTCGTCGGGGGATTCGTGCTCTTCTCGCTTCCACACGGCGTAGAGAGGCCCGACATGGTCCAGAACTCCGTGATCGTCGAGCACCTCACGGAACTGGTGGTCATCGTGGCCCTGATGGGGGCCGGCCTCAAGATCGACAAGCCGTTCTCCTGGCGCGGGTGGGGTCCGACCTGGCGGCTGCTCGGGATCACGATGCCGCTGACAATCGCCGCGGCGGTCGTCCTCGGGTGGGGACTGCTCGGGATGCAACCGGCGCTCGCGGTGCTCCTGGGCGCCGTGATCGCGCCGACCGACCCCGTACTCGCCTCGGACATCGAGGCGGGGCCACCGCTGACGGAGATGGAGGAAGACCCGGAAGAAACCCACCAGGAACGACGGGTTCGGTTCAGCCTCACCTCCGAGGCCGGGCTGAACGACGGTCTCGCGTTCCCGTTCACGAACCTCGCCATCGCGCTGGCCGCCGCGACCGGCGTGACGGCCGCGACCAGCGGGAGCGTCCTCCCGGGCGTGACCGAGTACGGGTGGCTCCTCGACTGGTTCCTCGACGACGTCGTCTACAAGATCGTCGTCGGCGTCGTGATGGGCTACGTCATGGGGTACGCGGGTGGCCTCCTCATCTTCCGTCTGCCGGCGTCTTCCCGGGTCGCCCAGACGATGGAGGGCGCGGAGGCCCTCTCGGGGACGCTGATCATCTACGGCGCCACCGAGGTCGTCGGCGGCTACGGCTTCCTGGCGGTGTTCGTCGGCGCGCTCGTCCTCCGGCAGTTCGAGTGGAAACACGACTACTACAAGACGCTGAACGACTACGCGGTGATGGTCGAGCGCCTGGTGATGGCCGCCGTCCTGGTGCTGTTCGGGGGCGCCCTCGCGGGCGGCCTGCTGGACCCGCTGACGTGGATGGACGTCGTCGTGGGCCTGGCGCTCATCGTGGTCGTGCGGCCGGTCGCGGGGGTGATCGGCCTGATGGGGTCGGACCTCGCCTGGCCGGCCCGGTCGGTCGTCGCCAGTTTCGGAATCCGCGGCATCGGGTCGTTCTACTACCTCGCGTACGCGCTCAACGAAGCCTCGTTCCAGGAACTGCAACTGCTGGTGGCGGCCGAACGGATCTGGGCGCTGGTCGGGTTCGTCGTCCTCTCGTCGATCGTGATCCACGGGATCGCCTCCAGCCCCGTGATGGACGCCTTCGAGGACTGGGAGGAGTCTTACCAGACCGCGGACTAGTCGGCGGGTTCGGCCTCCTGCTGGACTTCGTGGACGGCATGGCGGTCGCTGCGGGGCAGATACTTCTTGAAGTGACGGATGATACGCCGTGCCTCGCCCAGCTCTACCTCACTCAGAGCCGTCAACAAGGTCAGGGCCCGCCGTGCTTTGTGGCGGCGCCAGGATTGCTCACGGTTTTCGTAGGTCCGGATAGCACGCAAGAAGTCGATCTTTCGGAATTCCGGCCAGTAGGGAGTACAAAAGAAGACGGCGGCTTCGTTGCCATTGGCGTGCCACGGCAGGAAGTTCGAGGTGCGCTCGTCACCGCCCGTCCGAATGATCAGGTCTACGTCCCGTACTGGGCGGTCGTACAGGCGCCGCTCGATCTCGGCTACGTCAATATCTTCGGGCGCGAGGTCGCTCTCCTTGACCGCCCGAGTAATGTCCTTCGCTGCATCCAGGAGTTGATTCCGGCCACCGTACGCGACAGCAACGTTCAATCGAAACCGTCCGTACGCTTCAGTTCTCGACTCAGCGTAGTCGATCGCTTTCCGAACTCGTCGAGGGAGTTTCGTCCTGTCCCCGATAACGCGAATGCACGTCTCTTCCTCGTGGATTCGTTCGTCGTCTGCAAATTCCCGGAGTTTCTCCTCTAGCAAATCGAATATCTTCTCCTTTTCGTCCTCCGGCCGGTGGAAGTTTTCCGTCGAAAACGCGTACAGCGTCACTTCTTCGATTCCCAGGTCGTTACACCAATGAAGTAATTGCTCGGCCGTCTCTGCACCCTTCCGGTGTCCCGTCGAAGTCCCTTCCCCCGCTTGTTTCGCAAACCGCCGATTACCGTCCTGGATAATCGCAACGTGCGTTGGCATACTGTTGATCTCTTGTAATAAATACCGCTGATATGCTCTCTCAAGTTGCTGACGAACCCAACCTTGCATGAACTGAGACTACATCCGGAGAGTAAAAGGTTTTATTTGAGTATTTTCTAATACTTTCACGACTGAACCTCCGGCTGACAGGGCTCGTTCGTCCCTTCTCCACTTCGATGGATAATATTCGACGATGGATATAACATCTATTATGAAAATATTCATTACATTCGTCCAGGCTACTTGCACTAGATGATTAATGTTCATTTACGGGATATGAAAAAATCGCTAATATGGGATCGACAACATATTGTCATCACTGAATCCGGCTTGCGCTCTATGCATTCGAAGAAACGGATCGATAGATGGCTCGGTTCCTGGCACCTAAATTCCTGGGTGTTTGCGTTTCTTTTCCGGCAGTAATGTATGCGTCGGGATTGCTGATATCCTACACGTACGGGAGACACAGTTCCTTCGTCTCGAATCTGTTTCCCACGGTATTCGCCATCGACCTGTTTTTCGTCCTGATCACCGTTCTGTGGTTGGAGCAAAAGGGAATCGAGGTCGTTCTCCGGTCCGTGATTCATTCACTATGCCCGACAGCGAGTACTATTCGTTCTTCGCCGCCCTCATAGAGCGCGTTTACGAACCGCTCCCGTGGACGAAGCGTCCCTCTGGACGGTACTTTCACCGTCCGACGGCCATCGTCTACGTCCTCGGCCTCCTCGTGTTTGTCGCGGTCCCCTATCTCTGGGACGCGTCGAAATTATCGATCCTCGTCGGGACGCCGTGGCGGCCGTTACCGGTAGGAATGAAATTGTACTACCTCGTCGTCTACTCCGTGATAATAGCCGTTGGCGTACTCGTCGGCTGGTGTTTGACCGTCGGATATGTCTTCATGGGGAAACGAATTGGACGGAAAACGGTCCGGTTGGACGTTACGAAGAAGGCGACTCACCTGGGATTAGAGCCTTACTCAAGAATGATATTTTTCGCGGCATTTATGTACATTCTGACGTTGACCATCTCTGCACTGTTCGTTATCCAACAGGTCAATATCTTCGTGCTCCTCGGATATGGTATCATGACTTTGATGTGTATCTCCGGAGTGATCGTTTCTCACTACGGACTGTACGTGGCGATCCGGTCGTCGAAACGAACGTGGCTTGCCGGATTTCGTGAGAGATATAGCCAGGAGATCGAAAGTTGGTTCGTGAACGGGAGCGGTGAAACGGATCTCGTCTTCGCCGATGGATACGAGAAAGACGAGTTACACGCGTTCGGGATATTGAAGGGCCAGATCGAAGAACTACCGAATTGGCCGTTTGATATCCGGCGGTTCGAACAGTTTATCGCTGCCGTGGTCGCTTCGAACCTGTCTATCCTATTGCGCTCGGTACTCTGAGCGACCGGTGGAGCGAGCGAGAGTTGCACAGTTTTTTATACGATGCCTACACAGGTACGGGCGCAATGGCGAACGGAGAGGTCGTGTTCTTCAACGACTCAGGCGGTTACGGTTTCATCGAGACGGACGAAGCGGACGACGACGTGTTCTTCCACATGGAAGACGTCGGCGGACCGGACCTCGAGGAGGGTCAGGAAGTCGAGTTCGACATCGAACAGGCCGAGAAGGGCCCGCGGGCGACGAACGTCACCCGCCTCTGAGGGCCGCTGGCCGGCAGTCCCGACCCCTGGACGGGAGGCACCTCCCGAATCCGGCGAACTCACGCGTTCTCGCGTGCCAACTCCGATAGCGGCCGCACCGTTTGGGCGGTCGCCCCGGGAGACGGGTTCTTTCCAACCTGTTACCACTTTTCTTAAGTTTGGGGCCGTATGCTATCACAAAGCTTTTATGTACAGCTGGATTGGTTACGCGACCAATGTTTGCGGACGCCAGTGGATCCCCCGGACGATCCACCGAGAGGGTGGTCGCCGTCGCCCTCGCGGTGATCGTCCTGGTGTCGGCCGTGACGGTGCCGGCAGTGGGGGCTACGGATACAGGAACGGCGGACGACGCCTCGCCGATTCCGAGGCAGGACCCGTCCGTCGTGTCGATCGAAGACGAACTGCTGGACCGATCCGGTGAAGTGGACGTCGTCGTCAGACTGGGCGGTGGGGACCTCTCGAACGTCCAGTCCAGCGAGGCGGCGATCGAACGACTCAGCGAGCACGCCGAGCGGACCCAGGGTCCGCTCCAGCGGTTCGCCGCGAAGCGGGACGGCGTCGAGGTGCGCCAGCGCTTCTGGCTGACCAACGCCGTGCTCCTCCGGGTGGACAAGAGCGAGGTCGAACTGCGGGAAATCGCCAGCGTCGATGGCGTCGAACGACTCCACCGGAACTACGAGGTGACGGTTCCCGAACCCGACTCGGAGCGGTCCGGGGACGACCGCCGCGGCACGGTCCAGGCCAACGGGTACAACACGACGTACGGCCTGACGCAGGTCAACGCGACGTCCGTCTGGGAGGAGTACGGCGTCCGGGGTGAGGGCGTGAAGGTCGCCGTGCTGGACACCGGCGTGAACGTGAGTCACCCGGACATCGACCTCTACACCGAGGATCCCTCGAACTCGACCTACCCGGGTGGGTGGGCCGAGTTCGACAGCGATGGCAACCGGGTGCAGGGCAGTGAACCCCACGACACCCACGGGCACGGGACCCACACGAGCGGTACCGTCTCCGGCGGGAACGCCAGCGGCGAGTGGATCGGCGTCGCGCCGAACGTCGACCTGATGCACGGTCTCACCGTGCCCGGCGGGTACGGCACGTACACCCAGACCATCGCGGGCATGCAGTGGGCCGTCGACAACGGCGCCGACGTCATCAGCATGAGCCTCGGGTTCCCCAACGACGAGGCCCAGTCGGCCTGGATCGACGCCGTCCAGAACGCCCAGGCCGCCGGAACCGTCGTGGTGGTCTCGGCCGGCAACGACGGCGAGGGGACCATCGGCACGCCCGGGAGCGTCTACGAGTCCATCACAATCGGGGCGTCCAACGAGAACGCCGGCATCACCTCCTTCTCTAGCGGCAAGGTGATCAACACCTCGGACTTCTGGGGATCGGACGCCCCGGCGTCCTGGCCCGACGAGTACGTCGTCCCCGACGTGGCGGCGCCCGGCGACGACGTCAAGAGCGCGGTCCCCGACGGCGGGTACGAGTACTGGGACGGCACGTCGATGGCCGCCCCACACGTCGCCGGGACCATCGCGTTGATGCAGTCGGCCGCCGGGGGCGACCTCTCCCCGTCGACGTCCAAGGAGGCGCTGTACTCGACGGCCTGGAAGCCGCCCGGCGAACCGGACGGGAACGACACCCGCTACGGGACCGGCATCGTCGACGCCAAAAACGCCACCGACCTCGTGGCCGTCGACAGCGGGATCAACGGGACGGTGACCGATCCCGACGGCAACCCCGTCGCGGACGCGACGGTGTCGGTCGAGGACGGCTTCCAGACCTCGACGGACGGGACGGGCTGGTACTCCGTCATCTCGGACAACGGTACGTACAACGTCACGGCCGACGACTTCGGGTACGAGGCGACCACGGAGACGGTGACGGTGCCCAACGGGAGTTACGTCGTCCAGAACTTCACGCTCGCGCCCGTCCTGGACGTCCGCAGGACCGGCGAGCAACCGGCGGACGTCGAGTCCGGCGACTCGATCGAGGTCACATTCGAGGTGGCCCACGCCGACAACGTCACCGTCGACCTTTCGGGGACCTACGACGCCGCGAACGGCACCCTGACGGTCAACGGCCAGAGCGGTACCTTCGGCGACCCGGTCGACCTCGGGGGGTACACGGGGACGGTGACGGTGAACGTCACCACGACCGCGGGCACCGCCGGCAACGTATCGCTGACCCACACGTTCCGGGGTACCAACGGGACGAGCGTGCACTCCACGGGCCCGACGGTGGTCGTCGAGGAGTACACCGAGGTCGGCGTGCTGGACACCCCTGGCGGCGAGTACGGCGGTGACGTCGCGGCGACCGTCGCGGCGAACCTGCCGCGGGACTACAACGTCACCACGACGACGAACGGGGCGGTCCTGGACGAACTGAGCCACTACGACGTGATCGTCGTCCAGCGGTTCCCGTCGAACGACTCGTTCGTCTCGACGTTCCGCAGTCGGACCGCCTCCGACGACACCGGCGTCGTCTACCTCGACCAGTGGGCGACCGACAGCAACGGGATCACCAGGCTGTCGGCCGCCACCGGCGACCCCGCCGACACCGGTTCCAGTTACGATTACGACACGCCGGAGTTCCGCATCACGGAGAGCCACATCCTCTTCGACGACGTGGGCGGGGCCGGCGGTGCGGTGACCATCCACGAGGCGACGTACGGCGACCGCTCGTGGTACACCGGCTTCCACGGCGAGGACCTGGCCGACGTGGAGAACGGGACCACCACCCTCGGTCGCGGCATCGGCGTCGACCGGGCCAACCGGACGGTCCTGCTGTCGTCGCTGGGCAGGCAGGACTACGTTCCCGACGACGCCTTCACGGACGCGGCAGACCGTATCCTGGCGAACGGAGTCGTCTACGCGGCCAACCGGTCGTTCGGCGCCGTGGCGAAGACCCCGACGGACGTCGGCGAGTCCAACGCGACCCTCCGGGCGCGGTTGGCTGGACTCGACGACGCCGACTCGGCCACGTTGAGCGTCACGTACTGGAAGCAGGGCGATCCCGGCAACGCCACCCAGGCCGGATCGACGACGTGTACGAGTGCGTGTACGTTCACGACCGAGGTGACCGGCCTCGAAGCGAACACGACCTACGTCGTGCAGGCGACCGCCAAGCGCAGCGACACCGGCGAGGTCGACCACAGCGCCACGCCCACGTTCACGACCGAACGGGCGGGCGACCTCACCGGGACCGTGCGCAAGCACGACAACGCCTCGGTGGCCGACCGGTTCGTCTGGGCGGTCGCCTACGAGGACGGCGGTTTGCTGGACGTGAGCGACCTGGCGACCACCGACGTCAACGGGACGTACTCGCTGAGTGACCTCGTTGTGGGGGCGAACTACACCGTCACCGCGTACGACTTCGTCGGCAGCGAGAACAACGCGAGCGGCGAACCGAACGGCGTCCCCGACGTGTACAACGTCGCCAACGTCTCGGTCGGCGACGGCACAGACGGGGGGACGACGACCATGCCCGACCCGCACGTCCTGAACGTCACCGTGGTCGACTCGAACGGTGACCCGGTCGAGGGCGCCAGCATCCGGGTGTATCCGTCCCACGCGGAGCTCAACCCGGCGCTCGTGCTGGACACGCAGTCCGACGGCACGATCGACTTCGGCGCCGACGGGACCCGCGGCGTCGAGGTCCACGGCGACGTCCGACTGGTGGTCGCACCCCCCGCGAACGGTCAGTACAAGAACACGACCTACACCCGCGAGATCAACGTCACGAGCGCTCACAACGAGACGTTCACGCTGGAGGAGTCCTGTACGACGGTGGTCGAGGCCATCGACAGCGACGACGACGGATACATCGGGGACTTCGAGGTCCTGCAGGCGATCGAGTACTGGCGGGACGACGCCGAGGTCCCCAACACCTGCGGTGCGACGATCGGGGACTTCCAGGTCCTCGAACTGATCGAGATGTGGCGCGACGACACGCAGATCTAACACGGAGGACAAGACAATGAGGCTACTTCACCGAACGACGCTTGGCATCGTACTCACAGCGATCGTCGTGACGGGGACGGCGTTCTCGCCGGCCGTCACCGCCGCACCGGGCAGCGTGTCGGCAGACGCGCCGAGCACGGTCCAGCAGGGTGACACGGTGACCTTCTCGTTCTCGCTGTCGAACACCGGCAGCGAGGACGCCGGCTACATCCTCTCGATTTCGATCCCGAGCGGGTGGGAGATCGTCGAGCGCTCCGACGACGGCGGGACCTGGAAAGAGAGCGAGACCAAGTGGCTCTGGCAGACGATCCCGGCGGGCCAGTCGGTCAGTCCCACGGTGACGGTGAAGGTGCCGGAGGACGCCAGCACCGGGACCAAATCGATCAGCGCCTCGGCCAAATCCGGCGGGGAGAGCGTCGACAGCGACTTCGAGACGTTCTCCGTGGAGGAGTCGACGCCCCCGCCGACGCCGCCGTCGACGCCGACCCCGACGCCCACGCCCACGCCGACCCCGACGCCCACGCCCACGCCGGAACCGACGCCCACGCCGACGCCCACGCCGACGCCCACGCCGACGCCCACGCCGGACTTCCAGGTGACCGACGTCTCCGTCCAGACCGAGAACCCATCGGTCGGCGAACCGGTGCTGATCACCGCCACGGTCCACAACGGCGGTGACGCGGCCGGGGTTGCCAGTCTCACCCTGACGGTCGACGGCGAGGCGGTCGAGGAGGCCGCGAAGACCGTGCCGGCAGGGCAGTCCCGGACCGTCGGCTTCGCCTACACGTTCCAGCAGTCGGGATCGCACACCGCCGAGGTCGGCGACGAGGTGCTGACCGTGAACGTGGGCGAGTCCGGCAGCGGCCCCGGTACGAGTGCCTCCGGACCGGGCGACACGCCGGCCCCCGACGACTCCTCGGACTTCCCGGTGCCCGGGTTCGGCCCGGTCGCGGCCCTCCTGGCGCTGACGCTGGCCGCACTGCTGGGCGTGCGGACCGCTGGCGAGTAAGCCCGCTCCGGGAGTGATCCCGGACCCCGTTTTTCGGACGGTTCGGACCCGTCGCTCTGCCGACGAATCGGGGACTGTAAGGCACCGGAGGTCCAGGCTCGGACATGGCCGACGTCACCGACGAGGACCTCTACCGGCGCACGAAAACGCTCCTGGAACCGGGCGACATCGAACTGAACGGCCTGATCGTCCACACGGAGTTCGAGGGCGACGAGGACGTCGAGATGATGCAGGCGACCCTGGAGGCGGGCGACCTGATCGCCGAGCACGCCGGCCACGACCCGGCGGACGTGTACGTCTACTCCGGCAACGACGACTCCGAGTTCGCCTCCAACCAACACCAGGGGCTGACCATCGACGGCGACGAGTTCGTCTGGGAGTGCCAGCAACTCCTCCGGGAGGGGACCTTCGACGTGGTGTTCTACTACGAGGCCGGCGCCGACCAGGACGCCATCGTCGCGGACGCCCGCGACGCCGGCTACCGGGTCCAGGGCGTCGAGGGGACGTGACGGCCGAGTCGACGGAGCTATGAGGCCGGCCTCGATACCACCGACCCAGGGAGTGTGATGGGACCGTGATGGGGCCTGTACGGACGACGACGAGCGCGTCTGGACGACTAGCCGGTGCCCTGCGAACGGACCGCCGACCGTCGCCACGACCGGCGACGTCGGCGTCGTTCCGTTCGATGCGAACGGTCCCCCAGTGGAAAAAGTTAAGTTTGCTGACGACATTTCGTTCGAAAACGATGGCAGGCGTCGATGGGGGTGAGCGTCGATGAGCGTCGTATCTGGCGTCAGCGTCGCACATGGGCGCGCGCACGTCAAGGAAATCGAGGAAGCTTCCGTCGCCGACCCGACGACGCGCCTGGAGGAGTTGCGCCTCCGCGAGGAGGTCAGGGGGGCCTACGTCCTGCAGACCTGCAACCGCGCGGAAGTGTACGTGGTCACGCCGGCCCCCGCGGCGGGCCGTGCGGTCCTCTCGGAGACGCTCCCCGACCTCCGGGACGACGCCGTCCGGTACATGGACCACGAGGAGAGCCTCCGGCACCTCCTGCGGGTCGCCGCGGGCCTGGAGTCGCTGGTGCTGGGCGAGGACCAGATTCTCGGCCAGGTCCGTGACGCCTACGAGCGGGCGCGTGGCGTCGGGACCATGGGGTCGACCCTGGACAACGCCGTCACGAAGGCCATCCACGTCGGCGAACGCGCCCGCACCGAGACGACGATCAACGACGGCGTCGTCTCGTTCGGCAGCGCGGCGGTGGAACTGGCCGACCGCGAACGCGGCGTCGACGGTGCGACGGCGCTGGTCGTCGGCGCGGGCGAGATGGGCACCCTGGCGGCCCGCGCGTTCGCCGACGGGGGCGCCGGGGAACTCGTCGTCGCCAACCGGACCGTCTCCTCGGCCGAGCACGTCGCCAGCGAAGTGGACTGTCCGGGTCGGGGGGTCGGGCTCGACGACCTCCCGGCCGCCGTCGCGGACGCCGACCTGGTCGTGACCGCGACCGGGAGCGACGGCCGGGTGATCGACGCCGAGACCGTCGCCGACGCGGGGGACACCTTCGTCATCGACCTGGCACAGCCCCGCGACGTCGCGGTGGAAGCGGCCGAGCGCGAGGGGGTCGTCCTGCGGGACCTGGAGTCGCTGGAGTCGCTGACCGAACAGACCCGCGAACAGCGCCGCGAGGCTGCCCGGGAGGTCGAGGAACTGGTCGACGCGGAGTTCGACCACCTGCAGGAGCAGTACAAGCGCGAGCGCGCCGACGACGTCATCGCCGCGATGTACGAGAGCGCCGAGCGCGTCAAAGAGCGGGAACTGGAGGAGGCGTTCAGGAAACTCCAGGCCCGCGGTGACCTCACCGAGGAACAGCGACAGGCCGTCGAGTCGATGGCCGACGCGCTGGTCGGGCAGTTGCTGGCGGCACCGACCAAGAGCCTCCGGGACGCCGCCGCCGAGGACGACTGGACGACCATCAACACCGCCCTCCAGTTGTTCGATCCGGAGTTCGGCGCCGAGATGGACGGCCTGCCCATCGACGCCGAGGTTCCCGGGTCCGTGCCCAGCACGGACGACGACTAGCGGTATCCGCTCCGTCGTGGAATTCGGCAACCAGTTTTAACTCTATCGGCATCGTCGGTCGGCACATGGCCGACTTGCTCTCCGACGAGGAAATCGAGGCGCAGCTCCCCGACGGCTGGGAGCGCGAGGGCGACGAGATCGTCCGCACCTTCGAGTTCGACGAGTATCTCGACGGCGTCGCCTTCGCCCAGTCGGTCGGCGAAATCGCGGAACACCAGTTCCACCACCCCACCATCGTCATCGGCTACGAGGAAGTCGAAGTCCGGTTCACCAGCCACGAGGAGGGCGGCATCACCGAGGACGACGTGGAGATGGCCCAGATCCTCGACGACGAACAGTAGGCACCGACTCGTCCCGGTCCCCGCTCGTTTTCGGTTCCGTTCCCGGCGGTCGGTATCGACCCGTGCTCGTCGACTGCTGGGACCGCCCACGGACCACCGACCGTCCCGGTGAACGGCGTCGCTGGCGCGAGCGTATACGAATATATGTGATATATTCGTATACCGGGCGACGAACGCCTGCCGCCCCCGTCAACGACTCTCACGGCTCCCAAAGACATTTTACCGTGTACGGCCAACTAGAAGGCCCTCGTATGGTCGCCCGGGAGTACGATTTCTGGCTGTTCGACCTCGACGGCACCATCGTCGACGCCGACTGGGGCTACACCCGGGACGTGTTCGACGAGGTCGGCGAGCGACTGGGCTACCGCTTCACGGACCGCCAGGCGGAACTGCTGTGGCACGGGTTCTACGGCCCCCGCAACGAGATGCTCACGGAGTGGGGCCTGGACCCCGAGACGTTCTGGTCGACGTTCCACGACGTCGAGGACCCCCAGGTCCGCGCCCAGAACACGTTCCTCCACGACGACGCGGCCGACGTGGCCGACCTGGACGGTCCGGTCGGTCTGGTGACCCACTGCCAGCGGTTCCTCGCCGACCCCGTGCTGGACCACCTCGACATCCGGGACTGGTTCGACACGGTGCTCTGTTGCACCGACGACACCGGGTGGAAACCGGACCCCGAACCCGTCCGGTCGGTGATGGCGGACCTCGGCGTCGCCCACAACGGCCACGAGGGCGTCCTCGCCGGCGATGGCCCTAGCGACGTCGGGGCGGCCTGGAACGCCGGGCTGGACGCCGTCCACGTCGAGCGCCACGACCCCCACGACCGCGGTCACTGCGTCCGCGCCGACTACCGGGTCAACGGCTTCGACGAACTCGACCTCTGAGACGGGGCGCGTAGTACCCCCTCGCGAGCCACCGTTCAGTCCCGCGTTCCGTTGCCTGAAGCGACGGCAGCACGACCGCACCGCCATATATCGGAAACTAATTATAAATGAAACCAATTTGCTGGTTCGATAATACATAAATCCATCTCAATAGTGTATCGGCGTAACATCACCGAAGAAACACTAATACGTGGTCGCCCGTCGTCAGCATTTGGAATGAGCACGCAAACCGAAACCGGATCGACGACCGGAACGGGCAAACTGGCACCGTGGCAGGCCGCGGTAGTCGGCAGCGTCGTGGGCACAGTTGCGTTCGGGGCCATGATGATGACGATCATCCCGGATCCCGTTCTAGATGTGGCGATTCCGAACCTCGTCGGCGTCGAGGCGAGGCCGAACGACACCGCGCTGGCCGTCGGGTGGGTCGTCCACCTGGCCATCGGCGTGGGCATGGGTCTCGCGTACGCGGGTGCGATGCAGGTCGACGCCATCGGCGGGTTCGTGACCGGCAACGGCCGCGCCGTGGTCGCCGGCCTGGGATACGGCGTCGTCACCTGGATCGCAGGCGGCGTCGTGTTGATGCCCGTGTTGCTGAGTACCATGGGTTTCCCGGCCGCTCCCGACCTGCCGAACATCAAACCGCTCGGCTTCGTCGGCCACCTCGTGTTCGGCGTGTTGCTGGCGGTCGTCTACCAGGCGCTCGCGGCCCGCTAACGCCCGCGTCCGCCCGACGGTGGTCGACCCCGTAATAAATGTCCCCCAATCACCCCGGGAAAAATTATTTATAAATATCGCTGGTAATCATCTCCGTAACATGACAAACCACGGCTTCGATTCGCAGCGTGAGGTGGTTCCGTCGCCATGAGCACGGAAACGGAAGCCGGAACGGAGCTAGAGACGGGAAGCGGGTTCGCGCCGTGGCAGGCCGGCGCCCTCGGTGGCATCGTCGGTGCCATCGGGTTCGGACTGTTCATGATGTTCGTCGTCCCGGACCCGGTACTGGACGTAGCGATCCCCACGCTGTACGGCGTCGAGGCGACACCGGACGACCCGGCCCTGGTCGCCGGGTGGGTCGCCCACCTCGCGCACGGGGCCATCCTGGGAACGGGCTTCGCGCTGGTGATGCAGGTCGACGCCAACGACGAGTTCGCGTTCACCAACTCCCGGGCCGGCCTGGTCGGCCTCCTGTACGGCATCGTGATGTGGGGCCTGCTGGCGATGTTCATCATGCCCGTCTGGCTGTACACGATGGGGCTGGCCGGCCCCGGCGTGCCGAACATCAGTGAACTGAGCCTCATCGGCCACTCGCTGTACGGCGTCCTGCTGGGCATCGGGTTCAACGTCCTGGCGGCCCGGTAGTTCCCGACTCCTGGCGGCCACCTGGTACACTCCTGGATCGCTCCGACCCGGTAGAACGTCGCCGTCGGTTCGGCGCTGGTCGCTCCGTCGTCGGCGTCCCTGATCGCTTCGACGAACGACTCGACGGCGTGGGACGTCCCGAGGGACTGTTCCGCGAACGGGGCGGCATCTATCTCGACGCCCGAGACGGGGACGATGCCGTGTTCGACGACCAGCCTGGCCGCTTCGAGGTCGGGAAACGCCGACGTGCTCTCGACGAGCAGGCCGACGGCGTCGACGTCACAGGCCGCCGCGTGGTGCAACAGGGCGCCGGTCGGGCCGGTGACTTGCCCCGCGTACCGCGGCGGGACGACGCCGGCCTCGTCCAGCAGTGAGTCGGCGTCACCGGTCAAGAGGCCGGACCTCCCGGGACCGTTCGCCGGACTCGACCTCGGACTCCTGGGAGAGGCCGCCGAGCAGTATCGGCGTCACCGACCGTTCTTCGAACCATCCAACCATGCAATCGGCGAACTCCGGGGCGTCCGAGGGCGACACCGGGACGTCGCTGACCAGCGCGAGCAGGTCCCGCCCGGGGTCGGTGTACACCTGCACCGGTGGTCGGACGGTGGAGTCGTTGCTCCGGTAGGCCGCGACCGGCGGGATGCCCTCGCAGTAGACGCCGGCGTAGTACTCAATGTCGAAGGCGTCGAGGACGTGGTCGACGACGAGCTTGCCGATCAGGCCGCGTCCCGGCAGACCGTCGAGCAGGAACGGATCGTCCAGCGACAGGTCGGGGTTCTCGACGGTGACGTGTGCCATGCCGAACGGAGGCCCCGCAGACTGAAAACGGCTGAGCCGGGGCGGGGCGTCGACGCCGACCGGCCGGGACTGGCCGCCTATCCGGCCTCGTACCCGGCGAGGTCGACCAGCGCGTCCGCCAGGTGCTCCTCGATAGCGGTCGCCAGCGACGTGACGCCCGGTTTATCGGTCCGGTCGGAGTTCGCAAGCATCTGCACGCGCTGGTCGCCCAGGGGGACGAACCCGAGGCCGAGACGCTCTGCCGTGACCCGCAATCCGAGTCCGGCGTCCGCCTCGCCCGCTGCGACCGTCCGGGCCGGGCTCTCGTGGGCGCGGACGGTGAGGTCGTACCCGTCGACGGCGTCGGCGAGTTCCCGGCGGCGCTCGCCCCGCTCGTCTGCAATCGCCGCTAGCGCGTCGTCCAGGCTGGACCGCAGCCCCGAGTCCGTACCGCGGTTGACCAGCCGGAGGTCCCGGTCGACCAGGTCGGCCAGTCCCTCCACTCCGTCGGGGTTGCCCGCGGGGACGACCAGCCCCCACTCGCGGGTCCAGGCGCCCAGCGGTTCGGCGTCGACCTCCCTGCGGGGGTCACCGGCGACGACGCAGACGTCCGGGAGGCCGTCCCGAAGTCTGCGCACTCCTTCACGCGTCCCGACGGCGTGGTACCGCGGGTTCGACAGTCGGTCCAGCAGGCGCGACAGCGCCGGGTCGTCCTCGCCGACGCCCAGCAACGACGGCGGTCGCACGTCCGCCGAGAACAGTTCGACGGTCACCCGCTCGCCCGCGGCGAGGTACTCGGTGTCGGCCGGGACCTCGACCACGCCGTCCGCCTCGACGAGGCTGGTCGTCGCCCCGCTCCCCTTGTCGACGGGGTAGACCAGCAGGTCACCGTCGCCGTCCTCGACCAGGCCGGCGGGCATCAGTCGGCGCCGTCCCTCGCCGTACCGCTCTTCGCCGGCCATCCTCCCCTCGACGGTGGCCGTCGCGGGTTCGGGCAGACCCGCCGCGTTCCGGACCGCCGGTGCCACGAACGTCCGGAAGATGGTCAGCGCCGAAACGGGGTAGCCCGGCAGGCCGACGTAGGCCGCGCCGCCGAGGGTCCCCACGAGCATCGGCTTGCCCGGCTTGACGGCGACGCCGTGCAACAGCAACTCGCCGCGGTCCTCGATCACGCGGTAGATGACGTCGACCGCGGATGCGCTGGTGGACCCCGAAGAGAGCACCAGATCGCACTCCTCGGCGGCCCTGGTCAGCACGCGCTCCAGTTCGTCCAGGTCGTCGCCCACGGGCCCGCTGGCCCGTTCCGGGCTGGCGGCGGCGGCCGCCCCGCCAGCGTGCGGGTAGACGACGGGTTCGCCGCCGGCCTCCTCGACGGCTGCCGCGACCCCGTAGCTGTTGACGTCGTGGATCTGTCCCCGGCGGTGGTTCAGGTCGTCACCGGGCCGGACGAGTTCGTCGCCCGTCGAGACGACGCCCACGCGCGGCCGCGAGCGGACCGGTACCTCGTCGACGCCGAGCGCGGACAGCAGGCCGACTTCGCGGGCCGTCAGCCGGGTCCCGGGGCCGAGCGCCCGCTCGCCGGCGGCCACGTCCGCGCCCGCGTGCATGACGTTGTCGCCCGGCGCGACCGCGGTGCGCACCAAGACCGAACCCCCCTCCGAATCCGTTCGCTCGACCATCACGACCGCGTCGGCGCCGTCGGGCATCACGGCGCCGGTCGAGATTTCGGCGGCCGTGCCCTCCTCGACGACGACGTCGGGGGCCTCGCCTGCGTGGACGGCCCCGACCACGTCGAGGGGTGCGGGGTCGGCTTCGTCTGCGCCGAACGTGTCGGCTGCGCGGACGGCGTACCCGTCCATGCTCGCGCGGTCGAACCCCGGGACGTCGATCCCGGCGTCGACTCGCTCCGCGAGGACGCGCCCCCGGGCGTCCGCCAGCGGGACTCGCTCGGCTCCCGGGTCGAGATCCAGGGACCGGATGGTCTCGGCGGCGTCCGCGGGGTCCGCGAGGTCGTGGAACTCCCGGCGATCGGTCATTGTCGAAACGAGCGGCCGGCGAGCGAAAAACGTACTGGAATCCTGCGTCGGGCCGTGAGAGGGGAACTACCCTGGTGGACCGGGTAGTTAGCCGTTCACCCCGTCGTAGCAGTCCTTCGCGGCGGTCGCGAACGTGACCGCGTGAAGTCCCTTGCTCACCCTGCTACTGTCGATCTCGTCGAGTTCGTTTTCACCGATCTCCTGGGCGACGTCCTGCTCGTCGTTCGGTTCGCCCTGGCCGGCGACCCCCTCGACGCAGTCGGCGACGGTGCTACTACCCGTCACCGTCTCGACGACCTCGCCCAGGATGGTTCGGTCCTCGTCCTGGTCGTTCTCGACGACCGTCCTGTCGCCGTCGTTCGTGTACACTTGCTTGCTCCCGTCGTCGTAGACCTTGTTCTGCAGTTCGGTGTCGTCGGAGTCGTCGCCCTCCAGGCCGTCACACTGGGACGAATCCACCACGGAGATCAGGCAGTCCTCGTAGGGGTCCGGATCAGGGCTCGCTATCGCCGTCCCGCCGAACGCGCCGAGCGTTACGAGCGATGCGACCACGAACACCGTGAACAGTGTTCGACGCATGGGTGGCTGTATTAGATGTAAATGTAATAAGATTAACGGAAAGGGGAACGGTCAGTCCCCGGTCCCCGCTTTCGGATCCTCACTCCTCGACGGAGCGGCGGTTTCGCCACCACCGGAGGAACCGGGTGATCGGCGCGGGGCCTTTGTTACTTCGTTGCCCCTTCTCGGCGGCAGTTTCGGGTAGATCGTCGGTCACATTAGCGCGTTGTGCGCTACGAGTCAAAAAGCTATGGCTGCCGCGGTAGACGCAACGCCAGCCACTAACAGGACCCGAGTCAGGAACAGCAACTGCCCGTTGGGACGTATCGCACGGTCGTTTTGTTCAATCCACTCACCATAGGTCGCAAGGAGGTCCTGGCGCCAATCGCGGCCGCCGAATTCGTTCCGGCGGAGTCGCTCGACGTAGCCCCGACCCGGTTCCAGGTACAGCGTCGACTCCGCGTACGTCAAGACCCCGGTTACGAGCGCCCCGACGTACGCTACGCCACTGATGGCCAACCACAGGACGTCGAAGGTGTTGCCGGCGAACCGCACCGCGGAGGCCACGAGGCCAACGACGATCACTGTCACGCGGACGGTCCGCATCGCCTTGTCGTCGACGTCAGAGATCGTATCGTTCTGCGCTTCCAGTACGGCGCGTGCCTCCGAGTACGTCGTCTCCAGTCTCGCGTCGGACCACCCGTCAGTCATGTCACGGACAGTTGCCCGTCCGATGCCGGATAAAGGTTGGCTACGCCGAGGGTTCCCAGTCCTGTACCTCGACGGGTTCGCCATCGGACAGGCCCTCCAGGGATTCGGGGACCACGACCCACCCGTCGGCCAGGGCGACGCTGGACAGCACCCCGGAGCCGCTGGCCCGCGTCGGGGTCGCGGTCCACTCCTCGCCTTCACGATCCAGTTTCACGCGGGCGAACGTGCGCGTGCCGGGGTCGCTGTGGATCTTCCGCGCGAGGGTCGCCCGGACGGTCGGGTGCGTGGGCGGTCCGGTACCGGCCAGCCACGACAGCGTCGGCCGGAGGAACTGGACGGCGTTGACGATGCAGGCGACCGGGTAGCCCGGTAGCGCCAGCACGGGCGTCTCGCCGACGACGGCGAGCGCGACGGGGTGGCCGGGCTTGAGGGCGACGCCGTGGACGAGCACCTCCCCGAGGTCGGCCAGCACCTCCGGGAGCAGGTCCCGCTCGCCCACCGAGGAGCCGCCGGTGGTCACCACGACGTCGTGGGCCAGGTCGCGCTCGATGGCGTCCCGGAGGGCGTCGGCGTCGTCGGTCACCACCTCGCGGTAGGTGGCCTCGCCGCCCCACCGCCGGACGAGTCTGGAGACGGTGAGGCCGTTCGTCTCGATCACTTCGCCCGGGTCGGGGTCGGCCTGGACGAGTTCTTCGCCAGTCGGGATCACTGCAACCTGGGGTCGCTCGACGACCTCGACCTCCGTCACGCCGACGGACTTGAGCAGGCCGAGGTCCGAGGGGCGGAGCCGGTAGCCGGGTTCGTACAGCGTCTGGTCGGCTTCGACGTCCTCGCCGACGGGCGCGACGTTCTCGCCCGCCGCGACGGCGTCGAACACCTCGATCTCGTCGCGGACGCGTTCGACGTCCTCGACCATCACGACGGCGTCGGCCCCGGGCGGAACCTCGCTCCCGGTGTGGACCCTGGCGGCCTCGCTCGGGCCGACTTCCCGACCGCTCCCGGGGCCGCCTGCCTCGTCGCCCCCCTCGCTCGTCAGCAGGACCTCCGGCGAGCGGTCGCTCGCGCCGAAGGTGTCGGCCGCGCGGACGGCGTAGCCGTCCATCGCCGCCCGGCGGTAGTGGGGGACGTTTCGGTCGGCGGCGACCGTCGACGCGAGGACTCGGCCGTCTGCGTCCGCGAGGGGGACGGTCTCGGACCCGACCGAGGGGACCGCCTCCCGGAGTCGGTCGCGTGCGCGGTCGACCCGCGTGCGTTCCTTGAACCCGGACTCCCGGCGGTCCGGTTGCGTGTCGTCCATGGTCGAAGCCACCGGCGGCGAGGGCAAAAGCCTGCGGGACTAGACGACGAATTGGGGTTTGCCCCACGGTTCCTCGACGTTGGAGTTGGCACACTGGCGCGCGAGAGTAACGCAGTCGGCTGGGGAGGGTGTGGCCATCCCGAGGTTTTGCGTGCCCCTAGCCTTGCCGGCTCGAACTGGGTCAACGCAAGCGGCATGCAACGCCTAGGGGTCAACCTCACGCCTCCCCAGCCGCTGGGGGCGAGACGAGCCTCGCCCCCGAACCACCGGGAGAGCAAGCTCTCCCGAGCCGCCGTTCGGTTCACTCACGGGAACCTCGCGCGCGCCGTGGAACCAAATGTAGGCCAGCTACGACCCGCGAACGGAGGCCTTAATCGCCTCGCACCCCGACGGTGTGTCGATGCCAGCGGCGGGCGGGGGCGCGTTCGACCACCTCGGCGAGACGGTGCGGGCGGCGCTCGCGGAACGCGGGTTCGAGGACCCCACGGAGCCACAGCGCCGCGCCGTCCCGCCCATCGCCGCCGGCCGGAACGCGCTGGTCGTCGCGCCCACCGGGACCGGCAAGACCGAGACGGCGATGCTTCCCGTCTTCGACGCGATGGTCCAGCGCCGCGAGGACGCGGAGATGCCCTTCGGCGTCTCCGCGCTGTACGTCACGCCGCTCCGGGCGCTCAACCGCGACATGCGCCAGCGCCTGGAGTGGTGGGGCGAGAAACTGGGCCTGGACGTGCAGGTCCGCCACGGCGACACCTCCGACTACCAGCGCCGCCAGCAGGCCACGAACCCGCCGGACGTCCTGGTGACCACGCCCGAGACGCTCCAGGCGATGCTCACCGGCGAGCGCCTCCGGGAGGCGCTGGCGGCGGTCGAACACGTCGTGGTCGACGAGGTCCACGAACTGGCGCCCTCCAAGCGAGGGGCCCAACTCGCGGTCGGCATGGAACGGTTGCGCGAGGTGGCTGGTCCGTTCCAGCGGGTCGGCCTCTCCGCGACCGTGGGCGACCCCGAGGAGGTCGGCCGCTTCCTGACTGGCGACCGGGGGTGTACCGTCGTGGAGGTCGACGTCGGGAGCAAACTCGACGTGGAAGTGCTGACCCCTGAGGTCACCGGCGGCGACGAGAACCTGGCCGGCGAGTTGATGACGACGGAGGCGGTGGCCAGCCACGTCCGCACCATCCTGGAACTGGTCGAAGCCAACGAGTCGACGCTGATCTTCGTCAACACCCGCCAGACCGCGGAGGCGCTGGGGTCTCGGGTCCGCGAACTGGACGCCAACGTCGAGGTCCACCACGGGTCGCTGTCGAAGGAGGCCCGAATCGACGTGGAAGACCGGTTCAAGGCCGGCGAACTGGACGGCCTGCTGTGTACCTCGTCGATGGAACTGGGCATCGACGTCGGCCGGGTCGACCACGTCGTCCAGTACCAGAGTCCTCGCGAGGTGGCGCGACTCCTCCAGCGGGTCGGCCGCGCGGGCCACCGCGCCGACCAGGTGAGCAGGGGGACGGTCGTGGCGACCCGGGCCGACGAGGTACTGGAGTCGCTGGTCATCGCCCGCCGGGGGAAGGCGGGCAACGTCGAACCGGCCGCCATCCACCACGGGAGCCTCGACACCGTTGCCAACCAGGTGGTCGGCATCGTGATGGACTTCGGCGAGGTGTCGGCCGCGCGGGCATACGAAATCGTCACGCGGGCCTACCCCTTCCGGGACATCTCGGCCGAGGCCTTCCGAGAGGTCGTCGAGGAACTGTCGGGCAACCGTGTAGTCTGGCTGGACCGGGAGGCCGACACCCTGGAGAAGTCCGGGGGGACCTGGCAGTACTTCTACGCCAACCTCTCGATGATCCCCGACGAGGCGACCTACACCGTCCACGACGTGGCGACCGGGAGCACGGTCGGCACGCTGGACGAGCGCTTCGTCGTCAACTTCGCCGCGCCGGGCGAGGTGTTCATCCAGGGCGGGCGGATGTGGCGGATCACCGAGATCGACGAGGACGACGAGCAGGTGACCGTCTCGCCCATCGAGGACCCCGGCGGCGAGGTCCCTTCCTGGATCGGCGAGGAGATTCCAGTCCCGTACGCCGTCGCCCAGGAGGTCGGCGAACTCCGCGAGGTCGCGGCCCGGCAACGGGAGTCGGGCGCCGACCACCAGGCCGTCGCCCGCGACCTGTCGGCCCGGTATCCGGCCGACGCGGACACCATCGCGGGTGCGCTGGAACGACTCGCCGAGCACGTCGAGGAGGGCCATCCGGTGCCGACCGACGACCGGTTCGTCGTCGAGTTCGAGCGCGGGAAAGCGGTCGTCAACGCCGCGTTCGGCCACCAAGCCAACGAGACCCTGGGCCGGGTGCTGTCGGCGCTTCTGGGCCAGCGGACCGGGTCCTCGGTCGGCCTGGACGTCGACCCCTACCGGATCGAACTCGACGTGCCCCCGAAGCTCAGCGGTAGCGACGTAGCGGCCGTCCTCCGGGACACCGACCCGGGGCACGTGCGGTCGATCCTCGAACTGTCGCTGAAGAACGCCGAGCGCCTGGAGTTCAAACTCGCGCAGGTCGCCTCGAAGTTCGGCAGACTGGAGGACGGGTCGAACTTCCGGGGGTCGCGGCTCCTGTCGGCCCTGGAGGGGACGCCGGTCTACGAGGAGGCGATCCGCGAGGTGTTCCACGAGGACCTCGACGTCGACCGGGCGGCCGACGTGCTCCGGAGCATCCAGGGCGGCGACGTCGAGGTCGTCACGGTCGGCGGGCGTACTCCGGTCGGTCGCGGCGGCCGCTCGGGTGGGCAGGAACTGCTGGCCCCCGAGAACGCCGACGCCAGCGTCATCGATGCCGTGCGCGAGCGCCTGCGCAACGACCGCGTGATCCTGCTCTGTGTCCACTGTGGCGAGTGGACCTCCCGAACCAAGGTCCGGCGGGTCCCCGACCAGCCGCAGTGTCCGAACTGCGAGTCCACCCGCATCGCCGCGCTGAAACCCTGGGACGAGGAGACCGTCGAGGCGGTCCGCGCCAGCGAGAAGACCGACGAGCAGGAGGACCTCACCCGGCGGGCGCACCGTTCGGCCAACCTCGTGCAGGCCCACGGCAAGCAGGCCGTGATCGCGCTGGCGGCCCGCGGGGTCGGGCCGACCAACGCCGCCCGGATCATCGCCAAACTGCGGGAGGACGAGGACGAGTTCTACCGGGACATCCTGGAGCGGGAACGCGAGTACGCCCGGACGCGGTCGTTCTGGTGAGGGTGGAGGTCGCCCAAACGAAGCGGGTCAGTTACAGACGACGACGGTCGCACCCTGGAGATCCGGGTCGTCGCCCTCGTCGAATCCCATTCCGTCGGCTTCGACCTCGTTCCGGAGGGCGAACCGATCCGTGAGGTAATACCACGCGGCGAACGTTTTCGTGCCGGTTGGAGCTGGTTCTGGCGTCGGCGTCTCCGTGTACTCCGGCTGTTCCTCGTCGGCGGTATCGATCCTCCCGTTTACCCCGACGAAGAACTCTCCGGCGTCTTCCACGACTCGCGCCGCGCCGCCCGAGACTAGGACGTCGTCAATACCAACCCTGAACTCCGCGGCGACGTAGTGGTTGTGCTGGTACGCCTCTTCGTACTCCTCGGCGAACCGTTCGGCGGCGTCTTTGTCCAGGGACGAGGGATACGACGGATACTCCTGGGGCTGAAGCCCCTCCTCGGTTGGTGTCGGCTTCGGTCGTCGCGCCTGTTCGCACTCTCCGGGGGCGGGCGTGTCGAAGGTCCGCTTGTCGGTCGACGTCTGGTCGTTCGAACTTATTGCTTCGTCGAGACAGCCTGTAAGTCCGACCAATGAGGCAGGAATAGCGCGCTGGAGAAGTACACGTCTTCGAATACTCTTCATACAATGGAATCATTCCATGACAACTAATATCTGATGGACAAATTATGAATATCTAATATATTATTAACATGAAAAAATTTTAAATAATAAGGAGATAACTAATTCACGTGACAGGGAAAATAAACAGACGGAAGATGATGGAATCAGTGGCATGTGGTGCATTGTCCACCATTGCGGTTACTCCAGTTGATGCGCACAGGAACTTAGATGACGGCCATCCCGACATCGGTGTTGTAAACAATAGTCAGGAAAGACTTCCAATCAAGGTCCGTATTTATCCTGAAGATTACATTGGACTATCGGTTTTTGAGAATACATGGGAACTAAAAGGGCGGAACCAGACGGGAGTTGAGGACGTGTCGGAGGTCTACTCCGGGGTAACATAGTGGCTTCTAGTTCATCGGTTGACGTAGGTTCTGGAGAGTTCGTGGTTAATGCCCAGGTACCGTCGGGAGCATCCGATACGTCTCAGATTTCTGTCGGACCGGGTGGACTCCCTCCAGACCAAACGGTATCCGTGTATGCAAACAGAACCGACGAAGTCGAAGTCCTCCAGGCACTGTAATTATGACAACGTATAAAATCAAAATTTGGCTTTCGAACGAATTGAGAAACCATTCTTTCAATTCGGGCTATGCGCCGGATAGAGCCGCGAAAATTGGAAAGACCTACATTGAGAACGCGTTTCACAACCACACCGATTCCGCGAATGTGTCTATCTCCCAAACCGGGATACCAGTACCGTATGAAGGTTGTGTCGATTATGACGGAACCATGATATGTAGTAACTGGGATAAGTACTGGAACACCATGTGGGACTGGTGGAAGGATTACTCCACGGCTGATTGTACCGACCTGTCCCTTGCACGTGATACCAATTTATTGATCACCAATGGGACTGCCTGTTCACAGGGTTGGGGGCAGAGTCACTGGGCGTATGCGTGCGTTGGAAGGAAGTTACTAGCGGCTGATCCCGATAACTACAAAAAATTCGGCACCGACTGTGAGGATAAAGCGATCGATGCGATTCAGGAGGAGGTCGCTCACTCGTTACACTACAACAATAGTAAACCTGACAAAGATGGTGATGGGAGGGAATCCCATGACTATGGTACAGTAAAGTACAACAACGGTGACGGTTACATCACTCCGGTAGGTCGGGTTGGCGCAGACGGTGCGTATAGCGGAGCTGGAGTGGACTATAATAACTGTAACGAGTACGCAGACAAGAGCGACACTGACTGGGATGGCGATGATGTTGCCGATGGTTGGGCACACTGGTACTCCGATTGTTCCATAGACCACTTTACCACGAACCCAGGTCCCTAGAGCGGTCTGTGTGTTGGCGGCCCGCGGCGTCGGCCCGACCAACGCCGCCCGGATCATCGCCAAACTGCGGGAGGACGAGGACGAGTTCTACCGCGACATCCTGGAGCGCGAGCGGGAATACGCCCGGACGCGGTCGTTCTGGTGAGGGTGGACGACACGCGAACGAAGCGGGTCAGTTGCAGACGACGACGGTCGCACCCTGGAGGTTCGGGTCGTCGCCTTCGTCGATGTCCGGTCTTCCGCCGGAGACTTCCCTCCGGAGGGCGAACCGATCCGTGAGGTAGTACCAGGCGGCGAATGAGGACGAGCTGGTTGCGGCAGGGGACGGCGTAGACGTTCCGGTGCCCTCCGGTTGTTCCAGGTCTGCGGTATCGATCCGTCCGTTCACGCCGACGAAGTACTCGCCGGCGTCCTCTACGGCCCGGGCTACGCCGGCTCCGGTCGAGATATCGTCGATTCCATGGATGAACTCCTCGGCGACGTAGTAATTGTGTTGGTATACCCGTTCGTATTCTTCGGCGAACTGTTTGGCGGCGTCTTTGTCCAGGGACTGGGGATACGACGGATACTTCCGGGGCTGAAGACCTTCGTTAGTCGGCGTCGGCTGTGGCCGTGATACCTGTTCGCACTCTCCGGGGGCGGGCGTGTCGAAGGATCGCTCGTCGGTCGCCGTCTTGTCGTTCGGTCCAGTGGCTCCGTCGAGGCAGCCTGCGAGCCCGGCCAGCGCGACAGGAATACCGCGTCGGAACAGCGATCGTCTCCGAATATGCTCAATTTGATCAGAGTCCTCCATGATCAGAGCTAAATGACTCCCACTACAAAGGTTTTATTTATGGTGGAGTATATTGATTCACTGTGACAGAGAAAATAATTAGAAGGAAAGTATTGGAATCAATCGTCGGAGGAACGGTGTTATCCGTTGCTGTTACGCCAGTTGAGGCGGAAAGCCCCGTTGAAAGCAATACTCCAGACATCGGTGTAATAAACAACAGCGATCAGAAACTTCCAATAACGGTCCGGATTTATCCGGAGGATTACCGGGAACAATCTCTTTTCGAGGGTACATGGGAACTGAAAGGGCGGAATCAAAGAAATCTCGAAGATGTGTCAGAGGTTTATTTCCGGGGCAATATCGAGATCGCCGGTTCTGTTGTTAATACGAACCCTGGAGAGTTCGTAGTTGATGCCCAAGTTCCGTCAGGTGCTTCCGATACGGTGCCAGTTTTCGTTGGCCATAACGGATTTCCTTCCGACCAGACGGTGTCAGTGTACGCAAACAGTACTGATGAAGTCAAAGTCCTCCGAGCACTGTAATCATGACTACGTACGAGATCAAAATTTGGCTGTCGAACGAACTTCGAAACTTTTCCTATAATGCGGGGTACGCCCCGGATAGAGCCGGGAAAGTTGCGAAGACCTACTTAGAGAAGGCATTCCACAACCATTCTGACTCCGCGAACGTATCTATCTCCAACAAAGGCATACCGGCGCTGCACGAAGGTTGTGGGGATTATGATGGAACATTGATATGCAGTAACTGGGACAAGTATTGGAACAGTTTGTTTGAGTTCTACCGCGACATCCTGGAGCGGGAACGCGAGTACGCCCGGACGCGGTCGTTCTGGTGAGGGTGGAGGTCGCCCGAACGAAGCGGGTCAGTTACAGACGACGACGGTCGCACCCTGGAGATCCGGGGTGTCACTCTCGTCTATCTTCCGTCTTCCTTCGGAGATTTCTTTCCGGAGGGCGAACCGATCCGTGAGATAGTACCAGGCGGCGATCGGCCTGGTGCCGGTTGGGGCTGGTTCAGGCGTCGGCGTCTCCGTGTACTCCGGCTGTTCCTCGTCAGCGACGTTGACTCTCCCGTTGACGCCGACGAAGTAATCGCCAGCGTCTTCCACGATTCGAGTCGCACTGGCCCAGGGACCGACGGAGTCGATGCCATCGATGAACTTCTCGGCGATGAAGTGGTTGTGCTGGTATGCCGTTTCGTACTCTTCCGCGAACCGCTCGGCGGAGTTCCTGTTAAGCGACTGGGGATACGACGGATACTCTTGGGGCTGAAGCCCCTCTTCAGTCGGCGTCGGCTCCGGCCGTCGCGCCTGTTCGCACTCCCCGGGAGCGGGCGTGTCGAAGGATCGCTCGTCGGTCGCGGTCTGGTCGTTCGATCCAGAGGTTCCGTCGAGGCAGCCTGCGAGCCCAACCAGTGCTACCGGGACGCTGCTTCGGAGGAGCGTCCGTCTCCGAACAATCTTTAAACGACTAGATCTCTCCATGGGGGTCTCTATTTACACCTTGGCAATAAGTTTTATGAAGGAATAGTTGAATAAATAGGTGTGGGAAAAAACATTAAAAGACGTAAGGTATTGGAATCGGTGGCTTGTGGAGCAATGTTCACAATGGCCATCAACCCAGTCGAGGCAAGCAACCCCGTCAAAAGCGGTACTCCAGACATTGGCGTAGTAAATAATAGTGAAAAGAAACTCACAATTACTGTCCAGGTTTATCCGCAGAGTTCCCAGAAACAATCGGTTTTCGAAGGTACCTGGAAATTGAAAGGACGAAACCAGACGGGTCTTGAAGAGGTGTCAGAGGCTTACTTCCGAGGCAACGTCGAGGTTTCTAATTTACCGGTTGACGCTGATCCTGGGGATTTTGTGGTTGATGCGCAGATTCCGTCAGGTGCATCGGATTCAACTCAAGTTTTCGTCGGACATGACGGATTCCCTGCTGATCAGACGGTGTCTGTTTACGCAAACAACACTGATGATGTCGAAGTCATTCGGGCACTATAACAATGACGACGTACAAAGTCAAAATCTGGCTTTCTGAAAAGCTCATCAACTATTCTTACTCTACGTGGAATGAACCATACAGGGCCGCGAAAGTCGCGGAGACTTACCTCGAGAAGGCTTTTCACAACCACGCTGACTCCGCGGACGTGTCATACTCCACTACTGGAATACCAGTGCCGCAGGAAGGTTGTGGAGGATTCGACGGGACGGAGATATGCAACGACGACGACAATTACTGGAACACCTTGTTCGATTGGTGGCGGAACTACGCGAGAGCGGACTGTACTGATCTGACTCTGGTACGGGACACTAATCTATTGATCACTAATCATTACGAATGTTCGTGGGGATGGGGTGACGGTCACTGGGCGACCGCGTGTTGCGGAAAAGCGTTACTGTCGGCCAATCCTGACAACTACAAAAAATTCGGGAGTCAGTGTGAGGATGAAGCCATTGACGCGGTCCAAGAAGAGGTTGCTCACTCGTTACATTGGAATAACAGTAACCCCGACAAAGACGGGGATGGAGAGGTGCCCCATGACTACGGTACAGTAAAATACAAAGACAATAAGGGATATATTACTCCAGTAGGACAAGTTGGAGAAGGCGAAGAAGCATTTGACGCCCCCGGGGTAAATTACAACAACTGTGACGAATACGCAGATAAGAGCGACACTGATTGGGATGGTAACGATAATGCTGACGGCTGGGCACACTGGTACTCAGATTGTTCTATCGACTACTTTACCATGAATCCAGGTCCCTAAGGCGGTCGTCACGGTGGCGGTCCGACCAACGCCGCCCGCATTATCGCCAAGTTGCGAGAGGACGAAAACGAGTTCTACCGCGACATCCTGGAGCGCGAGCGCGAGTACGCCCGGACGCGGTCGTTCTGGTAGAGATCCTACGACGGGGACGCTGCCGTTCGTCTGGACGCCGAATTCTCCCCCGCTAGTTACCGAAAACGGGTAATTAACCCCGAACGTATTTGTATGGAACCTCGTTACACTTCGACTCGATGGCCGGTTCGAACCTCACCAGGCGTCGCCTCTTGAAGGCCGTTCCGGCGGTGGCGGGGGCGGGCGTCGCTGGTTGTACAGGATCGTTGAACGACGGTGGGACGGACACGCCCACCGAGACTGCGACGCCGACGCCGACGGCGACGCCGGACCTCCCGAACGTCCACCAGCGGACCGTCCAGCGGGACAAGGCCGCGATCACGCACGTGTCGGCCGTCGTCAGCGGCTCCATCTCCTGGCCGTCGTACTCCGTGATCGACACCGTCGACGAGTCGATCCTCGGCACCTGGGAGGGCGAGGACGAGCAGTTCGTCCTGACCGTCGACGGCGAGTTCGAGATCACGGGTCCGGACTACAGCTACAGCGGGACGTACGTCGTCGTCGAGGACGAACTCGTCCTCGAGTTCGACTCGGGAGAGACGTCGACGTTCCGGTACGAACGCCAGGACGGCGATTCGGCACCGATCCTCGAACTGCGCCAGGACGGCGAACTGGCGGCCAGGTACCACCGAACGAGGGCGGGTCGATCCCGGGACGCCGTCGAGGTCGCCGAAGACCTCGTGCTCCTCGAGGACGAGGGAGCGGGGACGATCACCGAGAGCCAGGATCTGGAGGCGCGGGCGTCCGGTTCGGGGTTCGTCGTCACCTCGGACGGGTACGTCGTCACCAACGCACACGTGGTGCTGGCCGACAAGACCCCCGAGGAGATGCTGTACCGTCAGCTCGCGGCGGAACAGCGACGGGCGCTCCGCGAGGAGTTCGCGTCGGGGTACGACCTCACCGACAGCGAGAAACGCCAGGTCGAGGAGGTGCTGTTCGAGACGTTCATGTCCTACTACGTCGAACACGGGTCGGTCGACCACGTGGCCGAGCAGTTCAACGTGTTGAACGGGCGCGCGACGCCCGACGACGACCTCGAGGTCATCAGTTGGGACGCCACGGTCGAGGCCGCGGGGACCGTCGTCACCGAGGTGGACGGCGAACCCTCCTGGGGACGTGACGTCGCACTCCTGAAGGTCGACCGTGAACCGCTCCCGACGGTGTCGCTGGGCAGCGCGGAGGACCTCCGGACCGGCGAAGAGATATTCGTCGTCGGCTACCCCGACATCGGCGTCGACCAGCTGTTCGAAGACCGCAACGTCGCGCTGGAACCCACGCTCACGACCGGGGTCGTCAGCGCCCGGCGGACGCTCAACTCCGGGATCGAGGCCATCCAGACCGAAGCCGCGATCAACAACGGCAACAGCGGCGGCCCGATGTACGACAGCGACGGCGAGGTCGTCGGCGTCGCCACGTTCGGACCCGCCGACGCCGGCATCCAGGAGATCAAGTTCGGTCTCCCCGTCGAGGTGGTAAAGGAGTTCATGGCGGAACACGGCGTCGAGAACGAGTCCAGCGAACTGGACGAGGCCTTCGAGGAGGGCCTGAACGCCTACTGGCGGGGCGACTGCGAGACCGCCATCGAGAAGATGGAGACCGTGCTCGACCTCTACCCCGGCCACCCGTACGCAGGCAATTACATCGACGACTGCGAGTCCGGCGACGCCCCCGGATAGAGCGGCGGGGCGGATAGGACGACGCCCCCGGGTGAGGCGAGTCCGCCGATCCTGGCGCGGTACTGTTGGCGGTGCATCTTTCGGTCGGCCGAATCGAAGTCGTCGCGTCTTCACTCGGGACATGGCAACGCTTTTTTCCATCAGTCCGAAACCCTCAGACGAGATTCCGCGGAGCGTGGGACCGAACCGTCGGCACCCTCCGCGGGCCGCGGACCACAGGAGATCGAGGATGACCTTCGACATCGTACCCGAGGAGGCGATCGCCAGGGGGGACGCGACCGACGCGTACTTCGACCGCACCGTCGAGACGCTGGAACACGCCGGCCGCGACCCGCACGTGGTCGCGGAGGTGACCGCCGACCAGTTCCCGACCGGCGAGTTCGAGCTGTTCGCGGGCGTGAAAGACGCCGCCCACCTGCTGGAAGGCCTGCCGGTCGACGTCGACGCGCTGCCAGAGGGGACCCCCTTCGACGGCGGCCCCGTGATGCGGATCGAGGGCGACTACCTCGACTTCGCTCGCTACGAGACCGCCCTGCTCGGTTTTCTCTCCCACGCCACCGGCGTCGCCACGAACGCGCTGGAAGCCCGGCGGGCGGCCCCGGACTCGCTGGTGTTGAGTTTCGGGACTCGCCACGTCCACCCCTCCATCGCGGCGATGGTCGAGCGGTCGGCCCTGCTGGCGGGCCTGGACGGCTTCTCGAACGTCGCGGCCGGCGAGGTGATCGACCGCGAGGCCGGCGGGACGATGCCCCACGCCCTCCTGCTCTGTTTCGGCAAGGGCAACCAGGAGGCCGCCTGGCGGGCGTTCGACGAGGCGGTCGGCCCCGGCGTTCCCCGGGTCGCGCTCTGTGACACCTTTACCGACGAGGTGGACGAGACCCTCCGCGCCGTCGACGCGCTGGGCGAGGACCTCGACAGCGTCCGCATCGACACCACGTCCTCGCGCCGCGGGGACTTCCGGCATATCGTCAGGGAGGTCCGCTGGGAACTGGACGCCCGCGGCCACGAGGACGTCGGCGTGTTCGTCAGCGGCGGCCTCGGGCCGGTGGAGATCAGGCACCTGCGGGACGTGGCCGACGGGTACGGCGTCGGGGGTTACGTCAGCAACGCCGACCCCGTGGACTTCGCGCTGGACGTCGTGGAAGTCGACGGCGAGGCCATCTCCAAGCGGGGGAAACTCTCCGGGCGGAAGCAGGTCTACCGGACGCCGGACGGCGGCCACCACGTCGGCCTGGCCGACCGCGAGGGGCCGGCCGACGGCGACCCCCTGCTGGAACCGCTCCTCCGGGACGGCGAACTCGTCCGGGAGTTCGACCTGGCGGCGGCCAGCGAGCGGGCGCTGGCGGACGCCGAGCGGGTCGGCTTCCGGGAGTGAGGATCAGGTCGAATCCCGGGGGTAGTCAGGTCGGGTTGTTCGCCCGCCAGAGTCCCCCGAGGGCGAACGCGACGTTGGCGACCCCCATCCACGGCCGGTCCAGCGCGAACGACGCCAGCGCCAGGAGGAACCAGCAGGCGGCGATTCCGATCCAGGCGGCCCGGTGGCCGGTGTCGGTCTCCATGACCGGCGTGTCGACGCCGGGGACTTCGCGGTCGGTGTCGAGCATCGTTCGTTCCCTCGAATTCAGGCCGCGTCCCGTTCGGCCTCGATTCGCTGGACGTACGCCTCGGTGATCCGCGCCAGGATCTCCTCGCCGGCCTCGGCGGTGCCCTCGCGGGGGTCGCCGAGGACGCCGTTCTCGGTGATGGCCCGGAAGCCCTCGCTCAGCAGGCGGGTGACCGACACCTCTCCCTCGCGGCCGAGTTCGAGTTCGTCGATCCGGACGAGGTCCTCGGCGACGGCCAGGACGATGGCCGTCTCCGCGGCCCCGGCGTGGATCACGGGTTCCTCGTAGTCGACGCCCGCGGCCCGCATGCCCTCGTTCATCAGACCCATCAACTCGTCGAGGTTCGCCAGCGCCAGGACCGTCGCGTCCACCTCGCGGGCGACTTCGGGGGCGACGGTGTTGACCGGCGCGAAGTTGCCGCCGTGGGTCGGCACGAGGACGAGATGCTCGAAGCCGTGTTCGTCGAGCGACCGGCAGTACGAGCGGATCAGGTCCATCAGCGTCTCCGGCGGGATCGTGATCGTCCCGGGGAAGTCCATGTGGTGGCCCGAGCATCCAGGCCGGATGGTCGGGGCGGCCACGGCGTCTCCGAGTCGTTCCGCGATGCGACGGGCGAGTTCGTCGCCCGCCAGCGTGTCCATGATCAGCGGCAGGTGCGGGCCGTGCTGTTCGACGGATCCGACCGCGACGACGGCGGTTCGGGTTCCGTCTTCGAGTGCCTGTTCGACTTCGGGCCAGGTGTGCTCTTCGAGGAGGACGGTTTCGGGCATACGTTCGTGTTCGGTCAGCGGGAGGTTAAACGTCTGGCTGGCGGAACTGATCTATTGACGGGTGCTCAGGAGGTCGCTTCTCGGTCAACGACGGCCCGAAAGCCCCCACGCGCTCGTGACGCCGCGACTCGCTGCGCGCTTCCCTCAGTCGCTCGCTTCGCTCGCTCCCTCAGTCCAGTGCTTGCGTCGTCGGGGCGCCGACGAGCGCGCGGCCCCTTTCAGTCCCGCCCGGGGCGGTCGTGCCGGCCACCTTCGGACCGGCGGAGGTGTAGATCAGCTTCGAACTAGTGGAAGTGCCGGCTACCTTCGCTCGGCGGTCGTGCCGGCCACCTCCGCTCGTCTGGACGGGGCCTGCCACCGTCGCTACTTCCCTTATATAGGTCACGCGAGCATATAAAGAACGTAAAGAAACCAGGGGGAGACGGCCCGGCGGCGCCTATAAATGGCGACGGTCGGGGCTCGCTGGTTCGCGGTCGGCGGCTTCCTCCCGCCGGGTCAACCACCGCTGGACCGGACCGCTGGCGACGGCGCGAATCGCCAGTCGGGTCAGCAGGTCTCGCACCGTTCCCGGGACGAGCGTGCCGTACAGCGACCCGAGGAGCGAGAGCTGACTGACCCGGTAGTGGGTGTCCGGATTCTGGTCGGTCGCGGCGTCGAGAATCGTCGCGGCTACCGTCTCCGGTTCGGCGATTCCGGGGCCGCCTGCCTCGACGGCGCGAATCCGCCGGAGCGCCCGGTAGAGGTGCGAGTACGTCCGGGAGCCGTCGGCACGCTCCACCTCGGCCAGCGCCCGGTCGTAGAACGGGGTCGCCACGGCACCTGGCTGGACGACCACCACTTCGACGCCGGTGTGGGCGAGTTCCTGCCGGAGCGCGTCGGTCATCCCGGCCAGCGCCATCTTCGAGCCGTTGTAGACGCCGATGCCCGCCAGCGCAAGGCGGTCGCCCGCGCTCGTGACGTTGACGATCCGGCCGGCGTCCCGCTCGCGCATGGCCGGGAGGACCGCCCGCATCAGCCGGTGTGGCCCGACCGCGTTGACGGCCAGTTGCTCCTCGACCAGTTCGGTCGGGACGTCCTCTACGGGGCCGAACTGGCCGTAACCGGCGACGTTGACCAGACAGTCGATAGCTCCCTGCTCTTCTTCGACCCGGGCGACGACGAGTCGAGCGTCCGCGGGGTCGGTCACGTCCAGTCGCGTCGTCTCGGCGCCGCGGTCGGCCAGTCCCGTGAGGTCCCCAGGGTCGCGGGCAGTCGCGTAGGTCGTCCAGCCGTCGGCCAGGAACGCCCGGGCGGTCGCGCGGCCGATGCCGGAGGAACAACCGGTGACGAGGACGGTGTCCGCCATACGTTCGCTTGGGACGCCAGCCCTAAGCAACCGCCGCCCGGCGCCGCCCGAATCCGGACGCGGTCTGCCGATGGACGCCGGCGTAAGCCGTGGCCGGACCCCGGAATGCACCGCCTAATTTTGTCCCCGAGGCCCAAGTCACGGACATGGCCGACTTGCTCGTCTACGGGTCGTACGGGTACACCGGATCGCTCGTCGCCCAGCAGGCCGTCGAGGAGGGACTGGACCCGGTCCTGGCCGGCCGCGACGCCGAACAGGTCGAACGGCAGGCGACGGAACTGGGCTGTGACCACCGGACGTTTAGCCTCCGGCACCCGACCGTCGTCGAGGACCAGGTCGCGGGCTTCGACGTGGTGTTGAACTGTGCGGGACCGTTCGCCGAGACGGCCGACCCGATGATCGAGGGCTGTCTGACCGCCGGGACGGACTACCTGGACCTGGCGGGGTCCATCGACGTGCTTGAGTCCATCGCGGAACGGGACCGCACCGCGGAGAAAACGGGCATCGTCCTCCTGCCGGCGGTCGGGTTCGACGTGGTCCCGATGGACTGCCTGGCGGGCTTTCTCCACGAGGAACTGCCGTCGGCGACGAACCTGACCCTGGCGCTGGACGGCCTGGGGACGTTCTCGCCCGGGACGGTGAAGTCCATCGTCCGGGAACTCGACCGCCCGGGTGCGGTCCGGGTCGGCGGCGCGATCCGACCGATGCCGCCGGCCTGGCGGACCCGCCGGATCGACTTCGGCCAGGGGCCGAAGCCGGCGGTGACCGTCCCCTGGGGTGACGTATCGACTGCCTACTACACGACGGGCATCCCGAACATCCAGACCTACGCGACGGTGCCGCCGTACGCCGCCACGGCGATTCGCCGCGGTCGCCGACTGTTCCCGCTCCTGGGATCCGGACCGGTGAAGCGGGTGCTGACAGCGGCCGCCGACCGGTTCGTCTCGGGGCCGACGGCCGCCGAGCGTGCGGGGAGCGTCACCCGCATCCGGGGCGAAGTCGAGGACGACGAGGGCCACAGCGTCGCGGCCCGCATGAACACGCCGGACACCTACGACGTGACGGCGCGGGTGGCCGTCGCGGCCGCCCGCAGGGTGCTCGTCGACGACGTCTCGCCGGGCTTCCAGACGCCAGCCTCGGCGTTCGGCCCCGAGTTCGCCCTCGAAATCGAGGGCATCGACCGCGAAGTCGTCGGTCCCCGGGCGACGGCGTGAGCGGGTCGTCGATCCGCCGACGCGGCAGACGGTTCGCCCGACCGGAGCGACTTTTTGGTAGGGCGACGAATTGAATCCATGGCCGGCGGCCCGTGGCGTCGGGTCCGGCGGGCGCGGTTCCGCCGGTGGTTCGGCGTTCACTTCGCCCTCGCGGTCGCGCTGTTCGTCCTGGGCGCGCTCGGCGGCTACGCCGTCGCGGAGCCGGGATTGTTCAGGTCGACGGTCGGCGTCGGTAGCGAGTCGGTGTTTCCCGAGCGGATCACCACCTGGACGGTGTTCCTGAACAACGTCGTCGCCGTCGGGGTCACCGGCCTGGGACTGGTGAGCCTCGGCCTGGTGGCGGCGTTCTCGGTGACGCTGAACGGCTTCGTCGTCGGCCTCGTGCTCGGCCTCAGGGCGCCCGACGTCTCGACGACGACGGCGCTGGCGCTGATCCTCCCGCACGGGGTGATCGAACTGACCGCTTTCTTCCTCGTGGCGGCCATCACGTTCCGGGTCAACCACCGCCTCGCCCGCTACCTGGCGGGGTACGACGAGACGGCGTTGACCCGACAGGAACTGTTCGAGGCCGGGGTGCTGTTCGTCGCCGCCGTGGCGATGATCGCCGTCGCGGCCTGGATCGAAGTGAACGTGACGCCCGTCGTCGGCGAGTTCGCCACCTAGAACAGCGCACCGAGCAGGCCGAACGTCCGGAAGAGTAGCGCGACCGCCACCGGCACGGCGACGGTGATGATCGCCGCCCCTCGATCCAGTCCCCGGGACTCCTGGACGGCCGCCACCCAGATGTAGGCGCTCCACAGGAGCAAGACGATGCCGAGAACGGTCGCCGCGACGCTGGCCGGGTGGGCGGCGACCTGGTCGGCGTACGCGCTGAACTCCTCCGGGGACGTCACTTCCGGGGCGGTCACCTCACCGGTGGCGACGACAGTAGCGACCAGTCCGGCGAGGGCGTCGAGCACCTGCGGGAGAAAGCCCCAGGCCGTCAGCAGCGCCACGTCCCGGAACGACCCCTCGCCGTCGAGGAACGCGGAGACGACGAAGAACGCGACGGCGTACAGCAACCAGACCAGGAACGGGAGCACGAAACCGACGACAGCGGTGAACACCTGCAGGCCGGCGAGCAGTTCCCCTGCGTCCTCGGCGACGGCGTCGGCCAGTCCCTGGAACGTGAAGAGACTGGCCACCGTCCCCAGGACTGCGACGGTCCCGACGATCACGACCGGCCCCCTGATCGACGGGCCCTCGCCCCGGCGCTCGAAGAACGTTCGCGGGTCCGTCAGGACCTCCGTCCAGCCACCAGCCATGCGGTCACGACTCCGGACGACCCCGAGGGACCTTGTTAAACGGCGCCTGTCCGGGTCGCCCGGTTCCGGGTGGTTTAAACGCGCCCGGTCCGAACCGGCGGTAATGGCAGAACCGCGCGTGCCCGGCGGCCAGGAGGCCGTCCTCGCGCCCTCGTGCGGCGAGGAGGTCCGGGTGATCGAACTCGACATGGGGATGCGGGAGTACCCCTGCAGTTGCGGGAACGACCACGCCGTCGTCACGGACGTCCACCCGCCGTCGCGCTTTCTCCCGGAGTTCCTCGTCGAGGTGCTGGAGGAGACCGTCGAGACCGAAGACGAGTTCGACTCGTTCGGCACGCCGCACCTCATGGGGGTCGTCATGGAGGAGTTCCCCGAGGCCGTCGCCGTCGAGGACGTCAGCGAGGACGGCGAGGTGGGGTTCGCGCTCGTGTGGATGACCGACTTCGACTCCCGGCGACTCCACGAGATCGTCGTCGAACTCGTCGTCGAACTGATGGAGCACGCCGTCTCCCACGCCGATGACGACGACGCCGTCGCCGCCTTCGAGGAGGAGATGCTGTCGTTCGACGTCGAGGAGTTCGTCGATCAGTACCGTCAGGATCGGAACTTCGAACCTGAAGATTTCATTTGAAAGTACTATTAAACAACCATCGTCGCTAACTGATGGTCACGTTCTAGGTCGTTTATTGCTATCTCGGGTATCCGTCTGGTGCCGCTACTGTCGGTTCCCAAGGATATCGCCCAGATTTCTTCAATAACCAAACCAGATCTGGGGGTATACCTAATTGAGTTGCACGACTATCCGGGTTATTCATTTACGGTAGTGGAGATTATGGCGTAGTGATCAACTGCACCCGTCTTCACCGCCGGAACAGGGGTCCTCGCACGCCCACCAGCATTCATCATAACGATCGCCGCATTGATCACCTTTTATATAATCGAAGTGATAGTTATTGGAACAACAAACTACTTCCCAGGCGCAACGGCCACATGTCCAGGCCCCATCACAGTGACACCTTGCACACGTTGGTCCCGTCATACAGGCTGAAACGTCGATACTTCCGTCTCTCGTACTGGGGTCGTGAATTTTGTCTCATTCTCCCTTCGGATACGGGCATAGGCTTTCTCAGCCTGTGGAAGCAGAGTGATCAAGACATCCGCATTTTCTGCAATTTTCGAAACTGTGATGTGGGCGGTTGGAGTTCCATTTTGGTATAAATAAACGTCTGACGCTCGTCTGACGGGCGTTTATTACTCACAAGAGCCTAGCGAGGAATATGCGCCAGCGGACGGAGTTCGAGCGCATCCGATCCGTTCTCGTGCAGGCCGACGTCGAGGGGCCGCTCACCGCCAGGGAGATCTACCACGTGCTGGAGGACCACGGCGTCGACGTCGACAGTCCTCACCGCGTGGCGACCGTCCTGGGCCGCCAGGCCAACCGCGGCGAGGTCGAGGTCATCCACGACCGGCCGTACCGCTACGAGGTCTGAGGCCCCGCCCGAACCGACGACTCCATCGTCGGTCGGTTAGCGTTTCCTCTCCGACGGCGGGACTTCGTTCGGTGACCGCCGCAGTCGATCGTTCTCATCCGTTTCTGCCCGTTTCTCCCCTTCACAGTACCCACGTTTGCCGTCTCTGGGTCGCTCGATCCTACCACGCCGACCCGAGGTTACGAATTTCGAAATAACTCTACGAATGGCGTTGTCAAGATCCGTATCAGTTGCGAGGTTCGAATCGGATGCGATGGTCTTATACGGTCGTCGGTTCTCGGTAGGACCAGAATGACTGCATCCGACGGCGACCACGGGACGATCCTGCTGATCGGGAGCGGGCCGATCCGGATCGGCCAGGCCGCGGAGTTCGACTACTCCGGCGCGCAGGCCTGTCGGGCGCTCCGGGAGGAGGGCGCCCGGGTCGTACTGGTGAACTCCAACCCGGCGACCATCATGACCGACCCGGAGATGGCCGACGAGGTGTACATCGAACCGATCACCACCGACGCCATCGCCGAGATCATCCGCCAGGAGGACCCCGACGGGGTCATCGCCGGTCTCGGCGGCCAGACGGGGCTGAACGTCACCGCCGAACTCGCGGAGGAGGGGGTGCTGGAGGACCACGACGTCGAGATCATGGGGACGCCGCTGGAGACCATCTACGCCACCGAGGACCGCGAGCAGTTCCGCGGCCGGATGGAGCAGTTGGGCCAACCGGTCCCCAAATCCGTGACTATCGAGTCCGTCGACGAGGTCGAGGACGCCGTCGAGGCGGTCGGTGGCCTGCCGGTGATCATGCGGACGACCTACACCCTGGGTGGTGCCGGGTCCGGCGTCGTCGGGGACTTGGAGACGCTCCGGGAGCGCGTCCGGAAGGGCCTGCGCCTCTCCCGGAACGGCGACGTGATGATCACCGAGTCCATCGACGGGTGGATCGAACTGGAGTACGAGGTGATGCGGGACAGGAAGGACTCCTGCATCGTCATCTGCAACATGGAGAACCTGGATCCGATGGGGATCCACACGGGGGAGTCCACCGTCGTCACGCCGAGCCAGGTCGTCCCCGACGAGGGCCACCAGGAGATGCGCTCGGTCGCCATCGAGGTGATCCGCGACCTCGAGATTCACGGGGGCTGTAACATCCAGTTCGCCTGGCGCGACGACGGCACCCCGGGCGGGGAGTACCGCGTCGTCGAGGTGAACCCGCGGGTCTCTCGTTCCTCCGCCCTGGCCTCGAAGGCGACGGGCTACCCCATCGCCCGCGTGACCGCGAAGGTGGCGCTCGGCAAGCGCCTCCACGAGATCGACAACGAGATCACCGGCCAGACCACGGCGGCGTTCGAACCGGCCATCGACTACGTGGTCACGAAGGTCCCCCGCTGGCCGAAGGACAAGTTCCCCGACGTGGAGTTCGAACTCGGCACCGCGATGAAGTCGACGGGCGAGGCGATGGCCATCGGCCGGACCTTCGAGGAGTCGCTGCTGAAGGCCCTCCGGTCCTCCGAGTACGTCCCCGACGTGGACTGGAGCGAGGTGAGCGACGAGGAACTCGAGTCCGAATACCTGGAGCGGCCCTCGCCCGACCGGCCGTACGCCGTCTTCGAGGCGTTCGACCGCGGGTACTCGGTCGGCCGGGTCTGCGAATTGACCGGCATCCGCGAGTGGTACGTCGAGCGGTTCCGCCGGATCGCCGAGGCGGCCCGCGCCGCCGCGGACGGCGACGTCGAGACGGCGGCCGAGGTCGGGTTCACCGACAGCGAAATCGCCGCACTCGCGGGCGAGGAGTTCGCCGACACCAGTCCGTCCTGGTTGCCCTCGGACGGCCGCGCGGCCGCCGACGGCGGGAGCACGACGGAGTCGGCTGCGGACGACGCCGCGACCGTCGGCGCCATCGACGAGTCGACGCCCGACCGCGCGTTCAAGCAGGTCGACACCTGTGCCGGTGAGTTCGCGGCCTCGACGCCGTACTACTACTCCGCACGCGAACCGACCGAGAGCACGGTCTCGACGGGGCTGGACGAAGTACAGGTCGACCGCGACGTGGAGTCGGTCGTCATCGTCGGCGGCGGCCCCATCCGTATCGGTCAGGGCGTCGAGTTCGACTACTGCACGGTCCACGCCGTCCAGGCACTCCAGGAGCGTGGCGTCGACGCCCACGTCGTCAACAACAACCCCGAGACCGTCTCGACGGACTACGACACCTCCGACGGCCTGTTCTTCGACCCGATCACGGCCGAGGAGGTGGCCGACGTGGTGGAGGCGACCGGCGCAGACGGCGTCATGGTCCAGTTCGGCGGCCAGACCTCAGTGGTCGTGGGCGAACCCCTGGAACGTGAACTCGACCGCCGGGGACTGGACTGCGAGATTCTCGGCACGCCCGTCGAGGCGATGGACCTCGCGGAGGACCGGGACCGCTTCAACCGCCTGCTGGACGACCTGGGGATCGAGCAACCCGCGGGCGGCGCCGCCACCAGCGAGGCCGAGGCGGTCGACCTCGCGGACGAAATCGGCTATCCCGTGCTGGTGCGTCCCTCCTACGTCCTCGGCGGCCGCGCGATGGAGGTCGTCTACGACGACGAACTCCGCGAGTACGTCCAGCAAGCCGCCCGCGTCAGCCCCGAGAAGCCGATCCTGATCGACGAGTTCCTCGACGGGGCCATCGAACTCGACGTGGACGCGGTCAGCGACGGGGAGGACGTGCTGATCGGCGGGATCATGGAACACGTCGAGTCCGCGGGCGTCCACTCCGGCGACTCCGCCTGCGTGATCCCGCCGCGCTCGCTGGACGCCGACACCCTGGCGCGGGTCCGAGAGGTGGTCGAGGAGATAGCGCGGGCACTCGACGCCGTCGGCCTGCTGAACGTCCAGCTCGCCGTCCGGGACGGCACCGTCTACGTGCTGGAGGCCAACCCGCGCTCCTCGCGCACCGTCCCCTTCGTCTCGAAGGCGACGGACGTCCCCATCGCCCGCCTCGCGGCGGCCGTGATGGCCGGCGCGGACCTGGTGGACCTGGACGTCCGCGAGCAGGTCCCCGACCAGTACAGCGTCAAGGAGGTCGTCCTGCCGTTCGACCGCCTCGAGGGGAGCGATCCCCGCCTCGGCCCCGAGATGAAGTCCACCGGCGAGGTGATGGGGACCGCGGACACCTTCGGCCGCGCCTACGACAAGGCCCAGGCCGGGGCAGGAAACCCGGTTCCCCGGTCGGGAACGACCCTCGTGGACCTGTGCGGACAGTTCCCCGACGCTGGCACCGACGAGGGGCGCGCCCTCCTGGCGGAGTTCGAGGAGCGCTACGACGTGGCCGCCCCCGAGGACCCGGTCGCCGCGGTTCGGGACGGTGCCCTCGACGTCGTCGTCTCGGGCGACCGCGAGACGCTGTCGGCCTGCGTCGAGAACGGCGTCCCCTACTTCTCGACGCCGGAGGCGGCCTGGGCCGCGCTGGAAGCGCGAGCCGCGGCGGACGAACCGCTGGCCGTCGACCCCGTCGACCGGCGGCCGAAGCGACCCCGCGAGTGGGCCAACTGAGTCCTCACGATCGAACTCGGTATCGTCCCGGGCGACTGCCTCGGGGGAATCGAGTGACTCCCTGGCCGGCGTCGTCTCCGGGCCTCAGTCGCGGTCGTCTTCCACGAACGACGTCCGGAACGCCGTCGTCAGGTGTCGCCGCTCCCACCGGCGGCGCTGGTGGTCGTCCAGCCGCGACGACCAGGCCGCAAGGAGCACGCTGAACCACCCGACGCCCGGGACGACCGCGAGTACGGCGAGTACCAGCGGTTCCAGCGAGAGGCCGGGGAACAGGCCGCTCACGCCGAACAGCGACCACCGCAACAGCATCGGGACGACGCCGACCGTGAGAAGCGGGTAGACGAGCGCGTCCAGGACGGGGCCGCCGCGGGCGCGGACGAACGCCAGTGCGTAGTACGTCCAGCAGACGACGCTGGCACCGGCCGCCGCGACTCGCCGCGGGGAGCGGGCGTCGCCGGACAGCGCGGAGAGATCACCGTAGAGTAGCGCGACGGTTCCGACGTACCCGGCCAGGCACGCGAGGACGCCCCCGAACGCGACCAGGGCCAGGTCGCGGCGGGTCTGGCCGTCGAACCCGTCCAGGGCCGGCGTGTCGAACATGCGTCACGGGTCGGCGGGGCGGCCCGGTCAACGTTTCGGTCGACGGCCGCGGGCCTCGCCCGCCGGCCCCGGACCCATGGGTGTGCCGACACGTTTTTCCTGCGTTCCATCGAGAGCGCGCTCCGGAGCGTGAACCCGGCGTGACCCATCGGTGTGCCGACACGTTGTTCCTGCGTTCCGGGGTTGGTCGGAACATGGACGAATTCACGCGACGGCGCCTCGTGCTGGCCGGCGCGACGGTCGCGGCGACGGCCACCGCCGGGTGCGGGGGCCGGGCCGACGTGACGGTCACTGACGCGTCGGTTCCCGCGGAGGCCTACTCCGGCGACCCGGTGACGGTCGAGGCGACGGTCGAGAACCGCGGTGACGCAGGCGCCGAGACGACGCTGGCGCTGACGGTCGACGGCGAGGCGGTCGCGGAACGGACCGTGGACCTGGAGGGCGGCGAGGAGACGACCGTCGAGTTCGAACACGCGTTCGAGGACCCCGGCGACCACGACGTCGCCGTCGACGAGCAGATGGCCGGGACGGTCAGCGTGGCCCGGGCAGTCGTCGTCGCGGACGTAACGCTCCCGGCGGAGTCGGTCCCGCTGGGCAGTGCGGTCCCGGCCGCGGTGACCCTCCGCAACCGGAGCGGAGTCACGCAGGAAGCGACACTCACTGTCGAGGCCGGCGGATCGACCGCCCGCCCGACCGCGACGGTCGAGGCCGGCGGCGAGGTGACGGTGACCGCCGAACCGCACCCGTGGACCCCTGGCGAGCACGCCGTCGAGTACGAACTCGGGGAACCTTCGGAACAGGTTGGCTCCGTCACGGTGGCGGACGCGTGGCACCAGTTCGGCCACGGCGCGGGCAACGTCGGCGTCGCGGCCACGTCCGGGCCGACTGAGAAGCCCGGGGAGGCCTGGCAGTTCGACCCCCTCGGTGGCCTGTCGTCGTCCCCGGCAGTGGTACCGGACGGTCCCCCGCAACCGTCTACGTCGGCGTCGGCAACCCCTACGGGACCGACGAGCAGGGAGCGGTCGCCGCACTCGACGCCCAGGGCGGGCGCGTTCGCTGGGTCCGCGACGTCTCCGGGCCAGCGTACGGGACGCCGGCAGTCGTCGACGTGGACGGCGGTCTCCACGCGCTGGCCGTGGACGACGGCGGGGACCGGTGGCAGTACGCGACCGACGGCGCCGGATTCGGGGCGCTCGCCGCTCGCCTCGGCGCGGCGGGCGCCGCGGCGCTCCGTGCACTCGGTGACGAGTAGCCGATCGGAACGGCCGGAGAAGCACGCCGGGTCGGTCCGCCGGTCGATTACCAGTAGGTGGTGACGATGTCCATGCAGCCGCCGTCTTCCTTCAGTTCGGGGTAGGAGTAGTGGTCGGGGACGACGTTGGTGACGTTGAGGCTCGTCCAGTTCGCCGGGGGCGTGCCTTGGACGTCGGTCTCGCCGACGGCCGCGTCCAGTTCACCGAGCGAGTACGCCCACTCCAGCACGGAGTCGTCGGTCTTGTAGGCGTTGAGAACCTGCTTGGCCGCGTACTCGAAGCTCGGGCCGTAGTCGCCCTCGAGGGCGCACTCGTCGTTGTCGGCGGCCCCACCGAGCAGGACCACGTCTTCGACGAGGTTGTAGTAGCCCCAGCTGTGGAGGTACGTCATGGCGGAGGCGACGACCTGCGCGCCCAGCGAGTGCGCCAGGATCCGGACCGGCCGGCCGTCGTGGTAGGCCCAGTCGGTCAGGAAGTTCGCCAGCTTCGGCCCGTTCTTCTGGGCGATCTCCTGGGCCTCGTACCAGCCGTCGTCGATGCCGCCGCCCTTGTCGGAGTCCCAGCTGTAGACGACGCCGGTCTCGTCGTAACCCTGCTCGATCAGCGCCTGCTCGTTGGTGTAGGCGCCGTCGATGTCTTCGTTCTCCTCGTCGTCGCTGCGCCACCCGTGGACGAACATCTGCAGTTCGTTCCCGTGGTCGTACTTCGCCCAGTCGCCGCGGTAGTCGTACGCGTAGGTGCCGCGCTCGCTCTCGACGGCCCCGTACCAGTTGATGCTGAAGTGGTCCCGTGTCGAGACGCCGGGGTAGTCGTTCGGGGCGGTGAGGTCGTCGTCGCCGCCCTTCCCTGCCATCGCGACGCCGGTTCCCAGCACCGCTGCGCTGCCCGCTGCCGCCGTACTCTTGACGAAGGTTCGTCGACGCATGGAATGTCATTACGTGTCAACCGGGTTAAATCCTTTCAAACTCGAATAAATGAACGCAAAGTTTCTGGGAAATAAGGAAGATCGGAGGTTGAACGGGGAGATACGGGATGGAACGACGGTCGTGGTCGGTCAGTCGGCCGCGACCGACCGTCCGGCCCGTCGGTCGCACATCGCCAGCACGTCGTCGAAGAAGTCCAGCGTGTCGTGGGGCCCCGGACTGGCCTCGGGGTGGTACTGGCGGGTGATCACGTCGAGGTCGTCGCTCTCCAGGCCTTCGGGGGTGTCGTCGTTGATGTTGACCTGCGTGACCGTCAGGTCGCCGGGGTCCGCGACCGCGTAGCCGTGGTTCTGCGTGGTCATCACGACGCGGCCGGTCCGGCGGTCCAGCACCGGCTGGTTGACGCCGCGGTGGCCGAACTCCATCTTCTCGGTGTCGCCGCCCAGCGCGCGGGCGACGACCTGCTGACCCAGGCAGATGCCCGCGACGGGGACGTCGCCCACGTACGTCTCCACGAGTGCCTCGGCGGCCTCGAAGTTCGCCGGGTCGCCGGGACCGTTGGAGACAAAGAGGAGGTCGGGATCGACGTCGGCGACGTCTACGGGGGTCGCGTCGTACGGCAACACGGTCACCTCGGTCCCCCGCTCCAGGAGCGAGTCGACGATCGAACTCTTCACGCCGCAGTCGATCAACGCGACGCTCGGCCCGTCGCCGGGGCCGCTGAGCTGTTTCGGTTCCTGCACGCTGACCCGGGCACCGATCTCGGTGTGCTCGGACATGTGGCTGGCGGCGTCCAGTTGCTCGCGCGCGAGTTCGGGGGAGGCGTCCGGCCCCGCCGCGATGCCGACCTGCATCGCTCCGCCCTCGCGGATGTCGATCACCAGGTCGCGGGTGTCGACGCCGTCGACCGCGGGGACGGCCTCTTCGGTGAGCCAGTCGGCCACGTCGTCGGTCAACTCGCGGGTGACGACAGCGTTGGGCTGGACCCGGTCGCTCTCGAAGCGCTCACCGCGGACCCCGTAGTTACCGATCAGGGGGTACGCGAAGGTGAGGACCTGCTCCGCGTAGGAGGGGTCCGTGAGGCTCTCTTCGTAGCCCGTGTACGCCGTCGTGAATACCAGTTCGCCCCGTGCGACGCCGGGCGCGCGCGACCGCGCCTCGACGACGCGCCCGTCAGCCAGTGCCAGGTACGCGTCGGCCATTACGAGATTCACACGGATTCCGGGGTTTTAACCGTTTTGTTCGAAGCGTCGTTACGAATTTCGAAACCCCTACGTGACTGGGGCGGGTACGGTCGGATCTCTATGGCCAGCACGGACGACCTCGACCGGGAGATCCTGGACGTGTTGCGGCACGACGCCCGGACGCCGTACACGGAAATCGCGGAGCGCGTCGGGACCTCCGAGGGCACAGTGCGGAACCGCGTCGATCGGATGCAGGAGGAGGGCATCATCGAGCGGTTCACGGTGACGACCCGGACCGGCAACGTGAAGGCGATGATCGAGATCGGCGTGGACATGAACGTCGACACCCAGGGCGTCGCCGAGCGGTTCGCGTCCTGGGAATCCGTCGACTTCGTCTGGCAGGTCTCCGGGGAGGAAGACCTGGTGCTGGTGGTGGACGCGCCGGACACCCGCGGCGTGAACGAGTTGATCACGCGGGCCCGGGAGTCCGACGACGTGATCAGCACCAAGACGCGACTGATCCTGGAAGAGAAACTCGGCTAGGGTTATATGAACACACATCCATATATTTATATAATCCGCTGTGTTCTGGAGTGTGAATCTGGGCAGCGGCGGTGCGGACGTTTCACGGGCAGACTAGCGGCATGCAAAACCTAGGGGTCAGCCTCGCACCTCCCCAACCGCGGGGCGCGGCGCGGCG
>PXRE01000008.1:0-70584 GCA_003021085.1 Halobacteriales archaeon QS_1_68_20 | reverse complement strand
AGAGCGAAGCTCTCGCCAGCCCCGGGAGTCGAGCGCGCGGGGGCTTTCCAGGCGGTGTTGACCGGGAACCTGTCTGCGGAGAACCACCACGAGTTCAGAGACGTTCCCGACCCCGACTCATCAGAACACCACTAATTGCGCTCCCCGACAGTCCTTTCAGTTTTTGCCCGCTAGGCGGTTCATGGGCCGATCCACCACCGGCTCGGACGTTTCTGCGGTGGCCGACAGGCTTCCCGAAGACCACGCGGACACGGTCGTCATCCTGAACCCGGTCAGCGGCGACGGCACCCACGAGGAACTCCGTCGACGTGCCTGCCTGGCGGGGTACGACCTCGTGGAGACGAAGGAGGGAGGCGACGCGCGGCGCCTGGCCCTGGCGGCGGCCGACGCCGGGTTCGAGCGGGTCGTCGCGGCCGGCGGCGACGGCACGCTCAACGCCGTCGCCCAGGGACTGTACGAGGCCGACGCGCTGGACGACGTGGTCTTCGGCGTCCTCCCGGCGGGGACCGGCAACAACTTCGCGGGCAACGTCGGCGTCGGCGACCTCCCCTCGGCGTTCGAGGCGCTCGAATCCGACCGGGTCCGGCAACTGGACCTCGGCACGAACGGCGAGCGGGTGTTCCTCAACTCCTGCGTCGGGGGTCTGACGGCCGAAGCCAGCGGCGCGACGACCCACGAGATGAAGGCCCGCTACGGCGTGCTGGCGTACGTGCTCTCCACGCTCCGGACGGCCGTCGAGTTCGACGCCCCACCGCTGTCGGTGTCGGCCTACGACGCCACCGGCGAGGAGACGGCGTGGGAAGGCGAGGTGCTGTTCCTGCTGGTGGGCAACGCCCGGCACTTCCCGCTTGAGGGGCCGACCGCTGCCAACGCCGAGGACGGCCTGCTGGACGTGACCCTGATCGAACGGGAACCCGCCGGCGAACTGCTGGAGGAGGCCGCGATGGTCCGCCTGTTCGGGGAGGAGGCCGACGCCGTCACGCGCCTGCAGGCGGCCGCGCTCGACGTCTACGTCGGGGACGGCGAAGGGATGCAGTTCAGTTTCGACGGCGAGATGGAGTCGGCGTCGCGGCTGACGCTGGGCGTCGAACACTGCGCGCTCACCATCCATGTCGGGACCGACTACGAACCGGGTGGCCCGCAACCGTGACTCGGTGTGGGCCCAGGGCCGATCACCCGCAGGTCCCCCGCGGACGAGTCCCATCGCCGCGAGTCGAAAACGTGTTTTACCAGCGTTTCCTAGCTGTGTAACATGAGTACCGACGAGGCCGTCACCCACGAGAACGCACTCCAGGACGTCATCGCAGTCGACGCCGACGACGAACCCCAGGGCCTGGCGAACCGCCTGGAAGCACACACCGGCGACGGCATTCGCCACCGGGCGTTCACCTCGCTGGTGTTCGACGAGCGCGGTCACATCCTGCTGGCCCAGCGCGCTCACGACAAGCGACTGTGGGACACCTACTGGGACGGGACCGCCGCCTCCCACCCCGTCGAGGGACAGAGCCAGAAGGAGGCCACCCGCGAGCGCCTGGAGGAGGAACTCGGCATCACTCCCGACCAGTACGACGACCTCCGGGTGACCGACCGGTTCGAGTACAAGCGCTACTACGAGCGCCAGGGCGTCGAACACGAAGTGTGCGCCGTCCTCCAGTTGACCCTCGCGGACACCACGCTGGACCCCAACCCGGAGGAAGTGGGCGGGATCATGTGGATTCCCTACCGCGACCTCTACGAGAACCCCCAGTACTACCGGCAACTCCGCCTGTGTCCCTGGTTCAAGATCGCGATGCGGCGGGACTTGGAGAACCGGTAGGGCCGCGACGGTTCCCCGGGGGCGTCACGACCGGCCGGACCCACCAGCCTACTTTTGAACGTCCGGAGCGTACCCCGGTCCAATGGTGCGATCCGACGCGACCCTGGCCGGCCGACTCCCCGAACTCCTGGCCGCCGTCGCCGTCGTCGTTCCGGGCCTGTTGCTGACGACCGTCGCGGCCACGACCGTCACCGTCCTCGCCGCGCTCTTGCCCGGGTCTGCGGCGGGCATCGCGGAAATCGCCTTCGTGGGGGTCGTCGGCGTCGGCGTCGTCGGGACGGTACTGGCGGCCGCCGCCACCTGGGTCGCCGTCGGTCGCCTGCGTCGGGCCACGCGCTCGCGGATCGCCGAGCGCAAGGTCGACCTGTTCCGCCGTTCGTCCCACCTGGAGGCGCTGGTTCCGCCGCTCCGGCGGTTCGGTCTCTCCTCGCGGTTCCGTCCGGACGAGGACGCCGGCGTCGAGGTCCTCCGGCGGCGGTACGTCGAGGGCGGCCTCGACGAGCACGAGTTCGAACGCGAACTAGAGCGTCTCCTGGGTGGAGACTCGCCGGCGGGCCGCCGACCGGATGGACTCGAAGCACCCGACTCCACGGACCTCGAAACGACGGAGCGTGGTCTGGATCCGGAGGTCGGGACGGAGCGCGGTCTGGATCGAGACGCCGAGGTCGACGGCTGAGGACGCGGGCTTTTAACTTCGCGTCCGCCGAAGGTTCACCTATGACCCTCGACGACCGTACCTGTCTCGTGACCGGTTCCTCGCGGGGAATCGGACGGGGGATCGCTACCGAACTCGGTCGCAACGGTGCCAACGTCGTCGTCAACTACCGATCCTCGGAGGGGCCGGCCCACGAGACCGTCGAGCGGGTCGAGGACGCGGGCGGGGAGGCCATCGCGGTCCAGGCCGACGTCACCAGCGAGGACGACGTGCTCCGGATGCGCGATGTCGTTCACGAGGCGTTCGGGCCGGTCGACGTCCTGATCAACAACGCGGGCATCACCCAGGACACCCGGTTCGTCAACATGACCAAAGAGGAGTGGGATACGGTGCTTGACGTCCACCTCGGGGGAATGTTCATCAGTTCGAAGGTGTTCTACGACGACGTCCGGGAGGCCGAGGAGGGGCGGCTCATCAACATCTCCAGCATCGTCGGCAAGCAGGGCAACTTCGGGCAGGCGAACTACGCCACCGCCAAATCCGGGATGTTCGGGTTCACCCGAACGCTCGCGCTGGAACTCGCGCCGGAGGGGTCGACCGCCAACTGCGTCGCGCCCGGGTTCACCGCCACGGACATGCTCGAACAGGTCCCCGAGCAGGTCAAGGAAAACATCCTCGAGGAGATTCCGCTGGACCGGTTCGGCAGCGTCGAGGACATCGCCTGCACCGTTCGCTTCCTCGCCAGCGAGGACTCCTCGTACATCACCGGCGAAGTGATCGACGTCAACGGCGGCATGGACCTCTGAGGCGGTGAAACGACCTGTCACCCCTGACTTCTTCGCTCGAATCTCATCATCTCTTCTTCGCTCGAATCCTATCATCGGATCGCGGCGCGCGCGAGCAACGCGCGCGAGGGACCGGGGGCGGGTCGGCGACCTCGGCGGTCGGTCGCCGGCCCGGCCCCTCCGGTTGGGGAGGCGTGAGGTTTCCCTTGGTCGCCCGTGCGCCGCAACGCCCGGTCCGATGATGCACGTGCTCTATGCCCTCGATCCGATGATGGACGGGCCGCTAATCTCCGGTCCGATGATAGGCGGCTAAGACGGGCCTGGCCGACGAGAGACCGCCACCGAGAAACACGTCCGCCGACCGACCACGAGAACTAAAACGAAGCGCAGTGACGTGTTCAGCATGGAACGCGTAGCGATCATCGGCGCGTCGATGACGGAGTTCGGCCAGCGGGACGGCTGGATCCGGGACCTGCTGGCGGAGGCGGGCACGGCGTGTCTGGACGACGCCGGCGTTCGGCCGGACGAGATCGAACACCTCTACGTGTCGAACATGGCCAGCGGCGAGTTCGAGGGCCAGACCGGCATCCCGAACGCGCTGGTCCACGACCTCGGAGCGATGCCCGCGTACACCCAGCGGGTCGACCAGACCTCCTCCTCGGGCGGCGCGGGCATCTACGCCGCCTGGCAGTCGGTCGCCAGCGAAGCCTCGGAGATGACCCTGCTGGTCGGCGGCGAGAAGATGACCCACCGGACGACCGGCGAGGCGACCGACGTCATCGCCTCCCTGACCCACCCCGTCGAGTACAAACACGGCGTGACCCTGCCGAGCTTCGCGGGCCTGACCGCGCAGGCGTACCTCGACGCCTACGACGCGCCCCGGGAGTCGCTGGCGCGCGTGGCGGTCAAGAACCACCGCAACGGCGTCGACAACCCCCACGCCCAGTTCCGCAAGGAGGTCGACCTCGACACCGTGCTGGAGTCGCCCATCGTCGCGGACCCCCTGCGACTGTACGACTTCTGCCCGATCACCGACGGGAGCGCCGCCCTGCTGTTCTGTCCGGAGTCGGTCGCCAAAGAGTACACCGACGACTACACGGTGCTGACCGGCATCGCCGGCGCGACGGACACCCACGTCGTCCACGAGCGGACGGATCCGACGGTGATGGGCGGCGTCGTCGAGTCTTCCCGGCAGGCCTACGAGATGGCCGACCGCGGGCCGGAGGACGTCGACGTCGCGGAACTCCACGACATGTTCACCATCCTGGAGGTGCTTCAGAGCGAGGATCTGGGCTTCTTCGAGAAGGGCGAAGGCTGGCGCGGCGTCGAGGAGGGCGTCACCACCCGCGACGGCGACCTGCCGGTCAACACCTCCGGCGGCCTGAAGTCGAAGGGCCACCCGCTGGGCGCCAGCGGCGTCGCCCAGGCCTACGAGATTCACCAGCAACTGCTGGGCGAAGCCGGGCCGCGGCAGGTCGATTGCGAGGTGGGCCTGGCCTGCAACGTCGGCGGGTTCGGCAACTGTGTGACCACGACCATCCTGGAGGGGGCAGCATGAGCGAGCAAGCCGACGACGCCGTCGACGCCCGCCTGGAAGCCCACCGCTGTCCGAACGGTCACCTCACCTACCCCGGACACCCGCGGTGCCCGGAGTGCGGTGAACCCCAGGTGGAGGCCGTCGATCTGACCGACCGCACCGCCGAGGTCGTCACCTGGACGACCAGCACGGCGACCCCGCCCGGCGTCCGGGAACCGAACCACCTCGCCATCGTGGAGTTCGACGTCGCGGGCGACTCGGTCCGGGCCATCGGCCAGTTGACGACCGACGGCGTGGCGGTGGGCGACGAGGTGAAACCGGTCTACGCCGAGCAACTCCGGGACCCCGAGGCCGGCATCCGCGACCCCGAGAGCCAGGAGTGGGACGGGTTCCGATTCGAACCTGTCTAACGCGGCCTCCGTGCCGCGTTCCAGGTTCGGATCGGATTGGTTTCAGCCGACCCAGTGAGCGGACCCGGACGGTCCGCACCAGATGGGTCGGCGCGGACGGCCGACCGGCACGGTCGATAGTCGGCCCGTTGTTTGTACATCAATAGATTAGGCTGTAATAATAACCAAATAGTTAACAACGAACAATTCCACGTGGGGATACGCATGGGGGCTGGCGACGCGGACGTACCCGGGAACGCCGAACGAGCGAGTACGAAGATAGCCGTCGAAATCGCCGCCAGCGAGGGCGTCGACCCCACGGAACTGACGCCGCGGCTGGGTGAGGTGGTCGACCCGGACGCCATCGACGCCCTGTTCGCCGGGGGCGGAATCGACGGCGAACTGGCGTTCACCTACTGTGATCACCGCGTCGTCGTCCGGGGCGGCGACGAGATCACGGTCGACGTGCGACCGACGGCCACCCGGGGCGACGCCGAGGCCAGCGCCGGAACGACGACCGACGTGGACTGAGGACGGTCCGCTGCCTGGGTCACTGCCGTCGGGTACCTTGGGGTCCGGCAGTCGTCGGTGCCAGCGGTCAGTGGCCTCCGTCGTTCGCGTCGCCGGACCCGTCCCCACCATCTGGCGAACCGTCGTTCGCCGACCCGTCGTCGCCCGTGTCGTCGTCACCTGGTTCCGCCTCCGGATCGAGTTCGCCGAGTTCCTCTTTGATCGACCTGAGTTCGCCCTCCACGTCGACCTCCGGCGTGGACTGCTCGCCGTCCCCGGTCGCGGGGCCGTCCACGTCGATGACCGTGGAGTCCCCGGAGGCCGCTTCACCGTCTGCTTCCTGGCCGTCTGAAGCGGCGTCGTCGTCGACGCGTGCGGCCAGAGCCTCGTCCACCTGGTCGCGCAGGCGCCTGGCCTCCTGCAGGACGTCGCGGGCTTCGGGCTGGTTGGGAAGGGAGCCTTCGCTCGCCGCGGCTTCGAGGTCCGAGAGCACCTCGTCGAGACGTTCGAGCGATGCTCGCCCGAGGGAGGCGGCCCGTCCGCCCGCCTGTCGCGCCTCCTCGCCGGCTTGTCGGCCGGAGTCGGCGAGCCGGATGGCGCCCCGGAGCAGTTCCAGCGCCCGGATGTTCGCCTCGAGGACGGCGATGGCGAACGGGATGGCGCGCTCGTCGGCGAACCGGAGCAACTCGCCGGGCGACGGCGGGGCCGGCAGTCCGAACGGCCCCCGCCGCCTGGGCCGCAACTCCTCGCGCAGTTCCCGGAGGGCGTCGGCGAGTTCCCCGACGTCGGCCGCGAGGTCCTCGTCGGGTCCGCCGTCGGTCGCGTCGCTCATAGGCGGGGATTCGGACCGGCACCCACAAAAGGTTGCCCTCCCCGGTGTCGCGCTCCGTAAATTTGCGCCGAAATGCTTAATATATCCTATTACGTAGTAACTGAAAGATACGATGGAAGACGGTTCGACGACCGCCGACGGTGCGGTCTTCGCACAGTCGCTGTCGGCGCTCAAGGAACGCGGGAGCAATCTCCTCGTAGTCGGGGCCGCCATGGAGGGGGCCCACCGCGAGGCCTGTGATCGACTGCTCGGTGAGTCCGAGGGCGCGCCCAGGCGGCGGGTCTTCGTCGGGACCGACGGGTACAGCGGGTGTGGACTCGAACCGATGGCCGCCGCGAGCGACGGCGACGCGCGTCTGGTCGTCCAGGAGACCGAGACCCGGAGCGCGGCCACCGCGACGAACGATGTCCCGCAGGTACCGACCACCCACGTCGCCGACGGCGACCTCGGAGAACTGGCGCGCGAAGTCGTCGACGCCGTCGACGACCTGGCGGAGACCGCCGGGGACCCGGTGCCCGCCGAACTGCGGGTCTGCTTCGACTCGCTGTTGCCGCTGTTCGCGGACCACGACGACGAGCAGGTGTTCCGCGCGCTCAACCTCGTCACCACGCGGGTCCGGCACCTGAACGGCATGGGCCACTACCACCTGCCGGCCGACCCCGACGAACGCACGGTCCGCCTGCTGGAACCGCTGTTCGACGCCGTCACCGAACTCCGGTACCGCGACGGGCGTCCCGAACAGAACTGGCGTCTCGTCGCCAGCGACGTCGAGAGCGGTTGGCTCCCCATCTGAGCGCCGACCGAACCGCCCCCGAACGGACCGTCTTCCCCCACCGCTCCCGTCTTCTCCCGCGCTCTCTCCTCCAGCATCGCGTCCGACTTTCCTGCCACAACCGCCCGCGGGGATCGGAATCCTTTTATTTTTAGGCTCGCCTAACCCCGGGCGATGGATTCCCGTCCCCGAACGCCGGACGCGGAGCAGACCGAGACAGACGTCGAACGCCGCCCCGTGAGCGCCCACGAGACCCGTCCGGGACGGATCGTGTTCACCGAAGACGACAACAGCGACGGCTGGATCGCGACCGACCTGACCGTCGACCCGGAACCGTAGGCCGTCTGCAGAACCGTCAGTTCTCCGCGCGTCCCGAAAAGAGCGCTCGACCGGGTTGCCGTCCCGGCGAGACCGTCGTCACCAGTCCTTCAGCGAGTCGTGTTCGAGGACGTGCTCGATGGTGTGGGCGAACTCCTCGAGGTCGACCAGTTGCTTCCGGAGCATCTCGGCGGTGGCGTGGTCACCGAGGTTGTCACAGAGTTCGACGTGCTCGCGGACCGTCTCGACGATGTCCCCGTAGGTTTCGAGGTCGTTCTCCATGGAGGTCCGGACGTCGAGGACGTCCTCGCCCTCGAACTCGACGGGCGCGCGCTCGGCCATCGCCTCGGGACCGCTGACCGGGACGCCGCCGAGCGCCTGCACGCGCTCTGCCTGGTCGTCGGCGGCCTCCTCGGCGACTTCGTAGGCCTCCTGGTAGAAGTGGTGGAGGTCGCGGTACTCCGGGCCCTGGACGTTCCAGTGGTGCTTGCGCAACTGGTGGTACAGCATTGTCGTCGCCGCGAGGTCGGTGTTCAGTGCGTCGATCACCTGCTCGGCCTTCTCCTGGTCCAGGCGTAACGCGTTCTCCTCGACGGTCCTCGACTCCTGCAGGACGGTCTTCTGGGCGCTCATTGCACTCGCGTCTACGGTCGCGCCGTCCTTAAGCGTTGTCACGACGGGAATTATTTTTTGGTAAACCTAAATAGTAGTTTCCTCATTGAAAACTAGCTCCCTCGCGTCGCCCGACCGGCGGGACATCTTAAAAATGCCATTTATTTGATTGTGAGTAAAGGATTTAACAGTCGCGAGCGTACGTGGGGCCATGACAGCCAGCGTTGTCCAGCGAAAGGAACGGCTCTACGTCGGTGGGGAGTGGATCGACGCGGACGACGAGATCGCGGTCCACGATCTCGCCGAAGGCGGGACGTTCGCCAGGGTCGCGGCGGCCGACGCCGAGCAGGCTGACGCCGCGCTGGCGGCGGCCCACGAGGCGAAGGGGCCGATGTTCGAGACCACGCCTGTCGAGCGCGCCGCGTGGCTAGAGGAGATCGCCGAGGGTCTGGAGGCCCGCGAGGAGCCGCTGGCGGGGGTCATCGTCCGTGAGGCTGGCAAGCCGATCGGCAGCGCCCGCGGCGAAGTTGCCAGCGCGGCCGAGCGGTTCCGCCGGGCGGCCGACGAGGCCAGGACCCTCGCCCGGGACCACGGCGAGTACCGCGAGGGGTCGACGGCGAGCCACGAGGGCTGGCGGGCCATCGTCAAGCCGGAACCCATCGGAACGGTCCTCTGCATCGCCCCCTACAACTACCCCCTGTCGACGACAGCGCTCCAGGTCGCGCCCGCGCTCGCGGCCGGCAACAGCGTCGTCCTCAAGCCGGCCAGCGCGACGCCCATCAGCGCCGCGATCATGGCCGAGGTGATCGAGGCCGGCGCCGGCAAGCACGTCGCCCGCCAGTCCGGCATGGTCAACCTCCACATGGAACTGGGCGGCAACGCCCCCGCTATCGTCTTCCCGGACGCCGACCTCTCGGCGGTGGCCGGCGCCTGCACGAAAGGGTCGATCAAGTACGCCGGCCAGCGTTGCTCCGCAGTTTCGCGCATCCTCGCTCACGAGTCCGTCCACGACGAGGTCGTCGAGCGGATGGACGCCGAGATGGAGGGCTGGGGAGCCGGGGACCTCTTCGAGGAGGAGACCGCCTTCGGCCCGCTCATCTCCGTCGACCAGGCCCAGTGGGTCCAGGAACTCGTCGACGACGCCGTCGAACGCGGGGCCGACCTCGTCCGGGGCGGCAGTCGTCGTGCCCCCGAGGGCGTCCCGGACGAACTGGCCGACCAGTTCTTCGAACCGACCCTGCTGGCGAACGTTTCCCACGACGCCCGCATCGTCCACGAGGAGCAGTTCGGCCCGGTCGCCGTCGTCACGACCTTCGAGGACGAGGAAGGGGCGCTCTCGGTCGCCAACGACACCGACCTCGCGCTGGACGCCTCGGTGTTTACCTCGGACTACGACCGCGCGCTCCGGGTCGCCGAGCGGGTCGACGCCGGCGCCGTCCGGATCAACGGCGCGCCCTCCCACGGCATCGGCGACGTTCCTTTCGGCGGCAACAAGGATTCGGGCATCGGCCGCGAGGGCATCGGCGCATCCATCGAGGCGATGCTCCGGACGAAGAGCATCGTGCTGTAGGCCGTTCGGCCGACAACCGGACGAGAACGTTCGAAAACGTAGCGGCCATTGATTTACGTTTTATGTATTCGACAGGTAGGCTATGTATGTATTCGACAGGTAGGCTATGTATGTATTCGACAGGTAGGCTATGGATCTCGACCCACGGACCAGCTACGGCGGGAAAGCCGGTCTCGCTCTGGCGGTCGTGGTGGTTGTGAGCGCCGGCGTGGGCGTCGCTTCGTACGGCTGGTGGAGGACAGCGTCAGGGAACGCCAGCAAGCCCGGATTGGGAGCCAGGCCGAGGTGGAGGCCGACCTCGTCGAGGTAATCGTCCAGAACGAGATCGACGCGACGTGGCATTTCGCCCACTCCATCCGCCAGAGCAACGAGTCGTTGCGTGAGACGCTTTCCCGGCAGGCCGAGAGCGCGCCGGAGATCAACCCCGTGCTCTACGTCGACCGGGACGATGCGACGGTCGTCGCGAGTTCCGACGGCCGGTACGACGGTCGGTCCCTGTCGGCGATCGGGTACTCGGCTCCGTCGGACTCCCTGGAGGGCGACGACGTCTCGGTATCCCTCCGCGTGGACGAGGGAACGACGTCGTGGGTGTTCGCGACCGTCGTCGACGCCGAACACACACTCCTCGTGCAGGTCGACCTGGACGTCATGGCCGCGGAACTCGACCCGTCCCTGAACGGCACCCGGACGCGGGTGGTCAACAGCGAGGGCCTCGTCATGCTGGACACGAAAACCGGGGGCCGTAGGGATACAGCACGTCGAGGGGCCGGGCGTCGATTCATCTGCCGTCCAGGCGGCCCTGGACGGTGACTCGGGCACGACTACCGTGGACGCGTCGGAATCGGGGGCCGGCGAACGGGTGGTCACCGGGTACGATAGCGTCGACGGCGTCGACTGGGCGGTCGTGTCGTACGGTCCACCGTCGACGCTGTTCGCGACGGCCGATCAGGTCGGCCGGAACCTCCTGATAATGCTGGGGATCATCGCAGTCATGCTCGCCGGCTTCGGAATCGTCGTCGAGCGGCCCACGATCCGGGCGATGAACGAACGCTCGGACACTGCCCGTGCGCTCAGGGACGGCGACCTCGAGACGTCGATCGAGACCGACCGCCGGGACGAGATCGGGGAGGTATTCGGAGGTTCGATCAGATGCGGACGAATCTCCGGGAACAAATACGGGAGGCCGTGGAGGCCCGCGAAGCGGCCGAGACGGCCAGACGGGAGACCGAGGAGTTCAACGAACACCCCGAACGAACAGCCGAGGAGTACGGCGAGGTGATGGCTGCCTGTGCGGAGGGCGATCTCACCCAGCGGCTCGACCCCGACGAGGAGAGCGAAGCGATGCGACTCGTCGCCGAATCGTTCAACGACATGGTGAGCCAGCTAGCGTCGCTCACGACCGAACTCAAGGAGTTCTCCGAGGAAGTGGCGACCGCCTCCGAGGAGGTGACCGCCAGCGCCGAAGAGGTCGAAGGTGCTAGCGAGCAGGTCGCGGAGTCCATCCAGGGGATCTCCGTCGGTGCGGAGAAGCAAAACGAGACGCTGCAGTCGGTCGCCGAAGAGATAAACACGCTGTCGACGACCATCGAGGAGATCGCCGCCTCCGCCGGTCAGGTCGCCGACGTCGCCGACGAGACGGCGACGACGGGGACCGAAGCCCGCGAGGACGCCGCCGAGACGGTCGAGGAGATGCGGAACGTCGAGCGCGAGTCCCAGCAGGCCGTCGAATCGATGGAGCAACTCCAACAGCAGATGGTCGAGATCGAGGAGATCACGGAGTTCATCACCGACGTCGCCGAGCAGACGAACATCCTGACGCTGAACGCCAACATCGAGGCGGCCCGAGCGGGCGAGGCCGGCGAGGGCTTCGCGGTCGTCGCCGATCAGGTCAAGTCCCTGGCCGAGGAGACCCGCCAGGCCGCTGCGGACATCGAGTCGCTCGTCGAGGAGATCCGTTCCCAGACCGAACGGACCGCGACCGAGGTCCAGCGGACCCCCGACGAGGTCGCCCGGTCGACGTCGACCGTCGAGGCGCTCCAGGAGATCGCGGAATACGCCGAGGAGACCAACACCGGCATCCAGGAGATCAGCGACGCCACCGACGACCAGGCCGCCTCGACCAACCAGGTCGTCGGCATGGTCGACGAGGCGGCGTCCATCTCCGAGCAGACTACCCAGTCCGCCTCCGAGGTCGCCGGCGCGACCGAGGAACAGACTTCCGCGCTCTCGGAGATGACCGAGAACGCCAGCGAACTGACTACCGAAGCCGACAAGCTACGGCACATGCTCGACCGGTTCGAGACGAACACCGTCGAGACGGCGTCACCGGACGCCGGAACGAACCAGGCGACCGCGGAGGACGACTGCCGTCGGAATCCGTCTCCGACGCCGGCACAGCGGGCAGTTTCACTTTCACTCCGCCCGGCGCACTTATTTTATCCCCGGGAACGACGCTGTAACCAGGCCGCGGCGACACGCCGCGCTGGACAACCAGAAACTCACCCATGTCCACGAAGCAGCCTCCGCGCCTGGGCAACTGCCCGAAGTGCGACACGACCCTCGCGAGTATCGACGTGTCCCTCGGCGTCGCCGGGGACCAACCGGCGCTGTACACCGAGTGTCCGACCTGTCGAACGGTCGTCAACCCCGAGTGAACGGTCCGCTTCCCGTCGGGTCCGGAGCGACGATTCCCCGAGAGAGGAGGTCCACGGTGACGGATACCCGGCCTGACGCCCCCGCCGGATCGGTCTCGGTACGGCGCTACTCGTGGCCCGACACCTCGACGGGTTCGTAGGGTTCTTCCAGCCACTCGACGTCGGAGTCGGCCAGGTCCAGTTCGACGGCTTCGACGGCCTCCTCGAGATGCTCGACGCTGGTCGTCCCGACGATGGGGGCGTCGACGGCGTCCTGCTCCAGGAGCCAGGCCAGGGCGATCTGGGCCATCGAAGCGTCGTACTCGTCGGCGAGTTCCTGCACGCGTTCGTTTATCTCCTGGCCACCGCCCTCGGCGTATCCGCGCTGGCGCTCGGCCTCGGACTCCCCGCGCGTCGTCGTGTCCAGTTCCTCGTGTGGTCGGGCGAGGTAGCCCCGGGCCAGCGGACTCCACGGCATCACGCCGACGTTCTCGCGCTCGCACAGCGGGAGCATCTCGCGTTCCTCCTCGCGGTAGACGAGGTTGTAGTGGTTCTGCATCGTCTGGAACCGTTCGAGACCCAGGCGGTCGCTGGTGTGGAGTGCCTCCGCGAACTGGTAGGCCCACATCGAGGACCCGCCGACGTACCGGACCTGGTTGCGGCGAACTGCGTCGTCCAGCGCCCGGAGGGTCCCCTCGATTGGCGCGTCGTAATCCCAGCGGTGGATCTGGTAGAGGTCGACCGTCTCCATCCCCAGGCGGTCCAACGAGTTCGCCAGTTCCTGCTCGATGGCCTTCCGCGAGAGGCCGCCGGAGTTGGGGTTGTCCTCGTCCATTCCCCCGTAGACCTTCGTGGCGACGACGAGGTGGTCGCGGTCGTAGCCCGAGAGCGCCTCGCCGAGGATTTCCTCGCTCTCGCCGGTCGAGTAGACGTTGGCCGTGTCGAAGAAGTCGATCCCGAGGTCGAGGGCCCGGTCGATCAGTTCCCGGCTCTCGTCCTCGTCGAGCATCCAGTCGCGGCTGGACCCGAAGCTCATACAGCCGAGACAGATCCGGCTGACGGTCGTGCCGGTGTCGCCGAGGGTCGTGTACTTCATGCGGGGAGGCACGGATGCGGGAAAGATGTAGCTGGCGTCGACGGGGAGGGTCAGCACACATAAACGAACGCCGCCCCCATCCCATACCATGCCCGACCTGCTGGTCGCCGGCGAGGCGCTGGTCGACTTCGTGCCCGACAGCCAGGACCCGCTCGCCGAGGTCGAGTCGTTCACCCGCCGCGCGGGAGGTGCGCCCGCGAACGTCGCGGCCGCGCTGGCGACCCTCGACCGGCCGGCAATCCTGTGGACCCGCGTCGGCGAGGACCCCTTCGGGGACCACGTCGTCACGACCCTCCGGGAACGCGGCGTGCCCCTCGACCTCGTCCCGACCCGGCTGAAGAAGGCGACGACCGGGTCACGACCCTCCGGGAACGCGGCGTGCCCCTCGACCTGGTCGAGCGTGATCCGGACGCCAGGACGGGCCTCGCGTTTCCCGCCCGCGAGGACGGCGACCGGCCGTTCACGTTCTACCGCGACGGGACGGCCGACACGCGCCTCCAGCCCGGGACGGTGACCGACGAGACGCTGGCCGGGGTGGACTGGGTGCACGTCGGCGGCGTGACCCTGGCGGACGACCCGGCGCGGACGGCGACCTACGCCCTGGCCGAGCGCGCCCGGGACGCCGGTTGTACCGTGTCGTTCGACCCCAACGCCCGGCCCGAACTGTGGGACGAGTTCGACTTCGCGGACTCGGTCGACCGCGCACTCGCGCTGGCGGACGTGGTGAAAGCGACCCCGGGGGACCTCCAGGCCGCCGGGATCGAGGACGACGACCCTGCAGGCCTGGCGCGTACGGTCCTCGAACGTGGTCCCAACACCGTGCTGGTGACGCTGGGGGAAGACGGGGCCGTGGCGGCGACGACGCGGACGGCACTCTCGACCGACGCCCCGGAGACGATCAGCCACGACGGGTACGACGTCGAAGCGGTGGACCCGACCGGTGCGGGCGACGCGTTCACCGCGGGCGCGATCACGGCGCTCTCGGAGGGGGAATCGCTGGCGGAAGCGCTGGCGTTCGCGGGCGCCGTCGGCGCGGCCGCCACGACGGCGAGGGGTGCGATGGCCGGACTCCCGGTCCGCGACGCCGTCCACGAGGTCCGACGACGTGGGTGAGAAACCCGATTGCGCCGAGCGTGAGAGATTTGGTCTCCGGGGTCCTGTGCCCGGTCATGCACTCCCGAGCCGAGGAGTTCGCCGAGCGCGCACGCGAGGAACACGGCGTCGAGATCGACGTGGAGGAGTTCCCGGAGGGGACCAAGACCGCCGCGGACGCCGCGGACGCGCTCGGGTGTGACGTCGCCCAGATCGCAAGCAGCATCGTCTTCATCGCAGACGCCGAGACCGTCGTCGTCGTCACGAGCGGCGCGAACCGCGTCAGCGAGTCGAAACTGGCCGGAATCCTGAGGGTCGACGAGTCCGCGGTCCGCATGGGCGACCCCGACGAGATCCGCGAGCGCGTCGGGTGGTCCATCGGTGGCGTCCCGCCGTTCTGTCACGACGGGGACGTTCGGACGTACCTGGACGAGACGTTGCTGGACCACGACACAGTCTGGGCCGCCGCCGGAACGCCCGAGACGGTGTTCCCCATCGACCCCGAACGCCTGCGATCGATCGTCGAGGCCGACGCGGTCGACGTCGCGGAGTGACCGCTCCGGGGTTCGGCCGGCAGCCCGGCCGTGCGACCGGTACCGACAGAGGAGGGCCTTGCCCACGAGTTAACACGCCGGGGAACGAAGTCGACCTGTGCCACCGACAGTCACAGTGCTGGGGACGGGGGGTACCATCGCCAGCACGCCGGGCGAGGCCGGTGCGGCCCCGAGCCTGGGGGCGGATTCGCTACTGGACGCCGTGCCGGAACTGGACGAGTACGCCGACCTGCGGGTCGAGCAGGTCGCCCAGACGCCGAGTTTCGACGCGGGCGTGGAGACGGTCGCGGCGGTGGCCGCGGCCGTCGGGGACGTGTCGGCCGACGGCGTCGTCGTCACTCACGGGACCGACACGATGGAGGAGTCGGCGTACTACCTCGACCTGACCCTTCCCGCCGACGTGCCGGTGGTGTTCACCGGTGCCCAGCGCCGTCCCGACGAACCCAGCGCGGACGGCCCGGCGAACCTGCTGACCGCGGTCCGGACCGCGACCCACGACCGACTCCGGGACGCCGGCGGCGTCTACGTCGCCATGGACGAGGAACTCCACGCCGCGAGGGACGTCACCAAGACCCACACCCGGAAGCTGGACGCCTTCGCCTCACCGGACGCGGGCCCGGTGGCGGCGGTCACCCGCGAGGACGTCCGCTTCGACCGCGAACCCGGGAGTCGGTCGCGTCAGTTCGACGTCGATCCCTCGGCCCCCGACGCGACGGTGGCGATGGTCGAGAGCGGTCTCGGCGTCGGCGCCGACGGAATCGAGTTCGGCCTCGACCGTGGCGTCGACGGCGTCGTCCTCGAGGGGACCGGACTCGGCAACGCGACGGCGGCACTCGGCGACGCGGTCGCCGACGCGATTGCAGGGGGCGTTCCGGTCGTCGTCACCTCGCGCTGTCTCGCCGGACCGACGGTGCCGGTGTACGGTACCCCCGGTGGTGGCCAGACCCTCCGGGACCACGGGGCCATCTTCGCCGGCGACCTCCCGGCGCACAAGGCACGGCTCAAGCTGCTGGTCGCGCTCGAAGCGACGAGCGACCTCGCGGAACTCCGGGAGTGCTTCGCGTCGGACTGACGACACGTGGTAACGAGGGTGGACGGCACGTTTCCCTTATTATCCTCACGGAGGTATTTAAGGGAGTGACGGCTCGAGCGTCCGAGACCGCCCCGTGCCTCAGACGAACGCGCCCTCGGGTTCGTAGATCGCGGGGTCGTCCTGGTACTTGCGGGCGAGCTCCTCCAGCGTCTTGAACTCGACGCCCTGGTGGCTCCCGACGTACTGGATGAACGCCTCCAGCAGCGGGATCATGTGGGGCTTGCCGTGGACGTCCGGGGGGATGGTGAGGGTGTAGACGCCAGCGCCCCGGCGGTCGACAGGGAGTCGAACTGCGCTTTGTACAGTTCCTCGTGGATCGTCTCGGGGCTGGCGTACCCCATGTTGCAGTAGGGGTGCCTGATGAACAGCATCGGCGGGATGTCGTCGCGGTACCAGCTAATCGGAATCTCGACGACGTCGAGAGCTTCCCCGTACTCGTAGGGCTCGATCCACGTCTCGGGGTCCTCGTCGTAGTCGATCTTCTCCCAGGAGTCGTCCGCCCTGACCGGCCGGGGCTCGAACTCCGCCTCCATCAGGCTGGAGTGGTACAGGAAGTCGTACTCGTCCAGTAGTTCCGCGGTGTTCTCGCTGAACTCCCACCAGCTAGCGCGGTGGCCGACCGGCCGTGAGCCGGTGAGGTCCTCGATCAACTCGATTGACGCCTCGATGATCGTCGCCTCCTGATCGCGGGTGAGGTCGGTCGGGTTCTCGTGGGTGTAGCCGTGGACCCCGAGTTCGTGGCCGGCGTCCGCGACCGCCCCGATCTCCTCGCGGAACGTCTCCAGGGTGTGGCCGGGGACGTACCACGAGGTGTCGATGCCCTCGTTCTCGAACACGGCGAGCATCCGCGGGATGCCCTCGTTACCGGCCGACAGCCCCCGCGAGAGGTCCGCCCGGGAGTCCTCGCCGCCGTACGATCCCACCCAGCCGGCGACCGCGTCGACGTCGACGCCGATGTTGACGTCTATGTCTCCCATAACCGGCCACGCCAGGGGTCTCACGCCGAAAAGGCGCCCGGCGACGAAGGCGTCGTAGATCCCACGGACGTGGCTGGTTCCCACGGACGGCCCAGTCTCCTGGCGTTCCCCACCGTTTTGATGGCCGATACTACGCTGTCGATTACCGGACGCTCACGTCCTGAGACGGCGGCGAAGGCTTCTTATCGGCTGGCCCTCTCTCCCTTACAATGAGTTCTGGGTCAGAGCAGAGTTCCCGACAGGACTTCCGGTCCGACAGTGTGAGCAACCGCGATTCGCTCACCGTCAAGAGTGGACTCGAGGCACTCCGGTCGAGCCCAGAGTTCCACGGCACGATCGAACCGCTCGACTGGCTCGACGAGCTCGAAACCTGCGAACACATCGCGCTGTTCTACGAAACCCGCGACGAACGGTTCGCGACGGTCGCGCCGTTCGTCCGACAGGGAATCGAGCAGGGCGAGCGGGTCATGTACGTCATCGACTATCTCTCGAAGGATACGATCCTCGGGGAACTTCGCGGCGGTGACGTCGACGTCGACGCGGCACTGGAATCGGGCCAACTGACGTTCCACTCCCTCGATGAGACCTACCTCCGGTCCGGCCGATTCGATCCCGACGACATGCTGGAGGTGTACGCCGGGGCCATCGAAGAAGCGAAAGCGGAGTATCCGGGGCTCCGCGTGACCGCGAACACGAACTTCATCCTGGACGAGCACACCACGATTGAGGACTTCATGGCCTACGAGAGTCGAGTGAACGAACTCTTCGAGGGGGAGGACTGTATCGCCCTCTGTCACTACGACACGAACGCGATCCCGCCGGAGACCCTCGTAGACGTCATCCGGACGCACCCGCACATCGTGTACGACGGCACGGTCTGTCACAACTTCTACTACACCCCGCCGGAGGAATTCTTCGACCCGGGCGAATCGATCCGGGACGTCGAGCGAATGCTGAACACGCTGGTGGATCGCTCCCAGGCGCGAGCCGAACTCAACGAGACGATCGACCAACTGGAGGAGTCCAACGAGCGGCTCAAGCGGTTCGCGTACGTCGCCTCCCACGACCTGCAGGAGCCGTTGCGGATGGTCTCCAGCTACCTCCAGTTGCTCGAATCCGGGTACGCGGACGAACTCGACGAGCAAGCGCGGGAGTACATCGAGTTCGCCGTCGACGGGTCCGATCGCATGCGGGAGATGGTCGAGGGCCTGCTCTCGTACTCGCGGATCGACATGCACGATTCGGCGTTCGAACCGGTCGCGTGCGAGGACGTCGTCGACGACGTGCTGACCAGCCTGCAGGTCTGCATCGACGAGTCCGACGCCACGATCCGGGTGGATTCGTTACCCACGGTCGTCGGCGACGCACAGCAACTCGAGCAGGTCTTCTCGAATCTGCTCTCGAACGCGATCAAGTACAGCGGCGACGAACCACCGCACGTAGAGATCACTGCCCAGCGACAGGGTGATCGCTGCGTCTTCTCGGTCGCCGACGACGGGATCGGTATCGATCCGGAGTACACCGACCAGATCTTCGAGATATTCAACCGACTCCACTCCAACGGCGAGTTCGACGGGACCGGGATCGGCCTCGCGCTCTGTCGGAAGATCGTCGACCATCACGACGGAGACATCTGGGTCGACACTGAACCAGGCGACGGGACGACGTTCCACTTTACCCTCCCCGCGGCCACGTAATCCCACTGTCACATGGTCGAGGAACCACTGGGGGTCCTGGTCGCCGAGGACAACCCAGGCGACGTCCATCTGATTGAGACCGGGTTCGGGGAGAGCGACGTCGACTGCTCGATCACCGTCGTAGACGACGGGCAAGCGGTTCTCGATGGCCTCGCCCACGGCGTCGACCGTCGCCGGCGTCAGCGGCGGGCTCACGAGTTGCCGGAGCGTCGACGTGGAGGCGTTGCTACCCGAGGATGGCGACTCGTCCGACGAGGAGTCCTGAGCGATTCCGGACGACGGGGCGCGTCTCCGGCCGCTGTGAGGTCGAGGGAAGTAACCGGCAATCAGCGGCTGAATAGCTCTTACCGGCCAGCGCGCCCTACCGGGACGTAATGGTCGAGACATCAGGACGCTCGGGGTCTGCGGGACGTCGGGTTCGACGTCGTCAGGACGGCCCGCGAACACGACGTCGACCGCATCGTGATGGGCTACCCGGAGGAACACCACGACGTCGCCGACCACGTCGAGTACAACGCACCCTGTGAGGTCCTGTACGTCTCGGGGGTCGCGGACGCCGACGGCTTCTCGACCGTCAACGTCGGCGCTGGCGGCGGCCCCATCACCAGGCGCTCCTGGAGACGGTCGGAGCGACGGCCGAGCAGGGCGTCGAGGTCAACGTCATCTCCGTCGACCCGACCGGGGAGGGCGGGACGCCGGAGGATCCCCAGGCCACCGTCGACGCGCTCCCGGCCGACATCACGGTGAACCGCCAGACAGTCGAGGCCGAGACGGTCGCGGAGGGGCTGGTCTCGACGGCCGCCGAAAACGGCGGGCCGTTGTTCGTCGGCGCCTCACGGAACCGCGGCCTGAAACGCTGGGTGCTCGGGAGCACCCCGGACCTGGTCATCGACCGGGCGGGCGAGGCCGGGGTGCCGGTGGTCGTCTACGCGAGCGAGACGGCGCTCTCTGGTCGCGTGGAGGACGTCCTCTTCCCGCTGTACCGGGTGTACGTCAGGATGCGCACCGGGAGACGACCGCTCGATGGGTAGCCGTTCGGCCCTGTCACCGGATCGCTCTACTGGCGGAAGGGCAGGGATGCCGGGCCCGTCGCCGGCCCGGCGGTCGGTGCGGCCATCACTCGGAGTACCCTTCCCGGACGAACCGCCCCTCGGTCTTGTACACGTCGAGCAGTTCCCGGACGAACTCCTCGCGGCTCTCGCCTTCCTCGCGGTGGCGGTCGATGCGTTCGGCGAGGTCGTGGGCGAGTTCGATTGCCTGGGCCATGATCGGTCGCCGGGAACGCCCCGGCCGTCGAACGAACGGACGGCAGAGTCGATAGTCCTACGGGGGTATCGGCGGTTCGACCCGGGCCTGGGTCGCCAGTTGTCCTGACGTTAGATTCTGGAGTGTAATATTTTGGAAACTGGAGCTACGGCCGGTGGGGCGACGGCACTACCGGCCAGCGTTGGAACCCCCGCGAGAACAGTGTTCGACGGCGTCTGGATGGCGTTACGTCTCGACTTCCAGCAGTCGCGCGCCGCAGTCCTCACAGCCGAGGGCGACGACGTCGACGGTCCGGCAGCAGGACTCGACGGTCTCCTGGGAGAAGTCGACGGGGCCGTCGCAACTCGGGCACTGCTCGGCGAACACCCGGACGCCGTTGAGCAGGCGCCCGCGGACCTGGAGGTCCATTTCGTCCCATCCGACGGTGCGCTGGCGGAGTTCGGGGACGGCGGCCATGTCGGCGATCAGCGCCGCCTTCGACTCCCAGCGGGCGACCGGCTGCCCCTCGGCGTGGACCAGCGCGAACTCCTCGCGCTCGGCGATCTCGACGTCACTCTGGTCGACCTCCAGGACCTCGGCCAGCCGCTGCTCGAGGTTGCCGTCCTCCCGCAGGGACTTGATCTCCTCGCGCCAGGCACTGGCGAACTCGTCGGTCGCACAGAGGTCCTCGCCGCCCTTGCACACTTCGACGGCGCGGGCCTCCAGCAGGACCGGTTCGGGGTCGATGTCGGCTTCGGATCCGGCGACCGGCACGTCGTGGGCCGGTTCCTTGTCGAACCACCGCAGGACCCTGTCGGGGAAGTACTGCTTCGTCAGCTGGGGCGTGTACGGGACCAAATACCCTCGGAAGTAAATCGCGGCCAGCGAGATCAGGAAGAACCCGATACCCGCAGCCGGAAGCCAGACGTATCCGAGTCCGATGGCCAGTACCGCCGCGATGGCGACGTTCGTTACGGTACAGGGAATACACCGGTTCTCTCCAGTGTATTCGGGCTGCTTGATCCGGTCGACGAAGGCGCTGGCACCCATGTGTACGAGATTGCCCGTCCTGTAAAAATAACTGTCGCTACCCATCAACGCTCCTACTTGCCAGCGTTCGGACCTGTCGCTCAGGCGTATCGGTCGATCAGCGACCGGAGCTGGCGCTCGCCCTGGGCACCGACGAGCCGTTCTGCCGGCTCGCCGTCGGCGAACAGCACGAGCGTCGGGACGCTACGGACGCTCTGTGCGGCGGCCAGCCGCTGGTTGGCGTCGATGTCGACCTTGAGGACGGCGGCGTCCGTCTCGGCCGCTACGTTGCTCACCACCGGATCCATCTGCTTGCACGGGCCACACCAGTCCGCGAAGAAGTCCACCAGTACCACGTCGTGGGACTGGACGAACGACTGGAAGCCGTCGGTCTCCTCCAGGTAGACCGGTTCGTCCGGCGTCGCCGACTGGCCCTCGGCGTCGTCGGCACCGTCCGGGCCGTCAGCCCCGGGGGTTCCGTCCTCGGCCGACTCGCGCAGTTCTTCGAGTTTCTTGCGTCGAAGCTCTTCCAGTTCCGAATCCGCGTCGCTCATGGACCGGCCTACGCGAGCCGTCGTTAACGTTCTTGGGGTGGTCGTGTACGGCGGTCGCACTACTCCAGGCTGCCCGACAGGTTCGACCGCGCCCGCTCACCGCTCGGGGCCGACGGCGTCCAGCACTCCGACCGCGAGGTCCTTGTCCAGCGGGTCGTTAGCGTTGCCGCAGTGGGGCGACTGGACGCAGGCGGGACACTCGTCCTCGCACTCACAATCCTCGATCAGTTCGGCGGCCCTGGTCATCAGCGACTCCAGGCGGTCGTATCCGCCCCGTGAGAGGCCCACACCCCCGGGGTGGCCGTCGTAGATGAAGATGGTGCTCCGGTTGGTCCGGGGGTGGAGCGGCGTCGAGAGGCCGCCGACGTCCCGCCGGTCACACAGCAGTTCCAGCGGGAACAGCGAGATGAGCCCGTGTTCGGCGGCGTGGATCCCCCCCTCGAAACTCCCCTCACGGGCGCGCAGTTCGGTTTCCACCGGCCCGGGGACGGTGAAGTACAGCCCCTTCGTCTCCAGGGTCGTCTCCGGCAGGATCAGCGACTCCTTCGCCAGCCGTTCCCCGGAACTGGCGTCACGGCGCTCGTAGCCGGTGATCCGCTTGCGCATGGTCACCTCCGCGAACCGGAGGACCGCGTCGTCGTTCGGCAGCGACCGCTCGGCCAGGTCCTCCTCCACGGTGATGGACTTCTCGTGGAGGACCCGGGTGTAGTAGTCCGCGTAGACCGGTTCGAGTTCCGCGCGCTCGCGCGCCAGGTCCAGGTCGACCACCTCGTAGGTCCGCCCCTGGTGGTGGTAGACGGCCCCGGGGTGGGCGTCCCGGAGGGCGTCGGCCAGGTGCAAACTGCCCAGGCGCTCGTCACGGCGGCGGTCGAACAGTTGTACCTCCCGGTCGGAGATGGACCGCAGGCCCATCTCGTGCTGGGGACTGCCGTCGCTGGCGTACGTCCAGCGGACGCCGTCGCCGGTCTCGCGCCGCTCCAGTTCCCCCTGTTCGGTCAGATCCGATACCACCCCTGGGAACGCCTCGCCGAAGTGCCGGTCGTCGTCCGGCGAGAGCCAGTTCTCCCGGGCCGCGGACAGCACGTGGTCCGGGAGCAACTGCTCGTTGGCGGGGTCGACCGTGGCGCGCTCGGGCGGTTCGTCGAAGAAGTCCCCGGGGTTGGCCATCAGGTACTGGTCCAGCTGGTCCTCGCCGGCCACCATGGCGACGAGGCTCGGGTCGTCACCCCGGCCGGCGCGGCCGGCCTGCTGGCGCGCGGCCATTCGCGTCCCCGGGTAGCCGTCCAGCAACACGGCGTCCAGTTCGCCCACGTCCACGCCGAGTTCCAGCGCGTTCGTGCTCCAGACGCCCCGGAGGTCGCCGTCGTGCAGACCGGTTTCGAGGTTCCGGCGGCGGCCGTCCTGCAGGGCTGCCTGGTAGGCGGCAACCGAGTCCGCCAGGTCCGACCGGCCGCGCTCGCGCAGCAGGTCGGCCGTCTCGTTGGCGTACCGCTCGGCGGTCTGGCGCGCCCGCGTGAACGCGACGGTCTGGTGCCCGCGGGTGACCAGGTCCGCGAGCAGTCGCATCGTCTCGACGTGGTGCGAGCGCCGCCGGCCGGTCCCGCGCTGGCCGTCCGCGTACTCCGGGGGGTTCCACAGTACCCAGTGGGTCGGCCCGGTGCCGCTGTCGTCGTCGTCGACCAGCGTGAGGGATTCGTCCGGCCGCCCGGTGACCGCGGCGGCGTGTTCGACCGGATTGCGGATGGTCGCCGAGCAGCAGACGAACTGCGGGTCGGCGTCGAACCGCTCGCAGATCCTGGCCAGGCGCCGCATCACCAGCGCCACGTGGCTCCCGAAGACGCCGCGGTACTCGTGGACCTCGTCGACGACGACGGTCTCCAGGCCGGAGAACAGCCAGTCCCACAGGCGGTGGGCGTGTGGCAACAGCGCGTAGTGGAGCATGTCCGGGGTCGTCAACAGCACCGTCGGCCGGCGGTCCCGGACCCCCCGGCGCTCCCCGTCGTCCAGTTGGCCGGTGTACCGCTCGACCGACACCCGGGACCCGAATCCCAGGTCCGTCGCCAGGCCCGAGAGCGTCTCGGCCTGGTCGTTGATCAGCGCGTTCGTCGGCGCGAAGTACAGCGTCCGGCCGCCGTGGTCCATCGCGCGCTCGAACGCGGGCACGGTGTACGCGAGACTCTTGCCACTCGCCGTCGGCGTCGCCAACACCACGTCGTCGCCCTCGCGGACGGCTTCCACGGCGGCAGTCTGGTGGCGGTAGGGCCGTTCGATGCCGCGGTCGGCCAGCGCGGACGCCAGCCGCGACTCGACGTCGAGGTCCGCGTACGTCGGGTCCCGGCCGGGTTCCGTCCGCGTCGTCTCGATCTGCCCCTCGTAGTACGGTCGGCTCCGCAGCCACTCGACGACGTCGTCCACGGTCCCCATGGGCGGGCCATCCGCCTTACGGTTTCGGTCCGACTGTCGGGAGCTCGAAAGTTCGAAAACGGGGGAGTCGTCCCCGTAGGCTGGCAAGCCGGCCCGGGCAAGCCGGCCTCCGGCCATGGCCGGATGTCAGAGGCACCCCGGCATTACCCGGTTAGGGTTATCCTACCATTATCTCACTCCTTGGGAAGACGGGCGACCGCCGGCTCATCGTATATATATCCATTGCCTATTTAAGTTAGGAAGTCCCATACTCGGCCATCGCGTCGAGCGAAACGAGGGAACGATGGCTGCTCCTGACCTTGCCGACTTCCTGGAGGTGATGCAGCGGCGGGGGTACCTCCTCGCCGAGTTGCGCAACGGGGAGATGACCAAGCCAGAACTGGAGGGCGCGCTGGACGTCTCGCGGTCGACCATCGACCGTGGCGTCCGGGAACTGGAGTCGGAGATGCTGATCGAGCGCGGCGAGAACGGCTACCGGCAGACGCTGGCCGGCAAACTCGCGCTCCGGGAGTACGCCGCCTTCACCCGCCGTATCGCGGGACTGTACCGCGGTACGAACCTCCTAACGTCGATGTCGCGGGACGCCCCGTTCGACCTGGCGATGCTGAAGGGTGCGCGCATCGTCGCGAGCGAGCGGTCGTACCCACACAGGCCCGTCGAGACGCTGTACGACCGCATCGCGTCGGCCACGACCGTGCGGGAGTTCACGCCAGCGGTCCACCCCCAGCAGGTGGCGACGTACGCCGACCTGGCCGACGACGGCGCCGAGGTCGAACTCGTCCTCACGGAGACGGTCGTCGAGCGGTTGCTGTCGTCGTACGCCGACGAGTTCGAGGGTGCGATGGCCAACGGTGGCCTCACCGTCATGCAGGCGTCCGGGGACTTCCAGTACGGCCTGACCGTCGCACGGACCGACGACGGCCCCCTCGCGGCCGTCATGGTGTACACGGACGCCGGCGTCCGGGGCTGCATCGTCAACGACGACGAGGCGGCCGTCGAGTGGGCCAGGTCCCGGTACGAGGTCGAGCGGGAGCGCGCGACGCCGCTCGGTTGATCACGCTCGATCGCCAGACACACCGCCGAGCCGGTAGACACAACTGTCGGCGTGCCGAGGCGGTACTATGGCCAGACGCATCGAGCACCTGGCGTGGCTAGACGGCCGCAAGGAGGCGGCCAGCCACGACCTGGCGACCAGCGACCTCGTGGCGGCCGCCGGAGAGGCTGGGCTGGTCCCCGGATCCCTGACCGACCGATCGGACCCGCCCCCGGACCGCACTCTCGAAGCCCAGCTGGCGACCGTCTACGGTGTCACTCCCGACTCCGTGCTGGTGACCGCGGGGGCCACCCAGGCCAACCTCCTGGCGGTGGCCGCCGCCACCGACGAGGGCGACCGCGTCCTGGTCGAATCGCCCGGGTACGAGCCACTGCGGGCCACGCCGTCGTGGCTCGGCCGCGGCGTCGACACGTTCCCCAGACCTGTGGAAGCAGAGTACGCGCTGGCGTCGGAACGAATCCTCGCCGAAACGCGTCCGGAGACGGGGCTGGTCGTCGTCACCAACCGCCACAACCCGAGCGGCAGACTGGTGAACCGGGACACGCTGGCGGTCGCCGGGGTCGTCGCGGGCGACGCCGACGCCCGCCTGCTGGTCGACGAGGTGTACGCGCCCTACGGCGTCGCCCCCCGTGACGGTGCCTTCGGCGGCCCGACGGCGGCGGGCATGGAGAACGCCGTCGTCACGAGTTCGCTGACGAAGGTCTTCGGTCTCGGCGGCCTCCGAATCGGGTGGATCGTCGCCGACCCCGACTTCGTCTCGCGCGCCCGCGACGCGATGACCCACACGCCGTTCGTCGCCACCCCCAGCCGCGAACTCGCCCGGCGGGCGCTGTTCCACCGCGACGACCTCCTGACCCGGTCCCGCGAGGTGATCCGCGAGAACGGCGACCTGCTCCGCACGTTCGTCGCCGGCCGACCGGACCTCTCGGGACCGGTGTTCGACGGGGCGACGTTCGCCTTCCTCGAACACGAGCGCGCCGACGGGGACGAACTCGTCGACGCCGCGCTGGAGGCGGACGTCCTCCTCACGCCAGGCCGGTTCTTCGAAGCGCCGGGCGGCGTACGGGTCAGCCTCGGCCACGACCCCGCGGAGATGCAGGCCGCGCTGGACGCCTTCGGGGACGTGCTGGACGGACTCTAACTCTGCAGTTGCCGTAGCGAGCACGCACGGCGCTTCTGGCACCACGTGACGGCGGGCGGTCAGCCAGTATCGTCACGCCATTAATCATAATTAAATTTATTTTTCCTCTCTAACGTGATCTAGTTAACATGTTGAGGAAAGCCGTCGTCTGTCTGCTGGCGGTGACCCTGGCAGTCGGGATGGTGCCGGGGCTGGCAGCCCTCGAATTACCGTCGGACGACGTCACGGTAGCGTCGCAGACAGGCGACGGGACCGTGCCGCCCGAAGTCTGCGACCGGGACGACGGGAACTCTCGGTGAGCGCGGGGGCCGACTTCGAGACGTCGAAAGACGAGACCGTCCGGTTCGTCGCGGACGTGGATCCCGACGACGCGGACGTGGAGATCGTCTCCTACGAGTGGCGGAGAGCCGGGAACAACGGCAACGGCAAAGGGAAAGGCAACGACGGGGGCGGCGAGGTCCTCTCGATCGAGCCGACCTTCGAGACCGAACTGAAGGTGGGCAAGCACGTGATCACGCTGACGGTCGAGACGGCCGACGGCCGGACCCTGACCGACGACGTGACGGTGCTGGTCCGCGGCAAGGGCGGCGACGGCGAGACCGACAGTCCGCCCGTCGCGGACGCGGACGATTGTCGGATGGTCATCGCCGACGAGGACGCCGAACTCAACGGGAGCGAGTCCGACGACCGCGACGGGATCATCGAGGGCTACGAGTGGACGTAGACGAGGACGGCGAGACCGACGTCACCGGCGAGAACGCGACGGTCCGGTTCCACGAACTCGGCAACCGCACGGTCGAACTGGCCGTCACCGACGACGCCGGCAACGTGGCCACCGACAACGTCTCGCTGTTCGTCAACGACCGGCCCCGGACGGTCTTCGAGCACACGTCCGACCGGCCAAACCCCGGCGAGCAGGTCACCTTCGACGCGACGGCGGCAGGCGACGACAGGGGTCGAGTTGCCCGGTACCAACGACGCGCCGACCGCCGACGCCGGGTCCGACCGGAGCGCCATCCCCGGCGAGACCGTCGAGTTCGACGGCTCCGGATCCAGCGACCCAGACGGCGACGAGTTGACCGATGAGTGGGCGTTCGGCGACGGGACGACCGCGACCGGGCCGACCGCGACCCACGCCTTCGACGAACCGGGGACGTACACCGTCGAACTGACCGTCACCGACGCGACCGGCCGGACCGCGACCGAGACGAAGACCGTCGTCGTCCTCGCGGACTCGCGGTTCGATAGCTTCGAGAACGGTCTCGGCGACTGGGCGGTCCAACACGGCGGGTTCAGCACGCGCGGGGTGTCGATCCGCGGGAGCGTCTCCGCCGGGAACTTCGAGGCCTCTTCGTCGCTGGTCCAGGCGAGCTGGACGGCCTACGACGGCGGCGAGCGACCCCGGAGGTTCTCGTTCTACTACCGGGAGACCCACAACAGCAACGGTGGCGGCGTGCGGCTGAAGAACAGCGACGGGAACGTGGAGGTGGGCTTCGCCACGGACAACCCGCAGTGGAAGGTCTTCGACGCGCAGGGCTCGAAGCACCTCTCGGCGGTGACGGCTACAAGCGCTGGGTGTACGTGGAGTTCACGTTCGACTGGGAGAACGACACCTACACCGTCTACGTCGAGGACCAGGCGACCGGTAGCAGTCGGACCCACTCGGGCGAGTTGCGCCACGGTGAGGACGTCCGGTCGGTGGAGGTGGCCAACTGGGCCAGCGGCGCCTGGCGGGACAGCCAGCCGTACCACATGTGGGTCGACGACGTGACCCTGGAAGACGAGGACGACTGACCGCTTCACCCCCTTGCGGCGGCTCCGTTACTCCCGTTTTCGCGTCAAGAGTCAAGGTGCTCGACTCGCAATCGGGTCCCATGGCAGGGGACGTCGACGCGTTCGAGACCGCCGCCCGGGAGGTCAACGCGGAGGTCACCCGGACGACGGCCGGGGAGTTCGACGCTGCGATGGAGGACGTGCTGGTCGACCCGGCAGTCGGGACGCCGCTCCCCTACCACGGCGTCTCGCTCCCCGGGTGGGTCGAGACCGACCCCTCACCATCCGACCTCGCCGCGGCGGCCACCGGCGTCACGTCGGCGGGCCTCGGCGTCGTCGAGTCGGGGTCGGTCGTCGTGGAGTCGACCGCCGCCGGCGAAGATCCGACGAGCCTGTTCCCGGAGCGCCACGTCGCGGTCCTGGCGGCCAGCGACCTCGTGGCGGACGTCTCGGCGGCCGTCGAGCACCTGGCCGCCGTCGCAGGCGAGGGGCGTGACGCAGTGATCGAAACGGGTCCGAGCGCCACCGCGGACATGGGGGCGCTGGTGTACGGCGCACACGGCCCACGCGCAGTCCACGTGGTGGTGATCGAGGACCGATGAGTTCCCGCGAGCAGAAGGCTGCCGAAATCCGCCGCCTGCTGGCGACGGAGGGCGAGGCGGTCTCGGAGAACGCACGGGGGTTCAACCGCGGGCGCGAGGAGGCGACCGCGGAACTCGACGACTACGACGAACTGAAGGCGACGGCCCGCGCCCGCAAGGAGGACGCCATCGAACGACTGCCCGAGTTGATCGAACAGGTGCGGGAGTCCGTGGAAGCCCGGGGTGGCAACGTCTACCTGGCCGAGGACGAGGCCGACGCGAACGCCTACGTCCGGGAGGTCGCAGACGGTGCGGACGTCGAGACGGCCGTCAAGAGCAAGTCGATGACCACCGAGGAGATCGAACTCAACGAGGCGCTGGGCGCGGCGGGCGTCGACGTCTGGGAGACCGACCTCGGGGAGTTCGTCCTGCAGGTGGCCGAGGAAGCGCCCAGCCACCTCGTCGGGCCGGCCATCCACCGCGACCGCGAGAGCATCGCCGAGCTGTTCGAGGCGCACTTCGACCCCGGGGAATCGCTGGAGACCGCCGACGACCTCACGCGGTTCGCGCGAACGTTCCTGGGCGAGCGCATCGCGGACGCGGACCTGGGCCTGACGGGCGCGAACTTCGTCGCCGCCGAGGAGGGGACCCTGGTGCTGGTCACCAGCGAGGGCAACGCCCGCAAGACCGTCACGGCCACGGACGTCCACGTCGCGGTCGCCGGCGCCGAGAAACTGCTCCCCTCCGTGGCGGACCTCGGGCCGTTCCTCGAACTGATCGCCCGCTCTGCGACGGGCCAGTCGCTCACCTCCTACCTCACGTTCCTAACCCCGCCCGGGAGCGCACCGACCGTCGACTTCGAAGGCGACGAGATGGGCGCCCCCGGCGACCGCGAGTTCCACCTCGTGTTGCTGGACAACGGCCGCTTCGAGATGCGCGAAGACGAACAGTTGCGGGAGACGCTGTACTGCATCCGGTGTGGCGCGTGTGCGAACGCCTGCGCCAACTTCCAGCAGGTCGGTGGCCACGCTTTCGGCGGTGAGACCTACACCGGCGGCATCGCCGGGGGCTGGGAGGCCGGCGTCCACGGCCTGGACTCGGCCGCCGAATTCAACGACCTCTGCACGGGATGCACGCGTTGCGTCCCGGCCTGCCCCGTCGGCATCGACGTCCCCTGGATCAACACGGTCGTCCGGGACCGCGTCGAACGGGGTGCCGACCCGTCCCGGTTCGACTTCCTGGTCGACGGCCTGGCGCCGGACGCAGAGTCAGGCGGGTCACTGCAGAAGCGGTTGTTCGGCAACGTCGGGACGCTGGCGAAGGTGGCCAGCATGACGGCGCCGGTCTCCAACTGGCTCGTCCAGAGCACCTTGGGCAAGTGGGCGCTCGCCAGACTGGGCGTGGACCCGCGACGGGACCTCCCGCAGTTCCGGCGGCGGACCCTCCGGGACTGGTTCGAATCGCGCGGGAGGACGCGGGTGGCGAATCCCGAGCGCGAGGTCGTCCTCTACCCGGACGTGTACACCGACTACGCCGACGTCGAGCGGGGCAAAGCGGCCGTCCGGGCGCTGGAAGCGGTGGGCGTCGGCGTCCGCATCCCCAGCCTCCCCGAATCCGGTCGCGCGCCGCTCTCCCAGGGGATGATCGCCACGGCCGAGCAGGCGGCCGAGCGGGTGCTCGACGGTCTGGAACCGCATCTGGACGCCGGGCGGGACGTGGTCGTCGTCGAACCGAGCGACCTGGCCATGTTCCGGCGGGACTACGACCGTCTGGTTCCGGAGCGGGTCGACCGCCTGGCGGCGAACAGCTACGAGGTGCTGGAGTACCTCCACGGGGTGCTGGCCAACGGGGCCGACCTGGACGCCCTGGCAGACCTCGACGGCGAGCGACTCGCCTTCCATCCCCACTGCCAGGCGCGGACCCTGGAGTTGGCCGCCCACACCGAGTGGGTGCTGGAGGAACGGGGCGCGGACGTCGAGACGACGACGGCGGAGTGTTGCGGGATGGCCGGCAGTTTCGGCTACAAGCAGGAGTATTACGAGTTGAGCGTCGCCGTCGGGGAGGCGCTGTCGGCCGAACTGCCCGAAGACCGAAGGGTCGTGGCCAGCGGCACCTCCTGTCTGGACCAACTCGCGGACCTGGGCCGGTCGCCGCGGCATCCCGTCGAGTTGCTGGCATCGGCTGGATGAGTCGGGGACGGGTTGCTGGAGGGTGAAACGGAGGAACCGCCTGGATGTGGGGGTGGATTTGGCGCGATTACTCGATCGACTCGATCATCCCGACGACCCGATTTCGAATACTGGTTGGATCGAGACCCAGGTCGACCGAGATGGTGACGTCGATTCCGGACCCTTCCGCTCCGGTGAGCGAGATCGTGTCCTTCTTACTAAAATTCTCGGCGGGGAAGACGGCCCCGCCGGCGTAGCCGGTTCCGGTATTCGTCTTCCAGGCCGAGGCCAGGCCGGTGATCTCCAGTTCGTCGGCCGGCAGGTGCAACGTTTTCGTCTCGACGTCGGGCATCGAAACCTCGCGTTCGATCGCCGGCGTCGGGAACGTTCCACTGTACTCCTTCGTCACCGGATCGTGATTCGAGGGGGCCGGCGAAGACGTCTCCGTCTCCTCGACGTTCTGGACCCCGTACTCCTCCATCTGCGACCGGAACTCCGGGAACAGCCTGTCGGCGATCTCGGAGGCCGTGACGGCCCGCGTTCCCAGGCCTTCCAGGTTGATCTTCGTCGCGAAGAACGTCGCGAGGACCTCGTCGAACTGCCCCATCGTCTTCTCGCGGACGTCCTGGCGGATGGCAACGTCGTTGTAAATCTCCGTCGCGACGTAGGCGTCGACACCCACCCACCAGGCCGATCTGGAGAATACGTCCGTTTCGGTCCCCGCCTTCTCCCAGCCCTGGAGGTGTTCGTTCGGGACGCCGGGCCAGGAGTAGTTACCGCCGCCCTGGTCGTCGCCTCCGGGTGCCGAACAGCCTGCAAGGGCCACGAGCCCGGTCGAAACGGCCGTGACGGCTTCTCTTCTCGTCACTCTCGATCGACGTCGGTGAGTCGTCCCACCCCCCCCTCGTTCACGCCATTATCGTTTCGCCCACCTGTTTTCGACATCGTCCTTCGTGGGAAGCCGTTCGCCGGTATTAAACGCTCGTAAAGCGGGGTAAACGTGGCTTGATCGGGTGGACGCACCGCGGAAACGTTTGACGTTCCACGCTGGTCCGGTCGAATTTTCTCGCCCGACCTCGAATCCGCCGCCCGCCTCGTCTGACGAAGTATTAAGGGGCGGGCCGGCGAGGTGTCGGGCATGGACAGCCAGGAGATCACGACCCTCGTCGGACGGGAGGTGTACACGAACAACGGCGTGTACGTCGGCGAGGTCGAGGACGTCCGCCTGGACCTGGACGGCGAGCGGGTGACGGGGCTCGCCCTCCACCGGGTGAACGAGGAGTTGTTCGACGACCGCGTGGCCGGCGCCAGGGGCGTGATGCTTCCCTACAGGTGGGTGATGGCAGTGGGGGACGTCGTCCTCGTCAACGACGCCGTCGAGCGGTTGCCCTCCGCCGGCGAGGACGAGGAAGTAATCGCGTAGGGGGCGGGGTCAGGAGCCGTTGCCGTCGCCGCCGTCGACGCCCATCGCGTCGAACAGTTTGCGCTTGACTGCGTTCTCGGTCAACTCCAGCAGGAGGTCGCGGTTCTCGTCGCCGGTCTCGATGCCCGTGAAGATACCCAGCGGTATCTCGGCGCTGGCCTGCGTCGAGTGGCCGACCGCTTCGCCGATGTCCGAGAACGCCTCCTCGAGCACGCGACCGATGTTCAGGCGGATGTCCTTCGAGCGGGCCGCGAGGTAGATGGTGTCGTCGCCGATGCCGAAGACGGCGGAGGTGGTGATCCCCTCCAGGTTTAGGAGGTGTGAGGCGGCCTGGGCCAGCGCCTCGCGGTCGCGGATGAACCCGGCGTCGGAGACGAGGTGACTGCCCTGGACCTCGCGGTTGGTGATGGCCTCCGCGAGCACGTCCAGGGTCTCGGGGGACATCGACGGGGACTCCACCTGTTCGAGGGTGTCGTGGTTGGCGAACGGATAGAGGTACGCGGCGGCCGTCAGGTCCGCGGGGCTGGTCTCCTGTTTGAAGTCCAGCGTCTCCGCGCGGATTCCATACAGGAGGGCGGTGGCGACCTCCTCGTCGAGGTTCATGTCGAACTCCTGGACGTACTTCGTCATGATGGTCGACGTGGAGGACATGCTCGGGCGGACGTCCAGGAACTCCGCCTCGTAGTCCGAATCGACCTCGCGGTGGTCGATCAGCACGTCCACCGGGAAGTCGATGGGCGCCTCCCCCGCCTTCGCGTAGTCGACCAGCGCCACGGTGTCGTACTCCTCCTCGAGGTCCTCGACGTCGTCGAACGGGATGAGGTCGATCTCCAGCAGGTTGGCGAACGCGCGGTTCTCCTGGTGGCCGATGTCACCCAGGTAGATGATGTCGGCCTCGACGCCGAGGTGCTCGGTGATGGCCTGCAACGCGGTCGCGCTGGCGATGGAGTCGGGGTCGGGGTTGTCGTGGGTGAGAATCGCCATCCGCTCGCCGGTCCCCTCGATGATCTCTGCGAGGCGGGTGGCGTTGTGCTCCAGTTCGCCGGACTCCAGCGCCCGGAGCGCGGACTCGGCGATGACCTCCGAAGGGTTGATGGCGACGTCCGCGCCCAGTTCCACGAGTTCGTCGCCGGTGATGGGGTCGCTGGCGCGGACGACGACGAACTGGTCGCCGTCGCGTTCGCGGACGTTCGACAGCGCCTCCTTGTTGGTCTCGACGTCGTCGGCCATGATGAGGACGACGTCGCGTTCGGCGACCATCTCGGCCACCTCGGACGAGCGGATGTCCGCCACCTGTGCGTTGAGGTCCTGGTCCCGCAGCGCCTCCACCCTGGACTCGTCGCGGTCGACGATCAGGACGTCCTTGCCCTGACTGACGAGTTCCTCCGCGACGGCGTGGCCCACGCTCCCACAACCCAGAATCGCGTACGACGACATCGACGTGGTGGCGACTCCGGCCGTAGCGCTCATTGGAAAACGGTTGCGTGGGACGACACTTAACGCTCCCGAAGGCTCTCTAGACGAGAGAACGCCCGGGGAATCCGGGCGTTCGAGAGTTGCACGCTACCGTTAGGAACTGGCGGTCGCTATCCCGTCTTCCCGGGAACGCGTCCGAACCCGGCCTCACTGCAGTTCGGCCACCCGGTCGACCAGCGCCCGGACGCGCTCCTCGTCGACCGGATTCGTCGTCTCCCCGTCCTCCTTCAACGCGGTCCCCACGATTGCACCGTCGGCGCACTCCACGACGGTCTCGACGGTGTCGCGGGTGACGCCGCTCCCGACGAACACGGGCACGCCCGCCTCGGCCCCGAGTTCGGCCGCCCGCGCCAGGTCCGCCTCCGCGGCCGCTTCGCCCGTCGACGGCCCAGAGACGACCACCGCGTCCGCCAGGCCGCGCTCGACCACCTCGCGGAACTCCTCGCCCAGCGGCCGGTCGGCCACCGGCGCGGAGTGTTTGACCGCCACGTCCGTGAACACGGCCACGTCTGTGTCCAGGCGCTCGCGCAGGCGCATCGTCTCGTGGGCGCGCCCCTCGACCACGCCCTGGTCCGTCGCGCGCGCGCCGACGTGGACGTTCACGCGGACGAACGACCCGCCGGCCGCGGCTGCGACCGACAGTGCCGCCTCGGCGTCGTTCCGGAGCACGTTCACCCCCAGCGGGAGGTCCACTTCGCGCCGCAGGTCCCGGGCCAGCGTTGCCATCTCCGCGACGACGTGTTTCGGCACGTCCTCGGGGTAGAACGGCGCGTCCCCGAAGTTCTCCACCATGAGCGCGTCGACGCCGCCCGCTTCCAGCGCCCGGGCGTCCGCAAGCGCGCGCTCGCGGACTGCCTGGCGCGATCCGAACCCCGGCGACCCCGGCAGTGCCGGCAGATGGACCATGCCCACGACCGGCCAGTCGGCGTCGAACTCGTCCATGCCTCGGCTCTGGTCCCGGGGGGAGAAAACGCTGGCCCCGTGGTCGACCGACGATACCGGGTCGGGCGGATATATGAATATATGTGCATATGTTCATATATGCCCGGTTCATGGGTCCGGTGCCAGGGTGGGAGGATTTTTTATCCGTCGCGGTGAGCGAAGCGACATGAGCGACTTCGACCTCGACCTGGAGTCGGCCGAAGAGCGGATGGATGGGGACTGGTCCACCGAGGACAGCGTCGAACTCGGTGTTCTCGACGGGACGACGCCACCCTACGAGTGGATCGAGGCCGTCGAGGGCGGGTCGATCCTCGTGCTCGCCGTCGAGGGCGACGCCGAGGAACTGGCGGCGGGGTTCGCCCGCGAGGTCCGGGAGATGGGCGGTGACCTCCTCACGTTCCGGGGGAAGCTGATCGTGACGCCGCCGGAGGTCTCCATCGACCACGACCGCCTGGGCTGAGCGGTCGCCGGCCCCGCTCCGTACCTGTCGTCTTCTTCACTGGATCGTCAGCCAGTGACCGTCGGGGTCGCGCACGCGGACGCCGTCGTCTCCGTCGATGACCTCGCAGGCGCGGTCGCCCACCGCGTCGACGACGCGGTCGGGGTCGGCCTCGAACCCGAGGTCGACGTGCAGGCCGCCCCGGGCGTCCGCGATGCCCAGTTGTGGCTCCCAGAGTTCGAGGTCCACTGGACCGCGGAGGCGGACACGGCGCCGGGCGTCGCCGCGGTCGACCGGGTCGAACCCAAGCGGCCGGTAGAACGACTCCGCCCGGTCCAGGGACTCGACTTCGAGGACGACCTCGAAGACGCCGCCGATCGGCGGTGCGTCGGCGGCGTCCGATTGGTCGGCGACGGCGTCCGTCGAGTCGTCGCCGGGGTCCGTGGAGTCGTCGGTAGTGCCCGTCGAATCGTCGGTGGCTTCGGTCGATCCCTCCGTCCCGGCGATCTCGACGCAGTTCCCGTCCGGGTCGTACAGGTACAGGGACTTCGCGGACCCGAACTCGTGTTCCCGCAGGTCGAACGCCCCGGAGAGGCGGTCGTACCAGTCGTCGTACCGGGCGCGCGGGGCTCCGAAGGCGTAGTGGGTGTGGACGCCGCCGCGGGGGACGCCCGAAGCCCGCCTGAGCACGAGTTCGTCCTCGCCGGCGGCGTAGACCACTTCGTCCTGGGAGGCCTGGCCGACCGGTAGCCCGAGCGCCTCTTCGTAGAACGCCCGCGCGGGTTCGAGGTACTTCGCCTCCAGCGCGAGCCACCGCAGGGCGGTGAGCATGCCCTCTCGTTCGGACTGCACCGGGATAACGACACCGAGACTTTTCCCATCGGCCCGCGTTGGTGCAGACATGGCGATCAAGGAAACCGGACCGGCCGAAGGATGGCTGGAGATCGACCGCTGGAGCGGCGGCGTCGGGTGGATCGCCTACCCCGACGAGACGATGCAACGGGCCAGTCACCTGCTGGCCGTCGACGGGGACGTCTGGGTGGTCGACCCGGTCGACATCCCCGACCTCGACGACCTCGTCGCGGAGTTCGGTACCCTCCGTGGCGTCGTGCTGTTGCTGGACCGTCACAAGCGCGACGCCACGGCGGTCGCCAACCGTCACGACGTCCCGGTGTACCTTCCCGACGGGATGGAGGGCAGCGCCGGCGCGGTGAACGCCCCGGTCGAGCGGTTCCTCGACGGGTTGCCCGACACCGGCTACACGACCATCGAGGTCGTGAACAACCGCTTCTGGCAGGAGTTCGCCCTCTACGACGGCGAGTCGGGGACGCTCGTCATCCCGGAGGCCGTCGGGACGACGCCGTACTTCGAGCTCCGGGAGCGCAACCTCGGCGTCCACCCCGTGTTGCGGCTCTGGCCGCCCCGGAAGTCGTTGCACGGCCTCCGGCCGGAGCGCATCCTCGTCGGCCACGGTGAGGGCGTCTTCGAGGACGCCGCGCCGGCCCTCCGGACGGCGCTCGCCGTGGCCCGGCGGTCCGCGCCGAAGCTGTACGCCCGCGCCGCCTGGCGCCTGCTCACGTCCTGACCAGGAGCCGAGAACGTTACGTTGCCGGAGACCCGAACCGAAACGTGGTCTACGCCACCCGGGGGACCGTCGAGGCACTGCTGGAACTTGCGGCCGACGCCGAGCCACGGCAGGTGACGGTGGGACTGTCGGTGACCCGCGCGGGGACGTTCCCGGACCCGCCCGACCTGCCGCCGCAGACGCCCGTCTTCACGCACTTCTACCTTCCCGACGCGGGCGAGTCCGTGTCGGCGGTGTTCGGCGTCGACCTCTCGACGCCGCTCGGGCAGACCCAGGGCCGGTTCGTCTCCCACCCCCAGGGCGACCTGGACGTCTCCCGGGAGGACGACCTCCACGACGTCGTGCTGGTCGCGGTCCCGCCCTGGGACGAAGCGTCGATCGCCGCCTTCGGCCGGGACGGCCGCCGGCTGGACCTGTCCATCGTGGAGGCGCACCCGCCCGACGAGGGACTCTGACTACTGGAGGTAGCCCAGGTCCCGCAGCTGGTCGGCGATCTCCTCGAACTCCGCCTCGGTCAGTTCGCCGCTTCGCTGGTGCTGGATGACGATGCTCCGGAGCAGGAACCGCACGAGGTCGCTCGTGCTGGAGAAACTCGTCCCCTCGATGGTGTCCTCGACGCGGTCCGCGAGGTCCTTCGGAATCGAAACGGTCGTGTACTCGGTCATACCCGCCACCAGCGCGGGCACGGGGTTGAAGCTTGCGAACGCGTCCCAGCCCGCTACAGGTCGGTCGACGCCGCCGGCCGGGTCACCGCTCGACGCCCGGTTCGTCCGCGGTTACGGGGTCCGCGCCGTCGCCCGATTCCCCCGACTCGGCGACCGCGTCGGCTTCGTCGCCTCGGTGGTCGGCGTCGGGCGTCCCCGGCCGTGCGTCCTCCGGTGTGCGCCGGCGTTCTCGCTCCAGTTGCTCGGCCAGGCGGTCGATCCGGTGTTGCTGTTCGCGGTGTAGCGAGACGATCATGTCCGAGAGGACGCCGAACATGATCAGCAGGATGCCGATCAGGATGCCGGAGGCGCTGACCAGCGCCAGCACCTCGTGGCTCTCGCCGACCACGAACCACTCGTAGCCGACGAACCCGGCGACGCCGAGGCCGGCCCACAGCGCCAGCGCGCCGACGCTCCCGAAGTAGAACAGCGGGTTGTTCGTCTTCGCCAGGCCGTACAGCGTCAGGAAGATCGACCCGCCGTCGCGGAACGGCCGGAGGTTCGTCTCGGAGTCCTCCGGGCGCGCGCGAAAAGTAATCGGGACCATCTCGGTCTCGACGCCGTGTTTCACGCACTCGACGGACAGTTCCGTCTCGATGCCGAACCCGCTGGCCGAGAGGTCGAACTGCTCGACGGACTCGCGGGTGAACGCGCGGTAGCCGCTGAGGATGTCCCCCTCGTCGCGCCGGTGGACGAACCGGAACGCCCGCTGGATCAGCGCGTTGCCCACGCTGTTGAGTCGACTCATCGCGCCGGGTTCCATGTCCACGAACCGGTTGCCGATCACGTGTTCGGCCTCCCCGGCGAACAGCGGTTCCAGCAACCGGTCGGCGTCTTCCGGACGGTAGGTGCCGTCACCGTCGAGCATCAGTACGTACCGCGCCTCGATGTGGTCCAGGGCCTGCCGGACCGCCTCGCCCTTGCCGCCGTCGCCGGACTGGTGGACGACGCGCGCCCCGCTATCGGTGGCGATGTTTACCGTTCCGTCGGTCGATCCGCCGTCGATCACGAGGACGTTCTCGAAGCCCTGCTCGCGGAAGCCGTCGACTACGTCCCCGATGGTGGCGGCCTCGTTCAACGTCGGGATCAGGACGCAGACGTTCCCGCGGTCGGCCATCGGTTCCCCATCGTCGGCGGGGTGGAATAGGAGTTACGCCTCGAACTGGGGGCGAAGAAGGGTCCGGACGCGGCCGAGAGGGGGCGGGTCGACCCACAGGGGTTATGTCGTGGCTCGCGTAACCCCTCGCGCATGGATCCGCTCGTGGCCGTGGCGGCCGGCCTGGTCGTCCTGACGGCCCTGCCGTACCTGGCGTACGCCGGCCTCTATCTCGCTATCCGACCGCAGGGCGTGCCGGTCGAGAAGGACCCGGCCGAGCCACCCGTCGGCGTCGTCCTCCCGACGTTCAACGAGGCCGACATCGTCGAGAAGAAACTCGAGGACCTCTGCTCGCTTGACTACCCCATGGAGAAGGTCGAGGTGGTCGTCGTCGACGCCAGCGACGACGAGACGCCCGACCTGATCGAGTCGTTCTTCGCGGACCGGGACGCCCCCTCCCTGCGCCTGCTCGAAGAGGAGGGCAGGCGGGGCCTGGCGCCCGCGCTCAACGACGCCTACGCCGCCGCTTCGAACGAGGTCGTCGTCAAGACCGACTGCGACTCGCTTTTGGCCGAGGACGCGCTCAGGGAGGCCGTCGCCACCCTTTCCGCTCCCGGCGTCGGTGCGGTGACGGGCCAGAACGTGGACGTGCTGGGCGACAGCGCCGTGGAAGAGGGTTACCGCGGCGTGCAGGCCCACATCCAGCAACTGGAGTCCCACCTCGACTCGACGCTCATCTTCCACGGCCCCTTCTCCGCGTTCGAGAACGACGCCATCGTCCCCATCGACCCCGACTCGCTGGCCGACGACACGGAACTCGCCCTCGAGATCCGGCGCGGCGGGAAACGTGTCCTGTTCGACCCCACGGTCCGGTACATGGAGGCGGCCCACTCCGGGTTCGTCCGCCGGCGCAAGCAGAAGGATCGCCGCGCGCTGGGCCTCGTTCGCCTGCTCGTCCAGCACCGCGACGCGCTCGGCCGGTACGGCAACTACGGCCGACTCGTGTTGCCCTTTAACTGGTGGTTCATGTTCGTCTCGCCGTGGCTGGTGTGGATCGACCTAGTTGCGGTGACCGCCGCCGCGGTGTCGCTTGTCGGCGCCGCCGGCCTGGCGGTGCCGCTGGCCCTGGTGGGGTTCGTCGCGCTCGGCCAGCGGGACGCCCTGGGTCCGCTCCAGGCGTTCTACGCCATCTTCGACACCCAGGTGTCGCTGTTCCGTGCGACCATCCAGTTGCTCGCTGGCGCGGGCGACGGCACCTGGGACGTCGACGAGGAACTGCGCGAGGCGTTCGAGTAACTGGCCAAGGAACAGCGACCGTCAGAGTCGGGACTTCACACACGCGAAGGTGCCCGGCACCTCCGACGCGGGCGGGACTGAAAGGGGCCGGGCGCTCGGCGGCTCCCGGGTGACGCAAGCACCGCAGGCCGGAGTCCTCGTGAGCGACGCGAACGAGGGCTCGTCGGAGCTTGCTCCGACGGCGGCCGTGGAGCGCAGCGAACCCCGGAGTCCTGAGCGCGGGGGGCTTTCGAGGGCGGTCGAAACACCGGATCAGCCCTACCGGAATACGCACAGTCGGTGCCGAGACGTATTTACGTGCGGCCCGGGTTTAGCCGGACGAACACCGCTTCATGTCAGCCGACGACCCGCTCGCGGGCGCGTCCGTCGCCATCCTCCACGACCGGTTCCCGGGAATCGGCGGCGGAGAGATTTTCGCGCTGGAGGCCGCCAGGGCGCTGGACGCCCCTATCTACACGACGTACGTCTACCCCGAGACGGACCTCCCGGACGACGTTCGGGTGATCCCGATCCGGAACGACAAGTACGCCCGGGGGCTGTCGCGACACCTGTTGGCCTGGAAGAACGAGGGGCTGAACCCCCTGGAGACGCTGAACGTGGCCATCGACCTGACGGACGCCCACCCGGAACTGACCGAGTACGACGTCGTGCTGGAGAGTGCGCCGCTGAGCAAGTACTACGTCCCGACGACCGACCAGACCGTCGGGGACCGCATGGAAGCGCTGGACTATCCGCTGGTGGGCTTCCTGGCGAAACTGTACGCGAAGGGCTGGCGGGCGCTCGACAAGGAGGCCAACGACTACGTGGACACGTTCGTCGCCAACAGCGAACTCGTCCGGGACCGCGTCCGGCGGTACTACGACCGCGACGCCGAGGTGGTCTACCCGCCGGTCACCGGCGACTGGCGGTCGGAAGGCGACGACGGCTACTTCGTCACGTGGTCACGGCTGGCGCCCGAGAAGCGCATCCCGATGATCGTGGAGGCGTTCGCCGGCCTCGACGAGCGACTGGTGGTCGCCGGCGACGGCGAGCAGCGCGAGAAAATCGAACGCCTCGCGGCCGGCCACGGCAACGTCGAGGTCCGGGGTTACGTGGAGGGCGTGGAGTCACTGGTCGCGCGGGCCACCGCCGTCGTCTACGCCCCAAAGCAGGAGGACTTCGGCCTGGTCGGCGCGGAGGCACTGTCGGCGGGCAAGCCCCTGCTCGGCGTCAACGAGGGGTTCACCCGCTACCAGGTCCAGGAGGGCGTAACGGGCTTGCGGTTCGAACCGACGGTCGAGTCCATCCGGGAGACGGTCCGCGCGTTCGACCCCGACGACTTCGACGCCGAGGAGATCCAGGACGTCGCCGAGCGGTACAGCGCCGAGACCTTCGAGTCTGACCTGCGGGACGTCGTCCGCGACGCCCTGGAGGAGTAACCGTGCCGATCCACCGTCCGATCCAGGCCGAGGACCCAGCGTTGTCCGTGGTGATTCCGACCATCCCGGCCAACTCCCACGAGGAGGTCGTGAAGTGCCTCGCCGACCAGACGGTCGCCGACTTCGAGGTGCTGGTGGTCGACGACGCCGAATTGGACATCTGCGAGGCCCGCAACGCCGGCATCGAGCGAGCGTCGACGCCGGTGGTCGCCCTGACCGACGACGACTGTGAACCTCCCGAGAGCTGGGTCGAGGCCATCGAATCGGCGTTCATGGCGGAGGACTCGCTGGTCCTGCTGGAGGGGCCGATCAGGGGCGGCCGCACCTACGACGGGACCCGCAAGTACGTGGGCTGTAACCTGGCGTTCGACCGCGAGGCCGTGCAGTCGGTCGGCGGGTTCCGGTCGGACTACGCCGGATGGCGCGACGACACCGAGTTCGGGTGGCGGGTCGAACGTGACGTGGAGGGCACCTGCCGGTACGACGAACGGATGCTGATGCGCCACCCCGACCGGACGCGGGCGGACGTCGACGCCAAAACGGAAAAGCGTTTACAGGCCGAGTACCCCCAACGGTACGAGGAGATCATCGAACCCGACGGCGTCCTGGCCAGGGTCAACGACTGGCTGTGGCGACGGGGCTTCTGGGACGCCGTCGACCGGATCAGGTACGGGTGATTACACGTGAAAAACGTCGCTATCGTGGTGATGGACACGCTCCGGAAGGACGCCTTCGACGACCACTTCGACTGGCTACCGGGGACCCGCTTCGAGAACGCGTGGTCGACCAGCCACTGGACGGTCCCTGCGCACGCCTCGCTGTTCACGGGCAAGTACGGGAGCGAACTCGGCGTCCACGCCGAATCCCAGCGGTTCGACTGCGATGCACCCTCCATCGCGGAGTCGTTGTCGGCCGCGGGCTACCGGACCCGGGCGTTCAGTTGCAACATCAACATCTCGAAGAACCTTTCGTTCGACCGAGGGTTCGACGAGTTCGAGGGCAACTGGCGGGTGGAATCCGTGCAGGGCGACGTCTTCGACTGGGACGTGTTCATCTCGGAGACCCGCGACGAGGGGCCACAGCGGTACTTCAAGGCCGTCTACAGGTGCGTCACGGAGGACTGCGACACTGTCCCGTCGCTCAAGCGCGGCCTCCTGCTGAAGATGCGGGACCTCGGCGTCGGCCCGAACACCGAGGACGACGGCGTCTCCGAGGCCATCGACTACGTGGAGGGGACGGACTTCGCCGACGAGGGTGAGTTCCTCTTCGTCAACCTGATGGAGGCTCACACGCCCTACGATCCGCCGGAACCCTACAGGCGGGTCGAACAACCGGAGGTCGACGGCCTTCGGGCGAAGATCGGTGGGGAGTCCTACGACGACGAGGCCATCCGGAAGGCCTACGACTCCTGCGTCGAGTACCTCTCGGACCGCTCCAGGGAACTGTTCGCGGAACTCAGGTCGGACTTCGACGTGGTCCTGACCGTCTCCGACCACGGCGAGATGCTCGGGGAACACGGCGCCTACGAGCACATGTACGGCCTGTATCCCCAGTTGACGAACGTCCCGCTGGCCGCGTGGTCGGCCGACGACACGTTCGCCGACGACGCCGTCGACGCGACCGCGAGCATCCTCGACGTGCACGCGACCGTCGCGGACCTCGCGGGCGTCGACGTGGACTCCCGGGGCCGCCCCCTCCACGACCTCGACGACGGCGGCCAGTTCCTCACTGAGTACCACGGCATCACGACGGTCAACTACAACTCCGTCGTCAACGCCGGCTACGACGACGTCGAGTTCCTCCACGACCGCCTCTCAGGATACGTCGAGGGCGACTACTACGGCTTCGAGGACTTCGAGGAGGGGTTCGTCGAGCAGGGCGAACTCCCCGAGCGCGAGGACGACGAAGCGGCCAGCGACGAAGCGGCCAGCGACGAGCGGTTCCACGCCGAGGACGGCCGGGAACGCCTCGCCGCGCTCCGGGAGTCGGTCGCCTGGAAGGAGACCGGCGACGAGGACGTCGAGATCGACGAGCGGACCAGGAAGCACCTCGAAGACCTGGGGTACGCATGACCGTCGTACCGGAGTCGCCGTCAGCGCGTGGCCGACGATCGCTGGAGGCCGAGCCATGACTCTCGTCGTCCTCGCGCTGGACGCGCTGGACGCCGGTCTCGTCGAGTACTTCGCTCCGGAGACGGACGGCCTGGTTCTGGAGTCCAGCGCCGAAATCGAGACGTACGCGTACTCGAAGGACGAACCGTTCACGCCGGAGGTGTGGGCGACCGTGGCGACGGGCCTGGAACCGCCCGAGCACGGCGTCACGGGCTCGGGAACGAGTGAGTGGGAGAACCCGCTGCTCGAACTCGGGTCGAAGGTCACCGGGCGACTCGACGAGGACGTTCGGGGAACGCTGGGGCGACTCGTCCGCCGGACGACGGGCCAGCGCGAACGACTCGCCAGCACAGACGCCGAGACCACCTTCGACCGCGAGGGCGCGGTCGTCCGGAACTGGCCGGGGGTGACCGACGGCCGGGACCTCCAGCGCGCGTGGGACCTGATGGCCGCCGCTAGCGAAGACCTCTCGCGTAGTGAGTTCGACCGACGACTGCTCGGCCTGGCCGCCGAGCAGTTCGGGTGGGCCCGCGAGATGCTGGAACACGACGTGTCGCTGGCGGGCGTCCACGTCCACGCGCTGGACTCCGCCGGCCACGCCTACGCAGGCGACGAGGAGGCGCTCGGGCACGTGTACGGCCGCGTCAACGGGTTCGTCGAGGAACTCGTCGACGCGCTCGGCGAGGACGACGAGTTGCTGATCCTGAGCGACCACGGGATGCGGACGACGTTCTACCCGCCTGACGGCGACGAGACGCCCGCGACTCACTCCTGGCGTGCATACGCCACCGCGACGACCGACTCCCTGCCGTCGTCGGTCTACGACGTGGTCGACTGGGTAGACGAGCACTGGGAGCGGGCGGACGGCGACGACGAGGAGGTCGACGTGGCCGTCGACCGCCTCCGCGAACTCGGGTATGTCGAGTGACGACTCGACCGGCGACGGGCAGGCCGCCGGGGACGAGGGGTCGGGACCAGACGGTGACGACGAAACGACCGCCGCGGACGTGAGTCTCGGCGGAGAGACGGCGAAGGCGACGGTGGCGAAGTTCCTGATGGCGGCCGCCGGGTTCGCGGGGAGCATCTTCTTCGCGCGGTACCTGGGGCCGGTCGCGTTCGGGGGGTTCTACCTCCTGTTCTCGGTGGTCAAACTGTCTGACCGGCCGCTGGCCGGCGTCTCGAAGGCCGGCAAGAAACGGTTCTCGGAGGCCGACGCGGACCGGAGCGAAATCCTGGGCACGCAACTGCTGGCGTCGCTGGCGTGGGCACTGCTCGCGTCGGCAGTCGCCGTCGCCGCCGCCGACTGGTTGCGCTCGTACACCGGCCTCCCGTCTGCGCCGCTGTTGTTCGCGGTGCTCCTGATCGCCGTCGGCCTGTTCGAACCGCTGGACAAACTCGTCAAGGCCCGGGGGAAGGTCGGAGCCGCGACCTGGGCCGACGCGGTCCGCTCGTACCTGACGCTCCCGTTGCAGGTGGGATTCGTGCTCGCCGGGTTCGGAGCCGCGGGGATGGCCTACGGGTTGAGCGCCGCAACCCTGACGATGGTCCCAGTCATGTGGTGGCTGCTGGGCACCCGCCCCACCTTCCCGGACCGGGAGACCGTGGCCAGCGTCTGGCGGTTCGCCCGTTACAGCATCCCCCAGACGTTCCTCGGGAAGGCCTACGCCGACTTCGACCGGGTGATCCTGGGACTGCTCCTGGCGCCCGGCGCGGTCGGCCTGTACGTGGTCGCCGCGCAGTTGACGATGCCGGCGATGTTCGTCGCGGCGGTGGCTGCGGAGGGACTGATGGCCAGGGTCAGCCACAGCCACAGTCGGGGTGAAGCGGTCGCCGGGGACGTGACGAACACGCTGTCGTTCGCCAGTCTGCTGTCCGTGCCCATCTTCTTCGGCGCGCTGGCAATCGCCCGCCCCATCGTCGTGACGGTCTACGGCGGCGAGTACGCGGCGGCCGCGACGCTGTTGATCGGCCTGGCGCTGTACCAGATCCTGCGGACCCAACGGGCGCCGCTCTCGCGGACGCTCGGGGGCCTCGACCGGCCGAACCTCAACCTCTGGATCGCGGCGGTCACCCTCGCGTTCAACGTCGTCGTCGGGGTGTGGCTCGTCCTCCGGGTGGGCGTCGTCGGCGTCGTCGTCGCCACCGTCCTCGCCGAGAGCCTGCAGTACCTCGCGACCGCCGCGCTCGTCAAGCGCGCGGTCCCGGAGGTGTCGTTGCTCCCCCGGGCACTGCTCGAACAGGTGGCCGCGGGTGCGGTGATGTTCGTCGCCGTCTCGCTCGTGCACACGGTCGTCGCGGTCCGGTCGTGGTTCGACCTCGGCGTGTTACTGGGCGTCGGCGGCGTCGTGTACTTCGCCGTGTTGCTCGCGGCCAGCGGTCGATTCCGGGTGACGGTCCGGAGCGTCCTCGAAGATCTGGGCATCACGTTGCCGATCTGACCGGTCGACGGCTCCGGATTGACGCAGATGACAAGGCTTATCTCTGGAATGGTGCTTTTCCACGCCAATGAGCGAGTCCTCCGACGAGAAGCAGCCCACGGACAACCCGCTGTGGCTGCTGGTGAGCCGGTACGAGATACCGGTTCTGGCCGTCCTGATCGGATTCATGTTCTGGGTCCGTGCCCGGTCGTGGGACCGGTTCGTCAGCGACGGCGGAGTGACGTTCCGTGGCAACGACCCCTGGTACCACCTGCGAGAGACCACCTACGTCGTCGAGAACTGGCCGGCGACGATGCCGTTCGACCCGTGGACGCACTTCCCCTACGGGACCTCGGTCGACCAGTTCGGGACGCTGTTCGACCAGATCGTCGCGACGGCGGCACTGATCATCGGCCTCGGCGACCCGAGCCCCGAACTGATCGCCAAGACGCTGGCGTTCGCGCCGGCGGTGTTCGGCGCGCTGGTCGCCATCCCGGCGTACTTCATCGGCAAGCGCCTGGGCGGGCGCGTCGGCGGCCTGTTCGGCGCGCTCGTGCTGGCGCTGTTACCCGGGACCATCCTGCAGTACTCGCTGGTCGGGTTCGCCGACCACCACGCTGCGGAGGTGTTCTTCCAGACCGTGGCCGTCCTCGCCGTGATGGTCGCGCTGGCCGTCGTCGAGCGGGAGAAGCCGGTCTACGAACTCGTCGTCGACCGTGACCTGGCGGCGCTTCGCCGCCCGGTCGGGTGGAGCGCCATCGCGGGGGTCGCGGTCGCACTGTACGTCTGGACGTGGCCGCCGGCGATCCTGCTGATCGCCATCCTCGGGGTCTTCTTCGTCCTCAAGATCGCGGCGAACTACCTCGCCGGCGACAGCCCCGAACCGGTGGCGTTCGCGGGCGCGGTCAGCATGGGCGTCACGGGCGTCCTCACGCTGGGATCGCTGAACGCCATCGACTTCTCACCCACCTCGTTCGGCCTCCTGCAGCCGCTGGTCGCGTTCGGCGTGGCCGGGGCCTGCGTCGCCCTCGCGTGGCTCGCCCGCGAGTGGGACGACCGGGACCTCCCCCGGCGGGCCTACCCCGCCTCCGTGTTCGGGGTCGTCGTGGTCGGCCTCGGCCTCGTGGCGGTGCTCCTGCCGGACCTGTTCGGCACGATCCAGAACAACTTCCAGCGGTTCGTCGGCTTCAGCGCGGGCGCAGAGACCCGAACCATCGGCGAGGCGCGGCCGTTCCTGAGCCAGATCGACCCCCGGTTCGGCATCGAGATGCGGGGGGTCATCGAGCGGGAGTACGGCGCGATGTTCTACACTGCCCTGCTGGGGCTGATCGCGCTGGTCGGGACGCCGATCCTGCGCGGCGCGGACCGCAGGGACGTCTTCGCGTTCGTCGGCGGCGTGATCGTCGTCGGCGCGGTCTGGCTGTTCGGCGTCGGCGACGTCCTGGCCGACCTGCTCCCGTTCGCCGTCGAAGCGGTGATCTACGAGACGTTCGTCGTCGGCGGCGTCGTCGCGGGGCTGTTGCTCCGTGGTGACCACGACGCCGACAAGATGTTCGTCACCGTCTGGGCGCTGTTCATCGTCGCGGCGGCGTTCACCCAGGTCCGGTTCAACTACTACCTGGCGCTGGTCGTCGTGGCGCTGAACGCCTACCTGGTCGGCAGGGTGATGCTCCTGCTCCGGATCGTCGACCGGAGCGGCGACCTGCGGACGGAGATCGAACCCTACCAGGTCATGGTGCTGATGCTGACGTTGCTGGTCGTCCTCTGGGGACTGGTCGTCCCCGTCCAGATCGGACAGTCCGGCCAGCAACAGATCACGACGGACACGGCCATGGACGTCGGCAACAGCACCGCGCCGGGCGACGTGACCAAGTGGAACGGCACCCTCACCTGGCTGCAGGACAACACGCCCAAAGAGGGGACCTACGGGGGTGCCGGCGACCCCATGGAGATGTACGGTACCCACGACTACCCGCCGGACGGTGACTACAACTACGGCGAGGGCACCTACGGCGTGATGTCGTGGTGGGACTACGGCCACTGGATCACGGTCCGCGGCGAGCGCATCCCGAACGCCAACCCGTTCCAGGAGAACGCCGCCGGGGCCGCCAACTACCTCCTGGCGCCGAGCGAGGACGCCGCCGAGGACGTCCTCGCCAGCCAGAGCGAGGAGGGCGCCAACACCAAGTACGTCGTCGTCGACTGGAAGATGGTCAACGCCGACGCCAGCCAGGACGCCAAGTTCACGGCACCCATCGTCTTCCACGACGACGTCAACCAGTCGGACGTCCTGGGCGACCCGATCTACCAGCAGTCGCCCCGCGGCGGCCTGTTCCCGGTGACCCAGCCGAAGAAACAGCGCTACTACGAGAGCTTGATGGTGCGGCTGTACAAGTTCCACGGGAGCGCCGTTGAGGCCAAGCCGGTCGTCCTCGACTGGGAGAGCAGCCAGGCCCAGAACGCGGACGGCGAGTCGATCCAGATCCGGACGACGCCCCAGGACGGGCCGGTCGTCAAGCAGTTCCAGACGATGGCGGAGGCCGAGGCGTACCTCCAGAACGACAGTACCGCCCAGCTCGGCGGGTTCGGGAACAACCCGCAGGAGCGGGTTCCCGCGCTGGAGCAGTACCGACTCGTCAAGGTCAGCGAGTCCAGTGCCGTCGAGTCGCGGGCGTTCGTCAACAGCGTCATCCAGAAGACCCGGGGGCTGAACGTCTCCCAGGGGCAGTTCCTGCAGAACCCCCAGTGGGTGAAGGTGTTCGAGCGGGTCGACGGTGCAGCGGTCCAGGGCCAGGGGCCGCCGAACACGACCATCACCGCTAGCGTCGAGATGCGGATGCTGACGGCCAACGAGACGTTCATCTACCACCAGCAGGTCGAGACGGGTCCGGACGGCAAGTTCAACATGACCTTGCCGTACTCGACGACCGGGTACGAGCAGTGGGGCCCCGAGGACGGCTACACGAACGTCAGCGTCCGGGCCACCGGGCCGTACACGTTCTCGACGCCGACGACCACCAACGAGTCCGGCGTCTACGCCCACCGCGACCAGGCCAACGTGACCGAGGCCCAGGTCATCGGCGAGAGCCAGGAGGTCGTCCAGGTCGAACTGGAGGAACAGCAGCTGCTCGAGTTCCCGGACGGTAACGAGACCGACACGGGCAACGAGACCGAGACCGGCAACGGGACCGAGACCGGCAACGGGACCGACACCGGTAACGAGACCGACACGGGCAACGAGACCGACGACGACAGCAGTCTCGGCCCCGTCGGTCCCGCGTCCGGCGGCGGGGCCGGTGGGAGTGACGACGCCCCGACCGGGCCGCCGGCCGACCCCGTGACCCGGGCCGGACTCGTCGCGTTCGTGATGGCGGGCGTCCTGCTCGACGTCCGGAATGACTGACGACGGCGAGGCCGCCGCGACGACCGGCGGCGCGACCGCGGTGCCCGCCTGGGCGGTGGTCTACCTGAAGGGGGTCGCCATGGGGACGGCCGACGCCGTCCCCGGCGTCTCCGGGGGGACCATCGCCCTCGTGACGGGCATCTACGACCGGCTGGTCCGCGCCATCGCCTCGCTGGACCCGCGACTCCTCCGGGAGGTTCACACTGCCGACGACCGTGTCGGGACGCTCCGAGACGGCCTCGTGGAGATGGACGTCCCCTTCCTGCTGGTGCTGGGGACGGGCGTCCTCACCGGCGTCGCCACCATCTCACGCGTGCTGGAGTTCGCCCTGGACGAACTGACGGTGCTGACGTTCGCGTTCTTCTTCGGGTTGATCGCCGCGTCGGCGGTCGCACTGTCTGACCACGTCGCCCTGGACACGCCCGGTCGGATCGTCACGGGCATCGCAGGCGTCGTCCTCGCGTTCGTGCTGGTCGGGGAGTTCAGCGCCGGCGTCGGCCACGCCCTGCCCATCGTCTTCGTGGCGGGGATGGTGGCCATCAGCGCGATGATCCTGCCGGGGGTCTCCGGGTCGTTCATCCTGCTGGTGTTCGGCCAGCTGGAGTACCTCGCGGAGACGCTCAACGAGTTCCTCGACGCTCTGGGGTCCGTCGTGACGGGGGGAAGCCTCGACCGCGTGGTCGAACCCGGCCTCGTGGTCGGGACCTTCGCCGTGGGCGCGGCCATCGGCATCCTCACCGTCGCCCGCATCGTCGAGTGGGCCCTGGAGCGCAACCGGCCGGCGACGCTGACGTTCCTCGTCGGCCTCATGGTCGGCGCCCTCAGGTTGCCGCTTCGAAAGGTTGCCAGCGGGGCCGGGGCGGACCTCGGGGCGTTCCGTGCCGGGATCGCAGACGTCGACCCCGGCGCGGTGGTCGACGCCCTCGCCCTGGCCGACCCGGCGACCGTCGGCGGCGCGGTCGTGGTCGCCGCCGTCGGCGGCGGGTTGATCCTGCTTCTGGATCACTACACCGCCGGCATCGGCTACGAGTGAGCGGTTCCGGCGAACGCCGGACGCGTCGGCCGACCGGATTCCGGCAAACCCCCGGCGGGTCGGTTCCTTTTTCCCCGCGACGTGCCTCCGTAGCGTCGAATGCCCGCGGACGGACGGTCTGACTTCCGGGACGGCGCGCGAGCGGTGGCGCCGTTCCTGCTCGGCGTCGCGCCGTTCGGCCTCGTCGTCGGCGTGACCGCGGTGAACGTCGGGGTCACGCCGCTACAGGCGGTCGGGATGTCGCTGTTGCTGTTCACCGGTGCGGCACAACTCGCGCTGATCGAACTCGTCGGCCGGGGCGCGCCGTTCGCCGTCGCGGCGGCGACCGCGCTGGTCGTCAACCTGCGGTACCTGATGTACAGCGCGTCGTTGGCGCCGTACTTCCGGCGGTTCTCGTTGCCGACGAAGTGGCTGGGCGCCTACGGCATGACCGACCACGCCTACGCGCTGTCGGTCGTCGAGTTCCGGGAGACGGCGCCCGACGAGCGCAGTCGGGCCTGGTACTACTTCGGGGCCGCGACGCCGGTGTGGGTCGTCTGGATGTCGACCACGGTCGCCGGCGCGTTGCTGGGGAAGACGGTCCCGTCGGAACTGTCCCTGGAGTTCGCCGTCCCGCTGATGTTCATGGCGCTTTTGTTCCCGGCCGTCGAGGACCGGCCCACGGCGACCGCGGCGGTGGTGGCCGGCGGGACTGCCGTGGTCGCGGCCGTCTTGCCGTTCAACCTGGGGCTGGTGACCGCCGCGACGCTTGGCATCGCGGCTGGCGTCGCCACCGAAGTCCGGGCCGGTAGCTTCCCCAAAGACGACCGCGAAGGGCGCACCAGCGACGACGCCACCGGCGGCGAGGCAACCGAATCCAGGGCCGGCCCACGCGAGTCGGGGACGGGCGACTCGGCGGGAGGTGGCGACCAGTGACCGAGTACGACGCCGTGACGCTGTGGTTGCTAATCCTGGTGGCGGGCGTCGGCACCTTCGCCATCAAACTGTCGTTCGTCCAGTTGTTCGGGTGGCTGGACGAGGTGTCGCCGGTGGTCGCGGGGGTGTTGCGGTTCGTCCCCGCGGCGGTGCTGGCGGCGCTGGTCGTCGACTCGGTGGTGACGCTGTCGGCGTCGCCGTCGCTCCACCTGGCGTTCGACCCGGCGGAACTGCTGGCCGCGTCGGTCGCCGCCGTCGTCGCCTGGCGCACCGAGAGCGTCCCGCTGACGCTGGCGGTGGGAATGGTCGTGCTCTGGTCGGTGACCGCGCTCGCGTGAGCGGCGGTAGCCGGGTTCAGGTAGCATAAGTGGGCGGCGACCGGAACGGTTGCCATGCCGAAGGCCAACGGCGGTCCCGGCCAGCGCCCGGCGTCGGAGGGGAACCGCGGCGAGGGATGGTCCGACGGTGACCACGCCGACGCGCAGACGGACGGTGGCAGGATGGACGCGCCACCGCTGGTCGTCGACGTCGACGGGACGCTGACCCGCCCCGACGCGGGGGCCAGGGCGCGAAGCGTCGACCCCCGGGCGATGGACGCGCTCTACGAGTGGCCGGGCACCGTCGTCGTCGCCACGGGGAAGGCCTTCCCCTACCCTGTCGGACTCTGCGGGTTCGTCGGCATCCCCGAGACGGTCGTGGCCGAGAACGGCGGCGTCGTCCTGGCCGAGGAGACGGTCCGGTACGCGGGCGACCCCGAGGCCGCCAGGGCCGTCGCGGCCGACTACGAGGACGCTGGCTACGACCTCGGGTGGGGGCCGGCGGACACGGTCAACCGGTGGCGCGAGACGGAGGTAGCCGTCAGCCACGACGCACCCGAGGAACCGCTCCGCGAGATCGCCGCAGAGCACGGCATGACGGTGGTCGACACGGGCTACGCCTACCACGTCGTCTCGCCGGACGTCGACAAGGCCGCCGGGCTACGCGAGGTGGCGGACCTGCTCGGCCTGGACCCCCGGTCGTTCGTCGCGGTCGGAGACTCCGAGAACGACGCCCCGACGTTCGGGGTCGCCGGCCGGTCGTTCGCCGTCGCGAACGCCGACGAGACCGCCAGGAATGCCGCCGACGAAGTCACCGAGGGGGTCCACGCCGACGGCCTACTGGAGGCGCTCGAACTGGTCCGGCAGGAAGATATATGAATATATGCACATATATTAATATAGGACGACCAGTCCGGCCGGACGGGTCCCTCGTCAGGCTTCGACTTCGTCGTCGACCCACTGTGCGTACTCCGCCAAAACGTCCGACTCGTCGAGGCGTTCGACGCAGGGCACGTCGTAGGGGTGGAAGTCGACGACGCGCTCGACGAGGCTGTCATAAGCGTCGTCGGTGGTCTTGACGAACAGGATCTCCTCGTCGTCCTCGTGGATCTCGCCGTCCCAGCGGTAGGTCGAGCGGCAGTCCACGCGGTTGACGCAGGCCGCGAGTCGTTCCTCCACGAGCGTCCGCGCCAGGTCCTCGGCAGCGTCCCGTGGCGCCGTGACGTACACCGTCGGCATGGTCGGGACTCCCGTCGCGTCGGTCAAATCGGTTCCGTTCCCGGTCAGAACTCCTGGGTCCCGACCCATCCCTCGCCCGGCGAGCGTGGACAGGTGCGCTCGTGATCGTGCCGGCAGTCGGCGTGCAGGTGGTGGCCACAGCGACACCGGGCGCTCTCTCGACCACTGTCGACGGGGGTCCCGCAGAGTTTACATCGGCTACCCATACCCGACTACCCGTACTATAACATAATAAATCATGTTATTGATAGGGTGTCATGTAGCGGGTCGACCGGCCGACGACGGTCAGTCACCCGGGTCGAACGGGTTGTAGTTGCCGGTCACGTCCCACTCGTGGACGCAGAATGGGTCGCCGGCCAGTTTCTCGCCGTCCTCGGTGACGATGCGCCAGTGGCCGGTTTCTCCGTCCCGGACGTCACGGCGACCACAACGGGTGCACTCGCGTTCGTCCGGTGGATACACGTCCAGTTCGGCCATCGTCCGTACGATGTGTCCGTCGATACTAAAACGCTCCGCCGGGGCCGGATCCGCCAGTGGGTCAGATAGTGCCGCAAATCCGGTCGACGGCCGGGAATCGACGGCGAGTGCAGTCGCGGCCAGAACCTGACACAGTGCTGTTCATTTAAGTGGGGGTAACTGCTCGGCAATCAGACTTTTGCTGGATGACCGGAAACTACCGGTCATGGTTCGGAGCACGAGCGGTCGGCCGAGACGAACGTGGACGGGGGCCGGATCGTGACCGAGGAGGGCGTCGAAGAGGAGATCGAGGAGTTGCTCGGCGAAGTCGCCGAGTACGACAACCTCGAAGAGATGCTCGACGACCTCGAGGTCGACGACGAGGAGTTCGACGAGGACGTGGCCGTCGACATCGCGTTCGACGAGGGCGAGGACTGATCCACCCCCGCTTGTAGATCCCCCTGGCCGTCGGTCGCGTTCGATTTTCCGGTTGCGCTCGACGGCGCGTCAGTTAGCCGATCCAGACACCCTACCGCGACGGCTTTTTCAGGCTCCTGGCGGAACCGCCACGCATGGACGTCAGACAGGTCGTTCCTCGCGACGCCATCCCCAGCGTCGACGACCCGTCGTTCCGCCGGGAGTACGACGGCGACCCGGGCGACCGGGTGATCGTCGTCGAGACCGGCGACGGCGCCAGGGCCTACCCCTTGCGCTACCTGAACTACCACGAGATCGTCAACGACCGGTTCGACGGTCGACCGGTCGCGATCACGTGGTGTCCGCTCTGCGGGAGCGCGGTCGTCTACGAGCGGACGGCGGACGGCCGGACGCTGACCTTCGGGGTGTCCGGCAAACTCGCCGACGACGACCTCGTGATGTACGATCGCGAGACCGAGTCCGAGTGGAAGCAATCGATGGGTGAGGCCATCTCGGGACCGCTGGCGGGTGTGGAACTGCCCGTCGTTCCGGCCGTCGTCGTTTCCTACCGGCGGTTCGCCGACGAGCACCCCGACGGCGAGGTGCTGGCGCCGCCCGGCGGCGAGAGCGAGGCCGCCAGCGACGACGACGACGACCCCGCACCCGTCGAGTACGACGACGACCCGTACCGCGAGTACTTCGAGAGCGACGGCTTCGGCCTGGCCGCCCACCGGGGAGAGGGGTCCCGCGAGTGGGACCGCGAGGACCTCGACCCCAAGGCGGTCGTCCTCGGCGTCGAGGTCGGCGAGGACGCCCTGGGGTTCCCCTACGACCGCGTCGAAGCGGCGGGCGGGGTCGTCCACGCGACGGTCGGCGGCCTGGACGTGGCGGTGTTCGTGACCCCCGACGGCATCCACGCCTTCGAGGCCGCCGACCGAGAGTTCGAACCCACGGACGACCCCGGGCGGTTCCGTGCCGACGGAACGACCTGGGACGGCGCGACCGGCGAGAGCGCCGAGGGCGACGGACTGGCCCGCGTCCCGGCGCGGCGACTGTTCGCGTTCGCCTGGCGCGACGACCACGGGGACGCCTTCTACGGCGATTAGCGCGACCGGAACCGGTTTGGGCCGCCCGGCCGAATCCCGTCGTATGCTCGAACCGGGCGAGGAGGCGCCGACGTTCGAACTGCCCGACCAGCACGGCGAGACGGTCGCCCTGGCGGACTTCCGCGGCCAGACTGTCGTCCTGTACTTCTACCCCCGCGCCGACACTCCCGGGTGTACGACCGAGGCTTGTGGGTTCCGGGACGCGTGGGCGGAGTTCGAACAGCGGGGAGTTCCCGTCCTCGGGGTCAGCAACGACACCGTCGACGCACTCGCGGAGTTCGTGGAGAAGTACGACCTCCCCATCACCCTGCTGTCGGACGAGGAGGGCGGGGTCTGTGAGGCCTACGACTCGTTCAGCACGGACCTGGTGGGCGACGTGGCCGTCACTGCGGCCGACCGGAACACCTTCGTGATCGACGAAGAGGGCCGGATAGAGCGGGTGTACGAGGGCGTGGACCCCGAAGGGCACGCCGAGGAGATACTGGCGGACCTCTAGGGAGTGCGATCAGGCCGGCGGCGACGTCCGTGCAGCCCTCCGTCGACCCCTGTGGCGGGTCCGTGGCTCTGGACGTCGATTCGGGCCGTTCGACCGTCGGTGAAGGTCCCGCGAACCTACAGCCCCAGGGACGAATCGATCTCGGAGGGATCGTAGAGGGTGTACTGGTCCAGTTCCTCGAGCGCGGAGTTGCCCTCCTGCAGGTGCTTGTCGCCCTGGCTCTCGTTGTCGTGGCTGTAGTAGTAACTGGCGAGGGAGAACTGGTGGGCGGCCGTCGCCGACGTCTGGACCCGGTTTTTCGAACTCTCGATCATGTCGGCGACCTCCGACCGGCCCTGGTCGCTGGCGATCGAAGCGGCCTCCGCGAACACCTCGGTGGCGTCGATGTACTGGCCGGCCGCCAGCCCCCACTCGTTGGAAGCCCCGGAGTAATCTCCCTGGTCGTACAGGTCGCCGCCGTCCTGCCAGTTCTTGAACGCCCGCTGGCGGTGACTCTCGCCGAGTTCGTACAGTTTCGAGATCAGCTCCTTCTGCTCGGTCTCCAGGTCCGACTCAAGGGAGTCGATCTCGCCGTCTTTCTCCTCGATGCTGGCTTCCAGGTCCTCGATTTCCGACTGCTTCTGTTCGACCTCCGCCTCGAGGTCTTCGATCGTCGAGTCCTTCGTCTCGACCTGGGACTCCAGGTCGCCGACCTCCGACTCGAGTTCGTCGATCCGGGCTTTCCGCTGCTGGACGTCGTCTTCCGATTCGATCGTGTACCCCAGGCACCCAGCGACCGATAACGTCGCTGCCACCCCTGTGGCACGTAGTACATCACGCCGATGCATACTCCCACACTGAAAGTGTAGGTGCTTAGTTCTTTTCAACCTTCATTAGTTTGCTAGATCCCATGGATCAGAAATTTATGGTTACGCCGAGGCTGAGGGCGGATCCGTTCTCCGCCCGGTCGTGGGACCGACGGCGCGTCGGGCAACGGCCAGAAATATAATACGTGTTACAAAAACGTTCTTCCGGGAACCGTTTTGGTGCACTGGTCGAAACGGTGTGGTATGGCAACGACCGACGATTCGGGCTACGTCAGGGTCGGGGACGCCGAGGAGGTCCGCGAGGCGGGCCGGAAACTCGTCCGTGCGGACGGCCGCCACGTCGCGGTGTTCTACCACGAAGGGGAGTTCCACGCGGTGGACAACCGCTGTCCGCATATGGGGTTCCCGCTGATGGACGGCACCGTCGACGACGGCATCCTCACCTGTCACTGGCACCACGCGCGCTTCGAGTTGTCCTGCGGGGACACCTTCGATCCGTTCGCCGACGACGTGCCGAGCTATCCCGTCGAAGTGCGGGACGGCGACGTGTACGTCGATCCCTACCCCGACCGGGACCGCGACCCCGTCGAGCACTGGACCGGACGCCTGGAGACGGGCCTGCAGGAGAACCTCTCGCTGGTTGTCGCCAAGTCCGTCGTCGGACTCGAAGACGCCGGCGTCGACTACACCGGCCCGCTCCGGGTGGGCGTCGAGTTCGGCACCGAGTACCGCGAGGACGGGTGGGGTCGCGGCCTGACCACGCTCGGCGTGATGGCCAACCTCGTCGAGGACGTCCGTCCCGAGGACCGCCGGCGGGCGCTGTACACCGGGCTGACCGAGGTGGCGAGCAACGTGAGCGGCGAACCGCCCTTTTTCGAGCAGAAGCCCCTGCAGGCCACCGACGTCTCCCCAGAGCGCCTGAACGACTGGTTCCGGGAGAACGTCGAGGTCCGGGACAGCGACGGCGCCGAGCGTGTCCTCCGGGCGGCCATCCGCTCGGGACTGGACGAGTCCGAGGTCGCGGCGATGCTGTTCGGCGCGGCGACCGACCACCTCTATCTCGACACCGGACACCGACTGGACTTTATCAACACGGCCTTCGAGACGCTGGACCACCTCGGCTGGGAGTACGCCGAGCAGGTACTCCCGACGCTGGTGCCAGGCCTCGCGGCGGCCAGCAGGGCCGAGGAGAACTCCTCGTGGCGCCAGCCCATCGACGTCGCGGAACTACTCTTCGACACCTGCACGGAACTGCCCTCGCTGGTCGAGACCGGTGCGAGCGAGACCTGGGAGGAACCCGAGGACTTCGTGGAGACGTTGCTGGGCGAGGACCCCCACACCATCGTGGACGAACTCGCTGGCGCAGTGGCGACGGGCGCGACCGCCGAGGAACTCGCGGAAGTCGTCACCTACGCGGCGGCCCGGCGGATCGCCCAGTTCGGCACGAGCAACGAGTTCGGCGACTGGAACACGGTTCACCACACCTTCACCTACGCCAACGCCGTCCACGGCGCCGCCCGCCGCACCGACGCCTGGGAGGTGTACCGCGGCGTCTTCGACGCCGCGATGAACGTCTACCTCGACCGGTTCCTCAACACGCCGCCGGCACCGATTCCGGATCCGGAGGGCGACCGCGACCCCGACGCCGTGGTGGAGGACCTCAAGGAGACCTTCGAGGTCGAACGCGACGAGGAGGTCGACCGCGCCGGCCGGTTGACCGCGGAGTACCTGGCGTCGGGTGGCGACGTGGACCGGCTGAAGTCTGCGCTCGGTGAAGTCCTGCTACGCGAGGACGCCGGGTTCCACCCCAACCAGAACCTCGAAGCGGTGTTCAACCAGCTCGACTACCAGGACGACCCCGACCGCAGGCGGGTGTTCCTCGTGGCCGGCGCGCGGTACCTCTCGGCGCACACGCCGACCCGCCGCGAGGCCGAGCAGACGTTCCGCATCGCCGAGCGACTGAACCGCGGCGAGAAGATCCACGAGGCCGACGGCGAGGCGGCAACAGCAGACGACTGAGCATCTTCTCGCGGTCGGGGTCGGCCGAGCGGGTCTCGAGGTAGATCTTCCCTCGCCGGGCATCAGGAGGCCGAAGCCGACGGTCGTCAGCACGACCATCACGGCGAGGATCGCCACGAAGATCGGTCTAGTCATCCCCGCGTCGGGCAGCGTCGACAGGAGGTGCCCGCCGGTGCCGACGGCGCCGATCGGGAATGCGGCCCACCACCGTCTGTCACGGAAGGCGTCGAACTGCCAGCCCACAAGCAACAGCGGCGGAACCGTCGCGCCGACCGCGAACAGCGCCGTCCAGAAGTCCGCGTGGGGGAACGCCGTCACCCGCGGCGCGAGCGTGATACCGCCGAAGATGGTCACCGTCGCAAGCGTCGGCATCAGGAACGTCATCTTCGGCGTGAACCGCTCGAAGACGCTGGCGCGCTCCTCCACAGAGAGGCCGCCCAGCACCGGCCCGAGTACCATCGCCATGAACAGGTCGATGCCGGTCCACAGCACGCCGGCCATCACGTGGACGTAGGTGTGGTGCTGGACCGACGCGACGGTGACCGCGTACCCCAGCGCCGCCAGCGGTGCCAGCACCGCCCCGACGGCGAACGCCGGGGTCGCCCGCGTGCCCATGCCCCGGATCGTGCCCCGTACGCTCACGGCCATGCCGTCGGCCAATGGCCAGCGAGGACTTCGGTGCTACCGTTGGGGTCACGACGCGGGCCGTCGAGAGGAGGTGTCAACCGTCCTCCACGTCCGCCACGGCGTCCGTCACCTGGGGTGGATCGCCCGCGAGGACCGACTCGACGGCCCCGACGACGTCGTCGGGGTCGACCACTCGGCCGTGCTCGCGGAGCGGTTCGTAGGCCTGCCAGCCGTCGTCGCCCGCGTAGTTGCGCTCGGTGAACGGCCGCTGTTCGACCAGCACGAGGCGGTCGGCCTCGCTGGCGGCCCGGAGGTTCGGGAGGTTGCCCGGCCCCACCTCGACGTCGGCGACCACGGTGACGGCCGCCTCCCGGACCCGCTCGCGCACCTCACGCTCGGCGGCGTCGTCGACCGGCGCGTACGGCGGCGTCTCGACGACGTCCAGGCCGAGTTGCAGCGCGGCCCGGAGGTCGGCGTCGCCCTCGCTGAGGGCGCCGGCGGACACGTCGTAGCCCGCGGCGTCCAGCAGGTACAGCAGCCGCGACCCGGTGCCGCCGCCAGCGACCACGTGGACCCGCGTCTCGTGGTCGCCGTCCCGTTCGGGCAGGGCGGTCACGTACGTCGACCCCGTGACTGGGTGGCTGGTCACTGCCGCCCGGGCGTCGAAGGCAGTCTGGAGGTTCTCCTCGGTCAGCACGTCTTCGGGGTCGCCGGCGTCCAGGACTCGCCCGTCCGACAGCAGGACGAGTTCGTCGCAGTAGTGGGCCGCGAGGTTGAGGTCGTGGATGGCGGCGACGGCGGTCCGGCCCTCGCTGACGAGGTCCGCGACGAGTTCGAGCGTCCGGACCTGGTGGTTGACGTCGAGGCTCGCGGTCGGTTCGTCCAGCATGAGGACGGACGCGTCCTGGGCCAGCGCCCGTGCGAGCAGGACCCGCTGGCGTTCGCCGCCGGAGACGTCCGTGATCGGCCGGTCGGCGAGCTCGGCGACATCGGTCCGTTCCAGCGCCCGCTCGACGAGTTCGCGGTCGCGCACGGACTCGGTGCCGAACCGCGAGACGTAGGGGTTGCGGCCCATGGCGACCACCTGGCGCACGTCGAACGAGAACGAGAGGTTGGTGTTCTGCGGGACGGTGGCGACCCTGCGCCCGACGGCGGACGCCGAGAGGGCCGTCACGTGCTGGCCGTCGACCCGCACCGCGCCGTCGTCCGGCGCGAGGACGCCGTTGATCGTCCGCAACAGCGTCGTCTTGCCGGCGCCGTTCGGGCCGATGAGACCGACGAACCGGCCGGACTCGACGGTGAGGTCCACGTCCGAGAGCACCTCGACGCCCCCGAGGTCGACCGAGACGCCTCGGACCTCGACGATGGGATCAGTCACGGTCGACCCCTCCGGCGTGGCACGGCGGTCACAGCGCGTGCACCTCCCTCGTCCGTAGCAGGTACAGGAAGAAGGGCGCACCGAACGCGGCGGTGACGATGCCGACCGGGACCTCGGCGGGCCCGGACCGGGCGATAGCGTCGGTCGCCACGAGGAACGAGGCACCGGCGAGCGCGCTGGTGGGCAGGAGGATGCGGTGGTCGGGGCCGACCACCAGGCGCATCACGTGCGGGACGATCAGGCCGACGAAGCCGATCACGCCGGAGACGGCGACGGCGGCCGCGGTCACCAGCGCCGAGACGGCGAGCAGGATCCGCTTCGACCGCTCGACTTCCACGCCGAGGGTGTGGGCGTCCTCCTCGCCCAGTAGCAGTACGTTGAGGTCACGGCTGTACGCCAGCAGGATCGGGAACAGCACCGGGAGCGTGACCGCGACGACCGTCACGTCGCCCCAGTCGGCGTTGTGGAGGTGGCCCATCAGCCACAGGACCGCGTCCTGGAGGCTTTCGCCGGCGTGCAGGAGCATGTAGGAGATGACCGCGCCGAGGAACGTCTGGACGGCCACCCCGGCCAGCAACAGGGTGGCGACCGGCGTCCGGCCGTCCTCCGTGGCGATCAGGTAGACCGCGAACGCCGTGACCAGTCCCGTCGCGAACGCGGCCGCCGGAAGGCCGTAGGGGACCTGGATACCCAGCGCGATGACCGCGACCGCGCCGACCGCCGCGCCGGAGGAGACGCCGACGATGGACGGGTCGGCCATCGGGTTCCGGAAGAACCCTTGCATCACCGTCCCCGCGGCCGCGAGCGCGAACCCGACGCCGGCCGCCAGCGCGATGCGGGGCAACCGCACCTTGACGACGATGATCCTGGTCGCCTTCGGAACCTCGAACGACAACCAGGGGAGCGCATCCAGCATCGCCTTCACGACGCCGGTCGGTGCCAGCGAGACGGACCCGATCATCGTGCTCCCGACGGTCACGGCGACCAGCAGCGCCGACAACCCGCCCGTCCAGGCGGCGACCCGGGTCCCGAACCGCATGGTAGTCAACTGCGTTTGCTTTAGCCAAATATTTATTGAATTGGCACGACCGATCGACGTGATGACGACGAGATCGACAGCGGAGCAGGTACTGGCAGTGGTACTGGTCCTGACGGTCGCGACGGCCGGAATCGCGGGCGGCGCGGCCGCCGCCCCGGTGGCGAGCGCCGACGCGGCACAGGATGGGTGTTCGTACCCCATCGAGGAGACCGACGCGACCAGGACGACGGTGACTCTAGAGGAAGCCCCTGATCGCATCGTGACCGCCGCGCCGAGCGCGGCCCAGACGCTCGTGGAGATCGGTGCCTGGGACCGCGTCGTCGGCGTCTCCAGTTCGGCGAGTTACCTGGAGGGCGCTGACGAGCGCGAGGACATCTCGGCCCAGGGCCGGGTCGGCGTCAACGTCGAGAAGACCGTCTCGCTGGAACCCGACCTGGTGCTCGCGCCGGCCGTCACACCCGACGAGGACGTCGAGAAACTGCGCGAGGCCGGCCTGACGGTGTTCGAGTTCGAGAAGGCCGGTAGCGTCGACGAGGTCAAGGAGAAGACCCGCCTGATGGGTCGGCTGACGGGCGCCTGCGAGGGCGCGGAGGAGACGGTCCAGTGGATGGAGTCCGAACTCTCGACGGTCCGGCAGGCCGTCCAGGGCCAGGACCCGGTGGAGGCGCTGTACGTCTACTCGCCGGACTTCGGCCCATACACGACCGGTAGCGGAACGTTCATCCACGACGCCATCGAGACGGCCGGCGCCGTCAACGTCGCGGCGGAGGCCGCCATCGAGGGCCACAAGACCATCAGCGACGAGACGGTGATCCAGCAGGATCCCCAGTGGCTGATCGTCAACACCTTCGACGGGCAACCACCGCAGACCGACGCCTACAACGCGACGACCGCGGTGCAGGAGGGCAACGTCGTCGTCGTCGACACGAACCACTTCAACCAGCCCGCACCGCGGGTCGTCCTGGCGATCAAGAAACTGGCGCAGACGTTCCACCCCGAGGCCTACGAACAGGCCCAGTCGACGCCGACGCCGAGTCCGTCGCCGTCGCCGAGTCCGTCACCCACGGACTCCCAGACGCCGACGGCGTCGCCGACCGAGACGCCCGAGAGCGACGAGGGGTCGCCCGGCTTCGGTCCGGTCGCGGCGCTGGTGGCGCTGGCGGCGGCCGCGCTGGTCGCGATCCGGCGACGCTGACGAACGACCGACTTTTATCCGGGGCGGTCCCAGCGACGGGTATGGTGGAGAACGTCATCTACCCCGCGTACTTCGACGCGAACTGCTCGCGTGGGGAGGGGCGACGGGTCCCGGGGGACCTCGCGGTCGAGGACCCGACGGTCGACGAGATCGCCAAGGCCGTCCAGCAGGTCGGCTACGACGTGGTGATCGAACGCGACGTCGCCTACTCCCGGAAACCGTGGCGCCGGCGCGGTCGCGTGCTGGTCAAAGACGCCGAGGACTCGAGCAAGAACGACCTCGTCCAGGCCGCGGCGGCCTACGTCACGGCCATCAGGGAGTGATGCAGCGGCTCGGCACCGTCGTCGGGACGGCACAGGGCTTGCTGGTCGTCCGGAGTCCTGACGACTCGGTAGCCGACCCCGGGACGGAGGTGGTCGACGAGTCGCTGGACCGGGTCGGCGAGGTCGTCGAGGTGTTCGGCCCCGTCGACCGGCCGTACCTGGCTGTCTCGCCCGCAGACGGCCGGTCCGCGGCCATCCTCCTCGACTCCCCGGTCTACGCCCGGTGAAGTGGAGAGCGGTCGGGCACGGCGGATTCGGCCCAAGCCGGAAGGTCAAAGGCCCGTCCCTCCGGCACTCGAACCATGAGCGAACGACGGCGGGTGTTCTCTGCGTCGCTCGGGACGGCCACGCTGTTTCTCCTGGTGCAACTGGGCGCCCTGGCGCTGGTCGAACCGTTCCGCGCGGAGGGGTTCCAGCCGGTGGAGAACCCCTCGGACCCGACCAACAGCATCGTCTACGTCGCGTTGATCCTCGTCGCGACCGCCGGGATGCTGGCGGTGTTCCGGTACGGCGGCCAGAACGTCGTCCGGTTGACCCTGATCGCCGTCGCCGGTTTCATCTCCTGGTACGTGTTCGTCGTGTTCCTGCCGACGGAGCCGTCAGCGTTCGGGGCGGCGCTGCTCCCGCTGGCGGCGGCCCTGCTGGTCGTCGTGGCGCTGTACGTCCATCCGGAGTGGTACGTCATCGACGGAGCGGGTGTGATCATGGGTGCCGGTGCGGCCGGCCTGTTCGGCATCGGATTCGGTCCCCTCCCGGCCTTGATCTTGCTTTCCGTCCTGGCCGTCTACGACGCCATCAGCGTCTACGGCACCGAGCACATGCTGACGCTCGCGGAGGGCGTCATGGAGATGAAGGTGCCGGTCCTGCTGGTCATCCCGACGACCCTCCCCTTCTCGTTCCGCGACCTGGCGGCCGAGGAATCGAGCGACGACGAGGCCGCCAATCCCGAGTCCGTCGACGAGTCGGCGAACGCCGACGACTCCGACCCCGACGAATCGACGGACGCCGATGCATCGGAGGGCGACGCGCCCGGCGCCGAGAGCGGGCCCCTTGAGCGGGACGCGCTGTTCATCGGCCTCGGGGACGCCGTCATCCCGACGGTGCTGGTCGCCAGCGCGGGCGCGTTCCTCGACGCGCCGCCGCTGGTCGAGGGTATCGCCCTGAACGCGCCCGCCCTGGGCGGGATGGTCGGGACGATGGTCGGCCTGGCCGTCCTGCTCCGGCTGGTCTTCGACGGGCGAGCCCACGCCGGCCTCCCGCTGTTGAACACGGGCGCGATCGTTGGGTACCTCGTCGCCGTGCTGGCCACCGACGTCTCGCTCGCTGCGGCGCTTGGACTGTAATCAGCGGCCGGTCAGCGCCTCGCTCGCGGGGGCGAAGTCGATCCACTCCCCGAAGTCTCGCTCGCGGGCGCGCTCGTAGAGCAGGTGGGCGGCGGCGACCGTCTCGATGGCCGTGCCGCCGCTGTCGAACAGCGTGACCTCGTCGTCGGACTGCCTGCCGGGCGCGACGCCGGCGACCACCTCGCCCAGTTCGGCGTGGACGTGGTCCTCGTCGATCAACCCCTCCTCGCGGGCCAGGATGTACGACCCGGCGTCCTCGGTGACCCTGGCGCGCAGATCCGGGACGTAGGTGGCCCGCGCGACCGTCTCGGCGGGTATCTCCCGGCGCTCCGGGTGGTACTGGCCCATCGCGGTGACGTGGGCGCCGTCGGGGAGGTCCGCGTCCTGGAACACCGGTTCGGTCGCCGTCGTCGCGGTGATCACCACGTCGGCGCCCGCGAGGGCGTCGCCGCTGGAGGGGACGGCCGCGACCTCGGCGTCGAACTCCGCGGCGAACTCCTCGCGGTGCTCGCGGGTGGGCGAGAACACCCGGACGGCCGAGAGGTCACGCACCGTCGCCGTCGCGCGGAGTTGCCCGCGTGCCTGTGCGCCGCTACCGACGACGGCCACTTCCGAGGCGTCCTCGCGGGCCAGGGCGTCGACGGCCACCGCGCCCGCGGCGCCGGTCTTGAACGGGTTCATGCTCGCGCCGTCGACGATGGCCAGCGGTTCGCCGGCGTCGGCGTCGAACAGCGTCGTGACGAACCAGGCGTCGCTCTCCGCGAACCCCGCGGCGTAGGTGTACCCGCCCATCGCCCCGGTGTCCGGGAGGATGGCGGTGTAGCCGGTCAGCATTCCCGGCGGATCCTCGTTGACGAGTCGCGTTCGCGGGCGCGCGGGAGAGCCCTCGCCGCGCTGGCGGTACCCCTCCCGGACGGCGTCGACGTACTCGGCGGGCGTCGCCAGGTCGTCCACCTCCTCGCTTCTGAGAAACAGGGCCTCGGCCATGGGCGAGCGGAGGGTCGCCACGCCCAAAACCGTTCAGGATGCGGCGCTACCGGAGGGTGGAAGGTCCTCGACGGCGACGATCAGCGAGCGGACGGCGGAGGAGAGCAAGAGTCGGACGAGAGCGCGGAGAGAGGAAAGCGGGAATAGAGAGACGAGAGGGGTGCGTTCAGTCTGCGGTTTCGAGCGGCGAGGCGGCCGAACTCCCGGCGTCGGTCCGGGAGTCCTCGGTCACGTCCGACCCGGTGCGGCCGGTCGCGTCGACGGGGCCCTTGACGAACAGCGCGTGGCCCACGAGTGACGCAGAGAGGATACCGCCGACTGGGGCGGCGACCGTGAGACCGAACCCGGCCGCGACGAGCGCGGCCGTGGTGCCGAACAGTGCCAGTGGAATGAGGCCCAGAACGAGGTCGTAATAATGGACCATATCAACTAATATGTGGAATGGGTATATAGTTCTTTTCGATATTTAAGACGTATTTGGTGCATAACACGTTCATAAGTTATAAGTCGAATTTGCCCCGTCAAGTCGGGCGATTGCCGGTGTAAACGGATGAAAGAAAATGAGGGATCGGGGGTCGTTCCGGTTGCCGCGGCGGTTCGCCGCGACCGACGCGTTGAAAGTCGGGGCGGCGGAACCACAGGACGTGAACGACAACGACCGGGCAATCGTGGGGCTGGTCATGCTCGCGCACGGGCTGGTTCACACCTACGAGCTGTCGATTCCGATACTGGTGGGCATCTGGCTGGTGCAGTTCCCGGTCACGGAGGCCGCCATCGGCGTCGCGGTCACCGTGGGGACGGCCTTCTTCGGATTCGGCGCGCTACCGGGGGGCCTGCTGGCGGACGCCTACGGCTCCAAGCGACTCATCGTCCTCTGCATGCTCGGGATGGGCGCCTCGTTCGTCGTCCTCGGACTGTCGGGGGGACTGGCGTCCATCACCGTCGCGCTGTCGCTGTGGGGCATCGCCGCCAGCGTCTACCACCCGGCTGGACTGTCGTTGATCAGCAAGGGCGTCGACCAGCGGGGGACCGCCTTCGCCTACCACGGCATGGCCGGGAACGTGGGCATCGGACTGGGGCCGATGGTCACCGCCGTCCTGCTGATCGCGTTCGACTGGCGGCTGGTGGTCACGGTCCTGGCGATCCCGGCCGGCGTCGGGGCGCTCGTCGCGGCGACCATCGACGTGGACGAGACGGCGGCCGTCGGCGACGACGCCGCCGCGACCGACGGGTCCGGGGGGCGGTCGGCAGGTGCCTCGGGGTCGGTCTCTTCGCTGTCGGAGTTCCTGGCAAACTCCCGGCGCCTGTTCGTCGGCGGGTTCGTCGTGGTGTTCGCCATCATGATCCTCTCGGGGCTGTACTACCGCGGGATCACGACCTTCCTCCAACAGTTGCTTGCGGACCTGCCGATGCTGAGCGAGGTGACCGTCGGGGAGATTACCCTGGAACCGTCCCGGTTCGTCTACGCCGGCCTGCTGACCGTGGGTATCGCGGGCCAGTACGCCGGCGGGAAACTGACCGACCGCATCCGGACCGAGTGGGGCCTTGCCGGCGGGTTCGGGGCGCTCGCGGTCGTCGCCCTGCTGTTCCTGCCGGCCGCGTCCGCGGGGCTCGTCCCCCTGCTGGTCGCCAGTGCCCTGCTCGGTTTCTTCCTGTTCACCGTCCAGCCGATGTACCAGGCGAGCGTCGCGGAGTACTCTCCGCCGGAGGCGCGGGGGCTCTCGTACGGCTACAGCTACCTGGCCGTCTTCGGCGTCGGCGCAGTGGGTGCAGTCGTCGCCGGGACGGTGCTCACCTACACCTCCGAGTGGGGGCTGTTCCTGACGTTCGCCGCCGTCGCCGGCCTGGCTTCGCTCCTGGGCCTGGGCCTGAGCCTCCGCGGTCGCTGATCGCTGTCCTCCGACCGTGAGGCTACCCTGCGATTTCGACGCGATCGGGCGACGCCCCCGTAGAGGCTACCGGGCGAAGAGGATCCCGGAGAGGATTCGCCAGCCACCGACCGCGAGCAGGCCGAACCCGGTGACGACGACGCCGAACAGGCCGGTCACGCCGCCGGGGAACCACGCCGTCGCCCGCAGGACCAGGCCCACCAGCGCGGCGATGAACCAGGCGTTCGTCCCGGTCGCCAGCACCGCCCGGGGCGAGGTCAGCGTCCCACCCGAGTACGCACCGACCAGCGGCGCGCCGACGATCCAGCCCAGGAGGAACGGACCGATCACCATCGTCGCGTGGTCGGGGGACTGCAGCGGGTCGACGTTGTGGCGGAGCATCCCGGCAGCCAGCACCAGGACCACCGCCAGCACGTCCCCGACCCCGAGCAGTACCGTCGGTCGCGTCGGCTCCGTCTCCCGTAGTGCCGCGATGCCCATCCGGACCATAGCCGTCGGTCCGTCGCCCGCGCTAATCACTCTGGCCATCCGCGCCTGCGGAACGGTCGCCGGCACTTCCCGACCGCGTTCGTTGGTCAGTCGGCGTCAGGCCCGCCCGGCTTGACGCCGGCCGCGGTGTACCCCCACCCGCCGTCCGGAACCGACCCGCGGAGTCCGGCGGCCTCCAGGCGCTCGAGGGCCTCGGCGGGCGTGAAGAACGTCGAGTCGAACCGGACGAGGTGCTCCATCACTTCGATGGCGCGCCCGCGGAGCGTCGAGGGGTCGAACTCCCGGAGGACGACGACGCCGCCCGGGCGCACCACGCGCGCGGCCTCCGAGAGCGCCGCGTCGGAGTCGGGGAGGTGGTGGAAGGCGTCGACGATCATGACGGCGTCGACGGACTCGTCGGCCAGCGGGAGTCGCCCGGCGTCGCCGGCCGCGCTGGCGATGCGCTGGTCGTGCGCCCGCCGGAGCATCGGGAGCGAGGCGTCGACCACCATCCCCTCCTCGGGTGCGACGGCCGCGAGTCCGCGGCCGGTCCCACCCGCGACGTCGACGACCCGCCGGACCGGCCGGTCGGCGACTGCGAATCCGGCCCGGATGGCGGCGGCGTCGGCCCCGAACATGAATCGGTCGTACGCCGGCGCAACGCGGTCGAAGAACCAGAGGTCGCCTCCTGCCATGGCTGGACGTGTGGCCGCTCTCGTGTTAACGTTCACGTCCGTTCGACTTTTCTCGGTGGTGGAACGGAACGATCCGTCGTGAGGGTTACTTATCAGGGTGGCGAGGGTACTTAAGGGGCGGATGGTTGAGCGAGTTCCGGATGCACGGTTTCGGCTGGTAGCAACGCGCGCGAGGTTCCCGCGAACGGACGTGAGCGGGGGCTCGCGCGCCCCACCACAGAACGACTGGGAACAGCGGGAAATCGAAGTCCCCACCTGAGAGGAAAACGATCCCACCGACGACTAGAGAACGACGCCATCGAACCACGTCCGGGCCGGTCGTTAAGCCCCTCTGGACCGTACCTGCGCTATGGCCTACCAGACGACCCTGGGGTGGTCGATCCTCTCGTCCGGCATCGTCACGTTGCTCCTCGAGGTCCTCCCCGGCGATTCGCTGTGGTGGGGGTTCGCTCTCGTCCTCGTCGGGGCCGCCATCCTCTACTCGCGGCAGGTCTGAGACGACGCCCCGACGAAGCGCTCGAACAGCGGCGGCGTCGCTGACGCACCTCCGACCCGGCCGCTCCCGCCGGCCTAGGCTCGTACGCGGACTTTCTCGACCTGGACGAGGTCCTCGCCGATGCCGGCTCCCTCGCAGTCGTCGTTCGGACACTCGTAGTGCCACCCGTCTCTCGTGGCGGCGGACTCGGAGAACCGCTCCCCGCATTCTCGACAGAATAACTGGTCCGCGCCACAGGTGTCCTGGTGGAGGTCCAGGGCGAGTCGGGATTCGAAATCCTGCTGACAGTTATCGCAACTGAGGCTCATTGGTAGTCCCTTCTCGCTACTCACACAAATTACCACCTGATTCTCCACCGGCGTAGACGGTTGCTAACGATCCACTACCTTCGGGCGTTTCCGCAACTACCTGCTAGAAAATCGGGGAGAACGGTCGGCGCCGAAATCCCGACCGGTCAGTCCTGGCCGAGGATGCCGCGGTCGGTCATCCTGCGCGGGTCGACGACCTCCTCGGCCTCCTCCCCGGTGAGGTACCCCTCGTCGACGACGACCTCGCGGACCGTCTTGCCCTCCTTCAGGGCCTTCTTGGCGACCTCGCTGGCCTTGTCGTAGCCGATGTGGGGGTTCAGCGCCGTCGCCAGCGCCATCGACTGTTCGACCTGGGCCTCGCAATGCTCGCGGTCGGCCTCCAGTTTGGCGACGAACTTCCGGGCGAACGCCTCGCTGGCGTTGCTCAGCAGTTCGACCGACTGCAGGAAGTTGTGCGCCAGCACCGGTTTGTACAGGTTCAGGTCGAGTTCGCCGCGGGCGGCGCCGGCCGAGACGGCGGCGTCGTTGCCGACCACCTGCTTGTGGACCTGGTTGACCGACTCCGCGACGACCGGGTTGATCTTGCCCGGCATGATCGAGGACCCGGGCTGGTTCTCCGGCTGGTCGATTTCGCCGAGGCCGTTCCGGGGGCCGGAGGCGAGCAGGCGCAGGTCGTTGGCCATCTTGTTCAGCGACCCCGCGACCGTCCGGAGGGCACCGTGGGCCCCGTTCATCGCGTCGTGGGCCGCCTGGGCCTCGAAGTGGTCGTCGGCCTCGCGGAACTCGATGCCCGTCTCCTCGCTGATGTACTCGGCGGCCTTCGCCGGGAATGCGGGGTGGGTGTTCAGGCCGGTGCCGACGGCGGTGCCGCCCAGCGCGAGTTCCGAGAGGTGCTCGCGGGCCTTGTCCACCCGCGCGAGGCCCTTCTCGACCTGGGTGCGGTAGCCGCCGAACTCCTGGCCGAGTCCGACCGGCGTGGCGTCCTGGAGGTGCGTCCGGCCCGTCTTGACGACGTCGTCGAACGCCTCGGCCTTCTCGTCCAGCGCCTCCCGGAGCGTGTCCAGCGCGGGCACGAGATCCTTGTCGACGGCCTCCAGCGATGCGACGTGCATCGCGGTCGGGATCACGTCGTTGGACGACTGGCCGTAGTTGACGTGGTCGTTGGGGTGGATCTCCCGGGTGCCGAGTTCGCCGCCGTAGATCTCCGTCGCACGGTTGGCGATCACTTCGTTGGCGTTCATGTTGCTCGACGTCCCGGACCCGGTCTGGAACACGTCGACGGGAAACTGGTCGTCGTGCTCGCCGGCGATCACCTCGTCGGCGGCCTGGACGATGACGTCGGCCTTGTCCGCCTCGACCAGGCCGAGGTCCCGGTTGGCCTGCGCCGCCGCCTTCTTGACGACGCCCAGCGCCCGGACGAACCGCCGCCCGAACGTGATCCCCGAGATGGGGAAGTTCTCGAGTGCGCGCTGGGTCTGTGCCCCCCAGTAGGCGTCGGCCGGTACCTGCATCTCGCCGAGGCTGTCCCGCTCGGTTCGGTACTCGTCGCTCATGTCCGGCGGTTCACCGTCCCGGACGTAAAAGCCACCGTTGTCCGCCGACCGTGGACCCCTCGGGTAATTTGGCTTTTCCTGTCACCAATACATCTTCTTTACTGGCACTGCTAGATCGAGAGTGAATCAGATGGAGTTCTTCGATAGAGGTGGAAGCTGCTCGTCAAAGAACGCCACGTTGACGGACCGAACTGCTCTGCTGTGGGGGGTTTGGATAGTAGCCGGACGAGCACGCCAGCCTGGCTGTTCAGGCTAGCGTGCT
>PXRE01000007.1:11488-15933 GCA_003021085.1 Halobacteriales archaeon QS_1_68_20 | reverse complement strand
CAGGGCCTGGACGACGTGAACGTCCGGCACCTGATGCTGGTCGCCGACATCATGACCAACGTCGGCGAGATCGAGTCCATCGGCCGGCACGGCATCTCCGGGAACAAGGAGAGCGTCCTGGCGCGGGCGGCCTACGAGGTGACGGTGAACCACCTGCTGGACGCGGCCGTCCACGGCGAGACCGACGACCTCGACGGCGTCATCGAGAACGTCGTCGTCGGCAAGCCGGTCCAGGTCGGCACCGGCGACGTCGACCTCCGGATGGGGTCGCTGGCTGACGACGAGGAAGCCGCCGACTGATGACGGTCACTCTCTCCGACGAGGCGCGCCGACTGGTCGTCGTCTTCGAGGACGTGACCGGCGCGACGGCCCGGGACTGCCTCCCGGACGAGGAGCGCGTCGTCTTCCTCGTCGTGGCCGGGGAGATGGCGACCGCCATCGGACCGGGCGGCGAGACCGTCGGCCGACTCGAAGAGCGGCTGGACCGGGACGTGCAACTGGTCGAAGACGCAGACACCGCCGAGGCGTTCGTCGCCAACGCCCTCGCGCCGGCGGCGGTGTACAACGTCACCATCAGCGAGAACGACACCACCGTCGCGTACGCCGAGGTGGCCGAGGAGGACAAGGGCGTCGCCATCGGCACCGACGGCCGCAACATCGAGGTCGCCCGGCGACTGGCCGAGCGGCACTTCGGCGTCGACGACGTCCAGCTCGCGTAGGCGAGCGGGCCGTGGTCCGTGCCGACCGACCGGAGCCGTCCGGAACCGGGGCGGTCGACCGACGACAGTCTTAATTGGTTTCGCTGGCTCCGTCAGCATCGTGTCCGATACGTTTACAGAACGCCAGCGACGGGAGCTGGCCGGGCGGGCCCGGACGTTGCACGAGCGGTTGGCGGGGCCGGCGAACGTCGCAGGCGGGGAACCGGCGGTGGCGCCGGAGGCGGTCCTGGCGGCGTGGCAGGAGCAGTTCCCGGACGCGGAGCGCTTCCGTGCGCGGCTGGCCCACGAAGGGCTGACCCGCGAGCGGGTCCGGGCGGCGGTCGAGGCGACCCACTGGCCGCCGGACGAACCGTTGCCGGACTGGGTCTCGACCGTCGAGGCGCTGGTCGCCCACGTCGAGGCCACCGGCGACGGTGAGGTCGCCGTGACGCTCTCCGACGAACGGCCGTTCCGGGAACTGTTCGAGGCGGTCGCGGCGTTCGCTCGTGGCCGCCTTCCGGACGTGGCCGTGCCCGCGGGCGCCCTGGATCCGCTCGTCGAGGGGCTGGCCGACCGGTTGCAGTCGTTCTGTGCCGGCCCGCTGTACGTGGAGTTCAAGAGTTACGTGGAGTACCACGACGAGGAACTGGCGTTCGCCGACCCCGGGGCGTTCGCGGAGCCGCCGCGGGAGCACTACCGGGGGTTCGTGGCGTCGATGTTCGAGGGTGGGTTCCGGAACCTCTGTCTGGACCGGTTCGGCGTCGACGGGACGGTCACCGAACTGATCCCGTTGAGCACTGTCGGGTACGCCCGGGGCCGGGTCCCCGTCAGGGTCTCCTTCGAGGAAGGGGCGGTCGTCTACAAACCCCGGTCGGTCGAGGCCGACGCGGCTTTTCACGAGACGGCGACCCGCCTGCAGGATCACCTCTCGACGCCGCCGCTCCGGACGCCGACGTACCTCCCGCGGGAGGGGTACGGCTGGATGGAAACGGTCGACCCCGAGGATCCGGCCGACGGGGACGACGCTCGCAGGTACTACCGGCGTGCCGGCGCGCTGACGTGTCTGGCGTACGTCCTCGGCGTCGTGGACCGTCGACCGGACGACGTCCTCACGTGTCGGGATCGCCCGGCGGTCGTCGACGCTGAGACGCTGTTTCACCCGTCCGTCGACGCCGGGGGCGACCACGGCACGAATCCGATTCCGTCGCTGGTCGACCGGACGACCCTGCGAACGGGATTTTTGCCGTACGCCGTCGATCCACCGGGCGACCCCGGGTACTCGCGGCCGGCCGCAATCGCCGCTGGCGAGAACCCCCGGGACCGTCCCGGGCCGTCGTTCGAGGCGGTCAACACCGACGTCATGAGTGCGACGGGGACGACCCCGGAGGAGCGAGGAGGAACCGACGGACGGCCGCACCCACCCGACGAGTACGTCGACGAACTGGTCGCGGGGTTCGAGCGGACCCACGAGACGCTCCGGCAGTTGCACGCCGACGGGGCGTTCTTCGGGTCGATCGTCGATCCGGAACTGATCGAGGGGGTCGAAACGCGGTTCGCGTTCCGGCCGGCCGCCGAGTACGCTTCCGTCCTCGACGCGACCGGCACTCGTGCCGCGTTACGGGACGGCGTCCGGTTCACCGTCGAACTGGAGGACCTCGCCACGCGGTTTTTCGACGGCACGGCCGATCCGGATCGATTCTGGTCGCTCTACGCGGCCGAGCGGGACGCGCTCGTCCGTCGTGATCTCCCCCGGTTCGTGATCCGGCCGGACCGGACGACCGTGTTCCACGAGGGACGACCCCTGGGAGTCGAGATCGACTCGCCCGGCGTCGACTGTGCCCGCGAGCGCCTCGACCGCCTCGACGCCGACGACCGGCGGCGGCAGTCGGCGCTGGTCTCGCTGTCGTTCGACCGGGAGCCACCGCCACGGGAACTGCCACGGCCGGTGACCGTGACCGACGAGCGCCTCGTCGATACGGCGACGGACCTGTTCGAGGCGATCCTCGACGCCACCGTCGGGCCGGCCGGGGACCGGCAATGGGCGTCACCGCACCAGACCGCACCCCTGGCGTTCGTCCCGACGACCTGCCCGCTGAACTACGGCAAGTGTGGCATCGCGCTCGCGGGCGCCGCGCTGTACGACGCGACCGGGCGGGACCGCTACCGGCGACTCGTGGGCGACCTCGTCGAGGAGGTCGTCGACTACCTCGGGGCCGTCGAGGCGCCCGTCGAACGCGGCGGGACCCACGGTGTCGGCTCGGTCGTGTACGCGCTGTCGGCCGTCGCCGGTCTCGTCGACGACCGGACCGCCCGGGACGCGGCCCGGGACGCCGCTGGACTCGTCCCGGAGGACCGGCCAGACGACGATCCGTTCGACGTGACGAGGGGGACGGCAGGCGAACTGCTCGGGTTGCTCGCCTACTACGAACGGTTCGAGGACCCGGCGGTACTGGACCGCGCCATCGAGCTGGGCGAGTACCTCCTCGCGTCCAGTCGACGCCACGGCGGCCACGAGGTCTGGGAGACCGTCGACGGCGAGCCAGCGACGGGGTTCGCCCACGGCCAGTCGGGGATCGCCTGGTCGCTCGCCAGGCTCGCCGACGTCGCTGGCGACCGGCGGTTCGCGGCGCCTGCCAGGGACGCACTGGCGTTCGAGACGGACCGATCACGGGTCGACGGTACCGGAAGCCACCGCTCGGGGTCGGCGACCGCCTCGGTGACCAGTCGCTGGTGGCGTCGGCCCGCCGACGCCTCGGCGAGGTCGAGCGCGCCGAGCCACACACGTTCGACAACGTCTGCTGTGGGAACTTCGGGCGGGCGACCGTGCTCCTCGAGGGGGCCCGACGACTCGACCGACCGGTGTCGCCGACCCTCGTCGGGCGCTGTCTCGCCCGGCGCGAACGCGACGGCGCGTTCCTGTTTCCCGGTCATACGCCGGCGATCCCGAACGTCTCCTTTCTCGACGGGCTCGCCGGGGCCACGTACGTGTCGTTGCGATACCGGGACCCGGAGACGTTGCCGTGTGCGTTGCTGTTCGAGTGACCGACGCGGGCCGGAAATCGGCGGTTTCGACAGTATTAATACGCCTGTCTCGATGGATCTATTATCGTGTCCGTGACGTTTACTGAACCCCAGCGACGGAAACTGGCCGGACGCGCCCGGACCGTGCACGAGCGGCTCGACGGTCCGGCCAACGTCCCCGAGGGCGACCCACCCGTCGCGCCGGACCGGATCCTCGAGGAGTGGCGCGAGCAGTTCCCCGACGAGGCCACTTTCCGGGACCGACTGGCCCACGAGGGGCTCTCGAGGGAGGGGATCCGGGCGGCGGTCGAGGCGACCCACTGGCCGCCGGACGAACCGTTGCCGGACTGGGTCTCGACCGCCGAGGCGCTGGTCGCCCACGTCGAAGCCACGACTGCCGACGACATCGCCGTGGTGGTCTCCGACGAGCGGCCGTTCCCGGAACTCCTCGGTGTGATCGCGGCGTTCGCCCGCGGTCGGCTGTCCCCGGAGGTGGTACCGATGGACGCCGTGGACCCGCTGGTCGACGCCCTCGTGGACCGCCTGGAGACGCTGTGTTCGCGGCCGCTGTACGTGGAGTTCAAGAGTTACGTGGAGTACCACGACGAGGAACTGGCGTTCGCCGATCCCGGGGCGTTCGCGGAGCCGCCGCGGGAGCACTACCGGGGGTTCGTGGCGTCGATGTTCGAGGGTGGGTTCCGGAACCTCTGTCTGGAGTATCCCGTG
>PXRE01000007.1:0-11476 GCA_003021085.1 Halobacteriales archaeon QS_1_68_20 | reverse complement strand
CCGGTTCGGCGTCGACGGGACGGTCACCGAACTGATCCCGTTGAGCACTGTCGGGTACGCCCGGGGCCGGGTCCCCGTCAGGGTCTCCTTCGAGGAAGGCGCGGTCGTCTACAAACCCCGGCCCGTCGACGCGGGTATGACCTTCTACGAGATCCTCGATCGCGTCCAGGAGTCCCTCTCGACGCCGCGGCTCCGGACGCCGACGTACCTCCCGCGGGAGGGGTACGGCTGGATGGAACTCCTCGAGTACGCGGATCTCCCCGACCGCGAAGCCGCGGAGCGCTACTACGAGCGGGCGGGCGTCCTGCTGGGCGTGGCGTACGCGCTCAACTTCACCGACTGCCAGTCCGAAAACGTCGTCGCGGCCGGCGACCAGCCGGTCGTCGTCGACGGCGAGACGTTGTTCCATCCGCACGCACAGCTCGACAGGGAACAGAGCAAGCACCCGGCCCGGCGGCTGATCAACCGAACCCCGCTTTTCACCTACCTGGTGCCCTACGACATCAGCCACCCCGAGGAGCAAAGCGAGAAGAAGTACGACTCCTCGCTGATCGCCGGGTTCGGCACCGAGAGCGGCGAGAAGGAACTGCCGAACGTGACCTTCCCCGCCTTCGAGGCGGTCAACACCGACGTGATGCAGGTCGTCGGCGTCCGCCCGACCGTGGACACGACGACGAACACGCCCGGCATGGACGGCGAGGACGCCCCGCCTGGGGAACACGTCGACGCGATCGTCGACGCGTTCGAGCGGACCCACGAGACGATCCGGCAGTTGCACGCCGACGGGGAGTTCTTCGGGTCGGTCGTCGACCCGGAACTGATCGAGGGGATCGAGAACCGGTTCGTCCACCGCCCCACCCGGGAGTACATGTCGCTTCTCGTCTCCGCGAGCGCGCGCGACGCGCTCCGTGACGGCACTCGGCTGACCGTCGAGATCGAGGACCTCGCGACGAGGTACTTCAACGGCCGGATCGACAGGGACCGCTGGTGGCCGCTGTACGCCGCCGAGCGAAAGTCGATCCGCCGGCGCGACTATCCCCGGTTCAGCTCCCGGCCGGACGAGGTGACGGTGCGTCACGACGGCCAGGTGCTCGACGTGGAGGTCGACTCGCCCGGCGTCGAGCGCGCCCGCGAGCGCCTCGACCGCCTCGACGCCGACGACCGGCGGCGACAGGCGGCGCTGGTCAGGCGAGCCTTCGAACCGGCCGACCCCGCCGACCCCCCGACCGACGCTCCGGTGTCGGTCCCCGACGACCGACTCCGTCGAGAGGCGACCGACCTGTTCGAGACACTCCGTGAGGCAGCCATCGAGACGTCCGCGGGTCCGGAGTGGAACTCGCCGTACGAGACCGCCCCGGTACGGTTCGTCTCGGCGCGGGCACCACTCGACTACGGCAAGTGTGGCATCGCGCTCGCGGGCGCCGCGCTGTACGACGCGACCGGGCGGGACCGCTACCGGCGACTCGTCGGCGACCTCGTCGACGACGTCGTCTCCGGCTCCGACATCAACGGTACCGAGGAGACCCTCGGCGCTGCGATGGGCACCGGGTCCGTCGTGTACACGTTCTCGGTCCTCGCCACGATCCTCGACGACGAGTCCTACCGCCGGATGGCCCTCCGGACGGCCGAACTCGTGACGCCCGATCGACTGGCCGACGACGAGACGTTCGACGTCGTGGAGGGGACTGCCGGCGCCCTGCTCGGCCTGCTCGCGTACCACGACAGGTTCGGGGGTGTGGACGTGCGGGATCGCGCTATCGAGTGCGGCGACCGACTGCTCGACGCCCGGGAGACGGTCGACGGGTACGGCGTCCGGGTGACAGGCGACGACGACCCGACGCTGGGGTTCGCTCGCGGTCAGGGCGGCATCGCGTACGCGCTGGCACGACTCGCCGCCACGACCGGCGACGAGCGCTACGCCACGGCGGCCCGGGAGGCGCTCGCGTTCGAGGCCGAGCGCGGGCGGGCGGGCGGCCGGACGCAGTCCCACCGCGGCGACCACGACCGGGGGACGGCGTGGTGCTACGGCGAAACCGGCCGGGCGCTCGCGTGCCTCGGAGTCGCCGATTCCCTCGGAGACGGGGACCTGCTGTCGGACGCCCGTGACCGACTCGCGGAACTCGGGGCGGCCGGGCCCCACCCGCTGGACAGCGTCTGCTGTGGGAACGTGGGGCGGGCCGACGTACTCCTGGAAGGCGCGCGTCGACTCGATGCCGACCTCGATTCGGCGGAACTGCTCGGTCGGTGTCTCGCCCGGCGCGAACGCGACGGGACGCTCGAACTCCCCGGCCACTCCCGGGCGTTCCCCAACGTCTCGTTTTTCGACGGACTCGCCGGGGTGACGTACACCCTGTTGCGACACCGGACGCCGGAGGACCTGCCCTGCGTGTTGCTGTTCGAGTGACCGCGTTCTCCCGGCTCCCTGCGGGAACGGAAAACGACGCCAGGGCGGATCGCCCCGTGATCTCTCGGTCGGTACCACGAGGATTCCACGTCCGGACCGCGGCCTCAGGGCACGGTGGTCTCGGTGTCACAGACTTCGGACTTGTACAGGCACGCCTCGTGCTCGTCGGCGACTTCCGGGGTGACATCGTCGTACTCGGCGTCGAACGTCTCCTTGCTCGTCTCGGTGGCGGAGTCGATGGCGAATGACGTGCGTCCCCTATACTAGTCGGATATCTAATAAAAATTATCTAGTCACCTGGTCGACCGAAGAAAAACGGGGTGAGGCTGAGTGCCCCGTACCTAGGGGTTGGAGGTCTGCGTGTCACAGACCGCCGAGTCGTACAGGCACGCCTCGTGCTCGTCGGCGGACTCCGGCGAGACCTCGCCGTACTCGGCGTCGAACGCGTCCTTGCTCGTCGGTTCGGCCTGCGCGTCGATTGCGACTGACATGCATATGCATATTAGTACTGATGCCTATAAATTTTTCCCGTGTAAAATCGCTCAACGGCGCACGGCGACGCGACTGACGTGCGCCCCTTGTATTGGCCGGGTCTCTAGTGAAACTTATATCTGTATCTGTCTCCCCGAAGAAAACGGGGTGAGGCTGTGTGACCCGTATGGGGGTTGGAGGTTTGCGTGTCACAGACCGACGAGTCGTACAGGCACGCCCCGTGTTCGTCGGCGGACTCCGGCGAGCCCTCACCGTATTCGGCGTCGAACGCGTCGTTGCTCGTCGGTTCGGTCTCCGCGTCGATTGCGACTTACATCAAACCGCATATTAGTATTCACACTAATAAATTTTTCTCGACGGAAGATGGATCAACGGCGTGCGTCGACGATGGTTTCGTCCCCAGGGTTCACCGCGGGCGGCGACGGTCCCCAGGAGCGACGCATCGTCAGGAGTCGGTGGGGGCCGGGAGCAGACGGGCGGTACGGAGGGAGGTCTCCGCAGCAGTCGCTGGTCCCGTCCTCGTCCGACGACGGAAGGCACGGAGCGTCGGCCGGTTACCGATCCTGCAACGACAGTAAAATTTAAAGAAGGGGGGCGGCATTCGTCAACATGGTTGAACTTGGCGTTCTCGTTAAAGGAACACTGCCGCACCCGTTGAAGAAGCTCGACGACGGGTCCGTCGTTCCCGACGTCTCCTACGAGGAACTCCACGAGTTCAACCAGCGGAACGTGCTCGACCAGATCGAACTGGCGGTCGAGGCCGAACAGCTGGGTTACGAGTTCGTGATGCACCCGGAGAACCACTTCTACCTGCTGGCTCACAACTCCCCGACGCCGCTCCAGGTCCAGGCCGCCGTCGCGGCCCGGACCGACCGTATCAGGCTCGTCCAGATGGCGAACATCCTCCCCTGGAACGATCCGCTGAAGTTGAGCGAACGCCTGGGCATGCTGGACGTTCTCAGCGACGGCCGGGTGGAAGTCGGGATCGGGACGGGGGACGGACCCCGCGAGTACGGTCTCTTCAGGCACTACTGGCAACAGCCCTCCGGGGAGAGCGACGACGCGTGGCAGGGGTTCGTCGAGAAGTTCGAGATCATGCGGGAGGCGTGGACGACGGGAGCGGTCTCGTACGACGGTGACGTCCACCGGATTCCGCCGCCCGACTTCGAGTACCGGAACGACCTCGAACTGGCGTACCTCGAGGAGGTGAGCGACCGCGACCCCGGCGAGTTCATCCGTGAGGCCGACGCTGGATCGACCGTCCTGGAGGGGGTGTCGGTGTTCCCCCGGCCGAAACAGGACCCACACCCGCAGTTCTGGAAGCCAATCAGCTCGGTCGAGGCCGCCGAATGGGCGGCGGAACACGGCGTCAACGGGTGCGCCCGGTGCATGGACTTCGAAGCGACCAGCACGCTGATCGACGCCTACTACGCGGCCGCGGAGGACGCCGGGTGGCCCGACCACCGCGAGACCGACGACGGCGAACCGTTCCGGTTCGGGTGGGACGCCGACCGGCGCCGGGGAATGGCCGTCCAGGTACCGATCTTCAACACCGACGTGGCCAGCGAAGCGGCGTTCGAACGGTGGAAACTCGGTCGTGAGTGCGCCCAGAGCTTCTACAGGGGCCGGCTCCCCGACGACCAGGCCGCGGACTTCACCGTGGACGCGCAAGCGGAGATCGAGGACAACGACGCTCCCATCGTCGGTGACGCGGCACACGTCGCCGCCGAACTGGAGACCCTGATCGAGGTCTGTGGCTGCAGGGACATCGCGCTGGTCCCCATCGTCGACGTCATCGGCTTGCGCTACGAGGACAAACTCGAACAACTGGCGGCGTTCGTCGACGAGGTCGTCCCCCGGCTCGGTACGGAGCCGGCTGGATCGCCGACTCGATAGACGGGGGAGGCCGCCGGGGATCGAAGCGACCGGCCGTCAGGGGGTCACTTCGTCCTTTGCCGTCTCGCCGACGTGGATCCCCCAGAGTTCCGCGTACTTGCCGTTGGCTTTCAGCAGTTCCTCGTGGGCCCCTCGTTCGACGATGCTGCCGTCTTCGAGGACCAGGATCTGGTCGGCGTACCGGATCGTCGACAGCCTGTGGGCCACCACGAACGTCGTCCGGTCGGCGACCAGTTCCGACAGCGACTCCTGGATCAGCGATTCGGTCTCGTTGTCCACCTGGGAGGTGGCCTCGTCCAGCACGAGGACGTCCGGGTCCGAGACGATCGCCCGGGCGATCGCGATCCGCTGGCGCTGGCCGCCGGACAGTTTGACCCCCCGCTGGCCGACCTTGGTGTCGTAGCCGTCCGGCAGTTCCTGGATGAACTCGTGCGCGTTGGCTACCTTCGCGGCCGACTCCACCTCTTCGCTGGAGGCGTCGAGACGTCCGTAGGCGATGTTCTCCCGGACCGTCCCCGAAAAGAGGAACACGTCCTGGTGGACCACGCCGATCCGCTCGCGGATCGACCGGGGGCTGACGTCCCTCAGGTCGTGGCCGTCGATCCGGAGCGTCCCCCGGTCGGGATCGTAAAAACGCAAGAGGAGTTTCATCAGCGTCGACTTCCCGGAGCCGGTCGGACCGACGATGCCGACGAAGTCACCGGCGTCGGCCTCGAACGTAACGTCTTCGAGCGCTGGTTCGTCGTCGTAGGTGTAGGTGACGTCCTCGAACCGGATGTCGCCGCGGACCGTCGCCAGCTGCTCGTCACCGTCGTCGCCCGCGATTTCGGTTTCGTAGTCGTGGAGGGCGAAGATGCGGACGACCGCTGCCCGCGCCTCGTAGTAGAGGTCGATGTGTTCGCCGACCCCCCTGATCGGGTCCCGCAACTGCTGGTTGTACAGCAGGAACGCGACCAGCGTTCCTTCGCTGAGCGGCTGCGAGAAGAACAGCGGCGGCCCGTCGACGATCCAGACGCCACCGACCATCATGATCGTTCCGAACCCCAGCCAGTTGACCGTCGACATCGTGGGTCCGAACTTGATCCGGGTCGTGACCAGGTCCCAGTACTTCTCGTAGAGGGTCCGGGACGACTCGGCCATCCGGTCGGCCTCGTAGTCCTCGTTGGAGTAGGACTTGATGACGTGCATTCCGCTCAGGTTGTTCTCGATTCGGGCGTTGACGGCACCGACGTGCTGTCGGGCGGCCAGGTGTTTCGGCTTCAGGAACCTGGCGAAGTAGTGGGAGGTAGCGACCATCAGCGGCACGAACACGAACGACACGAGCGCGAACTCGACGTGCATGACGAACAGCAACACCCCCACGCCGCCGACCGTGGCGACGATCCGCAGTGCGCTGCCCAGGAAGTCCGACAGCAGCCGGTTCAGCTGGCGGATGTCGTCGTTGAGGATGCTCATGACCTGCCCGGTCTGCTTGGTCTCGAAGAAGCTCATGTCAAGCGACTGGACCGTCTCGTAGGTCTCGGTCCGGACGGCGTGCTGGACGGCCTGGGAGAAACGGCCCCACACCCACGAGGAGAACCACTCGATCAGGGCCCCGGCGACGGCGGCCACGACGATGGTGCCCGCCAGCAGGTACAGCTGATCCAGTTGACTCTCCGGGAGGATCCCGCCGGGAAGACCCAACAGCGCGAACGCCTCGTTGTTGAGCAAGACGGCGTCGACGGCCGTCCGCAACAGGTACGTCGGGAGCAACGAGATGACCGGAGCCACGACCGAGGCCGCCAGGCCGACCGCGATCAGCCACCGGTACTCCGCACCGTACTCCACGAACAGCCGGACGATCGGCCAGGAGACGTCTTCCCGTTCGCTCTCGAACAACATCTCGGCCTGCGCGCCGTCGGCGTCCCGGTCGTCGGACATACGTGTCTGTTTACGCTCATTCTTATCGTCGGATTAAGCGTTTTGGTCCGGCCCGAAACGGGTTCCGGGGCAGTCTGGTGACCGTCCCCGTGAATCCGGGGGTCGCCGCCGTGGGCCGGTGGCGGGTCAGTCGGCTCCCTCTCGCCGGTCGTCCCGGGGGGTCGGCGCTACGGCGCTCTCGCCGGCCCCCGACTCTTCACTGGTCCGTCCTTCGGTGGCCGCGCCGTCGGCCGGTCGTGAACCGGTCTCGAACTGCGCCAGCGTCTCCCGGAGCTGGTCGGCTTCGACGGCCAGGCCGTTGGCGCTGTCGGTCATCTCCGAGAGGGCGGCGGTCTGCTCCTCGGCCGCGCCGGCGGCGGTCGAGACCTCCTCGGCGGTCCCCTCCGCGATGGCGGCCACCTCGTCGACGGTGCCGACGACGCGGTTGGTCGAGGCGGCCTGGTCGGCGGTGGCCTCCGAGATCTCCTGGACGCCGGTGTTGGTCTCGTCGGCGTACCCGGCGATCTCCTCCAGGGACTCGACCGCGTCGCCGACGATGTCGGCCGACCGCGCCACCGCCGAGGCCGTCTCGTCGACCTCGCGGGCGGTCGCGTCCGTCCGCTCGCGGAGTTCGCCGACCAGCCCCTCGATCTCCTCGGCGGCCTGGCGGGTCTCCTCGGCGAGGTCCTTGACCTCGTCGGCGACGACCGCGAAGCCTTCGCCGGCGTCGCCCGCGCGGGCGGCCTCGATGGAGGCGTTCAGCGCGAGGATGTTGGTCTGCTCGGCGATCTCGGAGATGAACTCCGTGATCTCGCCGATCTCGGCCATCTGCGCCCGGAGTCGGTCCATCGCGTCGACGGTCCCGTCGGCCTCCTGCTGGACCGTCTCCATCTCGTCGATGGCGCGCTCGGCGTCCTGGCGGGCGTCGTCGCCGGTCTCGGCGGTCTCCTCCGCGAGTTCGGCCACCTGGTCGGCGGCGGCGGCCACCTCCTCGACGGTGGTCGAGAGGTCCTCGATCTCGGTGGCTACCTCCCGGAGGCGGTCGCGCTGGCGGGCGGCGCCGTCGCTGATCTCCTGGACGGACTCGGTGACCTGCTCGGAGGCGGATTCGATCTCCTCGGCGCTGCCGGTCACCTGCTCGCTGGCGACCGCCACCGAGTCCGCGAACGCCTTCAGGTCGTGGGTGATCGACTCGATCTCGTCCAGCATCTCGTTGAACGCCTCGGCGATGGCCGTCATGGCGTCGCTACGGCTCTCGGGGTCCATCCGCCTGGTGAGGTCGCCGTCGGCGCAGTCCTGCATCACCTCGCGGTACTCCTCGGCTTTCGTCTCCAGGTGGCGGTTCAGCGCCTCGGACTCCTCGCGGGCCCGTTCGGCCTGCTCGCGGGCCTGCTCGGCCTCTTGGATCTGCGCTTTCAGCGACGCCCGCATCCCGTCGAACGCCCGGTAGAGATCGCCGAGTTCGTCCTCGCGGGCGGACTCGCAGTCGGCGTCGAGGTTCCCCGACTCCAGTTCCCGGGCGGTCGCCGCCAGGTCGGTGAGTGCGCTCGCGGTCCCGCGACCGACGAACAGGCCGACCAGTCCCAGCGCGATCACCGCGACCGCGACCATGCCCACCACCGCCGCGAGAACGAGATCCCGGAGGGCGAACGCCTCGGACTCGGGGGCTTCGGTCAGCGCCACCCAGTTGGTCCCTTCCACGCCGGCGTAGCCGACGGCGATTCCCTCGTCGCCGTCGGTCGCCTGCCGGTACCCCACGTCGCCCTGCAGCCCCGAACGGACAGCCTGGGCGTCGACGCCTTCGCCGCCGGCGTACTGGGTGCCGATGCGCTCGGTGTCGGTGCTCAACACGACGGTCCCTGCGTCGTTGACGACGACGGGCGTCCCCGCGCCGACGCCCCTGGCGAGCGCCTCGGACCGTTTCGCCAGGTCGATCACCAGCACGACCGCACGGGTCGGCTTGTCCTGCACCTGGACCACGTACGCCATCGCCGGGCCGCCGACGTTCCGGTCGTCGTAGGGCGCGGTCCGGTAGGGGTCGCCCGCGGGCGCGTCGATCCCACCCTCGGCCCACGGGACGCCGGCGTTGCTCAACCGGAGCCCGACCCCGTGTTCGCTGGCGCTGGCCAGCACCCGCGAGGAGTTGGTGTGGGCCACGTACACGTCGGCGACGTAGTCCGGGAGTGCTCGTTTTCGCTCGGCCAGGTACCGGTCCACCTCGCCGAGTTCGTCGTCGCCGAGCTGCTGGGAGGCGGCCAGGAAACTCGCCTGGTCGGCCATCCGGTTGTGCCACTCCGTCAGCGAGTCGGCCTGGAGCTTCGTGGTGCTGCTCAGTCGTTCGCGCGTACTCTCCTCGATGGCGTCGGCCGACACCCCGTAGATGACGACCCCGCTGGCCAGCACGACCACCATTACGACGGCCAGAACCGCCCCGAGTTTCACCGAGAACCGTTCGCGAACCGGCCGTGGCAGGATGCGTCGCCATCCACCGGAAGCCGGAGAGTCTCCATTCATGGTCAGGCGATGATCATCCGGTCCCTTGAATCCCCACTTTCCGTGAATATTTTGGGGTTTCGATTTCGAGGATGGCGTCGGGATGGGAACGTTTCACGCCTTAAGTAACTCCATGGAGTACCGACGGGTACTATGGCGAACGGCAAGTACGCCGCGCGCAAGCTCAAGAAGGACCGCCAGCAGCGCCGGTGGTCCGCTCGGAGTACGCGCGCCGCGAACGGGGCCTCCACGAGAAGTCCGACCCGCCGGAGGGCGCCCGCCCGGGACGCCGTGTCGCTTTCTGCCGTCCGCGAGTAATATTCGACGATGGCAACGTTTCGACGCCCGGTCCCGACGATTTCTCACCATCGCTCGGCCGTGGCGGACGGCCGACGCTACGGGGACGATCAGCGACGGAGAACTCGTCGCGCAAACCCGCGCAACCGGGGTTCGCGTTAATGGTCGACCGATGCTCGGGTGCCCGGACAGCTATTCGATACAGATCGGGGAACAGTCCCAGTGTGTAGCACTCTCGTACGTGTCGGGATCGTCCTCGACCTCGAACTCGGCGTCGAATCGGTTTCTGTACTCCTCTGCGCGCTCAGCCCTGTTATTTGCTGGCATACGAAACGAATACGAATGACGTTTTAATAAATATTTTTATAAAAATAATTATAATTATGGCGGCGTAGCGACCGCATATCGCATGGATGTTCTGCTATTTTCCAAGGTCGGTCGTGGTCCCTACGGGGGAATCTTCGACGATATCCAGGTCTACACCTGGGGTCGCGGGATTCGTGCGTGGCGAGGTTCCTGCGAGCCCGTGGGACTGCGGGGCCGAGGATCCGGGGGCGATGGCAGCGTTCCGTGCCTATCCGGGGTGCTGGTCCCGGTGTCTGGTGCCCGCTACTGCGGGAAGCAGCCCGTAGCCAAACCTTGATTACGCTCCGACCGGTGTCGAAACGCGTGGCGGACGCGTTCACCAGGGGGGAACGACGGCGAATCGCCGGGCGGGCGCGAACCATCTTCGAGCGTCTGGATCGTGCGGGGATCGATCGGTCGGCGGAGACCGTCGACGCCGAGACGGTCGACGACGTGCTGGACGCGTGGCGGGACCGCCTGGGTGGTGCCGACGCGCTCCGGCAACGACTCGCGCGCGAGGACCTGACGGTCGAGGAGTTCATGGAGTACGAGAGCAAGGTGAACGACATCTTCGAGGGCGAAGACGCCATCGCCCTCTGTCTCTACAATCGGGCGGAGTTCCCGTCGAGTGGTATCTGCGACGTCGTCCGCGTCCATCCACACCTGATCAACGACCACACCGTCTGTCACAACGTCTACTACACCCCGCCCGAGGAGTTCTGCGGTCCCGCCAAGCCGGAGCACGAGGCCGACCGGATGTTGGGGACGCTGAAAGAGCAGGCCGAAGCGAAAACCAAGCTGACCGAGCACAAGCAGTTCCTCGAAAGGCTCAACGAAACGATAGCCGATCCGGACTTCTCCTTCGAGGAGAAACTGCAGACGCTCTTCGACCTCGGTTGCGAGCGATTCGACATGGAGTTGGGCGGTCTGAATCGCGTCGACCCCGAACGCGACCTGTTTCGGCCGGAGTATCTCAGCGACGAACACGAGTTCTTCTCACCTCCCCGGTCGAGGAGGGAGACAGCGACATCACCATCTACGAGGAATACGGCGCCGAGGCGTACTTCGGGACCTACATACCGGTCGATGGCGGACAGGACCGGACCCTCGCGTTCATCGCCACGGAACCGCGTCCGGAGCCGTTCTCCGACGAGGAGCGGACGTATCTCGAACTGATGGCTCAGTGGGCGAGATACGAACTCAAACAGCAGGAGTATCAGCAGGATCTCGAAGAGACAGTCTCGAAACTCCAGCAGTCGAACGACCGGCTGAAACAGTTCGCCTATGCGGCTTCCCACGACTTGCAGGAGCCGCTTCGGATGGTATCGAGTTACTTACAGCTCCTCGAGGACCGGTACAGAGACGAACTCGACGAACAGGCACGAAAGTACATCGATTTCGCGGTCGACGGGGCCGACAGGATGCGGGCGATGGTGAACGATCTGCTCTCCTTTTCTCGGGTCGAACAGGCGGACGAGAAGTTCGAACCGGTCGACTGCGACGACATCCTCCGGCAGGTCATAGCGGACCTCCAAGTACAGATCGAGGAGAACAACGCCGAGATCGAAGAGCGTCTGCAGTTTCTCCTCGAAGGGGAGATCCGGGTCGGCTATCGTTTCGTTGAGCCGTTCGAGGAACTGCTTGTGCTCG
>PXRE01000006.1:240457-278055 GCA_003021085.1 Halobacteriales archaeon QS_1_68_20 | reverse complement strand
CGGGTCGGCCTCGCCGAGGGTGGCGACGAAGACGACCCGGGAGCGTCGGTTCGTGTGCCGGACGACCGGTTCGTCGTCCAGCGCCTCGGCGACGCTCTCGGCGACGACGTAGGTTCGTTCGCTGGTGACCTCGCGGATGACGTCGGCCACGTCGTCGCCGTCGGATTCGCGGGCCAGTCGGATCGTCGCCGTCTCGCCGTCGTCCAGTTCGACGGTCTCGGCCTCGGACTCGACGCCGACCCGGAGTTTCCCGTCGTCCTCGACGACGTAGCCGTCGTTGACGAGCGACGAGAGGTGGGAGGCGAACGTCCGGGGGTTCATCCGGACCCGGGTGGTCCGGCCCGAGCGGGCGGGTTTGGAGCCGGGGCTGTCGGCCTCGACCCGGACCGCGTCGAGGACCTCGTCGGGCGTCGACGCACCGTTGCGCTCGACGTACTCGTAGATGCGCCGGCGCACGTCGCTGTCGAACTCGGGGTCGGCGGGGACCGTCATGCGTACTCGTTAGGTGGGCAGTCCGCAAAACGGTTGGCCGAGCCGTCACGCGATTGGCAGGTGGATTCCGGCTCTTGTTCGAATTTGGGACGAGCCGGACGGCGCGCGAGGTCCCCGTGAACGAACGTGAGCGGGGGCTCGACAGAGCTTGCTCCGGCGGTGTCCCGCGAGCGTGCGAGCGGGAGCTCGTCAGAGCTTGCTCTGGCGGTAGCCAGGAGCGCCGCTCGGGCCGCTCCCGCGGTTGGGGAGGCGTGAAGTTTCTCCTAAGCGTTGCACGCCGCTAGTGTTGCTGGTCTGACCAAGATCAACGCTAGCGACCACTGGACCTAGGGATGGCCACGCCCTCCCCAGCCGACTGCGTTACTCGTTTCACTGCGTTACTCGTCCCTCGCGCGCGTTGCTCGCGCGCGCCGTGAACCAGATCAAAATAGCGAGAGACGACGCCGTAATCCGACCTGTTACCGCTCTTCGGCGTGCCGGACCTCGACGGCCACGCCGCGGGTGCTCTCGGCCATCTCTGGGCCGGACATCGACGCGCGGCCGACTGCGAACGCCGACGGCCCCTCGACGACCACCTCGTCGCCGACGCGAATCTCGTCGTCGGCGCCGGTGACGCCGGGCGCGAGGACGCTGCCGTGCGGGACGAAGTCGTCGATTTCGACGGTCTTCGTCGGGGCATCCGAGGCGACCCACCGGCGGGCGCCGGCCAGGGTCAGCGAGAGGACGCCGTAGTTGGGGACCATCGTGGCGAGTTGTTCGCCGTCGCGATCCCGGACCTGGAGTTTGGGGTACCGACTGGTCGTCCGGAGGTCCTCGAAAATCTCGTCACCGGCGCCGTCGCCGAACATGTAGTCCGCGATGGCGCGGACGGTGTTGTGCTGGCGCTCCCGCCGGGAGTACTTCAACTCGCCCTCCAGAGCCGTCATGAGGTTCGAGATGGAGTCGCCGGTGGTGGGGTGGTCCTCGACGGTGTACTCGACGTCCAGGCCCAGGTCCGACTCGACGCGCTCGATGACCTCGCGGTAGCCCGCCTCGGGGACGTGCGCGACGATGCGAGGGTAGTCGTTGCGCTTCAGGTAGCGCCGGAGCACCTCCGCGACGAACTCCTCCTCGCCCTCGGTCCACCTGCCCGTCACCACCGCGTCGTAGTGCTGGGCGGGGTAGGTGAGTTCGAGTTCCTGCGGGACGACGCCGATGGGACTGGTCATCGAGACCAGGTGCGCGCGGTACTGGATGGCGTCGTGGAACTGGCCGTGGCTCTGGGACTCGCTGTAGGGCTTGCGCGCCGAGCAGGGCACCAGCACGAGCGGTTCGTTGAACCGACAGCGGTACCGCGAGGTCACCCGGTCCGCGAACCGCCGGATCTCCACCCGCCGGAGGGTGTCCTCGGAGGCGGCGGTGCTCTCGGCCTCCCGGAGGACGGGCGTGCGTTGCTCCAGGTAGCCCCACTGGTCGTCCAGTTCGCGGAACACGGCGGTGTGCCACTGCTCGTGGCGGGCCTGGGCCTCGACGTAGTCCCGGAGGCGGCCCTGCCGGATGCGCTGGCGGACCGTTGCCAGTTCCGCCCGCAGGCGGTTTACGTTGTGGTTCGCGCAGTCCTCGCGGGTGAACGCCTCGACGGACCCGGCGTTCTGGCAGGCGGGACACGCGCAGGGGAGGTCGTCCAGGTCTTCGAGGTAGTACTGGCCGTCGGTCGTGAGGTGCCGACCCCTGGTGCCCGCGACGACGGCCCGGTCGGCGTCCACGAGGTCGACGCCCGCGTACGCCAGCGTAGCGACGTTACCGGGCGTGGCGACCCCCGAGAGCATCAGCGCGGTGTCCGCGGGGATGGTCTCGCGCGCCTGGACGATGGCGTCGACGAACGCGCTCCCGTGGCCGACGAAGCCCGGCGCACCGGAGAGAACGTAGACGTCGGTGCCCCGGTCGCTCGCGGTCTCCGGCGAGACGACGGCCGCGCTGGGGTAGTCGACGTCGGGGTACTCGACGGCGAACGAGTCCTGCACCTCGTCGGGCGTGCCGCTGGGGAACGCCCGGTGGGGCAGGACCGTCACCTCGTCGTCGCTCCCTTCGGGCACCTCCCGGTCGCGGAACCAGAGGCTCCCAGCGTCGGAGAGGACGTCGTCGACAATCGCTGGGGTCACGAGCGGGTCCGACAGGCGGAGTTCCCCCAGGCGGGCCGCCCCGTCGCGCTCGTGGACCTCGAAGTACTCGGTCATTGCCCCACGGTCGGGGGCCGGTGGACGTGTATCTTGCCTTCCGGCGGCGCTCGAGAGTTATATGAATATATGTGCATATTCTCATATATACCCGCTCGACCGCCGCAGTGGCGCGCGCTGGCGCGGCCTCCGTGGCGCGCGGGAAGCGCGCGAGGGACGAGTAACGCAAGGAGCGCCCGCGCGAGTGCAACGAGCGGGAGCCAGCGAGAGCTTGCCTCTCGCGCTGCCCCCGAGTCGAGCGCGCGGGGGCTTTCTGCGTGTTGCTGTCCGAGTTACCGCCGTCGTCCAGCGCGCGCGGGCTTTCTGCGTGTTGCTGACCGATGTACCGTCGACGGAGAGCGCGCAGGCTTTTGAGTCGTCTCAAGAATGGCGCATACCATCGGCCGACGATTTTTGTCCGGTCCCGCCGAATCCCGCCGTATGACCGGCGAGGTCCGGGACACCTACCACGCCGCGCTCCAGCACGACCTCGTTGAACTCCCCGAGGACGCGCACCTCGTGGGCGTCGTCCGGAAGCCGACGCCCTGGTTCACCCAGATAGACGAGAACCGGCCCGAACTTGGGCCGCCCGGGGGCCTACTGGACGAAGCGAAGGCGAAGACCGATGACCTCAAGATGCGGGGAACGTGCGACGAGGGCGCCCACAACGCCGCCTGGGAGGAGACGGAGTTCGAGGCTCGATATAGGAAGCACATCGAATCTTCGTCGGAGGCCCAGGCTGCGCTGGACGACCTGGCCGAGCGCGTGGAGAGCGGCGAAACGGTCGTGCTGGTCTGCTACGAGGGCGACGACAAGCGGTGTCACCGCCGAATCCTCCGGGACGTGCTCGCTGACCGGACCTCCCCGTAGTCAGTCGCCGGTCTGGTCGGTCGCGGGAGTACCCCTCCACGTCTTGTTGGCCGACAGCGACTCGGCGACCACTACCGCCCCACTATCCCCAAAATTTTGATTCATAATATATTAATAAAGTATTTATTTTCCGGGTGTAATTTGGGACCGAAATGGTTGCCGAGAACCCCGCGGAACGTTCCGCAGCGTCCGCCGTCGACCGTCGATCCGTTCTCCGGACCGCGAGTGGTGCCCTCGCGGCGACGGGGCTCGCCAACTTCGCCGGCACCGCACGGGCGAGCCACTGTCCCGATCCGGACAGCGACGACGACTACTGGGACTGTGACAACCCGTCCAACGAGTTCGAGTTCTACTATCGACCGAACGGCGACATCGTCGAAGGTGAGACGAGCCTGATGGTCGGGGACAAGGACGTGGTCTACGACAACTGCAACGACTGCGTCTACTACTACTTCGACCTGGTCGGGCTCCACGAAGCCTTCTCCGAGAACACGAACGGCGGCGTGCAGGACTACGTGGAAACCATCGGATTCAGGTGGAGCACGAGTAGCTCGGTGACGGCGGACCCCCAGCCGCTGGATTCCGAGAACGTCCGGAGCGGGATAACCGATCCCGACGGCGATGCCAGCCCCTACGGCGACGAGGAAGAGGCCTGGTGGGCACTCGGCGACGTACTCGTCGGCACTGGCTCGGTGTTGTACCCGGAACTGGGAATCCCGGCGTACCTCTACACCGTGGCACGAGCCGCTGACCTCGACCAGAACATCGACGACGAGGTCAGGTTCGACCCCGGCTGGGGATACATCGACTCCGGCGGGTACGGCTACTACAACATGCGCATGCAGGTCCACGAGAGCGTCTGTGGCAGCGTCACCTTCGATGGATTCACCGAGGTCGCTGGCAGGGAGATCACCACGACCACAAAGACGTTCGAGCTGGACAGGCACACGAACTGCTACTGACGGTCACGGGCCGAGGCGACTGCCCTACGGACCTCTCGTCGGCACGCCAGCACACGAACCGGCCGGCGTCTGCCGACCTGATCCGCACTTCTCTCGAGGACTCACGTCCCGGCCAGGTCGATCAGTTCGACGTCTTCGGGCACCTGCCCCAGCGCCGAGTCGGGCCATCCTCGATGCACCAGCGTCAACGACGCCTCGGGGTTCTCGTCGGCCAACCGCGCCACGCCGTCGGCCGCGCGCTCGAAGGCGCGGTCCGCCAGCCGACTGGGTAGTTCCGCGGTCATGGGGTAGGTCTCGTGCAGCGCCGACGGCGTCGGGCCGAACGGCGGCACCACCCGCCAGACCTCGTCGTACTCGTCCTCGATGCCCGATAGCTCCTCGGCCAGTAGCACTTCGCCGGAGACGGGGAGCCGCGAGAGGCGGTCGTGGTGCCGGCGGACTTCCGGCCGGTCGGCGCTCTCGCCGGAGACGTAGAAAAACGTTCCCTTCGACGCCGGGTCGGTCGCCTCCAGTTGCTCGCCGCGTTCCAGTAGCGCGCGGTAGCCGTCGGCCATTGCGGGGTGACTGCGGGCGCGCTCCTCGACCAGTTCCAGCAGGTTGCCCGCCCGGATGGCCTGCTTGACGCGGCGAATCTCCGCGAAGGAGGCGTGGAGGTTGTGCTCGGCCAGGCGCTCGTGGCGGGCCTCGCCGTCCAGCGCCCGCAGCGACCCGGGGTCGTGGGTCGCGCAGACCGGACACGAACAGGGTAGGTAGTCCAGTTCGTCCAGGCGGTGGGTGCCCCGGGCCGTCAGGTAGCGGTCGTCGCGGGCGTACAGCGCGTAGGCGGCCGAGTCGAACAGGTCACAGCCAGCGGCGACGGCGAGCGCGAACATCATCGGGTGGCCCGCGCCGAACAGGTGGACCGGCCGGTCGGTGCCCAGGCCCCGCTTTGCCGCGGTCACCGCCTCGATTACCTCGCCGTAGCGGTAGTCGTTCAGCAGCGGCACCATCGCGCCGACGGGGAACACGTCCAGGCCGGTCCCGTCGGCGTGGCGGGCCGCCGACTCCCGGAGGTCGGAGTACGTCGACCCCTGGATGGGTGCGTTGACGAGCATGTCGCCCGTCTCCAGGGAGTCCGCGAGTTCGAGGCGGTCCTGGGTCTCGGCGAGTTCCGCTTCGGCGCGTTCACGGGGTACGTCCGGCGGCGTCGGGACGTCGACCGGGGTGCCGACGCCCGAGCCGATGTCCAGCTGGAACTGGATGATCTCCTGGGTGTCGACGTCGACGTCGCCGTACTCCGCGAGCTGGAAGGACCCGGAGTCGGTCACGACGGCACCGTCGAAGCCCAGCACGTCGTGGACGCCGCGCTCCAGCACGTCGTCCCGCAGGTCGTCGCTCCCGTGGAGGACGTAGGCGTTGGTGATGAGGATCTCCGCCCCGAACTCCGACTCGAGTCGACCCGGGTCGACCGTCTGGACGTGCGGGTTCACGACCGGCATCAGCGCGGGCGTCTCGACGGTCACGCCGGAGCGGGGCACCTCAAGTTCGCCCAGTCGCCCGGCGCCGTCCCAATCCCGGACTTCGAAGACCATACCCGGAGTCCGCCCGTCGGCGCGGTAAGGGTTGCGTTCGCGGTTTCGGCGTGGAAGGTGGTTTTGGCGTTGCGGCGGTGCGTCCTTGTCGTCGTGCGGTCGGCGCGCGCGAGCAACGCGCGCGAGGTCCCCGTGAGCCGTGCGAACGGGGGCTCGGGAGAGCTTGCTCTCCCGGTGGACGAAGGAGCGTCCGGGTGAGCGGCGAAGCTAGGGATGTCCACACCCTCCCCAGCCGACTGCGTTACTCGGGGCGCTCACGTCCGTTCGCGCCACCTGCGTTACTCCTCCCTCGCGCGCGTTGCTCGCGTGCGCCGAGAGCCCGACCCAGGCCCCCCGAGAATCAGACGAGATCCAGAAGTTCCACGCGAAACCTCGACTACACCGACTCGAACGTCTCGTAGTAGAGCACGCCAACGACGGTGCGGCCGTCGCGGATGTCACCGGCGCCGATGGCCGTCTTCAGCGCCGTCAGCGTGGTCGCGTCCACGCGGATGCTCTCGTCGTCGTCGAGGTCCTGCTCGCCGGTCGGGGTACACCCGCGGGCGACGAAGTGGTGGTGGACCGAGTCCGCGATGCCGTTCTCCGGTTCGACGCTGACCAGGTGTTCGACCTCGTCGGCCTCGTAGCCCGTTTCCTCTTCCAGTTCCCGGTGGGCGGCCGCGCCGAGGCCGTCGTCGCTCGGTTTCATCGTCCCGGCGGGCAACCCGCGGTTCACCCGGTCGACCGCCTGCCGCCACTCGTCGACGACCACGACCTCGTCGTCCTCGGTGAACGGCAACACGACGACCGACGGGGGTTCGGAGACGTAGTCGAAGTCGGTGATGGTCCCGTCTGGCAACCGGACCGCCTCGTGGACCACGTCGAACCCCGGGCACGTGTAGGCCGTCTCGTCGCCGAGGGTCTCCCAGCCCAGTTCGTCGTCCATACCGCTCCCTTCAGGGGCCGGCGAGAAAAGTGAACCGCATGGCCCTCAGAAGTGGAGCGCGATCTGCCGGAGCGTCTCGGCCATCGTCCCCGAGTTGTCGATGCTGACGTGCTGGAGCGCCACGCGGTCGAACGTCTCCCGGAACATCTGGTGAATCTCGAAGTCGGCGTCGCTCTCGTCGTCGACCCGCTCTTTGATGCGCTCGCGGACGACGTCCTCGTCACAGCGGACCCGGATCAGCCGGAAGCTCGCCTCGGCCTCCTCGGCCGTCTCCAGCGCACGGATGCGGTAGTCCCGGTCCCGGAACGTCCCGTCGATCACCACGTCCTCGCCTTCCGCCAGCGACTCCCGGGCGCGGTCGAACGCCTCCTCGTACACGAGGCGGGTCTCGGCCTCGGTGTACCGCGGTTCGGTCAGGATCTCCTTGCGAACCACGTCGGTCCTGATCAGGTCGGCGTCGGTCCGGTCGACGATCTCACGCGCGACGGTCGTCTTGCCCGCACCTGGCAACCCGCAGACGACGATCAACTGCGTCATGTCCGGCCCGACCACCGTTCGACCGGGTCCGCCCCTCCACCGTCGTCGCGGACGCCGCCGGCACGCACGCCCGACCGCCCGTCTCCCCCGACTTCCTGCTCACTCCCGTCGCGCACGCCCCTCGTTCCCCGGCACGCGCGTCGCGGTCCGTCCCTGTCACGGCCGCCTGCAGGCCGTTCGTCGGTGCTTCCCCGCGGCGGTTCGCGGTCGACCTGTCGCATCCTGACTGTCGGTGACCACGACGGAGGTGCCTATTAACGTATGGTTATCGATCCGGTGGGCGTGTGAACGGCACCCACTCGCGCACCGTCGGCCGGTCCTCACGTCCAGAGGTCGTACATGTCGTCGCGGACTGCGTCGCGGTACTGCTCGTCCCCGAGTCGAACCACCGGGTCGCCGTCGGCCGCCACTTCGCCGACGACGGCTGCCCCGATCCCGCGCTCCTGTAGCGACTCGACGGCGGAATCGGCCGCGTCGGCGGGCACCGTGGCCACCAGCGCGCCGGACCCGAAGATCCGCAGGGGGTCGACCCCCGCCGCCGCACAGACCGCGGCCGTCTCCTCGCGGACCAGGATTGCGTCGGGATCGACGTCCAGGACGACCCCGGAGGCCGACGCGAGTTCGACCAGGCCGGCGAGCAGGCCGCCCTCGGTGGGGTCGTGCATGGCGGTGGCGTGTTCGCGCAGGATCGCCGCCGCGTCGCGGACGCCGACCTCGTCGTAGAACGTCCCCGCCCGGTCGAGGGCGTCCGCTGGAACCTCGTCTTCGAGGTCCGCCCGGAAGTCCGTCGCCAGGATGGTCGTCCCCTCGATGCCCGCGCCGCCCGTGAGGACGATCCGGTCGCCGGGTTCGGCCCCGCCGGTGGAGACGAACCGGTCGGCCAGGCCGAGGCAGGTCAGCACGACCATCGGCGTGTCCAGGTCGGGAGCGTACTCCGAGTGACCGCCGACGATGGAGACGCCGGCGTCCTCGGCGGCCTCGTCGAGTTGCCGGGTGATCGCCGCCAGCGTCGCCTCGTCGTCGTCCGGCAGGAACAGGGTCACCGTCAGCCAGGCGGGGTCCGCGCCGGCGGCCGCGACGTCGTTGCAGGCCACCTCGACGCCCAGCGTCCCGATCCGTTCGACGGCCAGCGAGATGGGGTCGGTGCTGATCACCAGTACTTCATCGCCCAGGTCGATGGCGGCCGCGTCCTCGCCGTAGGCCGGCCCCTGGCGGACCCGCTCGTCCGTCGCGCCGCTCCGGTCGACCACGAGTTCGTCCAGCAACTCCGGCGGGACTTTGCCGATCATGCGCGGACGTACTCGGTCGCGGGGAATACCAGTTCCGTTCGCGGTAGTCACGGGACTCCAATTCGCCACCACCACTGCGTTCTGGCAGGCGTACATTCGGCTTAGCGCCCACTCAGCCGCGACTAGGCGATAACGGACCGCCTGTCGCAACGCGAGCGTGGTAGTACGGAACCCGTACCGAGCTAGATTTTCGGATAGGTGCTGTAGATAAAAGCCCCTCCGGGCGGACTAGTGTCGACGGGAGTCGCGTCCGAACCGGCCGGAGTTCCGGAAGAGAGCGCACCCGAGACGTGGCTTCCGGACCGGGGGGTTTCGAAGCCATGATTTCGCACGCTTCTGCGAGGCGCTTCCGTCTCGCACGGGCCGTCGACAGAGCGCGAACAGGGCCGACTGGGGGAGGCGAGGATGAGTGAGGAGCGGCGGTGTCCCCGCTGTGGCGAACCGATTGTCAACGTCCTGGTCGTCGGTCCCCACGAGGGCTACGTGGCGCCGTGTGAGTGCCGGATCGTGCCCGAGGAGGTATAGCCGCCTCACACCGCGTTCTCGGGCGTGTAGGTGTGGAGACGGTAGATGAGTCGCGCCACGGCGACGAGGACGGCGACCTCGAAGAGTAGCGGGAGGTACGAGGGCACGTCCGTCACCCACCCTCGTCATCAACCCCGATACAGAGGTCATCAACCTCTCGTTTTGCACCCTCTCGATAGTGCCATTGAAGATGGTAACGATCCAATCCCGTGAACGCATCAATAATATCGAGATACCGAACTTGGGGTAGAAAACCCTGTTCGGCACTGTCTAATTTAGCGGCTCCGCTGGAGTTTGTTCGTTGAGCGCCTGATGCGGACGATGTAAATTATAGTACTGCAGGAACACCGCGAGCCACCGGCGAACGCTCGGCTGACTGCCCACCCACGAGTGATGGAAGCGGTCGATGCGCGTCTTGAGTGTCTGAAACCACTTCTCGATCTGGTTTCGATCGACGTAGTCGAGCTGACCGCTCAATCCGATTCGAGCGAGGGCAGTCAGATAGCCGTAGCCATCGACCAGAAACGCAGCTTCCGAGAGGTCGTGTTTCCCGTCGAGTTCGCGGAGAAACACAGCTCGGCTGGCCGACTTCGTCGATAAAGTTGCCGCAGTACCGGCAGACCGGCGGCTCGGGAGTGACGTCCGGGCGGTCGGTACTCACGCCGACCACCTCCAGAAAGACGGGCCGCTACCTGTCAGGTAGCCCCGGAAAAACTTTATTTCCGTATGGGCCGGCGCAGATTTGAACTGCGGTTACGGCCACCCGAAGGCCGAAGGATACCAAGCTACCCTACCGGCCCGCAATCGAATCAAGGCGGACGGTTCTTTTAACGCTTCCGGAACCTCCCAACAGCGTCAGGCGGTCTCGAAGTACCGCCCGCAGTGGCGGCGACAGCCGGGGTTGAACGCCGTGCCGCACTCGGGACACTCGTTCCCGCAATCCAGATACGCCCGCACCGAGAGCGTCGCCCCGCACCCGCCACAGAGCACGCCCGCCTCCTCGAATTCCGCCTCGGGGATCCGCTCGGCGTCGTGATCCGCCACCTCTCGATGACACTTGAACAGGGGTAGTAGGCGTCACAGCAGGGGAACCGGATGGCGATGCGGTCGTGATCGTCGTCGTAGTGCTCACACCGCGTCTCGGGGTCGACCGCGACGCCGCGCAACGGCACCGCGAAGCGGTCGTCCGTCGCCGGCGGCTCGGTGGTGCGACGGTCCCCAAAGTCGGCGGAATCTCGGCCCATCAGTACGCGGTGAACCCCTCGGTGTCCAGCCAGTTGTGCGCCACGGCCACCGCGTCGTCGGCGTGCAGCGCGGTCGGCCCGAGTCTGAGGCGGTGGTCCGCACGCTCGGCCAGCAGGTCGGCCTCGGCGTCGGTGAACTCCCGGTGGTCCGAGAGCACGAACACGGGGTCGGCCGGCGGGTCCACGTCGACTGCGGAGTCGCCGTCCTCGTGGAGGGCGACGAGCGTGCCGTCGTCGACGGCATCGAGGGCGTCGGCGAAGTCCCCGCGGGTGGCGTAGATGCCGGGGGCGCTCTCCAGTTCTTCGGCGCCGATGGCGTCGTTGCCGGCCTCGATTGCGTCGCGGACGCGTGCGGCGGTCGAGCGCTCGTCTGGGTGCAGTCCCTGCAACTCGGCCCCCTCGAACCGGAGGACGTACTCGTCGCGGACGACCACGTACGCGCGAACGTCTTCGCGGAGGCCGTGGCTCACGAGAAACGCCGACAGCAGACACCGCGCGAGCAGGTCGAGTCTGCCGGCCTCGCTGGCCAGCGCGTCCAGCGGGAACTCCGGGGTCGTGGGCAACTCGTGGCCCACGAACACGAACCGCCGCATCAGGCCTCCTGCTCGACGGAACCGGCGAACTCGTCGACCGGCAACACGGAGTAATCGACCGTCAGGATGTCCTGGGTGGCCCTGATCTTGCCCACGAACGTCGAGACGTCCTCCAGGGATCCTTCGAGGATGAACAGTTCGAGGCAGTAGTGGTTGCCGACGTGACTGTGGACGTTGGACTTCACCAGGGCCTCGTGCTCGTGGCGGAGGTGCATCATCCGCTCTTCGACGCTGGTCGTCTCGAAGTCGAACAGCACCGTCACCACCGCCATCAGGTCCCGGTCCTCCAGGCGGCGGTCCTCGAACTCCCCCAGCAGGTTCCGGGAGGCCTCCCGGACCACCTCGCTCCGCCCCGTATACCCGTGCTCGTCCGCGAACTCGTCGAGTCGCTCCAGCAACTCGTCCGGCATGGAAACGCTGACGACTGCCATGTTGTTAACTTGCTCGACGAGAGTTAATAATAATTGCCAATGTAACCGTCGACGAGGAGGGAGTAGGCGGCTATTGAACTCGTCCAGATCGGATATCTGCCCGGACGCTACTCCTCGTCGAGCGCCTGCCAGGACAGGCGGGGGTTCCGCGCGGCAGAGGCCTGGTCGATCCGACGGACGGTCGTCCGGTTCGGCGCGGACTCCAGGGTCTCGTCGTCGTCCCTGCGGGCGGCGTCGAAGGCGGCCGCGAGGTCGTCCAGCGTCTGCTTGTTCTCCACCTCCGTGGGTTCGGTCATCAGCGCCTCGTCGACGATTTCGGGCCACTTCGTCGTCGGCGGGTGGACGCCGTAGTCCAGCATCCGCTTGGCGACGGCGGCGGCGTCCTGGTCGCCCGCGCTCGCGACGAACTCGTGGTGGAACGGGCCGTGGGGCACCTCGTAGTCGATCTGGCTCGCCAGGTAGTTGGCGTTCAGCACGGCCTTCGCGCTGGCGTCGGCCAGGCCCTCGTCGCCCAGGCGGGCGATGTACGCCAGCGCCTTCACCAGCACCAGCCAGTTGCCGTGGAACCCGTGGACCTTCCCGACCGTGTGCTCGGGTTCGTAGAACTCGTACTCGCCGCCGCCGGCTCGCGGATCGCTACGCTCCCCGCTCGCGCCGTCCGAGGCGCTCCGCGCCTCGCGCTCCCTGACGTGTGGCGTCGGCAGGAACTCGGCCAGTTCCTCGCGGACGCCCACCGGCCCGGCGCCGGGGCCGCCGCCGCCGTGGGGCGTGGCGAACGTCTTGTGGAGATTGAAGTGCATCACGTCGAAGCCCATGTCGCCGGGCCGGGCCTGCCCGAGCAGGGCGTTCAGGTTCGCGCCGTCGTAGTACAGCAGGCCGCCGGCGTCGTGGACGACGTGGGCGATCTCCTCGATGTCGCGCTCGAACAGTCCCAGCGTGTTGGGGTTGGTCAGCATCAGCGCCGCCGTCTCCTCGCTGACGGCCGCCTCCAGTGCGTCCAGGTCGACTCTGCCGTCCTCGCCGCTGGGGAGTTCCACCACGTCGTAGCCCGCCATCGCCGCCGATGCGAAGTTGGTCCCGTGGGCGGTGTCCGGGACGACGATCTCGCTCCGCTCGTCGCCGCGGTGCTCGTGGTAGGCCCTGGCGACGAGGATGCCCGTGAACTCGCCGGCCGCGCCCGCGGGCGGTTGCAACGACACCGCGCCCATCCCGCCGATGCGCCCGAGGTAGTCCTGCAGGCGGGCCATCGCGGCCAGGATTCCCTGGGCGCGCTCGTCCACCCGGTCGGGGTGGACTGCGGCCGACGGGAGCGCCGCCACGTCCTCGGTGAACTTCGGGTTGTACTTCATCGTACACGAGCCCAGCGGGTACGGGCCGCTCTCGACGCCGTAGTTCATCTGCGACAGGCGTGTGTAGTGCCGCGCCAGTTCCGGTTCCGAGGGGCCGGGCAGTTCGAGTTCGTCCCGCGTGAGATCGTCCGGCAGCGGACCGTCGACCTCGACGCGCTCGCCGTGCTTCTCGCTCAGGAGGGGTTCGTACTCGTCGCCGCGGGTCCAGCGGGCCTGGTCGTACGTGGCCGGTCGGCGTCCGCCGTCCGCGCGCTCGTCGTCGCTCATCGTGCTACCTCCTCGAACGCATCGACAAACGCGTCGGTCTCGTCGGCGTTGACCTCCGTCACGCAGACCTGCACCTCGTGGTCGCCGACGACGTGGACGCCGAAGCCACGCTCGGCGAGGTCGTCGGCGACGGCGCGGGCCGGTTGGTCGGTGTGGGCGACGAACTCCCGGAAGTGGTGGTGGTCGTGGACCGGCGCCGAGACGCCGGTGAGGTCGTCGAGTCGGGCCGCCAGGTCCTCGGCGCGCTCGACGCACTCGGTGGCCAGTTCGACCAGGCCGTCCGGCCCCAGCGAGAAGGCGTGCATCGCGGTCCGGAGACCGACCCACGCCTGGTTGGTGCAGATGTTGCTGGTGGCCCGCTCCTTGCGGATGTGCTGCTCGCGGGTCTGGAGCGTGAGGGTGTACGCCCGCTTGCCGGCGTCGTCCTCGCTGGCGCCGACCAACCGTCCGGGCACCTGCCGGAGGAACTCCTCGCGGGTGGCGAACAGCCCCAGGCCCATCCCGTAACTCGCAGGCAGACCGAGCGTCGCCGCGTCACCGACGACCACGTCCGCCCCGACGTCCGCGGGCCGCTCCAGCAACGCCAGCGCGACGGGGTCGGTGCCGAGGGTGAACAGCGCGCCGTGCTCGTCGGCGACGGCCGCGACGCCGTCCAGGTCCTCCTCGATGGTCCCCCGGACGGTCGGGTTCTCGGCGTAGACCATCACCGTGTCGTCGTCGGCCAGGTCGGCGAGCGCCGCCACGTCGGCGTTGGCGTCCTCGGTCGGGTACTCCTCGACGGTCAGGCCCGCGCCGTCGACGTAGTTGTCCAGCACCGAGCGTCGCTCCTCCCGGAGCAGGTCCGGGACGAGTATCCGGTCGCCGTCGACCTGCCGCACGCGCGCGGCGAGGGTCGCGGCCTCGCCCAGCGCCGTCGCCGCGTCGTAGATGGAGGCGTTGACGATCTCCAGTCCCGTCAACTCGACGAACAGCGACTGGTACTCGAACAGCGCCTGCAGGAAGCCCTGGGCGATTTCTGGCTGGTACTGGGTGTAACTGGTGAGAAACTCCTGGCGCAGCGAGAGGTTATCGACCACCGAGGGGACGTAGTGCTCGTAGTGCCCGCGACCCATGAACTCGGTGAGGTCGTCGGTACGACCGAGCAACTGCCGGAGTTCGGCCACGACCTCGCGTTCGTCGCGGAGCTCGATGCCGAATTCGCCGTCGAACCGTACGGACTCGGGGACGTCGAACAGGTCCGCCTCGGAGTCGACGCCGACGGCGTCGAGCATCGCCGCCGTCTCCTCGTCGGTGTGGGGGGCGAACGGGCTCCCGCTCATCCGCCTCCCCCCGGTCGTCCGCTGTCCGTTCCGGTCGGCCTGTCGGGTATGCTGGAAGTCACGTGGCGGAGGCTTCGCCCCAGCCCCTAATGTTTTCAGCGGTTCCGGCGGGCGCTTATAAGGTTTCGCGGATACTTAAGGGGACTCACACCCCTGCCGTCGCGTCGAAGCGAGCGCCGTCCGGCGTCGAGCAACCGAGTGGCGATCACAGCACGAGTACTCCGACCGCGAGCAGGAGTCCGAGTCCACCGCCCGCCATCGAGAGCCTGGAATCGTCGCGTTCGCTCCCTCGGAACGCGAGCGTGATGGCCTCGGCCACGTACGCGCCGAGAAACACGCCAGTGAGCCACAGGACGTCTCGTCGTAGACGCCCTGCTGGTAGAGCTTGTACCAGAGGACGGGAGCTGATACCGCGATCGATCCAGCGACCGTCGCAGCCTTCGCCCGACGGCTCAAACGATGAACAGTAACCGGCAGTATTGCACCCATCGCGGGGAGGAAGACGAACGTCCAGCCGAAGAGTCCGAACAGAAACAAATCTGACGGACCAGTGAGCGGCATCATTCGATGTAACATTTGAGTATTGTTAACTATTTGTCGTTTCTAATCCCATTTTTAACGGTTCACCGGTTAATCGGCTCTTTTGATTTGATCTGGGGTTTGGTAAATGTTGACTTGGAATTTTGCTCGTTGAAGTTTTGGATCTGTTCTTTTGAAGGACCACACTCGAAATGTCTGTTTGTTTCCACCTCTGATGTCTTCGTTGATGTGCTTGAAACGTAATATGATGAGTTCCATTCGTCGCATCCGTTCTGATTTAAATGCATCGCTTCAGTATCGTCGGAATCCATCAATTGGCCAAGCCATTCACGCCTATGAGAGAGGCATGTGCATGCCCCAGTTCGTGATACCAATATTTGTATGCTGATTCAGATGTAGGACATCTATCAGCATTTATCCGGCCTTTCGTTGTGTACCAAGCATTATTCTCACTGAACGTCCAATCCCCTGCAACTATCAGGAGGTTACCATCAGTAGCACCTTGATCATATCTACTTTTAGCGTATTCATTTGAAACGCGATAGACATCGCCAACGCGAAGATAAATATCGTCTTCCCACTCAGAATGTTCTAATAAAACGAGGCTGTTTTCCATCTCCTTCACATCGCCATATATGTAGTCAAACTTGTCGTTTTCGCTAAAATAGCAATTAATTACTCCTCCCTCCTCTAACCGTGTTTCACTTGTTCTATCTCCCGCTGAAACAGTGGATACTGCACCAATTGAAAGCGCACACCCGCCTGCCGCCGTAAGGACTTTTCTTCTGCTTCTATCCACTATTCTTTCATTCGACCTCTTGTTGTTTTTTCTCATGAGAACTCATCACAGGAGCTTGGTAAAAGTTTAATGGCCAAATACTATTTATTAAATATGTATTATTAAATACCTATATTTAATTATATAGATTAAACTCCTAAAAGAAAGAACTCTTATTTTCAAGCGAGGAGACGTTACTGCCGACGCCCTCACTCGATCTGGTCGTCGTACGCCTCGGGGCCGAGCAGGTCGTCCAGTTCGCCCTCGTCGCTCAACTCGACTTCGAGCATCCACCCCTCGCCGAAGGGGTCGTCGTTGACGAGTTCGGGTTCGTCGAACAGGTCTTCGTTGTGGTCGAGGACCTCGCCGGAGACGGGCGCGTACAGGTCCGAGACGGCCTTGATGGACTCGATGACGCCGAAGTCCTCCTCCTGGGTCACCTCGTCGCCGACCTCGGGGAGTTCGACGAACACGATGTCGCCGAGTTCGTCCTGCGCGAAGTCGGTGATGCCGATTCGAGCGGTCCCGTCGTCCACGCGGACCCACTCGTGTGATTCGAGGTACCGGAGGTCGTCTGGTACGTCGAAGCTCATGGGTCACTCAACGAACGGAAGCGCTTCAATCCTTGCCTTCTTCGGCTCGCCGCGGACGAGGACCCTGATCCTGGTCCCGTCGTCGGCGTACTCGGTCAGGACGTAGCCCAGGCCGATGGGTTCCTCCAGCGTCGGACTCATGGTCCCGCTGGTAACCTCGCCGATCTCCTCGCCGTCGGGTGTCTCGATGGTGTAGCCGTGGCGGGGGACCCCGCGGTCGACGAGCCTGAACCCGACCAGTTTCTCCTCGACGCCCTCCTCTTTCTGGCGTTCCAGCGCGTCCCGGCCGACGAACTCGGTGTCCAGTTTGACGGCGAAGCCGATGCCGCCCTCGTAGGGCGTCCGGGGATTCTCCTCGGGGTGGAAGTCCTGGCCCGACAGGAGGAATCCAGCCTCCATCCGGAGGGTATCGCGGGCCCCGAGTCCGCAGGGCTGGCAGTCGAACGCGGACCAGACCGTCTCGGCGTCATCCCAGGGGACGACGAACTCGAAGCCGTCCTCGCCGGTGTAGCCCGTGCGGGAGGCCAGACAGCGGACGCCCTCCACCTGGACGAACCGGGAACTGAATCGGCCCAGGTCGACGATAGGGTCTTCTACCACTTCGCCCGCGAGGTCCTCGGCCTCCGGTCCCTGGAGCGCGAACATCGCCCACTCCTCGGTGACGTCGTTGATGGAGGCGTCGAGGTGCCAGTCGTCGCGGTGGGCCATCCAGCGGTCGGTCATCTCCTCGTCGTGGCCGGCGTTGGGGACGAACAGGAACTCCTCGTCGGAGTCCTCGGGGAGGCGGTAGACGACGGTGTCGTCGAGCATGACGCCCTCGTCGTCCGTGACCGCGGCGTACAGCGACCCCCCGCGGTCCAGCGCGGAGACGTCGTTGGTCACCAGCCGGTTCATCAACTCCTCGGCGTCCGGGCCGGTGACCGTCACCTCGCCCATGTGGGAGACGTCGAAGATGCCCACGTCCTCGCGGACGCTCTCGTGCTCCTCGCGGATGGAGTCGAACTCGACGGGCATCTCCCAGCCGCCGAACTCCGTGAACCGCGCGCCTCGCTCGTCGTGGACCTCGTACAGCGGCGGCCGTCTGTCCTCTCCGGATTCCATGTGCTCACGCTGGCCCGCCGGCAAGTAATGGTTTTCTGTCGCGGCGACGGCGGCGCGCGGACGACGGCCGGTCGGAGGCTTCCACTGTGACGGTCAGGCCGGTTCGACGACCACCTTGCCGTCGACCAGTTTGTAGACGATCCGGTCGCCTACCACGACGTCCTCGTTGACCTCCTCGTACTGCTCGCGTACCGCCTTGATGAGGCTGATTCGCCACCGGTCGGTCACCTTCGTCGTACCGAGGATCTTTTCGTCGGCCATCGGCGGGGGCTAACGGTTTCGGCAATGTTATGTGCTTGTAGCAACTCAGACGAAATAGTCACAAATGACTACGGACGTGGACGCGGTGCTCGTACAGCGGGGGTCGCCGCCGGACCTCGACGCGGAGCGGTTGCTGGACGTCAGGCCCGGCGGCGGGTCGACCTTCGACGGCGACCGGCGGTGGGCGAGTCTGTCGTTCGTCTACGACGGGGTGTACGCCCGGTCCTACGGCCGGGACGACGTCGTGGCCGCGCTGGAGGCCGCCACCGGCCACGTGGACGACGGCGGGACGGTCAGGCTGGGCAACCGCTCGCGGCTCCGGTTCGACTGGTCGGAGACGACCATCCGGACGGTCGAGCGGGGACTGGCGTCGGCCGCCCGCGAGTCCGGGGGTCGCCTGGTCACCTGGACCGACGAACCCCCGGAACCGGACGACGAGTCGCTGTACGACGCCGTCGTCCGCCGCTGACCCCGCGCTCACTCGTCGAGTCCCGCCTGCAACAGCGTCCCGGGGTCGGCGGAGACGTCGGTGCTCCCGCAGTCGGGGCACTGGACCGAGAGCGACCACTCGGGATCGGAGAACTCACCGGGCCCCCGGGCGAGTACGGCGAGTTCGACGAGCAGCACGAACCGTTCGGCGTTGTCGCAGTTGTGACAGCGCATGGTGATCGGACCGGCGGGTGGGTTTCGGGGCCGGTCACGAGGTCTGGTGCGCGTCCGTACAAGAACCTTCGGCCGCGTTCGCGGCCGCAGTCGGTCAAACCGTCCTTTGTCCCTACGGGGCCGCTAAGTGGCTCCCGACCTGACGAGTACACATGCGTCGACGCACGTTCCTCACGGCGGCCGGCACCGGTACAGTCACGGCACTCGCGGGTTGCACGGCGGGCGCCGACGACGAGGCGCCGACGGGAACCGACAGGACGGGCGGAACGACCGGCGACCCCGAGACGTTGATCCGCGTCGCGGCCAGCGGCGAGGTCGAGACGGACCCCGACCTGGCGGAGGTCTACGTCGGCGTCGTCGCCACCGGCCAGGACGCCGCGACCGTCCGCGACGAACTCTCGTCCCGTGCCGAGGACGTCAAGAACGCCCTGCTGGACGCTGGCATCCCCGAGGAGAACGTCCGGACGGTACAGTTCGAAATCGAGGAGGCTCACCGCGAGGAGGGTAGCGGTCTCCGGGGGGAACACGTCTACGAGGTCGAGGTCGGGAACGTCGACCGCGTCGGCGAGATCGTCAACGTCGCCGTCGACGCCGGGGCCGAGGACGTCGGCCGGATCCGGTTCACGCTCGCCGAGGAGACCGCGGACGAACTCCGGGATACCGCGCTCCGGCAGGCCCTGGAGAACGCCCGGGGAGAGGCCGAGACCATCGCCGACGCCGAGGGACTGGCGATCACGGGGGTCGAGGAGGTGGCGACCACGAGGACCGACGTCAGGGCGGCCCACGCCGAGGCCGCCGACGCCGGCGACGGCGGGACCGAGATCGACGCCGGCCCGGTCACGGTGGCCGCGCAGGTCGAAGCGACCTACGGCGCTGCGGTCGACGGCTGATCGGTTGGCGCGAAAGAACGGAAGTCGGTCGAATCGGTCCGCTCAGGCCTTCTCGGTGAACGTCAGCGTGTACCCGCTGTAGCCGTCCCAGGAGTCGACCAGGACGTACACCAGGTCGAGGTGTCCGGGTCGTCGATGACGATCTGCTCGTCGGGCACTGGGCGCGGCCCTCGTTGGCGTAGAGGTCGAACACGGCGCCGGAGTCCGGCCCGTCGAGGTAGTCGGTGACGGACTCGGTGTACTGGTCTACGACCCCGACCCGGGGGTGCGCGAGGAACTGGGGTCGAGGTAGTCGGTGACGGACTCGGTGTACTGGTCACCGCCGCCACCGCCGTCGTTCGGGTCCGTCGTGACGGCGTTGCCGGCGTCGACGCGGCCGGCGCCCTGCTCCTCGTCGGAGAGACCGACGTCGACGGCGGTGTTCTTGAGGTGTGCACGGGTGTCGTTGTTGCTGGTACCCCACTGGGAGATGGTCAGTCCGGCGGTGCCGGCGACGACCGGCGAGGCCATCGACGTGCCCGAGAGGGTGTCGTAGTCGCCGAACGGCATCGTCGAGAGGACGTTGCTCCCCGGCGCGGCGAGTTCGACCTCCGGACCGGTGTTGGAGTACGAGGCCAGGTTCTCGTTCTCGTCGAGCGCCGAGACGGCGACGACCGAGTCGTGGGCCGCCGGGTAGGAGACGTCGCCGCCGTCACGCCGCCCGCGGCGACGAGTCCGAACGTCGATCCGCTGAGTTTCAGTACGCTACGCCTGTCCACCCCGCTGTTGCCATCGTCTGGCATGATACATATAACCAAACCCGCCCTGGATATTAAATACTTACATACTAGTATTTAATTTATTATCTACACAAGAATTTTTAGAAATATGTTAGGAGTACTAAACATATTTATTGGTTATCTAACGTATCTTGTGAGGGGGTGCTCGTCGCGTTCGATCGGGTTTCACCCGGCGACGAGCCTAGTCCCCGAAGACCGGGCTCGGGGACCGCCGTTCGAGTGCACCGGGTCTGGCTGGAGAGCGATGCGCCCGGACCCGGAGAAAACGCTCTGTCGCGGTGGATTCGGGTACGTCGCTCGAAAAAGACGATGAAACCGGTAGACCGGAACGGGTCGAGGGGCGCAGTCGGCCGTCCTTTCAGCCGCTGTACTCGGTGATCGTCAGCGTGTAGCTGCCGCTCCCGGTGTAGGAGTCGACGTCGATCTGGAGGTCGGTGGACGTGTCGGGGCCGTCGATGGTGATCGACTCCTGGCTGTCCGGACTGGTGGACTTGTAGTCGTAGTCGCCCGGACCGGCGGGGTCGGTGGAGCCGTCCTTGACGTAGAGGTCGAAGTCGGCGTCGCTGGGGCCGTCCAGCACCACTTCGACCTTGCTCGTGGAGGAGAACTCCCAGGCGTACGTCCAGTCGTCGTAGTCCCAGTAGCCCGACAGCGAGTCGGTGACGCTGGCGGTAGTCGAGTCGCCGCCGCCACCACCGCCGCCGTCGTCACCGGGCTCGGTGGTAACGGCGTCGTAGGCGTCGACGTGGCCGCTGCCCTGCTCGTCCGAGGACAGGCCGACGTCGCGGGCGGTGTTCTTGAGGTGGCTCCGGAGTTCGCTGTTCGTCAGGTCCCACTTCGCCAGGGTCAGGCCGGCGACCCCGGAGGTGACCGGCGTCGCCATCGAGGTGCCGGACAGTTGCTCGTAGGATCCCCGCGCTTCCGTGGTCGTCGAGAGGACGTCGACGCCGGGCGCACAGAGTTCGACGTCGTCGCCGTACTGGCTGAAGCTGGCCAGTTGCTCGTTGCTGTCGACCGCGGAGATGGCGACGCACTCGGAGTAGGCGGCAGGGTAGGAGACGCCCCGACTCCCGTCGTTGCCGGCTGCCGCGATGATGAGTGAACCGCTGTCGGTCGCGTAGGAGACGGCGTTTTTCATCGTGTCCGTGTAGCCGCCGCCGCCCAGCGAGAGGTTGATGACGTCCGCTCCCTGGTCGGCCGCCCACTTGACGGCGTCGGCGATGTCGCTGGTCGACCCCCTGCCGCTCTCGTCGAGCGCGCGCCCGTTGATGAGCGACGAGTTGCCCTGTCCGGCGACGCCGGTCCCGTTGTCGACGACCGCGGCCGCACAACCGGAGACGTGCGTGCCGTGGTACTCGTCGTTGGGGGCGTCGGGGTACGGGTCGGAGTCGTCGTCGGCGAAGTCCCGGCCCGGATTGGACTCGAAGTTGCCCTGCAGGTCGGGGTGGTCGTACTGCGCACCCGTGTCGACGACGGCGATGGTGACGTTGGCGTCACCGAGGGTCGTGTCCCAGGCAGCGTTCGCGTTCGTCTGCTGGGGGGCGTACTGGTCGCCGAACTGCGGATCGCTCGGCGTGTACTGCGTCTCGTAGGTCGCGTTGCGCTCGGCGTACTTGATCTGCCGCTGTTTCGTGATCGCGTCGAGGAAGTTCCTCATGGCGCGGTCGGTGCCGCCGAACTTCACGGACACGTAGCGCAGGGTCTCGTTCTCGTGAACGATTTCGGCCTGCTCGGGGACGTGTCGGGCGACGACGTCGGCGGGACGGCCCGCGCCGGCGGAGACGCCGACGAGGATCTCGTCCTCCTTCGGGCCGGGTTCGCGGCCAGGCGTGGCGGACGCGACCCCGCCGGCTGCCACGAGACCGACCGTCGACCCGGCCATTTTGAGTACACTACGTCGATCGAATTCTCCACTGCCAGCGTCTGGCATGATACACCGTGTAAAACCACCACGTGGTATTAAATTATTACGGAACAGTCATACATATATTAGAAGTTGTTTTGAATATAAGTGTGAGTTTTCTAAGAATAAGGCCGGCTGTCGTCGCTTCCCGACCGATAGCGGACTCGACTACGTGGTTTTCTCGGTGAACGTCAGGTCGTAGCTCCCGCTGCCGCTCCAGGAGTCGACGAGGACGTACAGCGGCGCCGAGGTGTCCGGGTCGTCGATGGTGATGGTCTCCTGGCTGTTCGTCGAGAACGAGCGGTGGGTGTAGGTGGAGGTGTCCGGACAACTCCCCGTGCCTTCGTTGGCGTACAGGTCGAAGTCGGCGTCGCTGGGACCGTCGAGCTCGACGACGACCTGGCAGGGGTCGCTGTACTCCCAGGTCCAGTACCAGCAGTCGCTGTCCCAGTAGCCGTCGAGGTAGTCGCTGGCGGTCGTGGTGGTCGAGGTAGCACCGCAGACGCCGCCGGGGTGGGTGCTGACGGCCGCGCCAGCGTCGACGTGGCCGTTCCCCTGCTCGTCGGACGAGAGCCCCACGTCACGGGCCGTCGCGTTCAGGTGCTCCCGCAGGGTGACGTTGTCGACGTCCCAGCGGGCCAGCGCCAGGCCGGCGACGCCGGAGACGGCCGCCGCGGCGAAGGAGGTCCCGGATAGCGGTCCCGAGTAATCGCCGTTGGGCGTCGTGGTCGTCGTCCGCACGTCGACGCCGGGAGCGGTCAGTTCGACCGAGGACCCCGTCGAGGAGAAACTCGCCAGGTTCCCGTCGTCGTCGACCGCCGACACCGCGACGACCTCATCGTACTTCGCGGGGTAGGCGACGCAGTCCCCGTCGCAGGGGCCGTTCCCGCCGGCGGACCCGACCAGGTACGACCCCTGGTCGTAGGCGTACTCCACGGCGTTCTTCAGCGTCGAGGAACCGCTGGACGCCCCCAGCGAGAGGTTGATCACGTCCGCACCCTGGTCGGCGGCCCAGGTGATGGCGTCTGCCACGTCCGAGAGCGACCCGGCCCCGTTCTCGTCCAGCGCACGCGCGGAGAGCAACCGGGAGTTGCTGATCCCCGCGAGGCCGGTGCCGTTGTCGGTGGTCGCCGACGCGATCCCGGCGACGTTGGTGCCGTGGGTCTCGATGGACAGGTCGTCCGGATAGGGGTCGGAGTCGCCGTCTGCGAAGTCGTAGCCCTCGTCAGTGCCGAACTGGCTGGAGAGGTCCTCGTGGTCGTACTGGACCCCGTTGTCGACGACGGCGACGGTCACCGAGGTATCGCCCAGGGTCGTGTCCCAGGCGGCGTCCGCGTTCGTCTGCTGGGGGACGTACTGGTCCGAGAAGCGGGGGTCGTCCGGCGTGTACTGCGCGTGGAGCGTCCCGTTGGGTTCGGCGTACTTGACCCGCCTGTCTCCGTCGAGCGCGGCCAGGAAGCGCTCTCTCGCGTGGTCGTTGCCGCCGAACGCCACCGCGACGTACCGGAGCGTCTCGTTGCCGTGGACGAGGTTCGCCTCCGCCGGGAGGTGGTCGCCGACGAAGTCGGCAGGGCGGCCCGCGCCCGCCGAGACGCCGACGAGGATCTCGTCTTCGTTCGGCCCCGGGTTACGGCCAGGCGTCGCCGCCGCCACGCCGCCCGCGGCGACGAGTCCGAACGTCGACCCCGCCAGTTTCAGTACGCTCCGCCGGTCCATAGCTTCGTTCCGTCCACTCATGGCACAAAACTAAGTTCGGTTTCAGGGTAGTAAATTGTATCTAATAGATTATAAATTGTACATCGTGCCGACGGCCGACCGGCGGGCGTCCCCGGACCGGGCGGCTTTTGTGGGCCGCCCACGACCCCTGGGTATGCTCAGGCGGGTCCTCGACCGGTTCGGCGGCGACCGCGAGCGTCCCGACCGGGTCGCGGTCCTCGTCGACGGGCCGAACGTCCTCCGGGGGGAGTTCGACGTCGACCTGGACGACGTGCGGGCCAGCGCGGAACGGGCGGGGCAACTCGTCGCCAAACGGTTGTACCTGGACGAGCACGCGACGCCGGGACTGATCCAGGCCGCGGAGGCCCGCGGGTTCGAGGTGGTCGTCACCAGCGGCGACGTCGACGTGAAACTGGCCATCGACGGGACGGAACTGGTAGCCGACGGTGACCTGGACGTGCTGGCGGTCGCCTCCCGGGACACCGACTTCAAGCCGCTGCTGGAGGCGGCCGCGAGAAACGGCGTCTGCACGCTGGCCATCGCGCCCGGCGAACACGGCCGCTCGGACGCCCTCCGGAACGCTGCCCACGACGCCGTCGTCCTGACGGAACAGTAGCGTTTTGGGGGCCGACCGCCGACTGGGGAACGTGAGCGACGTCGAACTCGACGGCCCGGTGCTGGACGACCACCTCCACCTCGACCCCGACCGGGGACGCGGCATCGAGGCCGTGAAAGACTTCGCACGTAGCGGCGGGACCCACCTGCTGGTCGTGAACAAGCCCTCCTGGCACCTCGGCGTCGAGGCCGAGACGGGCGAGGACTTCCGCGCCGTCTTCGAGCGGACTATCGAAGTCGTCGAGGCGGCCAGGGGGGTCCTGGACGGCCGGGCCTGGCCCGTGCTGGGCGTCCACCCGACGCTCATCTCCAGGCTGGTCGACGAGCGCGGCTTCACTGCCGAGGCGGCCCGCGACCTGATGCAGGACGGCCTGGCGGTCGCCGCGGAGTACGCCGCCGACGGCCCTGCAATCGCGCTGAAGTCCGGCCGACCCCACTACGACGTCGACGAAGACGTGTGGGCGGCGTCGAACGCGGTGATGCGCCGGGCGTTCGAACTCGGCGCAGAGACCGGCGTGGCCGTGCAGTTGCACACCGAGGGCGGCGAGGACTTCGAGGAGGTCACAGAGTGGGCCGAGGAGGCCGGCCTCCCCCGTCGCCAGGTGGTCAAGCACTACGCCGCCGGGCGCATCCAGGGGCCGACCCCCAGCGTGATGAGCGAGAAGGACCGCCTGGAGGTCGCGGCGGAGTCCGGCGAACCGTTTCTCATGGAGACCGACTTCGTGGACGACCCCGACCGGCCGGGCGCCGTCATGGGACCGAAGACCGTCCCGCGGCGGACGAAGTGGCTCCTGCGAGAAGGCTACGAGGACGCGGTCCAGACGGCCCACGTCGAGACGCCGTCGGCGGTGTACGGCATCGACACGCGCGCGACGCTGGAGTAGTTACCCGACCAGCGTGGCGACTCCTTTCGTCTGCCGGTAGTCGGAAGCGAGGACGTCCTCCAGTTTCCCGACCAGCGCCGCCCTGTGGGCGTCGTCCCACTCGGCGGGGTCCACGATCGGAATCACCATGAACCCGCGGCCCCGGCGTTCGGTGGCGTGGAGCGACCCCGGGTCGCCGTCGACCTTGTGCGACAGCGTCGTGTACGACCACAGGACTCGGTCGGTCGCCCGTTCGCCGACGGGCAACAGGACATGGGCGTTGATCGCCCGCAGCTCCGCGTCGAAGTACCGCTCCAGCAGGTCGTAGTCGGCGTCGCTCGGCGGGTCCCCGTCGGGCGTGCAGCACATGTACCGGTAACTGGTGAAGAGGTTCTCGTAGTCGGGCTCGTCGGCGTACGGACCGTCTGCGAACCCGACCTCGTGCAGCACGGACTGGAGGCGTTCGCCCGCCACCGACCCCGTGAACGGGACGCCCGTCTCCAGGCAGCCGTGGACGCCCGGGTAGTCGCCGATGACGTGGAAGTCGGCGTTGGCGTCGCCGTAGCCGTACACCGCGCCGGTCGCGCTACTACAACGAGTCTCGCACGGCGCGCGCATCCCGAAGGGGTTGCTCGTCCGATCGGTGACGTTCTCCACGGCGACCCCGTAGTTCGTCGGCCGTTAAATTCGACGCGGTTCGGTGCGCTCGGCAAGTCGCCGGCCTGCGCAAAGCAGGATCATCGTCGAGTGGCGGCCGTCGTCTCGGGTCGTCGCCGTCTCTGGGTCCTCGGCCGCGCCGCAGGCAGGTTCCGCACTCGTCGCCGTCACTCCTCGCGGTACACCGACTCCCGCAGGTAGTCGTCGAGCATCTCGCGGTCGCGGACGACCTGGTCCGGGTCGTCGAGCGAGACGGCGCGGTGGGTGGCCCCGACCATCGAGGTGTAGATGAACGTCGCGGTGCGCTCGGGGTCGACGGGGTGGAAGACGCCGTCCTCGATGCCGCGTTCCAGCGTGGCCGCCAGGCCTGCCCTGATCGTCTCGTCGGACCGTGCGACCTGCTCGCGGTAGACGTCGTTGTACGGCGCCTGCGAGCGGATTTCGACCAGCGCCTTGCGGAACTGGAACTCCTCGTCTTCCATGGGCGCGGGCAACAGCGCGTCCAGGATGCGCTCCATCGCCTCCGTGGGGTCGTCGTCGGGAATCGACTCCAGGCCGGTCCGCAGTTGTTCAAGCAGGAACCGCAGGAAGTCCGCCAGCAGGGCCTCCTTGTCCTCGTAGTGGTAGTACAGGAGCGACTTGCTCTTGTCGAACTCGTCGGCGATGCGCTGGATCGACGTCTCCGCGTAGCCGTACTCGCACAGTGCCCGGTAGGTCGCAAGCATCATCTCCTCGCGCGTCGTCGATGGCTCGCCGGGCCAGTCGGTCATCGGTTTCAACGTTCGGCCCCTAACTCAAGGAGGTTTCGCAACCGACTCGGTCCGAACTAATTGAACGGTCATTCAGTATCGGCGGCGTTAAGTGTCGGGGGCGACTCCCACCGCCCAGAGATGTGGGGAGTAACGCGGACCGGAGTGACGAGGTGGTCGTCGTGAGCCGGTTCCGTCGGTTCGTCGACGCAGTACTGTCGCACAGTCGGATCGCCATCGTCGTAATGCTGGCGCTGACGGCCGTGATCGGCGCGGGCGCACCGATGGTCGACCAGGCGTCGTCGCTGGACCAGTTCCAGTCCGACACGGTCGAGGCCGAGAAACTCGACTACGTCGACCAGAACTTCGCCGGGACGGCCAACACGACGACGGTACAGATCGTCGTCCGCGGCGACGACGTGCTGTCCCGCGAGTCGCTGATCGCGATGCTGGAGTACCAGCAGAACCTCCGGCAGGACGAGCAGATTCGCGGGACCCTCACCGGCGAGGACTCGACCGTCGGCGTCCCGAACGCCGTCGCCACGGCCGCGATCACGCAGGAGCGAGCCCAGGAACTGCAGGCGGCGGTCGAGGAGTTCGAGTCGGCAAAATCGGACTTCGAGGACAACGAGACGGCGGTCGAACAGCGCGGTCGTGAACTGAACGCTACCGCCGACGACCTGCAGGCGGCGCTGGACGTGTTGCGGGCGAACCCGGACGCCAGCGTCGAGGCGCAGTTCGAGGAGGTCCGCGCGAACACCTCCGTCGAACTGGACGACGAGGACTTCGCCACCTTCCGGGAGGCCGCCAAGCAGGTCCGCGAGGCCGAGCGTCAGCAGGAAATCGAGGAGGCGTACCGCCTCGGTACCGAGGGCGTCCTCGCCGAGGAGTACGAGGCGCTCGCGGAGCGCTCGCAGGCGCTCGAACGCGAGGGCGAGCGCGTGGCGGAACTCGGCGAGACCGTCGAGGACAAGCAGGCTGCCCTGGAGAACGCCTCCGATGCGACCCTGGACGAACAGATCGAGCAGCTGCGCTCGATGAACGACTCGGAGGTCGAGGCCATCGTCTCGACGGTGCTGGGCGAGGACGCCGACGACGTGCTGGCGCTGATGCCGACCAGCTACGAACCCGGTGAGACGAGCGCGAACGCGACGGTGCTGATCGTCAACCAGCAGTCGTCGGCCGCCAATCCCAACGCCGTCGAACAGGAGGTCATCGACGCCCAGCTAGCGATGAAGGACGTCGGCGACGGCGGGAGCGGTCTCGACTACGCCGTCTTCGGCACCGGCGTCGTCTCCGACGAGATCGACTCCTCGATGACCGACAGTCTCCGGATGGTCGCCCCGATGGCGTTGCTGTTCGTCCTGCTGACGCTGACCATCGCCTACCGGGACCCCGTGGACATCCTGCTGGGCGTCGTCGGCATCGCCATCGTGCTCGTCTGGACGTTCGGCTTCATGGGCTGGGCCGGCATCAACTTCAACCAGCTGTTCGTCGCGGTCCCGGTCCTGCTGATCGGCCTCAGCATCGACTACGCCATCCACGTCTTCATGCGCCACCGCGAGGAGCGCGCGGCGCTGGACGACGAGGGCGATCACGCGACCCTCTCGGACGTCGACGGCGAATCCGCAACCGGCGGCGAGTCCGGTCGGACGGCCAGCGAGTACGGTGAGGAGGCCGGTAGTTCGCGGTACTCCATGCGGGTGGCGCTCTCGGGCGTCGGCCTCGCACTGGTGTGGGTGACGGCCACGACGATCATCGGGTTCCTGTCGAACCTCATCAGTCCCGTCGAACCGATCCGCCAGTTCGGCGTCGTCAGTTCGTTCGGCATCGTCGCGGCGTTGCTGGTGTTCGGCGTGCTGACGCCGGCGCTGAAGGTCCACATCGACGAACTGCTCGCCCGCTGGGGCCTGGACCGCCAGCGCCGGGCGTTCGGTACCGGCGGCGGCGCGTTCAGCCGGGCGCTGTCAATCGGTGCGATCGGTGCCCGGCGGGCGCCGATGGTCGTCGTCCTGCTCGTGCTGGCGGTGAGTGCCGGCGGCGTCTACGGCGCCACGCAGGTCGACACCTCATTCGCCCAGGAGGACTTCCTGGCCGAGGACCCGCCGGAGTGGACCGAACGGCTCCCCGAGAGCATCCAGCCCGGCGAGTACACCGTCAAGTCCCACCTGCAGTACGTCAACGAGAACTTCGTCCGCGAGGACACCCAGGCGCAGATCCTGGTCGAGGGCGACGTAACGAGCGACGACGCGTTACAGCGGCTGGACGCCGCCCAGTCGGCCGCCGCAGAGAAGTCGGTCACCCAGTACCTCGCCAACGGGGACCCCGCGATCAGGAGTCCGCTGACCTTCATGAACGACGTGGCGGCGGCCAACGAGTCCTTCGCCCAGACGTTCGAAGCCGCCGACACCGACGGCGACGGCGTTCCCGACCAGAACGTCGAGGCGGTCTACGACGAACTGTTCCGGGTCGCGCCCGACCGCGCGGCCGAGTTCGTCCACCGGACCGACGACGGCGAGTACGTCGCGCTCCGGATGGTCGTCGGCGTCCAGGGCGGCGCCGACGGCTCGGCGGTCACCGAGCAAATGCGCGACGTCGCCGCCACCGTCGACGGCGACGGCCTGACGGCCACCGCGACGGGTAACGTCATCCTGAACGACATCGTCCAGGGCCAGTTGCTGGACACGGTCATCGAGAGCCTGCTCGTGTCGCTGGTCGCCGTCGTGGCGTTCCTGATGATCGTCTACCGGTTCACCCACGGCAGCGCCACCCTCGGGCTGGTGACGCTGTTGCCGGTGGTGTTGACCGTCAGCTGGATCCTCGGCACGATGTACCTGCTGGGGGTCCCGTTCAACGTCATGACGGGGATGATCACCAGCCTCACCATCGGGCTCGGGGTCGCCTACAGCATCCACATCAGCGAGCGGTACAACCAGGAGTTGCCGCGCCACGACTCCGTCTGGACGGCGATGCGGACCGCCGTCACGGGTACCGGCGGGGCGCTGCTGGGGAGCGCCGCGACCACCGTCGGCGGGTTCGGCGTCCTGCTGGTGGCCATCCTGCCGCCGCTCCAGCAGTTCGGGCTCATCACCGGGCTGACCATCGTCTACGCGTTCCTGGCGGCGGTCCTGGTGTTGCCCAGCCTGCTCGTCATCTGGACCCGGCTGTTCGGGCCCGAGGACGCTCGCGAACAGATCAAGGGCCAGGACGTCGACCGGAGCGAGGACCCGAGCCCGGACGCCGCCGAGTAACACCTCGCCCCGGCGAGACTGCTTTTCGACGTCGCGCCGGTCGAATTGCGTAGCAGTTCCGCCAGCGACATCCTGATATAAGAATAATAGTAAGTTCAAATTACACCGAATTAGTATAGTGCAATTATTTATTAGGATCGAGTCACTGAATTGGGTCTATGCGGCGACGTCAGTTCATCAACACGATAGGCGCGGTGAGCCTCGGGAGCGCGGTCGGCACGTCGGTCGCCTCGGCGGCCTCGACTGTGGACGCCCTGGCGTTCGACTCGACGGCGAGTCTGCTGGACCACAACGGCAACTACCTCACGGACGACTCGGTGATCGCGGTCTGGGCGGAGGACACCGCGCTCAACGAGGACGCCGACGACGACGGGGACGCGACGTACTACGACACGGACACGCCCATCCCCCTGGTGGCGGTCGACGGCCCGGTCGTCGGGTTCGGCGCGACGCTGGTCGAGGACGACGCCAACTTCAAGAGCGGCAACGAGGAGTTCCTCCTGAACGTCTGGGACGACGAACTCGGCGGGAGCGGGACCATTCTCTACGACGAGGGCCACGACCAGTACTACACGCTGAACGACTTCTCGAACATGGCCAACTACGGCGAGGAGAACGGCTACACCGTCCAGGCCACTTCGACGCTGGCCGAGGACCTCTCGGGTGCCGACGCGGTCTGGATCACGGCCCCATCGACTGCGTTCACCGACAGCGAGAAGCAGGCGCTGGCGGACTTCGTTGCCGGCGGCGGTGCGCTGTTCCTGCACGACCGGGCGGACTACAACGACTACGACGAGACGGCCAACTTCAACGACCTCGCCTCGTCGCTGCACCTGGCGTTCCGGTTCAACGACGACCAGGTGACCGACGACACGAACAACGACGACTCGTTCTACAAGCCGACGACGACGCAGTTCAACACGGCGTTCGACTTCTTCGCGGACCGGCCGGGGATGGACATCTACCAGGACCAGACCTACGCCGTCGACGTGATCGAAGTCGACGACGGCGACACCGTGGACGTGCGCTTCGACAGCGGCCGCGAGGAGAACGTCCGCATCCTCGGCATCGACACCCCCGAGAAGGAGCAGTACCAGCAGTACGAGCGCGAAGAGGAGTGGGTGGGCATCGAGAGCCTCACCTACCTGGCCGACTGGGGCGCCAACGCCACCGACTTCGCCAGGGGCGAACTCGCCAACGAGACGGTGGACATCTCGTTCGACAGCGAGGAGGACACCATCTTCGACCAGTACGACCGCCTGCTGGGGTACATCCACTACGACGCCGACGGCGACGGCAACCGCGACGACTTCTACAACCGCCGCGCGGTCGAGGAGGGGTACGCACGCCTGTACTCCTCGGCGTTCACGCACCACGAGTCCTTTTCCGACGCCGAGTCGACGGCGCAGGCGAACGGCCGGCGGGTCTGGAGCGGGAGCGACCCCGAGAACTCCTCGGAGTACCGCAACCGCGACGTCGACGACCTGTTCTTCCCGAACCCCGCGACAGTCCGTACTGCGAACGGCGGCGTGGCCGACGACCGCGTCCCGGTGTACGCCGAATCTAGCGCCACCCAGACGCTGGACGGCGGCCACGACTACGGGAGCGACGACCTGCCGCTGGTCGCCGTCGACGAGACGGCAAGCGTCGCGGTGGTCGGCGGCCTCACCATCGACGAGTCCTACGAGGCCGAGGAGGACTTCGCCGTCGACACCTCCGACTACGAGAACTTCGTGCTGGTGACCAACCTGGTCGACTACCTCTCCTCGCGGGACGGCGACGTCCTGATCGACGGCGGCCACGGCCAGTTCACCGCCGACCACGCGCTCGGGTCCGAGGACGCCGCCTACTACCTCCGTCATCTGGAAGGGTTCGGCATCGACTTCGACCAGGTCAACGGCGGGTACGCCGACCGCCTCGCGGACGCCCAGGCCATCCTCGTCACGCCGCCGGACGAGGGCTTCACGAGCGCCGAACTCGACGCCCTGCGGAGCCACGTCGACGACGGCGGCGCGGTCGTCCTGATGGGCGGTGGCGACGCGCCCGCGGACGCGCGGTCGACCCTCAACGACGTCGCCGCGGCGCTCGGGTCGGACCTCCGGTTGAACGCCGACGACGTCTCCGACGGCACCAACAACGTCAACGACGACTCCTCCATCCCGACGACGACAGTCTTCGATGGGAGTTTCCCGCTGTTCTCCGCGTACCCCGCCGTCGGGAGCGGCGGCCAACTGGCGGTCGCGGAAGTGAGCGAGTCCGGTGACACGCTGAACGACGAGTACGTCGTCTTCGAGAACCAGGGCGACGCCGACCTCGACATGACGGGGTACGTCTGCGAGGACGAGGCAGGCCACAGCTACACCTTCCCGGACGGGTTCACGCTGGACGCCGGCGCGCAGGTCACGCTCCACACGGGTAGCGGGACGGACACCGACACGGACCTCTACTGGGGGAGCGGGACCTACGTCTGGAACGACGGCGGCGACACGGTCTACGTCTACGACGACGCCGGGTCCCTGGTCGTCGAGTACACCTACCCGCAGTCCTCGACCAGCGGCGACCTGGAGGTCGCGAACGTCCACGCCGACGCCGAGGGGAACGACTCCGACAACCTCAACGACGAGTACGTCGTTTTCGAGAACGTCGGCGACGCGGGCATCGACATGACCGGGTACGTCTGCGAGGACGAGGCAGGCCACAGCTACACCTTCCCGGACGGGTTCACGCTGGACGCCGGCGCCCAGGTCACGCTCCACACCGGGAGCGGCACCGACACCAGCACGGACCTCTACTGGGGCAACGGGACTGCCGTCTGGAACAACGCCGGCGACACGGTCTACGTCTACGACGATTCGGGGTCGCTGGTGGTCGAGTACCCGTACTGACGAGATAGTCCCCCAGTGGCGGTTCCCCGGGCCACCCCCACCGGAACGGTGCTCCGACCTACCGGGATTCGGAGTCCTGCCGGCGCGGGTCCGGGCGGCAGTCCTCACAGAACTCGTAGCCCCACTCGGGGACGTCCTCGCAGTCCGCCTGTGCGCACTCGTAGGCCTCGACGATCTCGGTCTCGCGACCGCGGTCGGCCCGCTGGACCTTGCTGTAGACGACCGCCTCCATCCGTGTGTCGAACAGTTCGGTGTGCAACTTCTCGCGGCCGTTTATCGGCCCGATCTTGACGAGTACCCAGTAGCCCATCGTTTCCCCGACGCCGTCCGGCGGTGGGCGTCCGTTAGGACCGCCTTTCTCGGTCGGCGGGATAAGCGTTTCCGCTCGGCCGCCTTCGTGTCAGCGTAGCGTCCATTCTGACGCGACTCAGTGTAGCGTCCCCTCGCGCACGTCGGCGTCGAAGGTGACCCTGCTCGCGGTACCACTCGCCGAACTCCCCCAGGCGCTCGGGGAGCACGCACTGGGTCTCGGCGTAGTAGTCGAGGTACTCCTCGACGAAGGCGGTGTAATCCATACTGAGGGTGCTCCGCTGCCGGTCGGAAAGCCCGGTCGCTTCGGGAGCGGGCGACCGCCTGTCGGTCGCCCGGGCGTATTCGACCCCGGTACCCGTTCACTCCGGACACGACGCGGATTCGATCCCCGAGAGCGCTCCCCACCGACTCGCTCGCACGTTCGCGGTCGCCGTCGTCCAGCGCCGCCATCGCGCGTCCCACGGCCCCGGACCGGGCAGACGTCCCCGCGTCCGCGAAACACGCCACGGGGTCGAACTGCGCCGCGTACATCCTCGGGACGACGTTGCTCTGCGCTTCGTCGGCGGCGGCGCTGGCGCGAAGGATGGCGGAACTCGCCGCCTCGAGCGTCTCGACCGGGTCGCCGGTCCCCTCGCCGATCTCGTTACGCGCTGTCCGGAGGTTCGCCACGGCACCGACGAGTTCCTCGTAGGCCGTCAGTCCCTCCCCGACGGACACCGCGTAGTCGTGGAGCACCGTGGCGGAGGTCCGCCAACTGTCGATCAGCAGGCCCTCGCCGGAGTTGGCGAACGGATCTCCGCTGGTCAGCGTCTCCCCGCTGACGCCGTCGATCCGGTCGCGGGCGCCGGCGAACGTCTCGGCGAGCCCCTCCAGGTCGGCGCGGGCCTCCTCGACGCGGTTCCGGACGGCCTCGTAGTCGCCGTCCCGGAACCGGCCGCTCAGCGGGAGGTAGCCGTTCAGGGCCGTCTCGAAGTCGGGAATCGAGGCGGCGAACTCCCGATTCCGTCGAGCAACGTCCGCAACTCCTCGACCTTCTGCCGGGCGGGGTCCGCGGTCGCGGCCTCCTCTGCGCGCTGGATGGCGTGCTCGGCGTCCTCCAGCGGGTCCAGTACCCGCGACTCCTCGACCCCGCCTCGTCCAGTTTCGCCTCGGGGTCGACCTGGCCGTCGGACAGGACGCCGAGGCACCCGGCGACGGACGACGTCGGGGCCGTCACCGTCGCGGCCGTCGTAGCGAACGTGCGTCGGTCCACGACGGTCGATGCTCGACGGTCGGTAAAATCGCTGACGTTCGAGGGCGAAAAGGGGGAACTCAGGCCCGGATTACAGGAGGTCCTCGACGTAGTCCGCGACCTGCTCGGGGGTGTCGCCGACGCGAGCGCCGGCTTCGTTGAGCGCGTCGATCTTCGACTCGGCGGTACCCGTCCCGCTGCCGGAGACGATGGCGCCGGCGTGGCCCATGCGCTTGCCCGGCGGAGCGGTGCGGCCGGCGATGAACCCGACGACGGGCGTGTCCATCTCCGCGCCGATGTACTCGGCGGCGCGCTCCTCGTCCTCGCCGCCGATCTCGCCGCACATGACGACGGCCTCGGTGTCGTCGTCGGCCTCGAACTTCCGGAGGGCGTCGACGAACGTGGTGCCGATGATCGGGTCCCCACCGATGCCGACGGCGGTGGTCTGGCCGATGCCGCGCTCGGTCAGGTTGTCGACGACCTGGTAGGTCAGGGTGCCCGAGCGCGAGACGAGGCCGACGTCGCCGGACGAGAAGATGTTGCCCGGCAGGATGCCGAGTTTCGTCTCGCCGGGGGTGATGACGCCGGGGCAGTTCGGGCCGATCAGTTCGGTGTCGACCTCCGAGAGGCGCTTTTTGACCCGGGACATGTCCTGGGTCGGGATGCCCTCGGTGATGGCCACCGCGAGATCAAGCGGGGAGTCCAGCGCCTCCATGATGGCGTCGGCGGCAAAGGTCGGCGGGACGAAGATGACGGAGGCGTCGGCGTCCTCCTCCTCGGCGGCGCGCTGGACGGTGTCGTAGACGGGGACGCCGTGGACTTGCTGACCACCCCGGCCGGGGACGGCGCCGCCCACGACGTCGGTCCCGTACTCCAGCATCTGCTCGGCGTGGAACTCGCCCTCGCCGCCGGTGATGCCCTGTACGATCACGCGGGTCGAATCGTCGACGAAGATGCTCATGCTTCCACCTCCTGGGCGTACTCGACGGCACGCTGGACGGCGTCTTCCAGCGTCTCCTCGACGGTCACCAGGTCCTCGTCCAGGATCTCCATGCCTTCCTGCCAGTTCGTGCCCGCCAGGCGGACGACCACGGGCTTGGGAATCTCGTCGAACTCCCCGAGGGCGGCGTTGATGCCGCGGGCCACCTCGTCGCCGCGGGTGATGCCGCCGAAGATGTTGAACACGACCGAGTCGACGTTCTCGTCGGAGAACACCATGTCGAGCGCGTTGGCGATGCGCTCGGCCTTCGCGCCGCCACCCACGTCCAGGAAGTTCGCGGGAGCGCCGCCGTAGTGGTCCACGAGGTCCAGCGTGGTCATGACGAGGCCGGCGCCGTTGCCGATGATGCCGACGTTGCCGTCCAGGCGGACGTAGTCGAAGTCGTACTCGTCGGCCTTCCGTTCGAGTTCGTCCTCGTCGAACTCGCCTTCCTCGCCCATCTCCTCGAGTACGGGCTGGCGGAACAGGGCGTCCTCGTCGACGTTGAAGACGGCGTCGGCGGCGATGACCTCGTCGTCCGCGGTGACCATCAGCGGGTTGATCTCGGCGTCGGCGCCGCCTTTCTCGTCCCAGAGCTGGTAGAGGCTCGTCAGGACGGAGGCGACGTCGGTGGCGACGGCGCGGTCGACGCCCGCCTCGAAGACGGCCCGCCGGGCCTGGTAGGGGTGCAGGCCGAACGCGGGGTCGACGTGCTCGCGGGCGATGGCGTGGGGGTCTTCTTCGGCCACCTCCTCGATGTTGACGCCGCCGCGGGTCGAGACCATGGCCACGGGCTTGCCCTCGCCGCGGTCCATGGTGACGCCGACGTACAGTTCGTTCTCGAAGTCCACAGCCTCCTCGACGAGGACGCGATCAACGTGGTACCCCTTCAGGTCCATGCCGAGGATGGACTCGGCGGCCTCGCGGACTTCCCCCTCGCCGTCCGCGAGTTCGATGCCGCCGGCTTTCCCCCTGCCGCCGACCCGTACCTGGGCCTTGACGGCGACGGGATAGCCTACCTCCTCGGCCGCCGACACGGCCTCGTCGACGCTGGCGGCCAGTTCCGACCGTGGCGTCGGGATGCCGGCGTCCGCGAAGACCTGCTTCGCCTGGTACTCGTGCAGCTTCATTATTGGCTCGTCCGCTACTTTTCTCGACCGGGAGTTAGTAGTGTCGAAACGCCGGAGGCGAGGGCGTGACGGCGGAGTGAACGGTTACGCGCCGCCCGGCACCGACTCCAGCACGTCCGGCCGGTCCGCGATGACGCCGTCGGCGTTCGCTTCCGCGAGTCGCGCCGCCGTCGCGCCGTCGGCCACCGGCCACGCGTGCACAGAGAACCCGCCGACGTGACATCGCTCGACCAGCCCGGGCGTGGCCGATTCGTGGTGCGGGTGGACGGCGGCGCACTCGAAGTCCCGTGCCAGCCGGAGGCCCTGCTCTGGGTCGCGGTCGAACACCACCGCACGCGGGACCCCTGGCGCGGCGTCCTGGGCCGCCGCCAGCGTCTCGGCGTCGGTCGCGGACACGAGCACGTCGTTGTCGGCCGTCGCCGCGATCTCCGGGGCGTCGGCCGCCACGTCGGCCTCCTTGAGGTCGAGGACGAGTCCCACCTCGGCCGGGACGGCGTCGACCACCGCCGCCAGCGTCGGGATGGGTTCGCCGGAGTCGAACACGTCGAGGTCCCGGAGTTCCGGGAGGCGGCGGTCGGCCACCCTGCCGGTCCCGTCGGTCACCCGGTCGACGGTCTCGTCGTGGACGACCACGAGTTCGCCGGAGCCACACCGCCGGACGTCGACCTCGACGAGATCGGCCACGTCCGCGGCGGCCTGCACGGCGTACCGGGTGTTCTCGGGGAACGTCAGGGCGAACCCGCGGTGAGCGATGAGCCGCACGTCTGTTGCTTGGTTCCCGGGGGCAAAAAGTCCGCGGCGGACTGAACAGGGTGGGTTGGTGGTTCTTCGTGTGGGTGGATTGGTTTTCGAGGCCGTTTTCTCGCGTCCTCTCCGTGGACGGTTCCTTGGCAAGCAACACGCGGAAAGCCCCCGCGGGTTTTCCGTCGGTGGTGGCTTGGCCGGCAACAGCCGGAACGCCCCCGCGCGCTCGACTCGGGGGCAGCGCGAGAGGCAAGCTCTCGCTGGCTCCCGCTCGTTGCACTCGCGGGAATCTCGCTGCGCGCCTCGTCACTCCTTCACGTTGCTCAGTCGTTGCTCCGGTGTTTCCGTCGGCCGGGTGCGTCGAGCCCGCGGCCCCTTTCAGTCCCGCC
>PXRE01000006.1:0-240397 GCA_003021085.1 Halobacteriales archaeon QS_1_68_20 | reverse complement strand
ACACCGGGAGAGCAAGCGCTCCCGAGCCTCCGGCTCGCACGGCTCGCCGGAGACACCGGGAGAGCAAGCGCTCCCGAGCCTCCGGCTCGCACGGCTCGCCGGAGACACCGGGAGAGCAAGCGCTGACGAGCCCCCGCTCGTTTCACTCGCGGGGACCTCGCGCGGTGTCGGTTCGCGGTCGCCTGCGGCGACACGCTCACCAGCGCGCGCCACTGCAGGCTGTGAGGGCATATATGAATATATGTGCATATGTTCATATAACCTTGAGCAACCGCCACGGCCCGCGCGGTCGCCGCTCGTGGCGACCGCACGGTTGGGGAGGCGTGAGGTCGGCCCCTAGGCCAAGTGGTCGCTAGCGTTTGCCTCGTCAACCACGAAGCGGCTGGACGCGGGGGCGGGAGACGTCAACGTCCTTTCCTCCCAATTACGCACTCCACCCGCCCCTGGCACCCACGTTTATCCGCACGGCGGATGAACGACGACCATGCCCACCGACGCAGCGTTCGACTTCGACGGGAGCGTGGCGCTGGTGACCGGGGCTTCCGGCGCGCTCGGCAGTGCGGTCGTGGAGTACCTCAACGACGCCGGCGCGACTGTCGCGGCGACCGACCTCGTGGCGCCGGACGACGAGGACGCCCTGCTGGACCCTGGCGCCGCCGACTTCTACGAGGCGGATTTCACCGACGAGGACGACGTCCGCGAGACAGTGGAGGCCGTCGTGGCCGAACACGGCCGCCTCGACCAGCTCTGCAACGTTGCAGGCACCTGGCGCGGCGGGACGCCCATCGACGAGACGGAGGCCGACGAGTTCGACTTCCTGCTGGACGTGAACCTCAAGACGATGTTCCTGGCCTGCAAGCACGCCGTCCCGCACCTCCGGGAGGCGGATGGTGCGATCGTCTCGGTGAGCGCCCGCGCCTCCTTGGAGGGCGGCGAGGGCGACGGTCCCTACCGCGCGGCGAAGGCGGGCGTGCGCATCCTCACCGAGACCATCGCGGCGGAGAACCAGGGCGAGGTGCGGGCGAACGCCGTGATGCCCAGCGTCATCGACACGCCGGCCAACCGCGAGATGATGCCCGACGCCGACCACGACGAGTGGGTCGACCCCGAGGAGATCGCCGGCGTGACGGCCTTCTTGCTGTCGGACGCCGCGGCGCCGACCAGCGGTGCTGCGGTTCCCGTCTACGGCGAGGCGTGAGGTGTTCACCCAGTCGAACCCGTAATTAAGGGTGACGGCCGGTCGGCCGGCGGTTTGAAGTGTCGCGACGTCGAGTGACTCCCGCATGGGAGACTCGCCGGGCGACGAGGGGGCCGTCACGTCGGTAGCAGAGGGCGAATCGTCGGCCCCGGCGGAGGCGGACGAGGAGGCCGCCGACGCGGACGACGACCAGCCCTCGCCCCAGGAGTTCATCGAGGCGGCGCTGTTCGAGGCCCACCACCTGGCCAACCTGACCAACCTGGACGAGGCTGAACTCGCCCGACAGCGACTGGTCAACGCCCAGAGTGCCACCCGTCGTACGAAGGTCCGGGACCTCCTGGCGGACGCCTGCGAGTACCTCGAACTCGCCGGGCAGGCGCGCCGGGACGCCGCGGCGGGGTTCGCCAAGGCCCGCCGTTACGCGCGAAACGCCGAGGTGGAGTTGCGCCACGAATCCCCGCCCGCCGCGGAGAGGTCCGTCGCGGAGTTACTGCGCGCGGACTCGCCGCGGGAACGCCGGTCGCTGCGGGAACTGCGGCGGGAGGCGACGGTCCCGTCCTACGAGCGACTCCGGCAGGACACTGCGCTCGAACTCGCGTTCGCGGAGATCCGTAGCCAGGCCACCGACGGGGTCATCGAGAACCCCCACGTCGTCGACGAGGAACGCGCGGTGCTTGACCCTCACGACCAGCCGACTTCGGGCAACGTCGAGGAGGCGCTCCAGATGGCGAGCCTGGAAGTCGAGATCCGGCAGTCCCTCCAGAACGGCGGGGAAACGGACGCGGATTCGGAGTTCCAGTTCCTCTCGTCGGATCAACTGGTCTCCGGTGAAGCGAAGGGAGAATAGTCGATCTCCATTCGGATTCTGGACGTTCTCGTCGTGTCCGTGATCGGGTGGTAGCGGCGTAACTCGAGTCCCAACGCGCGGGAGCAACGCGCGCGCCGAGAATCAACGATGGTTCCCACGTAACCCAGAGCCCTGGGAGCTACCTTCGACGCGAAAACGCAATCGTCCCGGAAGAACGAACGCAGACCGAGACCACCAGCAGACGAACCCGCTCGATCAGTCGACGGTGACCCAGACGAGGAAGCCGACGGCGGCGAGCTGGAGCATGTCGAGCATCATCAGGCCACGCATGGCGACCGTGGGCACGAGTTCCGGATCGCGGAACCAGTCCGACAGCGTCGGGTCCCACAGGTAGTAGTACAGCGAGAGGCCGTTCTGGGAGAGCAAAAGCAGCGAGAACACCAGCAGACCGAGGGCGTGCTTCGACCGTAACCGCCGGTAATTGCGGCCCCAGATTGCTGCGAGGGCTGCCAGCAGCACGATGTTCAACGCAGTCGCGGCCTGCGCCAGTTGGATCAACAGCCCCATCTGTTCCTCCCTGACGACCGCACTCGTTTATACTCTTTCCCGATTTCGGCCATACTCATTCCACCTCTTCGATGATGGTCTCGATGACGTCCCAGTGGTCCCGCGCCTGTTCGGTCGGCATGTAGATCGCGCCGTAGTCGTCCCCGCTGGAGGTGACGATGTCGTTGTCGACGAGCACGTCGAGGTGGTGCCGGACGGTCTTGTAGTCCAGGTCCAGTTCCTCGGCGAGCTGGTTGGCGTTCCGTGGCCGCTGGTCCAGCGCCTTCAGGATGCGAACGCGGTTCTCACCGCCGCGCGTCCCGGTCAGCACGTACCACAGGACCGCCTCCATCACCCTGACGGAACGAGGGCTGGCCCGTAAGTGTACCGCCGTTGAAATCCGCCTACGTCGTGAACAACTCGCCCTCGGTCGGCACGTCGAACAGGCCCATCCGCGCACCGGCGTCCAGCCAGGCGTGACCGTACGAGAACGCCGCGAGGGCGTTAACGGGGTCGTCGTCCTCCCGGAAGTGGCGGCCGTCGTCCAGGTAGGCCTCGGCCATCTCCCGGCACTCCAGGGCCGCCTCGTGCAACGGCGTCCCCTCCGGGACACCCACCTCGGCGGCCGCAAGCGCCTCCGAGAGCAGTCGCTCGTACCGGTCGGTCTTCTCGTGGAGGTCCGCGGTCATGGGTCACCGTCCGACGTACAGCGGCGTCAGTCTGTCGGGTCCGCCGACCGCCGGGGCTCACCTGTCGCGGTCGGGACCACGGGAGTCCGCCGGAGTTCGTGACTAATCCAGCGACAGGAGTCGGCGGCCGGTGAACCAGCCCGGTCGACCGAGAAGAATACGTGGGATATAGAAAATAGTGGGTTTCGGGGTGATGCTCGCCGGGTGTACCGAACGCGACTGTGAGGGGAATCCGGTCTCGATCAGCGCCAGTCCGGACACGGCCGGCGCGGCCGCGAGCGTCCACAGCGTCGAAGCGCCGGTCGGGTCGACGCTCGACGGTGAGTCAGTGTCCGACGTCATGGTCGCCTACGACGGCGACTTCGACGCGGGCGGCGTCGAGCCGGGGGACGTCCGCCGGTCCGGGTTTGAGGAACCCGACGGCACGTTCACGTCCGAACCGGTGACCGACGTCAGCGACGCGGGCGGGTTGAGTTTCACGTTCGGCAACGACCTCACCCTCGCCGACGGCGGGAAAGTCGTCCTCGAATACGGGGCCGTCACCAACGAGACTGCCGCGGACGACTACACGGTCTACGTCGTGATGGGTGGAACGGAGTGTTCCACCACGTTCACCGTGACGCCCGCACCGGCCAGCGACTTCGGGAGCGGCGCCGACGGCTGGCAGGTGGCTACGCCCAGGGGCTCTCGAACGTACCCGACCACGAGACGAACGAGGGCAATCCCGCGCCGTCGATCTCTGCCAGGGACAACGTCTCCGGCCACACGACGAACTTCGTGGCCCCCGACAAGTTCCTGGGCGATATGTCCGCGTTCTACGGCGGGACGCTGAACTACGACCTCATGCAGGAGTACTCGAAGGCCACCGACCAGTTCTCGGATCCGGACGTCAGGCTCCGGAGCGGCGGGACGACGCTGAAGTACGACCACGGCGGGACGAGTACGCACCCTGGCGGTGGCTCCTCGGGGGTCTGGACCTCCTACACCGTGCGTCTCGACGAGTCGGCCGCCTGGATGGTGAAAACCAGGGAGGGGACGGTACTCCTGCCACGAAGAGCCAGATACAGGCGGTACTCCGAGACCTGGACGACCTCCGCATCCGGGGCGAGTTCAACGTGAAGGTCGACTGGGGCTACCTCGACAACGTCGAGATACGGATGTAGCAGTTCTAGAAGCGGACGGACGGCTCGACCCGGGTGTTTCGTCGGCCCGGACGCCGGACAGCGTCACCTGGTCACGTCGAACGGCAGAATGGGGTCGTTTATGGCGCCGTCGCACGAAGACCCGGCTATGCCGCTGAAGGAGTACGGGGCCGGTCCGGGCGAGGTGATCCACCGCTGGGACGGCGGCCTCTCGTGGATGGCCCACCCCGACGAGGGGTTCCAGCGGACGAGTCACGCCCTCGTCGTCGGAGGTGAAGACGGACCACGGCACGACGCCGACGGCGACAGTTCCGACCCACCCGTCTGGCTCGTCGACCCCGTCGACGCCGAGGCCATCGACGACGAGCTGGCGGCCCTCGGGAGCGTCGCGGGCGTGGTCGTCCTCTCGACCTACCACCGCCGGGACGCCGAGGCGTTCGCGGGCCGGTACGACGTTCCGATCTATCTGCCCGCGAGGGTGTCCGGCATCGCCGGCGAACTGGACGCGCCCGTCGAACGCTTCCAGGGGAAACTGGCGGACACGGGCTTCCGGGCGATTCCGACCGTCCGGTTCCCCTGGAAGGAGGCGGTCCTGTACCACCCCGGGCGGAAGACGCTCGTCGCCGCGGACTCGCTGATCACGATGCCCGACCGGACCGCGCCGGACGAGCGCCTGGCGGTCATCTCGTACCTCCGGTTGTTCCCGCCCCGGGACGCGCTCGGCGGCCTGGACGTGGAGCGGGTGCTGGTCGGCCACGGTCCCGGCGTGTTCGAGGACGCCCAGGCGGCGCTCGAGGACGCCCTGGCGGGTGCCCGGTGGGGTGCGCCCCGGGTCCTCGCCCGGAACCTGCCGGACCTGCTGCGGTCGGTGTACGTCACCCTCCGGGACTGACGATTACCGCCGCGTAATCACCTTACGGGAACGACAGCACAAGCGTAATGGCGCGGGCCGGGCAAGGGACAGCCATGAGCGACGAACCTACGCACCGGCGACTGATCGTCGCCGGATCGGGCATCGCCGGCCTGACGGCCGCCATCTACGCCGCGCGGTCGAACAACGACCCGCTGGTCCTGGAGGGCGACGAACCCGGCGGTCAGTTGACGCTGACGACCGACGTCGAGAACTACCCAGGGTTTCCCGAGGGCATCGGCGGGCCGGAACTCGTCAACGAGATGAAAGAGCAGGCCAGGCAGTTCGGCGCGGAGATCGAACACGGCGTCGTGGCCGACGTGGAGACGGGGCCGCCCCACCGGGTCGTCACGGAGTCGGGGACCGAGTACACCACGGACGCGCTGATCGTCGCCTCCGGGGCGTCGGCGCGGACGCTCGGGGTCCCGGGCGAGGACCTGCTGATGGGGTACGGCGTCTCGACCTGTGCGACCTGCGACGGCGCGTTCTTCCGCGGCGAGGACATGCTCGTCGTCGGTGGCGGGGACGCCGCCATGGAGGAGGCCGACTTCCTCACGAAGTTCGCGGACACCGTCTACCTTGCCCACCGCCGCGAGGAGTTCCGCGCGGAGGACTACTGGATCGACCGCATCCAGGAGAAGGCCGACGCGGGCGATGTCGAGATCATGAAGAACACCGAACTCGTCGAGATCCACGGCACCCAGGAGGAGGGCGTCGACCACGTGACCCTCGTCCACCACCCCGAGGGTTACCCAAAGCGGAAGCGCGACGACCCCGAGTACGCCGACGAGGTCGAGGAGTTCGACCACGACGTCGGCGCCGTGTTCCTCGCCATCGGCCACACGCCCAACACCGGCTACCTGGAGGGGACGGGCGTCGAGCGGGACGACGAGGGGTACCTCCAGACGGCGGGCGGCCGCGGCGGCGGCCAGACCGAGACGCAGGTGCCGGGCATCTTCGGCGCGGGCGACGTCGTCGACTACCACTACCAGCAGGCGATCACGGCCGGCGGCATGGGGTGCAAGGCCGCCATCGACGCCGACCACTACCTGGAGGACCTCGAACGCGCCGGTGCGGCCGGTACCAGCGAGGCCACCGCCGAGGGCGACGACTGACGGATCGGGACCCGGGTCCTGGAACCGCTGATGCCGTGGGACGGCCGGCACCCCCGCCCCGGGTCGCTTGCCCGCGGCTAACAATATCATTGTATAAATTTTTCCCACAGGTTAATATAAGGTGGGCGATGAAATGGCCGTTCAACGATGGGAGATGTCGATATTTCTTATCGGGGTGGCGACGACGCCCGGTCGGTCGCGGACCGGCTCGAGGAGCTCAAAGAGCAGGGCTGTGTCGCCGTCGCCACCGGCGGCGTCCCCACGGACGCGATGCAATCCGTCACCCGGCGGATGTTCGGCGATCCGACGCTGGATCGCCGACGACTGTTCGTGACCTTCGGCCAGGTTTCGAGGCCCGCCGACTGGCTTCCAGAGGACCTGACCACCGACCACGAGACGGTCGTCTTCCGCGACCGCTCGGACGGCGCCCGCGTCGCCACCACCCAGAGTACGGAACAGGACGGCCGCCCTGGCCCGCCAGACGCCGCATCGTTCGACCCGGCGAAGCCACACCTCGACGCCGTGACCGGTGACGTCCTCGACGTCGCCGACGAGTTACCGGCCCGCGGCCCCGGTCGACTCCGGGTCGTCGTACTGCGGCCGGACCACCTCCTCGACGAACGCCAGCGGGGGTCGGCGGCACCCATCGAGGAGTTCGTCGACCGACTCCGGATCCTGATGCAGCGGTTCGGGGGGATGGGCCTGCTGGTCGTCTCGAAACCGGACGACGACGGTCTGGTGGAGGCGCTGCTAGACGTGGTGGACCTCCAGTTCCGGGTGCGCAAGGAGTGGTCGTTCGTCGAACAGCAGGTCGTCATTGACCCGGGTGCCAGAGACCCGTTCACCACCGGCTGGCACGAACTTCCCTGACAGAGCGATGAAACCCAAGGTGCGGCCCCTGGACGGCGATCACGGGCTCGCCATCTTCGATCCCATCGAGAACACCCGGTTCGTGCTGTACACCGACCGTGACGTCGATCCGGTACCGACCGACCAGGACCGGATCACGTTCCCGGTCGGGACTGCCGTGTCCGTCGACGCGGGGACACTGACGATTCCAGACGATCTGACGGTTCACGTTCGGACCAGGGACGGAGAGCACGTCGATACGTTCGAGGCAGGCCTCGGGGATCGGTACTCGTCGGACGGAGGCCGTCTACTCGATTTGGTAAATCCTGCGATGAAGCTGTACGTGCTCGCCCCTGGGCCGTTCGAAATCACTCTCACAGACGATTGGACCGTCGAACTCGAATTTCGAGATAGCACCGAACTGACGGTCGGCGTCCGGTCGTACCACGAACGCCCGACAACGACGATCGAGACGCCCCGGGAACCGGAGGCCGTCATGCGTGCGTTGAGTGCTGCAGGTTCGGCAATGAAGGCGACCTCCTGCGAGCGTTCGTATCCGACGTTACGGGGCCATCCGCCGACGTTCGAACCGGCCGAGGAGCTGTCGATCCCGTCGTCGCTAGACCTCCCGGATACCAACGTCCAGATCAGGGTGCCATCGACCTGGGAGTACGTCTACCCGGTCGCACCGCTGGCCTACTATCTCGGGGCGTCGGTTCGACCGGGTGGGTCGCCACGAATCGACGTGGGCAACTGGTCGTTCCCGCTGGCCAGCGCCGACGAGGATTCGAAGACGTTTACGGAACGGGTTCACCGGACTCTCCAGCAAGTGTTCTTCCTCGATTGCCTGACGCGGACGGAGGGCCTTTTCCAGATCGAACTGGATGAGCGTCGAAGGCTGGCTGACGCGCTCGAACTGGATTTCGAAAAGCTATACGATCAACCAATCGACCGCCAGGTCCGGGCGTATCTCGACGTTCCGTACGCGACCATCGAGGACTACCTCCCCTCGTGGCACCTCTGTGTCGACATTCAGCCGTCCCCGGACTACGTGGAAACGTTACCGTACCTCTTAGACGACTTCGCGTTGATCCGTTGTCCCGAACCGCGCGAACCAGCAGAACTCGATGAGGAGATCGACCAGGCGATAACCGCATTCGTGCGTGACTCGGACGGCCGGTCGTCCGCCGCGTCGAACTCGAACGGTGAATCTGCCCAAGTCGACGTTCCCCCACTCGAAGAGGAGGTGTTCTCCCCCGCGCCAGCACCGACGATCGAACAGGCATACATCGGCGACGGACTGCCCTTGCGCCGGAACAAGTTAACGGTCGAAAGCCTGGAACGTCGCCTGGAGTACGACGCCAGCGCGGACGAGAGTATCTCTGTGCAGATCGTCTGCAACGACCAGAAGATGTCCGAGGAGGCAATCGTGGAACAGTTCTACGGCGTCCATGACTTCCTCCAGTACGACGTCGACGTCGTCCAGGACCTAACCAGGGACCAACTCGCGGCAGCCTTCAGGGAGGACGTCGACATGTTGCATTACATTGGCCACAACGACGACGAAGGGTTCGAATGCGTCGACGGTAAACTCGACGCCCGCGACCTCGACGACGTCGGCGTCGAGACGTTCTTGTTGAACGCTTGCAAGTCCTACGAGCAGGGTCAGGCATTGATCAACAACGGTGCCAGGGTGGGCGTCGCATCGTTGTCCCTCGTCAGCAACGCCGCTGCCAATCGACTCGGGCAGACGATGGCTCGGGCGCTCAACGCCGGGTTCACATTCCGGTCGGCACTGTCGCTTACCGAATTCACTACGAGCGCGACACAGTACATCGTACTCGGGGACGGAGGAACCCAGCTTGCCCGGGCGTCGTCCGGCGTGCCGTGCCTCGTCGAGCTAGTGGATGCCGACCTGGATTCCGAGGCGGTGACTATTGACCTCCTCACGTATCCGGACAGCCCCGATGGACAGGGTGCAACCTGGTCTCCCTCGTTCACGTCGTTCGGCGAGTCGGCCCCCGACTATCTGGTGTTCGGGCACCTCGATCGCTTTACGTTGGACATCGACGAATTTGTCGAACTCCAGTCGGTCCAACCGAACCCTGTCGTCGTGGAGGGACAGCTTTACTGGAGCGACGAACTCGACAGAAGGACGTTCTCAGATATGCTATCTCGAATCGAACACTCCCCGACCCCAAGACCTAGGGAGCTTTCTTAGTGCTCCCGATGTCCTCGCCGGAACCGCCGATCCCTTCGGCAACGAGCGACAGCCCGATCGACAACAGCCCTGGGACTTCCGGCTTCTCGTGGAGGGTATCTGCCGAGAGCTGTTCGATTGCGTTGACGAACTCCGCGTAGCCGTTCGGGGCCAGGCTCGTGTTGACGTCTGACATGGTACGGTAGTATTGGATAACTAATGAATTGTAATATTCTCTAAATTTTCAGATACTTATGAACTGTGGAGAACGGTTGAATGGTGGACAGGGCCGCCGAGCGTGGCGTTCGCGGCGGATTCCTCGTTCGAGACCATCAGGCGAGGAACTCGTCGAGGGCTTCGTGTTCGGCCTCGGCGTCCCGCTGGGCGCGTTCCTCGAGGCGTTCGTCCAGGGCGGCGAGCAACTCCGCGGCGGCGTCGTCCGCGAGCGTGTACCGGTTCTTGGCGGGTTCGCGGTCCTCGGCGACCAGTCCCGCGTCGATCAGGTCGTCGAGGTACTCGTAGACGACCGTCTCGTGGACGTCCGCCAGGTCCGCGACTTCGTCGACGGTCAACCACCGGTCGCGCCCGATGAGGAACGCACCGGAGATGCGCGTCGGCGCCGGGTTCTCGAACAGTCGGACGAACGCCGAGTCCAGTAGCGTCGACATCCTCTCTTTCCCCGTCGGTGGCATGACAGAAAAGCTTGTCTCAAAACTACCGCGGGTAGGCACGAGACAAGCTATTTGGACAAACGACGAGCGAATTCCCAATATCGGCCCGTCGTGCCCAGAAAATATAATTATATCGTTCGTACCTCCAGGAATACTTTGAATATCCAGAAGTTTTTTCACATACGCCCCCGTACGAACGGGTGCACCCTGACGGGTGCGACGACAGTGGATCGATCGAGTGGGTATTGAACCCCGCCATTCCCGGCCCCTCAGGGGCGGTGCCCACTTCGAGTGCACTGCCAGAGGCACCCTTACCGTTCCCTGGCGGTGTCTGGCATGACGCACTTCGGCCCCGGTGCCGGCATTCCACGTGCGGGCACGCCGGGGCCGTCGTCGTCCGTTGAACGTCCGTCTCGACCGCGCGAGCGGTCGCCGTCCATTCGGTTCTCCACACCCACTCGCCGTCACCGTCACGTTCGTCTCCACTGCACCGCCGCGCTCCCGGCCGCTCGTTCCACAGGTGCTTTACGTTCGGCACGTGATTCGACCGGTATGGCAGACCCCAGCGAGACGGTGACGCTCACGATCGACGGCGACGACGCCACCGACGAACTGACGGTCCCGGTCGCACTGGTCGACCTCCTCGCGGAAGGCGACCAGTCGGCCCCGGAGGTCGTCGGCGACGTGGCGCTGTTCGGAATGGCCCAGCGGATTCACGCCACCGTCCACCACTCCCAGGAAGAACCCGGCGAGGACCTCCAGGAACTCGAGGAGGTCACGACGGACCTGTTCGAGGAGCGGTTCGGGATGACCTACGGCGAGGCGACGGGCCACTCCCACTAGTCGACGTCCCAGCGCAGGAGGACCCCGTCGTCGATTTGCTCGACGTCCGCTAGCGACAGGTCAACGAACTCCTCGACGAACCCCTCACCGTCGACCAGCGTGGGGGCGTCACGACCGCCGATTATCTGCGGCCCGACGAACACGGACAGTTCGTCGACCAGTCCCGCCTCGAACAGCGAGAAGATCAGTTCGCCGCCGCCCTCGACCATCAACTGGTCGATGCCCTCGTCGGCGAGGGCCTCCAGCGCCGGCGACAGCGCGACCTGGTCGTCGCCGGCCCGGATCACGCCCGTGGTCGGCCCGTCGAGGGCCGCGATTCGCTCCTCGGGGGCGGCCTCGCTCGTCAGGACGTACGTCCGCGCGCGGTCGTCGAGGACCCGCGCGTCCGACGGCGTGCGCCCCCGGGAGTCGGCAACGACTCGTGCTGGATGGGCGGGTTCGCCCGCATCTTCACGGCGCTCGACGAGGTCCGGGTCGTCCAGCGTGAGCGAGGGGTCGTCCGCGAGGACGGTCCCGACGCCGACCACGACCGCGTCGCTGTCGGCGCGCAACCGGTCGACCCGCTCGAAGTCCGCCGGGCCGCTGATGGCGACCTGCTCGCGCCGGCGGGTCGAGAGTTTCCCGTCGGCGCTCATCGCCGCGTTCACGACGACGCGCATGCACGGCCGTACCCGCCGCCGGCGAAAACGCGTTTCGGTCGACCGCTTCGGCGGCCGGCCGACCGGTACGCCGGCCGTTCAGCCGACCAGGGCCATGACGACCCCGGCGGCCAGCAGGACGCCCCCGAGGATCGCCATCGCGACCGGCGACAGGCGGGCGGCCGTCTCCTCGTCCGGAGACGGATACTCGGAGTCGTCGCCGGCCCCGGCGTTGGCCAGCCACGTCACGCCGAGGAGGGTCACGATGCCCCCGACGATTGCGATCACCAGCCCGAGCAGGGCCATGCCGCCGGGGAAGGTGGGGTTGTCCGCGACCGGTCCCCACTGGAGGACCGTCGACGCGGCCAGGAGGCGGGAAGCGAGGACCACTGCCATGCGTTCGGTGTAGGTCCGGGCGGCCTAAATCCGTTACGGGCCGTCAGACGGACGTTTCGACGGTTCCCGGGGTTGGGTCTCGTGAGGCGGTTCCGGCCGGTGACTGGCCGCCCACCTGCGGGTTACTTCGGGTTTCCGACGGCATCGTTGCCGGTTCAGGCCGGACTCGACAACCGCAGTGACCCTGCTCCCCTACCCCGGGTGCTTACGGTGAGACCAGAACGAGCACCATCACCGTCAGAACCGAGTGCGGGACGACCAGGAAGTTCAGCAACCGGAGCGACGCCGAGGAGGGCAAGCGGACCCACCAGTCGCTGTGCGGCGATTGCGACGAGGACGACTGACCGCCGCGACCCGATTTCGGATTTTGAAGCCGCAGATCGTCTAGCCCGCTCCAGCCTTGACGACTGTCCGCAGGTCCGGTTCAGATAGCCGGAGGTAGCCGGCACTTCCGCCGCATCCGAGGTGGCCGGCACCGCGAACGAGCAACGGTGGCCGGCACCTCCGCCATGGGCGGGACTGAAAGGGGCCGCGCGCTCGGCGACGCACGACGACGTTCCCGCGAGCACCGCGAGCGGGAGGCCGCGGGAGCTTCGCTCTCGCCAGCCAAGCACCGCAGGGAGCGAAGCGACTGAGGAGCGCAGCGAGTCGCGCGAGTCGAGCGCGCGGGGGCTTTCTGGCTGTTGCTGACGGAGTTGAGGGAGAGCGCGCGGGGGCTTTCTGGCTGTTCGCGTTCGGGTTGTCGTTCCCGGAGAGAGCGCGGGCTTTCGAGGTGGTCGAGACGCAACCTCTGCCTAACTGTACACTACTACCCGTAGGCCTCGGAAACGTTAACTCCGTCCGGTCCTGCGAGCGGGTGCGGGCAACCGCAGAATACACCATGCCCGAGGAAACGCACGCTTGCCGGGACGAGAGTCCCGAGTACGACCGATTCCAGCGACTGGAGAGCGCCGACTACGACCGCGTCGACGAGTTCCTCCGGGAGCACGCCACGTTCACGGCCCGCGAGTGGGCACTGGCCCGCCTCTGTGCCGACTTCCGGACGAAGACCGGCGTCGAGATGACTAGGATCGGCGAGAACCTGCCGGACCTCGTGCCGTTCATGTCCGACCAGTACACCCGCCAGGCCGTCTACCAGGCCCAGCGGTCGTTCGCCGACAAGGTCCGACGCGCCGGCGCGACGTTCCTGTACGGCGCCTACGGCGGGTTCCTGACGGCCGACGAGGTGGACGAGGTCACCTACGAATCGACGGAGGTAGCGAAGTTCCTGCTGGAGGTCGAAGGAGCGTCGGTGCCCCACGACCGCGAGGTGACCGTCGAGCAGCGCGTCAAGGAGGCGATGGAGTCCGTCCACGGCGCCAGCGTCGACCTCCGGTACGACCGCTGCCCCCATTGCGGGACGGAACTCGGTGACGACGCGGCCTGATCGACCGCGGAACCGGTTCGGGATCACTGGGCTCGTGGCCTGGACCGCTTCGAAAGCCTCCGCGCGCTCGGGACTCCGGGGTTCGCTGCGCGCCTCGTCGCTCCTTCGCTCCGCTCAGTCGCTCCTGCGGTGCTTGCGTCACCCGGGAGCCGCCGAGCACGCGGCCCCTTTCAGTCCCGCCCGTGCCGGAGGTGCCGGTCACCGTCGCTCGTTCGCGGTGCCGGCTACCATCGATCCGGCGGCGGTGCCGGCCACCTCGGATGCGGCGGCGGCGCCGGCCACCTCCGCAGGCAGTAGTGTCGGCCGTCGTCACTGCGGATTCTTTTATAAGCGCGCGAGAGTACTTGAGGAGGAGCGGCGGGTCCGTGAAGGTCCGTCCACCAGCGCCGCTTCTCGGCGACCTCTTTCACTTTCACTCTCCCCTTGGCGCCGCCTTACAAGGGTTCGGTCCCCACGTCAGGGTGGGTACGCCCGGAGCAACCAGTACCCCGACCATGATCGAGATTGCACTTCCCCGCGACAGCGGTACCGAACTGCCCGCCGGCCGCGACGGGCGACCGACGGCCGGTGGCCACGGCCCTTCGGCCGAGGACCGATTGCACCCGCCCGGACGCCTGGAGGTGGCCGCCGATGTCGACTGACCGCTCGCACGGCGCCGCCCGGGACAGCAACTCCGCGAAACTCTCCGCGAGACTGTCGCCCCGCCTGCTGTCCAGGGTCGCCGCCGCCGTCGAGGACGGCCCCTACCACTCTCGGAGTCACCTCGTCCGCACGGCACTGCACCTCCTGCTGGCGTCCCCGGGCGGCGTTCGGGACGGCCGCGGTGCTGGTGGATCCGAGCAATCGCAGAGTCGGACGACGCCGGACGGCGTCCACCTGGCGAGCGTCCGAGAGGCCTTCCGTCCCGACGGATCCGGGGACGCCGCGGTCCTCACGGTCGAGGTGCGCGACGGCAGGAACGGTGACGCGTCCGGGACTCACACGTTCGTCTACGACGCGGACCGATTCGCCCGGACGGCGACCCTGCGGACCTACGACCAGCCGGAGCGCCTCGACCACGAACAGGCTACCTCCGTCGGGGCGGTCCGCGCGCTGGCCGACGCCGCCCTCGACGCCCGGAACTGGCGGCTCAGCGATCCTGCCGGCCAGGAGGGCCGTTCCCGAACTGGGAACGATGCGTAGTCGACGGCGGACTCCGACGATCGATGGGCCGGTCGTCGTATCGAGCGAACGCGATAGGGCCGCCGAGTACCACGTTTCCGGTGCCGGTGTATCTTACATTCAATGATCGCAACGTCGGGACGGCACCTGATGCACGGGACTATCCTCTACGGGTTGAAGCAGTTCGTCGTCGAGCACTACGACGAGGACGCCTGGGACGCCATCGTCGAATCGGCCGAAATCGAACGGACCCTGCGTGCCGGACGACGACGAGCCGCTGGGGGTCGACCACGTCCAGTGTACGCACGACGCCGCCGACCGCTGTGAGTTCGTCGTCGAACGTCGGGCGCCCGACGAAGGTTTTTAGCCGCGACCGCCGAACCCGGTGACATGGAGCTCGACGAGCACGTCGAGGAGCTCGCCTCCGACCTCGACGTCGACGAAGCGGAGGTCAGACGCGACCTGGAGAACCTGGTCCAGTACAGCGTACCGATAGAGGAGGCCAAGGGGAGCCTCCGGCGGAAGTACGGCAGTGGGGGCGGCGGGAGCGACGAACCGACCCCGACCGACGTTGCCGACGTCTCGCCCGAGGACTCGAACGTGACCGTCACCGCGGTCGTCCTGACGGTCGGCAAGCGCTCGATCCGCTACCAGGGCGACGAGCAGGTCATCTACGAGGGCGAACTGGCCGACGAGTCCGGCCGGATCAGCTACACCGCCTGGGTCGACTTCGACCTCTCGCCGGACGACGTCGTGACCGTCGGGAACGCGGGCGTCCGCGAGTGGGAGGGCGACCCCGAACTGAACCTCGGCGAGAGCACGTCCGTCTCGCCCGCGGACGGGCGACCGGACGTGGACTACGAGTTCGGCGGCGACCGCTCGCTGGCCGACCTTCGCGTCGGCGACCGCGGCCGCAACGTGGAGGCGAAGGTCGTCGAGGCCGACCGACGGACCATCGACGGCCGGGACGGCGAGACGGACATCCTCGACGGCGTGCTGGCCGACGAGACGGCCCGCCTGCCTTTCACCGACTGGGAACCCCGGGAACAACTCCGGGAGGGCGAGAGCGTCCGCATCGAGAACGTCTACGTCCGGGAGTTCCGCGGCGTCCCATCGGTGAACGTCTCGGCGTTCTCGACGGTCGAGACGCTCTCCAGAGAGGTCGAGGTGGCCGAGTCCGGCACCCGGATGGGCGTCCGCGAGGCCGTCGAGACCGGCGGCGTCTACGACGTCGAACTGGAGGGCACGGTCGTCGCCATCCGGGACGGGTCGGGCCTGATCCAGCGCTGTCCCGAGTGCGGCCGCGTCATCCAGAACGACGAGTGCCGCAGTCACGGGCGGGTCGACGGCGAGGACGACCTCCGGACGAAGGCCATCCTCGACGACGGCACGGGCACCGTGACCGTCGTCCTCCAGCGTGACCTGACGGCCGAGGTGTACGGGGGCGACCTCGACGACGCCCGCCAGCAGGCCCGCGACGCCATGGACCGGGAGGTGGTCGCCGACGAGATCCGCGAGCGCTTCGTCGGCCGGGCCTACCGCGCCCGGGGGCACCTCTCGGTCGACGACTTCGGCGCGAACCTGGAGGCCAACGACTTCGAGGCCGTCGAGGAGTCGCCGGCCGACCGCGCCAGCGCCCTGCTCGCGGAGGTCCAGCGATGAGCGATTCGCCCGGCAACCGCGAGGTCGCCCACCGGGTGTTCGCGGCGGAGTACGACGACGCGAACCTGCAGTACAGCGAGAGCGACGAGGAGCGTGCCCCCAACTACGTCCTCACGCCCACGGGCCCGCGTGTGAACCGCCTGTTCCTCGTCGGCGTGCTGACGGAGGTCGAGGCCGTCAGCGACGACGTACTCCGGGCCAGGATCGTCGACCCAACCGGCGCGTTCGTCGTCTACGCCGGCCAGTACCAGCCCGAGGCCGCGACGTTCTTCGAGGCCACCGAACCGCCGGCGTTCGTCGCCGTCACGGGCAAGGCCCGGACGTTCAGCCCCGACGACGCCGACCGGGTGTACACCTCGGTCCGGCCGGAGAGCGTCAACGCCGTCGACGCCGAGACCCGCGACCGCTGGGTGGTCAACGCCGCCGAGCAGACGCTGGCCCGTGCAGCCACCTTCGCCGCGGCGCTTGACCTCGACGTCTCCGGCGACGACCTCCGGTCGACCCTGGAGGCGGCCGGCGCCGCCCCGAGCCTCGCGGCCGGCATCCCGGTCGCGCTGGACCACTACGGCACGACCGAGCACTACCTGGCCGGGACGGTCGACCTCGCCAGGGACGCCCTCCGACTGGTCGCCGGCGAGATCGACGAGGTGGACGTCCCCTCGGTCGCCCCCGGTGACCCCGGCGACGGCGTCGTCGACTATCGCCACGTCGCCGAGAGCGTCCAGGGAGCGGTCGTCGACGTCGACCCCCCGGCGGCGGCCGGAGCGGCCGGCGATGAGGCATCCTCCGGGGAAGCGGCGGCGTCCGGGTCCGACGACGCTGAAACTCCGTCCGACCCCGAGACCGCCGCGAGCGACGACACCGCCGTAGCGACGGCGTCGGCGGAGTCCGGCGGCACCGAATCAGCCGAGACGAGCGAGGCCGGACCGGACGAGACCACCGAACAGGCCTCCGACGAAGCCAGCGAAACCACATCCGACGATACCACCGCGTCCGCCGATTCCGATGACGTGGGTGACTTCGACGACGGCGAGGTCGGTGACTTCGACGACGATGACGTCGGCGACTTCGACTCCGACGGCGTGGGTGATTTCGAACCAGGCGGTGGCCTGGACGACGCTTCGTCCGGCGACGACTCGACCGGCGGCGAATCGGCCGACGACGACGCGGCGGTAGACGAGGGGGAGGTTCCCGACGAGGTCCTCGACGAGGACGAGCGCGAGCGCATCGAGCAGGAGTTCGGGACCGACTTCTCGACCGGCACGGAGGTCGGCGACCCCGGCGAGGCCGGCATCGAACCCGAGGCCGGTCCCATCGAACCGTCCGAGGACGAGGCGGCCGCGGGGTCGGACTCCGCCGCGGAGGCCGAACCTTCGGCGGCTGACGCCGAAGCGCCGACAGACGGCGAGTCCGCGACCGAGACGGAACCCGCGACCGACGAGACGGAAGAGACGGATTCGGACGAGTCCGCTGGCGGGGAGTCCGCCGGCGAGGACCCGGCCGACCCCGTCGCCGACGAGGACGAGGCGGAGGACGCGACGCCCGACCAGGGCGAGACCGACGAACCAGCGGCCGAGGAACCGGCGGAGGACGAACCGGCCGACGTGGACCTCGACGAGGCGCTGATGGACGAGATGGCCGCGCTGGACGACGGTGACGGCGCCGACCGGGAGGCGCTGACCGCCAGGCTGGTCGACGAGTACGGCGCCGACCCCGGGGAGGTCGAGGACGCCATCGAGGACGCGCTGATGGGCGGCAAGTGCTACGAACCGGCCGACGGGAAACTCAAACCTATCTGAATGGCGGCCGTCGAGCCGATCCCCGACCGGCCGGCCGCGGTGGCCGAGGCGGACGGCGAACGGGCGCTCGTGATCGCGGACTACCACGCCGGCATCGAGGCGTGGCTCCGCTACGAGGAGGGCGCCCACGTCGACAGCGCCGCGGAAATGCGCCGCGAGCGAACGCTGGACCTCGTGGCGACGACCGGGGTCGACCGCGTCGTCTTCCTGGGAGACCTGGCGCACTTCTTCGGCGGACCCCACGGCGCCGAGCGCGGCGAGATCGAGGTGCTGTTCGAGGAACTGCCGGTGCCGGTCACCGTCGTCAAGGGCAACCACGACGGCGGCATCGAGTCCGTCGCCGGCCCGGACGTGACGGTCACGCCGACCGACGGCGTCCGGATGGGCGACCTGGGACTGGTCCACGGCCACACCTGGCCGTCCCCGGAAGTCCTCTCGGCCGAGGTGGTCTGCGTCGGTCACGAACACCCCTGCGTCCGCCTGGAGGACCGCGTGGGCGGCCGGCAGATCGAACCGGCCTGGCTCCGCGGCTCGCTGGCGCGGGCGCCGTTCGACGGGCGCTACGACGACCTGGACTGGCGGGACCCCGAACTGGTCGTCTTCCCGGCCATCAACGACCTCGTTGGCTGCACGTGGGTCAACGTCGACGAGCAGGAGTTCCTGGCCCCGTTCCTGCCGGAGGGGATGCCGGACGCCGACGCGTACCTGCTGGACGGGACGCGACTGGGCGACTACGGCCGGGTGTGACCTCCGCGGAACGGGGGTGAAGGTGGCAGCGTGACGTCAGATTTTTCGGGCGTCCGCGCCCACGCCGACCCATGCCGATTCCGGGGTCGCCCTTCGTGCTGGGGCTTGTCGGCCTGTTCGCCGTCGTCGGCCTCTCCGTCTTCGCGTACGGACTGGTCGAGTTGCACCTCGCCTGGCGGATCCTCCGGGGCGATCCGGACGACGTGTTGCACGCGCCGAACGGCGGTCCGGTCAAACTCGTCGGCGTCGCGGACGGACGGGCAGACGCTGCGTTCGCCGTTCACCGACACAGAGTGTCTCGCCTACGAGTACGAGGTCCAGGAGGAGCGGAACACCCAGCACGGACAGTCCTGGGAACGGATCGCCTCGGGCCGGGAGGCGGTCCCGTTCCGCCTCCGGGACGAGACGGGGAGCGTCCTCGTCGAACCGCCCGGCGCTGACATCCGGCTGGACCGCGAGGCCCGCATCACGGTCGAGGGCGGCGAACGGCCACCCGAGCGGATCGCCCGGTTCATCGAGCGCGACGAGCGGGTCGACGACCAGAACCGGTCCATCGATCTGGGGGTCGTCGGAATCGACCGGGACGCGCTGGACCGCGGCCGACTCGGGTGGTACCGGTACCGTATCTTCGGCCTGCCGTTTCTCGGCTCCGATTCGGACGAGCGAGGGACGGTGAAACGGATCGGCGTCGTCGGCCTGGCTGCGGCGTTCGGCGGTGGGGTCGGCCTCGGAGTGCTCGCTCTCGTCCTCGGCTGACCGCGAACGCGCTCGGCCGCCAGTCCCCGTGCTTTCACTCGATTGGATCGTTACAATTAACAGCGTTAGACGTAGAATGGACGGCGTGACCGAGTTCGACACGACGACGGGCAGACCCCGCGCCGAGGCACGGATCGCCGGGAGGCCGCGCGCTCGCTCGGCCGGAAGACGGAGGCACCATCGGCTACTCGGGCGGTGACGAGGATGGTCGACTCCGACGACGCGCTGGTCGTCACGCCGCTGGTGGCGGTCCCCTTCGTCGCACTCCTCTCAGCCGGGCCGCTGTTCGACGGGTGGCTGGTCGACTGGCTCCACTCGTCGCTGCCCGCGTGGACGAGTTACCTCTTCGCCGCGGCCACGCTGTTCGGGGAGCCGTGGGTGTTCGTCCCGGTCCTGGCCGCGGCCTACTGGTTCGGCGACCCCGACCGGATCGCTCCCCTGTTCGGACTCGTGTTCGGCGGTCTGGCGCTGGCGCTGGTGCTGAAGGCCGCGCTGGCGCTCCCGCGCCCGACGGCCGGTCCGATGATCCCGGTGGAGTCGGCCCCCGAGTCGATCCGGGGAGCTTACGACTGGACGATCCACGCCGACGGGTACGGCTTCCCGAGCGCCCACTCCATCGGCGCGGTGCTGGCGTGGGGTGGACTGGCCGGCGCGTTGCAGGCCGGGACCCGCCGCACCCGGATCTGGGTCGCAGGAGCGTTCGTGACCCTGGCGGGCCTCTCCCGGCTGGGTCTCGGCGTCCACTACGCGGTCGACGTGGTCGGCGGCACGCTGATCGGCGTGGCGATGCTGTACGGCTGGTGGGCGGCGTCCCGCCGCGTGCGCCGACCCGTCGTCGCCACGTTCGGGGTCGCACTCGCCTGTGCGGCGTTGCCGGTCGTCCTGGGCGTCGGTGGCGACGATTCGCTGTACGCGCCCCGCCGGTCGTTCCGACCGGGGTTCGTCGGCGTCGTGGCGACCGCCGCCGGAATCGTCTGGTTCCTCGGTGCAGGGGGCGTCGTGGGATCGGTCGAGCCCGGCACGGTCGGTTCGGTGGCGACGACGGCGACGATGGGCGTCGCCATCTTCTCCTGGCCGGTCGCCGTCGGGGCGGCCCGGACCCGGCTCGAGCGCGCCCGCAGTCACGGATGAGGGTCCCGGTCGGCGTCGCGCGGTCGACCCGTCGCCCCGGGACGCCGGTACCCGGGGCTCCATACCACGGGCTTTTTCGCCTCCCGGGTTCTAGTTTCGGTCATGTCAGCGCTGCGTGACGCCCTGAGCGACCTGCCGGACGCGGTGTTCGCGGACCTGCTGGAGGGCGACGACGCCTACCTGCTGGTCGTCGACCTCCCGGGGGCGACCGCGGAGACGGTGGACCTCCGGATCGACGACCGCCGACTCCACGTGACCGCCGACCGGGGGCCAGCGGTGCCCGAGGGCTTCGAGTTCCGGAACCAGGAGCGCGACTCGTCCCTGGAGTTCGAACTGGTGGTCCCCCCCGACGTCGACGCCGACGCCGCCAGCGCCGAGGTCGAGCGCGGCGTCCTGGAGGTAGAGCTGCCGCGCGTGACCGCGGGCGAGACGACGATCCCGGTCGAGTAGGTGGTCACACTGGCGCTGCTCTACGCACTTCGCCGGCTGGTCGTGGTCGTCTGGCGGTTCCTGCCGCTGCTCGTGGGGTACGCGCGCGACCGCCGACGGTTCCTCCTGTTCGGCGGACGGCGCCAGCTCACGCGGGAGCAACGCCGCCAGCGCGCCGAGCGACTGCTGGACGCCCTGCTGGCGCTCGGGCCGACGTTCATCAAACTCGGCCAGTTGCTGTCGACCCGGCCGGACGTGCTGCCGCCCGTGTACGTCGACGTCCTCGCGCGGTTGCAGGACCGCGTGCCGCCGGCGGACTGGGAGGATGCCCGACAGGTGCTGGAGAACGAGGTCGGGCCGGTCGAGGAGGCGTTCGAGGAGTTCGACACCGAGGCGATCAGCGGCGCCAGCCTCGGGCAGGTGTACCTGGCCAGCCACGAGGGCGAGCAGGTCGCGGTGAAGGTCCGGCGGCCGGGCGTCGAGCAGCTCGTCGAGACGGACCTGCAGGTCATCCGGTGGACGCTCCCGGTGATCCTGTACTTCGTCGACGACGCCCGGTCGTTCTCGCTGTCGAACCTGGCCGACGAGTTCGCGACCACCATCCGCCAGGAGATGGACTACGAGCGAGAGGCCGGCGTTCTCCGGGAGATCCGGAACAACTTCACGGGCGAGGACGGCGTCACCATGCCCCGGGTAATCGACGAGCGCTCCGGGAAGACGGTCCTGACGATGGAGTACGTCGCGGGCACCAAGATCACCGACGTCGAGGCGCTGGACGAGCAGGGCATCGACCGCACCGCGCTGGCCGAGCGCCTCCAGCGGACGTACCTCCAGATGATCGTCGAGGACGGCGTCTTCCACGCGGATCCACACCCCGGGAACCTGTCGGTCCGGCCCGACGGGACGCTGGTGTTCTACGACTTCGGGATGAGCGGCCGCGTCGAGGACTCCGTCCAGCGCAACATCGTCGAGTTCTACCTGGCGGTCGCGGACCGGGACATCGACGCCATCCTCGACGTGCTCGAACGGATGGGGACGCTCAGCCCCGAAGCCGACCGGGACCTCATGTCCGAGGTGATGGAACTCGCCATCCGTGACGCCCGCGGGGAGGCCGTCGAGCAGTACCGCGTCCAGCAGATCGTCCGCCAGGTCGAGGGGACGATGTACGAGTTTCCCCTCCGGTTGCCCCGCAACCTGGCGCTGGTCCTGCGGGTGGCCACGGTGGTCGAGGGGGTCTGTGTCACCCTGGACCCTGAGTTCGACTTCATCGACGTGGCGACGTCGTACCTGGCCGAGCAGGGCTACCGCGAGGAGGGCGTCCGCATGGCCATCTCGGGGGCCCGCGAGAACGTCACCGAGGCCGCCCGGTCGTCCGTCCGCATCCCGCCGAAGTTCGAGCGGACTCTGGACCGGATCGACCGGGAGAACTTCCGGGTGGAGGCGGCCGTCGTCGACCCCGAGAACCACGTCGACCGCCTCGGGCGTCGCATCGCCTACAGCATCCTGCTGTCGGCGGGCGCGCTCACCACCGCCCTGGTCTACATCGGTGAGGGCCTCGAACCCGCGGCGGTCCCCGGCGCGCTGTCCGCCTTCATGGCCGTCCTCCTGTACCGGACGTTGCGACGACGGCGGACGCTCAGTCCCAAGCCGCAGTTCACCCGCCAGGGCCTCCGCCAGCGCCGCGGCGAGGAGTGAGGTACCGCCGTACGACGTCGCTACCCGCCGCCCCCTCCGGTTCGATCACCAAACTCCGTCACGGCGCCGTCTTCCTCGTTCCCCCGTCGCCCCTTCGTTCCGCCGCCGGGATGCGTTCAGGGACCGACTGTTCGAAGGGTCAAAAACTGCTTACGAGGCCCGAGAGGCAGGTATACGGACCGTACCGGGTTCTACGATCACGGGCCTTCAAAACCGCGGAATCCGAACCGTCGGCCGATACGATGCGACGGAGGGCTTTCCTCGGAGCGGCAGGGACGGGTACCGTAGCGCTGGCGGGTTGTCTCGACGCGATCCTCGGCGGCGGCGACGATAGCGACACGTCCGGGGAGCCGGCAGGGGAAACGCCGACGGACGAGCCAGGGGAATCCACGCTGACGGAGGGACCGGGCGACGACGCCGACGTGGTCGAACTCCGGGACCGCCAGTTCGACCCGCGGAACCTGGAGGTCGAACACGGAGCGACGGTGCGGTGGCGCAACGTGGACGCCGTCGACCACACCGTCACCGCCGCCTCGGACAACTGGCAGGTCGACGTGGCGGTTCCGCCCGACCAGTCCCGGGAGTACACCTTCGAGGAGGACGGCGTCTACGACGCCTACTGCCAGTTCCACGGCGCGACGGACCTCACGGGGATGGCGATGAAGATCGCCGTCGGCGACGCCACCATCGACGAACCGCTACCCGACGACAACTATCCGTACTAGCTGCCGGGACCGGCCACCTTTTGCCCGCGTCGGGCGAACCCGGAGTATGCACGTCGACGTGTTCGGCCTGGAACGGTGGTTCGCGGAGTACGAACACGAGGCCGACGTCATGCTCGCCGAGAGCGGCATCCGCAGCCTCGACGCCTCGCGGTTCGACCTCGACCCCGGGAAACTGGGCTACGTCATCCCGACCAACGGCGACCCCGAGTTCCGGGCACGGGTCGCGGACCGCTACGACCGCGAGGCCGACGAGGTGCTGTTCACCTGCGGTACCCAGGAAGCGAACTTCGTCACCTTCCTGTCGCTGTTGTCGGCCGGCGACCACGCTGTGGTCGTGACTCCGACCTACCAGGCGCTACACGCCGTCCCGGAGTCGCTGGCCGAGGTGACACGGGTGTGGCTCGAACCGCCCGAGTGGGAACTGGACGTCGACGCCGTTGCGGACGCGATTCGCCCCGAGACCCAGGTGATCGTCCTCAACAACCCCAACAACCCGACCGGGCGATACCACTCCCGCGAGACGGTGGAGGCGCTCTACGACCTGGCCGACGACGAAGACGCCTACCTGCTCTGCGACGAGGTGTACCGACTCCTGGCCGAGGATCCCCTGCCGCCGGTCGCCAGCATGGGCGACCACGGCATCTCCACGACCAGTCTCACGAAGGCCTACGGCCTCGCTGGCACGCGGTTCGGCTGGATCGCCGGCCCCGAGGAAGTCGTGGAGTCTGCCTGGCAGTGGAAGGACTACGCTACCATCTCGCCGTCAGTCTTCGGCCAGCACGTCGCCCGGCAGGCGCTGGGCGAGCAAGAAGCGGACATCCTCACGGGGAACCGCGACCTGGCGACCCGCAACCGCGAGCGCGTCGCCGACTTCCTCGACGAGCACGGCCTGGACTGGTACCACCCCATCGGCGTCAACGGGTTCGTGACCGTCCCCGACGGCTTCGCGGACGGAACGGAGTTGTGCCGCGCCGTCGTCGAGGAGGAGAGCGTCGTCCTCGCCCCGGGCGAGTTCTTCGGCTACGACGACTACTTCCGCATCGGGTTCGGCCGCCCGGCCGACGAACTGGAGACCGGCCTACAGCGGGTCGGTCGGGTGCTGTAGTTTCGTCCGCCGCCCTGCGCAAAACCGTTGTACGTCCGGCCCGACCGGTACGCCGTGAACCGTCGGACGCTGCTGGGGGCCGCTGGGGCCCTGCTCGGGACTGGGGCGGCCGGATGCCAGTCGCCGTTCGCGGTGACGAGCGCCGGGCACGTCCAGTTGAAATCGGTCACCCTGCAGTGGGACCACGACGGCCGGACGTTCCGCGACGAACCGCTCCGTCTCATGTTCGACCTCGACGACGGGTCGTCTCAGGCCGGTACGATCCGTCGTTCGTCGGGGCCAGCGTCCGGTCGCCCGACGACGTACTGTGGTCCGTCGTGGGCCGGTCTCGGGTGTCCGCCGCCGTTCCAAACCGTTTATACGGCCCGTACGACTACCGGAGAATATGCCCGAACAACAGAAGGAAGTGCGCGACCTCCAGGAGGGTTCCTACGTGATGATCGACGGAGCCCCCGTAGAGATCAACTCCTACAGCACGGCCAAACCCGGCAAGCACGGGAGCGCGAAGGCCCGCGTGGAGGGACGGGGCGTCTTCGACGACAAGAAGCGCAACTTCTCCCAGCCGGTCGACGCCAAGATCCAGGTGCCGATCATCGACCGCAAGCAGGGCCAGGTCGTCTCCACGAGCGGTGACGACGCCCAGATCATGGACCTGGAGACCTACGAGACGTTCACGATGCGCCAGCCCGAGGACGCCGACCTGTCCCCGGACGACGAGATCGAGTACCTGGAGTTCGAGGGTCAGCGGAAGATCGTTCGCTCGTAAGGGCCGATGTTCCCCGGCGCTTCCCGCGACCGCGACGCCGCCGACTACGCGGTCGTCGTCGCGCCGCTGGACGTTTCGACGACGTTCCAGCCGGGCGCCCGGTTCGGTCCGGACCGCGTCCGGCAGTTCGCCGCCTCCTTCGAGGATTACGACCGACAGACCGACCAGCACTTCTCGGACCTCGCCGTCCACGACCACGGCGACGTCCGCGCCTGGGACGACGCCGGCGAGTACCTGGCCTACCTCGCGGGTACCCTGGACGACTACACGCAGGAGGGGACCGTCCCGCTCACCGTCGGCGGCGAGCACACCGTCACCGCGGCCGGAGTTCGCGCCGTCGACCCCGACGTCCTCGTCGTGCTGGACGCCCACCTCGACCTGCGTGAGGAGTACGACGGGAACCCGCTGAGCCACGCCTGCGTCGTCCGCCGCGCGCTGGACGGCTTTCCCGCCGACTCGACGCTGGACTGGGGACCGGCGGTCGAGGAGACCGTGATCCTGGGCGCCAGGACGGGGAGCGAGGAGGAGTACGAGCGCGCCGAGGCCGAGGACGTGACCGTGGTCCCGCCCGAGGACGTGGCCGCGTGGTCGGTCCCGGACCGGTTCGCGGGGCGGTCCGTCTACCTCTCGGTCGACGTGGACGCCGCCGACCCGGGATTCGCGCCCGGGACGGGCACGATGGAGCCGTTCGGCCTCCACCCCCGGGAGATGCGCGACGTCGTTCGCTGGGTCGCCCCCCACTGCGACGGCTTCGACGTGGTGGAGGTGAACGACCGCGACGACGGGCAGTCGGCCACGCTCGCCGGGAAGTTGCTCAGGGAGTTCGTCTTCGCCCACGCCGACGCCTGACCGGCGGTTTTTTGTCCGGTATCGCCGTCCGGGCGGACGTGACTCTCGACGAGGGCGACTCGGCGGACGACGACGAAGCGACCTGGTACGATCAGTTCCTGGGTGGAGACCGGGGCGCGGGCATGGCGCTGGGGCTCTCCGTCGGCATCGGGACGGGCCTGGCCATGGAGAACCTGGCCATCGGGGTCGCCATCGGCGTCGCTCTGGGTGCGGCGTTGGGCGAGGCGTTCGAGGCCGAGGAGTGAGCGACCGGGTAATCCTCTTCGCGCGGGTCGTCCGACGCTGGCGTCGTCTCGGACTGATCGAGACGAGTCCGAAGCTACAAGCCTCCCAGACGAGACGTACCGTCCATGCGACTGTCGACCATCGTCGACCGGTTGGACGACCGGCTGGACACCGACGCCTACGCCGGCGTCGACCCCAGCACCAACGGCCTGCAGGTCGGGCCGGGGGAGGCCGACGTCGAGACGGTGGCGTTCGCCGTCGACGGCGTCGTCGAGACGTTCGAGCGGGCGGCGGAACTGGGCGCGGACCTGCTGGTCGTCCACCACGGCGTCGTCTGGGCCGGTCTGGACCGCGTGACGGGACTCGAGTACGACCGCGTGCGCGCGCTGATCGACAACGACGTCGCGCTGTACGCCTCTCACCTCCCGCTGGACGGCCACCCGGCCCTCGGCAACGCCGCCGGCATCGCCTCCCGCCTGGAGATGGAGGGGGTCGGCCCCTTCGGCCACGAGGGCGGCGTTTCCATCGGCCAGCGGGGCACCCTCCCGGAACCGCTCACTCACGACGGCCTCCGGGACGAACTGGTCGGCGCACTGCCGGTCGACGCCGAGGACGTCCAGGTCCTAGACCACGGCCCCGACCGGATCGAGGACGTCGCCGTGGTGACGGGCGCCGGCGCGGACTTCTTCCGGGAGGCCATCGACGCCGGCGTCGACGCCTTCGTCACGGGTGAAGGGAAACAGAAGCTCTACCACGAGGCCCAGGAGGCGGGCGTCGGCGTCTTCCTGGTGGGTCACTACGCCACCGAGACGGTCGGGGTGCGGACGCTCCAATCGCTGGTCGACGAGTGGGGGCCGGAGACGACGTTCATCCAGGCGCCGACGGGGCTGTAGGCGACGCTACTCGACCCACTCTTCGCGGTACTCGCAACGTGCGCCACCGTCGGCGCGGCACTCGTCGCCGACCTCCTGGACGTGGACCGAACTGTCCGCGAACTTCCCCGCGACGCCCCTGATCAGCCCCTGATCGAGTTCGCACGGGTAGGGGTTCTCCCAGACCATCGTGGCCTCGCCCGGTCCGTTCCGGACGAACTCGTAGGAGCCGATGTCGCCACCCCGGTGGTTCTCGTGGTACGCCGCGTCGATCCCCCGGAGTGCCGCCTCGACGGGCTCCAGTCCCGGTGTGAACTTTGATCATTGTGGGCGGTGGGGGACGACCTCGGCTGATGGCCCCAGCAGAGGGTTCGGTGGCGCTCCCCCGGCGGTGGTGGGATCGACAGCGCTCGACGGGGTGGTTTCCGGTCGCCGTCTCCGGTGGTTCACTGACGGCCGGCGCCCGATTATTCCGCCGACGCGTCCGCGTTCTCGGCCGTCCCGTCGAGGGGCGTGGCCTCGCCGACCGGGTCGGTCACCGGTCGGTCGATCAGCGGCACGGTTTCGCGGTCCGACGAGGCCCCGACGTACAGCAGGGTCTTCGCCGTCGCGGCGAACGCGAACCCGGTGCAGGCACCCAGCCAGGCCAGTAGCATCGGGACGCCGCCGAGCAAGAACGGGTGCGCCTCGAACAGGGTGGCCGTCCCGCCGTGCAGGACTGCGTCGACCGGGACGACCAGTCCGATCACGAGCCACAGCGGCAGTCCGTAGCCGAGCGCGGTCCCCCTGACGAAGCCGAACGAGAGGATGGTCGGCCCGCCGAACAGCTCCGTCGTGAGGCTGTAGCTCCGGCGGAACATCTGGACCGGTCCCGCGCCGTCGAGGACGGCCGCGGGCACGGCGAAGTACATCGACCCGGCGACGTCGATTCCCAGGAGACGCGTGACCAGGGTGGCGAGTCGCCCGGGGCGCTCCCGGCGTTCGAGGGTGTACATCAGGCCCCCGCCCTCGGCCCAGACCAGCGCGAGGACGACGACCTGGGGGAGCGCCCGCGCGGCGGCACCGACGCCGGCCAGCACCGAGACGGGGTCGCCCTCCAGGATCCGTCGGACGTTGTGGACGACCGCGGCGTTGCCCGCGGCCACGACCAGCGCGAACCCGCCGACGAACACCGAGAACGCAACGACGAGGGCCTGCAGGACGAGCAGGAAGCCGCCGACCCCGAACGGAAGCGCCATCGGCGACCAGGTGACCAGCAGGTCGTGCATTACGCGCTGGAACACCCACAGTTGCACGAACAACAGGGGGGCCGACAGGAGCGCCACCGCGATGGGAAACGCCCGTAGCCTGGGATGCCGGCGGAAGAGTTGCCGGACTTCCTGCCAGATCGACTCGTCGTCGAGGGTCAGGCGGTCGACGCCCGTCCGATCTTCCGATTCGACGCCCGCCCGGCGCCCGGACGACTCGTCGGCGGCCATGCTCCCCCGTGACACGCGGGAGCGGTTTAACGCATCGGTCCACGTGGACGAGAAGAGCCACTTTGACACTACCCCCGGTCGTAGGGGGACCCATGACGGACGTCGTGCTCGTCGACGGTGCACGGACGCCACACGGGACGCTGCTCGGGTCGCTCGCGGACGTCGAGGCGGTCGAACTGGGCCGCTCGGCGGTCGACGGGTTGCTCGACCGGGTCGGCGTCGACGGCGACGCGGTCGACTGGGTCTCGCTGGGCAACGCCATCCAGGCCGGCATCGGCCAGGTGCCCGCCCGGCAGGTCGTCGTCGAGTCCGACCTGCCCAACGAGACGGCGGTGACGACGATCAACGAGGCCTCCGGGTCGGGGGTGCGCGCCATCACCCTCGCCGCCGACCGCATCCAGGCCGGTCGCGCCGATATCACCGTCGCCGGCGGGTTCGAGTCGATGACCAACGCCCCGTGGATCCTCCCGGAGTACCGCAAGGGGCGACGCCACGGCGACGTCACCCTCAAGGACTCGATGATCCTCGACTCCCTGTGGGACGTCAACCTCGACATCCACATGGGGACGATCACCGAGCGCCTCGTGGACCGCGAAGGGGACCGAACGTCGCGAAGCGACGCGGACAGCGCGAGCGGTGAAACCGCGAGCGGGTACGACCTCTCTCAGCGCCGCCAGAACGAGTACGCCATCGAGAGCCACCGCCGGGCCGCCGAGGCCATCGAGGACGGCGCGTTCGATCCCGAAATCGTCCCCGTCGAGACGCCGGACGGGACCGTCGAGCGCGACGAGGGGCCGCGTCCCGAGTCCACGATGGAGGATCTGGCCGCGCTTCCCACGCCGTTCGCGGAGGACGGCACCATCACACCCGGCAACGCCTCGAAGCTGGCGGACGGTGCGGGCGCAGTGTTGCTGGCCGACCGCGAGGCGGCCGAGGACGCCGGTCTCGACCCGGCGCTGGAACTGGTCGATTACGACCTCGTGTACCGCGAACCCGACGAGTTCAACGAGGCCGTCGGCGACGTGATCGAGGGACTGCTCGCGCGCAACGACCTCGGCGTAGACGACGTGGACCACTTCGAGGTCAACGAGGCGTTCGCCGCCCAGTCGGTGTACGTGATGCAACGGCTGGGGATTCCCCGCGAGAAATTCAACCCCCGCGGCGGCGCCGTCGCCTTCGGGCACCCCATCGGCGGGTCCGGCGGGATGCTAGCGACGTCGCTGGCCCACGTCATGGCCGCGGAGGGCCACGAGTACGGCGCGGTGGGCATGAGCGTCGGCGGCGGCGGCGCGATCATGTCGCTGTGGCGGCGGGCGTGACCGTCCGGCTCCGTTCGAGGGCTCTCCGACCCCGGTGGTGTGTAGGGGCGACGATGGAGCGAGGCATCGTGAGTCCCGACCGGCCGGACGAGCGCGCATTCACTCCGGGTGCTCGTTGCCGAGCCGCCAGGTGAAAATCGATCGAAGCACGGCGACGAGGCTGTTGCGTTCTCCCGTCCCCCAGATCGCCGTCTCTTCGATCTCCGTGCCCCCGACCTGTCCGTTCGCGAGCGCCGTGCATTGGTCGGTGATCAACAGGCTCCCGGCAGGCGTCTCTCGCCACTCCCAGAGGGTTTCGAACAGTTCGGCCGATGGCACCGTCTCCTGAATCCGGTCCTGGACGTCGTCCGAAATTCCCGCGATGTAAATCTCGACGCCGCGTTTCTCGGCAGCCTGGAGACGGTCGAGGTGCTCGTCGGTGGGCAACTCGTCGACGGTCATGTCGACGATCCGTTCGTCGGCGTCGGCGATGAACTCGTCGATGCGTGCGGTGACCGGTTCCAGGCCGGTCACCGTCCGGACGCCGAACTGTTCGCGCTGGGGTTCGACCGGACTGAGCATCTCCAGGCGCTCCGCGAGTTCGCCGATCGTGTTCTCGCGCCTGACGTCGAGCATTCGGACGATCGATTCGTGGACTTCACGGTGAACTTCTTCGGCGTCGCGTGCTGGACGTTGATGAACCCCAGCTCGTGGAGGCGGTCGGTCGCGTCGTAGACGCGAGTGCGTGGGACGTCGCTGACGCGGGCGATGTCCTGGGCGGTACCCGTTCCGAGTCGGACGAGGTTCAGGAGCGTCCGGGCTTCGTACTGGGCCACCCCCGGGTCCTGTAACCGGTTGCCTGCCTCGAATTGGGTCTGCGCCTCGTCAATAGGTACTATGGTACGTCTGACGGGACCGGACCCGAAAAAGGTACTACCACGTTATAGCAACGCTCTCGGACGGCCAGCGACGATCTTCGGCGTCGACGGGCGAGACTGGCGCGCTCGGACCGGCCAGCGAAGTTCACCGAGGCTTGACCGGTACAGGACCCTCGGAGTACCGACTGCGCCGGGCCGAGGAAGATGAAAACGCCCGGTACGTCCGTCGCGGTGGTGATGAAGATGGTCGCGGAGGTGGCCGGGTCCTTGCCGATGCGGTCCAGCGCCAGCGGGATGATCGTCCCCAGTACGCCGGTGATGAGGCCGTTCGCCGCCCCGGCGATAATCTCGTTGACGATGGCGCGGCCGCCGGTCGCCAGCGACACCTGGCCGTAGGCGATGCCCCGGACGGTCACGGCCATGGACTGCGTGCCGGCGTTGCCGCCCATTCCGGCGACGACGGGCATGTACACCGCCAGCAGGGTGAACGCGGCGATGGTCTCCTCGAACAGGCCGACCGCGCCGGCGGCCAGGAACGCCGTCCCGAGGTCGATGATCAGCCACTTTTACCGGTTCCGGACCTTCGACACCGGGCCGTCGAGGACGCTCTCCTCGCCCTCGACGCCGGTGAACTCCTTCAGCGTCTCGCTGGCCTCCTCCTCGATCACCCGCAGGAGGTCCTCGGCGTGGATCACCCCCAGGATGCTACCGTCGTCGTCGAGGACGGCGACCGCCGACTCTGGGTTCGCCCGGAACACGTCGACGACGTCGGTGTCGGGGCGGTCGTACCGGACCGTCGGCGTCTCCTCGACGTAGTCGACGACCGCTTCGCCCTCGACCCCGGTCATCGACAGCGCCGCCGCCGGGAGTTCCCCGAGCAGTTCACCGTCCTCGGTGACGAAGACCCGCGGAAACCGGCCGGTTCGTTGCTCGTGGCGGCGGACGCGCTCGCCCACCGCCTCGAAGCGCTGGTCGGCGTCGACGGTGACGTAATCGAGGTCCATCAGGCCCGCGGCGCTCTCGGGGCCGAACTCCAGCAGGAACTGGACCTTCTCGCGCCGGTCGGCGTCCAGGCGGTCAAGCACCGCCTCACGCGTCTCTTCGTCGGCCAGCCCAAGCACGTCCGTCGCCTCTCGGGGTCCAGGCGCCCGACGAACGCCCGCAACCCGACCGGATCCAGGTCCCGCACGACTGACTCCTGGATCGGATCGGGCAACTGGAAGAACACCTCACGCCGGCGTCCCTCCGGCACCCGCTGGAACGCTTCCCCGGGGTGCGGCGAGGCGGCGATCGATTGCTGGTCTCCGCGACTGATTCGGCCATGCCCCTAGGGCCTCCCGGTATCGACTAAGAAGTTTGGGGGTCGTTCCCCCGACGAGCGGGTTCGGGGGTCGACTCCGGAACCGGGGTGTTGAAAGCCGCGGGCGACCGACCCACGTCCATGACCGACGACGAGCAGGACGCCGACCCACACGGTGGCCACCACGCGCCGCACCGCGAGGAGTTCAGCCACGACCCCGTCGGCCACGCCGACGCCCGCGCGGGGATGTCGGTCGGCGGGTTGATCGAGGAGTACGGCCACGCCGGCATCGGCGCCAACGCGCTCGACGAGGCCGTCGACGTGTACGCCGAGATGCTGGGCGACGACGACGTGACCAACTTCTTCGGCCTCGCGGGCGCGATGGTCCCCGCCGGGATGCGCCGCGTCGTCGCGGACCTCATCAGGGACGGTCACGTCGACGCCCTGGTCACCACGGGCGCGAACCTGACCCACGATGCCATCGAGGCCATCGGCGGCAAACACCACCACGGCCGGGAACACGCCGAGGACCGGACGCTCCGCGAGCACGACGAGACCCTCCGGGACGAGGAAGTCGACCGCATCTACAACGTCTACCTCCCCCAGGAGCACTTCGCGCTGTTCGAGGACCACCTCCGCTCGGAGGTCTTCCCAGTGCTGGAGGAGGAATGCGAGGCGCGAAGCGCCTCGGGAGAGTCGAGCGGTGGTAACCGCGAGACGGCCACGGTGAGCATCGCCCGGTTCACCGAGGAGCTGGGCCGGGCCAACAGCGAGGTCAACGAGCAGGAGGGAATCGAGGAGGGGCCGGGCATCGCCGCCGCGGCCTACGAGAACGACGTGCCGATCCACTGCCCGGCCGTGCAGGACTCGGTGCTGGGGTTGCAGGCCTGGATGTACAACCAGACCTCCGACTTCTCGCTGGACGCGCTCGCTGACATGTCCGACCTGAACGACCTGGCGTTCCACGCCGAGAAGGCCGGCGCGATGGTCGTCGGCGGCGGGGTCCCGAAGAACTACGTCCTCCAGACCATGCTCGTCGCGCCCAAGTCCTACGACTACGCGGTCCAGTTGACGATGGACCCGCCACAGACCGGGGGGCTATCGGGGGCGACCCTGGAGGAGGCCCGCTCGTGGGGCAAACTGGAGAAGGCCGCCCGGAACGTCTCGGTGTATGCCGACGCGACGATCACCCTGCCGCTGGTGGTCGCGGGCGCGCGCGACCGGATCGAGTAGTTACGACAGTTTCTTGCTACGTAGCGGCGAACGCGCCGGCCATTGTATCCTGGACGGTGTTCGACTTCGAGTGTGCGGACGCGTCGGCCCGGGAGGGGCTGATGGTCTGGCTCGAGGAGCACCACCCGGTCGAGTTCCCCGATGACCGCTACTCGACGTTCGAGGAGGTCGAGGGCGCCGACGGGACGACCGGCGCAGACTACGCCTGGATCGACCGGTACCTGTACGTGACGGTGATGGGCGACGCCGAGCAGGTCCTCGACCGGACGATCGACCATCGGGTTCGCCCAGACCAGCGCCCTGGTCGAGGGCGACGCCGAGCAGGTCCTCGACCGGACGATCGACCGCTGGGAGCGAGCCGCCGTCGCGGAGTTCGACGGCCGGACCGAGACGGCGACCGACGTGACGGTGATCCTCGACACGGACGCGGGGGCCGACGGCGAGGCGGCGGCCGTCCAGTTCGAGGGCGTCGAGGGGACGGGCGGCCTCGACGTGATGTACGCGCTGGCCATGGAGTTCGGCTTCCGCTTCCGGTCGTACGCCGCCCAGTCGCCCACGAACCAGATCACCCCGCACCCGGCGGCGTTCGACGCTCCGGGCGACCTCATCGGCGACCTCGACTCGTTCGTCGAGGACATGTAGGAAGCGACGGGCGTCGAGCCGACCGAGGATGGCGGGCGGCTCCTGCTGGACGACCCCGCGGACGACGACCGCTACGTGTACGGCGAGACCTACGGTCCCGTCGACCGCGAGGATAGCGACGACGGTGTGGACGCCGTCCACACGGTGGACCCGGCCACCGGCGAGATGGAGACGTACGAGGATCCCGAAGACGTGCCAGACGACGGCGACGACGGCCGGCTCCTGGACCGGTTCCGCAGCCTGCTCGGCGGGTAACCGCCGGGCGCGGGCGTCGGACTGCTCGGCCCTCCCGACGAGCACAGCCCCCGGCGGGCGGCGACCGAAAGAGATAGCCGGCCGCTCCGAGTTGGTGGCGCAAATGCGACTGGCACGGATCGAGACGCCCGACGGCGTGGTCAGCGGCGAGTACGACGACGGCGTGGTCCACGCCGGGGGGACGACCTACGAGGTCGGGGCCGACGCCGAGTTGCTCGCGCCCTGCGATTCGACGGCGCTGTACTGCGTCGGCCGCAACTACGCGGACACCCTCGACCAGATGGACTACGAGCGGCCGGACCGGCCGGACTGGTTCATCAAGCCGCCCGCATCGGTCCTCGCGCCGGGGTCGTCGATCGCGTACCCCGCCTGGACCGACGAACTGACCTACGCGGGCGAACTCGCCGCCGTGATCGACGAACGCTGCACGGATCTGGCCGCCGAGGAGGTCGACGACGCGGTGCGGGGATACACGATCCTGAACGACCTCGACGCGCTCGACCAGGACGGCCGCACCGCCCGGAAGGCGTTCGACGGCTCGGCGCCGCTCGGTCCGTGGATCGAGACCGACCTGGAGCCGTCGGACCTCGACATGACGACCGACGTCGGCGGCGAGCGCCGCCAGGAGGCCAACACCGGGCAGATGCTGTTCTCGCCCCGGGAGGTCGTGGCCTTCCTCTCGGAGCGGTACACGTTCCGGCCCGGCGACGTGGTCTCGTTCGGCAGCCCCGCAAACCCCGGGCTGGTCGAACCGGGCGACGAGGTCGAGATCTGGTACGAGGGGATCGGGACGCTCCGGAACACCGTCGTCCAGGGCTGAGCGGCCACCCCGCCGTCGAGCGCCGGGGCCACCGTACCTTCCTGGCCGTGCCGTCCGACGTCCGCGTATAGGTCGAACTGTAGGAACTGGGCCTGGAGACCGACGTCGTCGAACGTGCCCACGAGGCGGGCCTGCAGGTCGTCGCCTGGAAGGCCGCCCGGACGCCAGCCGAAGCCACGGCGTTGCGGGACGTCGGCGTCGACGGCGCGACGGCCGACCGCTGGGACGTCGCCCGAGGAACTCACTCCCGGCCGAGTTCCCGCACGCGTTCGACCACCGCGCTCCGGAACGCCCGCCCGTCGACTTCGGGCAACCGCGCGTGTTCCTCCCGGTAGCCCGCGTCCAGCACCCGGTCGAGACGCTCGTCGAAGTCCTCGCCGTCGACTCGCCGGACGCGCGCCGGCGTGACGACGGCCTCGGCCAGTTCCGCAGGGTCGCCCTGCAACTCCCCGGGGTCCCCGCGAACGTCTCCCCTGATCGCCGCCCGGCCGCCGGTCTTGTTCCGGATCACGACGCCGGCGGCCGGGCCGTCGTACCAGGCCGAGGCGGGCAGGTCGTAGTCCGCGGGGTCGAAGTCGGTCGCCCGGACCTCCTTCTCGACGGCGTCGACCGGGTCGAGACCGACTCGCTCGAACGTCCGCTCGACCACGTCCGGCGGGAGGAAGCCCTGGCGCTCGGCGGCGTGGACGTCGGTCCCAAGGAAGGGGGGCAGGCGTTCCCAGTCGTAGTCGACGCCCTCGTGGCGGGTCGCCACGCCGTAGAAGACCACCTCGGAGGGGTCCCTGGCGACGGCCATCAGCGCCGCGCGGTCCAGTCGTTCCCGGACGTGCCGGACCGCCGCCCGGAGCGACGGCGGCGGGTCCTCGAACCGGCGTTCTCGCCCCGCGAACGTGACCTGGCCGGACGGTTCGAGGCGGAAGCGCAGCGGCGCACCCACGACGAGTTCCTGGATCCAGAGGTGGCCGGACTCGAACAGGTCCGGCGTCTCGGCGGTCGACGGGAGCGACGGGAACGACTGCATCGAGTTCACTTATGTACACCGCGGAGGGATATAAACTCCGACTGGTTTCGCCCACCGTCTCGACGTATCAGTCTGGACGGGTCGTTCCGGTCAGGAACATCGCCCTCGGGAGATTTCGTACGGTGGCAACCTGTTGTTTGGATAGTACAGGACGGTCTGTTCGGGGTATTCCTCTTGTCCAGGAAGTCGGCGTCGTTCGTGAGCAGGACCCGTTCCTGCCGTCGAGCGAGCGCGGCGACGCTCGGCTCGTCGGCCCCGGCACGAAGTGCTTCGGGTTCGTCGAGCGTCGGTACACCGTCGGCCCGGGCATCCGATTCAAGGCGCTCGCGTCGCCGCCGAACTGCCGCCATCTCCTCGGGGTGGTCGTGGTAGTACGCCAGCGCCCGGTAGACGTCGGCCACGTCGAGGTCGTACCGATCCGCGACCGTCTCCGCGTCGGCGTCACCCTCCTCGACTAGCTCGGCGATCCGTCTCGCGGTGATGGGACGTTCCTCGATCCGGGGTTCGCCGCCCAGCACATCGTCGTCGCTCACGATGCGTGCTGCCTGCTGGGCCATCGTGGTCTACAGTAGCGCGGCTTCCGGTTTAAGGGTTCGCCGCGTTGCCGCTCACTTCGGGCCGCGCCGCAACGCGACCCAGACCGCGGTCGCGCCCAGAAGCACTGCTGGCACCAGCGGCAACACGAGGAAGGCGACCCGGAACGGGATCGAGGGTGGGTTGATCAGGATTGCCCCCGGCACGAGCACGAACGAGACGACGACCACCGCGACCAGTACCCACCCCAGGCGGCCCAGGCCGTCCGCGTCGTCGCCCGCGTCCTCGACCTGGGCCTCCCGGGTCGGGGGCCGCGGTTCGGGGTCCGGAGCGTCCGTGACGGGGGCGTCCGACCCGACGGAGTCGGACGTGTCCGCGTCCTCACCGTGGTCGGGGTCGCTCACGGGTCAGTACTCGCTGTCGGGTACCAGCACGACCTTGCCGAAGCCCTCGCGGTCCTCCAGCATCTCGTGGCCGCGGGCCGCCTCGCTCATCGGGAGCGTCTCGCGGACGGCCGGTTCGAAGGTGCCGTCCCAGACGAGGTCGAGCACCTCGTGGCACTCGCCCAGGGAGGCCATCGTCGACCCGATCACCGACAGTTGCTCCCAGAAGATGCGGTTCAGTTCGGCGTCCGGGTTCGGCCCACTGGTGGCGCCGCAGGTGACCAGCCGGCCGCCCTTGGTGAGGCTCCGCAGGGACTCCGGGTAGGTCTCCTCGCCGACGTGGTCGACGACGACGTCGACGCCGCGGCCGTCGGTCTCCTTGTAGATCCGCTCCCCGAAGTCCTCGACGGTGTAGTCGATGACGTGGTCGGCGCCGTACTCGCGGGACGCCGCCAGTTTCGCCTCGCTGGACCCGGTCGCGTACACCTCCGCGCCCGCGTAGTCGGCGATCTGGACGGCGGCGTGGCCGACGCCGCCGGAGGCCCCGAGCACGAGGACCTTCTCGCCGGGACGCAGGTCCGCGCGGGTCCGGAGCATCCGCCAGGCGGTCTGGAACACCAGCGGCGCCGCGGCGGCCGTCTCCCAGTCGACGCCCTGCGGGACGGCGATCAGGTTGTCCTCGGGGACGGCCGCCAGTTCCGAGTGGACGCCGGGGACGTGCTCGCCGAGAAGGTAGTAGTCGTCACACAGCGAGTGCTCCCCATCCCGGCAGTACTCACAGTCCCCGCAGTAGACGCCCGCCAGCACCGCGACGCGGTCGCCCACGGAGAACCGCGTCACGTCCGGGCCGACCTCCCGGACGATCCCGGCGGCGTCGCTCCCGGGTACGTGGGGCATCTCCAGGTCGACGCCCGGCAACCCTTTCCGGGTCCAGACGTCGAGGTGGTTCAGCGCGCCGGCCTTCACGTCGACCAGTACCTCGTCGTCGTCGGGGCCGGGGTCCGGAACGTCGCCGTACCGGACGACCTCCGTACCCCCGTGGTCGATGAACGTGACCGCTTTCATACCCGGGCCGTCGGCTGCCCGGGGCAAAACGATACTGGTTCGAGCGGCGACCGCCCGCCCGCCACCGACCCCCGTCGTCGGTCAGAGATCCGGCGCGAGCGTGGCGGTTCTCCGGCCCTTCGATCGTCTCTCCCCTCCCGGTAGGATCGCCTTACCGCCCGGAGAACGTTTCGGTAGACTGACCCACGGAGTTTTGACCCTGCGGTCCGTTGGGTTGGGCATGGTCGACTTCCAGGAGCGCGACACGAAGCGGGGCCTCCGGGAGGACCAGGAGGCCGCCCACGAGGGGCCGGCCGCCGAGGGCGATGGGGCGGCCGACGAGGGGGCCCCGCCGCCCGGCGACGGTGAGGCCGAGATCGACGAGGTACGCCAGCAACTCGAGGAGCGCCCCGAGTCCGACGGCGGGCAGAAGGCCCACCCCGACGAGTCGGCCGCCGACCCCGGGGACGACGGTGACCACGACGACCACGGGCACGAGGACCACGGCCACGACCACCACCACCACGAGCACGACCTCGACGAACTCGGCGCCGCGGTCGTGACAGTCTCGTCCAGTCGGACCCTGGCGGACGACCCCTCGGGCGACCACGTGGTCGAGGCGCTGGTCGACGCCGGTCACGACGTGGTGACCCGGGAACTCATCCCAGACGACTACGACGACGTCCAGCACACCGTCGACTCGCTGGTCCGCCGGAGCGACGTCGATGTCGTCGTCACCACGGGCGGGACGGGCGTCACGCCGGACGACCGTACCCCTGAGGCCGTCCGGCCGCTGTTCGAGAAGGAACTGCCCGGGTTCGGCGAACTGTTCCGCCGGTACTCCTACGGCGAGATCGGTACTCGCGTCGTCGGGACCCGCGCGACCGCCGGGATCATCGACGGCGTCCCCGTGTTCTGTTTCCCCGGCAGCACCGACGCGGTCCAGCTCGGCGTCGAGGAGATCGTCGTCGAGGAAGCCCCGCACCTCGCCGGCCTCGCCCAGCGGGACGCCGACGAGGAGTAGCTCGGTGGGGGTCGGCGGTCCGCCGCCGGAGGCTGATCCTCACGCGTCCGGTTCCCCGGCCAGTTCGTCGACCGACTCGATCGTCAGGGCCGGTTCGATCTCGTAGGGTCCCCAGATGGTGTCCTGGCGGTCGATCCACACCCCCTGCATGCCGGCGTGGATCGCGCCCGGAACGTCCCACCACCCCGCCGCGACGAACGCGATCTCCTCGCGAGCGCCAGGGTCCCGACGGCCTCCGGGTCGAAGGACATGTCACGTGTGGTGTGGTCACACGCGCCCAATGGCTGTCCCGCGTTCGCGCCCCGGATCCGCCGGTCAGATCGCCAGGACATTTGTACGCCCCGCCACAGGTCGACACATGGACAAGCAGGCGTTGCGCGAACGGGTCTGGGACGATCTGGAGGACAGCGGCGAGGCGCGGTTCCCGTTCCCGCCCCACGGCCGCATCCCCAACTTCGCCGGCGCCGACGAGGCGCCCGACCGACTCGCCGACCTGTCGGCGTGGGACGACGCCGACGCCATCAAGGCCAACCCGGACTCCCCCCAGCGGCCGGTCCGACGCCGGGCGCTGGAAGCCGGCAAGACCGTCTACGTGGCGGTCCCGCGCCTGCGCGAGGAGGCGTGTTTCCTCCGACTCGACCCCGCCGAGATCGAGGACCACGACCACGCGACGACGATCAGCGGGTCCGCGGAGGTGGGCGAACCGGTGCGGCCCGAAGCGGTCGAGTCGGTCGACCTGATCGTCAGCGGGAGCGTCGCGGTCACGGCGGACGGCACCCGCGTCGGCAAGGGCGAGGGCTACAGCGACCTGGAGTTCGCCGTCCTCCGGGAGTTCGACCTCGTGGACGACGACACGCCTGTCGTCACGACGGTCCACGAGTTGCAGGTCGTCGACGAAGCGGTCGAGCGGCAGGCCCACGACGTGCCGATGGACGTGGTCGTCACGCCCGAGCGCGTCGTGCGGACGGGCGCGACTGGCAAGCCAGCGGGTCTGGACTGGGACGAACTCACCGACGAGCGGATCGAGGAGATCCCCGTCCTCCAGGAACTCCGGCCCTGACGCCGACGCGGGCTATTTCAGTCCGGCGTCCCTCTACCCAGGCATGTCCTCCGATCGCAGGCGCGTTCTACGGGCGGTCCTGGCTGGCGCCGCGGGGGGACTCGCGGGATGTACGCTCCTGTCCAGCGACGACCCGACGCCGACCGAGACGCCCGAGGGTGGTTCGACGCCGGGGGCGAACTCCCCGGAGTCGTCGCCGGACGCGACGCCGACCGACGAACCGGTCCCCGACGAGGTCGCCCTGGAGACGGTGATCGATGGCCTGGACACGCCGCTGGCGATGGCCGACGTTCCGGACAGGGATCTTCGCTACGTCGCGACGCGCCCGGGTCGAATCGTCGTCCACGGCCCGGACGGTCTCCGGGACGAACCCCTGCTAGATCTCCAGGAATCGGTCCTGACCGGCGGCGAGCGGGGGTTGCTCGGCATCGCGCTCCACCCGGAGTTCGCGGAGACCCGCCGGTTGTTCGTCCGCTACAGCAGTCCGCCCCCGCCGGGGACGTCCGACAGTTATTCCCACACGTTCGTCCTCGCGGAGTTCGCCGTGAACGAGGACGGGACCAGTGCGGGTCCCGACTCCGAGCGGACCGTGCTGGAGATCCCGGAGCCACAGGGCAACCACAACGCTGGCGACCTCGCGTTCGGCCCCGACGGCTACCTCTACGTTCCGACGGGCGACGGCGGCGGCGCCGGCGACGTCGGTTTCGGCCACGTCGACGACTGGTACGACCGCAACGCCGGCGGTAACGGCCAGGACACGACGGAGAACTTGCTCGGTGGCCTCCTCCGGATCGACGTCGACGGCCGGGGGGACCGGGCGTACGGCGAGTACGGCATCCCCGCGGACAACACGCTGACCGACCGCGACGGGCACCTCGGCGAGTACTACGCCTGGGGGCTCCGCAATCCCTGGCGAGTGTCGTTCGACGGCGAGAACTGCTTCGTGGGCGACGTCGGCCAGGACGGCTGGGAGGAGGTCGACCTGGTGGAGAAGGGGGGTAACTACGGCTGGAACGTCCGGGAGGGACGGCACTGTTTCGACCCCGAGAACGTGACCGATCCGCCCGAGGAGTGCCCGACGGAGACGCCCCAGGACGTCCGGGGCGGCGAACCACTCATCGATCCCATCGTCGAGTACCCCACCGACAGGCCCGCTCCGGACCGCATGGTCGGCACCGCGGTCGTCGGTGGGGAGGTGTATCGCGGGTCCGCGGTCCCCGGTCTGGTGGGGCGGTACGTCTTCGGCGACCTGGTGCCGGAGGGCCGGTTGTTCGTCGCCACGCCGCCGGAAGACGGCGACGAGTGGTCGACGGCGATGGTCGAACTGGCGGGCGGCCCCGACCGGATCGGCCGGTTGCTCGCGTTCGGCCGCGACGAAGACGGCGAGGTGTACGTGATCGGGGACGACAGCGTCTCCCGGATCGCTCCCGCGGGGTGAGCATGGCCGACGGAGCCACCTCGAACGCCGGAAGCGTCCGCCCGTCGAAGCAAGGACGCAGGCCATGGCGGTGAGTCCCGACCGCCGCCGCTTGCTCCGGTCGGTCGTCCTCGGTGGGGCGGCCACCCTGGGGGGTTGTGCCCGGTTGCTCCAGCCACAGGAGGTGTCCGAGACGACCGACGAGCGCACGCCGACCGGAACGGCCACCGACGTGCCCGACGAGACGCCGTCGGTCGCGCTCGACCCGGTGGCCGAGGGGCTGGGAACCCCGACGACGCTCGCCGTCACGGAGGCCGGGGACCGCACGTACGTCGGGACGCGCCGGGGCGTCGTTCACGTCCTCGGCCCCGACGGTCTGCGGGACGAACCCCTGTTCGACCTGCGGGACGCCGTCATGATCGGCGGCGAGCGGGGGTTGCTCGGCATCGCGCTCCACCCCGAGTTCGCGGACACGCGACGGTTGTTCGTCCGCTACAGCAGTTCACCACGGCCGGGGACGCCCGACGGCTACAGTCACACGTTCGTCCTCTCGGAGTTCCGGGTGTCCGTGGACGGCCTGCGCGCGGGCCGGAACTCCGAGCGCCCGATTCTCGAACTGCCCGAACCTCACGAGGTGCACAACGCAGGGGACCTCGCGTTCGGCCCGGAGGGGTACCTCTACGTCCCGACCGGCGCCGGCGGGGGCGTCGGCTTCGGCCACGCCACCGACTGGTACGACGGAAACCTCGTCGGCAACGGCCAGGACACGACGGAGAACCTGCTGGGTGGGGTTCTCCGACTCGACGTCGACGGCGACCCGACCGAACCGGTCCGGAGCGAGGGAGCGCCCCAGCCAGACGGCGACGCGGGCTACGCTATCCCTACGGACAATCCGCTGGTCGGCCGGGAGAGCCACCGCGGGGAGTACTACGCCTGGGGGTTCCGCAATCCCTGGCGACTGTCGTTCGACGGTGAGGACTGTTTCGTTGCCGACGTTGGCGCGGCGAAGTGGGAGTCCGTCCACGCGGTCGAGGCAGGCGGCAACTACGGCTGGAGCGTCACGGAGGGCACCTACTGCTACGACGCCGAGGACTGTCCGGACGAGACGCCGCCGTCGGTCCGCGGCGGCGAACCGCTGCTCGATCCGGTGATCCAGTACCCGAACGATCGCCACCTCGACCGGCCGGTCAACGGATCGGCCGCCGTCGTCGGGAACCGATACCGCGGGTCGGCCCTCCCGGACCTGACCGGCACGTTCCTGTTCGCGGACTGGCGCGCTCGCGGGAGGCTCTTCGCCGCCACGCCCGTCGGGGGGGAACTGTGGCCGACCGAGGTCGTGGCGGTCGAGGAGGGGCAGTCACGGCTTCACCTGGTCTTTGACGTGGAGCGTGCCGGGCCCGACGAGTGGTACGTGCTGGGGTTCTCGGCGGACGGCAACGGCGCGGTCTCCAGACTCGTTCCGCCCGGAGAAGGGGTCTGATCGGGTATCGGCGCCGTCACCCGGGGAACGGCGCCAGCGTCGCGGTCAGCACCGCGGGTTCGTCGGACTCGTTGCGTGCGCCGTGGGCGACGCCGCGTTCGTGGTGGACGACGCCGGGAGCGGAGACCGTCTCCTCGACGCCGCCGCGGAGGACGGTCACCTCCCCCTCGACGACGTGGAAGACGTTCGAGGACTCGTCGTGCTCGTGGGCGTCGATCTCCCCGCCCGGGCCGAGCGCGAACGCCTTCACCAGCACGTCGTCGCCGACGACCAGTTCCGCGTCGACCACCTCGCCCGTCGCGGGGTCGAGGTCGGGATAACAGTCGAGTGCCATGGTCGGCGCGTCGGGCCGGCGGGGCTTAACTCTCACCCGCCGGGCGACCGTCGAGTGCCCGGTAGGCCGGCCCGGCGAGCAACGCGACGGCGGCGACGGTCGTGCCGACGGCCAGCGGCAGGCCGACCGACGAGAGGCCGCCGACGTGCAGTTCCCGGGCGGACGCGCCGACCAGCACCCCAGCCACCGTCCAGGGGAGTTCGCCGAGGACGGTGCCGACGACGAACGCCTGGACGCCGACGCCGGACAGCCCCGCGGCGACGGAGACGGCGTCGGAGGGCACGGGGACGAACCGCGCGGCGACGACGCCGCGGACGTCGCCCGTCGTCCGGAAGTACGCCCGGGCGCGCTCGCTGACGCGGCCGGTCAGTCCCGTGCCCGCGTCGAACCATCGCGCGGCGGCGTACGGGGGTACCGACGTGACCGCCACGCCGACGATGGCGACCGCGAACCCCAGCGTCGGCCCGAGGACGAAGCCGGCGACGGCCGAGATGGCCACGACCGGCCAGGCGACCAGCGGCCGGAGCACGTACACCGCGCCCAGTAAGGGGAGAAACAGGAGGGGCCGGTCACCTAACCCGGCGAGGGTCCGGAGCGTCCGCTCGGGGGAGGTCACGACAGCGCCGACGGCGACCAGTCCTACCCCCACGACTCCGGCGAGTTCGCGGCGACCGAGCACCGACATCGCCCGCGGTTCGTCGCCGAACGATGAATGGTTTGTGGCTTCGTTCGCGGTGTTGGGGGGTGTTCCGGTTCGTCGGACGTTGCGTGGGGTGCTATATAAATATATGCACATATATTCATATATGGTCGGTGTTAGGAGGTGTGGCTCTGAGGGCGACGGTGTTTGGGTTCTCCAGGCAGAACAGCCACAGGAGAACTGCTCGGGCAGACTAGCGGCAACCGGGCGACTAGGGGTCAGCCTCACGCCTCCCCAGCCGCGGCGCAGCGAGATTCCCGCGAGTGCAACGAGCGGGAGCCAGCGAGAGCTTGCCTCTCGCGCTGCCCCCGAGTCGAGCGCGCGGGGGCTTTCTGCGTGTTGCCGTCCAAGTTACCGACGGGAGAGAACCCGAGAAGCCGTACCTCCCGTCGTTGATCTCCGGTCGATCCAAACCACCTCCGCTCCGTGGACAACGTTCATTTCGCTGCCGGCCGACCCCCAGACCGTGACGGAGGGCGACCCCGTCGAAGTCGGACTCCAGTTGCTCGAACGCCTGGAGGACCACGAACTGACGGTCAAGGAGGCGCTGGACCGCATCGAGGCCGTGACCCGGAACCCGCCGACCCAGCGGAAAATCCTCGAAGCGGCCGAGGAGCGAGGCATCCTCGAGCGCGACGGCGGGGTCGTCCGGCCGCAGGGCTCGGCGTTCGTCCGCTTCGAGAGCGACGTCGTCAGCAAGGAAGGGGACTTCTCCTGCCGGCGCTGTGGAACCGGCCTGTCGACGGGCTACTTCATCGACCTCGACGGCGGCGAGGTGGGGCCGTTCGGCTCGACGTGCATCCGCAAGGTGACGGGTCGGGAGTAGAATCCCGGGCGAGGTAGCGCGAGGCAACCAGTCCCGGGGTCACTCCCGGCGTTTGAGTTCCTCGATGAGCCGTTCGATGGTCTCGGCGTGGGTCGCCAGGAGTTCGTTCTGGCGCTTGACGGCCGAGGTGAGTTCGTCCAGCCGCTCGGCGAGTTCGTCGTTTGAGACGCCGTCGTCGGTCACCAGCGCCGCGTCGTCGATGTTGGCCGGGACTGCCTCCGACGGTTCGGTCGCGTCCGGGACCTCCTCGTCGGCGTTGTCCTGCGGTTCGCGGGCCGCCCCGCCGCCGGTGGATCGGGCCGGGTCCGAGGCTCCGCCGGCGTCTGCAGGGGCGTCCGAGGCTCCGCCGGCGTCCGCCGTGGCATCGGCGGCACCGGCCGGGCTGGCGGTATCCTGTGCACCGCCGGTGTCCTGGCTCCTGCCGGTACCCTCGACTCCCCCAGTCTCCTGGGCTCCGGTGGTTTCCGGGGTTCCAGCGGCCTGGCCTGCGGCGTCTGCGTTCGTCCCATCCTCGGGATCGCCGGTCTCGATGACGTCGACGGTTCCCGTTCCGTCGTCGTCGCCACCGACGGCGTCCAGCGGCGAGAGGCCGCTCTCGAAGGAGACATCGTCCGTCGCGTCGGCGGCGGCGTCCGCCGGTTCGTCGTCGGCGTCCTCCCCGGCGGTCTTCGAGCGGAGGCCCTCCACGCTGGTCACGTCGTGGAACTCGAACAGCGCCTCCTCCAGTTCGGCCCGGACCTCGGGGGCGCGGTCGTTGGGCGCCTTGATCCGTTCGCGGCGGCCGCCGACCTCCAGCACGAGTTGCGTGGCGACGCTCCCCTCCTCGAACGTGAGGTCTGTCGCGTCCGCGAAGGGGTACTCCTCGTAGTCGACGTCCCAGACCGCTTCGCCGATGTGCTTGACCAGGCGGCGACTGGTGACGATCAGGGTCAGTTCCGAGAACAGGAAGGTCCGCTTGACGGTCTCGCCCGGATCGGTGACGCCCGCGGCGTTGAGCACGCCCGCCAGCACCGGGTGGAGGGCGTCGTCCAGTCGGTTCGCGGGCAGCGAGAAGGCGCGCTCGCCCTCGATGCCGTGGTGGAGGACGATCTTGGCCTTCCGTCGGCCCCGGGAGACCTCGACGCGTTCGGCCTCGTGGGGGTACTCCTCGACGGTCTCGTCGGACAGCAGGCCCTCGCTCCGGTAGATGAGCGTGCGCGTCGGCGTGACGTAGAGTTCGTCCTCGCCGCCGAGTCCCACCTGGGCCGCGACGCCTTCCTCACCGAGTGCCTCCTGCACGATTCCCGGTACGCTCATATGAACACTGAACCGTCCCCCCGGCTTAAATCCGCCGGGTGGTTCCACCGTGAGGTAAGGCGATCCTACCCACCGACCCGGGGCCGGCGGGCCGCGCCCGCCGCCAGTCGCCGGACGAGATAAGAAGTTTCAAGAGCGGCGTCCCCCTACGTTGTCGTGCGCCCGGGTGGCTTAGCTGGACATAGCGCCGCACTCATAGGGTAACGAGCTTCGGTGCGGTACCACCTGCGCATGCCCACGAGGCCCGCCGAGCCTCGTACCTGGGACATGCGGAGATCGAGGGTTCGGAGCCCTCCCCGGGCATATCTAAAAGGGTTCAACACCCTCTTTCGATTCAAGTATATAAAGAGCGGTCGCTATCGGTTCCGATCGATCCACTTGCGGAACTCGTCGAAATCTTTCGCGCCAGTGTCCTCGGCGCTTCCGCGAAGCGTCCCGGTTCGCACGCGGTCGTGGAGCGGGACACTTACCGTTCGCTTTTCGACGTCCGGCCCGTCAGGGTGTTCCCATTTTAGAATCGCGTGATCACCTTGCGTGTTGACCCATCGAAAGTTGCCGGCATTGGCGAGCACCTTCGCCACGTCGTAGCCGCTGAAATCCCGCGTGACTATACCGTTCGCGGAGCTATTCAAGTACGTCAGGAAGCTCACCACTCCCTGCTTGGCGGTTGTCCTCGGGGTCGATCCCGGCCGCCCGAAGCTCCTCGTCGGCCGGCGGCCGACCGGTGTCGTTCTCCACCGCGTCGATCACGTCGTCGAGGTTTGCCAGCGCCTTCTCGCGCGTCTCCCCCTGTGTAGTCAACCCCCCGCGTTTCGTCGCGTGCCGTCCACCACCCGTCGTCGTTCCGTGTGAGGGTGATTTTGGTGTTCGTGGGGTCGTGGTTCGCGCTCGAGCCGGTGCTCATGCTGTGTCCTCCGGTCGCATCCAGATCGCCCGTCGGGGTTCGGGCTTCTTTTTCTCACGTCACCGCGTTCTTCGAGCGTCGTGAGAAGTTCGTAGACGGTCCTGCGCGGCCAGTCGAGGTCGTCCGCAAGTTCACCCGTGGTAGCAGGGTTCGAGCGGCTCCATGGCGGCGAGCACGTCGTCAGGCGAGCGTGTAGTGACGTACTGTCCCGAGTCGTTTCGCGGCCTGTCGTCACCTGGTCCGAGAACCAGCAGTCGTCGGCGGTACCGTGGCGCCCCGACGCCGCGATTCGGCCCGTGTCCTTTCCTCCAGGCGAGGACGGCGCCGGAGCCCGTCACGGACCGGTCGGTGACGGTGCCCCATCGCCGAACGCCGCAGGTCGGGAAGCCGCCCAGGCCCGGTTTCGTCACGTCGGACGGTCCTGGTCTACGTCGGAGACGGCGCGGGTCGACGGTTCTGAGGGGGCGTCGACGAAGTTCCCGAGGAGTCGATCCCCCCACGCGAGGACGACCAGCGCGCCGAGGGCGTTGAACACGAGGTCCAGAGCGGTGTCGACTTTGCCGTACGAGACGAGCACCGGTTCGATCCCGAGGCGGTCGGCGGTGTGGTGGACGACGTACTCCACGAGTTCCCAGAGGACGCCGCCCCCGACCACCGCGGCCAGCACGCGCGGTCGGGGGTCGCGGTCGTTGCGGCGAGCGACGGCGTGGACCAGGCCCCCGACCAGGGTCGCGGAGTGGGTGTGCGTGACGTGATCCCACCACCAGACGTCGTCGTAGGGGCCGAGCATTCCGAGGGCGTGGGTGAGCATCGCCCCCTGCGCGTACACTCGTTGCCAGGGGCGGAACTCCACGTCGTACCGGCGTTCGACCACGCCGGGGAGGTAGGTGACGGCGAGCGCGACGACGGCGTTGACGACTGCTCCGGGGTCCCGGCGGCGCAGACCGACGACCAGTACCGCCAGCAGGCCGTACCTGATGCCGCGTTCCGCCTCGCGGGTTACCGTCGTCCGTGGTTCCGTCACGCGTTTCGAGTGGGATCCTAGGGACCGGCCGGGGAAATAGCTCTCGTTCGGTCCGGTCACGGTCGTCGTGAGCGTGACTGGACGCTCGGCCCGTGTCCCGGCCGGAGCAACCGCTCGTCGGCTGGGTCCCAACAGTGATGCGTGAGAGAAGAGTCGTCGCCGCGGTTACCGGTGGCGGTCGGACTGTCCCTGGTCGTCGTCCTGCCCCGACTGGCGGCCCTGCGGGGTGCGTTCGTCCTGCTGTCCCCGGTTGGGCTGCTCGGTCTGCTGTCCTTGGGTGGGCTGCTGTCCCTGGGTGGGCTGCTGTCCCTGGGTGGTACGTTGGCCCTGCTGGGGCTGCTGGCCCTGGGGGGTCCGCTGACCCTGCTGGGGCTGTTGTCCGTACCGGGATTGCTGGCCGTGCTGTCCCTGCTGTCCGTACTGCCCCTGCTGACTACCGTACGCACCGCCGGCGCTGGTCTGCCGGTCGGGCGCCTGCGACTGTGCGATGAAGCCACCGACGCCGCCGAAGATGGCCGGGTAGACGAGCCCGACCACCAGGGCCATGACGAGCTGGGGCTTGACGGTGAGCGTCGCCTGCTGGCCGAACCCGCCTTCGATTGTCGCGGACCAGGCGAACGCGAACACGCCGACGAGGCTCAGGATCACGTACCCGGCGGCGAGCGAGGCTCCGACCTTGGGAAGCGACGCACCCGCTGGCGCCTCGCGGGTGGCGAGGAGGTACCCCGCCGCGACGAGGACGATGGGCGGGATGGCCATCAGGTACGCCTCGTTGCCAAGGCCGGGGTTCATGTTCAGCGACTGGGACTGTCCCATCGCCGAGACGGAGATCTCGATCCCCGCGTTGTGCGAGAGGTAGAACACCCACCCGGCGATCTCGAACGCCGACGGCGGGTCGATGCCGAGTTGCTCGAACGTCGACCCGGCACCCTGCTCGAACCCTGACGTGAACTCCTGTACTCCCTGGGACCCTTTCAGGACGAAGAAGAGGACGTAGGTGACGACGTACGCTGCCACCCCGTACCCGACAGACTTCGCAGTTGGCACGTCGTCGAACGCGCCGGTATTTTGGCTGGTTGCCATGAACCCCGTATCAACCAGCGGGCGAAAAGTGTTTCGGACAGTTGAACGTTCCCGGTGCCGGGAATCAACTGTCGCCCGGGAGCGCGACGACGGGCCGGTCGCACTCGGCCACGAGTTCACGGGCCACGTCGCCGGACATGAGTTGCCGCCAACGACTGCCGCCCCGAGGTTTGAACACGATGGCGCTGGCACCGACGTCGTCGGCTGCCGCGAAGATGCCCTCGACCACGTCCGTCCCGTACCGGACCTCCGTCTCGACGGCCCCGCCGTAGGTCGCTTCGAACCGCTCGAAGGCGTCCTCGGCGAACGACTCCCACTCCTCCTCGGACGACTCGTCGAAGGCTTGCTCGTCGGCGACGACGTGGACGACCGTCACGTTCGAGTCGTCGTCGAGGTGCTCCCGTGCCAGCGCCGCCGTCTCCTCGGCGACGTCCTCGTTGGCGACGGGGATCACGACGTCGCCCAGCAGGTCACTCACGACGACCACTACCCGCGGTTCCTGTAATCCGGTTCATACCAGCGACTTCTCCGCCGGCCGACTTAAATCACATCGCCCGCTGACGCGGGTACCGACCCGGCGACGGGGACGGGAGTACTCCGCCGTGTTGCCAGCAATGGACGGCAACGAACAAGGCGCGCCCGGCCGAGTGGCCACCAATGAGTTACGTTCGCGTCTCCGAGAAGGTCGGGCAGTGGAACGAGACCTGGGCGCTGGCGGTCGTCTTCGGTGTGGCGTCGGTCCCCTGGACGTACGCCTTCGTCGCGGGGTTGCACATCCCGCTGTGGCCATCGTTCATCGCTTCGGCCACGTTCTACGCCGCGGGCGGGGGCGTCGACGGTCTGGTCCGGGGGTACGCCAGCAACGCGGCGGGCATCGGCTACGCGGCGGCGACGCTGGCGCTGGTCGCGCCGTTAGGCGGTGGCCCGGTCGCACTGAGCGTCGTCGTCGGTGCGTTCATGTTCCTCGCCAGCCTCCACGAGTTCGTCCCCCTGCTGTCGTTCACGCCCGGCGGTTTCTTGGGTTACGCGACCATGTTCTCGGTCCACGCCGCCGGCGAGACGGCCTTCGGCGTCCCGGGCCTCGCGGGCGAGACGCTCGCGGCGCTGGCCGCCATGCTGATCGGTGCCGCGATCGGCCTGGGGACCGAGCGACTGGCCGGGGCGGCGAGTTGAGTCACCGGTCCCGCATGGCTTCCCGGCCCAGCGCCTCCTCGACGGCGTCGACTTTCTCGTCGGCGCGCTGGTCGCGGGCCCGCTTGTCGTCGATCTTCAGGAACGTGCTCACGCGGTCGCCGTCGACCGCCTCGTGGGCGGCCTGCGCGGCAGCGAACACCTCGCTGGCCTCGTCGGCCTCGATCACGGTCCCCATCGGGTTGGTCTCGTAGGAGACGTCGAACTCGTCGAGGGCACCGACTGCCTTCGCGACCTCCTCGGCCATGCTCCCTTCTTTGACGGGCGCGACGCTGAGCAGTGCGACGGTCGTCACGTCCGGTGGTACTCCCGCGACCGCCTTATCGTTACGCGGTCCGGGACGTCGGACTCCGTCGCCCGGTCCGGAACCTCTGGACTGTGAGGCAGCCGCTGGTTCGCGGCGCGTGGTCAGAAGCCGGTTCTCGTCAAAGCTCGCGGAAGCCGTAGAACTGATCGCGCAGGCCGTCGGGCCGCGACGACCGGAACGTGGCGATGAGACCCCACAGGGTCCCCGTCATCATCGCGCCCGCGGCGGAGAACGTCATCCCCATGCTGAGGAAGGTGACGCCGTAGACGAACCCTAGCAGCGAGGAGGGAACGCTGGTCCCCAGCGGGACGTTCGCGGTGCGGTCCCGCAGGGTCCGTGAGCGAGGATCACGTCCGTCGAAGAAGTCGCTGGGGCAGGACGAGACGCTCTCACCGGGACCCGAGTTACGAGTCCCTTCGATCTGCCGCGGGAATCGTGAACGAGAACGTCGCCCCCTCGCCGGGTTCGGAGTCGACCCAGATGTCCCCGCCGTGGCGCTCGACGATCCGTTCGCACAGCGCCAGACCGATTCCGCCGGCCCCCTGCTCGCCGCCGGCTTCTTCGGACTGCAGTCGCTCGAAGATGTCGAACACCCGATCGTGGTACTCCGGGTCGATCCCGATCCCCTCGTCGCGAACCGAGAACCGCCACGCATCGCCAGTCCGTTCGGCGTCCACGTGGACGCGCGGTGGATCGTTCCCGCTATATTTGAGGGCGTTGGAAATGAGGTTCTGGAACACCTGTGAGAGCTGGTCTGCGTCCGCGGTTACCGTCGGGAAGTCGTCGGTCTCTATCGTCGCGTCGGTCTCCTCGATCCGCAACTGGAGGTCCTCGAGGACGTCTTCGAGCACCGCCTGCGCGTCCGTCGGTTCGAGTGATTGTCCCTGGGTCGTGATGCGGGAGTAACGGAGGAGGCTCGCGACCATCGCCCGCATCCGGTCGGCGCCGTCGACGGCGAAGTCGATGAACTCCCGGCCGTCCTCGTCGAGGTCGTCGGCGTACCGGCGGTCGATCAACTGGAGGTAGCTGGAGACCATCCGGAGCGGCTCCTGGAGGTCGTGCGACACGGCGTAGGCGAACTGTTCGAGGCGCTCGTTCGACGCCCGTAGCTGTTCGACCGTCTTCTGGAGTTCCCGTTCCCGGGTCTTGGCGTGCGCGTTGTGAACCCCGGCGGCGAAGCCGGCGACGCCAGCCAGCCCCGTCAGGATGAGCACGGTCGACGGGTCGTCGACGACTTCGCCGGGCTGGAGGCTGTAGAATACGAGGATTGCCAGCATCACGCCGAGCCCGCCGAGACACCACCTCGTGACGTCCGGATAGAACTCCGGATGGATGTCGCGTCGCGGTAATCGATCCCCGCCGTAGAGGAGGACGATGCCAGGACCGGCGATCAACACTATTTCGACCACCCCGGTTACCAGCATTGCCCCACCGCGAAGCTGCGCGAGCGTCCAGCCGAGCGCGGATACGACGTAAAACACCCCGAGGCCAACTACTGTGCCCCGACCCTGGAGGACGGCTCTCAGTCGATGTCCGTCGACCATTATCCCGATTTTGATTCTGTCTACGAACCGTATCAAGGTGGCGTTGGCGAGAGCCCGGATCTGTCGTCACGACAACAGGGGTCGCGCGTCACGCGTGTGCGACACAGTCGGAGTGGAACGCTCGGAGGAATGCGTCTGCCGGGAGTCCTGCGAGTGAAACCAGCGGGACGCCGAGAAACGAAGTGTTTCGGGATTTGAACCACGCCGAGACGGTCCGGGCTTCCGTTGCGTCTCCGACGGACGGATCCGGGCTGGGTCTCGTCTCATTCGAATCCCTCGTGCCGATTTTCGGCTCACGTGAGGCGAGCACACGCTACGCGCTGCTCGCAGTGTGGGTCGCCGAAAAGTGCGTCGGCCGGGATTTGAACCCGGGTTAGGACCGTGGCAGGGTCCTGTGATACCACTACACCACCGACGCGCCTTCGCACCTACAACTACCTCCGGAGGTATGAATAAAGGTTCCGAAACGGGCTGAACTCCAGGCGGGGACCGGGACCGTCAGAGGTGTCGGCTCAGGTTCTCCGGCAAGGGAACGTCGTCGTCGAGGCTCTCGACCACGTTCTCGACGCGCCGGGCGATGAGAAACGCCGCGACCTCGCCGCTGGTGCCCTTGAACACCTCGACCAGATCGTACAACACCTGCTGGCCGTCACGGGCCATCGCCGCCGTGGCCGTCGACGTGGTACGGCCCCGCCGTCGAATCCGGACGATCGACCAGCAGGTCACTGAACTGCAGACGGAGAACGAACGGCTCACGGACTTCGCCAGCGTCGTCTCCCACGACCTCCGCAGCCCGCTGTCGGTCGCCCGCGGGTACCTCGAACTGGCCGAGGAAACGGGCGATCCGGAGACCTTCGAGGAGGTCCGGAGCGCCCACGACCGGATCGGGACGATCATCGACCACACCCTGAGCCTGGCGCGGCAGGGCGATTCCTCCGTCGATCCGACATCCGTCGACCTGCGAGACGTCGCCGAGGAGGCCTGGCGGAACGTCACCGCCGACGACGCCGACCTCGGCGTCTCGGACGTCCCGCAGGTGGACGCCGACGAGGTACAGCTCCTGGAGAACCTGTTCCGCAACGCCGTCGAACGCGCTGGCCCCGACGTCGAGGTTCGAGTCGGCACCCTGCCCGACGAAGGGGGTTCTACGTCGCCGACGACGGCCCCGGCATCCCCGACGACGAGCGTGAGGCGGTGTTCGACCGCGGCTACACCTCCGACGACGAAGGGACCGGTCCCGGCCTGTCGATCGTCGTCGAGATCGCCGAAGCTCACGGGTGGACCGTGGCGGCCGCCGAGAGCGAGGACTGCGGCGCTCGCTTCGAGATCGTCTTCGACGGATAGCGACCCCCCGTCCCGACGGAACGATCCGCCGACGCCGGGAACGGCCCAGACGACGTCGCGGCCGACGCCGCCGGTCCGGGGGTCACGGGACCTGTTGGCCGGTCGAACGGACGGAACGACCGTCGTGACGGTGTGAGACACTGCCACAGGACCGAGGAGGATCCGCTATCCTTTTAAGGCCGAATCCGGAAGGTGGGAGTACGTCTAGCGGCGAGGCGTGGACGCTGCGGCATGACGCTAACCGTACTCGTGCCGTCGTCCCTCGCACGGGAGGCCGAGGACAAACGCGAGGCCACCCGGAAGCTCGGATACGTGGCCCGCGCGGCGACGGTGTTCCGGGCAGACCGCCTCGGGGTCTTCCCGGACCCCGACGGCGAGCGGCGATGGGGCGACGGGTTCGTCGAAACCGTGCTGGCGTACGCCGCCACACCCCCCTACCTTCGAAAGGAGGCATGGGACAGGCGGGACGAACTGGAGTACGTCGGCGTGATGCCGCCGCTCCGCCCCTCGTCGCGGACCGGCTCCGGATCGAACGGTCCGGGGTCGTTACGACAGGGACTCGTGACCGAGGTCGGGCCTGAAGGGCGCGTTCGGGTCAATTGCGGACTGCAACACCCGATCTCCCTCCCGGTTCCCTCCGGAATGGAGGTCCAGGAGGGGGAGCGCGTAACCGTCAGGGTCTCTTCGAGAGAGCCGGTCCGTGCGCGGATCGTCGACGACCCCTTGCCGGGGTTGACGGTCGAACGTACGGACCTGTCGGAAGCGCTCGCCCGGGACGACGCTGGACTGCGGGTCGCAACCTCAGTGCACGGTCGACCGCTGTCGGTCGGCTGGCTGGAGGACCTGACCCGCCGCGTCGAGGACGACGGTGCGACCGTCGTCTTCGGCGCGCCCGGACGAGGGCTGCCCGACATCTTGGACGTCGATCCGGAATCCGTCGGCGGGACCGACCCGCCGACCGTCGAGCCGGGCGCCCCCGGCCGGTTCGACCTCTGGCTGAACGCGATCCCGAACCAGGGCAGCGAGACCGTGCGAACCGAAGAAGCGACGTTCGCCGTGCTCGCCTGCCTCACACTCACGGAGTGAGACGGAAATGCCACAACCAAGCAGACCACGAAAAGGCTCGTTGGGGTTCGGCCCGCGCAAGCGCGCCAATTCGGAGGTGCCGCGCTTCCGCTCGTGGCCGGACGACGACGGACAGCCGCAGCTCCAGGGGTTCGCCGGCTACAAGGCCGGGATGACCCACGTCGTGATGATCAACGACGAGGCGGACTCCCCCCGCGAGGGGATGGAGGAGACGGTCCCCGTCACCGTCCTCGAGGCGCCGCCGATGCGCGGGGTCGCCCTGCGAGCCTACGAGGAGACGCCGTACGGCAAGCGACCGCTGACTGAAGTGTGGACGGACGATGCCCACCCCGACCTGGACCGGGTGCTCGACGTGCCCGAGGACGGGGCCGGCGACGCCGACGAGTTGCGCGAACTCGTCGACGCCGGCGACGTCGCCGACCTCCGGCTGGTGACCCACACCGTGCCGGACGAGGTGCCGTCGGTGCCGAAGAAAGCGCCCGACGTGATGGAGACCCGGGTCGGCGGTGACGACCTTGATGCCCGCGTCGACTACGCCCTCGACCTGCTCGAGGACGGCGGCGAACACACCGCGACGGACGTGTTCCGCGCGGGCGAGTACGCCGACGTCGCGGGCGTCACGAAGGGCAAGGGCACCCAGGGTCCGGTCAAGCGCTGGGGCGTCCAGAAGCGCAAGGGCAAACACAAGCGCCAGGGATGGCGTCGCCGGATCGGCAACCTGGGGCCGTGGAACCCCTCGCGGGTTCGTTCCACGGTGCCCCAGCAGGGCCAGACCGGCTACCACCAGCGGACCGAACTGAACAAGCGCCTAGTCGGGCTGGGCGACGGAGAGGACGCCGACGACGTCAACGTCGACGGCGGCTTCGTCAACTACGGCGAGGTCGCCGGACCGTACGTGCTGGTGAAGGGCTCGGTGCCCGGACCGGAGAAGCGCCTCGTGCGGATGCGCCCGGCCGTCCGGCCGAACGACCAGCCGCGTCTCGACCCCGAGGTGCGGCTCGTGAGCACCACATCCAACCAGGGACAATGAAAGCGACAGTCAGAGACCTGGACGGAGAGGACGCTGACGACCTGGACCTGCCGGACGTCTTCGAGACGCCACACCGGCCGGACCTCGTCAAGCGAGCCGTCCTCGCCGCCCAGGCCAACCGAACGCAGGACCACGGCGCCGACCCCTACGCCGGCCTCCGCACCTCTGCGGAGTCGCCCGGTTCGGGTCGGGGCATGGCCCACGTACCGCGCGCGAACAACCGGGGCCGTCGCGTCCCGCACACGGTCAAGGGCCGCCGCGCCCACCCGCCGAAGTCCGAGAAGGACCGAACGAAGGACCTCAACGACAAGGAACGAAAACTGGCGGTCCGGAGTGCCGTCGCGGCGACGACCGACGCCGACCTGGTGGCCGAGCGCGGCCACGAGGTCGACGAGGACCTCGACCTGCCGCTCGTGGTGAGCGACGAGTTCGAGGACCTCGTGAAGACGAAGGAGGTCGTCGCGTTCCTCGAAGAAGTCGGCGTCCACGCCGACGTCGAGCGGGCCGACGAGGGCCGCTCGGTGCGTGCCGGCCGCGGGACGACCCGCGGTCGCAAGTACCGGGAGCCGTCGTCGATCCTCTTCGTCACCTCCAGCGAGGCGGGGCCGTCGAAGGCCGCGCGCAACCTGGCGGGGGCCGACGTCGCCACGGCAGCCAACGTCAGCGCCGAGGACCTCGCGCCCGGCGCACAGCCGGGCCGGCTGACGGTCTGGACCGAGAGCGCCGTCGAGGAGGTGGCCGAGCGATGAGGGACGTCGTCGACTACCCCATCGTGACCGAGAAGGCGATGAACGACATGGACTTCGAGAACAAGCTCCAGTTCGTCGTCGCCACCGACGCGAGCAAGCCCGAGATCACCGAGGCGGTCGAAGGGCAGTTCGAGGTGACCGTCGAGGACGTGAACACGATGGTCACGATGGACGGCGAGAAGAAGGCCATCGTCACGCTCAGCGAGGACGACGACGCCCAGGAAGTCGCCTCCAGGATCGGGGTGTTCTAACCATGGGACGCAGAATCCGCGGACAACGACGCGGCCGCGGCGGATCGCCCTTTCGGGCGCCGTCGCACCGCTACAAGTCGGACAAGAAGCACCGCAGCGTCGAGGACAGCGACGTCGTCACCGGCACGGTGGTCGATGTCGAACACGACCCCGCTCGCTCGGCGCCCATCGCGGCCGTCGAGTTCGAGGACGGCGAGCGCCGCCTGGTGCTGGCCGCAGAGGGCGTCGCCGTCGGCGAAGACCTGCAGGTCGGCATCTCGGCGGCCATCGAACCCGGCAACACCCTCCCGCTGGCGGAGATCCCGGAGGGCGTGCCGGTGTGCAACGTCGAGGCCCAGCCGGGCGACGGCGGCAAGTACGCCCGCGCGTCGGGTGTCAGCGCCACGCTGATCACCCACGACCGGGACGCCGCGGTCGTCCAGTTGCCGAGCGGTGAGATCAAGCGCATGGACCCGCAGTGTCGGGCCACCATCGGCGTGGTCGCCGGCGGCGGACGGACGGAGAAGCCGTTCGTCAAGGCCGGCAACAAGTACCACAATGTGAAGGGCCGCGGCACCGTCTGGCCGCGGGTCCGTGGCGTGGCGATGAACGCGGTCGACCACCCGTTCGGTGGTGGTGGCCGCCAGCACCCCGGCCGGCCCAAGAGCGTGTCGAAGAACGCGCCGCCGGGCCGGAAGGTGGGTGACATCTCCTCGCGACGAACCGGCAAAGGGAGTGGGAGCGACAAATGAGTACTGACTACCAGACCGGCCGCGAGGGCGAGTTCACCTACCGCGGCCACACGCTCGAGGAGTTGCAGGACATGAGCGTCGAGGAGGTCGCGGAACTGCTGCCCGCACGCCAGCGGCGAAGTATCGAGCGCGGCCTGTCCGTCCAGAAGCAGAAGCTGCTGGAGGACGCCCGCGAGGCCGAGGCCGAGGAGACGGCCAACGACCCGCTCCGGACGCACCTGCGCGACATGCCGGTGCTGCCGGAGATGGTCGGCCTGACCTTCGAGGTGTACACCGGCCAGAGCTTCGAGCGCGTCGAGGTCGAGCCGGAGATGATCGGCCACTACCTCGGCGAGTTCCAGCTCACCCGCAAGGAGGTCGAGCACGGACAGGCAGGCATCGGCGCCACGCGCTCGTCGAAGTTCGTCCCCCTGAAGTGAGGTGCAAGGATGGGAATCAACTACAGCGTGGACGCCGACCCGGACTCGACCGCGAAGGCGATGCTCCGGGAGCGACACATGAGCCACAAGCACAGCAAGGAGATCGCCCGCGAGATCAAGGGCAAGACGGCCGGCGAGGCCGTCGAGTACCTGGAGGCCGTGAAGGCCGGCGAGCGGTCGGTCCCGTTCAAGTCCCACAACAGCGGCGTCGGCCACCGATCCGACGTCGACGGCTGGGACGCGGGCCGGTACCCCGAGAAGGCCAGCGACGCCTTCCTGGACCTGCTCGAGAACGCGGTCAACAACGCCGACCACCAGGGCTTCGACGGCGAGTCGATGGAGATCGCCCACGTCGCCGCCCACAAGGTCGGGGAGTCCCCCGGCCGGAAGCCGCGGGCGTTCGGTCGCGCCGACCCGTGGAACACTCCACAGGTCGACGTCGAACTGGTGCTCGAAGAGCCCGAGGAGGGTGAGGACTGATGGCCGACGAACAGCAGTTCATCGACCAGGGACTCCAGCGTAGCCAGATCGACGAGTTCTTCGCGGAGGAACTGGGCCGCGCGGGCTACGGCGGCATGGAGGTCGCCAAGACCCCGATGGGGACCCAGATCGTCCTCGAAGCCGAGAAGCCCGGGATGGTCATCGGCAAGGGTGGCCAGAACATCCGGGAGATCACCACCCAACTCGAACAGCGGTTCGACCTCGAGGACCCCCAGATCGACGTCCAGGAGGTCGACGAGCCGGACCTGAACGCCCGGATCGTCGCCGACCGCCTGGCGAACGCCCTCGAACGCGGCTGGTACTTCCGGAAGGCCGGCCACACCACCATCGACCGGATCATGGACGCCGGCGCGCTGGGCGCCGAGATCGTCCTCTCCGGGAAGGTCACGGGCGCCCGCTCGCGCGTGGAGAAGTTCAACCGCGGGTACATCAAGCACAACGGCGAACCCGCCGAGGAGATCGTCGACGAGGGCCAGGGCGTCGCCGTCATGAAGCTCGGGACCATCGGCGTCACGGTCAAGATCATCCCGCCGGACGCCGACCTCCCCGACGACTTCCAGGTCCGCGAGGGCGTGGACACCTCCGGGTTCGCCCCCGAGGACGTCGTCGAGGACGAGGGCGTCGAGGAACTGCTCGACGAACCCGTCGAGACCGGCGAAGGTGCGGCCGACGAACCCGAAGAGTTCGACGACGTCGACGTCCCCGGCGGTGAGGACGAGGTCGCCGAGGAACTCGACGAGATCGAGGCCGCCGTCGACGAGGAGGCCGTCGAGGAAGCGCCGGCCGAAGAAGAGGCGGTCGAGGAAGACCTCGACGAGGAGACCGAGGCCGAGGCCGAGGAACTCCTCGACGAGATGGAGGACGCCGACGACGAGGAGGTGTCCGACTGATGGCGATCCTGCGGCCCGACGAGATCCGCGACATGACGCCGGCCGAGCGGGAGGCCGAACTGGAAGACCTGGAGACGGAACTGCTCAACGAGCGGGCGGTGCAGGCCGCGGGTGGTCAGCCGGACAACCCCGGCCGGATCAAGGAACTGCGGCGGACCATCGCCCGCCTGAAGACGATTCGCCGAGAGGAAGGCGACCTGGAGGAATAATGCCGCTGACGCCCGAGACGCTCCCGCGACACGAACTCGTCGGCCTCCGGGTGGAGGTCGTCGATGCGGCCACCCCCGACCTCGTCGGGATCGACGGCCGCGTCGTCCGGGAGACGACTCGCACCCTCGACGTACGGGGCGAGGAGTCTCGGGTGCGGACGGTGCCGAAGCCGGGCACGACGTTCCAGTTTACGCTCACAGATGAAGCCGCCGACCGTCCCACAGAGGGACCCCGCCAGGAGGCGGGCCGCGAGGGGTCGGGGACCGCGTCCAAACGGTCGTCGGAAACTGCCGGCCAGGCGGTCGGCGGGGAGTCGTCCCCGCCGGTCGGGGCCGGTCAGTCTGGCGCCTGCGAGGGCGTGGCCTACGTTACGGTGGATGGGGCGCGACTGCTCTCACGACCCGCCCGACGCACCGAAACTGGAGGTAGTTCGAAATGGCGATAGGACTCAACGTACCGGAACCGGAGCCCACCTGCGACGACCGGAACTGTCCGTTCCACGGAAGCCTTTCCGTGCGCGGGCAGACGCTGGTCGGCGAGGTGGCCTCCACGGACATGGACAAGACCGTGATCGTCGAGCGGGAGTACGACGTACACGTGCCGAAGTACGACAGGTTCATGAAGCGGCGCAGCCGGATCCCGGCGCACGCGCCCCCCTGTCTACAGTTGGACGAAGGCGACACGGTGAGCATCGCAGAGACCCGACCGCTCTCGAAGACGAAGAGCCACGTCGTGGTCGAGAAACACGGAGGTGACGAGTGATGGAGGCGCTCGGCGCCGACGTCACGCAGGGCCTCGAGAAGGGTTCGATCATCACGTGTGCCGACAACACCGGCGCGCGTGAACTCAAGATCGTCAGCGTCTCCGGCTACTCGGGGACGGTGAACCGTCACCCGAAGGCCGGCCTGGGCGACAAGGTGACCGTCTCGGTCACGAAGGGCACCCCGGAGATGCGCCGCCAGATCCTGGAGGCAGTCATCGTCCGGCAGCGCAAGCCCATCCGTCGCCCGGACGGCACGCGGGTGAAGTTCGAGGACAACGCCGCCGTCATCATCGACGACGTGGGCGAACCCCGCGGGACCGAGATCAAGGGTCCCATCGCGCGGGAGGTCGCCGAGCGGTTCGGAAGCGTCGCGAGTACGGCAACGATGATCGTATAACATGAGCAAGCAACCACACAAACAGCGAACGAGCCAGGAGACGGCGCCCCTCCACGAGCGTCACGAGCAGGTCCGGGCGACGCTCTCGGAGGACCTCCGGGAGGAGTACGAGCAGCGTCGCGTTCGCGTCAACGAGGGCGACACCGTCGAGGTGATGCGCGGCGACTTCGCCGGCGAAGAGGCGGAAGTCGTGAACGTCGACCTCAGGGACGCCGTCGTCCACGTCGAGGACGTCACCCTCGAGGCGGCCGACGGCGAGGAGGTGCCGCGTCCGCTGGACGCGAGCAACCTGCGCGTGACGGACCTGGACCTGTCGGACGACCGACGGCAGGAACGACTGGAGGGTGAATCATGACGAAGCACCAGAAACGACTCTCGGTTCCGAAGTCGTGGCCGGTCGAGCGCAAGACGGACACGTTCACGGTCAAGGCCGGCGCCGGCCCGCACGGTGAAGCGGGCGTGCCGCTCCTGGTCGTGCTCCGTGACGTGCTCGGCTACGTCGACGACCGCAAGGAGGCCCGCTACGCCCTCGACCAGGACACGGTCCTGGTCAACGGCGACCCGGTGTCGGACGAGACCCGACCGATCGGGATGTTCGACATCGTCGCGTTCACCGAGCGCGGCGAGTACTTCCGGGTGTTCCCCGACGAGGGCGGCCGCCTGGCGCTGTCGTCCATCGACGAGGACGCCGCGGGATCGAAGCTGAACAAGATCGAGGACAAGCACCACGTCCCCGGCGGCGATGTCCAGTTGAACTTCCACGACGGGACGAACATGCTGCTCTCCGCCGAGGAGGCCGCCGAGTACGGTACCGGGGACTCGCTGATCGTCGGCAACGACGACGGCTCCATCGTCGCCCACTTCACCTACGAGGAGGGCGCGCTGGTGACCGCGGTCTCCGGGCAGCACGCCGGCGACATCGGCCGGATCGAGACCATCCAGGTCACGCCCGGGTCCGGCGACAACAACGTCATCGTCGAGCCGGTCGGCCCCGACGGCGAACCCGTCGAGGGCGACGGCTTCGAGACGGTCGAGGACTACGTCGTCGTCATCGACGAGAACTTCATCGACGCCGACGCGGTCGAGGAAGCCGCCGAAGACGCCGCGGAGGCGGCCGATACGGCCGACGAGGTCGTCGAGGGAGGTGACGACTGATGAGTGAAGCGGAGTTCCACGAGATGCGCGAACCGCGCGTCGAGAAGGTCGTCGTCCACATGGGCGTCGGTCAGGGCGGTCAGCCGCTGGCGGACGCCGAGGAGATCCTCCAGGAGGTCACGGGCCAGCAGCCGGTCCGGACGGAGGCCAAGTCGACGGAGCCGGAGTTCGGCATCCGGCAGGGCGAACCCATCGGTGCGAAGGTGACCCTGCGGGACGACCAGGCCCACGAGTTCCTGGAGACGGCGCTGCCGCTGGTCGAGCTGTCGGCCGAGCAGTTCGACGACACCGGCAACTTCAGCTTCGGGATCGAGGAGCACACCGACTTCCCCAGCCAGGAGTACGACCCGAACGTCGGCATTTACGGGCTGGACGTGACGGTCAACCTGGTGCGGCCCGGCTACCGCGTCTCCAAGCGCGAGCAGGGTCTGGTCGGCAAGTACGACATCTGGCTGTGCCGGCAGTGCTTCCGCGAGGTCGCCCGTGAGATGGGCTTCAAGAAGTACGAGTAAGCATGACGGCAGACGACCCGCTCAGCAACGCGCTCTCGGGGTTGAACAACGCCGAGAGTGTCGGGCACCTGACGCACGACGTAATGCCCGCCTCGAACCTGGTCGGTTCCGTACTCGAGGTCTTCTACGACCGAGGGTACATCGACGGATTCGAGTTCGTCGACGACGGCAAGGCCGGCGAGTTCGAGGTCGAACTGAAAGGCGCGATCAACGAGTGTGGCTCGGTCAAGCCCCGCCACGCAGTCGGGGCCAACGGGTTCGAGAAGTGGGAGAAGCGGTACCTCCCCGCCCGTGACTACGGCACGCTCGTCGTGACTACGAGCCACGGCATCATGAGCCACTACGAGGCCCGCGAGGAGGGCGTCGGTGGCCAGGTGATCGCGTACGTGTACTAACCATGGCACGAATCGAAATCGAACTTCCGGACGACGTGAGCGCCGAGGTGGACCACCTCGAGGTGACCGTCGAGGGGCCCGAGGGCAGCGTTACGCGCCGCCTCTGGTACCCCGACGTGTCCGTCGACGTCGAAGACGACCAGGTCGTCATCGAGAGCGACGACGAGGACGCCAAGACGACGGCGACGATGGGCACCTTCGAGAGCCACGTCCAGAACATTATCCACGGCGTCACCGAGGGGTGGGAGTACCGGATGCAGGTCCTGTACTCGCACTTCCCGATGCAGGTGAACGTCGAGGGCGGCGAGGTTGTCATCGAGAACTTCCTCGGCGAGCGCGCGCCGCGACGTGCGCCCATCCACGGCGACACCGAGGTCGAGGTCGACGGGGAGGAACTGGTCCTCCGCGGCCCCGACAAGGACGCCGTCGGGCAGACCGCCGCGGACGTCGAACAGTTGACCCGCGTGAAGGACAAGGACACCCGCATCTTCCAGGACGGGGTGTACATCACCGAGAAGCCTGGCAAGGAGGCGACGTAGCATGGCAGAGATCGACGACATCGAAGACATCGGCGGCGTCGGTGCCAGCAAGGCCGACGCGCTGCGCGACGCTGGCTTCGACTCCGTCGAGGCCATCCGCGAGGCCGACCAGGAGGAACTGGCCGAGGTCGAGGGCATCGGCAACGCGCTGGCGGCCCGGATCAAGGCCGACGTCGACGACGTCGAGGTCGACGAGGACGCCGAGGCCGAGGTCGAAGAGGCCGACGACGAGGCCGACGAGGCCGAGGAGGAAGCCGAAGACGACCGCGACCTGGAGGACATCAGCGGCGTCGGTGCCAGCAAGGCCGACGCGCTCCGGGACGCCGGCTACCGGTCGGTCGAGGACCTCCGTGCGGCCGATCAGGAGGAACTGGCCGAGGTCGAGGGCGTCGGCAACGCGCTGGCGGCCCGGATCAAGGCCGACGTCGGCGACCTCGAAGTCGAGGGCGAGACCGAGGCCGAGGTCGAGGAGGCCGAACCGGTCGAGGAAGAGCCCGAAGAGGAGGTCGAGACCCGCCTGGAGCCGCGAGGGCTGGCCGAGAAGACGCCGGACCTCTCCGAGGAGGAGCAACGGCTGCTGAGCCAGCGCTCCCGCGAGAGCATGCCGCAGTTCAACCGCCAGGACTACCACAAGAAAAAGCGCGTGCCCACGTCCTGGCGGCGGCCGAAGGGCACCCACAGCAAGCAGCGCCAGGGCGTCAAGGGCAAGGGCGACACCGTCGAGGCCGGCTTCCGTTCGCCGGCCGACGTGCGGGGTCGCCACCCCAGCGGCTTCGAGGAGGTGCGCGTCCACAACGTCGACGACCTCGAGGGCGTGGACGGCGACCGGGAGGCGGTCCGAATCGCCTCGACGGTCGGCGCCCGCAAGCGTGAACGCATCGAGGAGCGCGCGGAGTCCGAAGGAATCCGCGTGCTGAACCCGACCTACGTCGAAGTGGAGGTCGAAGAATGAGCGACCTGAGCGCACAGCGACGGCTCGCTGCCGACGTGCTGGACGTCGGCGAGAACAGCGTCTGGCTCGACCCCGACTCGCAGGGCGAAATCGCAGAGGCGATCACCCGCGAGGATGTCCGCGAACTGGTCGACCAGGGGATCATCCGCGCCGAGGAACCGCAGGGCAACTCGCGGGGTCGTGCCCGCGAGCGCGACGCCAAGCGCTCCTACGGCCACAAGAAGGGCCCGGGCACCCGCAAGGGCAAGTCCGGCGCGCGTAGCGATCCCAAAGACGAGTGGCGAAGCGACATCAGAGCACAGCGCCGGAAACTGCGGGAACTCCGGGACGAGGGCGAACTGTCGTCCGCCGAGTACCGGGACCTCTACCAGAAGGCCGGTGGCGGGGAGTTCCGTAGCGTCCGGTACATGCTGAACTTCATCGAAAACGAGTACGGTGATCGATAATGGCGAGTGGACCACGCTACACGGTGCCGATGCGACGGCGCCGGGAGGTCCGGACGGACTACCATCAGCGGTTGCGCCTGTTGAAATCCGGCAAGCCCAGGTTGGTCGCGCGGACGAGCAACAAGCACGCCAGGGCGCAGCTGGTCACCACCGGACCCCTCGGAGACGAAACGGAAGCGAGCGCACACTCCGGCGACCTGACGGAGTTCGGCTGGGAGGCGCCGACGACTAACCTCCCGGCCGCGTACCTCACGGGCCTGCTGGCCGGCAAGCGGGCGGTCGCGGCCGGCCTGGAGGAGGCCGTGCTGGACATCGGACTGCACTCCCCGACGCCGGGCAACAAGGTCTTCGCGATCCAGGAGGGCGCCATCGACGCCGGCCTGGAGATCCCCCACAACGACGACGTGTTCGCCGACTGGCAGCGGACCCGCGGCACCCACGTCGCGGAGTACGCCGAGCAGCGCGACGAGCCGCTGTACAGCGGGGACTTCGACGCGGCGGACCTGCCCGAGCACTTCGACGAGGTGCGCGAGACCATCATGGAGGCTGAACTATGAGCGAACAGGACGAATACGACGGCTGGCAGCCGCGAACGCGGCTGGGCCGCAAAGTACAGGCCGGCGACGTCACGTCGATGGACCAGGCCCTGGAGTCCGGACTCCCGCTGAAGGAGCCCGAGATCGTCGACCAGCTCCTGCCGGGGCTGGACGACGAGGTGCTGGACATCAACATGGTCCAGCGCATGACCGACTCCGGGCGCCGGGTGAAGTTCCGTTGCGTCGTCGTCGTGGGCAACCGCGACGGCTACGTCGGCTACGCCCAGGGCCGGGACGACCAGGTCGGCTCGGCTATCCAGAAGGCCATCGACATCGCCAAACTGAACATCATCGACGTCTCCCGGGGCTGTGGGTCCTGGGAGTGTGGCTGCGGCCGCGCCCACACGGTCGCACTGCGAACCTCGGGCAAGGCCGGGTCCGTCGAGGTCGAGATCCAGCCCGCCCCGCGCGGACTGGGTCTGGCGGGCGGGGAGACCGTCCGCAAGGTGCTGGAACTGGCCGGCATCGAGGACGCCTGGACCCACTCCTCGGGCAACACCCGTACCACCGTCAACTTCGCCAAGGCGACGTTCAACGCCCTGCGGAACACGGCGGAGGCGCGGGTCCCCCAGCACGCTCGCGAGCAACGAGAGGTGATCGAGTGATGCAGGCGATCGTCCAGCTTCGCGGCGAGGTCAACCAGAGTGAAGCGGTCGAGGACACCCTCGAGATGCTGAACCTCGGCCGGGTCAACCACGCGACGCTGGTGCCCGAGACCGAGACCTACCGCGGGATGATCACGAAGGTCAACGACTGGGTCGCCTACGGCGAACCCAGCCAGGAGACCCTGGCGACGGTGCTGCGCCGTCGCGCCGACCCCGTGGAGGGCGACGCCGAGATCGACGAAGAGTGGGTCGCGGACAACACCGACTACGACGACGTCGAGTCGCTGGCGGCGGCGCTGGTCGACGAGGAGACGACCCTGCAGGAGCAGGGGCTGTCGCCGACGCTCCGGCTGCACCCGCCGCGTGGCGGTCACGACGGCGTCAAGCACCCGGTCAGGGAAGGCGGCGAACTCGGCAAGCACGATCCCGAAGGGATCGACGACCTGCTGGAGGCGATGCGATAATGACGAACAAGAAGAAGCGCCAGCGCGGTTCGCGCACGCACGGCGGCGGCACCCAGAAGAACCGTCGGGGCGCCGGTCACCGTGGCGGGCACGGCCGTGCCGGCCGGAGCAAACACGAGTTCCACAACTACGAACCGCTCGGCAAGCACGGGTTCAAGCGGCCCGAGAGCGTCCAGGCGGAGGTCCTGGAGATCTCGGTCCAGAAGCTCGACGAGGACGCGGCGCTGTACGCCGCCGAGGACCTCGCCGAGGAGACCGACGACGGCTACGCCATCGACGCCCGCGACGTCGTCGAGGACGGCTGGGAGGCCGACGTGGTGAAGGTGCTCGGCGACGGCCAGGTCCGCAACGCCCTGGAGGTGACCGCCGACGCGTTCACCGCCAGTGCCGTCGAGGGCATCGAGGAAGCCGGCGGGGAGGCGGTCCTCAGCGAGCGCGCCGAAGAAGCCGACGGACCGCAAGACGTAAACGAGGAGACCGACGACGAGTGAGACGATGAGTTGGAAGGAGACCGCGGAGCCCATCCTCTCGCGGATGCCGGGCGTGTCCCGTCCGGAAGGGCACGTGCCGTTCAAGCGCAAACTCGCGTGGACGGCGCTCGTGCTCGTGGTGTATTTCTACCTGACGAACGTCCCCGTTTACGGGGTGCCCACAGGCGAGAGTGCAGACGCATTCGGGCAGTTCCGATCGATCCTGGCCGGTGCCCAGGGGAGCATCCTCCACCTGGGTATCGGACCGATCGTCACCGCGAGCATCGTCCTGCAGTTGCTCGGCGGTGCGAACCTCCTGGGGCTGGACACCGACGACCCGCGTGACCAGGTGCTGTACCAGGGTCTCCAGAAGGTGCTCGTCGTCGTGATGACGATCCTGACCGCCTTGCCGATGGTATTCTTCGGTGGGCTGTTGCCCGCCGACCGGGCCATCGCACAGTCGCTGTTCGGTGCGACCGACGGATCGGCCATCGGCGCCCTGCAGTGGCTGATCTTCGTCCAGATCTTCGTGGGCGGGCTGTTGATCCTGTTCATGGACGAGATCATCAGCAAGTGGGGCGTCGGGTCCGGTATCGGGCTGTTCATCGTCGCCGGGGTCAGCCAGCGGCTGTTAGGTGGCCTGTTCGGCTGGCAGCCGGCGTTCGGCGAGACCGGCGTCTTCACCACCTGGGGGTCGATCCTGCTATCGCCGCTGGGGCTGACCTCCGCGCCCGAGAACCTCCCGCCGCTGGCGACGGCTGACGGCGTCTACTGGATGGTCATGGGTGGCGGCGACCTGCTGGCGGTCGTCACGACGCTACTGATCTTCGGCATCGTCGTGTACGCCGAGTCGGTTCGGGTCGAGATCCCGCTCAGTCACGCCCGCGTGAAGGGCGCCCGCGGTCGCTTCCCCGTGAAGCTGATCTACGCGAGCGTCCTGCCGATGATCCTCGTCCGGGCGCTGCAGGCGAACCTGCAGTTCCTGGGACGGATCCTGGACAGCCAGCTAGGCGACGACATGCCGGCCTGGCTCGGGCAGTACCAGCAGGGCAGTGTGGATCCGATCGGCGGGTTCTTCTACTACGTCAACCCCATCCAGCGGCCCAACCAGTGGATGTGGTGGTCGGGTCCCCCGGCCTCGAACTTCGAGGTCTGGCAGATCATGCTCCGGGTCGCGGTCGACCTCGGGTTCATGATCGTCGGCGGTGCGATCTTCGCCATCTTCTGGGTGGAGACCACCGGCATGGGCCCGGAGGCGACCGCCCGCCAGATCCAGGGGTCGGGGATGCAGATCCCCGGCTTCCGGCAGAACCCCGGCGTCATGGAGAAGGTGCTCGAACGGTACATCCCGCAGGTGACGGTCATCGGCGGCGCCCTCGTGGGGCTGCTGGCCGTGATGGCCAACATGCTCGGCACTATCGGGCAGACCTCCGGGACCGGGCTGCTGCTGACGGTGTCGATCACCTACAAGCTCTACGAGGAGATCGCCGAGGAGCAGCTCATGGAGATGCATCCCATGATGCGGGACATGTTCGGTTAGAGACGCCCAACATCTGGGTGTCTCAGGGCTTCAGCCTGCTGAATATCGGCGTTTTGTTGAATCACATTCCGCGATAGACACTCGTCTGTCGGCGTGGGACCACGTTGGCACCACGGACGAGGCCGTTGAAGAAGAACGCCGCCTGGGGAGTGTGCCCCTCCCCCCGCAAGGACGACGCCTCACCGAGAACCACGGGACGGCGTCGACCCCGACCTCCGCTCGCAACTGTTCTTCTCGCGAGGTCGCTTTCAACACTACTACTGGCTGGTGCCAAACAGACACCACACACCACACACCGGTGACAGGTGGGTGGTGTGGTGGGGCCAGCGTGGCACCACGCGTCGGTGCCGTTGAATCCGCGGGGGTGGTGGCGTGAGCGCCGATCGCGTCCGCCTGGGCTGGCGGGTTCCGGTCGGCGTCTGGGAGCGGTTCGAGGAGTACGTCGCGGAGAAACGGCCGCGAGCCGGGCCGTACCTCCGGTTCGAGATCGAGGAGGCGATGCTCGAGTACCTCGACGAGGACGACCTGCTGGCGGAGGCCGACGAACTCCTCCGGGCGCACACCGACCTCTCCGGCCGTTCTTCTTCAACGCCGGCGATCGGCACCGGCCGGTACCAGGGCGAGGAGACGCGGAAGCTGAACCACCGAGTCGATCCCGGCCTCAAGGAGCGCTTCCAGGTCTTCGCCGACGAGCACGACGCTACCTCCTACGGGCGTGCGCTGGCGGCCGCGCTGGACGCGTACACCCGTGGCGGCCGCGCTCGGCGGATCCTCGACGAGGTGGAGCGGGCCGTGGCTGGTGCCGACGCTGGCACCACGGACGAGGCCGTTGAAAACGACGGGTCGGACACGACAGAATCGCTTTCAACGGCCGACGACCGTGGTGCCAAACCCGACGCCGACCCCACCGAGCAGGTGTCGGTCGAGGCCAGGCACGTCATCGAGGTGGCCGAGCGGCTGACCGAGACCGACACGTTCCACGAACAGGACGTCAAGCGCGAGATTCGGGCAGTTGTCGGCGACAACAGCCACGTCGTCGAGGCCTACCGCGATACGGTCATCGAGCAGACGGCGTATGTCCCGCACCCGGCGAAGGACGGCCTGTACATCAGCGAGTCGTTCCGCGAGTCGCTGACCGTCTGGGCTGACATCGAGACGAAGGCGGAACGCCACCTGTACCTCAAGGGCTTCGCGGCGGCCTTCGCGGTCGCGCACGGCCACCGGGAGGCCAGGCTCTCGTACCGCAACGTCCAGGGGGTGATCGAGCAGTACACCGACGACAGCTACGAGATCTCCGATCAGTACGCCTACGACCTCATGGAGGCGCTGGACGGCGAACCCGGGTTCGAGTACGACCGGTTCCACGGCCAGAAACAGTTACGCGTCGACCTCGACGCGGTGGAGCCGAACGTCCTGGAGTGGGCGCTCGATCAGCACGGCGCCGACCCGTCGGACCTCGGGTTCGATGTCGACGTGACGAGCTACACCGCTGGCTCACCCCCGTCACGGGAGGCGGTCGGCGATGACTGACGCCGCCACCGAGAAGCGGGTCCTGGACCGGCTGGAGTGGCTGTTCACCCAGCACGTCGGTCCGGACGACGCCATCACGGTCGACACGATCGCGGCGGCGATGCCGGACGTCGACGGCGACGGCCACGCGACGAAGCCCGCTACCCGCGAGGCCATCAAGACGCTGATCGAGGAGCGCGAGGTCCCGGTCGTCTCCGGGCCCGACGGCTACTACCGGGCGACCAGCGAGGCGCAGGTCGAGGACTACTACGAACGGGTCCGGTCGCGGGCCCAGGCCACGCTGGACCGCGGGCGGATCGTCAAGGAGGCCTGGGACGCAGCGGGCCCGCCCGGTGGCGAAGACGAAGACGTGGACGACGACCTGGGCCTGACGCCCGAGGAGCGCCGGCGCGTTAAGGAGGACCCCGTGCTGACCATGGCGGACGTCCGCGAGTACGGGGGTGGTGAGGCTTGAACCACACCGTTTTCCCATATCCCGGTGGAAAGGCGTCGTACGCCGACTGGATTCTCCAGCACGTCCCCGAGCACGAGACCTACGTCGAACCGTTCGGCGGAAGCGCCGGTGTGCTATTCAACAAGCCACCGTCTGACATCGAGATTTACAACGACCTCGACGGCGACCTGGTCCACTTCTTCGAAATTCTTCGCGACCGCGAAGAGGACCTCCGCAACTGGCTTCGGGACACCCCCTACTCCCGGGAGTTGTGGGAAGAGTGGATGGAGGACTGGTACGTCGACGGGTGGCGGCCCGACAACGACATCGCAAAGGCCGGCGTGTTCTTCTACCTACGCTGCGCGTCGTTCAGCGGTCAGGTAAGTACCCGGTCGGGGTTCAGTATCTCGGCCAGCAGGAACCACGCTCAGAAGTACCAAAACCGAGTCGATCGTCTCGAATCTTTCGCAGCGAGAATCCGCGGTCAGGTTGTACTCGAAAATCTCGATTGGCGTGACGTCGTCGAGAAGTACGACCGGCCGGAGACGGTCTTCTACTTTGACCCAGTCTACCCGGACACGACGAAGGACCACTACCGGCTGAACGACATGGACCATGGCGAACTGGCTGATCGGCTTGCGACCGTCGAGGGGGACTGGCTTGTCTCCTACGGCGACCCGATCCCAGAGCCGTTCCGTCGCGACGAGTGGACGATAGTCACCCTGGAGACGCAATATGACACCGCTGCGAAGCCGACCATAAACTCACGCGAGGCGCGCGAGCACCTCATCCTCCCGTTCGACCCAACAGACCGACAGGGATTCCTTGGTCCACAGAGTAGATTGGCAACCTTCTCGGCCAAGGACGGGCAGACCACCGCTCAATCGAGTACGGACGCAGACTCCTGGGGGGGTGGTTTCGGTGGCGAGTAGCGCGGCCCGCGGCCGTAAGCGACGCTACCGGCAGGTGCTCGCCTGCGTCGAGCAGAACACGGGCTGGCCCGAGGACCCGCAACCCGCGACGATCACGCCGGCGCGGGTCGCGTTGCACCTGGTCGCACACGGGTCGCACAACCAGGCCGGCATCGATCGAGCGATCCAGGCGGCGCTGGAACAGGGCGACCTCGTTGCCCTGGACGTCGACGGCGAGCGACGACTGGTCCGGGCCGACCCCGAGGCGCTGAAGGCCGTCATCGGCGAGCAGAACTGTCGGGACGACCCGGACCTGGAGGTCATCGAGCAGGCCGTCGCGGCGCTGGAGGGGGTCGGCCGATGACGCAAGGGTGGCCGAGGACCCGGGGGGAACGGGCCCTCGACCGGAGATTCGACGAGAACCGGAAGTGGGTGTGGGGGACGAATGGGGGATGGGATGTACGGGCTTCCACTGCGGAAGCCAGTTTGAGTTCACTGCCTCATGACAAAAGCCTACGGGAAGAGGAACACACGTTCGGGCGTCGGTCCCTGGGCACCTGCGCACGGGGGGTCGTCCATGCCGAGTAGCGACGGGGCCGACCGGGAAGTGGAACCTTGTCCGCAGTGCAAGGACACGCTGTTCGTCCAGGGGTCGGCCCAGGGCCGGGAGTATCGTTGCACCCGGTGCGGCGTCGACTTCTCCAGCGGCGAGTCTGGGTCGATCCCGGTGGTCATCCGAGGGATGCCCGCCAGTCGGACGGTGGTCTACCGGCGTATCGCCGCGATCGGGCCGGCCCGGAAGCGGGAGATCCTCGCGGGCGTCCCGTACTCCGACACCACGGTCAAGGAGGCGCTGTCGGACCTCGCGTCGACCGACCACGTCGAGATGAACCGCGATCCGAACGACGGCCGCGCCTACCTCTACGAGGTGAGCGAGACAGAATGAGCCGAAATTCGACCGAACGCAAACAGGTAAACCTTCGGGAACGGTACGGTGCAAGCAAGGCCACACGGCTCGAGGCGGAACCAGGGGCTCGCCGCGGGCGGGTCCGGTCCAGTAGCCAGTTCTATCGACCATGAGCGCTACACGCACCAGCCAGCAGGAGCGGGTCCCGGCCGACCAGCGGTTCCGCGAGGTGCTGTGGGAGAACCCGGAGGTGTGCTCGAACTGCTTCCGGCGGTGCAAGGAGGTCGAAACGTTGCACCCGCCGGAGTGGGGCGGCGGCAACTACCCGACCGAGCGCCACGAGCGCACGGCCGACGGCGAGCTGGGACGAGACGTCGAGACGCACGACCGCCACGGCGCGCTCCGAACCTACCCGCCGCGGACCACCTGCGGAAACTGCGGGAGCGTCCGCCTGCTGGCCGACCACGACTCGCTGTCGCTGGAGGCGGCCGTCGGGCTGGTCGAGCCGATCGCCGACCGCCTCGAGGAGGCGGGCTACGAGGTCGACCGCCAACTGATGCGGAAGTGGGTCCGCGTCCACAAGCGCACAGAGGCGTTCACCAACTACGACCGGGAGATCTTCGCGAGCGCCGTCCAGGAGTTCACCGACCCATGAGTGCCGACGCACCGTCGATCGCCGATCCCGTGGTCGCGACCATCGCCGGCCGCGAGGTCGAGGGGGTCGTCGTCGACCGACGAGAGGAGGCGGGGATCCATGGCCTCACGACCGAGGTCGACGTCGCGACCGACGGTGGCCGCTGGACCGTCGACGCGAGCGACGTCGAACCGCGGACACACCCCGACGACTGACCATGACCTCGATGAAGCCTCTCGACACGTCGTCGACGCTGAGGGCGTGCGCCGGCGAACACCCGGCGCTTCGAGTGCTACCGGCGGTGCATCGGCGGGCCGCCGTCGTGAACCGCGTACCATCGCGAACGGCCACTGGCATCGGAGCGACACCCAGCACCGGACGGCTCTCGCAACTGAGGGCATCACGTGGGGACGTGATTCGTCGACTTGCTCGTTCGACCCTGCACTGCCCGCCGACCGAGCCGGCAGCAACACGGCTGGCCCCGAGTGACGGCCGTCGACCCGGACAACGGGGACGCGGTCGAAGCGAGACGGCCGGCCCGGGTGCGAGTCCCGCCGGCACTCGATCTGCTTCGGGAGCACCACGAACCCTCGATGGGCGTGTCTGACCGACGCGCCCCGTCTTCGCTGCTCCACTCCACCGATCCCACCCCATTCACCACTCCCTTTCCAGACAGACCCATGCTTAACCGACTTCTCGAGCGGTTCCGCGGCGCCGACGCGCCGACGGAGGACGACTCGGACCGCGACGGCGTCTTCAGTTACGCTGGCGAGTACCATGCGGCGGTGATCGGCCTCGGCGCCGGCTTCGCGGCGGCCATCCTTGCCCGCCCCGAGATCGCGGGTGCCGTGATCGCCGTCGCGCTCGGGACGCCGACCGCCAACAAGGTCGTGGGTAAGCTCCGCGGCCGCGGCGTCGTCCGCGAGTTACGGCGCGAGCCCTGGTACGGTGTCGGAGCGACGCTGGTCGGCTACGGCCTCGGCGTCGCCACCGACGTACTCGCCATCGTACTCGCGGTCCTGTGAGACGACAGCAAGCAGATGGGCCGCGGTTGGGGCGCGGCCCACACCGCGGTCGGTTCTGAGGCGTGATAAACGTTCACCCAGCCGACCGTAAGCAAATTCCCCGGCATCCACATGACCGGGAGGCTACACACGACATGGCAACGGACCACCGATCATCCAGACCCTGGTACTGCATCGAGTCACTCGTCGACGACTACCGCTTCGTCGCGGACAACGGCGGGGACCTACGCATGCTCCGCGCGCTGAAGATCCTGCGGGCGATCATCGTCAACGCCGGCATCATCGCCGTCACGCTGTACGCACTGGTCGCCACCGGCGCCGACGCGACGATCGTTGCGACGACCGGCCTCCTGACGCTGGGGCTGTACAACGGCGTCGAGGTCGCCGACTACGCCGCCCTGGCGCAAGCCTTCGCGGAGGTGAAAGCGGAGCAAGACTCCGAGGACTCATGAAGGAACTCACCGTCGACAACGGCCAGCCGCGGGACGTCGAGACCGTCATCGTCTGTACGGCGTGCGGGTACCGCCGACCGACGACAGAACAGCACCCGACGATCGCGGGTGACTGCCCCGAGTGCGGCGGCCCACTGACCTACGAGGACTGATGCTGCCGAACCCGTTCGTCGAACTCTGGCGCGACCCGGTCGCCACGCTGGCGGCGCTGGGGTACGTCCTGCTACTGGTGACGCTGCTGGTGGTCACCCTGGCGGCCTGCTGGCGCAACGCCGTCACCGTGTACGTCCGCTGGGATCGCCAGCGCCCCCAGCAGTGGGAGTACCTCCCGCCGGCCGGGTGGCTGCTGCGCGTCGCGGCCATCCCGTTCGTCCTCGCGATCGACGCCTGGGCGCTGGCGGCACTGGTCTGGCTACTCGGCGGGTGACCCCATGACGCCTTTTACCCGGAGGTAACCCCATGCCAGTTGCTGACTCTCCAGAAGAAGATCCGCACAACTACTTCGACGGATACTGGCGGTGCGGACGGGCCGACGACTGCGGCCAGGCAGCCGGCTGGGGGACCGATCACACCGGCGTCGGTGCGTGCAAGCTTCACGGTGGGAGGACACCAACCGGCGAGGACTCACCGCACTTCGAGCACGGCCTCTTCTCGGACTACCTCGGCGAGGAGGACCGCGCGGCGATCGACGCGCTCGACGAGTACGGCGACGTCGAGAAGCTGGACGAACTCATCAACTGGCGGCTGGCCCGCCTCCGGCGCGCAGTCCGCGCGCTGAACGAGGGGGCCGACGAACGGACGTTCTGGGAGGCGTTCGAGGAGATCGTCAACCAGGCCGGACCGGTCGGCGAGGAGGAGATCCGCGAACTCGCGCGGATGCTCGACAAGGGTAACCGGGCGATGCAGCAGGAGATCGACCTCGTCCGGAAGCTCATCAAGGACCGCAACAAGATCGCCGAGGGCGAGTCCCACGAGGTCGGCCTGCGGGACCTGTTCGGAGGTGACGGATGAGCATGAGCGCGACCACCGAGGCGGACGTCGACGTCGACCTCTCGCGGTACACCGACGGGCCCGACCGGTACGTCAACTTCGCCCGCGAGGTGCTGGGCATCCAACTGGCCGCCCAGCAGGAGTGCATCCTGCGGGCGCTGGCGACCAACCAGCGGACGGTCATCATGTCCGGTAACGGGCCCGGCAAGAGCTTCGGCGTCGCCATCGCGAAGCTCGCCTTCCTGGTGACCAACCCTGGCGCGACCGTCCTCGGGACGTCGGGGTCGTACAGCCAGTACGTCGACGCCGTCTGGCGGCCGATGAAGCAACTCCACGCCCGGCTGAACGAGCGCCTGCCGGTCGACCTGGGGACGCCCAACGACGGCGGCCAGCCCACGCTCGAACTCGACACGGACTGGTTCGCGAAGGTGGTCTCGCCGCGGGACCCGGGCGACCTCGAGGGCCGCCACGCGGAGGCCGTCCTCGTGGTGATCGAGGAGGCGGACAAGGCGTACATCGGCGACGAGCACTTCGACTCGGCGGGCTCGTCGATCACCGACGCCAACGACCGAATGCTGGCGATCTGCAACCCACCACGGGACGAGGCCAACGCCGTCTACGAACGGCTGGAGTCCGACCGCTGGCACCGCATCCAGTTCTCGACGCTGGAGAGCCACAACGTCCGGGTCGACGCCGGCGAACTCGACGCCGAGAAGATCCCCGGCATCACCGACCTCTCGACGGTTCGCGAGGACTGGGAGGCCTGGAACGGCGAGCCCTGGCCGGGCATCGAACAGGCGCGGCGGTGGTCCGACCCCGACGACGAGGCGTTCCGCGAGGACCTCGACGAGCGCTGGTACCGGCGCCGGGCTGGCGTCATGCCGCCGACGGCCGCTGCGGCCCACCGCCCCATCGAGCGCGCCGACGTCAAGGCCGCCTGGGAGCGCGAGCCCGAGACGGTCACCGACGTGCCGCAGGCCAGCGCCGTCGACGTCGCCCGCTCCGGCGCGGACGACACCGTCGCGGCCAGCGTCATGGGCCAGGCGCTGCCGATCCGCTACGAGGAGTCCGGCGATAGCCACACGGCCCAGCGGGACGACCTCACCGCCCGCTTCGAGGGCGACCCCGACCACCCCATCGCCGTCGACGCGCTCGGCGAGGGGTCGGGCCTGGCGGACATGCTCGAGGAGCGCTTCCCCGAGACGATCCGCTTCGGCGCCGGCAACGAGCCGAGCAACACGGCCGCCTACTACTCCTGCTGGGAGGAGGGCCTGGACCTGCTGGGCGACTGGCTCGCGAACGGCGGGTCGATCGACGACCGCAAGCTCTACGAGGAGTTGCTGGTCGCCGCCCGCACCGTCGAGTTCGAGGAGCGCCACTACGCCAGCCGCGGGACGGAGGTGCTGAAGGCGACGGCGTCGAAGGCCGACCTCAAGGACCGGCTCGGGCGCTCGCCTGACCGGCTCGACGCGGCCTACATGGCGGTGTGGGCCCGCGACTCGGACGTGACGGCGGGCATCCCGACGGCCACCGCGACGCTCGGCGAGGGCGACGAATCCGACGAGCGCCGGGCGTTCAAGCAGTCGGCGATCGGCCAGGCGCTCCAGGAGTACCAGCACCGACAACGCGGGGGACGATTCGACCGATGAGCATGCGCCTGAGCGCGCCCATCGACCACGACCCGTCGAACGAGCGGGCGGCCGACCCGCCGGTCGAGATCCAGGCGCCGCTGGACACGATGCCGGCTGCCAGCTTCGAGTCGAGCAACGTCCACTCGGCGCTGTACGACATGGGCAAGGCGGAACTGTACGTCCGCTACTTGCGCGACGGCCCCGACGCGATCTACCAGTGCTGGGGCGTCCCGCCGGATACCTGGGACGGCCTCGTCGACGCCAGCAGCAAGGGGTCGTACATCAACCACAACATCGCCTACAGCTTTCCCTACAGCAAGCTCTCGGCGGGCGACTTCCCCGCGGGAGGGCGCGGGCTCGACAACGACCTCGCACGGAGGTTCGTCGCCACACCATGAGCATCTTCGACAGCGCAGTGGACGAGGCGGCCGAGCGGATGACCAGCACCAGTAGCGGCAGCGACAACGACGACCGGTCGTCGGGCGTCGGCGCCACGACGGCCAGCCTGCAGGGCCGCGAGGCCACCGTCGAGGTCGCCGGCGAGCAGGTCCCGGTCCAGGAGCCCGACACGGTCAAGACCGACGAGGACGGCACCTGGCTGACCGGCGGCGGCCGGTACGGTCGACCGCGCGGCCGCGAGGCACTGCAGGCCCGCCAGATCGTCGAGACGTCGGCGATGCAGGCCATCGGTAACGGCATCGTCGACCAGTTGCTCGGCGGCGAACTCGCGTTCGAGAGCGATGACGACGATCCCGACAGCGCCGAGGCAGAACTCCAGGCGCTCCTCCGGGAGGTCCTGACGGGCCCGCACCTGGGCGACGTTGACCTCGACGACCTCCTCACGGCGGCCGTCTTCGACATGCTCGGGCCCGGCAACGCCTACTGGCAACTCCATCCGCCGGCGGAGGATTCGGGCGTCGACCTACCCGTGGTGGCGCTGTCGTCGCTGGACGCGCTGACCATCCGGCACAACACCGACCGCAACGGCGTCCCGCGAGACCCGCCGTACTACCAGGCGCAGGGCGCGTTCACCAGCGACGGCGCCGGCACGCTCGGGAACGTCGACCCGACGCCACTGGAGCGCGACCAGTTGGCGGTGATGCACTACCCGCGCGGGCATCGCTCGAACTCGTTCTACCCGACGAGTCCGGCCCTGCAGGTCAAGGAGTGGCTGGAGATCCTCGCGAACAGCACTACCCACCACAACCGGTTCTACTCGGACAACGAGATCCCGCCGGGCCTCATCCAGATCATGCAGGGGTCCGAGCAGACCGTCGAGAACGTCAAGGAGAAGATCCAGGCCGCCAGCGGCGACCCGCGGGACGTCCCCGTCATCGGCGGCGAGGGCGGCGCTCAGTGGCTCGACCTCGGCGGGACCGCGGTCAACCTCAACATCATCGAGGAGCAGCGCTGGTTCTTCCAGATGTGCCTCGCCAGCCTGGGGCTGGGCAAGCAGGAACTCGGGTTCATCGAGGACGTCAACCGCTCGAACGGCGAGGTCGAGTCCTCGCGCATCTACAAGCGGATCACCGGCCCGTTCGCAAAGAAGTTCGAGCAGGCGTTCACCCACGTCGCCCGCCAGTTCGACGTCTACACCGCCCTGGAGGAACCCTTCCGGATCAAACTCCGGTTCACCGACCCCCGGGAGGAGCGCGCTCGCGAGCAGCGCCTGCGCGAGATGTACGAGGCTGGCGGGCTGACGCTGCGGGAGTACGTCCGACGGCGGGGCGACGAGGACCTGGCCGACAACGAGATGACGGTCACGATCGGCGACGAGGAGATTCCGTACGGCGACCTCCCGAAGCACGTCCTGGAGCACAAGCTGCGGGCGGCCCGGGCGGACGCCGACGCGGAGGCGGACATGAACGGTAGTAGTTCAGAACCGTCCGCCACTGAACGCCCCGCCGATGACCATGGCGATGATTACGACGTCACCGATTCCGATGAGGACGACGCCCAATATGGCCCACACAACGGTCGCTGCGAGGAGGCCGACGAGGAGGTTAATCTGATCGTCCATGTGAACTGACCAGAATCGCAACGTAATAAACCCCCGATGACACCGCGCCGCCGTGGGCGCGGTCGAGGGCACCATCACCACGGCACCGAGTTCTCAGAGGATGTGCTGACATGACCACCACCGACGACGACGTACAGCATCGCGCCTCTCACCAGCCCGACCCCGGCGAGGTCACGCTGCGGGAGTCCGACGGCGATGCCGACGGGGTCTTCCGCGTGCGGATGCCGGTCGTCTCGACCGGTGAGGTCCGCAACGAGGGCGATGAGCCGCTGACCCGCGACGAGGTCGACGGGATGCGCCGGCAGATCGAGGAGCGCGCGATCGGCGTGTTCCTCGATCACGGCAGCAACCCGGACATCTCGGGGGCGCGCTACTCGGCGACCGGCAAGGTCGGCGAGTGGGCCAACCCGGGCCTCGTCGACGGCGACGGTGACGAGACGCTCCTGGAGGCCGACGCCGTCCTGATGGATCCCGACTCGCTGCCGGAGGCGGCGGGCAGTATCCGCGAGGCGCTGGCCGCGCTGAAAGCCCAGGTCGAACGGGACATGGCGCTGTCCTCGTCGATCGGCTGGCGCGACGACGACGGCTTTGCCGGCGGCGTCGACCTCATGGAGGCGTCGATCGTCGGCATCCCCGCCGACCCGCGGACGACGAGCCAGGACGCGGCGGTCGCGATGGCCCGGGCGGCCGCGGCCAGCCGGCCCGACGCCGATCCGGAGCGGTTGGTCGAGGACTTCCGGGCCGTGGTGATGGGGCCCGACGAGCGCGACGGGAGCGACACCCAGACCAACGACATGACCGACGACGGAGGCACCCAGTCCGGCGAGGAGCCGGACGACGAGACCCGAGACGAACAGGACGGCATGGACGCCCAGGAGTACCGGGAGTCCATGCTCGAGATGCAGCGCCAGCAGACGGAGACGCTGAACACGCTCGCCGAGGTGATCCGGCAGGACGACGGCGACGATCAGCCCGGCGGCGACGAGGAGGACGAGGGCGACGACGAAGAGGACGACGAGGAGCCGGACGACGAGACCCAGACGGTCGAGGTCGACGGCGAGGAGCTGGACGTCGACGACGCCGTCGTCGTGCATCGCGAGGCGCTACAGGCGCTCCGCGAGGGCGGCGTCACCCTCGACGACGTCGACCTGGGCGATGCCAGCGACGAGACCGACGCCGCCGAGACGGGCGAGGCCGGGGAACAGCGGGGCGACCAGTCCGACGACAGCAGTTCCGGCGCTGACGCCGGGTGGCTCGAATGAGCGCGACAGCATCTACCGACACCGCGACCACCGCCGAACAGCTTCGACAGGACATCCTCTCCGCGATGGAGGGGGATTACGACGAAACGCGCGCCAAACGCATCTACAACGGCCTCACCACGCAGTGGGGGCTGCCCGAGACGCTGATCGGCGAGGGTGGGCGCACGGGCGTCCCGCTCTCGACGATCAAGCGCAAGGCCGTCGAGAATCCGGACTTCCTCGAGGAGCGCTACGGGGACGCGAACATCTTCCTGAAGGCGATGGCCGCCGGCCCGCGCTACGACGAGTCGGCCCACGAGATCCGGGCAGTCGAGGAGGCCACCACCCGCTCGGCCACGCCGGACGGTGAGCGGGCCCTGGTCGACAACTCGGTCGTCGGCGCCGCGACGCCCGTGGAGGTCGACCCGCGGATCGTCGACATCCAGCGGAAGGCCGCGCCCATCCTCTACATCATCACGGCCCAGAGCCAGCCCGGGTTCACCGCCCAGTACAACATCATCTCTGGGCGTGACGCCCCGGTCGGGTTCCTGAGCGAGTCCGAGGCGGCGGGCGACCTGGAGAGCCAGTTCACGCCGCAGTCGTTCACGCTGGACACCGCGACGAAGGACATGAAGATCCAGGTCGGCCTCGTGAAGGTTTCGGACTTCGCCCAGCGCGCCGAGCAGACCCTGGACTACATGGACCTCCGGCAGACCTCGCTCGGCCAGGCCACCATCGCGCACTCGCTGCAGAAGGCCCGCGCCATCTTCTACGGCGACCCGAGCGGGACCGACCCCGCCGACCTGTCGATCGAGGACGCCGACGCCTACGAGGGGATGGCGAAGATCTTCGACGACGCGGGCAACAGCATCGACAAGTCGGGGTCGTCCAGCGGGTTCCTGAAGGACATGCTCGACGAGGTGACCGTCCAGGTCGAGAACACCGGCCTGACCTGGGACCGGGCGCGGTACCTCGTCAGCCCGCGGATGTACAACGCCATCTACGACGAGATCACGCCGGTCGTCCGCGTCGACGGCTACGACGCCGACGTCGAGTACGGCCCGCAGGGCCTGGCGATCGGCACGGAGATGGGCTCGGTCGGCATCACGCCGTGCCCGAACATCCGCAGCTACAGCGGCTTCTCGAAGACGGCGTCGAACTCCGACCCCGGCGACGTCTTCCTCGTCGACGAGATGGCGGTCCAGTTCCGCCAGTTGGCGCCGCTGTCGACGGTCCCGCTGGGCCGGACCGGGCTGGCCGACCGCGTCGCCCTGTTCGAGTTCGGCACGCTCATCGACAAGAGCCACGGCAACCACGGCCTCTGGCTCCAGGGCTACGACATCTAAGCGAGGTGTGACATGACGCACACCACCACCGTCGAGAAGCGGGTGTCCGACGGCAGCTACGAGGCGGTGTTCGCGACGCTGGACATCACGGGCCTGGACAACGCCAACAACGAGTCGTTCGACCCGGCCGCGGAGTTCGAGTTCGACGAGGTCCTCGGCGTCAGCGTCGAGGGGCTGGAGAACCCCGACTCCTACGTCGTCCAGTGGGACCACCTGGAGAACGCCCTCTACGTCGAAGGCTACGGCGGGACCGACCCGACGGCCGGCACGGCGGTCGGGCAGGTCCGCGTCAAGGCCTCCGGCGACCCGAGCGCGTAACCATGCGAGTCAAGCATCCCTACGCTGGCGACGGCGACTGCGTCCCACCGGCCGCGGTCGACGTCGCCGGCGAGACGGTCGCCGTCGACGACGACGGTACCTTCGAGGTCGACAACGAGGCCTGGCTGCAGCAGTTCGCCGCCGCCCACGACGTGGCGCCCGACGATCTCGTCGTCTCCCAGGAGGGGCCGCCGCCCGACGACGAGGTGGCCGGCAGCGGCACGCTACCGATCAACCCCGAGTCCCACACGGTCGACGACCTTCGCGAGGAGATCCAGACCATCGACGACGCCGAGACGCTGCGGGCGCTTCGCAACCTCGAAGCTGACCAGAAGAACCGCGAGACGGCGCTGGACGCGATCGAGAGTCGACTCGCCGACGTGGAGGGCTAACCGATGCCCTGGACCACGATCGAGGCGAACCCGGGCGAACTCGACGAGGAGGTCGCCAGCTTCGAGTCCGGCGTGACGTCCATCGACGACTTCTCGGTCGCACAGACCAGCCAGAACCGGGTCGTCGCGCTCATCCAGTACACGTCCTAACCCATGAGCACCGACGTGGGCTACTGCGAGCGCGAGGACGTCAAGCGAGCGCTCCAGGAGGCGGAGTTATCCGGCGCGCTCGGCCAGGAGCCGGCGATCGTCGACGATGCCATCCGGGCCATCTCGGCGTGGCTGCGCCGGCGGACTCGCCGGCACTGGTACGACTCCGGCGGCAGCGGGACGCTCGTCGGGGCGAGTGCGCGCTCGGTGTCGACCCAGCGCCTGGACGTCCCCTCGTCGCCGCACCGGCAGGACCGCCAGCTACACCGCGACGCGCAGGGCGTCCGCTACCCGGTCACGCACGCCGGTCCGTACGCCCGCATCCAGCTTCCCCACTACGACGTCCAGTCGCTGACCACGCTGGAGGTGCGCGACCGCGGCGGCGGCGTCACCGACTGGACCGCGGCCTCGGACAAGGTCGAGGGCCGCGGTGAGGACTACTACCTCCTCACCGAGGGCGACGAGTTCCGCACGTCGTACCTCTACCTGCGGGCGACCTCGATCGGTGCCCGCGTCGACTTCGACGACCTGCTGACGGTCGGGTACGACTACGGCACGGACGCCCAGTCGACGGCGTGGGACAGCGTCCGCCACGCGGTCGCGAACCTCGCCGGCGCCGACCTGGCCGTGGACGACGACGTGAAGACGGCGATCCCGAACGACGGGCAACTGATCGCCGTCGAGACCAGGGCCGACCGCATGATCAACCGGGCGCTGCGTGTGCTCGGCGACTACTTCGAGACACCGGTGGCCTGATCAGCGATGCAACTGGACGCCAGGTTCGAGGCCGACCTCCAGGAGGCGCTCCTGGACGACGCCGAACACGAACTCGTCGGTAAGCGGAACAGCCTCACCCACCAGGCGGTCCAGCGGGCGCACGAGACGCTCCGGCGCGTCGGTCGTCGGCTGGACTACGACGTCGAGCCGATCATCGAGTCGCTGGGCGAACCGGAGGTCGTCCGCACGGCCAACAGGGTCGAGGTCCGCATCGGGTGGGAGCACGAGGCCGCACCGCACTTCGAGTTCGGCACGTCGGCGCATCGGATCGACGGCGATCCCATGCTGTCGTTCGTCTGGGAGGCGCCCCCGCCGGAGATCGCCCAGCAGTTCCAGAAGGAGGGCGACGGGTACCGCGTCTTCTTCGACTCGGTGTTCGTCGCCGGCATTCCCGAGATTCGGTTCGTCCGTGACGCCCTGAACTGGCTCCGGAGGGAGATCTCGTGAGCGCGCCCGAAGTCGAGTGGGTCCTCGACCAACTGGGTAGCGTCGTCGACAGCGTCGCGACCGACTACACCCTCCAGAACGGCGACTCGGTCGAGTTGAAGCGCGTCGACCGCGACGAGAGCCGGGTCTACGAGGGAAGCCAGACGCTCGACATGTCGACGCCCATCCGCGACCGGGAGGGGGAGCTTCAGGACGCCGCCTACGTGGGTGCGCGGTTGGCCGACGTGGCCAGCGATCCGGTCGGCACCGAGTACGATCACGCCCGCGAGGCGGTCGTCGGCCTCCGGCTCGAAGGGTTGCACCACGGCAAGTACGGCCACGTCGACCCCGACGGCGACGAGGGCGTCCCCTGGGAGGAGTTGAAGCAGCGCGTCCGCAACGCTTTGCTGGCCCAGCGGACGTGGCCCAACGCCGGCCGGACCGACGTCTCCTACACCGACCTGCGGCTGACCAACGAGGCACCGCAGTCGGCGCAGTACGGCGACTACTACCGCTGGGACGTCGACGTCCTGTTCAACGGTTTCGAAGACATATGACCACCTGTACCCACTGCGGCGAGGCCGTCGACGGGGGCGCGGAGTGGCACCGGAAGTGCTTCCTCCGCGTCCTCGCGGCGACGATCGCCGCCACAGCACCGACGGCGCACAGCACGCCAACCAACCGAGGTGAGCGGCGGTGACCGGCGCCGGCACCAGCGAACTTGCGTTCGGCAAGGAGACCACGTTCAAGGGCTCACTGGCGGACGAAGACAGCGACGGCACCGACGACTACTGGGCGTTCGGTCGCAACCAGACGCTCCAGGAGTTGAACCTCCAGAACCAACTCCAGCGGATGCGCGACGCCGGCGCCGTCGAGGCGGCGAACTCCCTGGCGGGCAACGTCGAGGGGGCGGTCGGCGTCCAGGCGGTCGTCAGCAACGACGTCCACGCCGATGTCCACGACGTCATCTTCAACAGCGGCGGCACCAGCTTCACCGGCGGCCGGACCGCTTCGGCGCGGATCTTCGCCGGGATCGACTACCTCAACGGCACCGCCGAGCGGGAGTTGATCGGCTGCATCCCGACGGAGTTCTCGATCGACTGGCAGCAGGGCCAGGCGACGACGTTCACGCTGACGATGATGTACGCCGACGAGGAGGAGAACGCCTCGATCACGCCGTCGTCGATCACAAAACCGTCCGACGGGTCGGAGGTGCCGCACCACGGCGCCGACCTGACGGTCGACGCCGGGTCGGTCCAGAAACTGCAGTCGGCGACGCTGTCGATCAGCAACATCGCGCGGTATCATCGCGGTGCCAGCCGCGTCGCCGAGGACGCCGTCATCGCGGCGCCGGAGACGACGCTGGACTTCTCGGCGATCATCCACTCGACGGACTACCTCGACCTCGCGTACGGCGGTGGCGGTGCCGACGTCTCGTCGACGCAGGACTCGATCGAGAGCGTCAGCGGCAGTCTCTCGCTGTCGGCGGCTGGCACGACGGTCGCGACCTACGACCTGCCAAAGATCCAGCCCGACACGCACGGCTGGAGCGACCTCGTGTCCGCCGACAACGACGCGACCGAGGACGTGTCGGCCCACGTCAACGGTGGGGTGAGCGTGGCGTGACGGACCCGTTCACCGAGCGCGAGGTCCGGCTCGGCGACGCCTTCGACGAACTGGACGCCCACCTCGACGAGTTGGCCGCGATGCTGCAGGACGCCGACTCGGAGACAGCCTCGGCGCAGGCGCTCCTCCGTAGGGCGAACGAGACCGAGGCCAGGTTGAGCGGCGTCGCCTGGCTCATCGAGGAGTACGGCGAGGACGCGACGGTGACTGTCACGGGTCTGGGCGCCGGCGATTTCGCCAGGGTCGAGGACCGCGTCGCCACGATCCGCGCCCAGAGTGACGAACCCGGGGGCGTCCCCGGGAGCAAGCGGAACGTCGTCGCGGCCGCCGGCCTCGTCGACGCGCCGTTTCTCGACCTGGACGAGGACGCCAGCGAGCGCCAGCAGTTCAAGCAGAAGCTGGGGGCCGTCGGCAGTGATCAGCTTCCCGTCGGCGTCACGAAGTGGCTCGAACACCTCGTGAACGAGGAGTCGTCGATCGAGGGAAACTGGACGCCCTTGAGCGAGCGGCTCGCGGCCAGTTCGGAGGACTGAGCCGGGAGGACCTCGCGCTGTACGCGAAAGGGATCGCGTTGCTACACGGTCACGACCCCAGGGACGTCCGCGAGTGGCCCTGGAAAGACCTCGAACTCATGATCCACATGCATCACCTCAGGTACGGGAGGGTCGAGTAGATGTCCGAGTTTGGCGTCGCGGCGACGCTGGACGTCGAGATCCCAGACGCCGAACTCCGACAGGCCCGCCAGGAGATCGAGCAGGAACTCGGCGACGTCTCGGTGACGGTCGACGGCGACGTGGGCGGCACCGGCACCTCACCGGGCCCGTCGACGCTCGCCGATGGCGGCCAGGACCTCGGGAGCCTGCTGGTCGACCAGACCGAGGTCCTCGAGGACATCCACGATCTCATCGAACGCCAGGGCGGCGTCGGTGGCGGCGGCGGTGGGGGCGGTGGTCTGCTGTCGACACTGGGTCTCGCAGGCCTCATCCGCGGAGGCGGTGGGGGCGGCGGGTTGGGTCTCGCGGCTCTGCTCTCCCGAGGCGCGCCCGGTCTCCTGATGGCCGGGATGGCCGGCCAGGACCTGACAGGCGTCGACCTGCCATTCGCTCCGAGTGGCGAGGACGAAGGCCTTAGCCGGTTCTCCCCCGAGGGCTTCCAGTTCGACTTTCCGTTGGTCCCTGGACTCGGGTCGTCGATGAGCGTTTTCGAGGACCTCAGCGGCCTCGACCTCCCGGACGTTCCGAGCGGCCAGGACGTGTTCGGCGGGCTCTTGGGCGGCGATCCCTTCAGCGGGCTCGAAGGCGGTTCCCTGGAGGAACTGCAGCAGGGCTTGTTTGGCGGGGGCTCCGAGGACAGTCAGATCGACCTTGCCCAGATGGTCGAACCACTGGGGCTGGAGGAGGCGTTTCCCTTCCTGGCTGGCGAGGGCCAGGAGGGCGAGCAATTCGACATGCAGAAGTTCGTCGGCACGGTGGGGCTCACCGAAGTCTTCCCGTGGCTTGACGGCGTGGGCGACTCCGGCCAGGGCGGGACCGCCCCCTCGGACAGCAACCTCGTCGATACTGGGGAGGGCGCCCCCGGTGGCGCCAACATCGGGTTTGCAACGCCCGGTGGGTCGACGACGCCGGCGAGCAGTGGGTCTGACACCCAGACGGCCGCAGGACAGACTGGCGAGGCGGCCGGAGAGGCTGTCCAGCAGGCGTTCGACATCACGATCCAGAACACGACCGAGGTGCGCGGCGAGCGAGACGGTCAGCGGGACGACCGGGAAGTGGAGCGGAAGATCGACCAGGCGCTCCGGGAGTTCGAGAAGCGGCTCCGGCGCGAGTTCGAATCGCAGTTCGGAGGGCGACGATGACGGTCCAGGACCACGCCATCCTGACGCTGCACGCCGACGTCGACGGCGACGGCAGCAAAGAGGCCGGGAAGTTCGAGCTCCGGCGGGGGTCCCAGCAGTCGCCGTTCGAGACCGAGTCCGGCATCGAGATGCTCCAGCCGATCGGAGCGCCCGGCAGCGGGTCGCTGGACACCATCGTCAACCTGTGGTCGACCCTTTCCGGCGGCGAACCCGGTCGGAAGGACCTCACGCTCGACCTGGGCGCTGGCCAGCACTACGTCGAGATCTCGTTTGCCCACGCGCCGGGCGATGTCCAGTGGGGCGACGGCAGCGGGTCACTGCCGGCGGACGCGACCCACGCTAACCACCCGCTCACCCAGGAGGCGTGCCTGCTCTGGTACCTGCTGGTCGGGACGTACGACAGTCGCGGCGGGGCGACCTTGGAGTACGGCGAGTGGCACGAGGACGGCGCTTTCGGCCCGCTGGATGTCGTCCCGATGCAGCCGTCGCTGTCGTGGGATGCCGGCGAACAGCAGTCCGAACTCTCGGGGTCGATCCGTTGCAGAGCCACTGACACCAACCCCGGAAAGGGGGCGGCCACGCGAGGGGTGATCTAAATGCCCGATCGCAAGCTCTACACCATCGCCATCCCGGCGGACATCCAGACCCGGTCGCGCCCCCAGACCCAGCGGCAGCTATCGAAAAGCGGGGTCGTGGCCGGCGGGAATGCACAGGCCGAGGCCGTCAGCCTCGACCCCAACGAGGTGCGGATCGAGGGCACGATCCGGGACTTCCAGTTCGGCCAGCTCCGCGCGACGGAGCTCGAGGAACTGTTCGGTGCCCCGGACATCTCGACCGTCCCGTACTACGTCGTCGACGAGCGGCACCCCCGCGACGGCTACTACGCCCTCGAACAGGTCGTCCCGGAGCCGCCCGCGCCCCAGGAGGAGAACATCCAGCGCGTCGACGGCCGGCTGACGCGGCGCGGCTCCCACAGCTCGCACTGGCGGGCGGCCGAGACGACGATCGACCCGGTCGAGAACGACTTCGGCACGACTCAGGAGGCCCGGATCGGCATCCCGACCGCCGCGGCGAAGGTGCGGTGGTTCGATCCTGCGACGAAACAGCGCGACTCGGCTACGCCGGTGACCAGCACCACCGGCGAGTTCGGCACCGTCGACGTGTTCGACGCGGAGGCGGCGCCGTACGAGGATCCCGTATTGCTCTACGAGATCGCGTACGCTGACGATCCTCGCGCCGACGTGATGGTCTGGGACGACCGCGGGCACGGGAGTCGCGACGACGGGTCCGGAGCGCCACAGTGGCAGAAGGTCTTCCAGCGCGATCACGAGTACCAGGGCGAGCGCGTCGTCAGCAACAAGCTCCTGCGGCTCACGTTCGACGAGAGCGCGAACACGCTCTCGGCCGAGCAGTGGAACGACACCAGCGACACGTGGGGGAGCGTCGCACTGGGCACCAGTGACTGGGAACTGTTCGATGCCGACCTGACGTTCATCGGGCTGGCCCGCGTTGAGGGGCAGATCGAGTTCCGTAACCCGGCGACGAGTCCGACAAGCTATTACGCACTGGACATGAGCCTGGCGAGCGGTGCGACGGCGGCGCGCTGGACGCGGCCGCCCAACGAGAGCGACCCGACGCCGTCGGGGTTGGTCACGCTGCTTGACCCGATCGCTGACGGGACGATCCTCGATCCGCAGTCGACCCGCAGCATCGTCGAACGGACGGAGGTGCAGAAGTAATGCCGACGACCATCGACGACTTCGAGGACGGGAACCTGAGCGAGTACGGCGGCGACACGAACCAGTGGTCGGCGAACACGACCAGGAGCTACAGCGGGTCCGCCAGCGCGAACTACTCCAACACCCAGTCGGCCACGAACTGGTACATCGTCTCGTCCACGTCCATCTACACCGTCCAGAGCGACCACTACCACACCGCGTGGCTCTACGAAAACGACGGGTACGACCTCCCGGTCGGCGCCATCTTCGGGACGCAACAGGAGGACAGCGGGCCGGGCGGGTACCTCGTCGACATTAACACCAGTTCGGGCACCTTCGCGCTGCGGCGAAGCAGCACGAGCGGGGGCTTCACGACGCTCGCCAGCACGAGCGTCTCCCTCAGCGCGAGCACGTGGTACAAGGCAGAGTTCGTGTGGCCCAACAGCGGGGACCTGGAGGCGTACCTCTACGACTCCTCGGGGACCCAACTCGCGTCGCTCGGCCCCGTCAGCGACACCACCTACTCCAGCGGCGGCGTCGGGCTGGCAGCGAGATCGGTGACGGACTTCAGCGCCAACGCCCACGTCGACGTGATTGAGGACCAGGGGACGCTGACGCCCGCGGCGCCGTCGAACCTCTCGCCCTCCCGGGACTCGTCGTCGCCCACTGACACCATCAACCTCTCCTGGACGGACAACTCGAACGACGAGGACGAGTTTCGGATCTACCGGAAGCAGGGATCCTCGTCGTCGAGTCTCTCCGACTACACGCAGATCGCCACCGTTGCGGCGGACCAGACCACGTACACCGACTCCGGGCTCGCCGACGGGACCGAGTACCACTACCGCGTCACCGCGTACAACTCCTGGGGCGAGTCGGACCCGTCGAACGACGCCGGCACCACTACCCAGGTCGCGGCGCCCTCAAGCGTCACCGCGACGGTCCATGCCAACGACGACATAGAGGTGACGTGGATAGACGAATCGGGCAGCGAGGACAGCTACCACGTCCAGATGTCCCGCGACGGGTCGAGTTGGGTGGACCCTGCCAGCGGCGCAACCGTTTCATCTAATTCGACTTCCATCAGAGTGAAGCCGAACAGCGACAACTCGTATAATTCGCAGGTCGGCATCGATTCCCAGTTCCAGTTCCGGGTCCGGGCGCAGGCGTCCGACGCACCCAACTCCGACTGGGTGACCACGGGGACGGTCCGGACCGACCCGCTGCCGCCGCACGATCCCCACGTCACGCGGCCGAACGCCTCGACGTTCGACATCCACTACCACGTCCAGACCGATATCCCACACTTCGTCCGGGTCGAGTACCGCGAGGACACCGGGGCCGGGTACGGCGCCTGGCAGCACCTCCAGAACGTCGGGTCCAGCGCGTTCGGCACAGACACGACCGTCATTCAGTCGGGCGACCCGACGACCACCGGGAGTAATGTTACGCTGCGGTTCTTCATCGGCGGCGACTACCAGTCGGTGACCAACTGGGGGCAGGAGAACGCCCGCTACCAGTTCCGACTCCAATACGGAAACAACCGCGATAACAACGTCTCCGGTCGGTGGGTCTACGCCGATTACGGGAACGAGGGCAACGTATACTTCGAGGACGGCTTCGAGACCGGCGACCTAACAGCGTGGGACGCGACGAGTCTTGCCGACGCCGACTCCGGCGTCACGAGCGGGCAGTCCAACAGCGACCTGAGCCTGCCGGGGGCGGCTGAGGGGTCATATTGGCTCCGCCTCGACGCCGGCGACTACGTCCAGGCCAATCTGGGCAACCTTTCGACAGCGTCGAACGTCATCGTCCGGGTATTCACTGCGGCCGGGTCGATGGACACGTCAAGCGAACACGTCGGGGTGTCCTGGTACGACGGGTCCGCGTGGGCGGACCTGGACCACCTCTACTGGGAGTACAACCGCCAGGGGTGGGTCCAGCTAACCGTCGACATTCCGTCGTCCCGGCTGTCGACCGACAACCGCCTCCGCCTGGAAGGGTTCGGCGGCGGCGGGGACCACGCCGCGTTCGACCACGTCGTCGTCTCCGACATCCTCCACGAGTTCACGTCGCCGGCAGGGGCTACCAGCGCGTCGTCCGATACCACCGTCGAGGACGAAATGACGATCTCGTGGGCGAACAACCACACCGACTTCGGGTCCCACAGCGAACTCCGGACTCGCATCGCGGAGTCGGGGACGACGAACTGGCAGCAGGGGCAGTGGACGACTAACCGCCCGACCAGCAGAACTTTCAGCAGTCTGAAAGACGGCGAGCAGTACGACGCGACGGTCGCGGTCGCCTTCCGACAGTCACGCAACGGCGCCCACGAGACGCGGTTCTACGGCGACCAGTTGACGATCACTGACGTCACGTTGCTACCAGCACCGACCAACCTCACTGTGGACACCGTCGGCGCCGACAGCGTTGACCTTTCGTGGGTGAACAACCACGACTACGGGTCGGTCGACGTCGAGTACAAGCCGTCGAACACCACCACCTGGCAGACCGACGCCAGTGGCCTCTCCCGGTCGACTGAGACGCACACCATCGACGGGTTGCGGAACGGCGAACAGTACGACGCTCGTGTCCTGGCGACCACCGAGCACACCCAAACGGAGGACGCATAGATGCCCGTACAGTTCACCACGGATCTACCCGACGAGGATCAACCGGTTCTCGGGAACGGCGTTGAGGACGAAGTCCACGTCGACCGCGAGACTGCAGTCACCAACTACGGGGACGTCCGCGTCCAAATCCGCGAGACAGGTGAGTCGTCCTGGGACAGCAACGCGGTAGGATTCGGCGAGTTCATCGGTAGCTACGACACGCTGACGGTAGAGTTCGTCGACCGCGAGGACGGCGAGGCGTACGAAGTCCGGGCCCGCACCGAGACCGAACATCGGACCGGCGCCTGGACCGACCCCGTCTCCATCGTCACGACGTTCCCAGGCGCGTCGAACCTCGCCGTCGACGGGACGACGGCGACGTCGATCGACGTCTCGTGGATCGATAACGCCGACAACGAGGACGGGTTCAAGATCCTCGGTCGGCAGTCCCTCGACGACGGCTCTTGGTCGGACTGGCGCGTCCTCGACGACACCGCGCCCAACACGACCGCCCGGACGGTGGAGTGGCGCGAGTTCGGGCCCGACCAGACCTGGGAACTGCTGGTGCGAGCGTACACCGAGCACACGTCCGCGGACAGCGGGACGGCGACCGCCACGACGACGTCACTCGACAAGCCCGTCGGGCGGACGCGAACCAGCGACTGGCAGGTCGAGATCGAGCACGCCAGCGGGGCGGTCCACCGCCCGTCGATCCTCGACGGCGTCCAGATCAACCCGAAGGTCAACGAACGCCCGGAGATCCGCATCCCGGTTCCAAAGGCCGACAAGTGGCAGGACCCCGGCTTCGAGGACGCTCCCGTCAAGGTGTGGCACCGCGGCGATCGCCAACCGATCGACCGCCTCGAAGACGTCGAGACCGAGACCGCCGACGGATCCAAACGATCCGTGTTGGTCTGCCGGGGCGGCACGGCGTTGGCGGACACACGGATCGAGCAACAGTGGCGCGTCCGCAAGGCCCACGAGGCGGCCCGGGACGTCATCGACCAGCTCCCCTACAACGCCAACGTCGACGCGCCGCCGGCGACCGTCGAGGAGGACGTCCAGTTGGCGTCGATCACGTCGCAGTCCGACCACGAGGAGCGGATCGAGCCCGGCTTGTCGACGCTCCCGGCGACGGTCACCATCGACGGCGATCTGGACACTCAGCAATCCTGCTTCTTCAGCGAGGGAGAGGTCCCCGACTCAGACTTCAATACCACCCAAACGGACGTCGGCGGGCTCAGTGCTGGATTCGCCCTGCTGTTGCAGGACACGGGCGCCTGGGCGGAGTGGACGTTCACGCCGGCCTACCGAATCCCCGAGCAGTACGTCGGCGTTGCCGTCCGTGATTCGTCCGACAACTTCCCCGCTCTCTCCTGGTATCTCAACGGTCAGGAAATCGACAACCTCGGCGGCGGGTCGACGCTGACGCTGTCCTGGACCGACGTCGGTGACGGTGAGTATAGCAGTACCGACGGCTGGACGGGTGGTGATCTTGCAGCTGACCAGCAGCACACCATCCGCGTCGAGATCGATAGTGCCGGTACGGACGAACATTATCGGGTCGACTGCCTCGCTCTCTACGACCAGCGCTACAGCTACAACTTCGCCAACGAGACCGACACCAACGACGCGCTGGCCGGCCCGCAGTTGTACCCCGACGCGCTCCCCGTCCAGTACGACGAGATCGCGACACCGGCGTCCGTGACCGCGGGGCGGGCCGAGGCTGCACTCGATGATACGTCCAACGGCCAGGCGCTCCGCTTAAGCAACGACCAGGGCCGGTCGTTTGAGAGCGCGAGCAACACCCAGACCATCGACGTGGACTTTGTGGACCCTGACCTCGGCCCGTCGCTGACCTTCGAGGCCGTGCTCTCTCGCCACGGGACGCAGACCGATACGCCAACCCAGGGCGTCAAGGGGCAGACGCTATCGAGTGTCGACCTCTACGCCGACCTGGACGATACACCGCTGGTCATCAAGCGCTCGGTCGACGGCAACGCTGGGGAGGTCCTCCGGTCGATCTCGGAGACGGCCAATGCTATCTGGGAGTTCCGGCGTGACGGTGCCACGCAGTCGATCGAATGGACGACGCCCGGCCAACGGGTCTCCAACGAAACGCCGGCGCTGTCGCGGTACGACACCAAAAAGACGACTGCCGAAATCGTCGAGAAAGCGACCGTCCGCGGCGCCGGCCGTGACGCCACCGAGACCGTCACCTCCCAGTCGGATGCGTGGGTCGACTTGCCGGACTCCCCGCTGGTCGACGGGTCGGAGGTCGTCCGCGACGCCGCCACCGGCCAGCGTTACCTTGCCGGCCGCGACTACGAGATCGATTACCTCGACGGCCGCCTCCAGGCGCTCGGGAGCGGCGCGATCGACGACGGGCAGTCGATCAAGGTGTCTTATCGGTGGCGCGTCTCGGGGTCGTACACCGCCGACGGCGTCCCCGATCCGCGGCTGAGGGTCGTCAACCTCCCGCAGTTGACCACGGCCCGGGCGTGTCGGCTGGCCGCGAAGCAGCTCGTCGACGAAGCGCAGGACCCCGCCTACGAGGCCACCATCGCAATTCCCACCGACGAGTCAGGCTGGTCGGTCGTCGACGCCATCAACCCGCCGGAGGTGCCGACCGGCGAGCAGGCGTTGCACATCCGGGGCGTCCAGAACTCCCCGCAGGAGACGGTGTTGCGGCTGGGCAATCGCCGGACGGTCGGAGAGTTCGTCGGGCAACTACGTGAGCGGCAGTCGACGCTGACCCAACAGATCTAATCCAGGGCGGCCTCGGCCGCCCTCGGGCGAATGCTCTGGTCAGCTTTCCAGATATTCGAGGAGTTCGCTGACTGTGGGCGACTTCTCGATCAGGTCGGACTTCCGAAGGACATCCCGCGCTGCGTGCTCGGGCTTCCAGTCACCGGTGGAGTCGGCCGCCTCGACCATGTGCTCCGCGGCCGTACGTAGTGTCGATACGTAAGCGCGAGCATCGCCGACGACACCGCTTACCGCCGCCGCGACGTCGCTGGAGAGGTCCTCCTTGACGTCGGCGTACGTGCTCTTCGCGCCGAAGAATAATGTGCTGGCTGTTCGGTACTCTTCCTCGTAGTAGGCGTCGGCACCGCCGCTGAAGTCGTCCATCGCGTCGTCCATGGGGCCGATGCCGCTGATCACGGCGCCGGCGTCTTCGTGGACGCTGGCCAGCTGGTCGATCTTCTTCGTGTAATCCTCAGTGCTGAGGACGTCAGTGGCCTCGGCCGCGTCAGGCTGAGCCGTCGAGCTTAGCTCGTCGATGTCACTGCCGAGCGTGCTGAGGCTCTGCTGGGTGGCCTCACGGTGGGACGCCATCTGATCGAAGTTCTCGGTGATGGCGGCGTCGACGGCTGCCCGCAGGCTAGTCGTCACGTCGTGGGCGCCAGCACTGGCCTGGGCGACGAGCTCGAGGAACTCGCGGAGGTGGTCCAGCGCGTCGATCTGGTCCGCCTGCTCGTCGACGGCGTGGTCGCGTGCCTCGCTCAATTCGAAGCGCATGTCGAGCAGTGCGTCGGAGAGGCGGCTGGGGTCGACGGAGACGCTGCCGTCGACGTCCAGCCATGCGGCGTCATCGCCGGCGAACCCGACGTAGGTCTCGACCGCAGTCGCGAGGTGGTCCTCGGCGGCCACGATGTGCTCGCTGGCGATCTCCTCCGGGGCGGGCGTTGGCTCTTCGGTTTCAGTCGGTTCCGGCGTCTCGGTCTCCGTAGGCGTCGGTTCCCCCGCCGGGGTTGCCGTGGGCGTGGCGGTCGTGGTCGGTGTTCCAGTGGGAGTCTCAGTCAGAGTCGATGTTCCTTCTCCACCCCCAGTGCAACCGGCAAGGCCCGCAGTGAGCAGCGCCAGATACGATCGGCGGTTCATATTCGGCACCTGACCTCCCGTGATAAAAACTGTTTGGTCATTCAATAAAGCCTCTCCGTCTACAGTTTACGTGATCACGAATTTGCTTTGATCACTAACTGATAACGACAAATTCCACTGCCACGACGGCAACCACGAAGACACTTAACAATCGTTTTCCAGGTTTGCTCATCTGTATGGTATGTTATGTTGGGAAGAAATGGAGATAATTAAGCAATAGGGTCAACCCGGCCGGGTCGACGCTGACCCTTCCCTCCGAGCTCGCACCGATTTTGAAGCTCCGTCACTCCTAGGAGTGTGCCCCGGGAGTGGGCCCTTCCCGGGGCAACATCGAATTGGGCTCGAGAGCATTAGTAATTTCTACCCCATATTTTTCCTACAATACGCTTTGCAGGGATTGTACTGCCAGATTTGGATAAGCGCCAACCACGACTGGACGCCCAAAATTATTTGATGAATCTATCTGTCCTTAAGGGCATGAGCGACGGGGCTTCACGATTTTGCCACCAGTGCGGGGCAGATCTCCCGGCAGAGGCGAACTACTGCGACCGCTGCGGTGCGCCGGTCGTTGAGGGGGCGGCCAGGCCCGGCCATGAGCCAGCGGGTCAAGGAGCCGCGGGTCAGCCCCCGAAGCAACCTCCCCAGTACCAGGGTCAAGGACAGCCGCCGAACCGTTCTCGTGAGCAAGACCTGGGCCAGCCACCGTCCCAGGGGCCAGTCGGCCAGGGCGGTGTCGACCCAGGCCAGCGTTCTGCTGGCCAACAGGACAGTGGTACCTCGCGGCGAGAGGTGTTGATCGGATTGCTCGTCGTCGTCGGCGTGGGTTTCGCTACCTGGGCGGAGTCGGGGTCAGACGACTCCGAGCATCGCGCCGCCGGCGAGGCCGCCTGGGAGGAGCGCTCTGTCCAGACCGAGAACAACGGCGAACTCATCGAGGGACGAATCCAACTCGACCCCGGCGAGTACACCGCCCAGGGGATGTACGTCTACGGTAACGCCGGGCTCGGTATCGCCGTTCGGAGTATCTCGGGCGGGCCAATCGATGTCTACACGATCAGGGACCAGGACATCCAGGCGTACCGGAACGGGAACGATGTTCCCTTCGTGTCGAACCTCTCCAAAGAGGGGGTCGACGAGGAGACGGCCATCATCCAGGCCGCAAATACAGGAGACTATTGGGTTTCGTTCGACAACACACCGGTCTACGGCACCGAGCCCGAGGGGTCGATTGAGGCAGAGGTCGCAGTTGCAGCCGGCGGGCTCTGACCTGGGGTAGTAACATCCACTCGAATCTTATCACGTCGATCCATTCTCGGCAGGGTATTGCGTCGACTCCCTGACTCGGACGTCTCGTTCGCGCAAAAGTGGGTCGACGACCACGAGGAGGACCTCGATGACGGCCCCTTGACCGTGGTTGGTGCCTCGAACGTGGCCGCGCACGTCGATGTCGTCGACGGGAAACTGCGATGGCCGATCGGCGAGTCATTGTCACTCGACATCGTCGCCGCACACCTTCTCGATCACGAGTTCGTGGACGTCGGGCAAGTGCTCCTTCAGGACTTCGACGTCGTCGGCCAGCTTCTTTTTGACACGATTTCGCACTGTACTCTCAACCTTGTACCGGTAGTTGTCCGTGACGTCGGCTTCGCCACTGATAATCTCGCGCTCGCGCTCGGTCAGAAGCGCGCGACCCTCGTCGCTCATTACGTCGGCTGTTTGTGTGCTGCCCATATATTACCCCATGTCGTAAGTATACGGGATAGCGTAAGTAAGTTACGGAAAATAGTATATACGAAAATAAGTGTATACCGTATAGCGTAAGGTATAAGGTGCTGGCGAATAGACTGTTAGGTAAGAAGCGCGGGACGCCGGCAGAAACTGGCCGGGGCGTGTTGCAGCACGCCCGACCGCGCTTCGCTGGAAACGAAGCATGTCTACCAACGTTCACACCGGACAAAACGGTTCCGACGATGCAACGTTTCGTGCGGTCGGGCAGGCGCGCCCGCTCACCCGCGCGGAGATCGACACGATGGCTGCCCCCGAGGACGCCACCGGTGACCGCTTCTACGCGGTCGGTCGGGTCCAGGGCGTGCTCCACGATGGCCCTGGGGTCGAGGGTACGACTGAGGCGGTCTCGGTCCTCTACCTGAGCGTCGACGGCGAGCGCGCGGTCGAACGCTGGGTCCCCGCCCGCCTGGGTATCGACTCCCTCCCGCGAGTGACCTACCCACCCGCCGGCGCGGCCGAGGAGGCGAGCGCCACGACGGTCGATAACTTCGTGGCGGTGCTCGACCGGCACCCGGACGTGGATACAGACAGGACGGAGGGCGAGTGACGATGGGCCGGCGTATCGCGGTCACCACGTTGCTCGACGTCGGCGCTGGCGACGAGGTCGGCACGCCCAACGACGAGATCGCTTACTGCGCGACCCACGACACGCTTTACCGCGAGGGCGCGGCGTGTCTGGACTGCGAGGGCGAGGAGGGCGCGTGACGATGCCGCGCCTCATCACTGTCACCGAGATGATGGCGATCCCCGAGGGCGACGAACTCGGTCGCGATCCGGAGACAGACGATGAGTTCGACCACGGTGACGCGGACGTCGTCGGGCGATGCCGCCGGTGCGGCGCCAACATCCACGAGGATGTCGTCGGTCACATCTGCGAGGAGGGATTCCGGCAGCACCACGACGGCGCCGGGATCCTCCCGGTCCAGGAGGCCGAGTGATGGCGGTGACCAGCGCTGGCGGGAGCGACGCCGGCGTCGACCCGCTCCCCCGGTGTATGACCGTCCTCGCGGACGTCTCCCCGCGGGGCGACCCGCCGCACCTGGTGGTGGAGGTGCGCTGATGGCGGACTCGTTCGCGGATCCGGACACGGAGTTCGCGCTCGCCCGCTCGGGGACGCCCGTCGACGTCGACGGCCACAAGGTCCACGCGCCGACGGGCGAGGTGATCTGTCTGGGGTGCTGGCACGCCGGTTCGAACGTCGACGAGATCGAACATGCCCCCGACTGCGACCAGCAGGATGTCCACAGCGAGTGGTGGCGGGAGACGCACGACGGCGCCGAGTGACCGGCTACACCTCCGCCGAGGACGCGGAGTGGAAGTATATCCACTTCCACTCCGCTATCGAATCGGCTTCAAACCGGTTTCTCCCCAACTGGTTACCGGCCATGTCACAGGGGCAAACCGATGGGGGCAGGGCCGCCGAGGCCAGGCCCCGGGTGGAGATCGACACGTCTGACCCGACGATCCGGTGGCGATACGGGTGTCCGCGGGGGCACACGACGATCGAGCCCACGAACGGCGGCGTGTGGTGCCGGGCCTGTGCGAACGCCCACGACGTCGACGACCCGCACTATCACGAGCTCCTCGACAAGGAAACCGGGGAGACGATCGCGTGGGACAGGGTCCGGTGGGAGGGGCCGGAGTAGATGTCAGTCAGCCGTCGCTGTCGGCGTCAGCGAGGAATTCCTGTTTCCCTCGACGTACTCCTCGACGAGCTGGCGGAGGATGTCGCTCCGGGAGGCGTCCCGCGGCAGTTCGCCGGCCGCCTTCTTCTGGAAAATTACCTCATCAAACTCGTCCAACAGCTCCTCGTCGATCTGGAAGCTGGGAGTTGGCATATTAGCGGTTTAGCAAGTGAGGATTATAAAAGGTACCCCATGTATAACCTTGCCAGGAACCTACCGAGGGAAACACCTAAGTTGGTAACTTGCCAAACGAGGTAATGGATGGCGAACCCGAGCATCCCGATGCCGGACGAAATGCAAGCCGAGGCCGACGACCGGCGGCCGTCGACGAAGAGTCGGGCCGCCTACGTCCGTGAGGCCATCCGCGTCCGCTTTCTCCTGGAGGACAGCGGGGAGTTCGACGACCTCCTGGAGGAAGCCGATGCTACGCAGGAACCGCCCGCCAAGTAACCACTCGCCGCGCGGCCGACCACAGCACCACCTGAACCCGGCCGCGCGGGTGGGTGGCCTTGCGACCGACAACCATGCCAAACCGCAAGACCACATCAGAAAAGGTCGGACCGACTGATAAAAGTAACCAACTTGCTAACGCTGGTAAGGAGCAGCTTCGACCCCGCGGCGGCCACTACGCCGGGCCGTCGCCGGCCGAGTTCGAGCGACAACAGCGCCGCCGCCGGGAGGGGGGCGATGCGGCATGACGGCCGCGGACCCCTCTTTTTCGAGTTCGGCCGATAAGCGTAGCTTACTGGCTCGTATCGGGCACTGGCTCGTCGAGCGCTACGGCGAGCCCGGCGAGTCCCCGACGAGCTTGACGGCCACTCGCGTCCAGGAACTGTTGCAGAACTCGCGCCGGCGCCACGTGGTGGACCTGATCGACGAGTACGGCGCGCTCGCGATCGGCGAGCTGGCCGAGCGAGTCGCCGCCCGCGAGACCGGCGTCGACCCCGAGCAGGTCCCCTCCGACGACCGCAAGCGCGTGTACGTCGGGCTCTACCAGTGCCACCTCGACAAGCTGGACGAGGCCGACGTCGTCGAGTACGACAAGCGCGGCGGGCTGGTCGAGGCCGGCCCCGAACTGTCGGGCGTCGCCGGCGTGATGCACGCCGTCGAGGCGCGCACCGGGGGTGAGTCGGCGTGATCGCCGGCACGCTCGCCCTGCTGGAGTCGCCGGCGGAGGACCCGCTGGAGACGTGGTCCAACGACGGCAGCCCGCCCGCGCTCGACGTGCGTGACACGCAACAGAACCTTGACGGCGGCAGCGTCGTCCAGCACGGCGTGGCCGCCGGCCGGGTCACTCGCACCCGCGTCGACGTCGACGTCGCGCCTAACGGCACGATCCTGACCACCAGCGACGAGGTCCCTCAGGAGGTCACCAGCGAGTGGGTGGCCGACGTCACCGGTTCGGGGCTGGTCGTCGCCGAATCCGTCTACGGGAGCGGTGAGTTCGCCTTCCCGTTCGACGTGATCGCGTCCCAGACCAATGAGCGTCCCGAGCAACTGGCGATCGACGTCGAGTCGCTGGGGCGCAGTTGGGAGGCCGACGAGGAGGACGGCCTTCTGGACACCTGGATGGTCGGTCGCGACGACGGCGAGGGCGCGCGCATCAGCTACCACCAGGACGCCCACCCGACGGACGCCCGCGAGGCGACGATCGGCCTGGGCTTCGAGCGCGACTGGCGCGGGACGGTCGCCCGCGGCGTCGTCTACCGGAGCGGCTACGTCGCCATCTGGCGGGACTGGACGCACGCCGTGTTCTGCCGGTTCGTCGAACAGGAACTCCTCCCGTTCGCGTTCGTCCCCGAGGACGACGAGGAGGCGGAGCAGACCACGCTCGACGAGTCGGGAGGTGACGCATGAGCGACGACGTCCCCGCGACGTTCGAACTTGGGCAGGGCCACCTCGTGGCCTGGAGAGCCGACGGGGAGTGGCAGGTCGCCCCCATCAGCGAGGTCGACGGCGACTTCGTTCGGGTTGGTGGCCACTCGGACCCGCACTGGCTCCGTCGGGACGACATCCTGGCGTACGGTATCTACGGTGACGAGGACCCGATCCGAGAGGGCGATGTCGAGGTGCGGATCGGCGAATCGGCCGACGAGTCAGGAGGTGCCGACGATGGCGAGTGACGGTGACCTCGGTGACTTCGAGGACCACGGCGCCCAGGACGATGCGCGCCGGACCACCATCGAGGCCGCTCCCGAACCGGTCGACCCGCTGGCGGACGACTTCAAGATCGGCGATCCGGTGGTCGACCTGGCGAACGGCCGGAACATGGTCGTCGTCGGGAAGGCCGCGGACCGCGCCGACGCCTGGAGCGAGCGCAACGACTACGACCTGTTGGGCAACACCGGCAACGGTCGCCTCCGCGCTCGCCCGGCCGACCCCGTCTACACCTGCGTCTACGTCGCCAGCGTGGACAGCAAGCCGACGAAGTCCTACGACTTCCCCTCGTCGCGGCTGGGCCGCCCGGAGTACGAGAACGTCGACGGCGTCGACCGCGTCTACCGCATGGTCGCCCGGGACGTGTTCGACCGGCTGTTCCAGGCGTCGATGCGGACAAGCGGCGATCTGGCCCCGGCGGACATCGCCAGGGAGGCAGGTATCGCAGGCTTCGACCAGAACCTGATCGACGAGGCCGCCGAACTCGCTGAGGCGGCCACGCTGGAAGGAGGTGAGGACGGTGGCGAGTAACGGAGAGCGTCCCGTCGCGCCCGGCATCCCGGACGACTTCGACCTCGACGCGGCCCGTCGCGCGCCGAGTTCCACGCCGGCCGAGGAACGCGAGCGCTGCCCCCACTGTGGATCGTACAACATCTCCGTCAAAACGCAGGTCCATGGCGGGCCGAACAAGCGGGAGTACGACGGGGACTACTTCTGCGACTGCTGCAAGAACCACTTCGACGACCCCGTCTCGCCCGAGGAGGTGGGCCATGCCCGGTGAAGGGACGGGCGAGGTCGACCCCGCGGTCGTCGACGCCCGGGAGCAGATCGACGGCATCCGGGTCCGCTCCACCGAGGGCGTCGAGGAGTGGACGGTCCACCCAGTCGAGACGGGCCACGTCCGCCTCATCGGGGTTGGTGGCGGCGCCGCCGACCAACTCCTCGAACCTGACACGCTGCGGATCCGCCACCAGCACGGCGCGGTCTACTGCCCGGACGGCGACACCGACCGCCTGACCGACGCGCTGGACACGCTGGCCGAGGCGAGCGTCGACCGGCGGGCGACCATCGAGCGGGACGAACACGGCGACGTCTACATCGCCGACGGTGGGATGGACGTTGCTCAACTGGAGGGGTCAGAGGATGCTATTTAAAGAATACCACATCCCGCTGATCCGAAGCGGGAGCAAGACCGTGACGCGCCGGGAGTGGGACGAGAACTACTCCGGGCCGAACGTGGGGACTGTCGTCGCGGCGACGACGGCGTTGTTCACGTCCGACGAAGAGGCGGACTGCTACATCCGCGTACTCGATACGTACGAGGAGTCGCTCGGGGAAATGACCGACGAGGACGCCCAGAAGGAGGGCGACTACGAAGATCTCGAGGACTTCCGCGAGGGCTACGAGCGAGTGTACGGCGAAGGTGCCTGGGACCCCGAGAAGGTCGTGACGGTCGTCGAGTTCGAGTACGTCGGGAGGGAGCGACCGACGAACCAAACGACCCTGAAAGCAAATCGCGCCCGCGTCCCGGTGGGCCCGCTGTTGTTCGGGGCCGCTTGCATCGTCCTGCTGGCAGTCGCGGTGCTCATCGCCTGGGGGGTGGGTGCCTGATGGCCGACGTCACGACGGCGATCACCAGCTACGAGGAGTCCCGCAGCGACGCCGGCGAGATCGAGGCGGTGTCGGTGGCCGTCCGTGTCGACCCCGAAGGCGAGGACGCCAGCGCGCGGTCGTACGCCTTCGACGCGTCGACCACCGACGACGGCCGCCTCGAGGTCGACAAGTTCGGCCCGCACAACGGGCGGTTCCTGCACTACACGTCGCTGTGGGGATTCGCGGCCGCCGTGGAACACGTTCGCGACCGCGGTTACGAGGTGGACGCCGGTCCCCTGCTGGTCCAGGACGAGGGCACGCGCGAGCAGCGTGCGCGAGGGTCCAGCGAGGCCGGCGACGGTCACGCCGAGGACGCGCCGGAGGACGACGAGGCCGAGACGCACGCCTGCGAGACGTGCGGCGACGAGTTCGACAGCGAACGCGGCCTCGCCATCCACGAGGGCCGGGTCCACGACGAGGCCGACGACGTCGACGAGGTCAGCGAGAACGACCAGGGCAGCGAGGTCGCCGACGACGACCCGGACCAGGCGCTCGACGAGGAGGTCGAGATCGAGGCCAGCTACCGCGCCGACCAGCACGGCGTCGACCTGTCGTTGCTGGAGGAGGGCGACGGCGTCTGGCTGTTCGACACTGGAGATGGCGCGGCCGTCCTCACCGCCGACCACGACTCGGAGACGCTTGAAGAACTGGATCGCGACCTCGCCATGCTCGACCACAGGGGGGAATCATCGTGAACGCCACTACCGACCACATTCGAAACGCGCTCGAGCAAGACCCGGACGAGTTCGCAAGCGAGCACCGCGACCTCGTCGAACAGGTTCGTGACCAGACCGACGACGAGAAGCTGCGGGAGACGATCGACGCCTGGTTGGCCGACCTCGACGCTCAGGAGGGCGAGTCCGCATGACCGGCGTCGTCACTCAACGCCTGTCGGACGAACTCAGGGTCCATGTCGAGGCGCTCGGCGAGCTTCTGGTAGACGACGGCCGCGTCGGGGTCGTCGGCGGTGATGCTCTGCTCGGTCGCCCGGCGCTTGCGGTCTTCGACCTCGGACTTGACGACCTCGTCGACGGCGGCGCCGCACTGCGGGCAGAAGTGGGCCGCCGAGGGGACCTTCGTCCGGCAGTTCGGGCAGGCGACGGGGTCCATGTCGAGGTCGGTCCCGTCGCCGGACTTGCCGTCGCTGAACCCCAGGGTCTCGTGGATGGCGGCGTTGCGCTCCTCCGCGGTGGTGTAGTCGTAGACCTCGAGCATCTGCTGGCTCGCCCAGCCGGCGATGTGGGTGATCTCCTGCGGGGTGAGGCGGTCGCTGTTGGACATCCGGGTGAGCGCGACCCGGCGGAAGTGGTGGGGTTCGGCCGGCTTGTCCAGGTCGGCGCGGTCGGCGCACTCCGCCAGCAGGTCCCGAAGGCGATCGTCACCGAGCGCGCACTGCTGGGGGTTCTCGCGGTCGTACCCCTTCAGGACCGGCCACAGCGGCGCGTGATCCCGCGGGTCGGGGTGGTGCTGGTTCACCCAGGACCGGAGTTCGCCGCGCGAGTAGAGGATCGGGATGGGGTCGTCGTCGACGCCCTTGTGGCCGTCCTCGACGTTCGGGTTCGGTCGGAACCACGGTTCGTCCCCGTCCAGGGAGACGTCGCCGACCCGCAACCCCAGCAGGAGCGTCACCCGCGGGCAGACGTCGGCCAGGAGGGCGATGAGCGCGCGATCCCGCGGGTGGTTCGCGGCGTCCTTCAGCCGCTCGACCTCCTCGGGCGTCAGCATCTCGTCCTCGGTGGCCGCGCCCTGGACGTCGCGGTCGGGGAGGGTGATCCGGTCGGCGAACGGGTAGTCGCCGTACTCGGGGTCGCCGTCCAGCCAGTCGAAGAACACGCGGAGCGCGCGCTTGTAGTCGAACATGCCGCTGCCCGAGGGGTCGAGGCCGTAGCCACCCTGATCGCGCGACGTCGTCAGGGTGTCGAACAGGTCCCGGACGTCGGCCAGGTCCATCTCGGTGAGCGGCACGTCCGCGCGCTCGCTCGCGCACCGGAGGTTGCTCAGGTCTGTCCGACGGGTCGACCGGGCGGTGTCCTCGATCTCCCGGCGGTGGGTGACGAACGCCGAGATGGCGGCCCGGTCGGCGTCGGGGATGTCGGCCTCCTCGAGCAACTCCCACTGGCGCTGGAGTTGCTTTCCCATCCCACTGGCATCGTTTACGTCGACCATACCTGCCAGTCAGTTCCCCAGATGTTAGTACTAACTATCGGTACATGCGGGACATGTTCGGGTAACCCCCGACTCTGGGACATCCGTTCTTCGCGGTTTTCTTCGTGAACGCGCAATGGCCCGCAGCGGCGCGTCCGTCGAGAAAGCGATGCGGGCGCCAGGAAGACGTCACTGCGACGGTCAGGGGAAGGTCGGAACCTGTTACCCGTCGTCGGGCGACCGCTCCACGACGACCTCGTGAATCTCGACCCCGTTCCCCGCCACTTCGCGCGCGAACGTACTCGGTGTCCACGCCACGCTGGCGGTGTTCGGCGCGGTGCTGACCACCGTCCTCGGGGCGCTGTACCAGCTCGCGACCATGTTCACCCAGACCGAACTCCACGGCGTCGACGTGCCGCTCCGGTGGTTCGAGGAGGTCGCCTACCCCGTCGGCGTCGCGTCGCTCGCCGCGGGGCGGCTACCCGCCTACGCGCCCCTCGCCCGGGTCGGCGGTCTGCTCGTCGCCGCCTCGCTGGCCGGGTTCGCCGTCGTGCTCGCCCGGCGGCTCCGGGAGATGCAGGTCGCGTGGACGCCGATGCACCGCCGGTACGCGGTCGTCGCGGCGGCGCTGGGCCTGTGGGCCGTCCTGGCCGTCCCGGCGTGGCTGGCCGACCCCCTGGCGCGGACGACCCGCTTCGGCGCCGCGGGGACGACCCACCTGCTCCTGCCGGGCGCGGGTCGGGTTCGTCGTCCTCGGGACGCTGTACCACGTCGTCCCGTTCGTCGTCTGGATCCACCGCTACACCGACCGCCTGGGGTTCGAAGCCGTCCCCATGATCGACGACCGCTACGACGACCACATCGCCTTCGCGGACTTCGTCACGCTGTTGGTCGGGACCGGGTTCCTCGTCGTCGCGGAGTGGGCCAGTCTCCCGACCGTCAGCGCACTCGCCGGCCTGCTCGTCACCCTGGGTGCGGTGCTCTTTCTCGTCAACGTGGTCCCGGTGTTGCGACGACACAGCCCCCACTCGCTGACGGCTATCGTGTTCGGCACGCCCTGGTCGGGAGGGACTGGGGCCTCCGCTGACGGGTCGGGCACAGACGAAGGGGCAATCCCGGAGGGCGACGTCGATTGAGAATCCCGGGGCCGATGGTGGCTATCCCGCGGGTTCGACCAGCACGTGCCACTCGTCGTCGGCCACCTGCGTCGACTCGTAGGTGAACCCGCGGTCCTCGAGGACGTCGTACAGCGGCACCGACTCGAAGCTGTTGACCAGTCGCAGGCGCTCGCCGTCCCCGAGGTCCTCGAGCGCGGCCACGATGTCGCCGAACGGTTCGCCGTCGATGGTCCGGACGTCCAGTTCGCGGTCGACGTTGGCCGGTTCGCTCATCGGTTCTTCCTCGCTCCTGTACGGTGGAGTCCGTTGTCCCGAAGACGTTCGGTTGGCGGGTCCGTCCTGGCAGTGTTCAACGTAGCCGACGTCGTTGGCCGGACTGTTTCGAAAGCCTTTGTGAGCTCTCTGGGGACGGGTCCGTGGCTGGCAACACGCAGAAAGCCCCCGCGCGCTCTCTGCCGACGGTAACTCGGACAGCAACACGCAGAAAGCCCCCGCGCGCTCGACTCGGGGGCAGCGCGAGAGGCCCGTTCAGTCCCACCCGGACCAACCACTAATCGCCACACCCCTCCCCAGCCGACTGCGTTACTCAGTCGCGCCCTGCGAGCGCTCCTTGCGTTACTCGTCCCTCGCGCGTGTCCGGCGCGCCACGGAGGCCGCGCCAGCGCGCGCCACTGCGGCGGTCGAGCGGGTATATATGAGAATATGCACATATATTCATATATGGTCGACGTCCAGTCGGTCGCCCGTCTCCGGCCGGACTGGCAAGCCCTTTGACGCGGGCCGCCGAACCCGGGGTATGGACAGCCTCAACCGGATGGCCATCGAACTCGTCGACGAGGCGCTGGACTTCGCCGACGAACTGAACGTGGCCGTCCACGAACTCGACGACGAAGCGACCGTCCTCGACTTCGGCGTCGAGGTCGAGAGCGGCATCGAGGCCGGTCTCCTGCTCGCGGAGATCCAGACCGCCGGGCTGGCCACCCTCCAGGCCCGCACCGAGACCGTCGCGGGCACGCCCCGGCCGGTCGTCGAACTGACGACCGACCACCCCGGACTCGCGCTTCTCGGGAGCCAGAAGGCCGGGTGGGAACTCGCAGTCGAGGAGTTCGAGGGGCTGGGATCGGGCCCCGCACGGGCGCTGGTCGGCGTCGAAGAGGAGTACGACCGGATGGGCTACCGCGAGGAGTTCGACCTCACGGCGTTGGCCGTCGAGTCGACCGAACTGCCCGACGAGACGGTCGCCGAACACGTCGCCGAACGGGCCGGCGTCGAACCCTCCGCGACGTTCCTTCTGGCGTACGCCACGGGGAGCGTCGCCGGGTCCGTCACCGCGGCCGCCCGCGCGGCCGAACTCGCGGTCTTCCGGCTCTCGGAACTGGGCTATGACCCGACCGAGATCGTCACCGCGACGGGGAGCACCCCGGTCGCGCCCGTCAGCTACGACGAGGCGACCGCTATCGGCCGGACGACCGACGCGGTCGCTTACGGCGGGCAGGTCCACCTGCAAGTCGCCGCCGACTTCGACCGCTTCGACGAGGTGCCCTCCTCCGCCGGCGCGGAGTACGGCCGCCCGCTGGTCGAGGTCTTCGAGGACGCCGACTGGGACTTCGAGGCGCTCCCGGAGGACCTGGTGGGGCCGGCGCAGGTCACCGTCGACGTGCTCGGCGGGCCGACCTACGCCCTGGGCGACACCAGCGAGGACGTCCTCGGGGAGAGCTTCGAGTGATGCGACTCAAGCCCGTTCCGGAACCGCCCGGGGACCTGGAGACGGTGGAGCGGGCCCAGCGTGCGGTGCCGCTGGTCCCCGGCACCGAGGACGACTGCTGTGCCCGCCTGGAGCAGCGACTCGACCTGGACAGCCGCGATACGGCCCGGACCTGGCTGACGTTCCTGCGTGCGCTCGGTCTCGTGGAGGAGGGCACCAGCGGCTTCACCCGCACCCGGGCCGAGATCGACCGCGAGACGCTGGCCGAGTCGTTCCGCGGGGGCGTGTTCGGCGCGCGGGAGGTGCTGGACGCGCTGGCGGCGGAGGGGCGACTATCGCCCGAGGAGGCGTTCGACCGGTTCGAGCAGCACGTCCCGGAGTGGGAACGGCACAAGGGGGCGGGGTGGCAGCGAACCTGGCGCGAGCGGGTCCGGCGGTTGCTGGAGTGGGCGGTGCTGTTGGGCCTCGCGGAGCGCGCAGACGGGAGCTACCGACCGCGATGACGACGACGCGCCGGCCTGCTACGACGCGCCGGCCCGTTCGGCGGGCCGCTCGCCCTCGGACGCCCCCGTCTTCCAGACAACCGTCCGCTCGCTGTCGGTGACGTGTTCCCGTTCCGCGAGACCCCTAAACCGCTACAGTCCCAACCGGCGGCATGGTCGACCAGGTAACCGCCGAGGAGTTGGCCGACCGACTCGACGCCGGCTAGTCGTTCACCATCGTCGACACCCGGGAGGAGGACGACTTCCGGGCCTAGCACCTCCCCGGCGCGGTGAACGTCCCCTACGACCCCCGGGAGGGCGCCGCCGCCGACCAGATCCGGGCGGTCGAATCGGCGGCCGGCGGGGGGCCGGTCGTGCCCGTCTGTGGGAAGGGCCTCACGATCACCGGCGTAATCGACACGCACGTCCACGCCGACCACGTCTCCGGCGGCCGGGATCTGGCCGCGGCGCTGGACGTCCCGTACTACCTGGGCGCGGCTGCCGACGTGGCGTTCGACGTCGAACCGCTGGCAGACGGCGACGTGATCGAGGTCGGGTGCCGGGAAATCGAGGCGCTACACGCGCCCGGCCACACCGCCGAGATGGTCGTCCTCCACGCGGAGGACTACCTGTTGAGCGCGGACACGCTGTTCGTCGAGTCGGTGGGTCGGACGGAACTGCAGTTCGGCGAGGCCGAGGCCGAACGCGGTGCGAGGTTACTGTACGAGACGTTGCACGAGACAATCCTTGCCCTGCCTGGGGACACCACGGTCCTGCCCGGCCACGTCTCGGTGACCGAGGACAACCGCTTCGAGGTCGGGTCGCCGGGCGAACCGGTGTCGGCGCGACTGGGTGACCTCCGGGACGAACTGGACCTGCTTGGACTCGACCAGGACGAGTTCGTCGACCGCCTGACGACCGACGCCCCCCAGGAGCCGCCGAACTACGGGACTATCGGCTCGATCAACCGCGGCGAACGCCGGATCGAGAGCGACGCCGAGGCGACCGAACCGGAGGTCGGGCCGATCAACTGCGCGGCCTGAATCCGGGTTCGCGTACCCCGAGATTCCCGCCGCCCGGAGCCGAAATCCGTGGCGTCGTCGTTCCAGGGTCCGTCCGGCGGCTTCCCCCGTCGATTTCCCCGATTATAGTAGTGGATTATAACTTCTTATTCAAAATATTATAGTTCCAAAGCGTTAACGTAGGTGAGCGCCAAGGGAGAACGCATGTCAGTTGTGATCGACGGACGTGCCGCTGCACAGAGTTCGAAAAAGAACACGTTCGACAGCGAGTTCGACCTGGCGAAGTTCCTCCCGGCGTTCGGTGAGGACACCGACCAGACCGCCGAAGCGGACCCTTGCTCCTGGACGTGCTCGTGGACCTGCTCCTGGACGAGTACCTACTAGAGCGAGCGGACTGTCGATCGTGAGATCGACTACGGCGATCAAACTCGCGTTTTTCGGGCCGAGGTCGAAACGCGAGCGGAATCTCCCCGACACGTTCGCCGAACGGCGACGTGATCACCGGTAGCGGACGGTTCTCGATCACCGACGACTCCCAGCGACACTCGAGCATCCGATGGACGACGGACTTACCCCACGACAACGACGGTCGATGGCAGGGCGAGCGCGGACGCTGTTCGAACGGATCGAGGGACCACCCAACGTTCCGGGCGAGGGCCCCTCGATCCCACCGGGCCAGCTCCTCCAGGAGTGGCGGGACCTGTATCCCGACGAGGATGCGTTCCGGGCACGACTGGACGCCGAAGGACTCTCCGAGACCGACGTCAGGGAGGCGGTCACCGCGACGCGGTGGCCCGACGACGAACCCTTGCCGGACTGGGTGGACACCGTGGACGCGCTCGTCGAGCACGTGCAGTCGGGGCGACCGGACGACGCGAACGTCGTCACCGACCGAGCGGAGGTTCCCTTCGCGGAACTGCTGGCCGCGGTGGCCGAGTTCGCGCGGGACCGACTCCCTGCGGAGACCGTCCCCGACGAAGCGCTGCCCCCGGCAGTCGACTGGCTGGTGTCCCGCTTGGAGATGGTCTCGGTCCGACCGCTGTACGTCGAGTTCAAGAGTTTCGTCGACCACTTCGACCCGGACCTCGCCACCGCGGACCCGGACGCGTTCGACGATCCGCCGACGGAACTCTACGAACAGTTCCTCGGTGCCGTCTTCGACGACGGGTTCGAGAACGTCTGCCTGGAGTATCCCGTGCTGTCGCGGTTTCTCGCCCAGGTGATCGACTCCTGGATGGTAGCCGTCACGGAGGTATCCCGTCGCATCGAGGCCGACCGACCGGCGCTCCGGTCGCGGTTCGGAATCGAGGGGCCGGTCACGGAACTCGAACCGCTCAGCACGGACACGCACGCGGACGGCAGGGTCCCGTTCCGGGTCACGTTCGAGACCGGCGAGGCCATCTACAAACCCCGGCCGGTCGACGCCGGGATCGCCTTCTACACCGTCCTCGACAGGTTGAACGATTACCTCCCGACGCCGTCGTTCGAGACGCCGGCGTTCCTGTCGCGGGAGGGCTACGGCTGGATGGAACCCGTCGAGTTCGAGCAAGCGGCGGACGAGGCGGCCGTAGACCGCTACTACGAGCGGGCGGGCGCGACGCTCTGTGTGGGGTACGTCCTGGGGTTCACCGACTGCCAGCACGAGAACCTGATCGTCGACGGCGAGCACCCGGTGATCGTCGACGGCGAGACGCTGTTTCACCCCTGGCTGGACGCGGACGGTGATCCGAACGGGACGGTGATGACCCACGTCGTCGACAGGTCGGTCCTGCTCACCGGACTGCTCCCCTGGGACGTCGGGGACCCCCGGAAGACCGACGAGCGGGGCATGGCGTACATGGCCGGGTTCGGCGCGAGCGGCGAGCAGGTCGCCCTCGAGAACCAGTTCGTCCCGGACGTCGAGGCGGTCAACACGGACGTGATGTCGATCGAACCCGAGGCGGCGACCGTCAGTCCCGAGGACAACACGCCGTCCGTCGACGGCGAGGTTCACCCGCCGGCCGGGCACGTCGACGCGCTCGTCCGTGGATTCGAAGGGGCACACCGGGAGATCCGCCGGTTGCACGAGTCGGGGCAGTTCCTCGAAGACGTCGCCCCGCCGGAACTGGTCGAGGGCGTCCAGAACCGGTTCGTCTACCGGTCGACGATGGAGTACGCGGTGTTGCGGCGGTCGGCCGTCGCGAGGAACCCGCTCCGGGACGGGGCCAGGCTGTCGGTCGAGTTCGAGGACCTCGCCACGCCGCTGGTCGACGGCGACGGGGCCGCCCCGGACCGGTTCTGGCGGATCTACGAGGCCGAGCGCCGTGCGCTCCGCCGGTTCGACGTGCCACGACTCACCTCCTCGCCCCGGGAGCGGACGCTGTACCACGACGGGGAGTCACTGGGCGTCGGGGTCGACGAGTCCGGGTACGACCGGGTCCGGCACCGACTCGACGCCATGGACGCGACCGACCGGCTGCGGCAGACCTGGCTGATCAGGCAGGTCGTCGATCCGCCGCCGTCGACTACCCCGCCAGCGGCGTCGACGGGGGCCGACCTGCAGGCTGCGGCCGGGGACCTCTTCGAGACGGCGTTCGAGGCCCGCATCGAGACCACAGACGGGCCGGAGTGGCTCTCCATCTGCAAGTCTCCCCGGACGATCAACTTCGTCCCGGCGGATCCGACCCTGTTCTGGGGGCGGGGCGGCCTCGCCCTGGCGGCCACGGCCCTCTACGAGGTAACGGGTGACGACCGCTACCGCCGGTCGCTGGAGACCGCCATCGAACCGGTCGTGGACGCCGCGGACGGCGACGCCTCGGTCGGTCTCGGCGGAACGAAAGGGATCGGTTCGGTCGTCTACACGCTGTCTGTCGCCGGGGACCTGCTCGACGAGGACGCCTACCGGCGGGCGGCAACCGACGCCTGTCGGGCGGTGACCGACGACTTGCTCGCCGGGGACGACACCTTCGACGTCATGGAGGGAACGGCCGGGACGTTGCTCGGGTTGCTGGCCTGTTACGAGCGGTTCGGGGACCCGGACGTCCTCGACCGGGCGGTCGCCTGTGGCGAGCGGTTGCTGGACGCCCGCGTCGATCACGACGGCCACCGGGTCTGGTACACCGTCGACCACGGGCGGCCCGTCACCGGCGTCTCCCACGGGACGACCGGCATCGCGTACGCGCTCGCCAGGCTGGCGGACGTCACCGGCGACGGACGCTACGAAGACGCCGTCCGGGAGACGCTGGCGTTCGAGGCGACGTTGTTCGACCCCTCGCGGACCAACTGGGCGGACTCGACACGCCAGCAGGCGTACCAGGACCGGTGGTGTCACGGCCGGACCGGAATGTCGCTGGCACGGATCGAGATCGGCGACCGACTCGGGGACGACGCGCTGGTCGCCGAGTCGGCTGAGCGGCTCCGTGCGACCGCGCGGGCGGACCCGGACCCGCTCGACAACCTCTGCTGTGGAAACGCCGGCCGGGCGGAGGCGTTGCTCGTCGCGTCCCGGCGGGCCGGCGGCGACGTCGACCCCGCCCACGAACTCGCGGGCCGGATACTGGCCCGACGGGACGGCGAGGGCGCGCTCTCGCTGCCGGGTCACGGGGCGGAGTTCGTCAATCCGACGTTCTTCGACGGCGTCTCCGGCGTGGCCTACACGCTGTCGCGACTCCGTGACCCCGACGCGCTGCCGAGCGTCCTCCTGCTGGAGTGAGGGCCGTCAGTAGTGGCCGAGCAGTCCCTCGTCGCGGGCCCGGCCGATAGCGCGGTGGAACACGTAGAACCCCAGCGCAAGGTAGAAGCTCGTGGTCAGGACCAGGAGGCCGAGGTCCGCCAGCGGGAACTCCCAGAGCCGGACGCCCTGCTCCATCGCGACGCCGGTCAGGTAACTGCCGTGGCTGACGGGGAAGAGCTTCATCCACTCGACGTTGCCGGCGGGTGCGGCGATCAGGCCGATCAACCCGAACTGGACGAGCTGGAACGCGTTCTCGACCCGCTTGTACACGAGCGCCAGTCCGGCGAACACGAACCCGATGCCGAGTACGGACCCCAGCGTCATGGCCGTCAGCGGGAGGACGGTCACCGGGTCGATGCTCAGCCACCGGCCCGAGGCAGCCATCATCAGGACGAGCAACGCCGCCCCCCAGAGGAAGCTCATGCAGACGTTCACGACCGCCTTGACGGTCATCACGGTCCTGAAGCCGTGTGGGGAGACGTACAGTCGCTCCAGCGTCCCCCACTGGGCTTCGCGGGTGACGTTCCACGACAGCCCCGAATACGCGACCATCGACAGCGAGTAGAGGAAGAACCCGACGATGATGCCGTCGAGCGAGTCCGTCAGCGCCGCCCCGGCGACGGCCTTCCCGCCGAAGAACACGATGCCGAACAGCGCCGCCAGCCCGACGAACTGGCTCGCGGTGTTGACCGGATACCTGAGCAGCAGGATGACCTGCTTGTACGTCAGCACTTTCAGCAACGCGACCAGTGAGGGACCGTCGCTCTCACTCGTCCTGATCGCCGCCCCTGACTCAGTCATCTTCGGTCCCTCCCGGTCGTTGTCTGGAGGTACTGCCGGTCTCCTCGTCGTCAGCCACGGGGCGGTCAGGTGCCTCGTCCGTCGGTGCGTCGTCCCCGTCGCCCGCGCCCGTGTCCGTCAACTGGAGGAACACCTCTTCGAGGTCGGGTTCCACGGACTCGACATCCCGGAGGTCCTGGCCGGTCTCGGCCAGTACCGCCATGACGTCGTACATCTCGTCGCCCCGGGTCGCGGTGAACGTGACGGTCACCCGCTCGTCGCCCGCGGTACAGTCGGCGCCGACCGTCCGCTCGAGTCGTCGCCTGACGTCTGCGTCGACGGGGGGTTCGAGGGTAACCTCGTACTGCTGGGTCCGGAAGACGTCCAGGAGCGAGTCGACGTCGTCGTGGGCGACGACCGACCCGTCGTTCAGGACCATCACGCTGTCGCAGACGGCCTCGATCACGTCCATGTCGTGGCTAGACAGGAGGATCGTGACGTCTTCGTCGGTGGCCAGTTCGGAGAGCGTCGAGCGGAGTTCCAGCGATGTCTCGACGTCCAGTCCGAGCGTGGGTTCGTCCATGAACACCACGTCGACGTCGCGGGCGAGGGTCGTCGCCAGCGACACCTTCTGTTTCATCCCACGGGAGAGTTCGTTGACCGTCGCGTCCGCGAACTCTTCGAGGTCGAACGTCTCGATCAGTTCCGTGTGTCGGTCCCGCAGGTCCGCCGGGTCGTCCCCGCCCAGTCCCGCGAAGAACGCGAGGTTCTCCCGGACGGTCAACCGCCAGTAGACGTTCCGGGCGCCTTCCAGCATCGCCCCGATCCGTTCGTAGGCGTGCCTCGGGCGCTCGGTGACGTCCTGCTCCGCGACTTCGACGGTGCCGGCGTCCGGACGAACCAGGCCCAGCAAGCACTTGATCGTCGTGGTCTTGCCGGCACCGTTGGGCCCGAGCAATCCGACGACGGTCCCCCGGGGTACTTCGAACGCGACGTCGTCGACGGCGGTCACGGCCGACTCGGCGTCGCCGAACGTCTTCCGGAGTCCGGCCACGCGGATCACCGGATCCGTCCCCGGTGGGGTCGACGACGGGGCAGAATCGTCAACGTTTCTCATCTAGATGTCTTAATTACTAATATCGGGGGGACATAATTGTTGTGCGATAGAAACGTCCCGGTCGGCAGTTGGGTGGATGCATCTAGTCGGTACCCCCACGAAAACGAGTTCGCCCCGTGCAACTGGCGTCAGGTGCTCTCCTGGGTGGTCGTGAACAGTACCGGACGGTCGGCGTTCAGCAGCACCTGCTGGGAGACGCTCCCGAGCAGGACCTTCCCCGCGGGCGAGCGCTTGCGGCCGGCCACGGAGACGAGGTCGGCGTCCACTTCCCCGGCGGACACCAGGATCTCTTCGGCGGGATCCCCGCTGGCCTCCGCCAGCGAGACGTCGACGCCGGCGTCCTCGAGTCGCTCGCGGGCCCGCCTGACCGCGCCGATCTGGTGGACCGACGCCCCCTCCGGGTTGTCGTTGAACACGTGTAGCAGGACGGCCCCGACGTCGTCGCGGCCGTCCGCGAGGTCCACGACGGCGTCGGCCTGGGCCAGTGCACGCTCCTCGCTCCCGTCGATGGCGACGAGTACCTGGTACATTCCAGACGGAGGTACGGCCAGGTCCGGGTAAAGTACACCGGACCCTCCCGAAAATTGAGAATGGCCGGGACGGAGGCCCACCCTCTCCGGGTGCCGGCAGACCCTCGCCGGCGGTGGTCAGTTCCGGTTCTGGAGCCACTCCAGCAGGTCGCTGGCGGACGGCGAGTCGGAAGCCAGGTCGGACTCCTCGAGGACCGCCTGCGCCTCGTCCTCGCTGACCTTCTCGCGGCCGAGTCTCGCGGACCGTTCGAGCAGGTCCGAGACTTCCTCGACCGTCGCCAGAAACGAGTCGAGGTCCGCCACGAGCGCGTCGTAGTCGGGGGGCGGCTCTTCGGGGACGACGTCCCTGGCATCCTGGAACGTTCCGAACGCGGACCAGAACTCGATCTCCGCGTTGCTGAGCTGGCCGTCCACGTAGTAGTCGGCGCCCTTCCCGAAGTCGGACATGCCCTCCCGGGTCGACTCGAGGGCCTCGCGGACCGCCCCCGCCGTCTCGTGCTCGGCGCCGAACTGGTCCCGCTTTGCGGCGTACTCGGACTCGCTGATCGCGTCCGTGGCTGTGGTCGCGCCGGGGTCGGCGTCGTCCGCCAGCGAATCGACGGCCTCGCCGACGGCCGTTCGGTGGTCGTCTATCTGTGCGAGGAGGTCGCCAAGGTCGCCGAAGCGCTCCTCGACGACGGCGGGGACGCCGTCGCTCGTCGCACTCCAGAGGTCGTGGGCGTCGGCCTGTGCGCTCGCCACCGCCGCGAGGAACGCCCGGACGTGTCGGAGTGACTCGACGGTCGCCTGCTGTTGTTCGGTGGCGTGCTCGGCCGCGGCGTCCAGTTCGTCGGTCACCGCGTCCAGCGCGTCGGTGACGCCCGCGACGTCCGGCTGGACGCTCCCGTCGACCGAGGTGAGGTCGTCGCCGTCCGCGGGCGCCGTGAACGCCGCCACCGCGTCCTGCAGGTGGCCATCGGCCGCGTCGATGTGGTCGGCCGCGATGGATTCGTCGCTCGGCGTCGCCGTCGGTTCGTCGCCTGGCGTCTCCGTCGGTGCGTCCGTCTCCGTCGGCGTCGACGACCCGGTCGGCGTCGCGGTCGCTGTCTCGGTCCCTTGCGGCGTCGACTGTCCGTCGCTTCCGGTGCAACCGGCCAGCGCAGTCGCCGTGATCGCAAGGTAGGCCCGACGACGCATGGTCCTGCCGACACCGCCCTGCAAGAAAACAGTTCGGGCCGCGTCACTCGGCGTACAGCGAGTAGAGGATGATGCCGAACCCGAACGCCGTCAGTGCGCTCTCGGCCAGCAGCGCCCACTCGCGGTCGAACGCGCCCGTCTGGTCCAGCGCTCCCGCAAGTATCGCCCCCAGCGTGACCACCCCGAACCCGAGCGCGAGCAAGCCCAGCGACCGGGCCTCCGTCCGCCGGTACGCCCGGTAGGCGAAGTAGGTGACCAGACCGCCCATGACCAGCGAGAGCGTCTTGAACGCGACGACGGTGGTGACGTGGGGGCTCATGTCTCCCTGCGCACCTCCGACCACATGTCCGCGAGGCGTTCGTCCGGCGTCCGCGCCGGCCGGTCGATCTCGACCCCGAACTCCAGGTCCTCGGTCAGCGGGAGCCGTACCTCCTCGACGTCGACCACGTACCGCGTCGTGTGGTGGCCGTCCGACCGGATCTCGGTCCGTTCGTCCAGTATCGTCGCCTCGGTGAGTTTGTCCAGTTTCCGGTAGGCCGTCGACTGGGGAATCTCCGTCGTCGAGGCCAACTCCTGTGCGCTCATGGGTTCGTCGAGGTTGTTGACGATGGTTCGGCAGTCCTGGTCGTGCAGTGCGTCCAGCACCACCTGCACCTCCGGCGCCTCCTCGGCACCGAACGGACCCCGAACCATTACCGGCCGGTTCCGACCCCGCCGGTAAAGGTCATTCGGAAGCGAGGGGTTGCTATCGTTCTTCCCCCGGCGGACGCGGACGGCTCTCTGTGATAGCCGCCGTCAGGCGGGTGGCCGAGTTGCCGGGATCCGAGAAGTCGACCGCCACAGGTAATTTCGCGAGGATCGATGCGAAATACTTGATGGAAAATTTAATACTTTTGAATGACATATACGGAGGGCCTGTCAAACAGGTAGGATGCTGGGGTCCCCGTTCGACGGGGGACGTTCCGACACGATCCTGCCCCACCGGGTCGTGGGTGGCGACCGACGCAAGGGTGGTGGCGATCCATCACCGCACCGTACCGGAGTGACTACCATGACAGACGAGCATCTGCCCGTTCGACGGCGTACGATCCTGAAAACAGCGGGGACGGTGGGTGGGTTCACCGCGGTGGCCGGGCCGGCGGTGGCCGACGAGACGAACCCGACGTGTGAGGACCACGAGCGAACGACGTTTACCGTCGACGGTAACCCCGATGACGTTCCCGTCCGACCGGTCCGACTGGGCGCGCCCCCGTGGCCAGCGGGTCCTGTACGACGACGACGAGGACCCGTACGAGATGTGGGCGGCCCGGGGGTGGTCCGGGTCGAACCAGGGGGCGAGAGTCTGGTACTACGAGAGCGACGACGGCGTGAACTGACGAACGCAACCGAGACGAACCTCGAACGGTCGGGGTGGTACAAGCACCTGTCGGCCCGGTCCATCCTGAAAGAGAACGGGACGTACAGGCTTTGGTTCCGGAAGTACTACCAGTGGAGCGACTGCTCCGGATGGGGCGGCTACACGAATTACGCGACCTCACCGGACGGCGTCAACTGGACCGACCACGGCCGCGTGTTCGACGAGCGCGACTACGCCAACGTGCTGAAACGCTCCGACGACAGGTACTGGATGTACGTCCGGACCTCGGGAGACGGCAACTGCGACAGGCGGTGGTGGCGCTACGAGAGTTCGGACGGCGAGTCCTGGTCGAACGAACAGGAACTGACCCTCGATGGGGAGCGCTGTGGGACAACAACCGGTCGCCACAGATGCGACTCGGCGACGTGTACCTGAGTCCGGACGGGACCGCGTCGTCGCCGTCGGCACGCGACACAGGGGCCTGGACGGGCGGCGGTTGCTGAAAATCGAGAGTCCGGTCGACGACGGCCTGCACTTCACCACGGAGGAGGTCCTCGTCGACGACCTGACGACCGAAGCGTGTGGATCCGCCAAGGTGTTGCAGGGGACGATCCGCCTCGACGACGCCGGTTCGCGCTGTAACGTCCTGTTCTCACACGACGACGAGCAGACGTTCATGCTCTGTCCCGGCGACGACCCCGCCCGGTTCGACGTCGAGATCACCGACACGGTCTCTCCGGTCGTCGGGGGCCAACCGGTGGAGGTGACCGCCACCGTCGAGAACACCGGCGGCCAGGCGGGGTCCCAGGCGGTCGACCTGCCGGACGAGGACGGCGAACTGCTGCGGCGGTACACCCGGACGCTCGGGATGATCGAGGAGACGCTGAACGGAACGGCGGACGCGTCGAACGACGCCGACGCGGCGTCGAACGACGTCGAGACGGGCGCGTCGACCACCTACTCGGTTCGCTCCCCCAGGTAGTCCAGTTGCGCCTCCAGTTCCTTCCTGCGCTGGCGCCTGATCACGGTGGCGTCCAGCAGGTCCCCGACCACCGACGCGCCGAGCTCGAACTCGGTGGTCGCGGTGACGAAGCACCCACCATCCACGGGTTCGACGTCGTAGCGGGTCCACATCTCGTCGAAGTGGCCCTCGCGTTGCTGGAGCGCCAGCGCGGCGTCGGCCTCGACCAGTTCGAGGGTCAGCGACATGGTCGCCAGGCCGCCGCCGAGCAGGGCCAGCGAGGTCAGCGCCGTCCGGTCGGAGCCGCCGGGGAACTGCCCGACTGCGGGCGGGTAGAACTGGTAGGCGACGCCGACGATGGGCAGCCCCAGGACCCCGTGACAGTTCCACTCATCTGTGGGCCACGCGCGTACAGCAAAACGTGTCGTCCGGGAACCCTGCGATGGAGCAGCCCCGAGAGTACTGGTTAGTTCGTCTCGTCGTCGGGGCCGTCCCGCTCCCGGGTCGTGATCGTCGGCACCACGCCGATTCCGTCGCAGAACTCGTCCAGCAGTCCGATCCCTGGTTTGCTCGACTTGCTGAACCATACCTGCAGGTCGATGCGGTAGCCGAACCGGTAGGACTCCTCCCGGGAGACGCTCGCCCGCAGGGTTCCGGACCGGTCGAACGCACCGGCCGCGTACGGGGCCATCCAGTCGACTCCGCCCGTCGATTTCGTCATTCCACGTTTACCGGTGCGCCGGTGGGAGATAACTGTGACCCTGGCCGTGGCCGGCAGCAACGCTCAAGGTCACACGTGCGAAGGCGTAGTGGATGGTCCGGACGCTACGACTCTACGACGAGACCGGCGCCGAAATCGGGTGGGTCTCGGCGGACCCGCACGACTTCCACGTCGACGAGTCGACGGAGAACCGCCGAGAACTCGTGACGTATCTCCGCCAGCGAGATACGGACACCGTGGCGACCGGTTGTTCCGTCGCGGAGACCAACCCCGACACCGGGGGACCCGTCAGGGGGTCGTGGTCGGGGGAGAGGAAGGTGACGGACTACGAGGCCGACCTCGACCGACTCGGGACGACCCTGGTTTACGACTTCGACGTCGCTTCGTACGCCCTCCGGGACGAGGAGCGTGGGCCGGGTACTCGATAGAACTCGGACGGATACGTACTGGCCCCTTTCGCCCGGTCGTGCGGGCAACTGGTCCCAGCGTCCACCGTTCAATTTACGAACGTACCTCCATTCGAAAAACCGGTTGGTTGAAGGTGCCCCCGGACGGTGGTTCCTCCAAACCGGTCGGCAAGCTAGACGGTTACCATGAGTGACACGGACCCGCCCCCGGAACTCGACATGGTTGCGCGCCGCATCGAGTTCCTGGAGTACCTGTGGGAGGAACCCCGCCAGAAGCCGGAGATGGTGGACGCGCTGGACAACTCCCGCTCGACGGTCGACCGTGCCATTCGCGAACTCGAGGTCGCGGGCCTGGTCGAGCGCCGCGACGGCGGGTTCGCCACCACGTCGACGGGCGCGGCCATGGCCGAGAGCTACCGGGACTACGTCCGCGAGCAGGGGTCGTTGCTGGAGGCTCACGAGTTGCTGGACGTCCTGCCACCGTCGGCCCCGCTCGGGCGGGAGGCGGTCGTCGGGGGCGACGTCCACCTGGCCGACGGGCCGACGCCGTACCAGCCACTGGAACACGTCGAGAGTGCCGTCCGCCACGCCGAGCGACTCCGGGGACTGGTGCCGACGCTGTCGAATCCTCACACCGTCAGGCTGTGCCACGACCGCGCGATCGAGGACGGCATGCAGGCCGAACTGGTGCTGGGCCCGGAACTCTACCGGACCATCGACGGCAGTCTGCAGGCCCAGTTCGCCGAGATGGCCCAGCGGGGGGACGTCACGCTGTCGGTCGGCGAGCAGCCGGGGTTCACGTTCCTGGTCTCCGAACGCGAGGAGACGACACAGGTCGTGGTCGTCGTCTACGACGACGGCGACGCGCTCCACGGCGTACTCGTCAACGAGGCCGAGAACTGCGTGCGGTGGGCCGAGGACTGTTTCCAGCAGGTCGAGCAGGAGGCCGAAGAGGTCACGGACGCCGTCCGGAACCCCTCGGCGGGGGCCGGGTTCGGGGAGGTGCCCGGTGCGGACGGCGACGCCGACGAGTCGACCGCGGAACCCGGGGACGACGAAGCGGCGGCAGACGGGTCGGCAGAGACGGCGGATCCGGTCGCCGGGAACGACGGGCGGTCGGGCCCGTCGATGGGCGCGCTGTCGGGCGGCGAGGCCGACCCCGCGGAGGGCCGCCGCGTCGACGAACTGTTCACGGTCCAGCTTGAGGCCGAGGGCGTCGTCCGCCTGGACGAGTCGTACTTCGCCTCCAGGGAACCGGCACCGCCCGCCGTCGCCTGGCGGACCGGCCTCGACCTCGTCGACGTCCACGCCGGGTACGCCGTCGACCGCGAGCGCCCGCCAGGCGACGGCCACGGCCCCGAACCGGCCGACGGGGACGCCACGACCGCGGACCCGGTCGCCGAGAGTGCCGGGACGGCCGACCTGGCGGGGACGGACGGGGACCTGGCCGACTCCGGGGCCGCCGAGGACGAGCGCGAGACCCTGACCGAGTCGCTGGCCGGCAGGCTACTCGACGGCGACGACCTGGTCGTCGTCGGGCCGCCCGGGGCCGGCAAGAGCACCGTCTGCAAACAGGTGGCCTGCCGGTGGTACGAGGCCGACCACGGGCCGGTCTTCTACCGCGAGAGCGGGGCCGACGAGCGGTTCGGCGCCGTGGCGAAGCTCTGTGACCAGTTGCGCAACGCCCGCGGGACGGCGCTGGTCGTCTTCGAGGACGCGGTCCGCGAGGAGGCCAACGCCGTCTTCGAGGTGATGCGGGCGCTGGACGGCCGCGACGACGTCGCCTTCCTGCTGGACGCCCGGGAGACGGAGTGGCGCAACCCCGAGGAGTTTCCCGTCGACGCCAGCCTGGAGGCCTACCGCCAGGCGGCCGTCGAGACGGTGCGGGTGCCCCCGCTGGACGACGTCGAGTGCCGGCGGCTGATCGACAAGTTCGAGGAACTCGTCGACGCGGACCCCGAACCCTCCGCGGAGCGACTGCTGGAGGACGTCCAGCGCGACGTGACGGTCGGCGAGCGGCCGCGGGCGGGCGCGCTGTTCCTGCTGTTGCACCGCCTGTCGACGTACGCGAACCCGCTGGCCAGCGACGAGGAGGCGGTCACCTCGCTGGACCAGGACGTCAAGCAGGTCTACCGAAGTCTCACGGAGATGGGCGACCTCGCGGTGGACGTCGGGGTGCTGGTGAACCTGCTCAACGCCGCCGACGTCGGCATCTACCCGGAGTACCTCCACGCGCTGGCCGGCGACGGCGAGCACGACCGGGTGCGGGACGCGCTGGACCGCCTGGAGGGTCGGGTGGTCTTCCGCCGGGGGCAGGAGGACGCCTACCGGGCGGTCCACGAATCGTGGTCGACGCACTTCCTGGCGCACCTGCTGGACGCCGAGGCCGGCCCCCAGCGGCGGTTCGGCCGCTGCGTCAGCGCGCTCCTGTCGCTGGCGGACGACGCCGACCTCCGGGAGCGTATCGACTGGGAACTGCAGGGGACGACCCTGGAGCGCATCGAGTCCGTCCCGAGCGAATGGGTCGACGAGGTCGTGGACAAACTGTTCGCGCTCGGGCGGAACCGGCCGAAACTGGCGCCGCTGTTCGGGACGACCGACTACTCCCGCATCGAGTTGCCCGAGGCCTGCTCCCGGGAGACGCGGCTCCGGTGTACCGCCTGGCGGGGCCGGACCTACGTCGCTGCGGGGCTGGTCGACGAGGCCCAGGCCGAGTTCGAACGCCTGGAGGAACTGGTCGATGAGTCCGGCGACGAACTAGACGAGTCCGCGGCCACGGAACTGGTCGTCGAGAGCCTGCAGGGCCAGTCCGACGTGGCCCGCCAGCGGGGCGATCTCGACGACGCCGAGGCCCACGCCCGGCGTGCGCTGGAACTCGCCAGGGAGACGGGCGACGACCGTGCGGTGGCCCGGAGCCTGCGGGACCTCGGCCGGGTCGCGGAGGAGCGTGGCGACCTCGACGAGGCCGAGGAGCGCCTGACCGAGAGCCTGGAGACGTTCGAGTCGCTGGGGGCCAGGCAGGCGGTCGCCGCGACGCTGGCGGACCTGGGGTCGGTCGCCGAGGAGCGCGGCGACTTCGACGAGGCCATCGAGTACCACGAGCAGAGCCTGGCGGCCAGGCGGGCGGTCGGCGACGAGCGCGGCGAGGCGACCTGCCTGCGACGACTCGGGGCCATCGCGGCCGAGCGCGGCGAGTACGAGCGCGCCGAGCGCTACCACGTCCGGAGCCTGGAACTGGCGCGCGCGGTGGGCGACCGCCGCGGCGAGGCGACGTCGCTGAACGAACTCGGGACGCTGGCGCTGAACGAGGGCGCCTTCGACGACGCCGAGGCGTACTACGAACGGAGCCTGGAACTGGCCCGGGAACTCGACGACCAGGAGGCGGTCCTGTCCGCGCTCGGCAACCTCGGCAACATCGCCAACATGCAGGGGGACTTCGAGGCGGCGACGTCGTACTACGACCGCACCCTGCAGAAGGCCAAATCCACCGGAGACAAGCGGACCCAGGCGCTGGTCCACCGCAACCTGGACCTGCTGTACGGCCGCAAGGACGAACTGGAGACCGCCGAGGAGCACGCCAGGCGGGCGCTCCAGTTGCACCGCGAGATAGGCAACCAGATCGGCGAGGCCGAGGCGCTGATCGACGTCGGTCGGATCGCGCTCCGGACCGGCGACCTCGCGGAGGCCGAGCGCCGGCTCCAGCGGGCGCTCCAGATCACCCGGGAGGTCGGCGCGCCTCGCAGTGAGGCGGAGGCCCTGGAGTACCTGGGCATCGTCGCCCACCGCCGCGGCGACCTCGACGAGGCCGAGACCCGCCTCCGCGAGGGGGTGGCGCTCCACCGCGAGCGCGGCCACCCCTCCGGCGAGGCCGACAGCCGCAAGCGACTCGGCATCGTCGCCCGTGACCGGGGCCGCCTGGAGGACGCCGCCGAGCACGCCCAGGCGGCCCGGGACCTGTTCGAGGAGACCGACAACCAGCTGGGCGTCACGAACTGCTGGACCCTGATGGGCGAGGTGGCGCTGGAACGCGGTGACCTCGACGAGGCCGGCGCGCACCTCACGCGGGCGCTGGAGCGCGCCCACAACCAGGGGTACACGCTCTCGGAGATTCGCGCGATGCGTGCGCGGGCGGCGCTGTGGCGCGCCCGCGGGGACCTGGAGTCGGCCCGGACCGACGCCGAGCGGAGCCTGGAACTGGCCCGGGAGACCGGCGACGTCTTCGACCGGGCGAACGCGCTGCTCGAACTCGGCGACGTCGAGCGGGCGGCGAGCAACGAGACGGCCGCCTGCGACCACTACGAGGCGGCAGTCGACCTGTACCGCGACATGGGGGCGACCGGGCGTGCCATCGAGGCGACCGACCGCCTGATCAGGACCGCCGACTCACCCGCGACCGCGGCGGAGTGGTGCCGTGAGGGGGTCACGATGGCCGACTCCTCGGGCTTCGACGAGGAGCGCGAGGACTTCGAGGAGCGCCTCGAACGGTTGACCGCCGAGTGATCGGCGCGGTGAGAACGGCCGGGAACGGAATCGGCCGGGAACGCAAGTGAGAGAAGAAAGCCGGGAACGAAAAGTCGACGAGGTGTCGGAACCGGTGGGCTGACAGTCAGTTCGAGGGCTACCGCATCCCCCTGATTGCCGCTTTGGGAGCCATCACAGCGGCAACTGTACGTATGCCCCGAGGGGTATTGTCCTCACCGGGTGAGCGGGTCGCTCACGCCGTGAGCGAGCGGGGGTGATCGACCCCTCACCGCCGGACTCTCCCCCGTTTCGTCTCTGGAATCTGATAGCAATAGGGGGCAGGACCGCTCGACTCGCGGTCGCGGTCCGGCGGACCGAAACGTACAGGCGGGTCGGTCGCCAGGGTGTAGCCGTGCGCGTGAGCGTCATCGGCGGTGGGACCGTCACCGGCGAGGAGTACGACACCGCCAGGGAGGTCGGCCGGTTGCTCGGCGAGCGCGGTCACTCGGTGGTCTGTGGCGGCCTGGGCGGCGTCATGGCGGCCGCATGCGAGGGCGCGCGCGAGGTCGGCGCCCTGACTGTCGGCATCCTCCCGGGCGAGGACCCCACGGCGGCCAACGAGTACGTCGAGGTGCCGGTAGCGACGGGCCTGGGCCACGCCCGGAACGCGCTCGTCGTCATGAACGGCGAGGCCGTGATCGCCGTGTCGGGCGAGTCCGGGACCCTCACCGAACTGGGGTTCGCGGCCATCTACGACCGCCCGGCGGCCGGTCTGCACACCCACGACCTCCCGGGCGTGGAAGCCGTCGAGACGCCCGAGGAGGCGGTGGCCGCCGTCGAACGCGCGGTTCGCTGACGCGGCCGGGGCGTTCCGGGCCAGTGTATATGAATATATGTGCATATGTTCATATATCTGGCCGGTTCGGGTTGGCCAGGAACCCGTCGACGGTTACGAGGCCGACGTTGCAGGCGGAGCCGGCGCGTCCGTCGACCGGGCCGAAGTACCAACCTTTGTTATCACGGTAGCCCTACTCCAGGGTAGCCATGCCGACCAAGAAAGCCAACGCGACGTGGCGAGGCACCCTCAAGGAGGGGGACGGAACGATGTCGACCGAGAGCGGCGCCTACGAGGGGGAGTTCTCGTTCGCCAAGCGGTTCGGCGACGAACCGGGCACCAACCCGGAGGAACTCATCGGGGCCGCCCACGCCGGGTGCTTCTCGATGGCGTTCGCCAACGAACTGGACGAGGCCGGCTACCCCGCCGACGAGGTATCCACCGAGGCCAGCGTCCACCTCGCGGACGGGAGCATCACCCGGATCGACCTCGTCACCGAGGCGACGGTCCCCGACATCGACGACGACCAGTTCCAGGAGATCGCCAACGACGCCAAGGAGAACTGTCCGGTCTCGCGGGCGCTGACCGGCGGTAGCATCCAGGAGATTACCCTGGACGCGACGCTGCAGTAATCGACTCGCGTTTTCCGGTCGCTCTCCGGGGGCACTCCCCGGAATCGAGCCTTCGATAGCCCCACAGGTGCTGGCTCTCCGATCTGCTGGTGGGCCGACGGCGCTCCGGGCCGGTCCCGTCGGCGGGTATTCCCGGCCCGTCCGTCCGTAATCCGCAAGTTCTTGTCGCTCGCGCCCGCGGTGTCACCATGGCACGTCTTCCGGACGAGGTCGTCGGCGACGCCTACACGAGCACGTTCGCGTGGGACCTGCTCGAAGACCTGGTGGACGTCGGCAACCGCATGGCCGGCCAGACCGGCGAGGCCGAGGCCGCGGAGCGACTCGCGTCGGCCTTCCAGACTGCCGGGTTGCGGGGCGTCTCGATCCAGGAGTTTCCCATCCCGGGGTGGTGGCGCGGGTCGTCGTCGCTGTTCGTCAGCGGCCCCGTCGAGCGGACCTACGAGGCCGACCACGACGTCATCGCCCTCCCGGGGTGCCCCGCCGGGACCGCCTCGGGCGAACTGGTCGACGTCGGCTACGGGACCGACGAGGAGTTCGAGACGGCCGACGTCGAGGGGAAGGTGGCGATGGCACGAAGCGACGTCCCCGACGACCACCGCTGGGTCCACCGCATGGAGAAGTACGCCAACGCCCACGAGGGTGGGGCCGTGGGCTTCGTGTTCCGCAACTACGTCGAGGGCGCGCTCCCGCCGACCGGCGAGGTCGGCTACCACGAGCGCCCGGGACCGATCCCCGCCGTCGGCGTCAGCAAGGAACTCGGCGCGCGCCTGGCGCGGTACGCCGAGGGCGACGACGCCGGCGAGGTGACCCTCGACGTCGACTGCCGGAACGAACCGGCGACCTCGGTCAACGTCGAGGCCGTCGTCGAGCCGGAGGGTGCGACCGCCGACGGGGAAGTGCTCCTCACCGCACACCTCGACGCCCACGACATCAGCGAGGGCGCCAACGACAACGGCGCGGGGAGCGTCCTCGTGACCGAGGCGGGCCGCCTGCTGGCGCAGGCCGCCGACGAACTCGATACCCGCGTCCGGGTCGTCATCTTCGGGGCCGAGGAGATCGGCCTCTACGGCGCCTACCACTGGGCGGAGAGCCGGGACCTCTCGAACGTCGAGGCCGTCCTCAACGTCGACGGCGCGGGCACTTCCCGGGACCTGCGCGTCGGAACCCAGGGCTTCGACGGCCTGGAACGACTGTTCGAGTCCGTCACCGACGACCTGGAGGCGCCGCTGTCGGCCGACGACACGGTGAGCCCCCACGGCGACCAGTGGGCGTTCGTCCAGGAGGGCGTCCCGGCGGCGTTCGTCACGACCACCTCCGAGACCAGCGGCCGCGGGTGGGGCCACACCCACGCGGACACCCTGGACAAACTCGACCCGCGGGTGTTCCGCGACGTCGCCTTCCAGCTCGCCAAGTGCGCCGTTGCGGCCGCCGAGGCGGACCGCTCGTTCGAGCGCCGCTCGCGGGAGTCCGTCCGGGACGACCTCGCCGACGGCTACGTGCGGGAGTTGAAGGTCGGCGGCCGGTGGCCGTACGGGGCGGAGTGACGGGGACGGCCAGGCGAACTACTCCGATTTCGGACTCTCGGTTTTCGCACCCTGGGGAACGTCCGTGGCGGTCTCCGGGATAGTCGAACCGGCGTCGGCTACCTCGACAGTCCCGTCGTGTTCGACGACGACCCGCCGTCCGGCCAGCGAGAACTCGACGTGGCCCGCGTCGCGTTTCGACGTGGGTGAGTTACTCCGGAACAGGGCATCCAGCGCGTCAGGATCGACGACGGTGTACAGTCTTGGGAGTTCCATGGGGTCAGTGTCGGTTTCTCCGGCGACCGTCTCGATCACCCGCCGGGAGATAGATCGACCGTCGTCTGGTCCACCGCTCGCCGTCACTCCTTCTCACTCCCGGTGACGCAGGCGGGTCCGACGGCGGCGACGAGGTCGATGCCGGTCGAACGGCCGGCCCTGGCCTGGTTCACGCTTCGTCGAGCATAGTGAATCGCGTCTCTACGCATGGGATCACCAAAACGGTAGTCGACAAGTAATCGGTAGCTCTGAACGACGGTTGGGAGTAATTTCTCGAACGTTTTCTTCGGAGGGGTTCTTGGTCAGCAACTGCCAGAAAGTCTCCGTGGGTTCTCCGTCGACGGTAACTTCAACAGCAACAGCCAGAAAGCCCCCACGGGCTCGACTCCCGGGACTGGCGAGAGCGAAGCTCTCGCCGCGTCCCGCTCGCGGGAACGGCACGGCGGCCGCGCCAGCGCGCGCCACGTCGATAGTCAGACCGGACTAGGCTCTCGGCGCGCGCGAGCAACGCGCGCGAGGTCCACCACGTTCCAGGACCAGCTATTTACCCGCAGGCCCCGGGCGGGGTGACATGGAACTGGACGAGACCGACCGGAAGATTCTCCGCATCCTCATGGAGGACGCGCGGACACCGTTCTCGGAGGTCGCCCGGCGCATCGACATGTCCAGCGCGACGGTCCACGACCGCGTCAACCGGATGGAGGAGGCGGGCGTCATCGACGGCTACCACGCGTCCATCGACCCCAAGGAGGTCGGCCTGGGCACCTCCGCGCTGGTCGGCCTCCGGGTCGAGCAGGGCCGCGAGCGCGAGACGCTCCAGCGTCTCGCCGAGGTCGAGGGCGTCCAGGAAGTCCACGTCACCACCGGCCAGTGGGACGTGATGATGCGCCTGTACGCCGAGGACACCGACCGCCTCCGCGAGTTGATGTTCGACACCGTCGCCCGGATGGAGGGATTCGCCCGTAGCCAGACGATGGTCATCCTCGGCACCCACTACGAGAGCCACGAACTGCCGTTGCCGGGCGACGACGAGGACTGAACGGTCGAACCGGCGATCAGCCGAGGATGATCCCCATCCAGGGATACCGCTCGATCAGCGGTTGCCCGTCGACCTCGTACTGCTCGACGTAGGCGTCCAGCCCGAGGATACGGCCGGCGCCGAACGCGGCGATGGAGAGGAACACCAGCATGTACGCAAAGTCGCTGTTGATCGGGCCGTGGGCCATGTCCCAGTTGCCGAAGTAGAACAGCAGCATCATCAGCGCGCCGAAGAAGGCCGCCAGCCGAGTCAACAGGCCGACGATGATTCCCGGGCCGATGGCGGTCTCGCCCCACGGGACGGCCACGTTCACGAAGTCGACGAACCACCCCGTCTGGCCCATCCACAGGAACAGCCCCTCCAGCGGATTGCCGTTCGCGCCGGCCGCGTGGATCAGGTATCCCTCCGCGCCGAACCCGCCGAGAATCTTGTCCACGCCGGAGTACAGGAACGCGAAGCCGATCATCAACCGTAGCGCGAGTACGAACCACGCGCTCAGGGGGTGCGCACGGCCCGTGAGCGTCGTGTTGCCGACCGTCGACCGGAACTCGTTGTAGTGGGATCCGCCGTCGACTATGAGTTGCAACGGTGCGCTACTGGCCCGGAGTACTTAAAGGCCAGCGGAGGTGATGGCGCCGGCTCCCTTCGGTCGAGGGCGCTGTTTCGTCAGGGGAACGCTCCGTTCGAGACCGAACTCCGGCGGTTCGCCGACGGGAACTACTGGTCCAGCAGGTCGGCCATCGAGACGACCTGATCGCCGACCAGCAGCGTCGTCGCGTACGACTGCTCTGATCGCCGGAGAAAGACCACGTCGAGATACTGGGGGAAGTCCGCGCCCCCGTGTTCGTCCCGGTACGCCGAAATCTGCTGGCTCTTGTGCTCGTTCGCGCGACTGGTGAACTCCTGTAGCGGTTCCGGACCCGGAGCGTCGACGGCGTACCGATCCAAATTCATCGCCTCCTCGACGACCGACTGCTCGTCGTCGGGCAACTCCTCGAACCGAATCGGCTCGATCCACTCGCGCTGCTCCTCGGTCAGGGTCACCGCTTCGAAGTCGAGGACGGCCTGATTGGGGGGCTCGGTCGCAGTTGGGTGGTCTGAGCGTTCAGTTCCATCCGTCGGAGAATTCGATTCCGAATCGTCTTCTGCCGATAAGCAACCGGATAAAGCAACGAAACTGGTAGTAGTATATTTAATAACTAATCTTCGACTTTTATATTGACCACCCATATTCGAACGTTGCTCCCCAGTGATTATATGTCTTCTCTTCATATCATAATATAAACTAATATATATTATTAAATTATTTTTAATTTCCCTCTATTTTAACCACTAATAAGGAGTTAGTCTCAACCGACTTGGTCTTTGACTGTGTTTTATATGCACGGTGATGGTTTTCCATATCAGGACGCTTAGGTTCCTTCTCATCGATACTTCTTATTGCCTTTAAATCTAAACTCTCGGTCCCCATATCTATCGTTCGGGACTCAGCTGGACTAATATTAACGGATTCCTTCCCGGTCGTTAATTTGGCGGTTCTATATCCATTTCTATTGTGAAATCTCTAATATAGTGGTCGTTCGCAAGCAAATGGGTATTTGATGGGTATTTTTCGTCATTTACTTTAGTAACAACAGATTGAACGTGATATCCGCCGAGTTCGACTGGTGAAGGAGAAAGGCCGCCTAAATTAACAACATCTCTGTTATTTCTAAGAATCTGCTCAACTTTTGATGGTTTTTGTCTATGAGAAAGTTCGAGTGTACGGGCCTCATTATCAACATAATAATTGACAGGGTTACAGACGGGTGATGTTTCATAATCCCAACCATCGTTTAACTCGTTATTTATTTTATAAACTAGTGATGCCTCAAGGAAATTTAATATAATTACAAAAATCCAAATGACAGGGACCCACGCCACCGCACGAGACCGGAAGGGTAAAACGGACTGCATCCGGGGTGTCACGCATGGACGAGACGCTCTCGCTCTCCGACAGGATCGAGGAGGTGAGCTACGTGCGGGCGTACCTCGCCACGCTCGTGGCCGGCCTCGTCGCCGTCGTCGGGGGCGCGCTCGCGTTCCCCCGGCAGGTCTACGACGAGTTCCTCTGGCAGTACTTCTGGGGGCCGGTGTACGCCGACGCCCACGGCGCCAGTTGCGTCGAGCGGGTCGGCGGCGAGACGAGCATCGGGTGCTCGACGCCCGGGGCCGTCACCGCCGAACCCGGCTACACGGTCGTCTCGACGGCGACCTACGCCATCGTGCTGGTGTTCGCGCTGATCGGGGTCATCCTCCTGCTGGACCGCCTGGACCTCGAGATGGACCGCCGGGTCTTCTTCGCGCTGTTCCCGTTCATGCTGTTCGGCGGCGCCCTCCGGGTCGTGGAAGACGCCAGCGTGGCGATGCTGGACGCCAGGGGGGAACTCGCGGTCCCGTTCCCCTGGAGCGCGACGATCATCTCCCCGTTCATCTACGTCACCGTGTTCGCCGTCGTACTGGCGTCGCTGGTCGCCGCGGTCTACGCCGAGCGCCGCGGGGTGGTCGACGCCTACCACCGACTGCTGGCTGCCGTCGGCGCCGTCGCCCTCGCGGTCCCCGTCCTCGCGCTGTCGTACCTCTCGGCCACCACCGACGTGCTGGGGTTCTACCCGACCGTCCCCGCGGTCGTCTTCGGCGGCGCGACCCTGATCGCGGCCCTGTTCTGGATCCTCAGCGAGCGGGTCGCGCCGACGATCAACGAGGCGACGGGCTTCATGGGCGCGCTGATCGTCTGGGGCCACTCCGTCGACGGCATCGCCAACGTCCTGAGCCTCGACTGGGCCGACGCGCTCGGCCTCCCGATCACGTACGGCTCGAAGCACGTCGCCAACCGGGCCATCCGGGACCTCACCAGATCGATCCAGCCCGAGAGCCTCTCGGCGGCCATCGGCGTCACCTGGCCGTTCCTGCTCGTGAAGGTCGCCGTCGCCATCTTCGTCGTCTGGATTTTCAACGACGAGATCTTCGAGGATAGCCCCCGGTACGCGCTGTTGATCCTCGTCGCCGTCCTCGCGGTCGGCCTCGGTCCCGGGACCCGGGACACCCTGCGGGCCACCTTCGGGATCTGATTCTCGACCTCCCGTCACCCAGAAGTCCCCGGTACCGTCGCTGGCACGCGTCAGAAAAGCCAAAAGTTGTCGCGTCGATGACTGACCGTGAATGCCCGAGGGCCTGCGCCCCGCTCACCACCTCCCGAGTGGCGGCAGTCTGAGGAAGATAAACCCCCTGCTGCTCTGCCGCCTTCGGCGGCGAACTCGGCCAGCCGATCGCCGACCCGGACCTGCCGATCGAAGACGACGACTCGGAGTCCGGTCGGACGACGCTGAACCACGTCCAGAAGGAGATGCTGAACCTGAGAGACCGGATGTACACGGACGCCGGCCTGGAAGTGGCCGCCGACCGCCACGCGTTCGTCGTCGAGTTCGTCGAGCGGCTGGAGGACGAGATACGGGGCCGGAAGTGACTACGGGTACGGGTGGTGCTCCCGGTCGAGCCACGGGTCGAAGCCCAGTTCCGCCGGGACCGCCCCTGCGCGCTCGCCGAAGGTCGAGTCGTCGGTGAACAACGGCTGGGCCCCCGGCACGAGGACGCGGACCGCCTCGAACCCGAGCGAGGCGACGTCGCGGGTCGTCGTCCGCGCGGCGTAGGGGGTCAACCCCGCGTCGGCGACCCGCTCGACGACTGCGCGGAGTTCGGTCTCGCCGGTCGGGACCTCGTCGGGGCCGACGCTTTCGGCGGGCACCCTGCCGTCGACCGCGACCATCTCCCGGGTGGACCCGGGGAAGTCAGCGTACCGGCCGATTGCGCCGGACTCGTCGGCGGCCTCGTCCGGCCCCATCCCGCGCAGTTCCATCCAGTTCTGGAGCGCCTCCGCCAGCGCCGACCGGGCCGCGGCCGCCGGGTCGAGGTCGGCGCCGGACCCGACCGCGAACCGCGGCCACTCGCCCTCCCGGTGGACCGCGACGGTCACGACCGGGACGTCGACGTCCTGGGTGACCAGAAGCGGCGTCACCTCGAGGCCGACGCACCGGGCGCGGCCGACGAGGGCGTCGAACCCCTCGTCGTCGACCGCCAGGCCCAGCGGGTCGAACGTCGAGTACCACGCCAGCATGGTGGCGTCCCGCTCGATCACCTCGTACAGTCCCGACAGCACGGCCTCCACGGACGAGTTACCCAGCCCCAGGCCCGTCGTGATGGAACTGCCCAGACGGTGCTCCGGCGGCGGGAACCGCACGAGCTCGGCCGGCAACCAGACGTCGGCCGTATCCACCGCGCCGACTGCCGCGGCCAGGTCCCGGCCGACTACCCAGGGAATCGCCTCGTCGGTGTCCTCGGCGCCGACGAACCGCGACGGCGGGACCGCGCCGTCCACGTCGCTCGGCCGGTCGAGGCGGAACTGCTCGGCGCGGTAGACGCCGGCGCAGTACCGCTCCATGCCCTCGCCGAGCGCCTTCATGAACGCGGCGTTCCAGTCGGCGTCCACGCCGGCGGCCTGCGGGGCGGCTTCCACGTCGCTGAACCCCGTCGTGTCGGCCACCCGGGCCAGATAGTACGGCGCGGGGAACGACTCGGCCTCCCCCACCTCGCCGACGACGCCGACGCGCGGGTCCAGCGCACCCTCGGCGGCGGTCAATGCCTCCTCCAGGCCGCGCTCGTGGGAGGACAGTTCCAGCGTCCGGTCGGGGGCGTCCCCGCAGGTCGGGCACCCGGGCACGGGCAGGAACTGCCGGACCTCGTGGGGCAGTTCGATCACGCCGCCCAGCACCGGCGACTCCTCCCCGGAGAGCAACCTGACGGCCTCCCGGCCGGCCACCGCGCCCGCGAGGCGCGCGTCCGCGGCGTTCGCCGAGGCGTCAGCCGCGTCGTCCTCGTCGGCGTTCGCGGCCACGCGGGTCCGCAGGCAGTCGTAGCACCCGGTGGCGGGCGCGAACCCGGCGACCGAGGCGCGGACGTCGTCGACGGCCCGTCCCCCGACGCCGCCGACTTCGACGGCCACCCACGGGACGCCCGCCTGGCGGGCGATGGCGTTCGCGCGCTCGAATGTCGACTCCCCGGTGGTCCCCACGACGACGCCCAGGTCGGCGCTGGCGACGGCTTCGACCTCGCCGCGGGCCACCGACGCCGGCGTGTCCGCTACGGCGGCGGCGACCGCGGACGCGGCCGGGCCGTCGCCGACCAGCGTGACGTTCATGCCGGAGGGGACGGCCCCCGGCGTAAAAAGGCAGGAGATTCGCCGGCGGTCGTGCTCCGGTTCACTCCCGGTCGTCGTCCTTCCAGTCGCACTCCTGGCACTTGTAGCCGGTGACGAACTCCGTGACCGACGGCATGTACCCGACGGCGATGACGTCGCCGCCACAGTCCGGGCAGTCCCGGTCGGCGTCCTCGATGGCCTCGGTGTCCATCACCGGTTCGCCCTCGATCATCTCCGCGAGTTTGCCGGGCGTCACCATCCGCCCCTGGACGACCCTGTTCTCGGGCATACGCGCCCCTCCGGGCGGGAGTCAGGTAAGCGTTCCCGTGTCGGGAGCGAGATGGTGTTTTGGGTTTCATCGAACGTTCGCGTGCTCTCGACGAGCGACGACGTGGTCGCCAACAGCCAGAAAGCCCCCGCGCGCTCTCCGCAGACGGTACCTTGGACAGCAACAGCCAGAAAGCCCCCGGACCGCTTCGGTCGCGCGCCTCGTTGCGCTCCTCGGCGCTCCTTCGCTTCGCTCAGTCGCTTCCTGCGGTGCTTACGTCGTCCGGGGACCGCCGAGCACACGGCCCCTTTCAGTCCCGCCCGTGGTGGACGTGCCGGCTACCGACACCGCGGCGGACGTTCCGGCCACCACCACGACGTGAACGGGGTTCCAGGGCAGGTAGATGCCGTGACCGCCGCTCAGAACCAGGGCGGCCGTTCCCCGTCGACGGAGGCGCGGTCGCCACCGTCGGTGACCGCCTCGGGACCCGGCGACGGGCCGTCCGCGCCGCGTTCCTGCGAGTCGGTCAGCGCCGGGTCGTCTACTGCGGGGTCCGGCGAATCCCCGGGGTCGGCCGGCGGTTCGCGCTCGGTGGACTCGGCGTCTCGTGCGTGGCGGCCGGCCTCCGCCGGGTCGAAGGCGAACACCGCGGTCACCGCGAGGACGGCCAGCGGGGCGCGCCCGAACGGGAAGCCGATGATCGACAGCGCCAGCAGGCCCAGCGCCACGGCGCTCCCGAACCGGAACCGGTCCAGCAGGACCGCCTCGCGGAGCCGGGGCGCCGCCAGCGCCACGGCCAGGGCGAACGCGACGCCCACCGCGCCCGCGGCCGTGCCGTGGACGACCGCGGCCGGGTCCAGGTGGACGACGAGTTCCGCACCCGCCGGCCGGACGCTGGCGACGAACCCCAGGCCGACGATGACCGCCGGCCGCGGCAGGAGTTCGCCGACCCGCGCGCTGGCGGTCTTGGCGGCGATGGCCGCGACGACCAGCGCCGCGAACCGGCCGAAGACGTCGAGGCTCAACACACCCGCGATGGTCGGTGCCAGCGCGGCCTGGACCGCCGCCAGCGGGATCAGGAGCGCGCCCACGGCGAGGACGACCCGGACCTGCTCGCGGCGGGTGCCATCCAGTTCCGCCAGGACGACCGCCAGGGTGGCGCTCCCGCCGAACACCAGCAGACCGACCTGCAGGATGCCGGCCACCGAGTCCACGGCGCCGGCCAGCACCAGCGCCGGGAAGATGCCGTCGACCAGCGGCAGGAGCATGACGGTCGCCAGCAACCGCGTCGGACCGTCCACTATCCGCTCGAGGCGGAGGGCGATGGGATGTCTCGAACTACTCATCCGTCATCCGGGATAGGCCCCGACTGACGTGGTGGACTCGTCGGCACGATGCGAACGGGCGGCGTCGGCGTGGTGGCGCGTCCGCTCGTCTTCGGCCGAGAATCCGGGTTTCGGGAGAAGTCGCTCCACCAGTGTGAGCGCGAACGGTCCGGAGACTACGGAGACGTCGCTCGTCGGGCAGGCAGTACACGCCTGGGTGGGACTGGTGGAGCCCATGTTTCTCCGTGGAGGATTTTCGGAGATAAACGTTGCGTGAGACACGTTTCCACGGCTCGCAAGGCTTGCCGCGGGTAGATTCGGGACTGCTAACGCTGACGGTGGTCAGATATTCGATAACACGAAACGGGGTAGCGACGGCAATTTCCGCCGGCAGAGCCGTAATCTGAACGGTCATTCTCGGTGACACGCAACGCTTTTGGCCCGTGGCGGCCCACCCTCGACATGGCGAGGGATTCTCCACCGGCCGAGTTCTACACGGAGAAGCTACGGGTACCCCAAGCGCTGACCTTCGACGACGTCCTGCTCAAACCCAGCCAGAGCGACGTCGAACCGGACGAGGCGGACGTGTCGACGCGGGTGTCCCGCAACGTCGAGTTGAACGTGCCCGTCCTCTCGGCGGCGATGGACACCGTCACCGAGGGCGAACTGGCGGTCGAGATGGCACGACACGGCGGCCTGGGCGTGATCCACCGCAACATGAGCGTCGAGGCGATGGTGGGCGAAATCGAGCAGGTCAAGCGCGCCGACGAGCTGCTCATCCGCCGGCCGAACGTCGTCACCGCCAGCCCCGACCAGACCGTCCGCGAGGTGGACGAGATGATGGGCCGCGAGGAGGTCTCCGGCGCGCCGGTCGTCGACGAGGACGACCGCGTGCTGGGCATCATCTCCGGCACCGACATCCGCCCGTACCTGGAGGTGGGTGAACGCGACGAAGTCCGGGAGGCCATGACCGACGAGGTCATCACCGCCCGCGAGGACGTCACCGCCCGCGAGGCCCTGGAATCGATGTACGAGCACAAGATCGAGCGGGTCCCGGTCGTCGACGGCGACGACCGCCTCGTCGGCCTGATGACGATGGCGGGCATCCTCCAGCGCCGCGAGTACGACCAGGCCGCCCGCGACGACGAGGACCGCCTCCGGGTCGGCGTCGCGGTCGGCCCAACCGAGTTCGACCGCGCGGAGGTCGCCGACGAGGCCGGCGCCGACGTCCTGTTCATCGACACGGCCCACGCCCACAACACCAGTGTGATCGACGGCGCCCGCGAGATCAAGGAACGCGTCGACGCCGACGTGGTCGTCGGCAACGTCGGCACCTGCGAGGCAGCCGAGGACTTGGTCGAGTTCGCGGACGGCCTGAAGGTCGGCATCGGCCCGGGATCGATCTGTACGACCCGGGTCGTCACGGGCGCGGGGATGCCCCAGATCACTGCCGTCGCACAGGTCGCCGACGTCGCCGCCCGCCACGACGTGCCGGTCATCGCGGACGGCGGCATCCGCTACTCCGGTGACGCCATCAAGGCCATCGCGGCCGGCGCCGACGCCGTGATGCTCGGTTCGTACTTCGCGGGCACCGACGAGGCGCCCGGCCGCGTCATCACGATGCAGGGCAAGAAGTACAAGCAGTACCGCGGCATGGGATCGGTCGGCGCGATGCAGTCCGGCGAGGGTGGCGCCGACCGCTACCTAAAGGAGGAAGTCGACGAGGAGGACTACATTCCCGAGGGCGTCGAGGCGGCCACGCCCTACAAGGGGCCGCTGGCGGGCGAACTCCACCAGCTCGTCGGCGGGATGCAGTCCGGGATGGGGTACGTCGGCGCAGAGACCATCCCAGAGTTCAAGGAACGCTCGGAGTTCGTCCGCGTCTCCCGCGCCGGCCAGACCGAGGGCCACCCCCACGACGTGATGATCACCGACGAGGCGCCGAACTACTCGCCAGGCGAGTGAGCACCGCGGTCCTCGGAGACGTTCGACGCCACGAACGGCCCCGAAGTGGCGCCACGACGGCGGTAAGCCGCAGTTGACGCGTCCTGCCGGCGAGGAGTCTCCCGTCGTTATTTGGTCGTCTCCGTCCAAGTGATCCCCGGGGTCCCTGGGGGATCGAATGGAAGACGAACGTACGAAGCAGGCGTCCGACGCCAGCGCCGAGCAGTCCGCCGCCGGGAACGCGGGCCAGCAGTCCAACCCCGGGACGAGCAACGTCGACGCCGACTCGGGCGCCGGGGTCCGCCAGCTGGTCGCGCCCGCCCGGTTCTCGAAGTTCCTCTCGGTCGGGGCCGTCGGTGCAGTGGTCGACAACACCGTCCTGGTCCTGCTGGTCGAACTGGTGGCCGTCGAACCCGTGTTCGCCGCCGTCGGCGCCAAGGAGACGTCCATCCTGCTGATGTTCGCGCTGAACGAGCGCTGGACGTTCGGGGAACACGGCGGCGGCGGACTCCGGGACCGGGGGTGGCGACTCCTGAAGTCCAACGTGGTCCGCTCCGGTGGCGCAATCGTCGGCATCGCCACGCTGTACGTCCTCTACCGGTGGGCGGGCCTGTGGTACCTCGCGGCGAACGTCTTCGGCATCGGCGTGGGCTTCTTCTTCAACTACACGTTCGAGTCGCTGGTGACCTGGCGGGTCCACGAACCGTGACGATCCTGCCGGCGGCTACCGGTAAGCTACGGTTTGGGCGGCACACGCGCCAGCAAGCGACTTGTACTTAATACCGCGCGAGCGTGGCCTTGTACCCATGATCCCGCCTGGACGCTCGGAGAGCCACCTGGGGGGTTCGGACGGGGTCCGCCGCCGCGAGGTTCTCGGGGCGGCGACCGCGGGGGCGATTCTCGGGTCCGCCGACGTCGCCTCTGGCCAGGAGACGATCGAACTCGTCGGCGGCACGGACGGGTGGGTCGGCCGATCCCCGGACGACGTCGCCGGCGAGACCAACCCGACGCTCGTGCTCGATCCCGGCACGGACTACGCCGTCGTCTGTGAGAACGCCGACGGCGCCGCCCACAACCTCGTCGTCGAGGACGGCGACGGTGACCGCCTCGTCCGCAGCGACCTGGTCGAACGCGAGGGGGCGACCCAGACCGTCGAGTTCACCGCGACGGCCGAGATGACGACCTACTACTGCGAGGTCCACCCCAACTCGATGCGAGGGAACGTCGACGCCGGTCAGGGAACGCCAACTCCAGAGGGGGAAACGACGCCGTACCCCGAACAGGGCGCGATCCCGCGGGGGCCGTCCGTCCGTCTCGAACCGGTCGTCGAGGGACTGATCTCGCCCGTGGCGTTCGAACCCGCACCCGGGGAGACGGAGTTGCAGGTGGTCGTCGACCAGGTCGGACGCGTCTACCGGTACGACGACGGACTGGTCGAGGACCCCTTCCTCGACGTCCGCGACCGACTCGTGAACATCGGCGAAGGGACCTGGGCGGACTACGACGAGCGCGGTCTGCTCGGACTGGCGTTCCACCCGGAGTTCGCCGACAACCGGACGTTCTACGTCCGCTACAGCGCCCCACCCCGGGAGGGCAACCCGTTCCAGGATTACGGTCACACCGCCGTCGTCGCGGAGTTCCAGGCGACCGAGGACGCCACCTACGCCCGCGACGACTCCGAGCGAATCGTCCTGGAGGAACCCCTCCCCGGGCCGGTCCACAACGGCGGCGGCCTGGCGTTCGGCCCCGACGGCTACCTCTACGTCGGCATCGCGGACGGGAGCAGTCACAACGGCGCGGGGCCGGGTCACGTCGAGGACTGGTACGACGGCAACCCCGGCGGGAACGCCCAGAACGTCGAGGCGAACCGCCTGGGCGGCATCCTGCGGATCGACGTGGACGGTCGGGACGGCGAGAAGGGATACGCGATCCCCGAGGACAACCCGCTGGTCGGCCGGCCGGGCCACGACGAGTACTACGCTTGGGGGATCCGGAACCCCTGGCGGTTCTCGTTCGACTCCGAGGGGCGGTTGTTCGAGGGCGACCCCGGCGGCCGCCGGTTCGAGGAGGTCAACCTGGTCGAGAAAGGCGGCAACTACGGCTGGAACGTCAAGGAAGGGACCCACTGTTTCGACGCCGAGGACCCCGGACAGCCGAAAGACGACTGCCCCGATTCGACGCCGGATGACGTCCGCGGCGGGGAGAATTTGCGCGACCCCGTCGTCGAGTATCCCCACTGGGACGACAACGGCCGCCCCGTCGGCACTGCAGTCATCGGTGGGTACTTCTACGAGTCCGGCGGCGTCCCGGACCTGACCGACCGGTACGTCTTCGGGGACTTCAGTCGGGCCTACGAGCGACCGGCCGGGTCGCTGTTCGTCGCCTCGCCGTCCGACGGCGACCTGTGGTCGATGGAGACACTCGTGATCGAGGGCCGCCCCGAGGGCCGCCTCGGGCGGTTCGTCTTCGGGTTCGGCCGCGACGCCGACGGGGAACTCTACCTGCTGAGCAACGAGACCGGCGGCCCCAACGGGGAGACGGGGACGGTCCACCGGATCGTCGAAGCCAGCGAGGGGACGGAGACGAGGACAGGGACGAAGCCCGGGACGGGCGAGCAGTCAGACGGCGACGGGACCGACGCACAACTCCTGTTGCTGTCGCTGTTCGGCGGCCTCATCGGCCTCGGGTCGTACCTCTTCTTCCGGCGAGGTTCCGACGGCGCGTGACCGCCGCCGGCCGCCGGTCACCGGTGGTTCGATATCCGAATTATTTGCCGATTACACTTTTAGGAAATTCGATACCTATTTTGACGTATCCCGTTTCTGAGGGCTGTAACCCGACCAAACACCCAGATAGTTACGAACGGTTCAGGTGATAGATCGTTATTTATATCAACAAGGTGACTATAAGACAGGAGGTCACGGCACCCCTACGTCAACAGGGTGACTATAACAAAGGAGGTCACGGCACCTCTACGGGACAATGGTAGCGCCCGTAGTCACCGGCTTTTTCGAAGCAGTCGCCGTCGTCATCTGCCTCAGCTGGATCTGGGTCAACGCGTATCACTACTATCCGATGATCGCCACCTCGCTCGGGTCGCTGGCCGGCCGAACGAAGGCCGCGGGCCGACGGGTGGTCCCCTCGGTGTTCGCGGCGCGGTTCGGGCCGATAGCCGGTGACGCCACTGGGACGGCCCCGCTTCCGGACGAGGAGTTGCCGACCATCGACGTGTTGCTGCCCGCCTATCGCGAGGAGGAGGTCATCGAGCACTCCATCGCGTCGGTCAACGCGGCGGACTACCCCCAGGACAAACTCACCGTCTCGGTGCTGGTCGAACCGGACGACGACGAGACGCGGGCGGGACTCCGGCGCATCGAGGACGACCTCGACTTCGAGACGATCACCGTTCCCGAGTCCTACCCCGGGGACGCCAACAAGCCGCGGGCGCTGAACTACGGGTTCGAGCAGACCGACGGCGACGTGGTCAGCATCACCGACGCCGAGGACGTCGTCCACCCGCAACTGTACCGCCGGGTCGCCGGGCGACTCGACGAGGGCTACGACTACGTCCAGGGCCGACTCGACATGGTCAACGAGGACGACGGGTGGATGAACACCCTGTTTCGCGCCGAGTACGGCTACTGGTACATGGTGAACACGTGGGCGAAGTACTACCGGGGGTACCCCATCCCGCTCGGCGGGACGACGTGTTTCTTCCCCCGGGAGTTGCTGGAGACGATGAGCGACCGCCGCCTGGAGAAGTACGGCGACCCCTGGGACGACGCGGACTGGGAGTGGATCCGCGGACGCGACATGGAGGGCTACCGGCCCTGGGACCCACAGAACGTCACCGAGGACTTCGAACTCGGGTTGTTCCTCTGGCAGGAGGGCTACGACGCCCGGTACGTCAAGACCACGCCGACCGACGAGGAGTCCCCGCTGTCACTGGACCCCTGGGTCAAACAGCGCACCCGCTGGAAGAAGGGCAAGATATACACCTTCGTCCAGTACGCCAAACATCCCCCCGAGTCGCTCCGGGAGAAAGTTCACATCTACACCCAGTCCGCGGTCCCGCACCTGGGCCCCGTGAACCTCGCGGCGGTGGTCGTCATCCTGCTCGGGGCGAACCTCCTCGGCTACCCGCTCCACCCGGTCACGAAGACGGCGCTCCTCCTGGGTTTCGTGCTCGCTGCCATCATCGTCGCTCTCTACAGCTACGGCTACTGGACGGTCTCGGACCGGGACGGGTGGACGCGCCTCAGGCGGGCAGCCACGGTCGGACTGACGTTACCGGTCTACTGGCTCATGCAGTGGCTCGCGGACCTGCGGGCGCTCAAGCAGGCGTACACGGGCGAACTCCACTGGGCCAAGACGACCCACTTCGGCCGGAACGTCGACCCCGACGGCAACCCGGAGGCGGCCATCGACGCGGAGTTGGCCGAGGAGGGCGAAACGGTCAACCCCGACGGCGGGTTCCGGCAGTCGCCCTCGCTGGGGCCCTGGCGAACGCCGTCGCTGTCCCGGCGGACCCGACTGCTCGCGCTTGCGGGCATCGTCGTCCTCGGCGTCGCGCTCCGCGTGTACGGCCTCGACGGCTGGAGCCTCTACGGGGACGAACTGTACTCGATCACCTCCCGTGGCGCGCTCCCGCCGTCCGAGATTCTCACGGTCCCGATCCCGCTTGACTCGCACCCGCCGCTGTACTACCTGCTGTTGCACTTCTGGATGGACCTGTTCGGGAACTCGGTCGCCAGCGCACGGGCCCTGTCCGTGATCCTGTCGGCCGCCGGGATGGTCCTGTTGTACCTGCTCGGAGCGCAACTGTACGACGACCGCGTCGGCCTGCTGGCGGCGCTGCTGTACGCCGTCTCGACGTTCCAGATCCACTACGGCCGCATCGCGCGGATGTACAGCCTGTTCGTGGTGTTGACGCTGGCGTCGTGGTACACCTTCGTCCGACTCCGCGAGAAGTCGACGGCGTCGGCGGTCGGGTACGTCCTCTCGACGGTCCTGCTGGTGTACACCCACGTCTTCGCACTGTTCGTGGTCGCCTCGCAGTACCTCTACGTGTTCCTCTCGGAGACGCGGGCGGGGATCGACTGGCGCCGGTGGGCGACCGTCCAGGCGGCCGTCGGCTTGCTGTCGCTCCCGTGGATCGCGATGCTGGGAAACCACGTCCTCGGCCTGTTGACCGGCGCCAGGGAGGGTAGCATCATCGCCTGGGTGCCAGAACCGAACGTCGGCATCATCACCCACACGATCCTCCGGTACGTGGGCTGGCCGAACCATTTCCCCCTGCTCAACGGGACCTGGTCGCTCCGCGCCGTCGCGGCCGTGATCGTCGTCGTGTACTCGGCGTGCCTCGTGCTCGCCATCCTCCGGTTCACCTCCGACCGCGAGTACGCCTTCGGGGACCTCCCGACGGCCGGCCAGCTCGGGTCGCTGCTTGTCGTCCCCATCGCCGTCCCGTTCCTGATCTCGTACCTGATCGTCCCGGTGTACTTCCCGCGGTTCACCATCCCGGCGAGTCTCGCGCTGTTCCTGCTGGTCGCCGTCGGCATCGTCAACGTCACCGGACGTCGCCGCCAGTTCGCCATCGTCGCGGTCGTCCTGCTGTGCTCGGGGGTGCTGGTCGGCCAGTACCACGCGACCGACACCGCCGCCGACTGGGAGGGCAGCGCCGCCTGCATCAACGAGGGGGCCGAACCGGGTGACGCCGTCCTCTACCAGACGTTCTGGACCCAGAACTACGTCGAGTACTACCAGGACACGCCGGACGGCGAGAAGTTCGGGGTGCTATCGCCGGACGAACTGGAGGCCGACCGGGAGTACGGGATGAACCGCTCGCAGGTGGCGGGGCTGGCCGAGGAGTTCGACCGCATCTGGCTGTTCCAGTACCAGCCCAGCGACGAGAACCGCCTGCTGTCGACGCTCCGGGAGACCCACGACGTCGCCCTGGTGAAGAACTACGGCCCCATACTGGTGTACCGCCTCGAACGGACACCGTCCGACGACCCGGCCGCACCGCCGACGTCGACGGGCCTGGTCGGTGCGGGCGCCGGCGTCTCCCTGGCCGGGGGAGACGGCACCTGTAGCGGGTAACCGTGCCAGACCTCGATCCCACCTCGCGCCGCGCACTCCTCCGGCGGGGACTGGCAGGCGCCGCCTGCGCGACGACCGCGGGGTGTGCCGCGCTCCAGGGCCGCGACGACGCATCGCCAGCAGAACCCTCCCCCGGGCAGACGCCGAGCGTGACGACCACCCCCGGGAACGCCGAGTCCCGGATCCAGACCCACCGGACCGGCGACCTGGCCCTGACCGTCCGCCGCGCCGACGGCACCCCCGTCACGGACGCCACGGTGTCGGTGACGATGCGCGAGCACGCGTTCCGGTTCGGCACGGGGGTCGAAGCCCGCTACCTCGTCGAGGAGTCCTCGCCGGGCGACCCCTACCGCGAGCGACTGGCCGGCCTGTTCAACACGGGCGTCGTCGAGCACCGCAACAAGTGGCGGCCGTGGGAGAACGAGTCCGAGCGCGAACTGGCGATCAGGGCCTCGGAGTGGTTGCTGGAACGGGGGCTGGACCTCCGGGGCCACGCCGCCATCTGGCAGCGGTTCGACCAGCCGGTGGTGCCCGAGGACGTCGTCGAGAAAGTCCGGTCGGACGACGACGACCGCGCGGCATACGTCTCCCGGCGCACCGGCGATCACGTCTCCGAAATTCTCGGCCACTACGCGGGTGACGTCGCATCGTGGGACGTGCTCAACGAGCAGATCCACGCCCACCACCTGACGGACGTGATCGACCCGGACGCCTCGCACTTGCGCGCTCCGGAGGTTGTGCAGTGGTTCGAGCGCGCCAGGCAAGCCGACCCAGAGGCCTCGCTGTACCTCAACGACTACGACGTCCTGGCGGGCGAGTACCCCGACTACCGCGACGACTACGCGGAACTCGTCCGGTTCCTGCAGGAGCGTGGCGCACCCATCGACGGCCTCGGCTTCCAGGCCCACCACGACGGCTACGAGGAAGCCAGGTCGCCGGACGGCATCCTCGACACCCTGGACCGGTTCGCGGACCTCGGCGTCGCCATCACGGTAACCGAGTACGACACCGTCGGCGACGGGTGGACCGACGAGCGCGCCGCCGACCACTTGCGAACCTTCCTCCGGACGGTCTTCAGCCACCCCGCCGTCGAGGGGTTCGTGATGTGGGGGTTCTGGGACGGCGTCCACTGGGCCGAGCGAGCCCCGCTGTTTCGCGAGGACTGGTCGGCGAAGCCAGCGCTCGACGTCTATCGCTCGCTGGTGTTCGAGGAGTGGTGGACCGACGAGACGGGCACCACGGACGCAGACGGTCGCTACCGGACGACGGCGTTTCTCGGAAAACACGACGTCACCGTCGAGACGGGCGGCCGGTCCCGGTCAGTCCGGGCGTCGGTCACCGACCCCGTGAGCACGACCGAACTCGCCGTGGAAGGCCCGGCGGAGTCGCCCTGACTACAGTCCGGCGGTCTCGGTCGTGCTGTTGCCGGCGGCGTCGGTGACCGTCAGGCGGACCGCGCTGGCGCTGCCTTTGGTCCGGACCTCGTCGCTCCCGGCGGCGCCGCCGCCGGAGATGTCGGTGCTCGCGGCGTCGAGCGTCGCCCCGCTCCCGTCGACCAGTTCGACGGTGACCGAGGCGAGGTCGCCGTCGGCGTCGGAGACCGCCCACTCGACGCCGTAGCGCGTCCACGCCGGGTTGCCGTTGTCGCTGAGCGCGAGGCGGTCGACGGTCGGTGCCGCGTCGCCGCCGCTGGCCGGGTCCGTCGTGAACGTCAGCGAATCGCTGACGACCCGTTCGGCGGCCGTCTCCGCGACGGCGCGGAACGCGTAGGTCGTCTCGCTCGACAGACCGTCGAGGGCCTCACCGAACGCGCCCGGGGCATCCACGGTCCGGGACGCCGTGGCGTTCGGGAAGCCTTCACCCGCGACGCCCCACTCGAAGTGGACGCTCGCGGCGTCGGCGCCGCCGAGGTCCAGCAGTTCGGCGTCGAGCATCGCGGACGACGAGTCGACACCCGTCGCCGGATTCGTGACGACGGTGAGACCGCCGTCGACGGTCCTGGCGCTGCCGGCGACGTCGACCGTGCCCACGTCGTCGCTGGCCCAGGACGAACGGCGGGTATCGCTCTGGCCGGAGATCTCCTCGAACCGGGCGGTCGAGAGCGTCCCGGCGGCGTGGCTGGTGACCGCGAGGCCGAGGTAGGGGTCCGTCGCGGAGACCGTCGTGCTACCGACTTCGACCCACCCGTCGGTAGCCCCGGCGTACCCGGTCACCAAGTCGCCCTTGCGTTCGAGTTTCAGCAACTGGGGTGCCCCGCCGCCGACTCCGGAGTGGGACGTCCAGCCGCCGGTGCTGTCGCGGTGCTGGAAGGCGATCCCGTTCTCGGGGGTGACGACGATCATCGCGTGGGCGGCGTCGTCGGCCAGCGAGTCCCGGAGCATGATGCCGGCCTTCGCCCAGGGGTCGGTGTTCTCCTGGGCGGCGACCCGCGCGACAAGGGTCGCGTCGCCCGAGACCTGCTCGTGGGCGAAGTGGAACTCGTCGGACTGGTCCCAGATGTCCGCGCCCGCGCCCTCGACGACGAACTGCTCGCCGGCCAGCGAGGAGGAATCGGGCGAGTCACTCCCGCCGCCGGAAGAGGAGCCTTTGGCGCGCTGGGTGGCCGCGAAGTCCGCGAGGACGCTCGTCGTCGCCGTGTGACTCCGGCGGACGTCGTGCTTGCTGGTCTCCGGGCGGTCCTCCCGGATCAGTTGCCAGACGGCGGCACCCGCGGCGTCGTGCTGGTCGAGGAGGTCGAACCAGTCGGCGTACACCGACGACCGCGAGGGGGTCCGGCCCATGGCCCACCCGAACTCGCCGAGGAAGACGGGCTTGCCGATGGTCTCGTGGGCGTCGACGACGTGGTCCCTGATCCACTGCCGGGCGTACTCGTTGGTGTTCTCGTTGAGCCACTCGGGGTAGAGGTGGAACGAACAGACGTCGATCTCGGGGATCTGGTGGTTCTGCACGTAGTCGACGCCGTGGCCCCCGCTGTACTCCCAGATGGAACTGTCGGTGTTGTAGTTGCCGCCGCTGCCGGTCGAGACGAGGTGGTTCGAGTCGACGCTCTTGTAGTGGGCCGCCATCTCTTCCGTCCAGGACTGGAGGGCGTCGACCCCGGCGTCTTTCGCCTCGGCCTCGTTGGCGAGTTCCCACAGCAGGACGGTGGGGTCGTTTCGGTACTCCCGGCCGGTCAGCGTGTTCTGCCGGGTGAGCACCTTCCGGACGTACTCGCGGTACCACTGCCGGCACTGGTCGTCGGTGTAGAAGTCGTCGTGGCTACTGGCGGTCGAGGAGTGAGAGACGTAGGCGTCCATCCCGCCGTAGTAGTCCCAGTTGTCGACCAGGCTGAACACCATCCGGATGCCGTGTTGCTCGGCCTGCTGGAGGATGTAGTCGACGTGCTGGAACGCCTCCTCGCCGAGTTCGCCGGGTTGTGGCGAGTGGACCATCCCGCCCACGTCGACGGAGTGGATCCCCGCACGGAGCACGTCCAGACCGAGGTCGCTGGCGAACGCCATCACCTTGTCCACGGTCTCCCTGGAGGAGTAGGTGTGCGTCAGCCACGGCGCGTTCGCGCCGTTGAAGTAGAACGGTTCGCCGTCCACGACGAGTTCGGTCCCGTCGCGTTGGACGAACGACGAGAACGACGCCGCGGACGCCTCTTCGGCCATCGGCACGGCCGCACCTACGCCGCCCAGGGCCATCAACCCTCGAACGTAGTCGCGTCTGGACGGCATCGTCACCACCCACCCGGGGCCGTAATGGCGTCTCTCGCCCCGTCGATCAGTTCTCCATCGGTCGGTCGCACACAGTCATCGGAAACGTGAAATTCGAACATCCGTTGCCTACCTCGCTTCGAACACGTACGTACCATCAGACATCGGTGGTAAGGCCCTGTTTCCGAGATAAGCGTACCGACGGCTTGAGTGCGGGGTTGGTCCGGTCACGGACCGATTGCTACTGATTACGACCGGATTACTTACGCTAACCCCGCCTTACGAACCAGGTAATTACGGAGACCGGTCGGACCGCTACCACGTCCTCCGGTAGGTACAGTTAATCGTCCGTTACACCCGTCGACGGCACCGATCCGGGCGTTTCGTCGCGCGGCGGCGACGGCCGTGGACTCGCCCGTCCCCCTCGCTTTTGCACTGCCGGGCCGAACGTCCACCCATGGCCCGTTTCGACCGACGCGAACTGCTCGCCGGGTGTGCGGCGGTCGGCCAGGCGGCGCTCCGGACGTTGGAACCGGCCCAGCGGACTGGGACCCGCCGGCGGGGGTCCGCCAGGGCGAGAACGACTTCGGCAACGTCGGCTACGACGGTCCCGACCCGCCGTCGGAACACCGGTACCGGTTCAAACTGTACGCGGGTGAGCGCCCGCCGCTCGACCGACTTGTCAGATCGAGAGAACGACCGGTAAATTTAAACCTTGTGGCCACGGACTCGGAGGCGAGTGGGACGGAGTGCCACAGTCACTGAGCGTTTCCCGGGGCGGCGTCCGCGTCCACAAGTCGGTCCTGGGCCAGGAGGGGCCGTTGCGACTGATCGCGTTCGTCGTCGAGTCCGAGCGCGCGGAGTCGGTGTCGGTGCGGATCCGCGAGGAGATCCCCGAGGACGTGCCACGCTCGGCGGTCGGGTTGCACGAGGACTACGAGGCCGATAGCTGGCGGGTCACCGAGGACGGCCACCTGGAGTACGGCCGCGAACTCCCGCCGGGCGGGTCCGCGGTCGCCGGCTACTTCGTCCGGGGCGGCGAGGAACTGGCCCGGCACTGTTTCGTCACGCCCAGCATCGAGGACGTGAGGCGCGCCGACGGCGCGGCGCTGTCGACGTAACCGACACCCACACAAGCCTCCCGGCGGTACGGCCGGTATGAGCGAAATCGACGTGGAGGCGGTCGAGCGGATCGAAGAGGGAGCGTCGCCACCGGACGGGCCAGAGTACGTCCTCTACGGGGGCAAGGGCGGCGTCGGCAAGACGACGATGGCGGCCGCCACGGCGCTGGCCAGCGCCCGGGGCGGCACGTCCACGCTGGTCGTCTCGACGGACCCCGCGCACTCGCTGTCGGACGCCTTCGAGGCGTCGGTACCGCCGGAACCGGGCCGCATCCGCGAGGACGTGCCGCTGTACGGCGTCGAGATCGACCCCGAGCGGGCCGTCGAGGAGTCGGGAATGTTCGGCACCGGCGAGAACCCCCTGGGCGGGGTCGGGGAGATGCTCGGCGGCGGCGAGGCCGGTGACCTGCTGGGCGGCAGGTCGACCCCCGGTGCCGACGAGGTGGCCGCGATGCGCCTGTTGCTGGCGTACCTCGACGACGAACGGTTCGAGCGCGTCGTCGTCGACACCGCCCCGACCGGCCACACCCTGCGACTGCTGGAGTTGCCGGACCTGCTGGACTCGATGGTCGGCAAACTGCTAACCTTTCGCCAGCGGATCCAGGGACTGTTCGAGGGGATGACCGGGATGTTCGGCAGCCACGAGGACGTGGACGTCGAGGAGGGCGTCGACGACCTCCAGGCGCTGGGCGACCGGATCGAACGCCTGCGGGACCTCCTGCAGGACCCCACGAAGACCGACTTCCGTATCGTCCTCGTGCCCGAGGCGATGAGCGTCGTGGAGTCCCAGCGACTCCGCGAGGACCTCCAGGCGGTCGACATCCCCGTCGGCACCGTCGTCGTCAACCGCGTGATGGAAGACCTGGGGGACGTGGTCGAGGGCGCCGACGCCGCGGGCCTGGTCGGGCCGACCCTCGACGACTGCGCGTTCTGCCAGCGCCGCTGGGACGTCCAGCAGGACGCCCTCCGGCGCGCCCAGGAACTGTTCCGCGACCACGAGGTGCGGCGGGTGCCGCTGTTCGCCGACGAGGTCCGCGGCGAGCGGATGCTGCGGGTCGTGGCGGCCTGCCTGGAGTGACCCGTCGGCGGAGTCGCTACCCCTGCCGCATGGAGTCGCCCACCAGCCGCCGGTACTCGACCCCCATGCAGTGACCACTGACCGCCGTGACGCCGGCACGCTCGGCGCGCTCGGCCGCCTCGTCGTCGCGGATCCCGGGCTGCATCCAGACCGCCCGGACGTCCTCCCGGGCCAGCGCCTCGTCGACGATTCCCGCGACTTCGTCGCTCGGCCGGAAGATCCGGACCACGTCGACGCGCCCGTCGACGTCGGAGAGCGAGTCGAACGCCGGCCGGCCGAACACCTCGTCGGCGGCGGCGGCCAGGTCCAGGACTCGCCGGGCGCCGGCGAGGGCGCGCTCGTCCGGGACCGGGTGGCCGGCCTCCACCACGTCGACGGGGGCGACGCTGGCCGTCTCGTCGCCTTCCTCGTCTTCGGTTCCGTCGCCGGGGGCCGCTCCCGTCCCCTCCGCGGTCACGACGACGCCGCCGTCGAGGCGGTCGCCGAGCAGGGCCGCCAGGGCCGTCGCGACCCTGGCGGCCGGTTTACCGCCCCCCAGGACCACGACGCGGTCGTAGTCGCCGAGGTCGTAGGTCGTCCCGTCGACCGCGAGGGCGTCGCCGTCGACGGTCACGCGCTGGCGGACGACGCGACCAGGGAGCGCGGCCTCGATGCCGGCTTCGACGCAGGCGAGCGCTGTCTCGTGGGTCCGGGTTCTGGCCAGTGCCTCCCGGTCGCGGATCACGCCAACCGCCGGGCGACGCCGAACAGGAGGTCGCGCCACCGCGCGGGGAGGAACCGGCCGTAGTTGATGAGTCTGGCCAGCTGGCCGACCTGGTAGCGGGGTTCCGGGTCGGTCGCGCACGCGGCGTCCACGATGGTGGAGGCGACCCGGTCCGGCGAGATGGAGAAGGGGCCGCCCATGCCGATGGCGGTCGCGTCGTCGTACATCTCCTGGATCCAGTCGTAGTCGGACTCCTCGGCGCTGATCCGTTCGGTCTCCATGCGGTCGAGGAAGTTCGTGTCGACGATACCGGGCTGGACGATTACCACGTCGACGCCGTCGGCGTCCACCTCCGGCCGCAGGGAGTCACACATCGCCTCCAGGGCCGCCTTCGACCCCGCGTAGGCCCCCGTCCCGGGGGCCGACGTCGCAGTGATGGGGCTGGAGACGGCGATCATCGTGCCGTCGCCCTGGTCGCGCATGTGCGGCATCGCCCGCCGGACCAGGCGGTGGAACCCGAACGTGTTCACGTCGAACTGGTGGGCCAGGTCGCTCTCTTCGAGTTCCTCCAGCGGCCCGAACTGGCCGTAGCCGGCGTTGCTGACGACGCAGTCCAGGCGGCCCTCCTCTGCGATGATTCGTTTGATCACGCGGCGTACCTCGCCGGTGTCGGTTACGTCCAGCGAATCGGTAGCACAACCGCGCTCCGCGGGGTCCGTCAGATCGTCCTCGTCGCGGGACGTAGCGTACACCTGCCATCCTTCGTCCTCGAACGCCAGGGCCGTCGCCCGGCCGATACCCGACGAACAGCCAGTGATGAGCACCGTCTGCACTGCCATACGGCCACACTCGCGCGCCGGGCAGTTAAGCGAACCGTCACCGAGCCGAAAGTAATTGCCCAGTGGGTCCAGGCCCGTCCTACCGGTGGTCGGCCTTCAGTTCGTCCGCGTAGCTGTCGGCCAGCCTGGTCGGTTCGGGGAGCTTGTACCCCGCACATAGCGCCGCCACGAGGTCGGTCGCGGTGTCGACGCCGACGCGGTGGCCGGGGCTGACGTAGAGCGGGTTGACGTGGCGGTTCGGGGAGTCGTACTGCCGGGACTGGTAGGCGTGGCCCAGCACCGTCCTCGCAGGCGCTTCCACGCGCTCGTCGGCCTCGATGGGGACGCGCTCGCCCTCCGGGAGCGGGTCCTCCAGCGACCGGGTCGGCCGCCCGCACAACAGCGACTTGGCGACGCCGACCGCGGGGCAGTCCACGACGACGCCGACGTGGGTGGCGATGCCGGCCTGCCGGAAGTGGATGCGGCCGCTACCGTCCAGCACCAGCAGGTCCGGGTCCACGTCGAGTTCGGCCAGCGCCGCGAGGATGGCCCCGCCCTCGCGGAACGACAGCAGGCCAGGGATATAGGGAATCTCCACGTCCACGGCCGCGCCCGCGCGGTCGATCACCTCGCCGCCGCGACTCGCCACGACGGCGCTCAGCGCCCGGTCGTCGAAAAACGCCTGGTCGACGCCCACGACGACGTGTTGGGTGTCGCTCGCCGACTCGGCGGCCGCGTCGCCGGCGGACGCGTCGGCCAGCGTCGACTGTCCGGGTTCGCGGTCGATCAGTGTCGCAGAGTCGAAGTCCGGGTCGTCCGCGAACGTCGCGGCGTCGGCGATGTCCCGCTGGAGCGCCTCCATCTCCTCGCGGGAGAGCGCGGGGTCGGGGACGAACTCGGGGCGGCGGACCTCCATCTCAGAACCGGCGGCGGCCGCCGGGTCCGCCCGGGCCGGGGCCGCCCCCGCCGAAGCGGAGTTGCTCCGGGGCCCTGGCGCCGTCTCGTTTGACCTTCTCGCCGTAGCCGACGCCGACGAACAGGCCGGCGAGGTGCGCCAGGTGCGCGACGCCGCCGCTGCCGATGCCGCCCGCGCCGACGAGGAACACCGAGAACAGCGCGAACCCGATTGTCAGCACCCACAGCGGCATCGGGATGACGAACCAGAGGTAGACCCGGAGGTGCGGGTTCAGGACGGTTAGCACACCCATGATCGCCATGATGGCACCGCTCGCGCCGACGACGCCGTTGCCGCCGCCGTACAGCACCAGGGAGGTACCGACCTGCGCCAGGCCCGCCAGCGCCCCCGACGCCAGGAACAGGATGGCGAACTTCTTGCTGCCGACCCGCCGCTCGACGATGGGGCCGAAGAAGTACAGCACCATGCTGTTGATCGCGATGTGGAAGAAGCCGAGTCCGTGCGCGAAGACGGAGGTGAACCAGGTCCAGACGTTCGTGATCGCGTTGGGGTGGAGGACGAACAGCGGCCGGTACAGTTCCGGCGCGGTGATGCGGACGATCCACTGGAGCATGAACGTCGCCCACATCAGCGCCAGGAACAGGAAGGTCACGTTGCCGCGGAAGTACGCGAAAAAGCCCCCCGGACCCGTGTCGACGGGCAGCCGGTCGGCCAGCCCCGACGATTCGTCCTGGAGGTCGTCGCGGACCGTGTCGTCGAACCCGCTGTCGAAGACGCCCTGGGGGTCGTTCCACTGCTTTAGCCCCGGGCAGTCGTGGTTCTCGGGCAACCGGTGCTCGGAGCAGTAGGTCCCGCCGCAGTGGCGACACTGGTAGGGGAGGTTCTCCTCCGCCCCACATTGGTCGCAGGTGGCCATCGCGCTGGCCTATGGTTGGAGCCCAAAAAGGGGTTTGGGTACGCGCGCGCCCGATTCGATATTTTACATCTCGTTGCGCCTAGGCCGCCGCCGCGCGGCCGAGCGTACGTTTATCCCGGGCTACGACGTAGGGGGGATCCATGCCGGAGCGAGTGCTCTTCGAGACGGAGTCGCGGATCGACCGGGGGGAAGTAGCATCCTACCTGCGGACGGTGGCGGACAGGCTCGACGCCGGCGACCCGGTGACGCTGTCCGCGGGCGGCGACTCGGTGACCCTGGACCCGCCGTCCCGACCCACCTTCGAGGTGAAGGCCGAACGCGAGGGCCCCGAGGACGGCCCCGGGGAGTTGAGCGTCGAGTTCGAACTTGAGTGGCCCGAGGACGCCGACCCGGGCGGCGAGGACGCCGACGGCCTCTCCATCGAGTGAGCGCCAGTCGAGGGGGCCGTTTCCCTCGGGTAGGCGCCAGTCGAAGGCCGTTAATCCCCCGGGCCACTACGCGCGAGCAGTGACCGACGACAGCAGCCAGCCAGCGGACGCCGAACCCGGTGACGAGTCGGCCGGCGGCCACGAGGCCGACCCCCCGTCGAGCGAGTCCTCCGACCCGGTCGCGGCGTTCGACGCCTTCGCGGACGCACTGGAGGACCGCGGCCGCCCGGTGGTGACCGCCGAGGAGTTCGGCCGCGCGCTGGGGGTCCCAACCGAGACCGCAGAGGACCGCCTCGACGACCTCCGGTCGGCCGGCCAGGTCGAACGGTACGGGACCACCGACCCGGCGGTGTGGTACCCCGCGGAGTGGGCACAGGTCGCCCGACGCGAGCGGGTCATCCTGTTTCCCGAGCAGCGGACCGGGCACAGTTCGCCCGCCTGGTCGACCGCACGGGGTCTGGCGCGTACATGTACGAGGTCCGCGAGGAGGACGTCTGGGGCGGGCCCCACGACGAGTTCGCGGCCCTCCTGCGGACCGTCCGTGACGTCGTCGACGAGCGACACCCGGGGTTCGAGGAGTGGCTGGAGGACCAGTGGAAGCGCGCCCGGCAGTTCACCCTGAAGACCCACGAAGACGGCTACGTGGTGCTCGAAGCGGACAGCGCCAGCCTCATGGGCAACGTGGCCCGGCAGAAACTCGACGAGGACGTGCTGCGGGCGCCCATCTCGGACACCGAAAGCTGGGTGGCAGCGGAGAAGACCGCCGAGGTCAAGCGCGTCCTCTACGAGGCGGGCTATCCCGTGGAGGACCGGCGGGACCTCGAATCCGGCGAACTGCTGGAGTTCGATCTGAATCTCCGCCTCCGGGACTACCAGCAGTACTGGGTCGACCGGTTCACGGACGCGAAGTCCGGCGTGCTCGTCGGCCCGCCCGGCAGTGGCAAGACCGTCACCACGATGGCCGTGATGGAGCAGGTCGGCGGGGAGACGCTGATCCTCGTGCCCAGCCGCGAACTCGCCGGCCAGTGGCGCGAGGAACTGCTGGAGAAGACGACGTTCGACCCCGAACAGGTCGGCGAGTACCACGGCGGCCGGAAGGAGATCAAGCCGGTCACCGTCGCCACCTACCAGATCGCCGGGATGGACCGGCACCGCCAGTTGTTCGACTCCCGGGAGTGGGGGCTGATCGTCTTCGACGAGGCCCACCACATCCCCAGTCCGGTGTTCCGGCGGAGCGCGAACCTCCAGAGCAAGCACCGCCTCGGGTTGTCCGCCACGCCGGTCCGAGGCGACGACGACGAGGAGGAGATCTTCACCCTCATCGGACCGCCCATCGGCACCGACTGGGACGCGCTGTTCGACGCCGGATTCGTCGCGGAACCCGAGGTGGAGATTCGCTACGTCGAGTTCGACGAGACGGCCCGCGACGAGTACGTCGCCGCCGAGGGCCACGAGCGCCGGCAACTGGCGTCGACCAACCCCGCGAAGGTCGACGAGGTGCGGCGGTTGCTCGCGGCCCACCCAGACCAGCAGGCGCTGGTCTTCGCCGACTACCTCGACCAGGGCGAGGCCATCTCGGCGGCGCTGGGCCTGCCGTTCGTCAGCGGCGAGACGCCCCACGCCCGCCGCCGGCAGTTCTTCCAGCAGTTCCGGGACGGCGACCGGCAGGCGCTCCTCGTCTCGCGGATCGGCGACGAGGGGATCGACCTGCCGAGCGCGGAGGTGGCCATCGTCGCCTCCGGCCTCGGCGGGTCCCGGCGGCAGGGCGCCCAGCGGGCCGGCCGGACGATGCGCCCCTCAGGGAGCGCGCAGGTGTACGTCCTGGCGACCACGGGGACCCGCGAGGAGGAGTTCGCCCGCCGGCGCACCCACCACCTCGCGGAGAAGGGCGTCCAGGTGACCGAGACGCGGGTCGACGAGGAGCGAGAGGCCGGGGGAGGCGAGGCCGACGCGCCGGACGACCAGGCGGCCGAAGACGCGGCCGACGACGAAGCGACCGAGGACGCGGCGACCCCGGAGTCGACGACCGACGAGACGGCGTGATCCGGGCTACCGTCGCGTCCGGACCGCGGTCCCGGAGACGTTGACCCAGAGCATCCCCTCGCCCATCTCCTCGTAGTCGAACGACGCGCCGACGACGGCGTCGGCCCCGCGGTCCCGGGCCTCGGCGCGGATGTCGTCGAGGGCCTCCCGGCGGCCGGTCTCGATCTTCTTCTCGTAGGACCCGCTCCGACCGCCGACGATGTCCCGGATGCCGGCCGCGATGTCGCTGACGACGTTCGCGCCGATGACCGCTTCGCCGGAGACGACGCCGACGTACTCCGTTACCTTCCGACCCTCCAGACCGTCCGTGGTCGTGATGGTGATCTCGTCCATACGGGACCTCATGCGGACGGGGTGGACATGAACGTGGAGTCGGTCACGAGATCACAGTGATCGTCCCCAACCATTATCACCCAATACACGAATTATGAATCGTATGTCGAAAGTCGCGGGCGATCCCGAGCGGGCGATCAACGGCCTCCTGTCGGTCGCACGACTCCTCGACGAACCACGGTTGGCCCGCCTCTACACCTTCGTTCTTCGTGAGGGTGAGGTCACCGTCGACGAAATCGTCGGCGAACTTGGCCTGCCACGGACGACGGCGTACTCTGACGCCGGAACGCTCGTCGAACTGGGCGTCCTCGACCGAGACGAGACACAGAAGACGCACACGTATTCGGCAGTCCCGATCACGCTTACCGCGGCCCTCGACGGCGACGAGTACACTGTCACGCCTACGCTCGTGGAAGCGTTCGGTCGTTCCCCTCGGGACCAAGACCTCGACCTCCTGATCGAGAGGCACGGTCTCGGGAAACTGGCCGCTGCGCTCACCTACGCCGTCCCCTACGCCGATGGGGAGATGTCCGAACGGATCGCCGCCCGGAAACTCGACCTCCAACCCGCCTTCGCTATCGCCGTATTGCAGGCGTTACGGGACGTCGTCCTCGACATGAAGACGGTCGATCCGTACTTCGAGGATCCCGGAGACGCCCGTGGTCGGCCACCGGGGACGGAGGACTGACGACCGAGAGCCATGAGCGGGTCGTTCGATCCAGTCGGGGAGCAGGTGACCTGGATAGCTGACACCGGTCTCTTCGTCGCCTGTGGCCGGCGACAGAACGACAAGTACGTCGCGCTACAACGGTTCGCCCTGCGGAACGACGTTTCGTTCGTGATCCCACGGCGGGTTTACGACGAACTCTGTGGCGCACCAGATCGTAGCACACCGGGACGGACGCCTATCGACGGTGCCGTCGACGCTGGGTGGGTGACGGTCGCCGCCGAACCGGACTACACGAACGGCCCCGTCGCCAGGGTGATGGACGACACCCGTTCGTTCATCGCAAGTGCGTCTAACCGCCACGAAGACAGGATCGAGCAGGCGGACGCCGCACTCGCGGCGGTCGCTGCCGAACGCCTCGACGATGGCGAGGCTCGATTCGTCTGCATCGTGACGACGGATGTGGACGCTGGCGAGGCCGCCGTCTCCGCGCTCGCACGGAACGGATTCGAAGACCGCGTCAGGTTCGAGGATGGGTTCCAGTTGATCGAGGAAATCTCCTGACGAACGAAAACGCGCCTGTGGTCGCCGCTTTCCCTCAGTTTCACTTTCACCACGCCCTTGGATCGCTTTATTACCCCCTCGATCCGGGGAGACGAACATGAAACCCGACCCCCACCCCACGGCCGACGCGGAGAGCGCGGTCGACCACCAGTCGTCGCTCACCGGCCTCACCGCCGACGGCGCCCACCAGGTCACCCTGCCCGGCCGGGAAGCGTCCGGCGCTCGCACCGGTGACTCCGGCGAGGCGACGGTGGTCAACGCCTTCCCCATGGAAGACGCCGTGCTGGTCAGTCACTACTTCGAGTCCGACGAAGCGTTCGGCGTCCTCCGGGAGTACTACGACAAGCGCGCGTACCGCTTCGAGATTCCGCGCCAGGCGTTCCGGCGGGTCCGCGCCGAACTGGCGGGCCTGGGGTACGAACTCCGTCCCGTCGACGACGTCAAGCGGTACGCCGTCGCCGTCCGGAAGTACACCGACCACCCGGAGGTCGTCTTCGGCGATTCGGTCGCGGAGTTCTCCGTCGACGGGTACAACGTCTTCGTGATGACCGACGCCGCCGCCGTCGACGCTGCCGTCGCCGCGGGAGCGGTTCGACTCGCCGACGCGCCGGTCACGGTCCGGTTCCCCACCGCGCACGGGACGGGACCGCTGACCGTCCGTGACGTGACCGCCGCCGGGGACTGATCCACGGCACGGCCGCTGGTAGGCCACGCCGGGGCGGCTCGTTACGGGATCCGTACCGGACGGTTGCGCCGTCGTTCTCGTTGGCCGGGTGATTTATTACCATTCCTCGACTGACAACGTACGATGAGCAACGGGTCCCGTCCTGCTGTGCCGTTGCCCTACAGGCTCCACCGCGACGCGTCGGCCCAGAGCGAGACGATCGGCGCGGTGGTCCTGCTGGGAATCACGGTGATCGGGACGGTCGGCATCGTCACCTTCGGAGCCATCGCACTGGACGACACCGAACGGGAGATGGAGGTCCAGGCGGCCGAGCACACGATGACCCAGATGGACGCACAGTTCGCGGAGGTCGCGCTCGGCCAGGCCGACTCCAAACGAGCGGAGTTGCCACGGGGCGACGAGGACGCGTCGAGCGAGGTAACCGACGACGGGTGGGTCCGGATGGAGATCATCAACCAGTCCAACGGGTCCGTCCACCGGACCATCTTCAACAAGTCGCTGGGCTCGGTGATCTACGAGAACGGCGACGTGACCATCGCCTACCAGGGCGGCGGCGTCTGGAAGAAGACCAACGGCAACAGCACCATGGTGTCGCCCCCCGAGTTCCACTTCCGGGGGGAGACGCTGACGCTCCCGGTCGTGCAGGTCACCGGTGACGGTCACGTCGACAACGACGTCACCATCTCGAAAGACGGGTCAGTCGAACAGTTGTACCCGGATCCGGGCGAGAGCTTCACCAATCCCTTCACCGCCCAGAACAGGAGCATCAACGTCACCATCGGCAGCGAGTACTACGAGGCCTGGGGTGACTTCTTCCAGACCCGGACCGACGGGAAGGCGTACCTCAACCACGAGAACCAGACGGTGACCCTGGAGATGGTCGCCGAGATCGACGAACACCTGGTCGACAGCGGCATCGGCGCGACGGCCGCCGCCGGGACCCTGGAGTTCAAGGGCTCAGGTGCCGACGAGACGTTCGTCGACAGCTACAACTCCACAGAAAGTCCCTACTCCACCTCGAAAGGCTGGAACGGTACCGTCGTAACCGCGGGGTCGGTCGACATCGGTGGGAACGCCGAAATCCGGGGGAACATCCGCACCGGGGGCGGATACAAGCACAAGGGTAACGCCGACGTCCACGGCGACGTCTACTGGACCGACTACTACAATCCGCCCGGCGGTGGTGGCGGTCCCGGCGGTGGTGGCGGCGCCGGAACGCACAACGGCACCGACTACGAGATCGACGGCGTCGATTCCCAGCCACCCATCGACAACTACATCGAGAACCAGGTCAACGCGAGCGCCTCGAACAACGACAACGGCAACACGACGTTCATATCGAACGAACGGCTCGATTTCACGGCCGGCGTGAACACGTTGGACAACGGGACCTACTACCTGAAGGACTTCACCGTTCCCAGCGGCGAGACGGTCGTGCTCGACACCACGTCCGGCAACATCTCGATAGCCGTCCGGGACTACGTCGACATCCAGGGAACCGTCGAGGTCCAGGGTCCCGGCCGTGTCCGGGTGTTCGTCGGCGGCCAGACCACGGTTGGCGGGAACCACTTCAACCTCGACGGCGGCACGGTCAACGTCGGGCCCGACGACGACTCCACGCAGTTCTGGCTGTTCGGCAAACGGGCGTTCAGCGCCGAACTGGGTGGCAGTGGAACGTTCAAGGGCGTGATCTACGCCCCGGCGTCCGCGGAGGCCGAGAACCCCGGCAAGGTCACCGTGGGCCACGCCGAGGTCTACGGCGGCATCATCAGCGGGACGACGGAGTTCGGTCCCGGGTCGGACATCCACTTCGACGAGGCGCTGATCGGCGTCCGGGCGGTGCCCGAGGACACCACCGTCGTCCTGGTCAACTACCTCCAGGTGACGATCAACGTCGTCGAGGTCGAGGACTGACCCCCGACCGCCGTCAGGTCCCTTCCCTGCCGACCGTGACCGCTCGCCGTCAGTCTCTCCTGTCGGCCGTCTCACTCCACGCCTGTCTCTCCTGTCGGCCGGCCCGGAACGACCCGCCAGTTCGAAGCGACCGGCGCTCACTCGAAGACGACCTTGACCAGGGTCCGGGTGACCTGCACGCGGTCGACGTCGTCGTTCCAGCACTGCAAGTCGTCACCCGAGCGGTTGCAGTCCAGGTCCTCGCTCTCGAAGTAGTCCACCCACGCCTCCGCCCGCGGCGTCGTCATCGAGATGGTGACGTTGTACTCGCTGACGTCGGGGACGTCCATCACGTCCGGGAGGCCGTCGGGATGGTCGTTGAGGGTCCGGACCAGCACGGTCCGGTCCCCGCCGACCGAGGAGACGTCGCCGCTGACGTACGTGTGGACCAGCGGGATGACGACCCGCTCGTCGTCCAGCACGAACTCCGGTTCCTGGACCATCACCGTCCCGCCGGGGCTCCGCCGGAAGACCGCACCGTTGGTGTAGACGATGGCACTGTCCTCGGTCTCGTAGACGATGGGCTGGACGTTCGGCGTGAACGACGCGTTGTTGCTCTGGTTGCCGCTCTCGAAGACGGTGACGTTTATGCGAACGTCGTCGCCGGCGTACAGTTGCGCGTCCGAGAGCTTCACCTCCGTTCCACGGCTCGGCGCCCCCCGCTGGGAGACGTCCTCCACGTTGGCTTTCAGCACGTCGAACGCGCGCTGGGCGTTGTTGCCCTGCTCGAAGTCCCTGGTCTCCTGCAGGTCGTCGAACGCGGTGACGTACACCACGGCGGTCATGGAGACGATGATGCCGAACACGAAGACGAACCCGAGCGACTCGCTGACGCCGCGTCGATCAAACATTCTTGACCTCCAGTGCGTCCGGTTCGCCGTCCCCGTCGGTGTCCACGTACTCGATGACGTACTCGCCGGCGGACAGCGTCGAGCTCTCGACCGGAGTCCCCGTCTTCAGATGGGCCTCCTCGGTGATACCCATCCTCCCGGAGATGAACTTGATGGTCACCTCGTAGGCTTCACCCGGGACGAGGACGCTGGAACTTATCTCGACCTCGTAGTTCATGTCCGCGACCCGGTCGGGAATCTCCGTCCGGACCCTGACGACGTCGTCGGTCGTCCCCTCAGTCGTCTGGGCGAGGCGGTCGGCGGCGCTGACGTCGGCCGCCATCCGGTTGCCGAGCACGTAGAACTCCGACTCGACGGTGCGCTCCTGCTGGGCGCGCAACTGGTCGCTGGTCGCCAGGATCAGGCCCGTCAGCAGGACCGTGACGATGACGATGGACAGCGTGTAGTTGATCGGGACCGAAACCGCGCGTTCGCCGTGGGTCATTCTTGCTCACCCGGTGCGATCTGGACGACGGTCACGTAGTCGATGCGTGCGGTCCGGTAGGTCACCTCGAGGTCCGCCGAGTACAGGGCTCTCGTGTAGTACGGCGAGTCGCCGACGGCGTAGTGGTGGCCCACGTTGGCACCGAACGTGCCGTACGACTGGTTGACGACGAGTTCGTAGGTTCCGACGTTGTACGACCCGTTCCGGTAGTAGACGTCGTAGGGCCGTGACAGGTCGTCGAAGAATTCCATCGCCTCGCAGTCCTGTCCTGCCAGCGTCGCCCCGGTCACGTTGACGGTGGCGTACTCGCGGTTAGTGACCGTACACGAGGTTCCCAGTTTGTTCCCGGCGCCGTCCAGCACCGTGACGTGGACGTTGTCGGTCGAGTGGTTCCCGTAGACCTGGAGCTCCCGGACGGTCGACCCGTCGTCGAACGTGACCGAGAACCGCGGGTCGTCGTGGGGTGCGTTGCCCGGCCAGGAGTCACCCAGTTCGTCGGCGGTGACGTTCATCCGGAAGTTCCTGACGCCGTCGACGCCGTCGGCGAGCGTCCAGTCTTCCACGTCGGACTCGTTGGTGAACGACCGGTTCTCGCTCTGGTTGATCCGGACGCCCTCGTGGATCTCGGACACCGACACGTTCGCGGACCTGGCCCGGGCGGACTCCAGGCGCCGGGTGGCGTCGCTCCAGTTGGCGACGTCGGCCTCGAAGCGGTCCTCCAGGTCCTGGTACGAAGAGCTGTTGTTGTTGTAGTTGGCGTAGGTCATCGCGCTGGAAGCGCCGTCGACGACGGCGAACTTGTAGCTCGCCGCGCCGCCGGCGCCGGCGATGTCCCCCTTCCGGGTCGCCAGGTTCTCCGTGAAGATGGCCGTGTTCAGGTACAGCGCCATCGCCACCAGCATCACCGCCAGCACCAGCGACATGACGATCATGAGCTGGCCCCGCCGGTCGTCTCGGTTCACATGCGCCATAGTACCAGCTCCACCTGGACGACGTTGTACACCGACCCCGACTGATCGAGGTTGGGGGCGAAGAAGTTGTCCGTCTCCGCCAGCGTCGTTCCCGTCTTCGAGCCGTCGGCTGCCAGCAAGACGTCGTCGTCGTGTAACGTCACCGTCCGGCGGACCGTCACGGCGTGGTCGCTGGACCGCCCGAAGTTGACCAGTTGTCGCTCGGCCAGTTCCCGGTTGCCCGAGGCGTCGACGTCCACGTACACGACGTTGAGGTTGAACGCGATGCCCCGGTCGCGGAACGTCTCGTTCAGGGCCTCGCCGAACGGGAGCGGCGGGCCGCCGTCGGTGTAGGCGTGGTTCGGGCACGCGGAGGACCCGTGGAAACAGCCGGTGGTGTCGTTCCAGTACAGCAGGATTTCCTTGAGCGTGCCGTTCTCGGCGGCGGCGTCCAGCAGTCCCTCGCCGACCTCCGCTTGCTGGTTCTCGATGTGCTGGCTGGCCGTACTCGCGGTCAACGGCGTCACCGCCGTCGACTGTAGCGCGAACACGATACTCCCGAGCAACACCATCGCCGCCGCGACCGCTTCCAGCGTGTGTGCCTGTCCTCGACTCATGACCAGACCCTCACGAACAGTATCACGTCCTGTCGGCCGTCGACCGCCGTCGACCGCCGGGCGACCGACACCGACCCGGCGTCCGGCGGCTGCGAGCTGCCGGCCGACAGCAGGTACTCGTCGCCCGTGCAGGGCTGTTCCGTCACGTTTTCGGTCGTCAGGTCGCCACAGAGCACCTCCGTTCCAGACCCCCCGGAGACGTTCGCTTCCACGGTGACGTTGACGTGGACCGTATCGGCGATGCCGAGTTTGTCGTTCAGCGAGTTCGTGCTCGTGAACGAGGAACACGGGTTCGAGGTCTCGGTCGTGTTGAAGAAGTATAGCGTACAGGTCGTGTTCAACACGCCCGGCGCCGACCCCCGTAGCTGGTAGTCGGTCAACTGGTTGGCGACCCGGTCGGCGACCAGCGGGTTCTCGGTCGGCGTCTGGGAGAACGGCTCGATCATCTCCGGGAGGAACGCGACGACGATGGTGACCGCCACCAGGAAGATGCCCATCGCGATGCCGAAGTCGACGGCCGTCTGGGCGCGCTCGTCCATTCCCGGATCACCCCACCATCATCCAGGTCACCAGCGAGATGGTCGCCAGCACGACGACGTACTTGAGGCCGCTGGCGAGTTTGCCCGAGCGCATGTACCCGGCGATCAGTCCGGACAGGATGGCCTGCATGGTCACCGCGTGGAAGAACAAAAGCGACAGGCGGTCGACGTTCACCGAGGCGTTGAAGCTCGCCCCCCCGGCGCCGCCGCCACCGCCACCACCGCCGCTGGCCTGGTCGGTCAGTCCGGCCATCACGTTGAGGAACTGCGTCTTCAGGATCGCCATCACGGCCAACAGCGTCAGGAACGTCATGATGATGATCACGACCTGCATCATGGTCCGGGACTTGCGCTCGCGCTCGATGTCGTCCTGGTTCTCGCTGGACTGGGCCGCCGTCGACAGGACGTCGGTGATCTGGCTGGAGGCCTCCTGGGCCTTGCTGATCAGCTTCACCGTGCGAGCCAGCCGCGGGATGTGGTACTTGTTGTTGAACTCGATGAGCGCCTCCTTCAGGCTCATTCCGTAGTTGACCTTCGCGTACATGGTCTCGAACTCGTCGGCGATCTTCCCGGAGGAGGTGTCCGAGACAGTCCGGGTCGCATCCAGCAGCGTCTGGCCCGTGTCGTTGGCGCTGGAGAGCTTCCGGAGGTTCTCCGAGAGGTTGTTGGTGATCCGCCGCCGCGAGCGGACGTTCCACTCCCGGAAGATGGCCAGCGGCACGACGATGACGTACAGCGGCATATAGACGTACATGAACGTCCCCCACACCGGCTGGTGCATCATGCCCTGCTCGACGACGATCTTGCTGCCCTCTTCGGTCACCCTCGCCTGGTCGCTCCCGCAGGAGACCGTCGAGGCGTCCAGCGCGGACTTGGCCTCACAGAGCCCCTGCCACCGGATCGGGACCGCGCCGTCCGCGATGGCGACGACGAGGATGACCAGCGCCACCGGGACCGTCACCGCCAGCGTGTACGTCGGGTTGTCCCGGAAGAAGACGTGGGGCGCCTTCATGATATCCAGGGTCGTGTGGGTCCCCTCGCGGTCCTTCACGCGGTCGAAGACGGCGTACTCGCCGGTGAACGACTCCACCAGCCCCAGGTTCATCAGGCCGCTGTCGGTGTTCTGGGACAGGCGGTCGCTCGCGTCCGAGGGGTTGAGGTAGCCGTCGCCGGGGTCGTCCTGCTTGACCGTCGACACCATGACGAGGAACCCGACCCCGAGGAGGGGCGTCAGCCCGTAGATGGTCCCAAGTAGCATGGTGTCGGTGGAGTTGCCCATGATCCCCATGATGACCAGGATGATGACCAGAAGCAACGGGAACAGCGAGAGGGTCATGTACATCTCGCCGAACAGCTCCAGGGTCTCCAGGGTCATCTCCTGTTGCTGTTTGGCGGTGCGCATGTGCTTGCGCTTCTTCTCGTCGAGGAACCCGGTCATGTCTCCGCCGCTGTTGATGATCGAGAGCATGTCCGTCAAAAACTGCGCGAGTTCGTCCGACGGGGTCTGCATCGCCTGGTTGCGGATGGCCGTCCGGTAGTCGGTGTCGAAGTACTTCGTCTCCTGGACGATGCTCTGGAACTCGTTGGCCACCTCGCCGTAGGTGTCGTCGGCCTGGGCCATCGCCTCCAGGATCTCGAGCTGGTTCAGTCCCCCGACCGACAGCGCGTACATGAACGACACCGCGTCCGACAGCAGCATATTGATCTCCCGGCCGCGGGCCGACGCCCGCGAGTACGGGATGGCGATGAGCGTGCCGAACCCGATGCCGAACCCGATGGAGCCGAACACCAGCCCCATCACGAACACGAGCAGGGGTATCTTCAGCGTCTCGATGAGGTCCGCCATCCCGGGGCTGACTGGCAGTCCCACGCTGACGTTCATCCCGACGAGGACGAACAGCGCGTACCCGAGCATCAGGCCGACCAGCCACAGTAACAGGCCCGCGATGACGCCGATGCCCAGCGACCGCGAGATGTACATCTCGACGTTGTCCGCCATCCGCGCTTCAGACAGCTTCGTGTCCACGTCGCCCACGAAGTCGCCGTCCTCGTCGAACAGGCGGAGGTACAGGGGGTAGAACAGGTCGCCGATTTGGTCGGCGCCGGCCTGGACGTCGGCGCCGTCGCCAGCCCGTTGCAGGCTCATGTACCCTCCTCCTCGTCGTCCTCGGCGTTCACCCCCTCGAACCCGCCGAACCCGTCGTCGGACTCGGCGTCGTCCGGTGGCGTGACGCTACCGCCGTCCTCTATGGCCTCACCACCGAACGCGAGGTCGCCGGCTTCCTCCTCGTCGGTCTCGTCGTCCTCCTCGGCGTCGAAGGCGAACCCGTCGTCGGCACCGCCGTCCGCACCGTCCTCGTCGTCGCCGAAGGCCAGGCCGCCGTCGTCGGAGGCCGGCGACCCCGACCCGTCGGAACCGTCGCCGGACCCGTCACCCGGCGGCCCGTCGGCAGGGCCGAACCCGGATCCGCCGGCGCTCTCGAACCCCGAACCGTCGTCGCCGTCGAACCCGGAGCCGCCCCCGGTATCGAATCCCGAATCGCCACCGGCGTCGCCGCCGGCCGTCGCGCCGTCGTCGCTCGCCGAGCCGTCGGATTCGGTCTCCGGGCCGAACGCGAGACCGCCCGTCTCGCCCTCGTCGGCGGACCCGTCGTCTTCCACGTCGTCGAAACTCAGCTCGACCTCGGGGTCGGCCTCCTCGGTATCGTCGCCCTCATCCTCGTCGCCGACGAAGACCGGTTCGTCCTCGCCGCCGAACAGCCACTCCGGCCCGTCTTCCTCCGGGTCCTCCGACTCCGCGTCACCCGCGAGACCGGCCTCGGCGGTTGCCTCCTCCGGGGCGTCCGCGTCGTCGGTCCCTGGTTCGAGGTCGGGCCCGTCCGCGGTCGCAGTCTCCCCGGGCGAGGAGTCGGCTGTCGCGGCGTCGTCGGCGTCGGGCGTGGCCTCGGCCATCGCCTCCTGGGCGTCGTCGCCCTCCAGCATCGGCGGGTCCTCGACCTCGTCGTCGACGGCCAGTTTCTTGCCCTCGAAGGCGTCTTCGCTGAGTTCGCCGCTGAACTCGATCTCTTCGTCCTCCTCGGGGGGCTTGAGCTCCCCGGGCGGGGCCTCGTCAGCCTCGACGTCGTCGAGGGAACTCACCAGGCCGCTGGTCTCCTTGCCGCGGTACTCCTCGAACAGCGAGTCCTCGGCGCGGTCGAGGATGTCCATGCAGAGGTTCTCGATCTCCTGGGGCGGGTCCGGCCGGGGAGCCATCTCCTCCTTCTGGGGGTCGACGTCGATGATGACGCTCTCCATCTCCCGGAGGTCCTCCAGGCTGTGGGCCAGCTGGTCGTTGGCGATCAGCGTCAGGATGGTCTTCGGTTCGTTGATGAACGCCTGGAGGGTCGCCGCGACCTCGGTGTAGGTGTTGAGGCCGTTCTGGATGAGGTACGCGAGGACGACCTCCCGCCAGAACAGTTCGTCCTGCAGGCGCTCGTGGGACCACCCGCGGTCGAACATGATCTCCTCCAGCGTGTTGGAGTCGCCCATCTTCAGGAACTCGTCCGTCTCGGCCTGCCACTGGTAGACGTCCTGGACGTTGATCTCGTCGTTCTCGGCGTCGTAGTGGTTGATCTCGGTCAGGTTCTTGTTCCGGCGGACCTTGTGGCCCTGCACCCGGGTCTGGGTCTGGATACTCACCAGGTCCAGCGCCGTGAACATCGTCTTGCTGACGTTGATCGGGTCGGTGGTGAACCGCTTGAGGACCTCGCCGACGGAGTCGGCGTGGAACGTGGTGTATGTGGTGTGACCCGTGGACATGACCTGGAACAGCGTCCGGCCCTCCTCCCCACGGATCTCACCCATCACGATGTAGTCCGGGCGCTGACGCAGCGCGGCCTCCAGCAGGTCGAACTCGTCGACGTCGCCGGTGTCCTCCTCGCCGAACGACGGCCGGGTGACGCTGGCGATCCAGTTGCGCTGTGGCAACTCCACCTCGCGGGTGTCCTCGATGGACACGATCTTGGCGCTGGAGGGGATGAACAGCGAGATCGCGTTCAGGCTGGTCGTCTTCCCGGACGCGGTACCCCCCGCGAAGATGAGCGACTTGTGGTTCTCGATGCAGAGCCACAGGAACGCCATCTCGTCCAGCGAGAAGGTGTTCCAGTTGATGAGGTCGATGGGGGTGAACGGGACGTCCTTGAACTGACGGATGGTGTAGTTGGTCCCGTGGTCGCTGACCTCCTGGCCGAGGGTCAACTGCGCGCGGGACCCGTCCGGCAGGGTCGCGTCGACCTGTGGGTTCCGCTTGGAGATGCCCTTGCCCGACCGCTGGGCCATCTTCACGACGAAGTCGTCCAGTTCCTGCTTGCCGTGGTAGACGTTCGTGATGATCTGCTCGTAGTCGCCGTGGTAGACGAACACCGGCGAGTTGTACCCGTCACACGAGATGTCCTCCACGTTGACGGTGTCCTGCTTGATCGGGTCGATGCGCTCGTAGCCGATGAAGTCCCGCTTCAGGTAGTACAGGAGTTTCTCGACCTGGTACTCGTTGACCGTCTCCGGGTTCTCCTCCAGGATTACCGGTTCCGGCCGGGCCTCGATGCCGTCGAGTTGCTCCGTCCGTGGCCCGGTGTCGGGTTCGTCCTCGTCGTCCTCCTCGAACATCGCGGTGAGGCTCTCGAGGAACCCACCGCCGCCCGCGTCGTCGCCGCTGGACGGCGCCGTGAACAGGCCGTACCGCCGGAGCAACTGCCGCGTCTCGCGCTCGATGACCGCGGCGCGGTCGCTCTCGGACCCCTCGACGACCACGTCGTCGTCGGAGTACTTGATGGCGTTGCGGAGTTTGCCGGTCAGGAACTCCTTGAGGTCCGCTTCGATCTCGGTGCGGTGTGGCTCGACGACGTAGTACTTCTTCTCGTTTTCCTTGACGGAGTGGAAGATGATGACGAAGGCGTAGGGTTTGTTGACCCAGTAGCGGTCTTCCTCGAGGAAGTGGGTCTTCTTCTCCTGGGGAACGGTCTTCTCGAGGTCGTACCGGTTGGTGACCGTCGTGTTGCCGTACTCGTCGGAGAAGAAGTCGTCCTCGTCGAAGTTCTCGACGTCCTCCACGGTCACGTCCGAGATCGCCTTGAGGTCTTCCTCGTCGAAGCGATCGATGGTCGTGACCGTCCGGTCCTCGACCACGTCGGACAGTTCCGAGGCGATGTTCTCGGCGTTGCTCAGTACCCCCTCGGTGTCGTCCGGATCGAACCCGAGGCGATACCCGGGCTGGAACGGTTCCTTCTCGCCCTCGTCGTCGCGCGGGGGCGACCCGTCCTCCTCGTAGTAGTACTCCCACTTGTAGTGCTCCCAGGTGTACTCGTCCTTGGCGACGGGGGTCGTCGCCGGGTCGACGTACGCCAGGAACGTCCTGCTGACGAACGCGGCGTCGTCGTCCTCGCGGATCGACTCCCCGAGGTCGTCCGGGTGGAACCCGAGGTACTGGGTTGGGTCGAAGGAGACGCGGTCCCAGTCGTCACCGCTCGGGGCGGAACCGGAGTCGCCGCGGCCGAGCAGTCCACCGCCGCCCTGCTGGTCGTACAGCGCCTCGACCCCGGCACCGTGGCCGTGGTCCTTCATGAAGTCCGCCCACGTGTACTCGCCGAGACGGGCAGGCTCCCCCTCCGAGGCATCCGGAGCGTCCGCTCCCGCCGGCGGGGCGGCCGACCCGTCGGCATCACCCGGCTCCCCGGGTCCTGACGCGTCGGCGTCGTCGGTAGCCATTGCTTACCCTGTTCGACTACGCCACGAAAAAACCTTTCCGCCGTTTCGCGGACACCCGTCGAGAAAATTATACCTCTCTGACGAATTTTTATGTAGGAGGATCGACCCGGGTTTCCCGTCGAGGTTCGTTCGCCGGGGTAAGGGCGTCTCGGCGGCGATCAGCACACCGACCGAATCGACGCCGCCGCCGCGCCCCGACGGCAAGAGCTCCTTATTCCCGGTCGTCCGCGGTGACGACGACGACATTGCCGCGGTCGGTGACGGTCGCTGTCGTCCACGGCGGGACGACCGCCGTGGATCCTTCGCCCTCCAGGATCGCCGGGCCGTCGAGTGACCGACCCGGCGCGAGGGCCTCCCGCCGGAAGACGTCCATCTCCCGGTACCCGCCGGCGAAGTAGACCTCGCGGGTTCCGCGCTGGGCCGGTTCGTCGATCGCGGTCAGCGCGTCGTCGACGGAGGGCGTCTCCACCACGCCGCTGGCCCGCAGGGTCACGATCTCCACCGGTTCGTCGGGCATGGCGTGGCCGTACCGGCGCTCGTGGGCCCCGTGGAACCGGTCGACGGTCGTGGCGAGCGCGTCCTCGTCCACCTCGCCCGCCGGGACGTCGACGGTGATCTCGTAGGCCTGGCCCTCGTAGCGCAGGTCGAGGCTCCGCTGGACGGTGACGGCCCCGGGGTCGACGCCCTGCTCGTCGAACCGCTCGTCCAGGGTCGCCGCCAGCGCGTCGAACCCTTCCGCGACGACCTCGGGGTCGGGGTCGTCGTCGCGGTAGGACTGGGACTCGTCGATGCGGACGTCCGCCAGCAGGAGCCCCCGCGCCGAGAAGACGCCAGGGTTCCGGGGGACGATGGTCGCGTCGACGTCCACCTCGCCCGCGATTGCGGGGGCCTGCATCGGCCCCGCGCCGCCGAACGCCACCATGGCGAAGTCGGCGGGGTCGTGGCCGCGCTCGACCGTCACCCGGCGGATCTCCCGGGCGAGGCTGGCGTTGGCGACGTCCACGACCGACAGCGCCGCCTCCTCGACGGACTGGCCGAGGGGCCCGGCGATCTCCTCGCGGAAGACGTCGCGGGTCTCCTCGACGGCGAGGTCCATGTCGCCGCCGAGGAAGTTCTCCGGGTCGACCCGCCCGAGCAAGAGGTTCGCGTCGGTGACGGTCGGCCGCTGGCCGCCGCGGTCGTAGCAGATCGGTCCGGGGTCGGCGCCGGCGCTCCCGGGGCCGACGCGCAGGCCGCCGCCCGCGTCGATCCAGGCGATCGACCCGCCGCCCGCGCCCACCGTGTTCAGGTCGATCATCGGCGTGTTGATCGGGAGGTCCGTGATCTCGCCCTCCGTCGAGCGGACGATCTCGCCGTCGCGGACGATGCTGACGTCCGCGCTCGTTCCGCCCATGTCGATGCCGATGGCGTCGGGGAACCCTTCCACGACGCTGACCTCGCGGGTGGCGACGGCACCCGCGGCGGGTCCGGACAACACCGTCCGGATGGCATATCGAGTGGCCTGCCGCGTGCCGAAGACGCCGCCGCCGGAGTGCATGACGTTCAGCGGAACTGCGAGGTCCCGGGCCGCCACGCCGTCCTCCAGGCGGGCGAGGTAGTCCTGCACGGTCGTCTTGACCGCCTCGTTCAGGACCGTGGTGATCGTCCGGTCGTACTCCCGGATCTCGGGGTGGACCGCCGACGAGCGCGCGCAGTCGAGGTCCGTCTCCTCGGCAACGATTTCGGCCACCCGACGCTCGTGTTCGGGTTCGAGGTAGGAGAACAACATCGAGACGACGACCGACTCCACGCCGGCGGATTCGAGGTTCCTGGCGGCCTCGCGGACGGCCGATTCGTCCAGCGGGTCGACGACGTTTCCGTCGGAGTCCAGGCGGCCCGGGACGCCGTAGCGGTGCCGCCGGGGGATCAGTGCCGGCGGTTTCTCGGTCTGCAGGTTGTACAGTTCCGGCCGGGTCTGGTCGCCGATCTCCAGGACGTCCCGCAGGCCCTCGTTGGTGATCAGCCCCAGGGGCGGCATCTCCGCTTCGAGGACGGCGTTGGTCCCAACCGTCGTCCCGTGGCCGAGGTACTCGACCTCGCCGGGGTCGACGTCGGCCTCGTCCAGGACGGCGTCCAGGCCAGCGAGGACGCCCTCGTCGAACTCGGGTGGCGTCGACGGCGTCTTCGTGACCGTGACCTCGCCCGTCTCGCGGTCGTAGAGGACGACGTCCGTGAACGTCCCGCCCGTGTCGACGCCGATGCGGACCGTCATGCGTCGCCTCCCTCCTCGCTGGCCGTGTCTGCATTCCCTGCCTCTGCATTCCGTTGCTCGCGGATTTCTTCGCGGCGCTCCCTGGTCGCCGCTTCGTCCACAGCGTCGTCTTCGATCACGACGCCGTACTCCTCGCGGGCCGCTTCGACGGACACCTTGTCGTCGCGGACGTCTTCGAGGACCTTCGCGGGCGGCCGTTCCAGCGGGTCACCGTACCCGCCGCCGCCCGGCGTCTGGACGCTGGCGACCTCGCCGGGGGCGAGTTTCGTCGTCGACTTCGATCCTAAACCGCGTTCCTCGTCTGTGTCGGGGTTCAACAGGTACGTCGCGGGGCGGGCGCTGTGGCCGCCGAACAGCCCCCAGGGTTCGGACTTGGCGCGCTCGGAGAGGATCGAGAAACTGGCGCTGTGGTCGTAGAACGCCACGTCCCGGCGGACGCCCAGGCCGCCCCGGGTCCGGCCGGCACCCGCGGAGTCGCGGATCAGTTCGTAGCGGCGGACGTACAGCGGCACCTCGCGTTCGAGTTCCTCGATGGGGCTGTTGGCCGTGTTCTGGAAGTGCGTCTGGACCGCCTCCATGCCGTCTTTCTCCTCGCGGGCGCCGTACCCGCCGGCGACCGTCTCGTAGTAGACGTACTCCTCGCCGTCCCGGGGGTCCTCGCCGCCGTAGGCGACGTTGCAGACGATGCCCTTCGAGGCGGCGATGGTCTCGTCAGGCAGGGCCTCGGTCATTGCCTTCGTGACGAGTTCGCCCGCCCGCATCGGAATCTCCCACCCGGCCGCGACGGGCGCCTCGGGCCGGGGGTTGACCATCGTGCCCTCGGGGGTGACGAACTCGAACGGCCGGTAGAAGCCGTCGTTCTTCGGGAGGTCCGCGCCGACCAGCGCCATGACGACGCTCATCGCCCCCGAGAAGACCATCGCGGGCGTGCAGTTCAGCGGCCCCTCGTTCTGCTCGGCGGTGCCGGTGAAGTCGACGGTCATCTCGTCGCCGTCGACGGTGATGGCCATCCGGAGCGGGACGGGTTCGTCGACCACCCCGTCGCCGTCCATGTAGTCCTCGGCCTCGTAGGTGCCGTCCGGCAGGTCCGCGATGGCGGCCCGGACCCGCCGCTCGGTGTAGTCCAGCAGGTCGTCGAGGTAGTCGTCGATGTCGTCGGCACCGTACTCGTCGATCAGTTCGACGTACCGCTGTTCGCCGATGCGGTTGGCGCCCAGCTGGGCGCGGTAGTCGCCCAGGCGCATCTTCGCGTCCCGGACGTTCCGCTGGAGCAGGCCCAGGACCGCCTCGTCGTACTCCCAGTCCTCGACGGCCTTCGTCATCGGGATGATGATCCCTTCGCCGTAGAGTTCGGTGCTGTCGGTGGGGATGCCGCCCGGCGTCCCGCCGCCGATGTCGACGTGGTGGGCGGAGTTGGCCGCGACGCCGACCAGTTCGCCGTCGTGGAACAGCGGCGAGATGAGCATCACGTCCGGCAGGTGGACGGCGCCGCGGTAGGGGTCGTTGACGAGGAAGCCGTCGCCCGGTTCGAGGTCGTCCAGTCGGTCCTCCAGGTTCCGGGGGACAACCGACGCCAGTGACCCGATGTGCTGTGGTGCGATGTCGTGCTGGGCCACGTGGCGCAACTCGCTGTCGAACAGTGCGCAGGTGTGGTCCCGTCGGATCTTGATGTTCGTGGAGTAGGCCGTCCGCTGGAGGGTCAGGCCCATCTCCTCGACGACGCCCTCGAGGGCGTGGCGGAATACTTGCCGTTCGCCCGGGGATACCATACCCGTGGGTCGGTTGGCCCGGCCATAAATCCCCGGTCGCCGGCTAAGTGTGGTGGTTTTGGTTGTGTGTTTTTGGGTGTGATCTCTGTCGACGGTAACCTGGTCAGCAACAGCCAGTCCCGCGCGAGAGCGACGCTCTCGCTGGCTCCCGCTCACGGTCGTTCGCGGGAACGTCGCCGGGCGTCGTCGAGCCCGCGGCCCCTTTCAGTCCCGCCCCGCGAGCCGCACCCACACCCCTCCCCAGCCGACTGCGTTACTCAGTCACGCCCTCCGGGCGTTCCTTCCGTTACTCGTCCCTCGCGCCCCTCTGGCGCGGCACGGAGGCCGCGCCAGCGCGCGCCAGCGCCGGCTGTGACGGTATATATGAATATATTTTCATATATGGCCGGCCGACCGCCACGGCGCGCGCTGGTTCGCGTGCCGAGCACCGCGAGGCCGCGAACCGATTGGCGCGCGAGCGAATCGGCTGGGGAGGCTGGTGGTTGCGGCGAGCTGTGGGGTGGGACTGAAAGCCCCCGGACCGCTTCGGTCCCGGGCCTCGCTGCGCTCCTCAGTTGCTCCTTCGCTTCGCTCAGTCGCGCCTTGCGGTGCTTGCGTCGTCCGGGTTCCCGAAGCGGTCCGGGGGCTTTCTACGCGTTGCCGGCCGAGTAACCGCATAGCGACCGAAGCCCGCCAGGGGCTTTCGACGTGTTGCCGACCGAATCACCGTCTAACGATCAGGCACCCTTACATACCGACCCTGACCGCATCCGAAGCGCGTAACTTTATCCACGAGCGGGCGGAACCCCCCGCCCATGAGCGACGCACCAGACGTCGGCGAACTGACTCCCCCGGATCGAACGCTGATGGGGCCGGGGCCGAGCGACGTTCACCCCCGGGTGCTCCGGGCGATGTCCACGCCGCTGGTGGGCCACCTGGACCCCTCGTTCGTCGAGATCATGGACGAGACCCAGGACCTGCTCCGGTACACCTTCCGGACGGCCAACGAGTGGACCATCCCCGTCTCCGGCACCGGGTCCGCCGCGATGGAGGCCGCGTTCGCCAACCTCGTGGAACCGGGCGACACCGTCCTCGTGCCCACGAACGGCTACTTCGGCGGCCGCATGGAGAGCATGGCCCGGCGGGCGGGCGGCGAGGTGGCGAAAGTCGACGCACCCTGGGGCGAACCGCTGGATCCCGACGACGTGGCCGACGCCTGCGCCGAACACGACCCCGACGTGGTCGGGTTCGTCCACGCCGAGACCTCCACGGGCGTCCTCCAGCCCGACGTGCCCGAGATCACCGCCGCGGCCCACGACCACGACGCGCTCACCATCATGGACTGCGTCACGTCACTGGGCGGCGTCGAGGTGCAGGTCGACGATTGGGGCGTCGACGTGGCCTACTCCGGCCCCCAGAAGTGCCTGTCGTGCCCGCCGGGCGCCTCGCCGCTGACGCTGAACGAGCGCGCGATGGAGAAGGTGACGACCCGCGAGGAGGAACCCCGGTCGTGGTACCTCGACCTCTCGCTTCTGGAGGACTACTGGGGCGACGAGCGGGCGTACCACCACACGGCGCCGATCACGAACGTCTACGCGCTCCGGGAAGCGCTCCGTCTCGTGGCCGAGGAGGGCATCGAGGAGCGCTGGGAGCGCCACCGCATCCTGGCGGAGGCCCTGCGCGACGGCCTGCACTCGCTGGGGCTGGAACTGAACCCCGAGCGGACCTACTGGCTGCCGACGCTGAACGCCGTCCGCATTCCCGAGGGCATCGACGGCGACGCCGTCATCGAGCACCTGCTGGAGGTGTACGACGTCGAGATCGCCAGCGGCCTGGGCGACCTCGCGGGCGGGATCTGGCGGATCGGCTGCATGGGCTACTCCGCCCGCCCGAAGAACGTCTCCTTTTTGCTGTCGGCGCTGGCCGACGCCCTAGAAGAACAGGGCATGCAGGTCCGCGGGCCGCACTGAAGCGTCGCCTGCGGGCGATCACGCCTGGTCGCAGTCCGATCCGGCCTCGCGGCCGGCGGCACCGACCAGGTCGGCCTCCCTGCGAAGCACGTGCCGAACCTCGTCCTCGGAGACGCCGGCGTCGCGGGCCTGCCCCACCAGCGAGTCGACGGCGGTCCGCAACGAGTCGGCGTCCGTGACCTCCCGGCCGAACTGTCGCTTGCGAGGCGGGTGGGCGCTCGTTCGTTCCGCCAGCGTGGCGTTCACCGCGGCACCGACCAGCAGCACGAGCCCGCCGACGTAGAGCCAGAGCACGAGCAGCAACAGGGTCCCGAGCAGGCCGTAGAGGTCCGGCTTGCTCGAGACGGAGACGTAGAAGCCGAACGCCCACCGCAGTACCACCCAGCCGACGGCCGCCACGAGGACCCCGGGGACGATCTCGCGGACCGTGACCTCCGTGTTCGGGAACACGTAGTACATCGGGAACAGTGCGACGGCCAGTCCGAACACCGCCACGAGCGCGTCCAGCAGCCCCGACAACGGAACGGAGTCGGGGACGTCGACCAGCGATCCGAACAGGACGGCCACGACCGCGGCGATGCCGAGTGCCAGGAACACGACGACGGCGTCGGTGACGCGGTCGACGAGCGAGGTCTTGCGCTCGGTGTCGTAGATCTCGGCGAACGCGGCGTCCATCGCCCGGAAGATCCGGAAGGTCCCCCACACGAGGACGGCGACGCCCACCAGCGACGCGCCGACGCTGCCGGTCGCGTTCCGGAGGGCGTCTCCCACGACGCCCTGGCCCGCGGCCGGCATGAGGGTCGCGGTCAGCTCCAGGACCTCGTCGACGAACTGCTCGCTGCCGATGGTCGAGACGATCAGCGTCAGCAGGAGCAACACCGGCAACAGCGAGACGAACGCGTGGTAGGCGATGCTCGCGGCGATGAACGTGACGTCCTCGCGGCGGGCCTCGCGGACGACCGCGAGCACCGTCGAACGGGCGTGTTCGAACCGCCGGGACATGACGGCGATAGGCCCCGAGACCGCATAAGTACCGGGCGGCGAACTGTCGACGCCAGACCACTTCCGGTTCGGTTTCCGAAGCTTAACGGGGGCCGGTGCGTACCCGCGTACATGGCCGAACGCGGGGGGCGGCTGCCCGGGGTGACCGAGGACGACGAGAAGCGCATCGTCCTCCACGTCGACATGGACTGCTTCTACGCGGCCTGCGAGCGCCTGCGCGAACCCGAACTCCGGGGCGAACCCCTCGTCGTCGGCATGGGCTACGAGGAGGGGGAGGGCCACGGCGCCGTCGCCACGGCCAGTTACGAGGCCCGCGAGTACGGCGTCGAGAGCGCCATGGCCATCTCGGAGGCGCTGGACAAACTCCCCCGGAAGACCGAGAACCCCGACGACCCTGACGCGGGCTACTACCGCCCGGTCGACATGGAGTACTACCAGGACGTCGCCAGCGACGTCAAGGCCATCCTGCACGACGTGGCCGACGTCGTCCGGGAGGTGAGCGTCGACGAGGCGTACCTCGACGTGACCGACCGCACGGCCTGGGAGGTCGCCGAGGGGTTCGCTCGCCACGTCAAACAGCGCATCGACCGCGGGGTGGGGGTCACCGCCAGCGTCGGGGGCGCGCCGAACATGGCGACCGCGAAGATCGCCAGCGACCACGACAAGCCCGACGGCCTCGTGGTCGTTCGCCCCGGCGAGGTCGAGGAGTTCCTCGCGCCGCTGGAGATCGAGGAACTGCACGGCGTCGGCCCCGTCACCGCACGGGACCTCCGCGAGCGCGGCATCGAGACCGTCGGCGACCTCGCGGCGGCCGACCCCGCCGAGATCGAGGCCGACCGCGGCGAGCGCGGGCGCGAACTCGTCCGCCGCGCGAGAGGGATCGACGACCGCGAGGTGACCCCGAAGGGCCGTCCCAAGAGCCTCTCGCGGGAGTCGGCGTTCACCGAGTCGACCGACGACCCAGGGAAGAAGCGCGAGCGGGTCCGGACGCTGGCGACCGCGGTCGCGGACCGCGCCCGCCGGAAGGGCGCGCTCTACCGGACCATCGGCATCAAGGTCGTCACCCCGCCGTTCGACGTCAACACCCGCGAGCGGTCGCTGCCGGGGCCCGTCGACGAACCCGACCTGGTCGAGGAGGTGGCGCTGGACCTGCTGTCGGAGTTCGAGGACGAGGCCGTCCGGAAGGTCGGCGTTCGCGTCTCAAACCTGTCGTTCGACGACGCCGACCAGGCGAACCTCGACGCCTGGGAGGACAGCGAGGCGACCGCGAGCGAGCGCCGCGGGTCCCGGGACGACCCGTCGGATGCTACGGGACGCGACGACGGCCGAGACGGCGACGGCCAGGTGTCGCTGTCGGACTTCGAGTAAGCACCAGCGGCGACTGCGAGTGCGTGAAACCGCAAGCATGCGCCGGTTGTCGGCGAACGGACGGTCCCGGCATCCCGCGCAAGTAACGAAAAACCACCTCGCCCGAAAGTGGTGTGAAGGTATACAGTCGCGCCGGTTGCAGTTGCACGTGGAACCGGGCGGGGGACGGAGAATCTACTATGACAGGCGACATCCACAGCGAGGTGACCGTAGAGGCGTACACGCGGCCGGCACTGCTGTTAGACCCGGTCGACGCCAAGATCGAGACGTTGCACGACCTCTCGGCCGAGGGCGTCGTCGACGACGTCGCCGTCCACTCCTGGCCCGGGGAGGTCTCCGTGTCCGACCACGGCCTGTACGACGACGTCGTCGAGACCTTCAGGCAGTTCGAGACCTGGGCGGAGGCCAACGACGTGAGCGTCCGCCCACCGTTCTCCATCCGGACGCGGGAATCCCGGTTCACCGGCGAGACCTCCACCGTCCTCGTCACGCCGGTGATGGCCGTCGCCGTCTACCTCGACGACCGACTCGCCGGGGGCTTCCCCCACACCGACGACGACGTCCACCACACCGTCTCGGAAGCGGTCGCGGCGCTGAAGACCGGTGACCTCCCCGTCCGCCAGCGGGTCGAGACCGAGTCCACGCCCGACCCCGACGACGGGACGGCGATAGCCGACGGGTGTAGGTCCTGCGGTGGCGCGGTCGTCAACGTCCAGGGGCTGCTGACGTGTCACGACTGCCACGAAGTCGGCGGCTCCTCCTCCGACCGCAGGACGCGGCCGCCGCTCGGCGGCGAGTAGCCACCAGCCGCGACCGCTCGAATCGCTCTCAGACGCCGGAGACGAGGTCTTGCAGGGCCGCCCGCGGGCCGTCGGCCTTCGCCACGCCGGACGCCAGCAGGACGCCCGTCGCGCCCAGGTCGCCAGCGGCGTCGACGTCCTCGCCGGTCGAGATGCCGGCGCCGCAGTACACGTCCACGGCGTCGTCGACCGCGGCCGCCGCGTCGACCGCGCCCTCGACGACCTCGGGGTCGGCCTGGCTGACTGGCGTGCCGGTGCCGATGAGTGCCGGCGGTTCGACGGCCACCGCGTCGGGGCCGAGCGCGGCCGCGGCACCGATCTGGTCGGGGTCGTTGGCACAGACGCAGGTCTCCAGGCCGGCGCGTTCGGCCGCCCGGAGCGCACCGTCGACGTCTGCGAGTTTCAGGCGCCGCTCGGAGTGGTTCAGCAGGGTGCCCGTCGCGCCCGCGTCCGCGGCCGACTCGGCGTGGACGGTGCCGGTGTGACTGCCGTGCTCGACGGGGTCGACGTGCTGGGCCCACGTCTCGACGCCGGTCTCGGCGACGCGTTCGAGGTGTGCGGCCTGGGGCGCGACGCCGACGCGGACGCCGCTGTCGTCGCTCACGTCGCGGGCCGCCTCGGCTATCTCTACCGGATCGCAGTCGTAGGCCTTCAGGTTGACGAGGACGAACATGTACGGAGGGGCGCCCGGCGCACCAAAAGAGGTTTCGAGAACGGGCAGTCAGACGACCGGTTCGATCACGACGTGGCGGTGCGTGAGACGCGGCGCTTTCGCCTGCCCGTCCTCCTCGAATCCGACGACGTCGAGACGCCGGAGTCGCTGGAGGTCCCGACTCACGACCCCCTTGTCGTAGCCCAGTTCCGCCGCCAGCGCGCGGACCGAGCGGGGCCCTTCGTTCCGGAGGTAGTCCAGAATCTCCAGGCGGCGGTCGTGGAAGACGTCTCCAGCGCGCTCGCGGGCGAAACGAGTCACGGCAGAGAAGCCGTGCTGGGTGAGCGTCTCCGAGAACGCGTTGCGGAGTTCCAGCCGGGAATCGACTGCCGACTCCCCGGGATCGAACTCACTCGGGTCCGGAATCGAGGGCTCTTCTTCGAACTCGGACGTCGTTCTTCCCAGCCGTTGTATATTCTGCAACGGTGAAAATACTTCGACCGGTGAACTCGCCTAGGCTGTCGCTGGACCGTCGAGAAAACTGTCCACGATGGCGGTTCCAACCCCTCGAAAACGGCCTCGGTCAGTCGTTCCGCTCGACGACGTCCCCCAGCGTGTAGCTCCCGGAGGGGGAGTCGGACTCCCAGTCGGTGTCCTCGGTGCCGCCGGTCGAGGTCAGCGAGACGTCCAGTTTTCGTTCGAGTTTCTGTTGGACGGAGTCGCTGGGGAGCATGCTACCCTGTTCGAGTTTGCGGATCAGACTGGCCTTCTCGTTGAGTTCCTTCGCCAGGTCCTCCTGGCTGAGGCCGGTCTGCTCTCGCGCGCGGCGGATGCGGTCGTCGTAGTCCGCCGCCAGTTCCTCGACGTCGTCGAACATGTCGCTACCCCGGGACCGGCCGCCGCCCCCGCCATCACTGGACGACGAGCGACCGGACCTCGTGCTGCCGCCGCTGGACCCGCCGGAATTCGACGACGTCGAGTACTTGGTCGAAGTGCTCGAGGACTCCTGCTGGCGCACTTCGGTCCCGAAATCGGTGCAGTCGCCGCAGACGTCCAGTTCCGCTCCCTCGACCTTGATGGTGTTGGGCGACGACGTCTCGGCACCGCACATCTCACACTGGACCATACACGTCCGTTGGCAACGACTTCCAATAAATTGCACGCTGCCGGTCAACGACACTTCGAGAGCGGTCGAAGTCCGCGCTCCGGGCGCGCGAACGCCCCGGAACTGCCGGTACGGTCTTCACTCCAACGCCCGCCAGGCCGAGTAGAACCGCTGGAGTGTGGTGAGGTGGCCGACGACCGCGAACAGGACCAGCAACCAGCCGACCAGCGAGAGGCCCTGGACGGAGAGGTCGACGAACGCGGCCGCGATGGCCACGGCGGCGATCAGCACCAGGCGGTCCGCCCGGCCAAGGACGCCCCCGTAGACGCGGTCCAGGCCGACCGCCTGGGCCTGCGTGCCGAGGTAGGAGGTCATCAGCACGCCCGTGACGGCCGCGAGTCCGAGGGCGTACCGCTCGATGCCGGCGGCGAGGCCGGCGACGATGACGATGTCGGCGTAGCGGTCGACCACGTGGTCCAGCAGGTCGCCGGCGTCGCTGTCCTCGTCCAGGCGGCGCGCGAGCGCGCCGTCCAGCAGGTCCAGCCACCCGTTCACGAACACCAGCGCGGCGCCGGCCAGGTACGCCGTGGGCATCTCGCCCCCGAAATAGAAGGCGCCACCCGCCGCGACTGCGACGAACAGCGCGACGACGCTGATCCCGTTGGGGGACAGCCCCAGGCGCTCGGTGAGGTCGACGAACGGTTCGAGCAGTCGGTTCGCGGTCGGTCTGAGTTGGTCCAGTGTCATGGTCGGGGGGATAGGGTCGTCACGGTTGCAGGTAGTCGGTGAAGTCCACGGTGCCGACGCCGGGAGCGGCGTCGCCGACGACGACGGCTTCGACGTCGCGGGCGGCCGCCGCCGGGTCGCGGTCGGTCGTGTCCACCTCGTGGACGCGCTCGCGGCCGTGTTCGCGGACCGCCTCCGAGAGGATCACGTCCAGCGCCTCCGACTCCGCGTTCTCGGTGGCCTTCGCGTCGGATTCGCCGCGCTCCCGCAGTCGCCGTTCCAGGTCCGCGGGGTGACACCGCAGGACGACCACCCGGTCGGCGTCGAGGTGGTGCGCGAGGTGGGACTCGACCAACACGTCCTCGCGGTCGGCCAGACGCTCGCGCACGGCGTCGAGGTCCGCGACCAGCGACCCGCGCTCGGGGTCTTCGCCCTCGTGCAGGCCCGCCTCGCGGATCAGGTCGTTCAGGTGGACCACTTCCAGGTCCGTCTCCAGCAGGTCCGCGGCGGTGGTCTTGCCGGTGCCGGGGGTGCCGGTCAGCGCGACCCTCACGCGCCGGTCACCTCCATTTTCGGCGGGATCACGACCCGACCACCTCGTTGACCGTCTCGACGGCCCCGCGGGTCTCGTGCTCGGTGCCGCAGGTGATCCGGACGTGTTCCGGGAGCCCGAAACTCGTGCAGTCCCGGACGATGACGCCGCGCTCGCGGAGTTCGCGGGCGACGGCCGCCGCGGCCCCCGCGTCGTCCGGGTCCTGTGAGACGTCCGCGTCGCCCACGTCCACGAGGACGAAGTTGCCGCCGCTCTCGTAGGTGGGCGCGGAGATGGCGTCGCGCATGAACTCCCTCGCCCAGCGAGCGACGTGGACGGACTCCTCGACGTGGGCGTCGTCGTCGAGGGCGGCCAGGCCGGCCCGGCAGGCCAGTTCACTGGCCGCGAACGGCGTGTTCACCTTCGCGTAGGCGTCGGCCCACTCGTCGGGGACGAGCGCGTAACCCAGTCGGACCCCCGCGAGGCCGTAGACCTTCGAGAACGTCCGGAGCACGGCGACGTCGTCGCGTTCGTCCAGCAGGGTCGCCGCGCTCGGCCGGTCGGAGAACTCGCCGTAGGCCTCGTCGACCACGACGAGGGTTCGCTGGTCGGTCTCCTCGGCCACGAGTCGGACGCCGTCGACGGTCATCTCCGCGCCCGTCGGGTTGTGGGGGCTGGTCACGTAGACGACGCGCTCGCCGTCGTAGGCCGACAGCACCACGTCCGCGGCGAGTTCGAAGTCGTCGGTCTCCGCGAGGGCGTACTCGGCGGCCGTCCCGTGGTGGTAGCGGGCGCTCATCCCGTAGTAGGCGAACCCCGGCGCCGGGACGAGGACGCCGTCGCCCGGGTCCAGGGTAGCCCGCGAGAGGTAGTCGATGGCGCCGTCGCCGCCGGCCGCCAGCCACACCTGCCGCGGGTCGAGGTCCCACCGTTCGGCGAGTTCGTCCCGGAGGTCGACGTGGGCGGCCTTCGGGTACTGGTGGACGCTACTGGCGGCCCCGCGGATGGCCTCGATGGCCGCCGGACTCGGTCCCAGGGGGTTCTCGTTGGAGGACAGCGTCACGAGGTCGTCGGGATCGATCCCGAGTTCGCGGGCGACTTCCTCGTCGCCCCGGCCCGCCTGGTACGCGACGTGTCCCGACAGGTCCCGCGGCTCCATACGCGCTGGAAGTGGATGCCGGACCTTAAGTATCCTTACCTCGGCCGGCGGGATCGGCGAGCGCCCTCCCGGAGCAACCGCCGGACGGCACCGGCTCCCAGAAGTCCGGCGAGCGCCGACACGACGCCGAATCCGGGGACGGGCCACGACTCCGCCGGGGCCGGGTCGAGCGCGTGGACGGCGCCGTCGATCTCGTCGCCGACGTAGCAGCGGTCCTCGACGACGATGGGACCGCCGCGGCTCCCGACGTTCTCCCAGGACCACCGTTGCTCACCCGTCTCCCGGTCGTAGCCCCGCAACTCGTCGGTCGCCACGATCAACTCGTCGCCGGCCGGGATCGGGGCCGAGGAGATCGACGCCGATACCTCGTTCGACCAGGCCTCCTCGCCGGTCGCCGCGTCGATGGCGTAGAGGTAGATGCCGTCCCAGGTCCCGGCGTACACCGTCCCGTCGGCGACCGAGACCGGGGCGGTGAACCTGCCCTCTCCGTCGAAGGTCCACAGTTCCTCGCCCGTTTCGGCGTCGAACGCGTACACCGGTCCGGTGCCGTTGGGGACGTACACCCGGCCGTCGGCGACGGTCGTCGCCATGCCGCCCTCGGCGGCCAGCGACTGCTCCCACACGCGCTCGCCGGTCGAGAGATCGTAGGCCAGGAATTCGTCGTCCTCGGCGAGGTACACGCGGCCGTCGGCGACCGCAGGCGTGTCGTCGACCGGGCCATCGGTCCGCCACAGCACCTCGCCCGTGTCGGCGTCGGCGGCGAACAGGCTGTCGTTGCCCGCCAGGACCACACCGTCGACGACGGTCGGGGACGTCTGCGCCCAGCTCTCGCCCGCCACGCGCCAGAGTTCGTCGCCCGTCGCCGCGTCGAGGGCGTAGACGTTCCCGTCGTCGCTGCCGACGTAGACGGACCCGCCGTACACCGCCGGCGACGTCTTGACGGAGTCGCCGGTCTCGAACGTCCACTGCTCGGTCCCCTCGGCCGCGTCGATGGCGTAGACGGTCCCGGCATCGGTCCCGGCGTACACCGTCCCGTCACGCACCGTGGGGGGACGCATCACCCGCCCGTCGGCGTCGAAGGTCCAGTCGTTCGAGACGTTCCCGAACGACTGGGCGCGCTCGTGGTGGCCCGTGTTGGCGGCGTCGACGTTCAATTCCGGCCAGTCTGTCCCGTTCTGCTGGGCCGTTGCACGGTCGGCCAGCAACGACGCGCCGCCGACGGCGGCGACGCTCCCCAGCAGGCCCCGTCGAGTGACGGCCGTATCGCCCGGTGTCATGGGCTGGAAGTACCTGACAACGAATCAAGACCGTTTTGGTTTCGGTTCCAGCAGGACGAACGTAACCACCACGGCATGCCGGACCCGCCGCAAGCACGACCCGGATCGGCCGTGCTGGATCCGCCATGCTGGATCGGCCGTGCTAAATCGGCCGCCCTGGAGCGCCCCGACCCCGAAGCCGGGGACCGGGAGACCTATCGACTCGCCAGAACCGTCCGGACTCGCCTCGTCGGTCGCGTCCTCCGGTTCCCGGGTCGACTCGTCGGTGCCGTCCGTCGGGTCGCCGAGCGGTTCACCCGGTCCGACGGCGATGGTCCGGACCGAGTACTGCACGTCGAGTTCGACGAGGATGCTCTCGTCGACCCACCCGGCGGAGAAGTTCGCTTTCTCGCCGTCGTACCAGGCGGCCAGTTGCCCCGGTCCCGAGACGTCCCACCGCTCCAGCAGCGACGGTGGCAAAAGCGAGTAGTAGAACCCCTCGTTGCGCTCCCCCGAGACCGTGTAGTGCGGGCCGGCGACGGTGAGTTCCAGGCGTGGATCGCCTTCCCGGGGCCGCACCGCCGGCGTGAAAATCGACATGGCGTCGGATCCGACGACCAGTCCGCCACCCGCCTGCGCGATGGCGCCGTCGTGGTCCGCGACCGACCGGATGCCGAAGGAGACGCGCTCGTCCGTCTCGTGGTCCGCGCGGTCGTCCTCGCCCGTCGGCTAGTCGTCGGGCCGGACGCCCCCCCGAGATGACCTGGAACGTAGAGGGCCTGGCGCGGACGGCCACCGTCGCCGACCCGTCGTCCCGGACCGTCCGATCCCAGCGCAGTCCGTCCGAGCGCCCGATCAACACGTGTGGCGACAAGCCCGCCAGTTCCAGGGTCACCTCGAACGTCGTGGAGTGGTCGGCCCCGACGGCCGCCAGTTCGGTTTCCGGCTCGCTGCCGGAGTCGGTCGAGCGGAGGTCCACCGCCAGGCGGTGCTCCCGGACGTCCGTGGCCACCGACACCGCGTCCACGTCGGGTTCGGTCCCCCCGACGTGGTCGACGCTCGCCGAGACCACTTCCGTATCCGCCGACGTCGCTGGCCCCGGGGTCGCCCCGACCGTCGTCGGGAACGCCCCAGCGGTCAGCGCGCCCGTGGTGGCGAGTCCCAGCACCGCTCGCCTGCCCAGGTCGATCCCGCTCGCCGGCCGCCGCCCCTCGTCCCCGGTGCAGGTGGTTCGATCCGTCATCCCCGAAGATTGCACGCAAGAAGTAGTTAATAGTATCCCCGCTCCCGGCCGTTTCGCCGCCGTCGAACGCCTCGTCCGGGGAGGCCCGGGACCCGATAGATCGCCGCGGTTCACCCGCACGCGGGACACCTCACTCGGATAGATTTATAGGAGCGTCAATCGGTGCAAGGCACATGGCAGACTGCACGTACACCCACGACCCCCGCCGCGGGGACGGCGCGGGGCAAGCCGGCGGCGAGGCGGCCGACGCCGAGCGTGACCGCCTCGCCGAGCAGTGGATCTGTCCCCACGAGGCGTACGGGGACACCGACCGGTGCCTGTTCCACCTCTCGCCCGAGGAGCGCGCCGAGCGAGACGTCGACGACGAGGCGGTCCGTGACGCGTTCGTCGAGAAGATTCACGGCGACGGTCGCCGGGAGAAGGAGTTCGTCGGTGCCCACCTGGGGACGCTGGACCTGGACTTCCAGGTCGCGGAAGGACCGACCCGCTACCCCCTCGACCTGCGTGACGCGACGGTCGAGGAACTGTCGCTCACCCGGGCGTGGCTCCGTCACCCCCTGCGACTGGACGGCGCGACCGTGGGGACGCTCACCCTGCGGGAGGCACACCTGATCGACGGTCTCTCGGCCAGGGGTGCGACCATCACCGGCGAAGTGAACGCCTACGAGGTCGAGTTCACGGGCGACGCCCGCTTCGACGACGCCACCTTCGAGTCGCGCGCGAACTTCTCGGAGGCGGACTTCGACGACGACGTGAGTTTCGCCGGCGCCGTCTTCCAGGCGGAGGCGGACTTCCGCGGCGCCGAGTTCCACGGGAGTTCGAACCTGCTGGACGACAACACCAGTTTCGCGGGCGCGACCTTCCAGGCGGCGGCGCGCTTCGGCCAGGCGGCGTTCGAAGTCACGGACTTCCGGGAGGTCGAGTTCCGGGCGGTGGCGGACTTCGAGCAGGCCGAGTTCGACGGCGCCGTGGAGTTCAACGGGGCGACGTTCGCGGACGAAGCGGACTTCGACGAGACCCGCTTTTGCGGCGACACGGACTTCGACGACGCCGGGTTCGCCGGGGCGGCCGTGTTCCGTGGCGCCGAGTTCGAGGGCGAGGCCAACGTCCTCGAGGACGACTGCACCTTCGAGCGGGTCACCTTCGAGGGCGACGCGAACTTCCGGAACGCGGTGTTCCGGTTCGTCGACTTCGCCGACGCCCACTTCCAGGGCCACGCGATGTTCGAGGAGTCCCAGTACGACCGGGACGTGACGTTCTCGGGGTGTACGTTCGACGGCGAAGTCGACTTCGACGAGACCCGCTTCGACGGCGACGCCGACTTCGGGGCCGTGGACTTCCGGGGCCCGGCGGTGTTCCGCGGGGCCGAGTTCACCGGCGAGGCGAACCACCTCGAGGACAACGTCACCTTCGAGGGCGCCCGGTTCCACGAGTCGGCGGACTTCGACCGCGCGTCGTTCACGACGGCGAACTTCGAGGACGTCTCCTTCGGGGGAATCGCGGACTTCCGGGAGTGCACCTTCGAGGACCGGGTCGACTTCCTGGCGACGTCGCTGGACCGGGAGACCTACGTCGACATGACCGACGCGGAACTGGCGGAGGGGACCATCGAGCAACCCGAAGACGAGTGGATGCGGTACGACCTCACCCAGGCCACCCTCGGGGACGTCAGCCTGACCGGGCCGGGGAGCGACCGGCACCTGCTACAGTACTTCCGCTTCTGCGAGACGGACTTCGACGGCTTCGACTTCTCGAACCACCTCTCGTCGCTGGAGCGCAACGGGTGGGTGCTCCACGAGTTCGACGAGAACGACGCCGACTTCGACTACGCCGTCGAGATGACCCCGGACGCCACCGAGGTGACGTACCTGAACGCGAAAAACGCCGCCTCGGCCCGCGGCAACCAGAAGGCCGCCGGGGAGTTCCGTGTCAAGCGCCAGCACTTCGCCCGCAAGAAGGACCTCTCGATGGCGCTTGACGACGAGGAGGACTTCACGCTCGGCGAGCGGGTGGTGAAACTGAGCAAGGTCGTCGAGAACTACTTCCTGGGGTTGACCTGCGGGTACGGCCACCGCCTCGGCCGGGTCATCCTCCTGTTCGCGCTGGCGCCGTTCCCGTTCGGCGTCCTGTTCACCTTCGGCGGGCCGGCGTTCAAGATAGGCGGTCTCGACCAGTTGTCCTCGGTCACGGAACTCGCCTCCCCCGGCGGCCTGCAGACGCTGTACTCCAACGTCTACTTCGCGTACACCTCCTACACGACCGTCGGCTACGGCGACTTCAGCCCCGTCGGCCCCGGGTCGCGCTTTTTCGCCATCTCGGAGGCGTTCATCGTCGTCGTGTTCAGCGGTCTCGTGCTGTACGCGCTGATCAAGCGCTCCGAGCAGTAGGCCGCCCGGTTTTCCGCCGCTCACGCGGTCCGCGCTTCCGCTCGTCGCTCACTCCGCCCGGACCTCGTGTTCGAGGACGCCGACGCCCTCGACTTCCACCTCTACGCGGTCGCCGTCTTCCAGCGGGCCGACTCCTTCCGGCGTCCCCGTCAGGATAGCGTCGCCCGGTTCCAGCGTGAGGTAAGAGGTGCTCTCGGCGATCAACTCCGGGACGGAGAAGACGACGTGCTCGAACGAGGAGTCCTGGCGCGTCTCGCCGTTCACCCGCAGCTGGACCCGGGCGTCCTCTGGCACCTCGTCGGGGGTAGCCAGCACCGGCCCCAGGGGTGCCGCGCCGTCGAAGGCTTTCCCGCGGACCCAGTTCTGCTCGCGCCGCTGGTCGTTGCGGTTCGTAATGTCGTTCGCGCAGGTGTAGCCCGCGACGACGCCCATCGCCTCGTCGGGGTCGACGTCCCGGCACTGCTCGCCGATCACGACCGCGAGTTCCGCCTCGTGTTCGACCTGCTTGCCGGCCGGAATCTCGACGACGTCGCCGTGGCCGGCGACCGCGTTCGGCCCCTTGAGGAACAGCATCGGTCGGTCGGGGATGTCGTTGTCCATCTCCTCGGCGTGCTCGGCGTAGTTGCGCCCGACGCAGACGAGTTTGGTCGGTTCACACGGGGCCAGGAAGTCGACCTCCTCGGGGTCGTAGGTCTTCGCGCCGAAGTGGATGCCGTCGTCGTCCCACTCGCCGGTCCGGACCGCCCCGCCGGGGTCGCGGAAGCGAACGCGGTGCATACCCCGGGTTGCAGTCGCGCGCAGTAGTCGTTTCTGGTCCGGGCAAGAGGATACCTGATCAGCCGGCTGAACCTCGAAGGAAAACAGAACGATGGATTTGGTCGTTCCGTGAATCAGTTTTTCGTTACGACCTCATTCGGATCCTGCAAATACCGGGGATAACATCGGGACCAGCCAAAGTGACGTGCCATCTATATCGTTGTTTACGTTCTGACTTTCATCAAGCCGGAGAACTGTCTTCCTTTCCTCAGCGTTAAAAGGATGGTTTCGTTTCTTTGCCTCGTACTGATCGAATAGGTACCGGACCCGGCGGGGTTTAGCGCGCTACGACCCAAGTTACCACATGGCCGGCACGCTCGCCCGCGTCCGTCGGGACGCCAGCACCGTCGTCGGGGAGGTCAAGGAGAAGAACGTCCCGTTCATGGCCGGCAGCATCGCCTACTACGCCTTCGTCTCGCTGTTGCCGCTGTTGTTGCTGTTGCTGTTCGTCGCTGCACTGCTCGACCAGGGCGGGGTCGCCCAGCGGGTGATCGACTCGGTGACGTCGTTCGCCCCGGCGGCCGGCGAGTTGCTGGAGGGCGCCGTCGAGGGCGCCCAGAGCGGCACCAGCGTCTCGGTGATCGGCGCCGTCGTCCTGCTGTGGGGCGCGCTGAAGATCTTCCGCGGTCTCGACACCGCGTTCAACGAGATCTACGGGACGGAGGTCGAGGAGACGTTCCTCGACCAGATCCGGGACGGCTTGGTCGTCATCGCCTCGCTGGGGATCGCGCTCGCGGCGACCATCGCGGCCGGCGTCATGGTCGCCGTCTTCCCGCTCGGGCCGCTGTCGCGGTTCGCGCCCGTCGTGATCCTGTTGCTGGGGCTGGCCCTGGCCTTCTTCCCGATGTTCTACGTCTTCCCGGACGCCGAGGTGTCCCCGAAAGGGGTGTTGCCCGGCGTGCTCTTCGCGGCGGTCGGGTGGGTGATCCTGCAGAACCTCTTCCAGGTGTACGTCCGCTACGCCGGCCAGGCGCAGACCTACGGCGTCCTCGGCGGCGTCCTCCTGCTGGTGACGTGGCTGTACCTGGGCGGTCTCGTGCTACTGATCGGCGCGGTCGTGAACGCGGTCGTCGAGGGGTACGCCGGCGGGGAGACCGAGGCCGTCGAGACCCTCTCGACGGACGAGACGGCCCGCTACCTCAGGTCGCTCCAGGAGGAGCTGACGGGCCGGTACCAGGGGATGCAGGAGACGCCGGCCGACGACCTCCCGTTGCCCGGCGACGAACAGCGAGTGGAGAAGGTCCAGGTCGTCGAAACCAACGGGGAAGGCAAGTCCCAGGACGACGGCAAGCGCCACGAGGTCCGACTCCGCTGGTGGAGTCGCTGACCCGGCCACGCCCGCCCGGCCGGCGCCGCCGGTCGTCATCATTTAAGGGCGAATCGCGAGTAGTTGTATCCGAACCATGCAACTGACCTGGCACGGTCACTCCACCTGGCGCGTCGAGGTAGACGGGACGAGTCTGCTGATCGACCCCTTCTTCGACAACCCGAAGACCTCGCTGTCACCCGAGGAGGTCGACGACCCGGACTATCTGCTGCTCACCCACGGCCACGCGGACCACGTCGCCCACGCGGGCGCGTTCGACTCCTGCGTGGTCGTCAGCTCGCCCGAGATCGCCGGGTTCGTCGACGACGAGCACGCTCCCGAGGACACCATCGGGATGAACCTCGGCGGCACCGTCGAACTCGGCGACGCCTACGTGACGATGCACCGCGCCGACCACACCAACGGCATCAACACCGAGTACGGCCAGGAAGCCGGCGTCCCGGCCGGGTTCGTCATCTCGGACACCAAGCCCACCCAGGTCTCCAACGAGGAGTCCACGACGTTCTACCACGCCGGCGACACCGCGCTGATGACGGAGATGCGCGACGTGATCGCGCCGTTCCTCGAACCCGACGCCGCCGCCCTGCCCATCGGCGACCACTTCACGATGGGGCCGATGCAGGCGGCCATCGCCGTCGACTGGCTGGACGTCGACTACGCCCTGCCGATGCACTACGACACCTTCCCGCCCATCGAGGTCGACCCCCAGGACTTCGTCCGCGAGGTCCAGGCCACCGGCAGCGACGCCGAGGCCGTCGTGCTGGAAGGCGACGAGACGTTCGAACTCTGAGGCCGCCGTCGGGACCCGGTGAATTCGTCGCGGAGCCGCCCTACAGTGTTATATTTTTAATGGAAATTGATAAATTATCACGGGGGGTACTGGGAATCGCTATGTCAGGTGATGCTGACAACGGTTCGATCGACCGGCGATCGGTGCTCAAGAACGTGGCCGTCGGCGCGGCCGGCGTTAGCGGACTGGTGGTCGCGGGCGCCGAGTCCGCCGAGGCCGCCGAACTCGCGGGGCAAATCCGGACCCAGGGCGACCTCGACCCGGTCAGGGCCGCGGAGCGTCTCCTCGACGTCGAGGGACACGTGACTCCCTCGGACGACTGTTACACCGAGACGAAGTGTTACAGCGGGTGTTCCGGCTACGGGAAGCTCGCGTACCGTGAGTGTTGTCCCGGCATCGCCGGGTGCGGTGAGTGTTGCAATTCCTGGACGTACACCGACAACTGTTGTTGAGACCGGCTGGAGCCCTACCGGCCGTCGGACTCCCCCTCCCACGCGGAGCCGTCCCGGTCGTTCCGGACGGCGTTCTGCGACGGGGGGTCGTCGGCCCGTGGCCGACGTGACGTTCGAACTGTCGCGGGGGACTTCGGGCGCCAGTGCGAGACCCCCGGATTCGACAAACCGGTTTTGTTTAAAAACACTTAAATACGTAGTCTAATCACCGGTCTTTGATGTCCGAGGAAACGAGCGGAGACGACGCCACGTTCGACCGACGATCGATCCTGCGGAACGCGGCGACCGGCGTCGCCGGCGTCGGCGGCCTCGCGCTGGCCGCCGGGTCGTCCGGGGCCGCGGAACTCCCGAGCAACGTCGTCGTCGGTGACGACGCGGACCCGGTCGAGGTCGCTGCCATAATCCAGCAGGACGACGAGTACGAATCCCCGACGACCGCCGACGATTGCGAATACGAGTACGACTGTCGTGACGGGTGTTCCGGACAGGGCGCCTACATGCGGCGGAAGTGTTGTGTCGGCCTCGGCTGTGGCGACTGGGAGTGGACCGGATACTGCTGTTGACGGAGACGGCACGCACCAGACCGACAGTCACCGGTGACCGAGAGACCGGGTACCGCGACGGCCACGTCGCGGTCACTGGATTTCGCCCACGGCAATGGGCACCTCCGACTCGCCCCGATGTTAGTTCACGTATATAAATACCAAATATCTTGCCCGAGTACCCCGGGGTGGGATGTCCGACGAACGTTCGATCCAGCGGCGTTCACTCCTGCGCAACGCGGTGGCCGGGGTCGCCGGCGTGGGCGGCCTCGCTCTCGCTTCCGGGTCGGCCGACGCGGCGGTCGGTCCGGACGTGATCCGGACCCAGGGCGACCTGACCCGCGTTGAGGCCGCCGCGAAACTCCAGGACCTCGGCGTCCTCGAGGACGTCGACGCACAGGACGACGAGTGTTACACGGAGACGAAGTGCACCAGCGGGTGTTCGGGCAACGGCGAGGTCGCCTACCGCGAGTGCTGCGTCCACCTCGGTTGCGGTGAGTGGAACTACACCGACCACTGCTGTTGAATCCGGGCGGTCTGCCAGCGGCCTAACGGCCACCTGCCACGGCCGTACTACTTTGTCGGTCGCGGCCAGACGTTAGGCGATGAGCGTCCTGGCCGAGTTTCTCGTCCCGGCGAGGGAGTTCGTGCTGGCGGAGACGCTGACCACCAGCCCGGAGATGCGGATCGGGATCAAGCGCGTGGTCGGCGGGACCGAGGCCGTGACGCCGTACTTCTGGGCGTCGAGGGCGGAGTTCGAGGCGTTCGAGCGAGCCCTCGAGGACGACGAGATGACCCGGGAGGTGACCACGCTGGAAGACCACGAAGACGACCAGCGGTGCTACCGGGTGGCCTGGGAGACGGACGTGCCGAACCTGATCACTGCCGTCTCGGAAGCGGATGCGAGGGTCCTGGACGCCGTCAGCGCCGACTGCGGGCAGTGGGACGTGAAAGTCCTGTTCCCGGACGAGGAGTCGCTGTCGACGTTCCGGGATTACCCCTCAGTCTCCTGGGCAGCAGCCAGAACCTCGTCGTGGCACTCGCCGTTCGAAGCGACCAACCCCTCGCTGTCGTGCCGCCAGGGGTCGCCCTCCAGATCAGTGACCGTCCCACCTGCAACCCGGACCATGTGGACGCCCGCGACCGTGTCCCAGGGGTTCGCCCGGAGGTTGGTGAACGCGCCCTCGATGCCGCCGTCGGCGATCATGCCGAGGGTGGCCTGCGCGCACCCCCACCGGCGCATGTCGCCGAACCGCTCGACGACCGCCGTGGCGGCCCGGGCGTACTCGTCGCGGCTGTCGTAGTCCCACCAGAACGTCGGGACGACCGTGAACGACTGGGGGTCGGTCCGGGCGCTGACGGAGATGGGGTCGCCGTTCCGGGTAACTTCCTCGGGGCCAGCGACGTAGACGTCGCCCAGCGCCGGGAGGACGTTCGCGGCCGCCACGGGGTCGCCGTCGACGACCGCGGCCACGCTGGTACACCAGACCGGCACCTCCCGGACGTAGTTGTTCGTCCCGTCGATGGGGTCGACGATCCAGGCCGGCCCCTCCTCGGGGACCGTCCCGAGGGTTCCCTCCTCCTCGCCGACGATGGGGTCCTCGGGGAACGACGCCCGGATGGCGTCGACGACCTGCTGCTGGGCGTCGCGGTCGGCCTGGGTGACGTAGTCGGTCTTGCCCTCCTTCGTCTCGACTTCGAGACCTGCGCGGAATCCCTCGACGGCCACCTCGGCGCCCTCGCGGGCGGCCCGTTCGGCGACCGTCTTCCGGCGCTCGGCGTCGCTCATGCCCCCGGCGTAAGCGCGGGCCGGCAAAAGGCGCGTCGGTTCGACCCGGCCCTCAGCGGTTCCAGGCCGCCACGTCGGGGTCGACGAGTCTGCGCTCGCGGTCGATGGATCCGATTCGCTCGCGGTCCTCGGCGTCCAGTTCGAGTTCGCGGGCCGCCCAGTTGGCGTCGACGTGCTCGCCGCGGCCCTGCGGAATCGGCACGACCCGGTCCAGCGACAGCAACCACGCCAGACTCACCTGGTGGGGCGTCGCGCCGTGTTTCGCCGCGACGTCGACCAGTTCCGGCACGTCGTCGGCGTCGCCCTGCATCAGCGGCGAGTACGCCACCAGGTAGTGGTCGTGGTCGCTGGCGAGTTCGCGCAACTCCGCCTGCTGGAGCAGGGGGTGACACTCGACCTGGTGGGCAAAGATCGGGGCGTCCAGCAGGTCGACCGCCTCCGCGAGCAGGTCGGGCGTGAAGTTCGAGACGCCGACGTGCTCGACCAGGCCCTCGTCGTGGAGGTCGTCGAACACCGGCAGGGTCGCCCCGGCGTCGTACTCGCCGATGGGCCAGTGGACGTACAGCAGGTCGACGGAGTCGACGCCCAGACGGTCCAGACTTTCGCGGGCGGTCGCCCGCACGTCCTCGGGCGCGAGGTTGTCGGGGTGGACTTTCGTCGCCAGGAACACCTCCTCGCGGTCCACGTCGGCCCGGCGGATGCCATCGCCGACTGCGGCCTCGTTGTCGTACATCTGCGCGGTGTCGACGTGGCGGTACCCCGTCTCCAGCGCGCGCCGGACGGTCTCGGCGCACTCCTCTTGGTCGTCGTTGCCCGACGTGCCGAGTCCCGGCGCGAGCAGGTGGTCGGTCGGCATGGGCGTTGCTGGCGCCCCTGGCGGGTTGAATGGTCGGGTGGCCGCCGGACGGTCGACCCCGACCTTTATGTCAGCGAGTCCTAATACTCACCTATGCTCGGGCGTTTGCTCCGGCGGTTGCTGGGCGTCTCGTCCGAAGACGACGGCACCGCGTGGGACCTGATCCCGTCCTGGCAGTACGGCGGTCGCTTCGTGGAGGCCGGTGGAAACACCGTCGCAGAACAGGAAGACGCGGTCGAAGAGGTCCACGAACGGGCGTCCAAACTGGAGGAGGCCAACCGCCGGTGAGGAGCGAAACGACCCCGTAGCGCCACGCCTCACCGACCGCTCCTACTGCCGCATAGTCGGCACCTCGAATTCGTAGGTGTCCCCGCGCTCCAGGATCGCCACCCGGTCTTGCAGTCCCGCCTCCGCGACCGCCGCCTCGAAGTCCGACAGCGGCGACTTGAACACCTCGTAGTCGTCGTAGTGGATCGGGATCGAGGTGTCGGCGTCGAACAGTCGCCGGCCTCGACGCCCTGGGCGGCGTCCATCGTCAGCAGGAGGCCGAGCACGCGCGTCCCGCCCAGGTGCAACAGCGCGACGTCGATGTCGGGGTACCGCTCGGGGATGGCCGCGAGGTCGTCGTACATGACCGTGTCGCCGGTGACGAACAGGCGAAAGATCGGGTTCTCCGGCCGGAACTCCAGCACGCTCCCCATCACCTCCGGCAGCGCCTTCTCGACGACCGGCGGGCCGTGCCGGGCCGGCGTCGCCGTGACCGAGGGGTCGACGTCGTCCTTGCGGACGCGGAGTTGCTCCCGAGTATCCGCGGGTACGTCTCGCGGAACTCCTTCTCGGCGAGTTTCCGGGCCGCGTGCGGGGTCGTCACGATTGGTAGCGACCGGTCGAGTCGCGCCTGCACCACCCGGTCGAGGTGGTCACCGTGGAAGTGCGACAGCAGGACGAAATCGAGGTCCGGGGGCAACTCGTCGAGTTCGATTGCCGGGTCGGTCCGGCGCCTGGAGGTGACGCCGTACCCGAGGTGGACGTGATCGCCGGCGTGCAGGAAGTTCGGGTCCGTCAGGATGGTGAACCCGGCGTACCGGACGATCACGGTCGCGTTCCCGACCAAGAAGATGGGCCCGCTGGTGAGGTCCGCTTTCCCCTCCGGCGCCGGGAGTTCGAGCGGGCCCCTCATTCGACCGGCCCTAGTCGCCGCGCAGTCCGCCGACGAGGTTCCGGGCGCGCTGTTTGATGCCCGCCGTGACGATGGTCTCGTCGGGGTCGGTCACGTCGCCGCGGGGGACCTCGAACTGGAAGGCCCGCATGTACTCCGGGGTACGTCCGGCCTTTCCCTTCGCCATGATCCTGCCGTAGTCCTCGCGGGCCTGTTCGACGGTCCGCTCGCCGGTTATGACGTCGTGCGCGAGGTTCAGCGCCAGGACGTTCGCGCCTTCCTCGTGGCAGGAGGCACCGAGTTCGCCCCGCGTGCGGTTGGCGTGGACGCTCCCGTCGAACCGGGCGAGGTCGTCGAACTTCTCGGGCGGCACGCGGTACTCGACGTACTGTTCGAGGTAGTCGGTGTGCGGAACCGGGAACCGGTGGCTCGGCCCGTCGCGGTGCAACACCGTCCGGGTCCAGGGGCCGTTGTCGTGCCAGATCAACCGCTGCAGGGTCGCTTCGTCGGGTTCGCCGTACTTCGCCAGCAGTTCGCGAGCGGCGGCCTTGCTCTTCGAGGGCCAGTCGGCGACGACGTCCTCGACGGTCTTGGTGGACGGGTTCGACGTTCCCATGAAGATGCCTCCACGTGCGGTTCGACGCCCGGCCCGAAAGGCGTTGTTCGGGGTTGATCCCCGGCTTGTTGTCCGGTAGTTCCAGCGGGCCGCTACCGACGCTTTTGCGCCTCCCGGCCGTACGTACGTCTATCCACGATGAGCCAGCTCGACCTCGCGCTGGCGCTGGCCGGCGGTCTGGTCCTCGCGCTCAGCCTCGGCCTGTGCGTGCTGCGGAGTTCGGGCTACCTCCCGTCGGAACCGCTGATCGCCGTCGCGTTCGGCGTCGCCGTCGGTCCGGCCGGGCTCGACCTCCTGGGACTGACGCCCTGGGGTGACCCCCTCGTCGTGCTCGAAGAGGTCGCCCGACTGACCATCGCGCTGGCGGTCACCAGCATCGCGCTCCGGTTGCCGACCGACTACTACCGGCGTCGCGCGAGGTCGCTGGCGGTCGTCCTCGGGCCGGTCATGGTCGGGATGTGGCTCGCCAGTTCGCTGGTGACCTACCTCGTCCTCTCGGTGCCGCCGCTGGTCGCCCTGCTCGTCCACGGCATGACGGCGACGCCGCTCATCCTCCGTTACGGCCGCCTCGAAGGGGGAAGCGGATTAGCGTCTATCCTCGACGGCCGCCTCAAAGCGGATTAGCGTCTATCCTCGACGGCCGCGTCGCTCCAGGGGAGCGTTCGCAGGAACGATGCGGGGGCAAGACGCTCCGTCTTGCCAGCACTCGCGGTGAGTGCGGGGGATGGGATTCGAACCCATGGACCCCTACGGGAGCGGATCTTGAGTCCGCCGCCGTTTCCGGGCTTGGCTACCCCCGCACGTGGGGGTCAGTGCGTCAGTACGTACGCGAGCACGTCCATAAAAGGCCAGCGTTCCGGCAGCGGCCGCAAGCGGGAACCGCACGAAACCGCCCGACAGCGCCGCTGTGAAGTCGCGTTCTCGCGCTCGGAGAACGGGCGCGGTCAATAAGGTAGTCTCGACAGAAGGCCGCCGTATGACCGCAGAGCGGAGGCTCGTCTACCCGGTCGGCGACGGCGAGTCGCCGAGCGAGGCCAGGGTATGGCGGTAGCCGAGCACCTGGAGACGGGCGCCGACGACGTCGAACCCGAACTGTACGACTACATCGACCCCGAGGTGCTGGACCGACTCACCGGGTCCCCGGGCGTCGTGATCGAGTTCCAGTACCACGGCCGGCAGGCCCGGGTTCGGGACGGCATCCAGGTCGAGTCCGGCCCGCGTAATTGCGCGGCGGTGACGGCCGAGTCAGGCGTCGACGGGTTCGGCGACGTGGATGTACCTGACCCGGACGCCGACGTCGCGGTCGGTTCGCTCGGTGATCGCTTCGGCGACGAGGTCCGAGAGTCCCGGGTAGTGTTCCCCGGGCGGAATTCCGAGGACGACGACCACCCGGTCGGGCGAGTGGGTCACGTCCGACCGGTCTTTGACGACCTGCACGCTCCTGACGGTGATTTCGTCGTACTGAGGTTGGTCGAGCGTCGCCCGAACTTCGTCCTCGACGCGGGTCTCCAGCTGTGACCCCTGGATCTTGGCGCCCGTATTCACCATCAGCGGGGCCGACACGACGAGGATGGCGAGCAGGAGCACCGCCGACCGTTTGAGCAACGTCTTCCTGGTTTGTTCGACGCCGAGCCACGTCGGCGGGCGGTACCCGAGGTACCAGAACACGCCCAGGCCGGCGAGGTTGATGGCGAGCAGGTTCACGACCACCAGCATCCCCGAGTCGACCGCGACGACCGGGAGCCCCCACGCGAGGCCGATGCCGGCCGTGGCCGCCGGGGGGACGAGGGCGGCCGCGATCATCACGCCGACGATGGCGCTTTTGGTCCGGGTGGCGAGGCTCAACACGCCCGCGGCCCCGGCCGAGAGCGCCAGGATGAGCGAGAGGATGTCCGGCGACAACCGCTGGGCGATCTGTGCCGTGTCCGCCACGGCTTTCCCCGGCGGCGCGATCGACGTGATCCGGAGCCCCCACGCGAACAGCGTCGCGCTCCCCACGGCGATGAGGACGCCCGCGAACTGGTAGTAAACTCCCTTGCGGAACAGCGGCTGGTCGTCGACGACGGTCCCCACGGTGGAACTCAACGCCGGGCCGAGCAGAGGCGCGATGACCATGGCACCGATGATGGCCGCGGCCGAGTCGAGGATCAGCCCCACGGTGGCGACGAGGGCGCTCAGGACGGTCATCAGCGCGAACGAGTACGGGTCCATGATCTGGTTCTCTGCCTCCGTGCGGAGTTCGGCGTCGGCGATCCGGGCGTGGCGGCCGACGATCGATTCGGACTCCTGGTCGCGTTCGATCTCCTCGAACAGGTCGGTCTCGACGTCGACGATGATGCCGTGGTCGTCGCTGCTGAACCCGACCTCGTAGAGGCGATCCAGCACCGGTTCCACGTTCGGCGTCTCGACCGAGAAGTGGACGATGGTGTCGTACTCCTTGTCGCTGGTTTCCCGGGTGTGGTAGTAGTCGATCCCCTCGTCTTCGAGCGTCCGTTCGATGGCGGGCACCGAATGCTCGGGGACGGCGAGCTGGACGAGGCGCATGTGTGAACCTCTCTCACCAGTCACCTTATAGACCGACTGCGAAACCGCCGCTTACGGTCGGTTTCCGTCCCCAACCGGTTTCCCGCTGACACTCCTACCCCGGGTATGGACGAACATACCCGCGACCCGACCGTGAAGCCGCCGGACGGGAACCCGACCGGGTGGGACCCCGACCAGGCGCGGTGGGAGCACGCCACGCTCCGGCGGGCGACCGATCACGGCGTCCGCCTGTACAACAGCGGCGAGTTCCACGAGTCCCACGACTGCTTCGAGGACGAGTGGTACAACTACGGAAGCGGGACCACCGAGAGCGCCTACGCCCACGGGATGGTCCAGGTCGCGGCGGGCGCGTACAAGCACTTCGACTTCGAGAACGACGACGGAATGCGCAGTCTCTTCCGCACGGCGCTCCAGTACCTCCAGGGCGTCCCCCGGGACTACTACGGGGTCGACGTGCTCGGCGTGAGAACCACGCTCACGAACGCACTAAACGATCCAACCGTACTGCACGGGTGGCAGATAACGCTAGACGGGAAACGGCCCGAGGCCCGCGACGTAGACTTCGAGTACGCCGAACGTCTCGAATGATGGGAGGGCCCGCTCCGGTCGCACGAGCCGTGAAGCACCTGGGACAGTTCTGCCCCGGTGTGTCGACGCCAGCCCTTTACTGCCGGCGTCCGAGAATTTGCCAATGGCGACCGAAGCGACGTTCGCGACCCGTGATTCTCGACCGTCCCTCGATCACGAACGTGTCGGTGCCATCTTCGGACTCGTCGTCGCCAACGAGGCGGCCATCGAACGGGGGATGCGGTCCGTCGAGGTGCAGTGTGGTCTCCAGGGTAGCGACGAGGCGGCCGAGAACGCCCGCGAGTTGATCGGGGAGTTCCTGGTCGCGATGGACGCCGTCGACGGCCCGGTCTCCAGGGAGTCGACGCCGCTGTTCCGGCTGACCCGCCCCTGACGCATTCGGTCACCCGAACCACGACCGGTCGGCTCCGTAATTTTAACACACTCCGCCACGACGACGGACCAATGACGAACGGGCTGGGGACGGGATTCTTCGCAATCACGCTCCTGGCGGTCCTCGCCGGCTTAGCCCTCCTCGGCGTCGCCGCGACTGCGGTCGCCGCCGCCTTCTACCGCCGCTCGGGCCGGATATCGACCCGAATCCGCTACCCGTTCGTGGCCCTGCTCGTCGCCGTCCTCGGCGTCGCGGGATTCGGCATTCTCGTGCTGTTCGACGAGGCGCCGACCGCCGCCGGGTTGTTCGCGGGGATCGTGGCGCTGCCGTTCCTCCTCGTGGCGGTCTACCTCGACCGGACGACGGCGTTGTCGAACCTGGACGTCGCGGCCGCGACGGTCGTGGCGTGGGGTCCCGCGTTCCTCCTCGGCGTGGTCGTCGTCTTCGGGGCCAACGCCGGAACTGTCGCGGCGTTCGACCTGGCGCCCGCTGAGGCCAGGAGACTGCGCGTCGCCTGGATCGCCAGCGCCGCCGGCGGGGTCGCCGTCGTCCTGGGAATGGTCTCCATCGCCAACCAGGTGGTGGGGTTGTTGGACCCCGGGGCGAGTACCCGCGAGCGGTCCTGAAGCCGATGGCCGCCGACCGACAACGCAACCTACTTGTCCGTGAGAACGACTACGACCACCGATGCGGGTCGACCAACTGGGCGAGGGGACGCCCGAAGTCGCCGTCGTCGCGGGCGTCCACGGCGACGAACCCTGCGGCGTCAGGGCCGTCGAGGACCTCCTGGCGAATCCGCCCGAGGTCCGGCGGCCGGTCAAGTTCGTCGTCGCCAACGAGGCGGCAATCGACCGGGAGATGCGGTACGTCCAGGCGGACCTGAACCGCTCGTTCCCGGGCGACGCCGACGGCGAGACACACGAGGCCCGCCTCGCGGCCGAGATCACCGAGGAACTGGAGGGGTGTGCGACGCTGTCGCTACACTCGACGCGCTCGTACGCCGACCCCTTCGCCGTCGTCTCGGGGGTCGACGACCTGGTGCGGCGGGTCGTCCCGGCACTGTCGGTCGACGCCGTCGTCGACGCGGCGTCGTTCGTGGAGGGACGACTGTTCGCCTCCGGCGGCGTCGTCGAGGTGGAGTGTGGTCTCCAGGGTAGCGACGAGGCGGCCGAGAACGCCCGCGAGTTGATCGGGGCGTTCCTCGCCGCCATGGACGCGCTGGATGCGCCGGTCGAGCGGGAGTCGACGCCGCTGTTCCGGCTGACCCGGCCCCTGCCGAAATCAGCGGGAGACGAGTACGAGGTGTACGTCGACAACTTCCGGCGGGTGGAAGCCGGGGAGACCTACGCGGCCGCCGACGACGAGCGACTGGTCGCGTCCGACCCGTTCTACCCCGTGTTGCTGTCGGCGTACGGGTACACGGACCTGTTCGGCTACGCTGCCGACAGGATCGGCACCGTTCCATGAACCCTTAACTACCCTCGAGTTGATTGAGTGGCTGTCATGACGTCCGCGGGAGAAGTTCGGGAGATGGTGTCGAACTCGGCGCAGGCGGACTGGATCGCCTTCGGGGACCTGGGGGTCTGGACCTACCGGAACGACGTGTCGTTGCGCATCGTCCAGGACGAGCAACTGGAGCGGCGGTTCGACGCGCCCTGGACCCACGCCATCCAGGGCGGGTGCCAGCGGTACGGCTACCTGGTCTACTACGGGGACTCCCCCGTGGAGTACCACGTCATCGTCGGCGTGGACGACTTCCGCGCGCACATCCCGATGCCCAGGGAGCCGGCGGGGCCGAACCAGCCCTACACGATCACGCCCTACCAGGCCACGCTCGGCCGCATCGTGACTGGCGACGCCCAGACGTTCGACGCGTACCTCAACAGCACTGGCGTCCAGATCAGGGAGTGATGACCGCGACCAACTCCACGCGACTCCGGACGGCCGCACTGTGGGCCGGGCCAGTCGGCGTCGCCGTCTCGGCGGTCGGCATCTTCGGGTCGGCACTGCTGGCGCCGTGGTTCAGCTGGACCGGCAACGCGCTGTCGGACCTGGGAGCGGTCGGCGAACCGACGGCGCCGCTGTTCGACGGGGCGCTCGTCCTCGCGGGCCTACTGGGGCTGGCGTTCCTCGGCCGGGTGTGGTTCGCGGCCGCGAACGCCGTCCACCGACTCGGGGCGGTGATCATGGCCGTCGCGTTCGCCAGTATGGGGCTGGTGGGCGTCTTCCCGCTCCCGCACGACCTCCACGGGCCGGTCGCCGTCACGTTCTTCCTGGCGTTCACCTACGGCCTGTTCGTGCACGGGAGTGGCGACGCCCTCGCGGGAGCGGTCCGCGAGGGCCTGCTGTCGGTCTGGCTGGGAATCGCCCACGTCACCGGCTGGCTCGTGTTCGCGGTCGCCCCGATCGAGGGGATCGCCCTCCCCGAACTGGTCGGGTCGGCGGCGCTGTCGGCGTGGGTGCTGGTGACGTTCCGGACGTTGCGCTCCCGTCGATAGGGAGGACCCGCTCACACCGGCCCGTCCGGCACGACCAGCCCCTCCCGTCCCGGACTTCAGTTGTCGAATTCGACGTCGTCGTCCCGTTTCGTCAGTCGCCCCGTCGACGGGTCTTTCACTTCGTCCCGGAGGGTCTCGAACGACCGGAGCAACTCGCTCGCGTCGTCGCTACCTTCACGGACGGTCCGTGACTCTTCCCGGATCGTGTCGTACACCCGCTCACGGATCCGCCTCGCCGCGTAGGAATCACTCTTGGAGGTTATCTCGAAGGCGGCCTCGTATTTCGCCATGCTCCCCGTTCGTTCCGCACCCGGATACGGCCGTTCGCTACCGGCCCCCGGGTGGGACTACGCCACCGGCTCAAGCCGCGCTGGACACAGCTCTCGTCGGTCGACGCTGTCCCGGCGAGAACTCGGGCAGATGCTCCTTCAGCCCTCGTCGGACGGCCCGAACTCGACAAGCGTCAGGTCCCGGCCGAGCGCGCAGTGGTCGTGGGGCGGCTCCCCGACCACCTCGTCGATCTGGTACTCCCGGTCGAAGTCCGCACCGTCGGGGACGCAGAACTCATGGCTCGGGCACTCCGTGTGGGGACACGGCCCGGCCAGTTCGGCCTTGCTGCCGGCGAACGCGGTCCGTTCGGGGACGTTCGCCCGCACCGGCGCGGGTTCGACCTCGACGGCGCGGACGCCCTGGTCGTGGACCGCGCAGTCGAGCAACTGGCCGTCGCGGACGTCGGTCACGCGGTACTTGACGCCCTCGGAGAGGTTGAGACACTGGTCGCGATACGGACACCCCTCGCACCCGGGGGCTTCCCCGCCGTAGACGAACTCGGTGCCCTCGCTGGCGAGTCGGGCACCGATGAGCGTGACCGTCGACATACCGCACCGTTAGAAACGACCCGGGTTAAGTGTCCCGCCCGCGGCGGACGGTGCCGGCGTCGACCCGTCCGGCGGTCGTCCGTCCGCGGTCGTGGGCCGGGAGCGTCACAGTTCGACGCCGCTCGGGATCAAACTGTGCTGGCGCAGGAGGTTGCCCTCGCTGTCGTAGACGAGGAAGGTGCGCTTCTCGTAGGTCGCGACGGCCTCGCCGTCGACGTTGATGGTGGCGGAGTAGTGCCCCTCGTCGTCCGCGTGCTTGCCGTACTCGCGCGCGGCGCGGATGAACTTGATGACGTCGCTGGCGTCCTGGTTGAGCTCGAGGACGAAGTCGCCCGTGACGCGGTTGGTGACGCTCACGACGCCGGTCGCGTCGGGGTCCTCGATGCTTGACTGTAGCCTGAAAGCGACGTCCGTCTCGTCGTCGTCGAGCATTTGGCCGTCCGGACCGGAGAGGCGCTCTCGCAACGTTGCCGCCGGCCCCTCGAAGTCGATGGTTACCTTCGGTTTCGCTGGGGTTCCGCCGTCTTCGACCCAGTCGACGTCCCGAACGTCCAGACTGAAATAGTCGCGCCTCATCCCGTGGCTTCCCGTAGGGACTGGCCAGCAATGAACGTAACGCATGAACGGGTGGTCACGCGCCGGATCGACCCGAATTCTTGCCGCCAACGGACGCCTCGGCCGCCGGCCGAGGACCCTCCCGGTAGCTGTCACCTACTGGGGGTCACCGCCAGCGGTGGCCCCTCCAGGGACCGTGCGGGGCCGGTGTCCCGAACGCAGTCGCTCACCCGCTGGCGACCGCGTCGCTTTAGTCGGTCCGGGGCGGCGGTGCGGACGTGACCGACTCCGAGGAGACGGCCCGGCACGTCCGGCGGACGTACGACCGCATCGCCGGCCACTTCGCCGAGACGCGGGCCTACCCCTGGCCGGAGGTCGAGGCGTTCCTCGCGGACGCCCCGGAGGGCCGCCTGGGGGTCGACGTCGGTTGTGGCAACGGCCGCCACGCCGAACCGATGGCCGACCGTGTCGACCGGGTGGTCGGCGTCGACGTGAGCGCCGAACTCCTCGGGCGGGCCAGCGAGCGCGCCCGCGAGCGGGGCTACCCCTTCGACCCGATCTGTGCCGACGCCGCCGCGTTGCCGCTGGCGGACGACTGCGCCGACCTGGTGGTGTACGTCGCGGCCCTGCACCACCTGCCGGACCGCGAGTCGAGGGTGCGGAGTCTGGACGAACTCGCGCGCGTCCTCGCGCCCGGCGGGCGTGCACTGGTGAGCGCCTGGAGCACGGAACACGACCGGTTCGACCGGGAGTCGGGGTTCGACACGACTGTCGACTGGACACTCCCGGGCGGGGAGACGGTGCCGCGGTTCTACCACGTCTACGACCCCGACGAGTTCCGGGCCGACGTGGCCGATTCGGCGCTGGAACTGGTCGACTTCGAGATCTCCAGCGGGAACTGTTACGGGGAAGTTCGCGTCGGGTGATGGTTATTGGAGCGGAACTCGTCGTCGGTTCTCGAACGAGCTGACTAGCGGCATGCAAAACCGAGGGGGAAACCTCACCCTCCCCAACTGCGCCGCCGGCACGGGCGCCGGCGGCGGTCACCGTCAGCGGCACGCTCTGGCGAGCCCCCCCGCGTCGCTCGCTCGTGCCGTCCGGCCGATTGGGGTTATATGAAAATATGCACATATTTTCATATACCGTCACAGCCGGCGGGGGCGCGCGCTGGCGCGGCCGCTCGCGGGGTGGGACTGAAAGGGGCCGCGCGAGTCGAGCGCGCGGGGGCTTTCTGCGTGTCGCTGTCAGAGCGACCGTACGAGGAAAGCCCGACACCGTTTCCCACGCACAGTCGGCGGACGCGTTGTCCCGCTGGCGCCCCAACCACCCGTATGGCCCGACCGGCCATCCAGTTGTACTCGCTCCGCGAGGTCGACAAGCCCCTGCCCGCGCTGTTGGACCGGATCGCCGACGCCGGCTTCGATGGGGTCGAGTTCGCCTACCGGGTCGGCGACGCCGACGTCACCGCCGTCGTGGAGACCCTCGACGACCGGGAGTTGACCCCGGTGGCCGCGCACGTCCCTATCGACCGGCTGGAGGACGACCCCTCGGCGGAGGCCGCGTTCTACCGGGAACTGGGCTGTGAACGCCTCGTCGTTCCTCACCTCGACGCCGAGCACTTCGAATCGACGGCCGCGGTCGTCCGGGCAGGCCAGCGCCTGGAAGCCGTCGCGGACGACCTCGCCGGCGTCGACCTGCTGTACCACAACCACCGGCAGGAGTTCGTCGACCTGGGGGAGCGCCCCGCGTTCGAGGAACTGATCGAGGCGACCGACGACCGGATCGGCTTCGAACTGGACGTGGGCCACGCCGCACTCGCGGGCGCCGACTCGATGGACCTGCTGCACCGCTACGGCGACCGCATCCCGATCATCCACGTCCGGGACGCCGACTTCGACACCGGCGAGTGGGTCCCGCTGGGCGAGGGCGACGTCGACCTCGCGGGCATCGGCATGGCAGCGCGGGAACCCGGGACCCCTGGCGTCGACTGGGCCGTCTACGAACAGGAGGGGGACGTGTCGCTACACGGCCTCGACGGCGTGGTGACGACCATCCGGGAACTGATGACCCACGAGGACCGCGAACAGTAAGGACCTTAAATCGCCGGTGGCAAGACGTGACCGCGCGCCGATGGTCTAGTGGTAGGACCTGAGCCTTCCAAGCTCATGGCCCGGGTTCAAATCCCGGTCGGCGCACTTCTCACGACCCGACTGCCGAGCGACCAGCTTGCTGTGTCGCTCGGCCCCGGTGAGTGGCGTCGTCAAACGGGATTTGAATCCTGCCAGTCGCAGCCCGGACCGGCCGAACGGACGTGAGGCCGCAGGCCCGGACCGTCTGGCTCCGGTTCAAATCCCGGTCGGCGCATTTTGCGGCGAACTCTACGGCGAGCCGCGAGTGCGGTACTCGTGAGCCGAACATGTAGACGTTTTTGGATATCGAATACTTTGAATACCGGGACTTTGATCATCCCGATGCATGCCTGAAATGGAGCGGAACCTCGACCGCAGGCGGTTCCTGACGCTGGCGGGGTCGGCCGGCGCGGTATCGGTAGCGGGTTGTACCGGCGGCGACGACGACGAGACGGACACGCCCGAAGAGACGCCCACCGAGACACCGGACGACACGCCCACCGAGACACCGGAACCGGCCAGCGGGCAGGTGACCATCCTCCACGACACGCACTTCCACGGCAACCTCGGCGACCCGGGGGACGCCCTGAACGTCGCCAACTACTTCGGCCTGATCGAGCGCCTCCGCGGGGAGTACCCCGACGCGCTGGTGCTGGGCAACGGCGACGACCTGCACATGTCCATCGAGTCCTCGGTGTTCGAGGGCGGCCACGTCGTCGACGTGTTCAACGAGGGCGGCCTGGACGCGGACGTCTTCGGCAACCACGAGTTCGACGTGGGGCCGGCGTCGCTGCGCGAGAACGTCGCCGACAGCGAGTTCCCCTGGCTGAGCGCGAACGTGATCGACTCCCGGACGGGCGACGTCTTCGCTGCCGAGAAGGGTGCCCGGCGCTGGACCGTCGTCGAGCGCGACGGCGTCTCGGTCGGGCTGTTCGGCCTGGCGCCCGCGGACACTTCCGAGGTCACCTCGGTCGGCGACTACGTCGAGGTGCTCGACCCCGTCGAGGCGGCCGAGGAGGCCGTCGCTGGACTGCAGGAAGAGGGTGCCGACGTGATCGTGCTGCAGTCCCACCTCGCCAGTCCGGTCGCGGGCGACCTCGTGTCGGAGGTCGACGGCATCGACGTCGTCGTGGGCGACCACGCGGCCCAGTCCAGGGAGGAGCCCGCGGAGGTCGACGGGACGCTCCTGTCGCTGGTCGGCGACGAGTTCGACTACCTCGGCGAGTTGCACCTCACCGTCGAGGACGGCGAGGTCGCCGGCCACGAGTTCCAGCGCCACGACCTCGAGGCTACCGTCGAGGACGGCCTGGAACCCCACGCCGGGATCGAGGACTTCCTCTCGGGGTTCCAGCAGCAACTGGAGGAGCAACTCGGTGAAGTGATCGGCGAGACGGAGACGGAACTGGACGTCCGCGAGTCCGTCGTCCGCACGCGGGAGTCGAACTTCGGCAACTACATCGCCGACGTCATCCGGGAGGGGATGGACGCGGACGTCGCCCTCCAGAACGGCGGCGGCATCCGGTCGGACACCACGTACGGCCCGGGCGAGATTACCCGCCGGACGGTCGTGGACGTCCTGCCGTTCCCCAACGACACGGTGTCGCTGGCACTGACCGGCGCGGAGTTGCTGGACGCGCTGGAACACGGCGTCAGCGCGGTCGAGGACGGCGACGGCCGGTTCCTCCAGGTCAGCGGCGTCCGCTACGCCTTCGACGCCGACCGCGAACCCGGCGACCGGATCACGGAAGCGACCGTCGACGGCGAACCGATCGACGAGAATGCGACCTACGCGGTCGCCACCAACGACTTCATCGCGGGCGGCGGGGACGGCTACGAGGTCCTCGAAAAGGCCGAGGTGCTGGTCCCGGCGGCTGCCGGCGAGCGCCTCTCGGCGGCCGTCATGACCGCCATCGAGGAAGACGGCACCATCGCGCCCGAAGTCGAAGGCCGCATCACCGTCGAGTAAACTGCGACTGCACCGTTTCGGACGCGTCGAAGATTCCTACTCGGCGGCTTCGGAGGCATCGCGGCCGCCCTATTCGGCGGCTTCGTACGCGACGAGGTCGCCACTGCTGCCGTCGACGACGAACACCCGGCCGCCGCCGACCGCGACGCCGCCGTGGTCGGCCGCGCGGGCGTCGATTTCGAACAGTTCGCGGTCGTCGAACAGTCCGGGGTCCTCCCGCAGTACCGCGACCCCGCCGTCGCCGACGGAGAGGACGCCGTCGCCGAGCACGGCCGGCTGGGACCGCTGGACGTCGCCATGGGCCGGAGCGTCCCAGGCGCGCCGACCGTCGCCGAGCGCGAGCGCCGTGAGTTCGTCGGCCGCGAGGTACGCTTCGTCGGCGGCTGCCGCGAGGGTCGCCCAGCCGCCGCGGTCAACCCGCCAGCGTTCGCGCCCGTCGTCCCCGACGGAGACGGTGCTGCCGACGCCGACCGCGAGGACGGCGCCGTCGACGGCCACGGGACTCGCCATGCTTCCCCCGAGCGGGACGCGCCAGCGTTCGCTCCCGTCCGCGGGGTCGAGTGCGACCACGGCGTCGCGGTCCGGGACGACGACGCCCGCGTCCGTCACCGCAGGTCCGATGGTCGAGGTGAAGTCCGTCGAGTCCCAGACGTGGAACTCGTCGTAGACCAGGCGGTCGAGTTCCGTCCGCCAGAGCAGTTCACCGTCGGCGACGGCGACACAGGCGTCCCGGGTCCGGAGGTACGCCCGGCCGTCGGCGAGCGTCGGCGCGAACGGTCGGGTCTCCAGTTCGGTCGCCCAGCGATAACTCCCGTCGGCCGGGTCGACCGCGAGAATCCCGTTCGATGCCCCGGGCCCCTCGCGCCGGTACTCGGGGACGAGTAGCGCGTCGTCGGCGAGGGCGAGTGCCGCCGCCACGTCGCCGTCGATCCCCCGGTGCCACCGCTGGGCCCCGCCCGCGGCGTCGAACGCGAACGTCCCGCGGGAGCCGGCGGCGTAGACGGTCCCGTCGGCGACGACCGAGGGGACGTACGGCCAGGAACCGACGTTCCCGCGCCAGGATTCCACGATTCGGGAGGGGAGGGTCACGCCCGGGGCGTGGTTCCGGTTGCCCCGGTCGCGGCCGACCTGTCGCCACTCGCCCGAGAGGTCGGGGTCGCGCTCGTCGGAGCCGGTACAGCCGGCGAGGGCGACGGCCGTCGCCCCGGCCAGCAGTTCGCGTCTGGAGGGCACGACCGAGCGTAGCCGAAGTGCGGAATAAACCTTCTGTTGACGGCGCGGGCCACCGGCCGTGGATCGTGGCGGTCGCGGCGACTGTCGGGGGGCGCCTGTTTCCGGTCGGCGGGCCAGAAATCACAAGGCCACCCAACGTCAACGAAGTGTCATGGCCCGGGTCACGGTGACAGAGTTCACCGACCCGTACAGCACCTGGTGCTGGGGTGCGGAACCCGTCGTCAGGCAGCTACGGGAGGTCTACCGCGACCAGCTCCGGCTGGAGTACGTCATGGGCGGGCTGGCCGAGGACTTCGCGGACTTCCACGACCCGGCCAACGAGGGTGACTGGACGGAGGAGGTGATCCCCCACTGGCTGTCGGCGTCGGACCGCCACGGGATGCCCGTGGACGTCTCCGTCTGGGAGACCGATCCCCCGACATCGAGCCTCCCGGCGAACCTGGCCTTCGAGGCGGCCGCGCTACAGGACCGGGACCTCGCCCACGAGTACCTCCGGCGACTCCGGGAGGCGGCCGCGGCGGAGGCCCGGCCGCTGGACGACGAGGACGACCTCCTCGCGCTCGCGGAGTCGGTCGGCCTGGACGTCGGGCGGTTCCGCGCGGCGCTGGACGACGGCCGCGCCCGGGAGGCCTTCGACGCGGACCTCCGCCGGAAGCGCAAACACGGCGTGACGGCGCTGCCCGCGTTCCTGGTCTCGGTCGACGACCGGGCGGAACTCCTCCGGGGGTACCGGCCGTTCGCCAGTTTCGAGAAACTGCTCACCGAGCGCGCCGACGGCCTCGACGAACACGACCCGCGGCCCCTCCCCGAGTTCGTCGAGGCGGCCCGGGGTAGGGTCGCCACCCAGGAAGTCGCCGCGGTGTACGGACTGTCGGTTGAAGAGGCCCTGGAGGAACTCCGCTCGCTGGCCGACGACGGCCACGTCGAACCCCAGGAGGTCGGCACCGGGTACCTCTGGGAGTCGGCCTGAGGGCTGTGGCCCCGCCGTTTCCACGTCGCACGAGCGCTGGGACCCCGCTGCTACCACGCCTCACTACGTCTATATGTGGTTGCGAGGCGTCTGTACGGATGGCACGAAAGATTACCATCTTCGAACTCCACCTCGACGGCGCTCGCGTCGGACCGAGGTTCTCCGGCAACGGGGAATCGGCAGACGCGGCGAGCGAGACGAGGACCGGAGACCGCGAGACTGCGGCCGGTGCGAACGCGATGGACGAGATGCCGGCGGACGAGGAGATGCCCGACGAGGCGTCGACCTCCCGCGCGCGTTCGGCGCTGGCCGTCCTCGCGGCGGTAGCCGTCACCTCGCTGGTCGGCCGGTCGATGCTCCGCCGACGCCGAGGTGGCCGGCACCTCGAACAGGGGGACGCCGTGGAGATGGCCGACGACGAGACGGGCGCCGACGAAACGAGTGACGACGAGATGCGTGAGGGCGCGATGGCGGAGGGCGGGACGGACAAAGCGACGGCCGACGCCCGGTAACCGAGGCGGTCCGGACAGTCTCTGCAGACGACCCCTGAAATACCTCTCTGCGCTTGTAAGTGCTGACGGCGAGCGCGGAGGCCCGGTCGATCAGTCACCGGCTATCACGGTCGTTCGGTCGGGGTCGGCCTCGTTCAGTCGTCGGCCGGCACCGCCCCCGCCTCCGGGGCGGGTTCGACGCCGAACGAGACGGCGAACGTCACGGCCGCGAACACCAGCATCCCGGCGGCGATCCAGAACGCGGCGAACACCGACGTGGCGTCCCAGACGGCGCCGACCGTGACGGGGCCGACGATCTGGCCGACCTTCCAGGCGATAGAGCGGAGCGAGAGGCTCCCGGCGACGGCGTCGAAGTGCTCGCCTTCCTCGACGAACAGCGCCATGCTCGCGGGCAGGCGGAGACTGTCGGCGATGCCCAGCACCGCGTAGGCCCCGAACAGCGCGAAGAACGCGGGCGGTAGCACGAGTCCCTGGAGGGTGACTGTCGGGAAGACGAGGCTGGCGTACTCCGCCAGCGGGATCAGGGCCGTTCCGAGCGCGTAGACGAGCGCACCCGCCAGCACGAAGTGGTGCCGGCGGCCGATCCGGTCGGTGAGGTCGCCGACGTACCCCTGGGTGAGCGCCTTCGTCAGTTTGCCGCCGGCCATGATCCCGCCGACGACGGCGGCTGTGATGCCGAACCCGCCGGTCTTCGCGTAGATGGGGACGAACACGATCACCGCCATCTTGCCGAACCCGAAGGTGAGCCGGAACAGCACGAGCGCGCGGATGGCCTTCCGGCCGAGTAACTTCCGGTAGGTTTCGATGCCGGTCGACTCCTCGGTGTCGGCCTGGCCGCCGGGGTCGTCCCGGAGGAAGAGGAGAACGGAGACGAACGCGCCGACGGTGACCAGCGAGAGGGCGGCGTACGTCCAGGTGAACCCGACGGTGTACAGCAGGACGCCGCCGACGAGGTCCCCAGCCAGGCTAGAGAACGCCCCGACCTGGTTGTAGGTCCCGAGCCACAGGCCCCGGGCCTCGTCGGGTGCGATTTCGCCGGTGACCGCGCCCCCGGTCAGCCACAGGAGGCTGGCCCCGACCCCCTGGAGGAGCCGCACCAGCAGGACGTGCTCGACGGTATCGACCATGGCGAACCCGACGAACACGGCGACGTTCAGTCCGAGGCCGACCAGCAGGAGCCGTTTGGAGTTGCTGGTGTCGATGTATCGTCCCAGGGGGAGCACGATGAACAGCTGGGCGACGGCGAACACGGTCCCGAACAGGCCCTCGACCGTGCTGGTCGTGCCGAACAGTTCGGCGTACAGCGCCAGCGCGATCAGGATGGTCGAGTACGCCTGGCTCCGTGCGAAGGCGGTGCTGGCCAGCGCGACGAACTCGCGGTTCCGGAAGAGGCGGAGGGACCCGCCGCTCGTGGAGGCCACTAGTTACGAATCGAAATAGCCGACCCGGCAGTAATAAACGTCACTCTCGGCGAACCCCCTGGGTGTCGGTACCACGGTCCGGAGGCCGAAAACGGAGCGACGGATCGGTCAGCTACAGTCTTCCGAACAGGGACAGTGGTTGGTGCAGTCGGGGTCCCAGTTCTTGCAGAAACTCTTCTTGATGGCCGTCACGGGACAGTCTGTCAGGTACTGGGTGTGAGTCCCCTCCTTCCAGTCGGCCGTGGACGTGCAGTCGCCTTTCCCCGTCAGGTCGTTGTTCCGACACCCGGCCTCGCTACTCTCGTAGTACACCAGCATGGGCGAGGCCTCCCTGTAGTGGGGCGAGCCGCTGTATATCTTCCCCAGGGCGTGTTCCTGGTCGCCGCTGTGATCGCTATCGTAGGGATCCACGATACACTCGGTGTCGATCATCGTGTGGGCCGTCTCCTGGATCGAGGCGTTCTTGATCCGGCCGGTGACGTCGTCGGTGTCGACGTTGTAGTTGCCGGACGTCCCGACCCAGGCGTCCGCCGCCGTGTCGTCCCACGCGTGTTCGTGCTCGGCACCCGCATACATCGCCTCGTCGGTCACGTAGAGCCGGACGTCGTAGTAATCGTTCTCGCTCACGTTGTCGTACAGTGGACCGGGGTCACAGGGGTCGTCGCTCCGCCCCGGGTCGTCGGAGATCTCCGACCACGCGTACGTGGCGACCGAGAGGTCGTACCCAGGGATCGCACCCTCGTTCTCCAGACGCGTGAGGAAGCCGTCGAGCGCGTCGTAAACCTCGTTGTTCGCGGTGCTCGAGTCTTCGGGACGGGCGAAACTGATGTAGACCTTGACGTCGTCGCCACCGACCGAGTGGGTCGCCGAGGCCGAACCGGCGGCCAGGCCGATCCCGACAGTCGTCGCACCGAGTCTCTTCAGAACGTTTCGTCGATTTGCGCCATTTTTCTGCATCTCACCCCGACTAGATATCCACTGATAATTAAAACTTACTCTAATACTTAATATATTTATCTTTCTCTGTGGGGCATTCTCGGTGGTCGAAAGGAACGGACGGCGCTGGCGGCCAGTGGCGATCCGACATGGGCTGATCGAGGAAAACGGGACGCCGCTCCGGCACACCGTCGTGGTCCGGAACGCCTGGAGGTGCGGTGTTTTCCGTCAGTCGTAGATCCGGCGGCGTTCTTCTTCGCTCAGTTCGATATCGCCGAGTCGCACGGCGCAGTACTCGCACTCGTCGGAGACGCCGCCGCGTTTCACCGTCAGGCAGGCCCCGAACAGGCAAAGGACGGTCTCCTCGTGGCGGTGGACGATCTCGTCGGCCTCGCGGCCGCAGTACCGGCACTGCTCCTGGTCGGACGCCTCCGACTGGTAGCGGACCGTCGCGTACCCGAACCACCCGAGGTCGCCGTAGGCCTGCGCGCGCGTGCGCCTGACCAGGTCCGACGGCCCGGTGTCCGTCGAGAGGCGTTCGTCCCGACTGACCGACAACCGACTTCCGGTGTCCTCGACGGTCTCGACCTCGATTTCCGGGGCGACGGTCAGGGAGTTGCGACTCCCCTCGTGGTGGAGGCGCACGGTGCCGCCGTCGCCCCCGATCGTGACGGACGTGGACTCCCCAAGGATGGCCAGCGGCACCGCGTCGGCGACCAGCGTCCCCGACACGGAGACGCGGTCGCCCTCCACCGCCACGCCGCCGTCTATCTCCCCGAGGTCGACGCTCTTGCGGTCGCCTGTTACGGACGTCTCGAACTCGACGCTCACGCGCTGGAATACGCAGTGCCGAACGTAAATCCCGGGGAGGTCGATTCGGATAGGCGTCGGATAGTTCGAGTTCCGTACGTAGAGCGCCCCGAAAGTCTCCGCGCGCTTCGTTGACGGCCTCTCGGACACCACCACGTAGAAAGCCCCCGCGCGCTCGACCCCGGACGTTGCCTCGCTGCGCTCCTCAGTCGCTTCGCTCCCTGCGGTGCTTGCGTCGTCCGGGCGGGGCCGAGCGCGCGGCCCCTTTCAGTCCCACCCTGGCGGATCTGCCGGCCACCTCCGAATGGGGTCGTGCAGGATACCTCCGAATCCGGACGTGCCGGCCACCTCAGAAAGCGGCTGTGCCGGCCACCACCGCTCGATTGAGCAGTGCAGTCGATTCGGAGAACTGGGTCAGCCCTCGTCCCGGTAGACGGCCTCGGCGTCGGAGACCCAGACGTCGCCGTCGACGGCCCCCGGCGGAATCTCCACGTCCTCCACGTCGACGAGGCGGACGCGCCCCGGAGCGGCCTCGTAGGTGACGTCGTACTCCTCCTCGGTGACGCTCCCTGCGACGCCGCCCGCCGCGACGTCGACGTCCTCGGGGTTCTCGGCGGCCACCTCCGGAACGCCGGCGTCTTCCTCGAAGCGGACGTCCTGGGCGCCCTCGACCGTCACGGCCCCGTCGGCGACCGCGTCCCGGCCGATTTCGACGTCCTCGGCGCGCTCGATGACCAGTTCGCCGCCCGCGACGGCGTCGGATTCGAGTTCGACGTCCTGGGGGGCAACGACGGTCACGTCGCCCGATTTTACGGCGCCCGACTCCAGGAAGACGTCCTCGGCGTGCCGGACCGTCGTCCCGTCGGTGTGAGCGATCCAGGCGTCCTCGGCGTCGCGGACGGTGACGTCGCCGGTCGCGCCGCCTGATTCGACCCGGACGTCCTCGGCGTCTTCGACGCTCGCGTCGCCCTCGACGACGCGGTCCCGGGCGACTTCCTCGGTGACCGCGTCGGTCACGAACACGTCCGCCGCGTCCTCAACGACGAACTCGCCGTCGACCGCGCCAGCGGCGACGAAGACGTCCTGGGCACCGTCGACGGTCACGTCCCGGCCGTCCGCCACGACCACGTCGCCGACGCGCTCGTCCTTGTCGTCCCCGAACATACTGGCACCCTCGCGGGCCAGCGCTTAACTGATTGGGGTGTTCGGGTTCCGGAGGCCGCGTCCCGGCCTACCGCCGTCGCAGGGTCGTCTCCGTGTACAGCGTCAGGTCGAGTTCGGGGTAGGTGTGGTAGGTCTCGAAGGCGCCGTCGCCGACGGCGATGGCAGTCGTCGCCCGGCGCTCGAAGTCGTACCGGAGGTCGTACGCGCGGTCCCGGGGGAACGCCGAGAGGGGTTCGGTCTCGATCACGGTCCGGCCCGTCACGTCCCCGGCGTCCCAGCCGAAGGTACGCGCCAGGTCCTCAGACAGCGACAGGACGGCAGGATCGACGTTCCCCAGGGACTTGCAGGAGGCCGTCTCGTAGAAGCCCAGTTCGGGGGCGGCGACGTAGTGGGAACTGCCGATGACGGCGAACTTCGCGGGAGCGCCCAGCAGGTCGAGTTCGCGGCGGCGGTAGACGGTCAGATCCGGGATGGTCGGCTGCCCGTCCCCGACCGCGAACCGGAGGTCGCGGCCGCCCTCACCGGAAGTCGACGATGATGTCATAGTTGGGGTGGAAGATGCTGTTCGGTTCGACCCCGCGGTAGCGGGGGATCGGTCGCCACGTCAGTTCGCGGTCGGCGTCGGAGGGAAGCGAGCGCTCGGCGGACTCGCCGGTCGCCAGCACGTAGTACCGTTCGACGGGTTCGTCGTCGCCGTCACCGTTCAGGTCGCCGTACGTGCGGTAGGACGCGTAGCGCTCGAAGCCGGCCTCCTCGACCGTGTTCATGTACACGTGGTGGTGCTCGGCGAACTGCGTGCGGGAGTACGCCCACGTCACCACCAGGCCGTCGTCGCTGAGGTGGTCCGCCAGCAGTTCGTAGAACTCCACGGAGTACAGCGACAGGAGTTCGTCGTTGCGGATGCCCGGCACGTCCAGCAGGATCAGGTCGTAGCGCTCGTCGGTCTCCTGGAGGTACGAGAACGCGTCGTCGACGATGGTGGTCAGGTTCTCGTAGCGGTACGCGCCCTGGTGGTACCGCGAGAGGAACGAACTGTTGCGGGCGTACGCCATGAACTCCCGGTCGATGTCGACCTGGTCGACGGTGACGCCGTACTCCCGGAGGTGGTCGACGGCGACGAAGTCCCCGCCGCCGACCAGCAGGACCTTCTTGTCACCGAAGTCCTCGAACAGCGACGCGGGCACGTCGACGAGGCCCCGGTGGTACGGGCGGACCCAGTTCTCACAGAGCTGTAGCTGGCCGTCCAGTCGCAGGCAGGTCTCCGTCTGCCCCGGCCCGGCCCAGTCGCGCCGGTCGCCGGTCCAGGTCCGGCGGTACCGCGTCACCTCCTGGTAACGGGTGGTGAAGTGTTCGGTCACCTCGACGTCCATCTGTTGGCCGGGGTACTCGTTCTCGATGCTGGCTTCGAGGTACGTCTCGGTCATGGCCGACTCGACGCGCTCGCCGTCGAGGACGACCCCGCCGTAGACGGCCGCCAGCACGAGGACGGCCGCCGTCAGCACCGCGCTGCCGCCGCCGACCCGGACGGACACGCTGTCTCCCAGCACCGTCCGGCGGTCGCCGAAGCGTGCCGCGAACGCCAGCGCGGCGACGGCGTTCAACATCCCGAGGACGAACACCGAGGGGAACAGGCCGAGTTCGGGGAACAGCCACAGCGCGTACGCGACGGTCCCGACGAGGCTGCCCAGGTAGTCCATCCCCAGGACCGCCGAGAAGGCGTCCGGGTCCCCCGAGGTGCCGTCGTCGACGACGAACGGCCCCGCCAGGAGCGACCGGAGCACCCGCCGGGCGCCGTCCACGCCCCGGCGGGCCATCGGGGCCAGGGGTTCGTCCTCGCCGACCTCTTCCAGCAACGCCGTCAGGAGGGGAATCTCCAGCCCGGAGAGGAAACCGACGACCACGACCGGCAGGTGCGACAGCACCAGCGAGACGTTGCGGGGTATCTCTACGTCGCCGACGGGTACGGCGTTGAGGTAGACGAGGTACAGCAGACCCGCGGGCCCGGCGACGGCGAGGTACCCCTCGACGCGGAAGAAGTTCTCCCGGGCGTCGCCCAGGTCGTCGAACGCGAACGCGCCCAGCCCCAGGAAGAACAGGAACAGGCCGATGGTGATGGCGTAGCGGACCGCTCGACCGCCGAACACGACGGTCAGCATCTCCGAGTAGATGAGCTCGTAGACGATGCTACAGAGGGCCACCGTGAAGGTCAGCCCGTAGACCAGCGTCCTGTCCCGGGGCATCCTGGCGTGGCTCCCCCTAGAGGCGCGGCGAGACCTTCCAGACGTTGTCGACCTCGACGGTCTCGTTGGCGTCGTTGACCCGGAAGTCGAGGCACTCCCACCCGAACGAGTGGTTCGCGCCCTTCGCCTCCAGTTTCGCCCCCGTGCGGTACCACCCGGTCCGCGGTGGTTCGTACGTAATGTCCTGGTCGGGTTGCGGGTCCTGCCACGTCTCGTCCCAGTCGATGGGACCGGGCTCGGGCGGCGAGTCCTCCATCTGGGGGTCGGTCCCGATGAAACCGATGGCGAGGAGCGCGACCTCGGCCTGGTAGGTCTCGACCTCGTCTTCGTGTTCCTCGCGCCAGTCGTCGTAGTCGCCCCCGTGGTACTTCGCGTGGCCGTTGTGGTTCTTCGGGGCCGAGCCGTGCTCGCCGCTACCGCGGCCGGTCGCACCGCGGCCGCCGCCGCCACCTTTCGCAGCGGCCGCCGTCCCGACCGGGTTCAGCGCAGCGAGCGCGGCCACGACGGACCCGAACGACCCCGATCCCTCGGCGGCGTCGACGTCCGCCCGCGACTCCACGACCGGCTGGCCGGCCAGGTTCATCTGTAGCGACGTTCCGTCCGCGCCGACGGCCTCGAACACCTCCGACCGCCGCGGCGGCGGCGTCGGCGACGACCCCAGACAGCCTGCGAGCGTCAGGGCGCCGACGGTGGCACCCGAGGCGACGAATCGACGGCGTCTCATGATTGGTTCCCGTTCAGAACGGTAAGAATACGACGTGCCAAATATCTTTACGTCCGTCGACGGGGGACGACCGGGGGCGCCCCGGTCGCGTCCCTTACAGTTCGATCCGCTCGATCAGGGCTTGCTCGCGCTCCTCGCGGACGTAGACGGCCTCGATCTGGACGAGGTCCTCCAGCCCGGAGTCCCGGAGTTTGGCCTTCAACAGGGAGTCGACCTGGTAGACGCCAGCGGCGTCGGTCATCTCGATCTCGACGAGCACGGGGCCGTCGTCGCCCTCGTACAGCGACACGTTCCGGATCGCCTGGCTGGAGATGGTGTTGATGCCGCGGCCGCCCTCCTCGTATGGGATGCGCGAACGACCCCGCTCCATGTCCAGGGCGTCCGCGACCCGGATGATCCCTGCTTCCAGGGTGAGCGGGTTCTCCTCGGTGTGGTGACAGAGGATGGCGTGGAGCACCTCCCCCTTCACCCGGATGGCCTCGGCGGTGTCGTAGAACTCCGGCAGGAAGCGGTCGAGGACGTCGGCGGCCAGCGGGATGGAGTAGTAGGTGTGGCTGTCGCGGTGGACGACGTGGCCGATGTCGTGGAGGGTGGCCGCCAGTGCGACGATGACGGCCTCGTCGGCCTCGGCCAGTCCCTGGTCGGCGGCGCCGTTGAACTCCACGCCCGCGCGCTTGAGCAGTTCGTAGAGACACAGCGCCCGGTTGCGGACGATCTCGATGTGCTTGCTGCCGTGGTCGTTGTACCGCATCCGGGTGACGGCGTTGACGTTCTGGGCCTCCAGGTAGGCCTGGACTTCCTCGTCCTCGTCGAGGAACGCCAGCACCTCGTTGACCTTCTCGTCGGGGAAACTGTGGTCGTCTTCGGGGCGGTAGAACCGCTCCTCTCGATCGGCGTCCGCGTCACTCATACCGTCAACCTAGGGGATGCGAGCGCAAAAGCCCCCGGATCGCCGTCGTTCGCGGCTCGGCCACGTTCGGGGGCCGGGGTCGTTCAGGCCGTTTCCTCCGCGGCGGCCTCGACGGCCTCGTAGTCGGGTTCCTGGCCCGGATGCTCGGCGGTCCACTTGTAGGTGATCGTGCCGTCGTCGTCGACGACGAACACCGACCGCTGGGCGAGGCCGTAGTACCCCAGGTCGTCGAAACTGTCCCGGACGTCGTACCGGTCGATGACGACCTTCTGGTGGTCCGAGACGAGGCCGAACCCCAGGTCCTCCTGCTCGCGGAACTCGTTGAGTGCGAAGGGACTATCGACGCTGATGCCGTAGACGGTCGCACCCATATCCTCGAACACGCCCATGCGCTCCTCGAAGGTGCACAGTTCCGTCGTGCAGACGCTGGTGAACGCGCCCGGGAAGAAGGCAAGGACCAGCGGGGCCTCGTCGAGGTGTTCGGAGAGGGTGAACGGGACGATGTCGCCGTTGGCGAGCGGTGCCGTGAAGTCCGGCGCGGGGTCACCTACTTCGACCATGCTGGAGGAGTACGCCGACCCGATTGAAGTCTATTCGGGACGACACGTCTCGGCGGCTCCCACGGCGGCGGTAGTCCGGGCGTACCGGCGTCCTGGCCCGGTTCGTCCGGTGATTGCACCGGGGTCGGGCGGAGCAAAAAGCCTATAATTGGCTGTGGTCAAAGTCGGAGTAGAGATGGCACTCGAAGCAATCACACCGCTGTTCATCCCCGGGGGGCTGGGTCCCCCGGAACTGGTGGTCATCCTGCTGATCTTCGTCCTGCTGTTCGGGGCGAACAAGATCCCGAAGCTGGCCAGGTCGACCGGTGAGGCCATGGGCGAATTCCAGAAGGGTCGCCAGGAAGTCGAGAATGAACTCGAAGAGATGAAAGACGGCGTCCGTGAGGGCGTCGAAGAGGGCGCCTCCAGCGCCGACTCGGAGCCGGTCGCGACTGACGAGGTCGAGACGACCGAGGCGACCGAGACGAACGACGAAGGATAACCGTTTTCGCCCCCGCCTCGCTACGTTCTCGCGGGGCGTGTGGCCTAGTGGACAGGGCGGGAGGTTCCTAACCTCCCGATCGCGGGTTCGAACCCCGCCACGCCCGTTCTGCGACGGTCCCGCGAGTGCAACGAGCGGGACGCCGAGCGGCCTCGTCGCTCGGAAAACGTACGTGAGGAGCGAACGGGCCCGGCGTTCGAACCCTGGAAGTCGCAGCCCGCCCAACGGAGTGAGCGGGATCCTCTGGCTCCGGTTCGAATCCCGTCACGCCCGTTTTGCGAGGAGCGGACGTGACGAGGGTGGACTGCGTCAGTCCCCTTCGTCGACGTCCCACTCGACGAAGTGGTCGACGATCCGGGCGAAGCCGTCGTGGTCGGCCGCCGGCACTAACTGTTCGACGAACGCCTCCAGGAGTGCCTCGTATCCCGGCGTCCGCCGGATCGTGCGGGCGTCGACGGTCTGCAGGTCGCCGCGGTTGGCGAAGTACACCCCGACCGCTTCGATCCGGGCGTGGGACACGTCCGTCCATCCAAGCTGGTCCCGGTTGCGTAGCGCGTCCGCGATCACGTCCTTGATCGCCGACGCGAGCGACAGGAGCGACACTTCACCCTGGTCGGCCGGGTCGGAGTAGTCGACGCCCTCGATCTCCGCGAGTTCCTCCTCGGGCGGGTGCCAACGGAACCCGACGCGGTCGACGAGGTCGTCGAGCAACACGCAGGCGACGAGTTCGCGCCAGACGTGGTCCGGCACGCGAGCGTCTGCTCCCACCACGACGGTGTACGCCATCTCGTCGACCACGTTGACCATCCCCGGCGGGTCGACAGCGACCGACGGGGAGAGGCCGAACGGGCTGTCCAGCGTCACGACGCCGTCGGCCAGCACGTCCGCGTCCGGCAGGTCGACCAGGGCCACCAGTTCGGCCACGACCTCGTCGTCGTACTGCGCGTAGCCCTCGGGGTCGTCGTACGGCGGTTCGGCCTCGGTGGACAGGCGGTCGAACCGGGCGGCGTCGAGTGCGAGTTCCGCCGCCTCCTCGTCGAACGCCCGGTCGCCGTCCAGCCACTCGTCCCGCATCGAGACGATGGCGTCGGCGTGGGAGGTGGCCGTGCCGGACGCCCGGGCGACCCGTTCGAGGCCGCTGTCTCCCAGATTCGGCGACTGGTCGAGGACCTCGAATCCGGGGAGTGAGCGACGGCGGCCGGATCCGGTGACGGACGAAAGCGGGACCGACGGTCAGCGGTCCCCGGGCGGGTCGCCCTGCAACCGCTTCGCGCCCGCCGTGAACAGGCCGACGGCGATCAGGTACAGTTGCCAGCCGTATACCGCGACGGGGAACCGACGCTCGGGTCGGCCGTCCGGGCCCTCGTTCTCGGGGTCGACGGGGCTGTCGACGTGGACGTTCTCGGTGGTCCCGGTCCGGCCCGCGTCGACCACCTGCCCGCTGGCCTGGGGGTCGACGAACTCGACGAACGTCTGGACGAGACCCTCGTCGGTCGACAGGTAGAGTTCGCCCTCCAGATGGTAGAAGGCGTCCACCACCGGGTAGAAGAGGTTCACGCCCTCCAGGTGCGCGTAGTCCAGCAGGACGTGCGCGAACACGTGCGCGAACAGCGCGGCGACGGCCACGCGGACGCCCCAATCGCCGTACCGTTCCCGGAGCCACGACTGATCACGCACGCGGGTATCGTAGTAGAGCAGTCCGCTGGCGGCGGCCACGAGCAACAGGTTGTGCAACAGCGCGCGATGGGCACCCGCCAGTACCCACCCGGTCAGCGTGTCGAGTTCCGGGAGCAACAGCACGACGACGACGACGCCCAGCGCCCGGCGGTCGTAGTACTCGCCGAGCACGGCGGCCGCGACGAGAACGGCGAACCCCAGCTGGACGGTCGGCGACGGCATTATTTCTCCCCCCGGAAGCGGAACGCCAGCGCCGCCGCCCCGGCAACGACGACGACGGCCTGCCAGCCGTACTCGACGATGCGGACGCGCCGTTCGACCCCGGGCGGGTTACGGGTTCCCGGCGTCGGGTTGAGCCACGTCTCGACGTGGTAGGTCGCGGTCGTCCCGGGTGACCGGAGCGGCAAGGGGTGACCGCCGACCTCGACGTAGGTCTGGACGACGCCCTCGTGGGTGGAGTACACGAGGCGGCCGAAGACGGCGTAGAAGCGGTCGTGGACCGGCCAGAGGAGGTTCACCGCGTCGAGCGTGAAGAAGTCGAAGCCGATGCCCGCGACTGCGTAGGTAGAAAGCGCCACCCAGGCCACCCGGCACCCGCGCCACCCGTACCGCTCGCGGAGCCAGGACTCCTCGCGGAGCGCGGTCTCCCAGTAGAGCACGGCCCCCGCGATTGCGGGGACGAAGAGGTTGTGGAGCACCACGTTGGTCGCGCCCCGGACGAGCAGGCTGAGGGCGGCGTCGGCGTCCGGTAGCGCGGCGGCGGCGAGCACGACGGCGACTGCGCGACGGTCGAACGCCGCCCCGAGCAGCGCCGCCCCGAGCAGCGCCCCGACGGCGACGTTCACCAGCGTCGGTGGCATCGGTACCAACGTACGCGCACACCGCCAAATAGGCCACGCCCGGGTCGGGGGACACCAGCCCTGGAGAATAGAGGCCAGACGGCTACGGGACGGTGAAGTGGACGTCCTCGAACTCCAGGAAGGCGGTCTCGTAGCCCTCGTGGCGGAACACCTGCGGCGGTGCGCCGACCGAGAGGGTCACCTCGTCGCCGGACTGGAGGCCGTCGATCGCGGCGCCGTAGTGGTAGTCCAGGTCGGGGTCGAGCGAGGCCGCCAGCGCGCCGTCGAATACCGTCTCGCTGTTGCGCCGGACGGTCCCGGACAGCGCCATCCGCGCCAGCGGGTAGCGGTTGTACGGCGTCCGGGCCGACACGGCGAGGTACTGGCCGTCGCCGTCGACGCCCCTGGGGGTCGACGAGGGCACGGTCGCCAGGAAGACCCCGTCGCCGCTCGTCCCCTCGCCGACGAGTTCGCCCTCCAGGTTGGCCTTCGCCGGGAGTTGCGAGACGGGCATGTCCATCTCCATCGGCGGGACGGCGTCGCGCTCGCCCTGGCGGTCGTCGAGCATCTGGACCTGGGTCTCGTTGAGGACCCGCTCGCTGTACTCGACCTCGACGGTGGTCGAGACCGCCTCTTCGAACCGGCCCTGGAACGCGCCGGTCGTCCGGGCGCCGAGGGGGTCGACGGAGACCTCGATCTCGTAGGTGCCGTCGCCGTCCAGGGAGACGTTGTCCCCGAAGTGAAAGCCCATCGTCTGGGAGAGCATGGGCCACATGCGCCGGTCGTCGACGACCTCGCCGTCCTTGCGGACCGTCATCGAGAGGTTGCCGGCCGGCGGGACGATCTTCGTATCGACGTCCCAGAGCGTCCCCATCAGGTGGACCGTGTCGTCGTCCTCGACGGAGACCTTCTCCGCGTCGGATCCGTCGATCCGCCAGAAGCGGTGGGGGAAACTGTAGCTCAGCGCCAACTTGTACGGTCCCGCCGACGCCATGCCCGCCATCTCCATGCCGTCGACGTGGGTCGGGACGTAGACCGCGTCCGGCCGGTCTTCGACCAGCGGCGGTTCCCGGCTCTCCCCCTCGCCGAGGAGGCCGTCGAGACACCCCGCGACCGTCGCGGCCGTGGCGACGGCGGTCCCCGCCCGCAGGAACGCTCGTCGGTTCATGTCCGGGAGTGAGGCCAGTGAATACAAACGTGTTGTGATCCGCGAACGGGCTTCGAGTGCGCCGGCAGGACGTGCTCGCTACCGTCCTCGATTGCGCCTCACGCTCACGGCATCGCCTCGCGGGCCCGGTCGAGTCGCGCGTCGAACTCCTCGCGCACGTCGGCCGCGAGTTCGTCGTTCGGCGTATCCACGCGGGGCGCCCAGTCCTCGAACGCCTGTGGAACCAGCAGGTACGAGACGGCCTCGTACAGGGGCCGGTTCTGCTCGAGCCCGGGGGGAAGGTCGCCGGCCCGCTCGCGGTACCCCTCGTACAGCGCCTCCCTGAGTGGGGGCTCGTCGGCGTCGTCGACGTCGGGCTGTCCGACGTGGTGAAACGCCGCCTCGACCACGCCGAACGCCGGGTCGCCGACGAGGGCCCGCTCCCAGTCCAGGAGGCCGTCGGGGTCGAGGTGGAGGTTGATCCGGCTCGGATCACCGTGCAGGAGCGTGGGCGTCGTGTTCTCGAGCGTCGGATCCCGGTCCCGGACCGTCTCGACGAGTCGCCCGGGGAGGTCGGCGAACCGGTCGGGGAACCAGTCCGACGCTCGCCACTCGATCGTCTCACACAGCGTCTCCGTCCAGGTGGTGGCCCTCAGTTCGAGGCCGTCGGCGTCGACGCCGGTTATGACGCCCGGACGGTCGAACCGCGCCTCCTGGACGCCCGCGACCACGGTTCCGAGCCGTCGCACCAACTGTTCCCGGTCGGCGCCCCCGGTCCACCGCTCGTTGAAGACCGTCCCGGGAAGCGGTTCGGTCACGAGGTAGGCCGGATCGCCCGCCGGGTCGGCGGCGACGACGGCGGGCGCGGCGACCGAACAGTGGGCCGCGGCGTAGCGGACCGCTGCGGTTTCACGGACGAGCCTCCTCGTCGTGTCGGTCGCCGTCTTCACGTAGACCGGGTCGGCGTCCACGAAGGAGACGAACGCCGTCTCGTTGCCGGGACGGGTGTTCCGGGCGTCGATGGCGTCGATCGTCCTGTCCGGCAGCGCCGCCCGGACCGCCCGTTCGATCACGTTTCCCATGAGCGCACCTGCTACGCGTCCGTGCCTCGAACGCGAAAGAGGTTGTGGTCGTCCGGGCCGGCCATCGATCGCTCGGGCCGTTCACCGATCACGCCCGCCGACCACCGATCACTCGGGGACGGCCGGCGGGAGCGACCGGTGGCGCCGCGGTGGGAGCAGGAAGTTCGCGCGCCGCTTGACCGTCATGTACTGGAGGATGCCGTTGTTGGTCCGCTGGCCGACGGCGCCGCCGGAGACGTCGGTGCCGTTCATCGCCTCGCGGGTCGCCCGGAAGTCCTCGATGGCCCGCTGGAGCGACACGAAGTGCAGCGTCGTCAGGTCGTCGTCCGTCGAGTCGAAGTCCCGCCTGAGGATGATCGGGTCGCCGTCCTCGCGGGCCCGGGCGGACTTCTGGGAGTGGCCGACCTTGCCGTACTCGCGGGCGTGGTCCTCGGTGTGGGCCGGGCACCCTCGCTCCTCCAGCAGGCTGGAGTCGCCCAGGTTCTCACCGACGCCCTCGACCAGGTCCTCCTCGGCGTGGACCGGGCAGAACATCGTCGCCACGCGGTGCGAGCGGTCGTCCTGCTCGTACCACTGGTCGAGGTGCAACCGCAACATCGAGACGTGCTGGGTCGTCCCGCCGCCGAACGGCCCCTCCCGGATGGTCACGCGCCGTTCGCTGGCCTGGTTCTTGCTGAACCCGGACTTGAAGCCCATGTACAGCGGCGAATCCTCGTCGACCTCTCCCTCCGGGACGCCGCGAACGTCGTCGTGCTCGGCGGGGAGGCCGTCGCCCACGAACCCCGTCCGACGGTCGACCCGTTCGAGGACGCCGTCCAGTCCCGTGACCTCGACGCCGTTGAGCTCCGACTTCTCGCCGCGCAGGGCTTCCTCCGCGCCGAGCACGGCCGACCCGTAGTCGCTGGCGAGGTGGACCGCGACGTCCGGCTTCTCGAACTCGGGGTCCTCGAAGGGAGCCATCGCGGCCGGTTCCGGCAGGTCGACGCTCTCCGACAGCGACGCCTCGAAGCGGTCGAAGTACGCCGGCGAGTAGCCGACGGTGAACACCAGGCCGACCTCCCGGCCGTCGTCGGTCTCCTGGCTCCGGGCGTAGGCCCGCTCCAGCGACTGCAACGCCGCCTCGACCGTCTCGCGGTCGGCGTCGTCGGGCGTCCCGTCGCCGGCGTAATCGAAGTACAGCAGGAGGTGGTGGCGTGGCGCCACGTCGTTGCCGTGGTCGTCGGTCGGCAGTGCCCCGTTCCAGGCATGCTGCGCGTCCGGCAGTGTCGAGAGGTCCTCCGGTCCGGTTGGCAGGTCCGGGTCCTCCTCGCGGGCCAGGCAGGCCGACAGGGCGGCCGCGCCCCCGGCGGCGACGGCCGCCTTCACGAAGTCCCGGCGTCCCATCCCGCCCGCCGCGTTCGGTTCCATACCCGCCAATTGCCGACCGTCGCAAAAAGACGTTTGGTCGTGCATCGGTGGAGTGCGCAGATAAACAGAATTCGTTGGTTAGAACACCTCGAAAGCCCCCGGGCGCTCGGGACTCCGGGGTTCGCTGCGCTCCTCGGCCTTCGGCCTGCGGTGCTTACGTCACCCGGGAGCCGCCGAACGCCCGGCCCCTTTCAGTCCCACACGGCGTGGATCGGGCCGGTCACCGTTGACTTTGGGGCTGTGGCAGTCACCGTCGACGTTGCGGTTGTGCCGGTCACCGTCGACGTTGCGGTTGTGCCGGTCACCGTCGACGTTGCGGCTGTGCCGGTCACCGTCGACGTTGCGGTTGTGCCGGCCACCATCGTCCTTTGGCCGGTCACCGCAGCAGGAACCCCTCACCCAGCGGGTCCTCCGGGTCGAGGACGAACTCGCTGCGGCCGGTGACGTGCGCGTTGCCGGCCACCTCCGGGACCACGGCGTCGTACTCGCCGCAGGTGGTGTGGTCGCGGATTCGGCCGGTGAACGTCGACCCGACGACGCTCTCGACGGTGAAGGGCTCGCCGGGGGCGAGTCTGCCCGCGTCCGCTTCCAGGGCCAGGCGGCCGCTGACGCCGGTCCCCGTCGGCGAGCGATCCACCTCGCCGTCCGCGAACACGCAGACGTTCCGGCTGTCGGCCTCGCCCTCGCCCTCGGCCGGCCCGGTGAAGATGGTCCCGTAGAGGAACCCCAGGTCGTCGTGAACCGGGTGCTCGATTTCGAGGTCCTCGCGGACGGCCTGCTTGATCGCCCGGCCGGCGTGGAGCAGGTCCTCGGCGTCCTCCGGGCGGAGGCCGACGTCCGCCGCCTCGGCCTCGCAGTAGGCGTAGAACGCCCCGCCGAAGGCCACGTCGTAGGGCACCGTCCCGATTCCGGGGACGTCGACGGTCCGGTCGCGCGCGTAGACGAACGACGGGACGTTCTCGAAGGCGACCTCGGGGACCTGGTCCCCCTCGACGGTGGCCCGTGCCGTCACGCGCCCTGCCGGGGTGTCCATGCGGACTGTCCTATCCTCGCGTTCGCTCCGGGAGTCGTCTGCCGCGTCGACCATTCCGGTCTCGATCAGGACCGTGGCGAGCGCGATGACGCCGTGGCCGCACATGGTGCTGAACCCGTCGTTGTGCGTGAACAGCACGCCGAGGTCGGCGTCCGCGTCGTCGGGCGCGACCGGGACGGCCCCGTACATGTCGGCGTGGCCGCGCGGTTCCAGCATCAGCGCGGTCCGGAGGTGGTCGTGGTTCGCCGCGGCGTACCGGCGCTTCTCGCGGACGGTGTCGCCCTCGACCGCGGGCCACCCGTCGACCACGACCCGCAGGGGTTCCCCGCCCGCGTGGGATTCGACGGTCTCGACGACCGGCCAGTCCCCGGGCGGGTCCCAGTCCGGCGGCCCGGGCGTCGGTCCGTCGGTCGGCATCGTCGGTGGGTACGGGCACCGGGGGTAAATCGTTTCTCCGCTGGCGACGCGCGGACCGACCACCGACATATTTGTCGCCCCCTCCCGTAGACCCGTCGTTCAACGATGCCAGGAGACAGCGAAGACCCCAACGAGGACGTGCAGTACCACCTCGAAGTCGCCGAGGGCGAGGTCGCTGGCGCCGTCCTCCTGCCCGGCAACCCCGAACGGATCGAGAAGATCACCCGGTTCTGGGACGACGCCGACGAGGTGGCCCACCACCGCGAGTACCGCACCGTGACCGGCGAGTACGACGACACGCCCATCTCGGTCACCTCGACGGGCATCGGGAGTCCGTCGGCGGCCATCGCCGTCGAGGAACTGGCCCGCGTGGGAGCGGACACGTTCATCCGCGTCGGATCCTGCGGCGGCCTCCAGCCGGAACTGGAGGTGGGCGACCTCGTCATCACCTCCGGGGCCGTCCGCCAGGAGGGGACCAGCGACGAGTACGTCCGCGAGGACTACCCCGCCGTCGCGGACGGCGAAGTGGTAGACGCCCTGGTCGCCGCGGCCGAACACCTCGGACACGACTACCACGTCGGCCTGACGATGAGCGCCGACTCCTTCTACACCGGCCAGGGCCGGCCGGCGTTCGAGGACTACATGCCGCCGCACGCCGAGGACCTGGTCGACGAACTCCAGGAGGCCAACGTCCTGAACATCGAGATGGAGGCCGCGGCCATCACCACGCTGGCGAACCTCTACGACCTCCGGGCCGGTGCGGTCTGCTCGGTGTTCGCCAACCGCGTCACCGGGGAGTTCCTCACCGAGGGCGAGAACGGGGCCGCCGAGACCGCCTCCCTGGCCGTCAAAATCCTCGCGGCGATGGACCGCAAGAAGCAGGAAGCGGGCGTCGACCGCTGGCACGCCGGACTGGGCCTGGACGTCGACGAGTTCTGATCCGCCGCTGTCGAAGCCCGTGCCGCGTCCGCCAGACCCAACGACCTCCGGCGGTAACGTCCCGGCATGATCGTCCGGATCTGGCACGGGTGGACCACGCCCGAGAACGCCGACGAGTACGAGCGCCTGCTGACCGACGAGATATTCGCGGAGATCGCCGAGAAGACGGCCGAGGGATACCGCGGCTACAGTGTCGGCCGGCGCGAGGACGACGACGAGGTGGAGTTCGTCACGATCATGCGGTTCGGCTCCTACGAGGCCGTCGAGTCGTTCGTCGGCGAGGACTACGAGCAGGCGCACGTCCCCGACAGCGCCCGCGAAGTGCTCGAACGGTGGGACGACCGAGTGAAACACTACGAGGTACGCGACGAGGAGCGATACTGACTCACAGTTTCGCCAGCGCCCGCCGGAGATCAACGAGCAGGTCTTCGGCGGTCTCCAGCCCCACGGAGAGCCTGACCAGCGACTCGGAGATGCCGGCGTCGGCCCGCTCGTCGGGCGACAGCGACGCCGTGGACATGCTCGCGGTGTGCTCGACGAGCGTCTCGACCCCGCCGAGGCTCATGGCGAGGTTACACACCTCCAGGTCCTCGACGAACGCCCGCGTCTCGGCGCCGTCCGCGTCCAGTTCGAACGAGAGGACGCCGCCGTAGTTGTCCATCTGCCGGCTCGCCAGGTCGTGGCCCGGGTGGTGCTCCAGCCCCGGGTAGTTGACGCCCGCGACTGCCTCGTGGTCCGCCAGGAACCTCGCGACCTCGGTCGCGGTGCGCTCGTGGCGGTCCATCCGCGCGCCCAGCGTCTTGAGCCCCCGCGTCACCAGGAAGGCGTCGAAGGGGACCATCGGCGATCCGAGCGCGTCCTCCGAGACGAACGCGAACCGCTCGGCCAGGTCGTCGTCGCGGGTCGTGACGGCCCCACCCACGGAGTCGGAGTGGCCGTTGACGAACTTCGTGGTGCTGAACACCGAGACGTCGGCCCCGAGTTCGAGCGGCCGCTGGGCGTACGGCGTCGCGAAGGTGTTGTCCACGGCCAGGACGGCGTCGTCGGCCACGTCCGCGAGCGCCCCGAGGTCGACGACCTTCAGGAGGGGGTTGGTCGGCGTCTCGACCCAGACCAGTTCCGTCGACGAACCGACGGCGTCGGCGACGGCGTCGGGGTCGGTCGCGTCGACGGTCACGACCTCGACGCCGAACCGGGACAGGAACTCGTCGAACATGGTCGTGGTGCCGCCGAACAGCGAGTCCGAGGCGACCAGGCGGTCGCCCGGCGACAGCACCGACAGACAGACCGTCGAGATAGCCGCCATCCCCGACGCCGTCGTGAAGACGTGCTCGCCGGTCGTCAGGTCGGCGAGTCGCTCCTCCAGCGCGGCCCGGGTCGGGTTGCCGTGCCGGCCGTAGGTGTAGCCCGTCTCGGGGTAGCCTGCGGCGTCCAGGCCGAACGTCGACGAGAGGTGTATCGGCGTCACGACGTCCTTCGTCCCGGACTCCGGGCGGTCGGCCGCGACGGCGATGCTCTCGAAGTCGCGTTCGTCGGTCATCGGGAAGAGATCCGGCGGCCACCTACAAACCGGTGGTGGTCGGACGGGCGTCGATCGTTCGGTTCCGACGCAGGGCTGCTCAGGGACAGACCCGAGGTCGACCTACCGCAGTCCCCAACCGTGCGTCCGTCCTCAGACGACCCCGCGGACGAGCGCGCCCCACGCCGGCGCGACCAGCGCCAGTCCGACCGTGAGATACGACAGCGGCGCGAGCACGTCCACTGCGTCGATCCCGGCCGTCGCGACGAACGCGACTACCACGAGGACGCCGAACCCGAGGCCGGCCAGCAGCGCCCGCGGGAGGCTCCGCCGGGTGAGGCCGACCAGCGCCCCGCCCGCGACGAGGCCGAGCCAGTGGACGGTGGCGGCGGCCAGGCCGAGGACCGCTCCCACCGCGAGCGCGACCCGCCGACGGGTCGGGTCCGCGCGGAGTTCCGCGAACCAGGTGTCGACGCGGGCGATGCGATCCCTCATCCGTCTTCCCCCTCGACGGTAACGTCCGGGTCGCCGTCCGGCCACGCGCCCAGCGGTTCGTACTCGCCGTCGGCCCACAGCGGCAACTGGTCGTGGTAGTGCTCGGAGAACGGCGACCCGTCGTTGCCGCCGGCCAGCACCGCCTCTGAGTCGCCGCCGAGGTCACAGAGCAACCGGACCGTCGCCCCCCAGGGGCTCGATGGATCGGAGTTCATCCGGACGGTCACGCCCGACCCGTCGGTGGCGTGGCGGGGGTAGTTCAGCCCCGAGACGAACTGCCCGAGGCGGTGGTCCATCTGGAGGCGGTTGAAGTCGCCGTAGGTCTCCCAGCCCTCCTCGTCGATCTCCGCGACGGCCCGCTCCATCGCGTCCGCGACGACGGCGCCACGGTCACCGTCGAAGAACTCGCTGTCGGCGGGCAGCGAGAGGAGGATCCGTGCCCTGGGCCAGTAGCGCCGGGCCAGGCCCCGCTGCTCGAACTCGTCCTGCCAGGTCGCCTCCTGGAAGTGCTCCAGGGTGCGGTGGTAGACGAGGGCGGCCGCGGAATCCCGGTGCATCCGGTAGTCCCAGTCGGCCAGTTCGTCCACCCACGGCTGGGCCGCCTCCGGCATCCGGTCGCGGGCGTCCAGTATCGCCGGCACGAGTTCGCGGGCGGTGACGTCCAGCGCGTCCAGTTGCAGCGACCGGAGGTCGTCCCGGTCGACGGTCTCGCCGGCGCCGACGGTCTCGTCGAGCACCTCGTAGATGCGCTGGGCGCGGAACCCCGAGAACGAGTCCGTCCCGAGCGGGTACGGCGGCTCGTCGACGGGTCGCTGGTTCGCGCTGGCGACGTAGTCGGCGTCGATTGCGGCGGGCAGGTCCTCGAAGGGGACGAACCCCTCCCAGGTCGACTGGCCGTACGGTTCGAACCCCTCCCACTCGGCTTCGCCCGCGGAGCCGTCGAACACGCGATTGCCCCGGATCACCTCGTCGTCCACACGGCGGATCGGGATCGGCGCGGCGAACTGGTAGCAGGTGCCGCCCTGCCGGTCGACGACGTGGACGTTGCCGGGGATGGCGTCCCACTTGCGGGTGGCCGCCCGGAACTCCGCGACTGACTCGGCGTGGGACCACTCGTACATCGCTTCCGCGGTCCGGTTGCCGGTCAGCGGCGTCCAGGCCACGCCGACGTGGTGGGTCTCGCCGTCGACCTCGCGCTCGAGGAACGGCCCGTGGACGGTCTTTTTCACCTCGACCTCCCGGGTTTCGGTCTCCCCGCTGATGGGGTCCCGGACCTCGACCGTCTTCGCGTCCCGCTCGAAGGCGTGCCACTCGTCGCCATAGCGGTACTGGTCGCCGTCGTCTCGCGGTTCGTCACCGCTCGACCGGTCCGAGGCGCTTCGCGCCTCGCGGACCTCGTAGGTGTAGAAGTCGAGCACGTCCCCCATCCCCGTCGTGTACCCCCAGGCGCAGTGATCCGTCTCCCCGACGAAGACGAACGGGATGCCGGGGACTGTCGCGCCTCCCACGTCCACCTCCCCCGCAGCGAGGTGCTGGCGGTACAGCAGCGGCGGCGCCCCCAGCGAGAAGTGTGGGTCGCTACAGAGGATCGGGTCGCCGCTCTCGGTGTGCTCGCCCGAGACGGTCCAGGCGTTCGATCCTGCGGGACCGGAACTGCCGAACTCGCCCAGCCAGTCGACGAGTGTGGGGTCGACGGCCACACCCTGGCTAGCGTCGGGTTCGCTGGCGGGCCGTCCGTCGCCAGCGGATCCGTCCCTGAGGACCGGTGCGTCGTGGTCGACGTGGGTGGGGAACAGCGTCCGGTAGGTCTCCTCGTCGAACGCTTCGCGCCTGACCTCCTCCCGCAGCGCCGAGGCCCCCCAGGTCTGCTGGAAGTACATGGCTATCGCCACCGCCATGGTATCGAACTTCGACCACGGTTCGGGTTCGTAGTCGAACAGGCCGAACTCCACGCCGGGCGGACCGCGTTCGACGTACGCGGTGACGCCGTCGGCGTACGCCTCCAGCATTCGCTCGGCGCCGCTACCCTGGATGGCTGTCAGAGAGGCCTCGATGGCGGCCTCGGCGTCCACTTTCGCCCGCAACACGTCCCGGTCGACGCCGAACTCCCCGAACACCTCCGCGAGTCGGCCGCTCCCGTCCCGCCGGAGGAGGTCCATCTGGAACAGGCGGTCGGCGGCCTGGGCGTACCCGACGGCGAAGTACGCCGCCGCCTCGTCGTCGGCCTCGACGTGCGGGACGTGGTAGTCGTCGTAGGTTACCGTCGCCGGTCCGTACTTCCCCTCGACGGTGTTGGGAACCCGCTCGGGGACCCGGCCGGCGGACTCCCACGCGCGCCCGCTGAGCGGGGCTAACCGCTCGAAGAGCGTGTCAAGGGGAGTCAGCGTCGCCGCCGTCGTTCCACCACTCAGCAGCGCGGCCAGCGCGCCGCGTCGCGTCAACGATCCGGGATCGCCTGGATCGGCCATGTCTCCGGGGTCCGATCCCGGACGTAAATATATTGTATCTTTTAGAAGTCTCGCGTGGCGGCTATAGTACGCTCCACGCAGGAATCGCCCGGCGGTAGGAGGCGACGTCCTTCAGCCAGCGGGCGGCGATGAACTTCTTGAGGAACCGCGCCGGGAAGCCGTCGAACGGGCCGATGGACGTGCCCAACACCTCGTGGGCGACCGCGGACGCCCCGACTGAGAGGACCGTCCCCTCGTCCTCGAAGGTCCAGGTCTCCAGGGGGCGACCCGCCATGGCGCGGACGACGTTCTCGGCGAGGACGTCGCCGGCCTGCCAGGCGGCCTGGGCGGTCGGCGGCGCGACGTCGTCGCCCTGTTCGACCAGTGCGGAGTCGCCGACCGCGAACACGCGGTCGTCGCTGGTCCGGAAGGTGGCGTCGGTCTCCACCCGGTTGTGGTTCGTCTCCAGGTTCGCCCCGTCCAGGGAGTCCTGGCCGGTGATGCCGCCGGTCCAGACCAGTATGTCGTAGTCGAGCGGGTCGCCCTCGTCGAAGCGGATGGCGTCCCCGGTCGCCTCGACGATTGGATCGTCGGTCAGGACGTTTACGCCCCGGGCCTCCACGCGCTCGCGGACCGCCTGTTGGAGGGCCGGGTCGTTGCCCGGCAGGATCTCTTCCATCGCCTCGACCAGCGTGATCTCGATGGGGAGGTTCCACTCGTCGCGCAACTCCGCCACCTCGCCGGCGGTCTGGATGCCAGACAGACCTGCACCGCCGACCACCACCCTGGCGGGGTCCTGTGGCGTCGCGTCACGGGCGGCCCCCACGACCGACTCGTGGATGTCGAGTGCGTCATCCAACCCCTTGAGCGTCAGCGCGTGTTCCTCCAGCCCCGGGATCCCGTAGAAGGCGGTCTTGCTCCCGAGCGCGACCACCAGGTAGTCGTAGTCGAGTTCACGGTCGTCCGCGAGCGCGACCGTCCGGTCGTCTGTGTCGACGCCCACGACCTCGCCCTCGAGGACGTCTGTCGACCGGTCGGCGATCGCAGTCCGCGGCACGGTGAGTTTCTCCGCCGCGTCGGGGTCCCCGATGGCCCGGTGAACCTCGTGGAGCACGAGGTGGTAGTCTTCCCTCGACACCCAGGTCAGATCGTGCCCGTCGAGAAGTTGTTGCAGGCGTCTGACCACTGTCGTCCCCGCGTAACCGGCCCCAAGTACGACGACCCTCGCTGCCATACTGGGGTCTCACCGCCGGACTGCCAAATGGGTGTTGAAACCCTCGGGACTCCGTGAGGGATTGACGAGCGCACGCGTTACTGTTCGTCCAGCGCGGCCCGGGTCGCAGGGGGGGGGGCGCGTGGCTGACCGAGAGTCGCAGGGCGCTGGTCCCGCCCTCGTCGGGGTAGAACATCGATCCGGGGAGGTACGTCACGCCCTCCTCGGCGGCGGTCGAGAACATCGCGTCGGCGTCGACGCCCCCGGGCAGTTCGACCCAGACGAAGAACCCGCCCCCGGGTTCGATCCAGGTCGTCCCGGCGGGCATCTCCTCGGCCAGGGCGTCAAGCACGCGTTCCATGCGACGGCCGTACGCTCGCCGGAGTTCGACCAGGTTCGCCTCGAAGTCGCCCTCCGTGCAGTAGTAGCCGAGGAGCGCCCGCGTGAAGACGTTCGTCCCGCCCACGTTCATCCGCGAGAGGGCGTCGACGACCTCCTCGTGACCGACCAGCCACCCGGTCCGGACGCCCGGCGCGACGGTCTTCGAGAACGTGCCGAGGTGGACGACCCGCCCCTCGTCGTCGAGTTCGGCCAGCGTCGGGACCGGGTCGCCGCGGTAGCGCAGGTCGCCGTAGGCGTCGTCCTCGATCACCAGGAAGTCGTACTCGGCGGCCAGTTCGAGCAGGCGCTCCCGGCGCTGGCGTGAGAGGGTCGTCCCGGTCGGGTTCTGGAAGGTCGGAATCGCGTACAGGAGTTTGGGGGTCGGCCGGCCGTCGTCGCGGCGTGCCGCGAGTTCGTCGGCCAGTGCCGCCACGTCCAGGCCGTCGTCGTCGACCGGAATTCCAGTAATCTCGACGCCGAAGTTGCGGAAGAGGGTCAGCGCGCCCATGAAGGTGGGCGCCTCGACGAACAGGACGTCTCCGGGGTCCAGGAACGCCCGGCAGACCAGATCCAGCGCGTGGGTCGCGCCGCTGGTCAGCGCGACCTGCCCGGGGTCGCACCCGATCCCGCGAGCGGGCGAGCACCACGTCGACCAGGCGGTCGGCGTACTCGCCGCCACCGTACTGCAGCGCCCGGTCGCCCTCGGCCTCGAAGACTGCCTCGGCGGCCGCGACGAGGTCGTCGTTCGGCAACGAGTCGGGGAACGGGAACCCGTAGTGCATCGCCGACGCGTCCGGTGCCGAGACCGACCGCCAGTCGCCGTAGGCTGCACCGTCCATCGACTCCCGCAGGGGCGCGGCCAGCAGGTGGTCGAACGCGCCGGTTCGCTCGTCGTCTGCCATTCGAATTCGTCGGAAGGCAAGCGGCCGCGGCACGTAGCTCTTTGGCTCCCGGAGAAGCGGGTCCCCCGGCGCCCGCCGGTCGTCATGCGAGCGTCTGACGTAACCTCAAGTGCGATGCCGACCAACGGACGGGTCATGACAAGCCTCGCGGAGGTGTACGAGGGGCTCGGCGAGGAGGCGACCCGCCGGCAGTTGTACGCGGGCACCGGCCTGTTCGCCGTGGGGGCGCTGGTGGTGGTGGCCGGCATCGTCGTGGCGACGACCGGCGTGCTGTCGCCGCTGGGCCTGCACGGCTGGGAGTCCTGGGAGCCGGCGGGAATCCTCGCCGGTCTCGGGTTGCCGGCCGTGTTCGTCGGCATCTTCACCGTCCTGCCGGCGAGCCGCGAAGTTCGGGCGGCGGCGGTCATCGGCGCCAGCGTCGCCGTCCTCGGCGTGACGCTGTTCGCCTACGCCTACCCCACCCGGTGGAGCGGTAATACCCCCGACCTCACCCTGCTCGTCAGCCTGGTGTACTTCCTCGGCGCGATCACGACGTTCTGGTGTCTGTTCACCGCGGTCGCCAACTTCGAACCGCGCAACGACCCCGGCGGGACCGTCCGCCTGGAGGTGACCCGCGGCGGCGAGACCCGGGTGGTCGAGGTCGACAGCGAGGACCTCGACGGCGCCATCGACGAGTCCGCAGTGCTGGCCGGGTCGGACGTGACCGGCGGTAGGGGCGGATCCGCGGGCGCCAGCGCTCCCGGCGCAGGCAACAGGGGCGCCGGCGCGAGCGCGGATTCGGCGTCCGGATCGGACGGCGGCTTCTTCGACGGCATCTCGGACGACGAGGCCCCCGACGGGTCCAGCATCACCGAGCGGACCGCGGGCGCGGTCCGGTCGGCCACCGACGCCATCTCGGACGCGACCGGCGGCTTCTCCGGGTCGGGCAACACGTCCGGCGGGAGTCGCGGCGGCCGAACCGACGGCTCTCGGGAGACCCCGAGCGGCGTCGGGGGGTCCTCGCCCAAGCCGGCCAGCGACGGCGGCGCGACGGAACCGGGCATCCGCACGCCCGCCGACGACGCCGAGGTGATGTCCGCTCGCCCGGACCCCGCGGACACGACGGACAGGTACTGCGGCAACTGCCAGCACTTCCAGTACGTCCAGACCTCACGCGGGATGCGGCCGTTCTGCGAACTGGACGACGGCATCATGGACGACATGGACGCCTGCGACCGCTGGGAACCGAACCAGATGGACTGATCAGTCCCCGAGCCACTCCCAGACGAGGCGTCCGACGCCGTACACGACCATCACGAGTCCGATGCCGTAGACCGTCGGGTCGTACTCGGGGTCCGCGGCCGAGGACATCGATTCGCCCGCGATCACCAGCACGACCCCGAGGACCGCGATGGCCGCCGCCTGGGTCGTCGCGTCGAGGCCGAGGAAACTGTCGTCGGTCACGATGGATCCGAATCCGAGCGGGTAGAAAAAAGGCTTTCGGCGGGTCAGAGGTGCGTCAGCGTCCGTCGGACGTCGTCCCAGTGGCTCCCTTTCCAGAAGTGCTTGTCACATCCGGGACACCGCCAGACGGATTGCCCGTTGGCGTTCGGCGCGTAGTCGGACGTTTCGGCGTTTTCGGAGACGGCGACCAGTTCCGCGTTGCAGTCCGCGCACCGCCGGGGTTCGTCCGGCGACAGGTCGAACCCGGCCGCCTGTAGTTCGCGTAACCGGTCGGTCACGGGTTTGGTCTCCAGCAGGAGCGCGTGGTCGGCCCGCCGCGCGAGTTGCCGGTCGCGGGTAACGAGCAGGCGACCTTCGTCGCGGGCGATGGCGAGGAGTTCGTCGTCGGCCTCGACGCCGCGGTCCAGCGCGTAGGCGGCGTCGATCCCGCACATCCGCAGGTAGGTGGCGAGCTTGCCGAGCATGGCGTCCAGCAGGAGGCGCGGTGGATCGTCGCCGTCGGCGGTCACGGTTCGATCCCCACGAACTCCCCGACGGCGACCGTCTCAACGGGAGTGTCGGGATCGCCCAGCCAGCCCGGGAGGAGGACCAGGTATTCCCCCGGCTCCGGCTCCCAGGAGTCGGCGAACGGGACGGCCATCTCGAACGAACGGCGATCGGTCACTTCGGTTGGCGTCGGCGAACGGTTCCATCTCACGTACTGGTCCTGCTCCCAGTCGGACCCGGTGTCGCGATAGACCAGCGGATACTCGGTGTGAAACGAGACGTCCCGGTCCCGCTCGTTGACGATCGTGAACGTCACGGTCGCCGGGAGTTCGACGTTCCGGGGCTCGATTTCGAGAAACAGCGACCCGTCGTTCGAACAGATCGTGTCGCCCTCGACGCCGTCGAGTTCGGGGCACTCCCGGCCACCGCGGAGCCAGGAGAGACACCCACTCACCGAGGCCGCGACGGTCGCTCCCAGCAGCGCCCGACGGTTCATGTACCGAAAGATGGGCCGGGACGAAAAAAGTCACCGGAGGCGAACTCCCGGACGCTGGCTGGTTCGTGGGCAGTTGGCGCGTCGTCGTGGGGGCAGTCCTCGCCATCGACGTTCATTCCGGTGCCGCGGTCAAACGCCTAAAAGGCGTCGAGTCCGAACGTCCGTAGGCAGGTGGCAAGTTTGCCAAGCATGATGTCCAGCAAAAGTGTTGCTTCGTCACTGGAGCCTTCATCCTACGAAGGTCTTCTTCATGACCGTTGACGGCCTGGTCAATAACACCTCCTGATAAATGACACCAACCGAGACTTAAATCCTGACTGAGGACTGGTTCAGTATCCGACTCACCCCAGAAACTCCCGAACACCCTCGACGTCGCGGGCGTTCAGCACGTCCGCCGGTTCCGCCCAGCCCCGGCGTGCGGTGTGGACGCCGTAGCGGACGTACGCCAGTTCGGGCGGACTGTGGGCGTCGGTGTCGATCGCGATGGTCGCGCCCGCGTCCAGCGCCCGCTGGACGGCGTCGCCCCACAGGTCCAGCCGGTGGGGGTTGGCGTTGACCTCCAGGGCGACCCCGTGGTCGGCGGCCGCCCTCGCCACGCGCTCGACGTCGAACTCCAGGCCGGGCCGGTCGTGGATGAGCCGACCGCTGGGGTGGCCCAGCACGTCGACGCGGGGGTCCTCGACGGCGCCGACGAGTCGCTCGGTCGCCGTCTCGTAGTCCTGGCCGAGCGCGGCGTGCGGCGAGGCGATCACCAGGTCCAGTTCCCCGAGCACGTCCGCGTCCGGCGAGAGGCCGCCGTCGGCGGTGACGTTCGCCTCGACGCCGTGGAACACCTCGATTGGCGCGTCGGCGGCGACCGCTTCAACGGTCTCAATCTGCTCGCGGACTTCGGTCGAGTCGAGGCCGATGGCCGGCGGGGTGCCCGCTCCGGCGGCGTGGTCGGTGACGGCGTGGTAGTCGTAGCCGAAGTCAGCGGCGGCCTGGACCATCTCCGCGACCGTGTTGTTGCCGTCGGACCACTCGGTGTGGGTGTGGAGGTCGCCGCGGATCTCGCCCTCCTCGATCAGGGCCGGCAACTCGCCGGACGCCGCGGCCTCGATTTCGCCCGTGTCACGGCGCATCTCCGGGGGGATCCACGGCAGGTCCAGGGCGGCGTACATGCTCTGTTCGGTCTCGCCGGCGATTCGCTCGCCGACGCGCTGACCTGCATCCGGGTCCTCGACCACGGTCACGTCGAACACGCCGTACTCGTTCATCTTCAGGTCGCGGTCGATGGCGACGTTCCGCAGGTGGACGTTGTGGTCCACGTCGCCGGTGAAGTACTGGAGGGCGGCGCCGAACTCCGAGGGGTCGACGGCCCGGAGGTCGACGCGGGCGCCGTCGGCGCGGACGCTGGCCTTCTGGTCGCCGGCTTCGATCACCTCGTCGGCCGCGGGCCACTCGACGAAGCGGTCGACGACCGCGGCGTCGTCCCCGGTGGCGACCAGCAGGTCCACGTCGCCGATGGTCTCCTGCCAGCGGCGGATCGACCCGGCGACCTCCACCCGCTGGACGGCGTCGACGTCGAGGTGCGCCAGGGCGTCGTCCGCAAGCGGCCGGACCTCTCCCAGCAAGTGGCGCTCGCCCACCTGCCGGGCGAACTCGATGCCCTCGAGGATGTTCTGCTCGGTCTTGGCGCCGAAGCCGCTGACCTCCTGGATCTTTCCCTCGCGGGCGGCCGCTTCGAGGTCGTCGAGGTCGGTGATCCCCAGGGCGTCGTACAGCGACCCGACCGTCTTCGGGCCGACCCCCTCGACGCTGGTCAGCGCCGCCATGTCGACCGGCAGTTCCGCGCGGAGTTCTTCGAGTTCCCCGATCTCGCCGGTCTCGGCGTACTCGACGATCTTCTCGGCGATGGCCTCGCCGACGCGGTCGATCTCTTGGAGTGCGTCGGGGTCCTCACGGGCGATCTCGGCCACCGGCCGGGCGTGGGCACGGATGTTCTCGGCCGCTCGGCGGTACGCGCGAGGTTTGTACTCGACGTCTTTAGCCTCCAGTAGGTCCGCGAACGCCTCGAACTGCGCGGCGACGTCGGCGTTGGTGATCCCCGGCGGGTCCCGTTCCCCGGTCATCGTCCCAGTCCCGCCCGGGGGCCGTCGTCGTCGCGCCCGAGCACCTGCCGGAGGAAGCTCATCCAACGCCTGCGGTCGGCGGCCTCGGCGCGCTCGGCCTCCCCTTCGACGTCGGTGACGTCGAGTTGTTCGAGGCCGTCGAGCGCGCGGTCGATGCCGACGATGCTCTCGGCGAGTCGTTCGCCCTCCTCGTAGGAAATGTCGTCGTCCTCCAGGCGTTGCTTGCGCTGGAGGCGCTCGCGCCGGAGGTTCTTCTTCGCCTGTTCGACGCGCTCGCGCTCCTGTTGGGGGACGGTGTCGCGGCTACGGACCTCGAAGACGGACTCCCGGAGATCGACGGACTCCCCCTGGACGGTGATGGTCTCGGGGATGGTGGAGCCGACGGTCGCACCCTCCCGTTCGACCCGCTCCAGCAGTCGTTTGCGTTCGATCTCGTTCACACCCGCCCTACTCGCCGCAGTCGCAAAAAAGGTGTTCTGGCTCTGGTTTCTGGGGGTGTGATTCTGATCCGGAGACGCTGTACGTTTCCTGGGCCAGTTGCTGTCGAGCCGGCCCGGACTGGCGGCGCTAGCGGCATGCAAAACCTAGGGGTCAGCCTCACGCCTCCCCAGCCTCCTCAGTCAGCCTGGGTTCGCGGCTTCGCCGTTCACCCGGACGCTCACGTCGTCCACCGGGAGAGCAAGCTCTCCCGAGCCCCCGTTCGCACGGCTCACGGGGACATCGCGCGCGTTGCTCGCGCGCGCAGTGAGCCAAACCTGGGGTCGTGGCGCGCGCTGGCTCGCGTGTCGCCCTCGGCGACCGCGAGCCGACACCGCGCGAGGGATGAGTAACGCACGGAGCGCCCGGAGGGCGCGACTGAGTAACGCAGTCGGCTTGGGAGGCTGGTGGTCGAGCCGAGCTGTTGGGCGGGACTGAAAGAAGCCGCGCGCTGGACGACGCCCGGCGACGTAAGGACCGGAAGGAGCGAAGCGACTGCGGACCGCAGCGAGCCGCGCGAGTCGAGCGCGCGCGGGCTTTCTGCGTGTTGTCGGCCAGGAACCAGTCTACGGAGAACGTGCCCACCACTCAACCCAACGTCATCTTTTAGCCGGCCATCTGCCCGTAGATTTATCATTCTCTGCTGAAAGGGCGTAGATATGGCCGACGCCGTACGCGGCCGAGGTGATCGCCGATGACTTACCGAATCGACTGGCCACGAGGTTTCGACCGGACCCCGCCTGCCGAGCGCGAACCGTACCCCCACAACTTCCGGGTGACACGCCGCGAGGCGATCGAGAACATCCTCGAGGAACTCCGGAAGATGGACGTCAGGGACATCAACATCCTCACCGACGCCGAACACCAGGACCAGAACTCCAACATCCCCTACGCCGACTCGACCTACGAGGACCCCGGCGTCGTGGTGTACTTCAACCGCGACGGAAGCCAGTACGCCGTGCCGTGTGACCGCTGGGACTCCCTGCGGGACAACGCGCAGGCGATCGCGAAGTACCTGAACGCGAAGCGTGCTTTGGATCGGTACGGGGTTGAGACCGTCGAGAACGAGTTCACGACGCAGATTTACGAGCCTTAGGAACGTTTGAACAACGGGTTGTATTGAGACCACTATTAAAGGCCTTGTTTAGACGCCTGAGTTCATGCGTGTGAGTCCGTGAGACTCAATTCGACGTTTCTGACGGCACAGTTCAGGACGAGTTCGCGGAACTGCCCAA
>PXRE01000005.1 GCA_003021085.1 Halobacteriales archaeon QS_1_68_20 | reverse complement strand
CTCCCCTCCCCTCACTCCACGTCGAACAACCCCTCCACGTCCCGTTCCCGACTCGCCCGTCGGTCCACGTGCTGGGTGAGACGCTGGTAGACGATCCCCCTGTTGGCCTCGTCGCGGGCGAAGTCCATCACCAGCGCCACGAACTGACTGGTCGCTTCCCCCGCTTCGAGGTCGGCATGGGCGTACTCGACGGCCTGCTCGACCACCTCCTCCTCGAAGCCAGGTTTCTCCTCCGCGAACACCGCCGCGGCGATTGCCGCCGCGGGGAAGTCCAGATCCGAGAGCGCCAGCGCTTCCCCCTCGTGGGTCAGCGCCGGCGGGGCGACCCGCTCGACGTACTCGGGGTCCTCGTGGAGCGCGTCGAGGTACGCCCGGACCGTGGCGAGGTCGATCCCCCGGTAGTCCGCCGGCAGGCCGTCGAGGTACTCGCGGGCGCACTCGACGAGGCCGGACAGCCCCGTCCAGTTGCAGTTGCGGGCGTGGTGCATGGCGGCCGTGAACTGGATCAGGCCGTGGAGCAGGCGCTCGTCGTCGGTGCCGGCATCGAGGTCCAGCCAGTAGTCCTCCCAGGCGTCGTGGGCGGCGTGGTACTCCCCGGCGTTGTAGATTGCGACGCCCGCCCGCAGTTCGTCGCGCATGGCCGGTGATTGGACCGGGTGGTGGAAATAGGTGACCGGCGCGGCCGAACGCCCCGGCCGGGTACGGGTCGGCGTCGGTACCGGTCTAGATGCCCAGCCACTCGTCGTTGCGGACCCGGTAGCCGTTCTCCCGGCAGAACTTCACCGCCCGGCGGCGCACCGCTCGTGAGCCGGGGAGGTTCCCGTCCTCCTGCATCTGCTCGACGATCCAGTCGGCGACGGCCTCGATTCCCTCGTCCTCGTCGACGGCGTCGACCGCCGCGAGTTCCCGGAAGGTCTTCTCGTAGGCCTTCCGCCGGGAGCCACCCAAATCAGCGTCCTGGAGCGACGCGGCGGCTTCCAGGACCCGCTTCATCGCTCCGGCGACCGTCGGCCGCGGGACCTGCACCCGGACGGCCGAAGGGGAGTCGAACGTCTCCGCGTCGGTCTCCGGGACCAACTCGGCGACCGTGTATGTTCCCTCGGCCGACTCGACTTCGCGGTCCCCGGCCGCCGAAACGACCTCGGCCCCGTCGCTGGGAAGTCCAGGCCGTCGAGTTCTTCCTCCAGTGCGGTGAGTTCGGCCGCGTTGGCCGTCGGTTCCGGTTCGTCCCGCCGCCGCAGTTCCTCCTGCACCTCGCGCTCCCGCTGGCGTCGTTGGGCGTCACGCGCTTGCTTGTCTCCCTCGCTTGTCGTCAGCCACGTTCGAGACTAGGCCGTCGAACCGGATAACGCTGTGGCCGGGGGTGGTCGACGGCGTACGACATCCCTCGCGAATTGGCTGGCGGACTCGTCAAACCTGCACGAGCACCAGCGGCACCATCACCGCCACGCCGACGGCCAGTCCCGCGAACAACTCGCGCCGGCCGCCACCCGGGAGCCCCGTCCCGAGGTCCAGTGCCTCCGGGACGAACTCGGTCAGCACGAGGTAGACCATCGCCCCGGCGGCGAACCCGAAGCCGAACGGCAGCAACGCCCGGGCGAGACTGACGAAGTAGTACGCGAGGACGGCCCCGATCGGTTGCGGGAGCGAGGAGAACACCGCCCACCAGACCATCTTCGGTTCGCTCACCCCCATCGTCCGGAGCGGGATGGAGATGGCCGTCCCCTCCGGGACGTTGTGGATCGAGATGGCGACGGTCATGAACACCGCCAGCAACGGCACGGCGAACCCGCCGATCCGGACGGCGTTCTCGACGTCGAACGCCAGGTCCGCGAAGGAGACGCCGATGGCCACCCCCTCCGGGAAACTGTGGACGGTGAGGATGCCCAGGATCAACACGAGTTTCCGGAAGTCCGCCTCCTCGTAGGCCCGCGGGTCGACGTCCGTGGCCTCTAGCACGTCGTGGCTGACGACCACGAGCAGGACGCCCGCGCCGAGGCCGATGAGCATCCCGACGGGGAGGCCGCTGGACGCTGCCAGGCCCTCCAGCACCAGGCCGAACAGCGATGCCGACACCATGATCCCGGACGCCAGGCCCCACAGCACGACGTTCCAGCGGTCGCTGATCTCCTCGGCGAAGAAGAACGGAATCGCGCCCAGGCCCGTCGCCAGCGCAGTTACCAGGCCGGCGACGAAGACGAGCGACAGTTCCACGAGCAGCCCCATGGGCGGTGTAGCGGGGTCGGCCCAATAAGAATTATCGCCGCGCGTACTGTTTTTGGGCGGCCGAAAGCTGGAATCGACCGTCTGCCCTGTGGTCGACTGTGGTCGTCCAGTTTGCGGGATCGTGATCGTGCGGTCGGCGCGCGCGTTCCTCACGCGCGCCGTCGATCCCAGTTCGACTGGCAGAAACACCATCGAAATCCGAATTCACCGAGAACCCGCTACAGGATGTAGAACAGCGGGAACAGGAACAGCCACACGATGTCGACGAAGTGCCAGTACAGCCCGAAGTACTCGATGGGCTTGTCGCCGTCGTGGCCGCGGGTGTACGCGCCACGCCACGCGCGCGGGATCATCCAGAGCAACATCAGCAGGCCCAGGATGACGTGGAGGGCGTGCATGCCCGTCGTCAGGTAGAACGTCGACGACGCGGGGGTTCGTGCCGACCCACCAGCCGTTGGGGAACGTCTCGGTGTGGATGTGCTGGAAGTGACTCCACTCGATGCCCTTGTTGATCAGGAAGCCGATACCGAACACCAGCGTCGTCACCAGGCCGGTGACGACCCCGGCGCGACTCCGCTTCTCGGCGGCGACCAGCGCCAGCACGACCGAGAACGAACTGGCCAACAGCAGGTAGGTGTTGATCAGCCCCGGCAGGACGACGTGTTCGGCGGGGAGGAAGTGGTGCCAGTTCTGCCAGCCGTAGGCGACCCGGGTGAAGACGTACGAGCCGATGAGCGCGCCGAACACCACCACGTCCGACGCCAGGAAGATCCAGACGCCGAGTTTCGTCCGCTCGACGCCCTGGAACGGCCAGGTGTTGTGCAACAGCGAGTCCTCGACGACGAACGTCTCCCGGGCCATCCCGGCGACCGTCGCCAGGAGGAGGCCACCGCCGGATGCCGGGGGTACCCCTCGTGGGCGACGTCGGTCTCTCCGCCGTGGGCCACCTCCGTCCCCCCGTCGACCTCGGTCCCGCCATCGGGGCCGACCTCGGGTCCCCCGTCGCGGTCGTGGTCACTCGCCATCGGCGCACCTAGCCGGCGGACGGTCATGAGCCTTCGATTGGCGTGCGACAATCCGTCCGTTCAGCCGCCCGACACTCGTGCTTACTACCGTAGGGACCGTACGGGACGGCGATGCGAGAACTCACGTTCGAGTTGACCTACGAACGTGGGGCCGACCGTCTCGCGGACTGCCTGATCGACCACCCAAACCTGGCGTTGCGGTCGCTGGTCTGTTTCGCGGCCGGCGACAGGGTCTGGCGCCGCGTCGACGGGCCGCCGGCGGGGGTGTCGGACCTCGAAGCGACCATCGCGGAGTGGGGATGCTGGCAGTTGCGGCCAGAAGCCGACGGGGGCGATCACGACGCCGAGGTGCTCGCCAGCGAGGACGGTCGGCGAGTGATCTACTCCCGGTACCGCGACGGCGACCCGCCGCGCTCGGTCCCGGCGCTGGCGGCCCGGCACTTCGACGGCGGCCTCGTGTTCGAGAACGAGCGGGCCGGCGACCGCGCGCGCTGGGGCGTCCTCATGCCCAACGGTGCGGGGACCGGAGCGTTCTGCCGGGCGGCGAGCGAACTCCTCGGCGACGACGTCTCCTTCCACTTCGACCACGTCGGCCAGGCGACCGACTGGCGGCCGTTCGCCGCCCCCTCGGCGGAGGTGTCGCCCGAACAGCGCGCGGCGCTGGAGGCCGCCATCGACCACGGCTACTACGAGATTCCCCGGCAGATCGACGTGGACGACCTCGCCGCGCGCCTGGACGTGCCGCGGTCGACGCTGTCCTACCGCCTCCGGCGGGCCGAACAGCGACTCGCCTTGTCGTCCGTGGCACTCGGATCGATGAGTGATTCGGTCCTACCGCCTCCGGCGGGCCGAACAGCGACTCGCCAGGGGGTTCCTGGAGCGGTGACGGGCGACCCGACCCACCGGGCACCGGTCGGCCGGGCCGTCAGTGGCCCTCGCCGACGTCGAGGTACGGGACCTTCTCGCCAGCCTCGATGGCCACTTCGAGCCAGTTCTCGCCGGGGACCATCGGGCACTCGTAGAGGTCCGAGTAGACGCAGAAGGGGGTGTACGCGCGGTTGAAATCCAGCACCCACTCGTCGCCGGCGCGGTCCTCGGGGTCGACCAGGTCGAGGTACCGGCCGCCGCCGTAGGTCTCCTCGCCGTTGGTCTCGTCGCGGAACGGCACCCAGAGCCGCTCCTCCTCCGGGTCGGACCTGTACGCCTCCAGGGACTGCTGCTCGCCGTCGACTTCGAAGACGAACTCCCCCCACCGGAGGTACTCCTGGTCGTTGTCGGCAGTGGTCGCCACGGTCACCGGGGCCTTGTCCTCGTGCTCCTCCAGGGAGGGTTCGAACCGCAGGTCCGGGTCGGGGTCGTAGTACGGCAGGCCCTCGAACGCCGCCCGGGCGTCACCGGGCAGCGGTGACTGCTGGTGTTCGCCCAGGAACTCGTCTTTCTGTTCGCGTTCGGCCGCCAGTTCGCGGCGCCAGTCCTCGGTGTCCATACCCGGCCGTTCGTCTGCCACCAGCGTGAACGTTTTGCCGATTGCTGGCGGCGCAGGGCTTCGTGCGGGACTCCCGGATCACCGTCGATGAGTATATGAACATATGTGCATATTTTCATATACATCCCACGGCCGACGAGCGACCGTGCTGGCGGCGTTCCAGCACCTCGACGCCGTCGCACCTGACGCGAGTAGCTATCGGTCCCGTGGCTACCGGGTCGAAGTCGGAGAAACGGGTCCCTGGGCGGGACTACTCCTCTTCTCCCTCTTCCTCTTCGGCCAGCAGTTCGAGTTCAGCGAGGTAGTCCCTGATCTCGTCCTCGGGCAGTTCGCGGTACTGCTCGTCGACGGCCACGGTGGCCATGCCGATGCCCTCGGCGGTGAGGCCGTCGTCGTTGACCGAGGCCAGCGCCTCCAGCGCCAGCGCGATGCCGTCGGCCAGTTCCATGCCCTCGTCGTAGTGCTCTTCGAGGTAGTCCTCGATCTCGCCGCGGTCGGCACCGACGGCCAGCGCCTTCCACTCGTAGGGGGTGCCGGAGGGGTCGGTCTCGAACAGGCGCGGCTGGCCGTCCTCGACGCCGCCGACGATCAGCGCCACGCCGAACGGACGGGCGCCGCCGACCTGGGTGTACTGCTGGATGTGGTCGGTGACTTCCTTGGTCAGCGTCTCGATGCCGATGGGTTCGTCGTAGCGCAGGCGGTTGACCTGTGACTGACGCCGCGCGAAGTCGATCAACTGGCGGGCGTCGGCGACGTGGCCCGCCGAGGCGATGCCGACGTGGTCGTCGGCCTTGTGCAACTTCTCGACGCTCTCGCCTTCCAGGAGCGGCGAACGGATGCGTTTGTCCACCGCCAGTACGACGCCCTCCTCGGTTCGGACGCCGATGCTCGCGGTGCCGCGCTTGACCGCTTCGCGGGCGTACTCGACCTGGTAGAGGCGACCGTCCGGCGAGAAGATCGTGATCCCGCGGTCGTAGGCCTGCTGTTGGGCTTGTCCCTGCATAGTATCACTCGAGGTCGAGATGCGTCGCGCCCACGAACCGCCCGTCGAGTCGCACGTCGGTCCGGTCGCCCCGGACGACGGCGTCCCGTTCGGCGCCGCGGTACGCGACTGTTCTCTCCTGCGGAGATTCCCGTCCGCGTCCTAAATACTTTTCTTCACAGCCACGGACCGTCCCGCTGACGCCCCGGACTCGGAGGCCGACCGGGTCGCCGTCCACTTCGTCCAGGCAGGCAAGCGCCGCTCGCGCCTGCTCGACCTGCCCGCGACGCGTCCGGATCACCGCTTCGCCGCCACCGCGCTCGTACCGGAACGTCAGCACCCGCAGGTCCGCCCCGGCGCTGCCGACGTCGCCCAGCAAGTTCTGGGCTTCGTACCAGAGGTGCCGCTGGAACGCCCGCTGCGAGAGGTCGGCGTCCGGCCACGCCTCGATGCCGACCCCCAGGTACCGCCACCGCGGCCGGAGGTGCTTCGGGAGCGTCGGCATCAGCGATCACCCGGCATCTCGCCGTCGGGAACCCGCTCGCCCACGAGCACGCCGACCTGGTCGTGGACGGGGGCGACGGCCGTCAGCGGGAACCCGGCGTCGGTGAACGCGTCCGCCAGCACGCCCACGGTCGCGGGGTCGTCCACCGCGGGGTCGTAAAACGGTTCGCTCGGGTCGGCTTCCCCGAACAGCATCACGTCCCCGAGGACGACCGTCCGCGCGCCGAGGTCCGCGATTTCCCGCAGGGCCTCGCGCTTCTCGTCGTCGCTCAGGTGGTGCATGGCGAAGTTCGAGACCACGAGGTCGACCCGGTCGTCGTAGTTCGGTTCCCGGAAACGGCCCTCACCGAACTCGACGTTTTCGACGCCCCGCTCGGTGGCCTTCTCGCGGGCGCGGTCGAGCATCCCCTCGCTGACGTCCCTGCCGACGGCGCGGCCGGGCCGGGGGTCGCCCGTCGCCAGCGCCAGCGCCACCGCGCCCGTGCCGGCGCCGAGGTCCAGCACGACGTCGCCTTCCTCGAGTCGCGCGCGGGCGTGGTCGAGCACGAGCGACAGGCAGTTCTCGTACTCCGGCGGGTGGTCGTCGTCGTACTCGTCGGCCTTCTCGTCGAACCGGGCGCCGTGGTCCTCCGGGGACGTGGTCATGTTCCTGGGTTCGGGGCCTGGCGTCAGGAACCTTTTCACTCTCGATTGGGGGGAGTGATTCCCTATCGGTAATTGTGGTACGTCAGACCGGGAACGCTAGCGACCACTGGACCTAGGGGTCAACCTCACGCCTCCCCAGCCGTAGGGGGCGGGCCAAGCCCCGCCGCCGGACCACCGGGAGAGCTTGCTCTGACGGTGTCTCCGGCGAGCCGTGCGAGCCGGAGGCTCGGGAGAACTCGTTCTCCCGGTGGACGAGCACCGCAACGGAGTGAGGAGCGCAGTCGGCTGGGGAGGCTGGTGGTTTGCCCGAGCTGTCGGGTGGGGCTGAAGGGGGCCGCGGGGTCGACGACGCCCGGCGACGTTCCCGCGAACGAACGTGAGCGGGAGCCAGCGAAAGCGTCGCTCTCGCGGGGGAAGCACCGGAAGGAGCGAGGACCGCAGCGAGCCGCGCGAGTCGAGCGCGGGGGGCTTTCTGGCTGTCGGCGGCAAAGCTACCCCAACGGAGCGCCCGAACGAATTCCACCACAGAAATCCGACCGCCTACTCCCGCCGCAACCGCTCCAGCAACGAAGTCAACCGCTCGACCGACGACCCGGTCAGCACGTTCACCAGGCGTTCGCCCCGGCCGAACATCCGTTCGAGGTGCCGGACCTTCTCCAGGTCCTGCTCGGCCCGCTCGTCCTCGGCCGCCTCCAGTCGCTGTTCGGCCTCGTCCAGCGCGCGGGTCATGATGTCGATCTCGCGTTTCACCTCGTGGCGGAGCAACTCCTGGATGACCTGCCAGAACTCCCGTTCGGCCTCGAAGAACGCCTTCTTGCCCTCGCCAGGCACGGATCTGCGGTGGACCAGGTGGAGCCGTTCGAGTTTCTTCATCGCCGTCGACACCGTCGACTTCGCGTAGCCGCTGCGGTCGGTCAACTCGTCCAGCGACACGGGGTCGTCCTGGAAGTAGAGGATCCCGTACAGCCGCCCGTAACTCCGGTTGAGGCCGTACACCTCCGCGGACCGCTCCATCGCACCGATTACTTTCTGGCGGGCTGCTTCGACCTCCGGTTGACGGTCGTCTGCAGCACCGGAACTGTCCTCGTCGACCGCGCCGGTGTCGTTCGTCTCCGCACCGTTGCTCATTAACCGTTAGTACGTCCCGAAACGCCTAATGTGCTTTGTTCGAAATATTCGGTCAATGCCGAATAAAACGAACAGCGAAGGAACCAACCCGGTGATTCGAGCGCGTGGCATCGAAAAAAGTTACAGTTCGACGATACCGCACTACGGCCAGACCGTCGAGGTGCTGACCGGTACCGACTTCGACCTGTATCCCGGCGAGATCGTCGGCGTCGTCGGCGAGAACGGGAGCGGGAAGTCGACCCTGATGAAGATCCTCGTCGGAACCCTCAACCACGACGCCGGGAACGTCGACCGTAACGGGCGGATCGGGTGGTGCCCCCAGGAGACGCTGCTGTACGACCGACTGACGGTTCGGGAGACGTTCGACCTGTTCGGCAGGGGCTACGGGATGTCCGAGTCGGAGGTCGACGACGCCGTCTCGCGGATGGCCGAGCGCCTCGACTTCGAGGAGTACGTCGACTACCGCGTCGAGAACCTCAGCGGTGGGAATCGCCAGAAGGTCAACCTGGGGATCGCGCTCATGCACGACCCCGATGTCCTGCTGCTGGACGAGCCGTACACCGGGTTCGACTGGGAGACGTACCTCGCCTTCTGGGAGCTGACCGAGGAACTGGTCGACAGCGGCACCGGGATCGTCATCATCTCGCACTTCGTCAACGAGCAGGACCGGTTCGACCGCATCTACAAGCTCCGGGAGGGAGTCCTGCACGAGGAGGGGACTGATGACGAGTAACCGGACGTTGGGAATCCGCGTGTTCGTCCGGTCGTTCTACAGGAACCCGATGAACGTCGTGCTGCTCGTGGTCATCCCGCCGCTGGTGATCCAGGGGTACGGGATCGCCATGGAAGCGGTGCCGGCCTCGCTGCTGGACGACCGGTCGCCGGTGCAACTCGGCCAGGTGAACGGAGCGATGTTCGCAACCGCGTTCCTGACCGGCCTGTTCGGCCTGTTCCAGGTCATCGGTGCGTACGACGCCGACCGGCGACTCGTCATCGCCGGGTTCCCGAAGCTGGACCTGCTCGCGACGCGGCTGGCGACGGTCATCGGCGTCAGCGCGTTCATCGCGACGGTCTCGTTCGTCGTGTTCAGTCAGTTCAACCCGCCGGAGTCTACGCTGTTGACCTTCGGGGGCCTCGTGCTGGCCGGGTTCACGTACGGCCTCATCGGCGTACTCATCGGCTCGATCCTCCCGGGTGAACTCGAGGGGTCGCTGGCGCTCGTGTTCGTCGCCGACTCCGACACCATCTTCGCCAGCGGGCTGGTCGACTGGGGATCGATCCTCCCGCAGTTCTTCCCGCTGTACCACTCCCACCACGTCCTCGAAGCTGCCGCGTTCGACGGCACCGTCGAGTCCGACCACCTGCTGATGGCGGTCCTGTACGTCCTCGTCCTGCTCGTGGCCGCTACCGTGGTCTTCTCCCGGGCGATGAGCGAGGGTAGCGGAGGTGTCCTGCAATGAGCAACCACCGGGTCACCACCGCCTTCGTCGTCGGCGTCAAGGAACGCCTCCGCAACCACGTCCTCATGTCGCTCGTACTCTACCTTCCCATCTACTTCATCGCGCTCATCAACTTCGTCGCTCCGGGCGACGAGATTCCGCTGTGGGTGAAAGTCGACGGACTCGTCATCTCGATCTCCAAGCCCATGCCGGAGATCTACACCGTGCTGATGACGCCGATGGTGTGTGCGCTGGTCGCCGGGATCGCCGGGATGTTCATGATGCAAAGCGGCGAGGAGAACGACGGACGCCTCGTGCTGGTCGGCTACCGATCGTGGGAGGTCATCACCTCGCGGCTCGTCCTGCTCGGCGTCATCTCGCTGGCGGTCATCGTGACCTCGCTGGTCGTCATGATGTTCTTCCTGACGCCGTCGCTCGTGGGTTGGTTCGTCGTCGCGATGCTCGTGGCCGGTCTCACCTACGGCATGATCGGCGTCCTGGTCGGGTCGGTCCTGAACACCCTCGGTGGCATGTACGCGATGCTGTTCGCACCGATGCTCGACATTCTCATCTTCCAGAACCCGATGATCACCCGCGGCAACCCCGACGCCTGGATGACGTTCCTCCCTGGGTACTACCCGCTCCAGATCGCCTTCGACGCGACGTACACCGAGCAGATCGCCGCCGCCGACGTCGGCTGGGCCGTCGCGTACCTCGGCGCGACCACCATCCTCGCGACGCTGGCGTTCCACCACAAGACCCGGGTTCACCAGTAACCGCCTGGACCGCCGTCCCGGAAGTCCCTGCCCCCTGGTCCTCTACCGGCCGGAGGCCCCGACCGACGAACAGCTCCTCCGGAGCGGTCAACAGCGTCCCGTCGAGAGATAGGACAGCGAGGAGGGGCCGGTGCGCGACGGGATGGAATGGCGACCAGAGGACAGGGCACGACGGGATGGAATAGCGAGGCGGGGCCGGCGCAAAGCGAGCCGGAATAGCGACGAGAAGACGGGACACGACGAGATGGGAGGACGACGAGAAGCGGTGCGCGACGAGAGGGACGGTGATCGGAGGCGGGTATGCGACGAGAGAGACGGTAGCCGGAGAACGGTGTGCGACGAGATGGAACAGTGACGAAAAGACGGTGCGCGACGAGCGAAGACGGCGGTGCGTTACTGTCGCCGATCCCGGTGGGTCACCGCGACCTCAGGGCGAACGCCGACGGGCGACCAGCACCCCGACCGCGACGAACGCGACCTGGGCGCCGATCACGGCGAGGGGAAACGCGAGGTCGTCCAGCGGGCTGGATTCGTGGTCGGGGTCGATGGGGACGCCACGCGCGTCGGCGTACGCTGACAGCGCCGACAGGACGCTGGCTTGCGTGAACACGGAGAGGCTGTACTCCAGCCGCTCCAGGTTGTGCATCATCTTCGTGGTTTTCCAGGAGCCGTCGGGGCGCTGGGTGTCCAGCAGGTACTGGACGCCGGCGCGGACCGCGGGGTGGTCCGGCGAGTACCCCGCCGCGAGCAGCCCCTCGACGACCCAGGCGGTGTAGGTCGGCTCCGAGGGACCGTTGCGGTAGCCCCAGCCGCCGTCGGGGTTCTGGCGAGCAGCGAGCGCCCCCGCAGCTTCCTGGATCGCCGCCTGGTTCATGTCGACGCCGACGGCTTTCATGCCCATGAGGACGCGGCTGGTCCCGTAGACGTAGCCCTTGCCCCAGACGGCCCGCCACATGCCGGTGTCGTCGCGGGCGTTCATCAGGAAGTCGACGGCCGCCCTGACGGAGGCGTTGTTCTCGACGGTGTACCCGTGTGACCCGAGGGCCTTGAGGACGTGGCCGGTCACGTCCGGCGACTGGTGGGTCGTGAACAGCTGCACGTACAGGTCCTCGCCGCCTCGTTCGATGACATCCTCGCGCTCGGACTCGTTGAGCGGCTCGAAGTCCGTCACGAACGCGGCCCAGCTACCGTCGGAGTTCTGCACGTCGAAGAGGTACTGGATGTGCTCCTCGACGATGCGGTCGTCGTAGGGTTCGAGCGCGACGACGGCGACCGCCGTGTCGTCCCAGTCGCTGTACATGTGCGGCTTGTACCCCCAGCCCTTCCCGAAGTTCGGGCGGAACGGGATCGGGGGCCGCTTGAGGGGGACGTCCGCGCGCTTCTGGGACGGGGGAGACGCGCGAGCGTCGTAGAGCCACTGCGCCGCGGACTGGAGCTTCTCGTGCTTCGGCGACACGCCGCTCTCCACGAGGGCGTGCATGGACCAGGCGGTGTCCCAGACCGACAGCTTGAACCCGATGATCCTGCCGTTGGACGCTTGCCGGGTTTCCGCCATCATATCCAGCGCCCGGGAGATCTCGGGGTCGTCGGCGTCGTAGCCCGCCTCGTTGAGCGCCAGCACGGCGAAGATGTTGTCGATCGACGTCGCCCAGACGCCGCTGGGTAGCCGGCGGGCGAGCAGCAGCTCCGCGGTCCGGTTCAGCTCCTCGCTCCTGTTGCCTCGCTCCCACCCGTTGTCGCGCTCGATGGCCAGACCGATCGTGGTCATGCTCAGCGTCAGGTCGACCGTGTCCGGCATGACGAAGGACTTGTTCGGGTGGAAGCCGTTCTCGAACGCGGGGGTCATCCCACCGAGTTCGCCGAACCCGCCGGGATTGCCGTCCTGGAACAGCTGTTCGTTGGTGTATCTGTCGCTCATCAGGCCGTACAGGAGTTTCAGGCGGAGGTTGTCCTCCACGAACGACTGGCCCTGACTGGCGTTCCCCGAGACCAGCGAGATGTCGTTGCGCTGGTTCTCTGCCCTGACGTCCGCGACGACGTCGTCGTACTGGTCGGTGTTCATCTCCTCGAACAGTAGCAACGCACCGTAGTTGGCGACGGTGTCGTTCCACCCACCGTTCGAGTTCCGTTTCGAGAGCACCCAGTCGATCGCCGCCTGCTGGCTCTTCGGCTTCGCGTCCAGGCGTTCGAGCATCACCGCGTAGTAGATCGACCACCTGACGTCCCAGATACCGTTTCGGCCCGATCGGACGGCAGATGCCCAGTGGTCGTCCTCCATCGAGTTCAGGAGGTGCTGGCGAGAGTCGTCGACGGCTTGCTGGACCTCGGCCTCGGATGGTCCGGCCGCGTCCGAGTCCGCCGCCGCGGTGACGCCGAGCGTGATCGCCGTACCAACCATCGACGTGACCAGCAACAATGCAAACGCAATTGCGCTCACTCTCTTTCCGCCGATCAGCATTTCCCTCACTAGTTGTCGATCAGAAGTCAATAAGCCTTACTAATCTAATAAATAGATAGTACAATAAACGCAGTTCGTCGTGGATACAACGGCCAGAACGCCGTCTGACGGAACCGGGGATCCCGGTTCTGACACCACGAGCGCGGGCCCAGGCCCCGCCTCGGCCGCGGGGAAGGGTTTTTCAGCGGAGGCCCGTATAAATGTCGAAGGTTTTAATAAATCACGGAAGATTGGTTAGCTCATCGATGATTCGGCTGAACGTACCGTCCTTCGCGGCGGCGTTCGGTGCCATGTGGTCGGTGTTCATGCTGTATGCTGGACTGGCAGCGACGGCCGACGCCGGGACCAGTTTCGTCGTCGAGGCCATCGCTCCGGTCTATCCAGGGTTCGGACCGACCATGATCGGCAGCGTCGCAGGTGCAGCCTGGGGATTCCTCGACGGAGCGATCAAAGGGGCGATCCTCGCAGTTGTGTACAACGGCATAGCGGACCTGGACGACTAGATCGAGGGAACGATACGATGCACGAAGCACGGAACACGCAGAACGGTCGACAGTGCAGGTGTTCGAACGATCCGACGAACAGGGCAGGACGCCCGGGAGTGTAACCGATGTCGAAACTCAGCATCAAGGGATTCGCCGTCGGGTTCGGCATCATGTGGGCGATCTACATGCTGTTCATGGGCTGGGCGGCGATGTTCGGTCACGGTGAGGCGTTCGTCGACCTGTTCTCCTCGCACTACCCCGGCTTCGCGCCGTCGCTGGTGGGTGGAGTAGCAGGCGCAGTCGCCGGGTTCGTAGACGGAGCCATCACGGGAGGTGTGATCGCGTTCGTCTACAACCTGGTCGTCACCCGGATATGAAGGGTACGCGAGCGGCCGGGCGACGGAACCGGCTGGCCGCAGTCACGGGGACCGTCAAGGTACTCGCCGTCTGCGTTCTGTTTCTGACTGCGCAGTTCGGTCCGATCGCGCAGGCGTCGGCTCGTTCGCCGGCAGACGCGGCTTCACCGACGGACACCGCGGTGGCCCAGGCGGTCGATGACTCCCGGTCGTACATCCTCGACAGCCCCAACAGGACCGGCGACCACTGGGCGTCGAACATCTCCATGGGCGGGCTGCGTCCCTGGGACCTCAGGTACACGATCGAGTACGCACTCGTACTCGAGCGACTGGGCATCGACTCCGAGAGCAAGCGGCGCGCGGTGGAGTACGTGCTGCAGCGACGGCAACCGGACGGCGGGTGGAACGACACCATCGCCAACTACGCCGGACTGCTGTTGCTGTCCGAACTCGACGGCGAGTACCAGGCCGAGCGGCGGGCGATCCGCAGCGAACTCGACCGGGCGAACGCGAGCCTCGTCGACGTGGAGGCCGAGACCCCGAGGGACGAGATCTTCCTCTACCGGACGCGGCTGTTCTACACGCTGATGGACGAGCGCCGCTCGGCCGGGGAGCTGTTCCCGAACGAGACCCTCAAGGAGCTGCCGGGGCTGTTGCTGTTGACGCCTGCCTTCGAGGGTGAGTTCTCCCCGACCGACCACGCCGTCAACCACAACGCGCTGGACACGATGATCAGTCTGAACGTCCTGTCGCTGGAGGTGCGCTCGAACGTCTCCACGGACGAAGAGGACGCCAAGGAAGCCCTCACCGAGGTCCTCCTGAAGCGCCGCCAGACCAGCGGCGCCTGGGCGACCGCGTTCGACACGATGTACGCCGTACTGGCGCTCCACGAGGCGGGCTACGAGGTCGACGACGACCCGATCCGGATCGCCACCCGGTGGCTGGAGGAGAACAGGCAGGCCCCGAGCGGCCGGTTCGTCGCTTTCCGGACCCCCGTCTGGGACACCGCCTGGACGGTGCAGGCGCTGACGAGCTCGGGACTGTCCCCCGACAACGAGACCGTCAAGGACGCCGCCCAGTGGCTGGTCGACGCCAGGACGACCACGAACGTCTACCGGACGCGCAGGAACCTGACGCTGGATCGACCGCCGCTGCCGTTCCGCAGCCACTACGGCCACGGCTGGTCGTACAAACCCGAACTGCAGAGCAACTGGGGAGAGACGGCGGTCGTGACCAGGACCCTCGCGCCGTACGACGAGATGGTCGTGGCGGACTCGGTGACGTTCCTCTTCGACGTCCAGAACGAGGACGGAACCTGGTCGACGTGGTCGACCGACTTCGATCCGCTGAACGAGAGCGAGCAATCGGACCTCCGTGAGGAGCTGGACCGAGGCCTCTACCGCACGCTGTTCGGCGACGAGCCGGTCCCAGGGACGAACGGGCACGTCCTCATGTCGCTGGGGGCCCACGGGTACACCGTCGAGAACAACGCCTCCGTCAGGGCGGCCGTCGACTACCTGCTCGGCGCACGTGACCGGACCGAGATGTGGCCGGCGAAGTGGGGCGTGCGGTACACCTACGGGACGAGCAGGGTGATCCAGGGACTGGTCGGCGTCGGCGTCGACCCGAACCGCCCCGAGATCCAGGAGGCCGCCGCCGCGCTCGTCGAGCGCCAGAACCCCGACGGCGGGTGGGGCGAGGGGATCCTCGAAGGCGGCACTTTCCCGGGGTGGGACGACGCCCAGTACCTGTCGGCGCCGTCCACGCCAGAGCAGACCGCGTGGGCGCTGCAGGCGTTGCTCGCGGCGGGGTACTCGCCGGACCACCCCGCGGTCCGCGCCGGCGTCCAGTACCTGCTGGACACCCAGCGCCCCGACGGCTCGTGGGCGGCCTCGCCCGTCATGTACCAGGGCGCTCCGCCAACGTACGTCGACGAGGCGTGGACCCAGGCGGCAGCGCTGCTGGCGCTGTCGGCGTACGCGGACGCGGCCGGCGTGGACACGTCCCCGGACCGTCCCGGGCCGGCGGACGAGTCGCTGCCGGTGCCGCCCTGGCTCGTCGCCAACCTTCTGGTGCTGGCCGTTGCAGTCGCCATCGTCGTTCGATTGCGAGAGCAACCATGATCGGAAACCACCACTTCGGCAACGTCGGAGACGTCTGGAAGCACCTGCTGACGTGTGCGATCCTCGACGAAGAGCGGCCCGACCGGTTCTGGGAGACCCACGCCGGGGCGGCGAGATACGCGATGGACGAAGCCGACGAGCGCCAGTTCGGCGCCGGCCGGTACCTCGCACGCAGCCGCGACGTCCCCGCGCTGGACTCGGCGACGTACACGACGCTGTTCAGCGAGGCGAACGACAGTCGGACTGACCCGGAGACGTACCTGGGGTCGCCCGCGCTCGCGATGGGCGTCCTGGGTGACGCCGCCGACTACTACTTCTTCGACGTCGACCCCGGGTGTCTCGACTCCATCCGCGAGGAAGCGTCGAGACGGGACTGCTCGTCGGCGGTGAACGCCGTCCCCGCCGACGGCCTCTCCGGGGTGGCTGCTGGCATCGCTGCCGACGGTGACGGGACCGACGTCGTCCACGTCGACCCGTTCGAGACGTTCGCGGCGACGGATCCAGCCGGCCTGACCCCCATCGAACTGTTCGCCGACGTTGCCGCCCGCGGCGACGTGGCGTTGCTGTGGTACGGCTTCGAGTCCGCCGAGGCCATCGAGCGACGGTGGGAGCACGTCCGCGAGGAGGTCCGCGAGCAGCTCGACGACGCGAGTTCGGCCTGGTGTGGCGAGCTCGCGCTGGAGGCCCCCGCGAACCACGGACTCTCCACGGACCCGGGGCTGGTCGGGTCACACCTCCTCTGTGCCGGACTGTCGCCGGAGACCGAGCAGCGGTGTCGGGAGCTCGGCGACGCGATCGCGGCGGCGTACGACCACGGGGACTTCCCGGGCGACCAGCGGGGCGGCCTCTCGTTCACCGTCAGGACCCCCTAGGGGTCACGTTCCCGTGTACGAGTGCGAACCGGCCCCTAGACGTAGTCCTCCAGCGCGGCGATCGCGTCGGCCTCGTCGGTCAGCACCTCGTCGGCGTAGTACCGGATGAACGTGGGCGGTTCCTCGCTGACGACGACGATGGGGAGCCCGAGGTCGTGGGCGTGGACGATCTCGGCCGTCGTCCCACAGGACGGCCGCGGGAGGTACGCCAGGACGGCGTCGGCCTCCTCGACCAGCTCGAGGTCACGGTGGACGAGCGCCTCGACGATCTCTGGCGGCATCTCCTCGGGAACGAGGCCCGGCGACTGGACCACTGCGAGCAGCGAGTGCTCGTCGATGGCGTGTCTGAGCGCCTCCACGTACGGCTCGTCCGGGAGCGAGGCGATGACGTCCCGGATCTCGTCGAGGTCGACGGGTCCGCCGCCGAAGTCGATGTCGGCCACCCGTTCGAGGGCGCCGGAGTACTGGTCGACGAGCGAGTGCCCCTCCTCCCGCACCAAGTCGGCGAGCCGCAGCCGGTAGTCGACGACCTCGTTCAGCGGTCGGTAGTCGATCGGCCCGGCGACGAAGATCCGGCTCATGCCAGACCCTCCGCGACGGGGATGCCGAGGACGTCCGGTTCGCCGCGGTCGACGTCGCGGGCAACGTGGGCGGCTCCGTACGCCGAGCTGTACTCGCCACACCGGTAGGTGGGAGCCACGTCCGAGCAGGTCTCGGCGACCCGGCCGGACAGGTCCGGCTCGTCGACCCGGGTCAACCGTCCGGTGAGGGCGATCGCCTCCGGCGGCCCGCCGCCGGTCTCGTGGGCGAACGGCACCAGGGAGTAGATGTTGTGGACCGTCGCCCAGTAGCACATCTCCATCGCTTGCTCGTCGGGCGTCTCCCTGATCTCGTCGAACTCCAGGCCCGAGCGGTGGAGAACGCCACACCGCATCAGGACGTCCTCGACCCGGTCCTCGTCCATCTCCCGCAACGCCTCCGGGTCGGGCCACCCATGCATCAGCCCCATCCAGTGGAAGAAGCCACGGAGCGCACCGTCGGAGACGAGTCCGGCCATGCAGGAGGAGCTCGCGCACGCCCAGATGAACTCCTCGCCGTCGGTCTCGTCGGCCAGTCGGTGCTGGGCGTACCGGATCGCGGCCACCTTGTCGCCGCCGGCCAGCGCCGAGTAGTGGCTGAAGTACGGGTGCAGCGGTGGGAGTTCCCTGTGGACCCCCGGGATCACCACGGCCGGCACGGACGACGCTTCGAGCTCGTCGTAGGCGGCAGTGCCCCCGCCGAGTTCGTACCCCGCGCCGATGTGATCCTTGATCCCCCGATTGTCGGTCCGCTCGATGTCCTGGATGGACGCGATGCCGTTGCCCCAGCTGTAGGTGATCGCCGCCCGGTCGATGGCGTCAGTGGTCACGCGCTCGGAGAGCGCGTCGAGGAGGGTGACGCTCCCGTCCCCGAGGCGGGCCCGGTCGAGCGTGAACGCCGTTTGCTCCTCGTCGCCGTCCAGTATCCCTACTTTCACGCCAGTCGTCGAGTGATCAACTCCTACGTACACCATGGAGAGGAAGTGACAACAAACAATATAAAGTTTGGGAACACGACAGGTAATTTATTTTAGAAAAGCAATAAATGGAAAGGGCTGCTATCGGGAGACATGTCGAAGGTACCGGAGGACTCGGACGCGCTCGTCGATCAGCCGTGGGAGGTGTCCCGGCCGTGAGTGCGGTCGTTCCGATCTCGTCGACGGTTCTCGTAGGTGCGATCACCGGAGTGCTGGGCGTCTCCTACGCAGCGTACGCGGTGACCCAGCCCCGGAAGGCGAAGCTCCTCGGCAGGCGCACGGCCAAGATGATGTCGGCAGTGATCGCATTCTGGGCGCTGTTCGCGGTCAGCATCGTCTTCGAGATGGTTGGGACCGGGAACGCGGTCCCGTCGGCGACGACCATCGTGGCCGGTGCCGGGGCGCTGGCGCTGACGTGGTGTGGTTCGTGGTTCATGAACGACGTCTTCGACAGGGAGACCGACGAACACGCCAGCCCCCACCGGGCGACCGCCCAGGGCGAGCTGACCGACCGGGAGGCGTTCGTGGCCGCGGTCGTCCTCTGGATCGCCGGGGGCGGGTTCGCGGCAGCCATCAACCTGTACGCCGTCGCCGGTGCCATCTGGATGATCGTCATCAACGTCCTCTACTCGGTTCCGCCGATCAGGCTCAAAGGAGGCGTGGTCACCAGCATGGTCTCCGCGGGCCTGATGGGCGTCGCGGGCGTGCTGCTGGGGAGCGCGGCGGTCGTCGATGCCCCGACCACGGAGTCGACGCGGCTCGCCGCCGTCGTGTTCCTGTTCATGGCGCTGAACATGTCCTACAAGGACCTCAAGGACGCCGAACACGACGCCAAGTCCGGCGTCGAGAACTTCGTCGTCAAGGTGGGCCGCGAGCGCGCGACCAAGTACCTCATGGTGAGCTTCCCGGTGTCGTACGTGGCCGGCGGGGTGCTGCTCGGCGTTGCGGACCCGCTGGCGCTGGCCGGGTTCCTCGTGCTCGGCATCGTCGCGTCGGGCGTCCTGTACGTCTTCGACACGAGCACCGTCTCGACGCTGTACCGGATCGACATCGTCAACGCGGTCTACCTCCTGGCGCTCATGGGGGCGTACGCTGGCGTGTACGTGTGAGGACGGTCCGGCCCGAGCTCGTCGTCCAGGCCGGGGCCTGAAGGCCTGGACGGCCGCAACGGCCCTGCTCGCGGCCGGCACGTATCGTTCCGCCGAGTGTATCCATGCCAATAATTTTTTCTTCCTAATACTATTTGAGATTAGTTAAAATTAATAGCTTCGCGACATTAGCGGGATACGGTCAGGTATAATGTCAATTGATAGGACAGAATCTCGAGCGAACGTGAACATCGCGGAACCCCCCCAGGGATTCGCAGACGTCGTCGTCGGCGGCCAGGCAGGGAGCGAGGGGAAGGGTGCAGTGGCGGGCCATCTCGCGAGACGGAACCAGTACGGTGGCGCGGTTCGCCCCGGTTCGTCGAACGCCGGTCACACCGTCTACGACGCCGACGAGTCGCCGCACATCCAGCAGGTCATCCCGTCGCCCGGCATCGTCGACCCGGAGGTCGATCTGCTGATGGCCGCCGAATCCTCGTTCGGACTCGGGGAGATCCAGGACGAGATCGAGCGCCTCGTGGACCTCCACGGCGAGGGGACTCGCGACCGGATCTACGTCGACCCGAAGGCGGCGATCATCGACGAGGGCCACCGCGAGCTCGAGCGCGACCGGAGTCTCGGTGAGGAGATCGGCTCCACGGTTCACGGCTGTGGGGCGGTCCGGAGCGAGAAGATCTGGCGGAGCGCAGGCAGCGCCGACCTCGCCGAGGACCGTCCGGAACTACAGCCGTACGTCGACAGCCGGGTCGCCAGCCGGCTCCTGGAGTACGGCCGCAGGGGCGAGTCGGTCATCGTGGAGGGGACCCAGGGGACCCAGCTCTCGATGAACCAGAGCAACCACTACCCGTTCACGACCTCCCGGGACTGCACCGCGTCGTCGTTCCTCTCGTCGGCGGGGCTCCCGCCATCTGCGGTCCGGGACGTCTGGGTCGTCTTCCGGACGTACCCGATCCGCGCCGGAGAGAACTCGGGGCCGATGGACACCGAGGAGATCGACTTCGAGACCATCGCCGAGCGTGCCGGCCACGACGAGCCGCCGACCGAGCTCGCGAGCGTGACCGAACGCAACCGGCGCGTCTTCGAGTGGTCCTGGCAGCAGTTCCGGGAGGCGATCGAACTCAACGACCCCGACAAGATCGCCATCACGTTCCTCGATTACCTGGACGTGGACAACTACGGGGTCGGCACGTTTGCAGAGCTAACGCCTGAGACCCGCGAGTGGCTCCGATCGGTCGACGAGGTGGTCGCTAACACCGACGCGGAGCTGGGCCTGTTCAAGACCGGACCGAAGCCGGATCACGTGATCGACCTGCAGGACGACCCCGTCGACCTCCGATCTGTCGGGTCCGCGCAGGAAGCGTAGCCGAGCCGGGACCTGCCGACGCGGAGACGGTGACAGTCGCGGGCGACGGCCACCGCGACCGACCCGGACACGCGGTTTGCGGCGGGTGTGCGAGCGGTTCCTACTCGAAGGCGGCGACGGCCCCGCTGACCTGGTTCGCCTCGCTGCCGGCGACGTACACCCGTCCGTCCCCGACCACGGGCGGTTCCAGGAACCGCGAGTGGTCGAACTCCGGGAGCAACTGCTCCTTCCAGGCCGGTTCGCCGGTCGCCGCGTCCACCGCGACCGCCACCGGGTCCAGTCCGTCGGTCCGCCTGACCGTGTACGTCCGTTCGCCCACGGGCGCGTGGACGCCAGCGTGCTCCCACTGGCTCCATTCGCGGTCCCCGGTCCCAGCGTCCAGCGCCACCCCGCCGCAGTACACCCGGCCGTCCGCGAGCGTGACCGGACAGTCCGCGTCAGCGCCAGCGGGAACCGCGTCCGTCCGCCACTCCGTCTCGCCGGTCTCGGCGTCGACGGCCGCCACGAACGGACTCGCCGTGGCGTAGAGGTACGCCACGTCCCGCCCGACCGTCGGGGGTGCGTACTCCGGTCGGTCGGCGTCCGCCCGGTAGCGCCAGACGGGTTCGCCGCTCGCCGGGTCGAGTGCCCGGTCCGCGACGTAGATGCGGTCGGCGTCGACGGTCACGGCCGTCGGCAGGACGCCCTCCGTTCCCTCCTCGAAGCGGTACGTCCAGCGGCGTTCGCCGGTGGCCAGGTCGAGGGCGAGGACCCTCGGCAACCCCCCGCGCCGGACAGACGGCCGGATGTCCGTCGGGGCGCCGACGGCGACGTACACGGTCCCGTCGTGGACCGCGGGCGGATAGGCGACGGCGCTCTTCGTGACGTCGCCGTGGACGCCACCCCGGACGGTCGGCGTCTCGTGGCGCCAGCGGACTGCCCCGTCCTCTAAATCCCGTGCGACGACCGCCGACCCGCCGCGAACCATCGTCCCGTCGACGACGGCGTTGCCCAGTCGCTCCGGGCGGTCCCACAGGGTCTCCCCCGTTTCGGGGTCCAGCGCGACGGTCCGGGTCTCGTAGGTCGACAGACTCGCCCCGACGCCGACCAGCAGGCGGTCGCCGACGGACAGGACGCGGTTCACAATCGGGTCGAACTCCCGGCGCCAGACCTCGCTGGGCGACGACGAGGGCGCCGAGGCGTCCGGCAGCGTTCGCCGGTGGGTCCGCGAGCGGTGGACCATCGGCCAGTCGCCGTCCGTGACTTCCGGCAAGGGTTCGGGCGTCTCCCGGTTCTCCGAACACCCGCCGAGCGACGCGCCGACCGCCAGGCCCGTCGCCGCGAGGAACTCCCGCCGACCGAGTTCGGAGCCTACACCAGGACGGCCACCGGCCGGAGACATGTCTTCCAGGCGTCACGTACCGAGGATAAGCCTTCTGGCGGAGTCGAGAGGAACCGTTCACACAGGCGATGGTGTCCGGCACGATCCACGTCGGGTGGGACTGAAAGGGGCCGTGCGCTCGACCCCGCCCGGACGACGCAAGCACCGCAGGGAGCGAAGCGACCGAGGAGCGCAGCGAGACCCGACGGGTCGAGCGGGCGGGGGCTTTCTGGGCGGTATCGTCCAAGCTGTAGGTCGCAAAGAGAGCGAGGCATTCTGGCGTCGCCGACGAAGAGACGAAAAGACGAAGGAAGCAGCGTATCGAACGCCCGGTTCCCAAACGTCTTTCTCGCTCGCTCCCGGCCTCACGGGTATGACCCAGCAAGCGGACCTCGTCCTCACGAACGCCGAGGTCCACACGCTCGCACCGCCGCCGGGGAGTCCGTGGGGCGACCGTCCGTGACGGCGAGATCGTCCGGGTGGGGTCAGCCTACGAGGTCGACTTCCTCGCCGGCGTCGAGACGGACGTGATCGACCTCGACGGCCGCGTCGTCCTCCCGGGCTTCGTGGACGCCCACACGCACATGGAGTCGACCGGCCAGTACGTCGTCCACGCGGACCTCTCGGCCGCCGACTCGGTCGACGACGCCGTCGAGACGCTCCGCGAGGACGCCCCCGACGACCGCGAGTGGCTCCAGGGGTTCGGCTGGGACGAGAGCGACTGGCCAGAGGGCCGGTACCTCCGGAAGGGCGACCTCGACCGCGTCAGCGACGAGCGACCCGTCGTCGCCTATCGCGTGGACATGCACACGGCGACGCTGAACTCGGTCGGCCTCGACCGACTCCGCGAGGCCCTCCCGGAGGACGACGTCGAGTTCGAGGATGGCGACCCCACCGGCGTCGTCGTCGAGGACGCGGTCGGCGTCGTCCGAGAAGCCGTCGGCGACGACGTCGCCGAAACTCGGGACCTCGTGACCGCGGCCCGGGACCGAGCGCTCGAACTCGGGGTCACCTGCGTCCACGAGAAGGTCCGGGACTCGTACGCCCCGCGGGTCTACCGCGAACTCGACCGCGCCGGGGAGCTGGACCTCCGGGTCCGCATCGACTACTGGAGCGACCACCTCGACGCGGTGCTGGAGACCGGCCTCCGCACGAACTACGGCGGGGGCCTCGTCGACGTCGGCGGGATCAAGAGCTTCACCGACGGCAGTTTCGGCGGACGGACGGCGAAGGTCACCGAACCCTACGCCGGCGCCGACCCGGCCGACCGCGACGACGACGGCCGCGGCCAGTGGGTCGTCGACCCCGACGACTTCAGCGAACTGGTCGAGCGGGTCGACGACGCCGGCCTCCAGATGGTCACCCACGCCATCGGGGACGAGGCCGTCGACCTCGTGGTCGAGTGCTACGCGGCCACCGACGACCCCGGCGCGGCCCGCCACCGGATCGAGCACGTCGAACTGTTCGACGACGAGCACGCAGAGCGGATGGCCGACGCGGGGATGGTCGCCTCCTGCCAGCCGAACTTCCTGCAGTGGGCCGGCGAGGGCGGCCTCTACGACCAGCGCCTCGGCGAGACTCGCCGGCGGCGTTCGAACCGCTACCGCGACCTGCTGGACGCCGGCGTCCCGCTGGCGTTCGGTAGCGACTCCATGCCGCTGGGGCCGCTGGCGGGCGTCCACCACGCCGTCCACGCGCCCGACGAGCGCCAGCGTCTCACGGTGACCGAGGCCCTGCGCGCGTACACCCTCGGGGGTGCGTACGCTGGCTTCGACGAGGACCGCCTCGGGACCGTCGAGGAAGGCAAACGGGCGGACCTGGTGGTGCTGGAGCGGTCGCCCTGGGAGGACGACCACGAGATTCGTGACATCGACGTCGCGGCGACGGTCGTGGACGGCGACGTGGTGTACGATACGCTCGACGGGACGAACACTTAAGGCGGATAGCGGAACCACGTCTCGTCGACGAACATGGACGGGCGGCGTACGAGTCAAGAACCCGTGAGATGTTCCGGGGCGGTACGAAGGACTATGATGCTAAACCCGGCAACTGATCACTACAATGACCGATGACGATCCCGGCCGAGGTCAGTCCGACCGCCAGCGAGCGGAGGAAAGCCTCCTGAGAGGGGGAGAGCGGGTTGCGAAGGGCCGGCAGCGTTCCGACCGGGACGAACGAGACTCCGACTGAGCGTTTCCGACCGTCACGTTTGATTTTCCGCCTGGCGGTTACCCCGAACCGACCAGCGGCCGCACACGCCGCTCGTAGAGGCCGACCGCCGCAGTCCCCACGTTGTACCCCACGAGTAGCCACAGCAGTTCGACTAGGTAGCCGACGAACGCCAGTCCGCCGACGAGGCCCACGACCAGCAGGACGAACGCGCCCTGCCGGAACTCGTCGCGGATGAGGACGTTCTTGACGGAGGTGACGACCGGCCCGAAGACGAGGCCGACGGCCGCGGCGACCGGAGCGGTTCCGAACCCGGAGGTCAGGAGGAGTACGAGCAACAGCGGCGTCACCACCACGGCGCTGCGGAGTTCGGCGTCCTCGACGACGCGGCCGGGTTCCATGCGGGGGCGGTCGGGCTCCTCCCCCTTCCCGTTTTCGTCCTGACGCGACAGGTCTGCGGTCCCGGTGACCGGTCGGCGGGTGCCCTGCTCGTTCCCGAACAGTCTCGCCCGGCCGCCGTCGTCCAGCCCCGTCCCGTCCGCGGGAAACTCGAACGTGAGCGTGCCACGCTTGCGGGAGACGGTCGCCGGGGCCGTGCCGCCGCGGTTGACGGCGCGGTAGTGGCCGAACCTGACGGTCTCGGAGTCGAGACGGCCGCCGCCCTCCACCGCGTCGACGGTGACGACGTAGGCGTCGCCGTCCCGCCGGACGTCGACGGTAGCCTCGTGCGCCCGGGGATGGGGCAACGCACGGAGCGAGATCGGCGGCACGGGGAAGTTGCCCCGCCGCCGGGTGGTGAGGTAGTTGGCGATGCCGTTGTCCTGCTGGTCGACCTCGACGTCGTCGTGCTGGATGCGGCGGTCGTCGTCCGGACCGAAGGCCGCAGTGTCGAACCCCACGCCGTTCATCGCCTGGCGCATGTAGGTCATGTAGCCGTTGAACCGCATCAGGCCGACGAAGTGGACGCCCGGCCGGTTCCCGTCGGTGGTGTCGATGTCCCGCCGGAGCATCACCGTCTCCAGTTCCTGGTCGCCGTCGTGGCCCCGCAGGTCGTCGTCGCGCTCCTCGGTCGGCAGGCCCTCGGCGTCGTCGGTCAGGCGGTTCTCCAGGTCGAACCGTGCGCGTGCGAGTTTCTGGGCGGGTTCGACGAGTTTCTGGTTCCCGACGATGGTCGCGTTGGTCTCGCGGGGGACGCTGTTCTCGTACAGCGGGTCGAACCCCATGGAGCGGTCGGACTCGTCGGGGACGCGGTCGGCGTCGAAGTCGGTCGAGTCCAGCTGCTCACGAAGGTTCTCGCGGCCCGCGAACCCGGTGTGCCGCTCGGGGTACGACTCCGGCCTGGTGAACACGCCCCCGAGGGTGTCCCGGAAGCGGACGCAGTTGACCTCGCGTTTCTCGCCCCCCAGCGCCGCCTCCCCGGCCAGCAGGTTCTGGACGTGGTCGCTCGCCATGTGGACGACGACGTCGTAGGTGCGGCCGTGGGGTCCTCGTGGGCCATCGCGGTCGTCTCGATGGTCGTCTCGGGACGCTGGAGGCCCGCGCCGCCGTCGGGGTCCGGACCGTACGGCAGGTCCTCGTCGAACCTGTCGAAGTACGCCGGGGAGTACCCTACGGTGAACAGCAGGCCCCGGTGACTCCACTCGAAGGCCTCCTCCAGGTGCCGGAAAGCGCCCGTCGCCTGCTTGCGGTGGCCGGGTGAGGGTTCGCCCGACCCCCCGTAGTCGGCCAGCAGGATCAGGTGGTGGGCCGGCGGGACGGTGGTGCCCCGCGTCTCGGCTTCGAAGGCGTCCCAGGCGTGCTGGCGGTCGTTACGCTGGGCCACGCCGACCGGTTCTGCCGCCGCAGTGTCCGGCATCCCGTACAGGCCCACCGCCGTCGCCAGCGCGTTGGTGCCACCGATCACCAGCGCCGACTTCGTGAACTCGCGGCGGTCGACCCCCTGCTCGTCCGGGCCGCGCACCGCCGCCGGTCGATCCTCGTCCGCCTCGCCGTCGGATTCGTGAAATGGACATCCCATCCTCGTCCCTCCCGTGACACCCCAGCGAGAATTCGCGTGTACTTTAAGAATATAACCGGAGTTTTCCAATATTACTAGCCAGGTATTATCCAATGGTCGATATATTACGTTCTAATTGGTTTTCGAGAAGATGATAAAAGGTCGGGAGGCGGCGGTTCTAGTCGGTGCGGTTCGGGTCAGGCCGGACTGGGCGACTGGACTTCCGACAGGTAGGCCGTCAGGTCCGTCGTCGAGACGATGCCGATGACGCCCTCCTCCTCGTCGACGACCGGCAGGTGGTGGAACCCGCGTTCGATCATCGCGTCCGCCGCCTCCGTGATCGGGTCCTGTGCACCCGCGGTCACGACGTCGGTGGTCATGTACGCCGACACGGCCGTCTGGTCTTTGGGTTTGCGCTCCGCGACGATCTGCACGAAGTCCGTGTTCGTCAGGATCCCCTCCAGTCGGTTGTCCTCGTCGGCGACCAGCACCGAACCGATTCCCCGCTCGAGCATCGCCTCCGCGGCGTCCTCGACCAGCGTATCCGGGTCGACCGTGTACGGATCGGGCGTCATCAACCGTGCGACGAAAATGTCGTCCATGTGTCTCGGTATCCATCGCCGCACATAAGCGTTTGCTTCGGCTCAAATGCTGCGACCGCGCCCCGAACGCGCGAGCGGCGACGACGCGTCCCCTCGTCGATTCTTTCGGAACGACGCCGGTTCAAACCACCGATCCGATCCGGCCGAACGAACACCGGAATGCCACGGGGGTCGACGACGCGACGGACGCCCGGTTCGCTCGACTCGTCCGGCCCGTCCGTAGATCGCAAATCACGCCATCTAATCCGTCGAGAGTCAGTTTACTTCTAATTTAAACTGAATTAAACCGTGGTGGACGGCAGGCAATCGTGTCCCGGGTTTAAGTCCTCCAACAGAAATGAGGGGACCATGACGGTAGCTCAAGACGACGCCGTGGAACGCCCGGTGGAACGACTGGCGGCCGTCGGTGACTCCGCCACGCTGGCCCTGCTGGTCGCCGCCGGGTTCGGCCTCGTCGGCGGCGTCCTCGTCGGCGTCGCCGCAGCGCTCGCCGCAGGGTCGGCCGCCGCGGCCGTCGGGATGGTCGCGGCCGTGGGGTTCGCCGTGACCACCGTGGCGGTCTTCGAGGCGGGCAAGCGGATCGGCGACGACCGCTGAGCCCCCGCTCAGAAGAACGATAGCTTGTCCCGGCGGTAGCGGTCGAGTTCGCTGACGGTCGACCCGTCCTGCCGGGCAGCGAACGCGATGGCGGCGGCAACCTCCTCGGGTTCGGTGACCTCGCCGGGGTCGAACCGCTCGGCGAAGGGGTCGCCGTAGTCGCTGCCGAACTCCGTGCGTACTTCCGAGGGGTTGACCACCGTGACGGCTACGCCCTCGTCGCCGACGCTGGCCTCGACGCTCAGCGCGAACCCCCGGACCCACCACTTCGTCGCCGCGTAGACCGGGTTGAACGGCCGGGGGTACTGGCCGGCGAAACTCCCGACGAAGATCAGGTTCCCCTCGCGCTCCCGGAGGTGCGGCAGTGCCGCCCGCGTCGCGTAGAAGACGCCGTCGACGTTCGTGTCTAGCATCGCCCGGTAGTCCTCGGTGGCCATCGTCTCGACGTCCCGGCCCCTGGCGAGGCCGGCGTTGTTCACCAGCACGTCCAGGGCGCCGAACTCCTCGACGGTCGCTTCCACCAGCGCCTCGACCGCGTCCTCGTCGCGGACGTCCGTTGGCACCGCCAGGGCGTCGACGCCGTGGTCGGCTTCCAGTTCGTTTGCCAGTTCGTCGAGGCGCTGCTGGCGGCGGGCGGCCAGCGCCACGTGGGCGCCGTCGGCCGCCAGCGCCCGCGCCGTGGCCGCGCCGACGCCGGAACTCGCGCCGGTCACGATCGCCGCGTCGCCGGTCAGCGGCCGGTCGTCGGACATGCCCGTCACTGCGGTCGCCAGGGAGATGTGCGTTCCGGCGAACCGACCGTCGAATCGCCGTGGAGCCGACGACGTCACTCGATCCTCCGGGCGAGCATCACCTCGTCGGCGAGCTCCCCGTCGAGCTGGTAGTGGTCCTCGCGGACGGCTTCGACCTCCCAGCCGTTGGTCTCCAGGAACGCGATCCCGGTCTCGTTCGGGGCCGGGACGCTCTGGTAGATCTTCCGGCATCCCTCGGTGCCCGCCCACGTGACCCCGCGCTGGACCAGGTGGCTCCCGATTCCGTGGCGGCGGTACGCGTCGATGACCCCGACGGTCAGTTCGGCGGTCCCGGACAGCCGCGGGTGGTCCGCGAGTTCGACGTCACTCCAGCCGACGACCTCGTCCGACACCGTCCCGACGAAGACCACCCGCGAGCGGGTCGGGGTTCGCCGGACGACGATGTCCTCGTAGACGAGCCGGTCGGCCAGCTCCCGGGCGACGACGGACGCCCCGTCCTCGCACACCTGCCGGATGACCCCGACCAGCCCCGAGAGGTCCGACTTGCGGGCCGGCCGAATCTCGTAGTCGACGCCCCCCTCCGAGAACGACTCTGCCTCGCCGGGGTGGACGGCCACCACGAGCCGTCCGTCCTCGGTCGCTTCGAGCAAGTCGTCGCGTTGCAGCATGGCGACGAGGTGGTGGAACGACTCGGGATCGACGTCGGTTGCCTTGGCGACCAGCGACGGGTCGACCGGGCCGTGGCCCTCGACGAACCGATAGACGGACGTGCGGTCGCCCTGGAGTTCGAACTCCTCGGCGAGTGACAGCCCGGGGCGCTTGGAACGCCTGCCGCAAATCGCTGGTGTCTCACCGCCGGCGGCTGCTTCGCTCCCGGCGACGGTGGGCGCGGGCTACGCTGGCAGGCGCTCCCCGACGGTCGTCGCCGGGTTCTCGACGACCTGCTGGGCCAACATCGTCGGCGGCAGGTCGGCCAGTACGCTTGTTCGTTCGTCGTTGTACCAGTATGCCTCGGACGGTGGAGAACGAGACCGAACTGTACACGGTCGAGTGGGACGACGACCTCGACGCGGTCCTCTTCACGTGGGAGGAGTTCGCCTCCGGCGAGCGGTTCCGCGAGGGCGCCAACGACCTCCTGGAGTGCTTCCAGGACCGGGACAGTTCGAAGATGCTCGTCGATACGAGCGGCATCCGGGGCCACCGCGAGGAGGACACGCAGTGACTCATGCGGGAGTGGATTCCGGAGGCGCTCGACGCCGGCCTTGAGTACGCCGCCATGGTCCACAAGGATAGCGTCATCGCCGAGATGGACATGGAGCGGTTCGCCGAGACGGTCTCGGATTTCCCGCACACGATGTACGTCGCCCCCGGCGTCGAGACTGCCCGCGAGTGGCTCGCGGATCCCTACCAGCCGAAGCCGGCTGAGATGGGGTAGCCGGCCACTCGACGGTGGCATGCCGCCGGGGCTGGTTCGTCATTCTCCCGGCCGGCCGAGTTCCCCCGGATCGGCCACTACGCTCGTTCGTGACGTTCGTCGTCAGCGTGACGTGTCTCGGACGGTGGACACCGAGACCGAACTGTCCACGGTCGAGTTCGGCGACGGCCTCCGGGCGGTCGTCTTCACGTGGAACGACGTCGCCGCAGGCGAGCAGTTCCGCCAGGGGGCCAACGACCTTCTGGGGTACTTCCAGTCGAAGACCGCCTCGAAACTGATCGTCGACGGTGCGGCGGACTTCGACGGTGAGATGCGGGTCACCGACGACGTGACGGAGGCCCGGGAGTGGATCGCCAGCAAGTGACCGTTCCAGCGGACGCCCTCGTTGCCGGTAACGTCGTCGTTGGCGCCACGTTCACTCCGAACCGAACGAGACCGGCTACTAGGTCAACAACTCCTCCCCGGTCATCGCCTCGGGCTCGTCGATCCCCAGCAACGCCAGCATCGTCGGCGCGACGTCCGCCAGTCGGCCACCGCCCCGGATTCGGTTCCCGCCGTCGGTCCCGTCGGGCGCGAGGTACACGAGCGGCACGTCGTTGTAGGTGTGGGCAGTGTGTGGGTCCTCCTCGGTGCCCATGTCGTCGGCGTTGCCGTGGTCGGCGGTGAGCAGGACGTGGGCGCCCGCCTCCTGGCAGGCGTCCACGAGTCGGCCCAGTTGCTCGTCGACGGCTTCGACGGCGGTGGTCGCCGCCTCGTAGTCGCCGGTGTGGCCGACCATGTCCGGGTTCGCGTAGTTCAGGACCATCACGTCCGGGTCCCGATCCTCGATGCACTCGATGGCGGTGTCGGTGACCTCCGGGGCGCTCATCTCGGGCTGCTGGTCGTAGGTCGGCACGTCGGGGCTCTCGACGATGCGGCGAATTTCGCCGTCGAACTCCACCTCGCGGCCGCCGTTGAGGAAGTAGGTGACGTGGGCGTACTTCTCGGACTCGGCGATGCGCAACTGACTGTAGCCGACGTCGGCCAGCACCTCGCCCAGCACGTCCCCGGGCTGGTGCGGTTCGAACGCCACCGGGAGGTCGAACGTCCGGTCGTACTCGGTCATCGTCGTCACCGTCACCTCGGGCGGATCCGGCCAGGTGGTCCCCGATTCGGCCACCGAGTCGTCCTCGGGCGGCAGGTCCGCGAGCATCCGGGTCAACTGGCGGGCGCGGTCGGCCCGGAAGTTGAAGAATACTACCCCGTCGCCGTCCTCCAGGGCCGGTTCGCCGCTGACGAGGGTGGGTTCGGCGAACTCGTCGGTCGTCCCGCGGTCGTAGGACGATTCGACCGCCGAGGGCGCCTCGAACTCGGCCTGGCGGTTCACCATGGCGTCATCAGAATTCTCCGGGTTCTGATTGCTCACCACGCGTCGCGTGATGACGTCGTAGGCGCGTCTCGTCCGGTCCCAGTTGCGGTCGCGGTCCATCGCGTAGTAGCGCCCGGAGACGGTGGCGACCTCGCCGGTCCCGTAGCGGTCGACGACGGCTTCGAGGTCCCGGAGGTAGCCGGCGCCGCTCTCGGGGTCGGTGTCCCGGCCGTCGGTGAACGCGTGAGTGACCGCGTCGACGCCGAGGTCGTCTGCCATCTCGATCAGCGCGAACAGGTGCTCGTAGTCCGAGTGGACGCCGCCGTCGCTGACCAGCCCCATGAAGTGGACCCGGCCGTCGTGCTCGCGGGCGTGCTCGAACGCCGCGAGCAGGGCGGGGTTCTCGTCGAACGGTTCGTCGGGCACGTTCCCGGCGCCGGAGGCCTCCAGGTCGCCCAGGGTGTCGAGGTCGGAGGCGGTGATGGAATCGTTGATCCGGGTGTACTCCTGGTAGACCACCCGGCCCGCGCCGACGTTGAGGTGACCGACCTCGCTGTTGCCCATCTGGGCGTCCGGCAGCCCGACCGCGCGCCCGGAGACCTCCAGGGTCCCGTAGGCGCCGGCGTCGGCGTAGCGGTCGAAGTTCGGCGTCTCGGCCGTCTCGACGGCGTTGCGGTGGTCCGGATCGTCCGTCGGTCCGAGGCCCCAGCCGTCGAGGATCACCAGGGCTACGTCCATGTCGGGAGGGTCGGTCGCCAGTCGTAATTAGGTGTCCGTTCGATCCTGAACGGCTTCGACGGAGCCAGGTAATCGGACGAGCGGGTAGCATGGTCGCCGCCCCGGCGGCCGGCGAACACACTCCAGGGCGGTGAAACGGCGTAAATACGGCGAGTCCCCCTGTCTCGTTGTGGCTCGTGACGGAACTCCCGGTACTGCCGACATCGAGGACCGCATCGAGCAGGTCGAGCAGTACTCCCGGCTCCTCAAACTCGGGCTCGGCGTCGTCGGCGCGCTCGTCCTCTCGGTCGTCGGGCGGCTGCCAGCCAACCTCGGAAGCGTCGAGAGCGCGGTCGACGCGATCCTCCTCCCGCTGATCTTCGTCGGGACGGGGCTGTTGCTGTTCGGGATCGGGATGCACCTCCACCTCATGCACCTCAACCTCGTGAGACAGCTACGGGGGGAGTAGGGGCATCGACCTCTGGCAATTCACGGCGATAGCCGCCGCAACTCGGTCTGGGGCCCCACCACGAACTCGTGGCCCCCATCGATCACCCGCACCATCTCCTCCTGGCCGACGTAGCCGAACTCGGTGTCGACGCCCAGCTCGACGGTGTAAATCTCGCCCGCCCGGACCTCGCCGCGGGGCTGGTCGCCGTAGCGGTCCCAGAGCGGGCCGAGAAGCGTCCCGCCGTCGTGGGCGTTGCGCCCGACCTGGTGGCCGAAGGCGTGCTGGAACGCTGGCCACCCGCGGTCGGTCAGTTCCTCGCGGGCGGCGGCGTCGACTTCGTGGCCCTGGACGCCCGGTTCGAGCAGTTCGCGCCCGGCGTCGATGGCCGCGCGCACGTCCGCGAAGGCGGCCTGGAGGTCGTCGGGCGCCTCCCCGTCCGGTTCCTCGGGCCGGAAATAGACGCGCTGTACGTCGGCAGCGTACCCATCGTGGGTGACGCCGAAGTCGACGTGCAGGAGTTCGCCCTGCGGAACGGTCCGGTCGCCGGGTAGCGTGTGGCCCACCTCGACGTCGCCGCCCGCGTGGACCGTCGGGCAGTAGTCCCACGACCACGCCGACCCGTAGCCTTCCTCGCGCATCCGGTCGTGGAGGAACTCGGAGACGTCGGCCTCGGTCCAGTCCGGGTTCCACTCGTCGGCCATCTCCGCGAACAGCCCTTCGGTGCGTTCGGCGGCCTCCCGGACTCGCCCGCGCTCGGTCGGGGACTTCCGGCCCCTGACCGCCCCGACGATAGACTCGGCGCTGGTCAACTCGCCGTCGAAGCCGGCGTCGTCGAGAAGCCCCTCCAGCCGACGGTACATCCCGTGGGTGAGACCGTCGGCGACCACGTCGTCCTCGGAGTAGTTGACGGCGATCCGGTCGGGGTCGGTCGCGGCGAGCAGGTCCGCCACGGGGTCGGCCATCGACTCGTCGTAGGGGGAGACGTCGTGGACGTCGAGTCGCTCCGCGTTGGGGGCGTCGTGGCGGCCCAGCACCACCGCCGATCGGTCCGGGATCACCAGCACGACCGTCGGCCAGACGACGTCGAACCCCAGGAGGTAGGGCAGACAGGGTTCGGCGATCTCGGTCGTCTCGCGGGCGAACGTCAGCCAGGCGTCGGCGTCGCTCTCCGCGACCGCCTCGCGGGCCTGTTCGGTCTTCTCAGCGACGAGTTCCCGGTCCATACCCCGTCGCTGGACCGGTGCTGGCAAGAGGCTTCCGACCCGCTCAGTCGTCGCCAATTTCCGCGTCGCAGGAGCCACAGACCATCCGCGTGCCCGGCGGGACGCGCTGGGGCGCGGTGAACCCGCACTCCGTGCAGACGGCGAACAGTCGGTGCTCGGGCGAGATGCCGGCGCGGAACTCCATGGCGATCCAGGCGCCTGGCTCCTCCGCGTCGAACAGTTCGACGCCGTCCTCGGTGGTCCGCCAGTCGACGATGCGTTCCGCCCGCCCGTCCCCGCGGGGCCGCTCGTTCATCGCTCGCGGCTGGACCGCCACGAAACATAAGCGTTCTTATAATTATTTACTCGGCCCCGAGTCAACGGCGCGAAGGCGCCAGACGGCCGAAACGACGGGGACCGCCGACGCGGCGAGCGCGACGGCGTCCTCGCCCGAACCGTTTTTCGCCCCCGGGTGAGATGGGGGTAACGTGACGCTGGACCCGGTGCACTTCGACGGCATCGCGCGCCTCGCTCGCAACGTCAGCCACGACGTCGACGAGTCCGAGCACCGGGAGGTGGCGGCGACCGTCTGGGCGGAGCTCCTCGACCCCCTCTGGGACGACGGCCGGGTCGTTCTGGAACCGCTCGGGGACCTCCGGCGGCGCTCGACGGAGATCGACGACGTGGCGCTCCGGGGCGGGGAGTTCGAGACGACCCACGGCCTCGACTCGGGGACGATCAACCCGACGACGTTCAAGAACGGCCTGGTGCTGGACGTCGCCCAGGCGGCGATGGCCGCCTGCCCGTCGGACCTCGAACTGCACCGCGAGCGGACCATCGTGATGACCGCCCACACGGGCGACCCCGCCAGCGACCTCGACACCGACTGGCAGAACGAAGACGAGGGGTACTGCCGCCAGCGGTTCATCCAAGTGCCCCGGGTGAACCGCTACGAGGAGGCGGTCGTCCACGCGCTGGCACTGTACCTCGCCGAGAGCAAACACGCCCTGGGGAACGCCGACGAGGTCGAGGACCTGCTGTACCTCGACGGCCCGCTGTACCCGACGGGGATGCTCAACTGGCTGGACCGGGACCCGGAACTCAGGCAGTTGCTCGTCGACGAGGACCTGCCCCGAGACGTCGTCCGCAACTACGTCCGCCTGGTCGAGCGGTTCGTCGGCCGTGACGTCCCGCTGGTCGGCTTCGTCAAGAACCCCGGCGCGAAGGCCATCACGCGGACGTTGCGGAAGAAGACGACGGCGCCGTGGGTGGACGACGCCGCCCTGTTCCGGCAGATCCTCGAACGCCACGAGGAGGTCGGCGGCGAACTACAGCGCCGGACCGACCAGTTGACGTTCACCAGCTGGTTCCGGTCCCGGGGCGGCACCGACCGGGTTTTCAGCCAGGACGGCGAGGATCTGGACGTCGACCGGGAACTGGACCCGGAGGCCTACGAGGTGACCTTCTGCGTGATCTACGACCCCCGGGAGGACGTCGTCTTCAGGCTCGAAGCGCCGTACGCGTTCACCCGCGACGAGGACCGCCGCGAGGCGCTGGTCCGGCAGGCGCTCACCGAGATCGCCGCCGAGCGTGGGCCGCCGCTGGCCGTCCGGAAGGCCGACGACCTCGCGCGGATCAGCCGTGACGAGAAGGAGTCACTGCGGACCACGCTGGAGCGGCAGTTCGACAGCGAGCGCCACCGGTCGTACGACGACGTTCGCTGGGACGACGTGGACCGCGACGAGTAGCGTCCTAGAGTGCCCAGCCTGGAACGCCGCCGTACTGGACCAGCGAGACGGCGACGGCGGCCAGCGCCAGCGTGACCAGCCAGACGACCGCACGCTCGAGATTCCCCACGAGCCAGGTAGACGCCATGTCTCCCCGTTGGCGCGCCTGCGTGAAAGTGACTGCGACTGCGCCGCCGGGGAGCGACCGGCCGCAACGGACAGGTTGATTCGGCCGGGACCGAAATCCGGAGACGATGACGACGGTCCTGCTGGTCCGCCACGGGGAGACGCCCTGGAACCGAGAGAAACGCATCCAGGGGTGGGCGCCGGTCTCGCTGTCCGAACGGGGCCGCGAGCAGGCCGCCGCGGTCGCGGCCCACCTCGCGACGGAGTACGACGTCGACCGCGTGGTCGCCTCCGACCTCAGGCGGACGAAAGAGACCGCCCGTGTGGTCGCCCGCGAGACGGGCGCGACGACGACGTTCGACGGCGGGTGGCGCGAGCGGAGTTTCGGCGTCTACCAGGGCCTGTCCTACGAGGATCTGTTCGACGGCCACCCCGAGTTCGCGCTCGGGCAGGTGGGCTACGTTGCCGCAGAGGTCGAACCCGAGTCCGGGGAGAGCCTCCTGGGCGCCCGCGAGCGGGTCCTCGACGCCTTCGACCGACTGCTCGGCGAGACGGAGGGGACCGCCGCCGTGGTCACCCACGGCGGTCCAATCCGGATCGTGCTGGGGCACCTCCGCGACCTGGACGTGGTCGAAGCCGTCCACGGCCTGGACGTCGAGAACTGCTCGATCACCGAATTCAGGGCCGACGGCGACGAAGTCGAGATAATCGAGGACTGTTCGGTCGTCCGGGAGGCCCCGCGGGCCGAGCGCGAGGGGCGGGGGACGTACTGAATTTCAAGTACCATCCCGGGACCACGGCCGCCGTGCGCTGACGAGTCACCGCGCGGCGTCCGCGATAGCACGGCACGCCGCCGCGCGAGGGAGAGTGCCGTCTGTTCGCCACGAAGTCCGTCAACAGACCGCGGTCGTGAGGTCGCCCGGCCGCGTCGGTTTCGGACAGACTGGGCGGTACCCGCCCACTCCACCGGGTTGTCCCCTCACGCACGCGACCCTTCCTCGTCGCCGGGAGCGGCCTGCCGTCCGAGGATTGGAACCACGGGGAGCATCGCGACCGGGATCGACCCGAGCAGGACGTAAGCCACGGTTGCGAAGGTTCGTCGGCTCCGCCGGGTCCCGGCGCCGAACGGAAGGAACAGCAACAGCGGCAACACGAGAAACGTCGGCGTCACCGGCACGAGCGTCCCGGCGGCGGCCGGTGTACGACGCCGAAAACGAACGTTGCACTGCCGACCGTCGACGCCAGGGCGATGGCCGTTGCGCGGCGAGGGCCGACGTCGTCCACATCCAGGAACACTGCCACCCCGGCACCGAGGTAGGCCAGCGCCGCCAGGGCCGGCAGCTGGCCGAGCGCGGACGGGCTGACGAGCAACCCCTGGGTCGCCAGCAGCGAAATTGTGGCTAATCCGACCCCGATCACGCCCATCGAGAGAGGCCGACGGATACTGCGACCGTCGAATCGACTGGGAACGGCCGCGAGCAGGCCGACCGTCACCGCCAGGATCATGACGGGCAACAACGACACGGTAACGAGGTCGCTCAGGACGAAGGGCGGGGTCGACCGCGATGGTGGCCCGGGTAGTTAGCCATGGAATCGGTCCCCGGCCCGGTGCGAACGCGACGTAGGTCTCGTCGGTGAGTGTCTCCTCGTTGCTCCAGGTGGCGGCGTTGCCGTCGACCGTCGCGCCGGGCGGCTGGTTGCTGATCACCGTTCCGTCCGGCCCCCGGAGTGTCATCGGAACGTCGTGGACGAGATAGTACCCGCCGTCCCCCTCGGCGTGGAAGTAGTCGACGAGCAGGACGCCGCCGACCCCGCGACTGGCCACGTCGGGGACGTCGAACGTGGCGACGAGCACGTCGCCCTCCACGCTGCTGTCGAGGTTCCGGTAGTCGTCCACGACCGTGACGTAACTGTCGAGCACGTCGCGGACGGTTGCGGCGCGAAGTGACGGCTCCGACCGAAGCGCGTCGGCGCCTGATCGGAGTTCGACCCGGCCGTCCAGTGGGCGTCGCCGTCCTCGTAGACGCGGACGTCGAGTTCCCCGCTGGCGACCGTGAGGGCGACACCGTGATCCTCGGCGGTGTGTTCAAGGTGGTCGCTACAGACGCCACAAACGTACTTCGGCTGGGGACTTCCGCCCGCGACGGGTGCCAAAAGGGCGGTACAGGCAAGGACCGAAAGGAGGACGTATCGGAGACGCACGACGGGCGTTTTCGGGGTGACGATAAATGCTTTCTGCAGGTATTCATCGGAAGTAACCGCCACGCGAGCGTCCGTCGTCGGTTACGAAACGGTGGAATGAAGTTGCGTCCATGCCAGCATCATCGTCACCGCGGCCGGTTTGCGACCGTTCGTGTTCCCGGGTACTCTCCGGTACTGTCGGCGGATTTTCACTTTCACTCCGGACCCACAACGGCTAATGTGGCCGGCCTGCGTATGGGCGGCCCGAATGGACCTGACGGACATCTCCGGCGTGGGCGAGAAGACGGCCGAGGCGCTGGCGGACCTCGACGACCCCGAGCGCGCGCTACAGGAGGGCGACGTGGCGGCGCTCGCGCGGGCGCCCGGCGTCACGGAGGGCCGGGCGGCCCAGATCGCCCGCGCGGCCAACCGCGAACGCCACGGCGACGACGGACGGTTACTGGCGACCGACCGCGCGCGGGAGGTGTACCGGGAGGTGCTGACGCTCCTGAAAGACCGGACGGTGACGACCTACGCCGAGAAGCGCCTGGAGACGTTCTACCCCAGCGCCAGCGAGTCCCGCATCGAGGAGGTGCGGGCGTTCGCCCGCGATGCGGTCGAGCGCGACCCCGACTCCGGGGTGCTGGAGGCGCTGTCCGGCGTCGCACCCCTGTCCTCGGCGGGGGACGTCCGCGTCCGGGACCGCTGTCTGGCGACGACCGACGCCGAGCGCTACGCCGAGGCCCGCGAGGCGCTCCCGGAGGTCAGCGTCGAAGTCGTCGAGGACGCCCGCGACCTCGCGGAACTCGCCCGTGGATACGCGACGGTAATCGCGCTGGACGAGGCGTTCGCCGGCGTCGACGTGGAAGGCGACGTCCGGGTCGAACCCACGGCGCTCCAGAACCCCGAGGAGATCGTTCCCGAGCGGACCCTCGCGTTCTTCGCGGACAACCGCGACCGACTGCAGGCCGCCATCGGCGTCCACCGCGCGGCCGACCTCGACCCGCCGACCGACCTCGACGCCCTGGAGGACGCCCTCGAACGGGTCGGCACCGACGGGACCGTCGAGGGCGACGACGAACTCGACCGCCTGACGGCCGCCATCGACGACCTGGACGCCGCCGTCGACGCCGCCGAGACCGTCGCCAACGACCGGTTGCGCGGTGCGATCCGCGAGCGCGACGTCACCGTCGAAGGGGCGGACCTCCTCTCGCTGGTCGAGCAGGGCGCCGGCGTCGACTCGCTACTGTCGCGGGAACTCACCGAGGAGTTCGAGGGTGCCATCCAGGCTGCCCGGGACCACCTCGTGGACGCCCTGGACCTGGAGGGCGCGGAGGCCGACATCGCCCGCCGGGCGTTCCCCGAGCAACCGACGTTCCCGGTCGGGCACGACGGCGCGGCCGTCAACCGCCTGCGCGAGGAGTTGACCGGCGCCCGGGACCGCCGGGCCACGGAGTTGAAGCGCGAACTCGCCGCGACGCTGGCCGACGAGCGCGAGGCCGCCGAGTCGCTGGTCCGGCGGGCACTGGAACTGGACGTGGAACTGGCGGTCGCGCGGTTCGCACGTGACTTCGACGCTACCTTGCCGAAGTTCGGCGGCCGCGGCGTCGCCATCGCGGGCGGCCGGTCGCCGCTGCTGGACGAACCGTTCGAGGCGGTCGACCCCGTCGACTACGACGTCGACGGCGTCACCCTGCTCTCGGGGGTCAACAGCGGTGGCAAGACCTCGCTTCTGGACCTCGTGGCGGCGGTGGTCGTGCTGGCCCACATGGGGATGCCCGTCCCGGTCGAATCCGCCCGCGTCGAGCGGTTCGAGGAGTTGCACTACCACGCCGCGACCCAGGGGACGCTGGACGCCGGGGCCTTCGAGTCGACCCTGCGGCAGTTCGGCGACCTCGTCGAGGGCGCGGACGGCCGCCTCGTGCTGGTGGACGAACTGGAGTCGATCACCGAACCCGGCGCCAGCGCCATCATCATGGCGGGCATCCTGGAGGCGTTGCGCGGCGAGGCGACGGCGGTGTTCGTCTCCCACCTCGCCGGCGAGATCCGGGAGGTCGCGGACTTCGACGTCCAGGTCGACGGCATCGAGGCGAAGGGCCTGGCGGACGGCGACCTCGTGGTGAACCGCTCGCCCGTCAAGGACCACCTCGCGCGCTCGACGCCGGAGTTGATCGTCGAGAAACTGGCCGAGGACGGCGACGAGGAGGCGGCGTTCTACGAGGGACTGCTGGAGAAGTTCGAGGAGTGAGGCCGACGATTGTTCGTTTCGAGTCCGTTACAGGGCAGTTCGACGGGTAACGTATCACCACCCAGCATCGTCACGTTCCACCAGGCGAATGCGGTGGCGTCGCTCAAACCGAACCTGATGACCGACTACGTGTGCCGAATTCGAGACGGCGTGCTCGATCAGGCCGTCGAGACCCTCGTCGGATACCTCTGACGGCGAACTCCACCGGACCGTCCACTCGCTCGGCTTATAAGCCAGGATCGGCCGCTTCCCCCCTGTTTCTTTAAATATATTATATTCGGTCGAGACCAATATAAGAGCAAGAAGCCGACACCTCCAGTTCAGTGACTAACCAACCACAGCCAAGTTCACCTTATTTTCGTGAATTTTTATAAGCTATTAGTTCGTAAATTACTCTCGGGGGCCGTGCCAGCAAGCCACACAGGCCAGGTCGCCACTGCACGTGGGCCGTGGGCGTCCAGTGGTGCCCAACTGTGAGCGGCCCCAGGGAGCCAGACCATGATCGACAGACGGCAGTTCCTGAAGCGTACAGGTACGGCGACTACAGGGTAGCGACGGTGGGCGCGCTCTCCTCGCCCGCCTCGGCCACCGGGATGCCCGTCATCTCGACGCGTGGCCACTACGATACCGACTCCGGGGAACTGAAATCCGGGTACACCAAGTGGGAGTTCGAGACCAACGGCGCCGTTCCGGGCATCGACACCGCCTGCGCCAGCGACGTGACCATCTTCGTCCACGGGTGACGCAACGACGAGAGCGACGCGCACGACAAGCGGCACGAGGCCGAGGACTCCCTCGTCGGTGCCGGGTCTCCGGGACGGTGGTCGGGTACACCTGGGACTCCGACACCGGCAACGACTGGGAGGCCGGCGAGTCCATCGCACAGGGCAACGGCCACGCGCTCGCCCACGCCCTGGTCCAGATCAAAGGGAGTTGCCCCAGTTACCCGGTTCGCGTCGTCATCCACTCGCTGGGCGCGCAAGTGCTGTTGAAGGCCCTGCGGGAGGTCGACGGCTGGAGTCGGTGGGAGGACCCCGGATTCGAGGTGACCTCGACGCACTTCCTCGGCGCCGCCCAGGACAACGAGGCACCGACCTTCGAGTGGCCCGAGACGGCCTACGCCATCCGGGAGGAGACGACGGCGACGTTCAACTACGTCAGCGAGGAGGACGACACCCTGGAGTGGATCTACAACACCTACGAGTTCGACCAGGCGCTGGGCGCGACGGGCGCCGAGTCCGGCAACGACACGCCCTGTAACTACCACGACTACGACGCGACCTCGCAGGTGGGCGACTGCCACTCCTGCTACCTCGACACCCTCGGCGACGAGATGGTGTACCACATGAACCACGTGGGCTGGTACGACTGCTAGGACGAACGTCGGGAACGTCCGGCCAGGGTGCGATCCATCCCCGGATTCAAGTAGCTCCCGGTCGCTATCCCGGGCATGGAGTTCACCGGTGACGAGGTCGTCATTTCGAGGGAGCCGAGCGACCTCGACCGGTTGCTGCTGGACGTGGTAGCCGTCCTGGACGACGTCGGTATCGAGTACGCGGCCGTCAGCGGCTACGTGGCGGTCCTGTTCGGCCGGGCACGCGCGACCGAGGACATCGACGTGCTGGTCGAGCGGTTCGACGAAACGACCGCCGACGAACTCGCCAGCAAACTCCAGGACGCCGGGTTCTGGGGATCCGCGATGCCGCTCGACCGGTTACACGGGACCCTCGCGGACGAACTACCGTTTCGCGTCGCGGAGGACGGCCACCTCGTCCCGAACGTCGAACTGAAGTTCTCGACCGACGAGTACGACCGGACGTCGTTGCGAGAGACGACGACCGTTCGACTCGCGGGCGAGGAGATCCGGATCGGCGAACTGGAACTCCAGATCGCCTACAAACTCGGCATGGGTGCACAGAAGGACGTCGAGGACGCCATCCACCTCTACCGCACGGCCGAAGGGAATCTCGACACCAGCACGCTCGAACGGTACGTCGAACGACTCGGCGTCGAGGACGACTATGACGAACTCCGACGAACTCGCTGAGAAACACGCTCGCAACCGCGAGCAGCGCATCCAGCAAGTACTCCGGTGGGCGGAGTACGTCCGAACCCATCCCGACGAGGTCTGGGGCGAACAGGTCAACCGACTCGTGAACAGCCAGCTGGAAGCCGCGCGCCACCACGAGGACGAACGGCCCGACCCCAGGGAGCTCCGGGAGTCACCACTACTGGACGAGGAGGAGGAGGCGCGGTCCGACGGGCCGGGGGACGACGAGCGAACGCGGACGGACGAGTCGAGCGACGACGAGTAATCCGGGGTGCCAGCACCATTTTCGAGTCGTCCGGACGCAAACGAAGTCCGTCGTGTCTCCCGAATTCCGCTCGCTGGCCGCCGACGAAGCCGACTGCCGAATCATTAAGTGACCCCGCGAGCTAGGTGGAAGTGATATGGGCGGCGACCCTGGCGACGACATGCTGTCGTGGGACGAGTCCGTGTTCCGCAACGAGCACGTCTTCGAGATCGACTACGTCCCGGAGACGTTCAAGCACCGGGAGAGCCAGATGGAGAGCCTGAAGTACGCGCTGCGGCCGGCCGTCCGGGGGTCGCGGCCGCTGAACTGCCTGGTCCAGGGGCCGCCCGGCACGGGCAAGACAACGGCCGTCTACAAGGTATTCGACGAACTCGCCACCCAGTCGGGGGTACGGACGGTCCGGGTCAACTGCCAGGTCGACTCGACGCGGTACTCGGTCTTCTCGCGGGTGTTCGAGGGCATCTTCGACTACGAACCGCCCTCCTCGGGCGTCTCGTTCAAGAAACTGTTCGGCCAGGTCACCGACAAACTCGTCGAGGACGACGAGGTGCTGGTGGTGGCGCTGGACGACGTGAACTACCTGTTCTACGAGAGCGAGGCCTCCGACACCCTGTACTCGCTCCTGCGGGCCCACGAGACCCAGGGCGGCGCCCGGATCGGCGTCATCGTCGTCTCCTCGGACCTGTCGCTGGAGGTCATCGAGGAACTGGACGGCCGCGTCCAGTCCGTGTTCCGCCCGGAGGAGGTGTACTTCCCCGTGTACGGCGAGGGCGAGATCGTCGACATCCTGGGCGAGCGGGTCGAGCGGGGCTTCCACGAGGACGTTATCGGCCCCGAGGTGCTCGACCGGGTCGCCGAGTTGACCGCCGAGAGCGGCGACCTCCGGGTCGGCATCGACCTGCTGCGGCGGGCCGGGCTAAACGCCGAGATGCGCGCCTCCCGGACCGTCAGCATCGAGGACGTCGAGGAGGCCTACGAGCAGTCGAAGTACGTCCACCTCAGCCACAGCCTGCAGGCGCTGTCGGACAGCGAACGGTCGCTCGTCCGGGTCATCGCGGACCACGACGGCGGGCAAGCCGGCGACGTCTACGAGGCGTTCCACGACGAGACCGGCCTCGGGTACACTCGCTACTCCGAGATCATCAACAAACTCGAACAGCTGGGCATCGTCGAGACGGAGTACGCCGACGTCGACGGGCGCGGCCGCTCGCGGGAACTGGCGCTGGCGTACGACGCCGACGCCGTCAACGAGCGCCTGGAGTAAGTCGGGCGTTCCCGGTGTCACGAACAGGCACGGACGCACCCGCCCGCAGGGGGCCGTCGCGGTCCTCGGCCGCCGTCTCACTCCCGCTGGAACAGGCCGCCGACCCCCGCGGACAGCACCCGGGCCGGTTGCCGGAAGAGCCCCGTTCCCCACAGCGCGACCAGCAGCGCGCCGACGGTGTTGTACACCAGGTCGTAGACGATGTCCTCGACGCCGTACTGCGCCAGCACGTCGCCGGCCCCGACGACCGCCGAGAGGACACCGGTGCCGAACTCCAGCAGTTCCCAGAGCACCCCGACTGCGAGGACGAACAGTACGACGAACGCCGCCCGGAACCGCGGGGAGAAGGACACCTCGTCGGTGTGGAGTTCGAGGGCGTGGGCGAGGGCGTAGCCGACGCCGGCGACCAGCGTCGAGGACAGCGCGTGCGTGACGCTGTCGTACCACCCGACGGTGCTGTAGGGGCCGAGCGCGCCGACGGCGTGCAGCGTGGCGGCCAGCGAGATCAACAGCGCCAGGCCGGCGTACATCGGGTAGCCGTACCGGCGCCGAACGGCAGACGGCAGCAGCGTCAGCGCCAGGGGGACGGCGCTGTTGACGAACAGGCCCCCGTTCAGGACCACCACCGAGTAGCCGACGATGCCCACAAGCAGGAGTTGCAACGCCCGGATGGCCGTGCGGTAGGCCGGCGAGTGTTCGACGCCGTCCTCCTCGTCGGCACCGTCGGTCCCCGTGGTTCCGGTGGCGTCCTCCACTCCGTCGACCCGACGGGTGGCCGACGCCTCCCGGAGGTAGCCGACCCGGCCGGCCTCCCGGAAGTACGCCGTGAAGGCGACGCCCGCGAGCACGCCAACGAGCGTCGCGGTGAGCAGGTCGAGGTTCGTCTCGCGCTGGCCCCCGACGTAGGAGGTGCCCAGCAGCGCGTCGGCGGCGAACTCCGCGATGGCCCAGGTGCCGGCGAAGGCCATCGTCGTGACCACGACGAACGCGACGGCGAACCCGGGGGTCATCTCCAGGGAGGTGAACGCGTCGAGGTCGATCACGACCAGCAGGGCCAGCGCCGCCACTGCGACGAACGGCGTCACGCTGGTCGTGACCCCCGCGGCGCGGGTCACGACGGGTGCCGCGACCAGCACGACCAGTTCGGCCGGCAGGGTGACCCACGGGTCCCGCGTGCGGGCCGGTGGCACGGCGACGACGCCCACGGCGACGAGGGCGAACAGCGGCCAGAGGCGCTGGCCGGCGACCGCGAGCGCGGCCGCCGCGACGAGTAGCACCACCGTCGCCAGCCAGTTGGTGACGGCGTTGACGCGTCTGCTGTCGGCGAACGCCCGGAACCTCGGCATCAGAAGCTAGGGAGGGCACGGACACTGAAAACGTTTTAGCGCGCCGGTGAGAGCGTCGGCGAGTAGGTTGACCTTTATCAGTCGGTGCCCCCAACTCCCGGACATGAACGGACCGGGGAAACTCCGCGCCGCCGCCGTGGCCCTCGGGGTCGCGGTCGCCGCGATGGTCATGCAGGTCGTCGCGGCGGTCCCGGCGGTCCTGGCGTTCGGGATCGAACCGGGCGAGACGGCGGCGCCCGAGAACGTCGTCGTGCTGTTCGTCGCCTCCTACGCGGGGATGGTGCTGGCGGTCTGGGGGTACCTCAGGTGGTCGGGGAGAGGGTGGTCGTACCTCGACGTCCGGACGCCGACGCGCCGGGACCTGCTGTACGTCGTGGGCGGGACCGTCGGCGGGTTCGCCGCGCTGACCGGACTCGGCGCCGTCGTCGAACTGCTCGGCCTGCCGACGACGCCGAACGCGGCGCTGGAACCGGCGTTCTCCGGCGGCCCCTCCTTCTTGCTGGTGCTGGTACCGCTGGTGCTGTTCGTCAACGCGCCCGTCGAGGAACTGGTGTTCCGCAACGTCGTCCAGAAGCGCCTCTACGGCGCCTACGGCAAAGGGGCAGCGGTCGTTCTCGCCAGTCTCGTCTTCGCCGTCGTCCACCTGCCGGTGTACTACAACCCCGACCTCCGGGCGACCGGGGTCATGGTGGCGCTGATCTTCGCCGGGTCGCTGGTGTTCGGGTGGGTGTACGCCCGCACCGAGAACCTGGTCGTCCCGACCGTGGTTCACGGCCTGTTCAACGCCATCCAGATCCTCCTGCTGTACGTCTACCTCACGAGCGACCTGACCCTGGAACTGCTCGCACCGGTCTGAGCCGGTTCAGGACGGCGACTCGCCCGCGTCAGCAAGCGGACCCACCGGCACCTCGCGGTCGTGCTCGGCGGCCAGCGCCTCCAGTTCCTCGACGGTCTCCTCGCGGCGGTCCGAGGCCGTGCGACCGAACAGTTCGACGCTCTCGACCAGGCGGTCCAGCGCCGCGTCGACGTCGCCGCGCTCGCGGGCGACCCGGGCGAGCAGGCGGAGCGTCTGGGCACGCTCGACGTCGTCGCCGAGTTCGGCGTACCGGTCGAGGGCGGTCCGCAACTGGTCTTCGGCCGCGTCCAGGTCCTCACGGGCGAGCGCACAGCGGCCGAGCATCCGGTGGCAGTTCGCCCGCCCCTCGGCCTCGCCGGTCTCCCGGCGGATCTCGAGGCTCTCGCGGTGGTAGGATTCGGCCTCGTCGAGGTCGCCGCGCTCGCGGGCGACGTCGCCGAGGTTGTTCAGCGCGCGGGCCTCGCCCCGGCGGTTGCCCGTGGTGCGGCAGATGTCCAGGCTCTGGCGGAAGTAACTGACTGCGGCGTCCAGGTCCCCGCGGTCGGCCGCCAGCACGCCGAGGTTGTTGCGCGCGGTCGACTCGGTGTCGCGGTCGCCGAGCGACCGGGCGACCGACAGGGCCTCCTGGAAGTGTCGCCTCGCCGCCTCGTCGTCGTCGCGCTTCATCGAGAGGTTCCCGAGGTTGAGGTTGTTCTTGGCGACGCCGGCGCGGTTGCCGCTCTCGCGGTTCATCCGGAGGCTCTGGCGGTAGTGGGCGGCCGCCGTCTCGTAGTCGCCCCTGGACATCGCCACGATGCCGAGGTTGTTCCGGTAGCGGGCGACGTTCATCCGGTCGCCGAGTCGCTGGAACTGCTCGATGGCCCGTTCGAGGGCGTCCGTCGCCGCGTCGAGTTCGCCCCGGTGCAGGCGGGCGACCCCGAGTCGGCCGAGCGACTTCGCCACGCCGAAGGCGTCGTCGCAGTCCCGGAACAGGCGCTCGCCGGCGGTGAGGTGGGCCACCGCCGCCGACAGGTCACCGGACTTGACGGCCGTGACCCCGAGGTGCATGTGCGCCCGGGCGCGGCCCCGGCGGTCCCCGAGGTCGGTCGCCATCTCGTGAGCCGCCCGGTAGCACGAGTCCGCGCGGTCGAACTTGCCCCGCCGGACGGCGACCCGCCCGCGGTCGACGAAGTAGTCGATCCGGAACCGGTCGGCCAGTCGCGGGGAGACGTCGGTGGCAGCCTCCAGCAACTGCTGGGCGTGCTCGAACTCCTGGAGGGCCGCCTCGAAGTCGCCGCGGTCGAAGTACATCCGCCCGTGGGTCGAGACGGCCCGGGTCCGGGTGACCGTCGAGCAGTGCTCTGCCAGCGGGAGCGCGTCGCGTTCGCTGGTCCCGAACAGCGGCGCCAGGTCCGGCCACCGGGTCCCGACGGCGAACAGTTGCTCGACGACGCGGGCGGTCGTCCCCACGGCCGTCGTCTTCGTCCGGGCGTCGGACGTGAGGATGTCGTCGCCGTCGCCGTCGTCTGCCGGCGATTCGTCGGCCGGTCCGTGGGTCGCGTGTTCGAGCACCCACGACCACAACCGGTCGCGCTCGTCGGGATCCATCGCCCGCAGGATGGCGCCGACGGCCTCCGCGAACCGCTCGTGGGGGTCCTCGGCGCGTTCGAGGAACTGTTCGAGGTACAGCGCCGACCACAGGCGGTGGTAGGAGGCGAAGGCGGGCCGGCCCACCTGCCGGAAGAGGACGTCGTCCAGGAGTCGGTCGATGGCCTCGTCGACGGCCTCGTTGGGTGCGTCCACGGCGAACAGCAACTCCGAGTACAGCGGGAGGTCCGCCGCGTTGAGGAGGTTGACCAGCAACGCGATGTCGCCCACCGGATCCGGTGCGGCCGCACACCGTTCGTACTCGTGCTGGACGGCCCGGTGGAAACTGCTCTCGCCGTCGGCGCTCACCCGGTGGGCCAGGTGCAGGAGTTCGTTCCCCTCGACGCCGCGCTGGCGGATGTCGTCGAAGATGGTTCCCGCCGGCTGGACGACCGCGTCCCCGGTGACCGTCTCGAAGTGCTCGACGGCGGCCTCGAACGCCTCGCGGTCCAGCGCCGGCAGTTCGTGGGTCGACGTCGCGGCGAGCAGTTCCCGTGCCACGGTGGCCTCGTCGCCGCCCGGTTCGTCGACCGCCGGGCGGTGGACCTCCAGGAGGACGCTCACGTCCTCGCGGGCAGACGAGCGGTCCAGCAGCGCCGACGCCAGCGTCCCGTCGTCCCCGACGGCGGTTTCGAGGACGACGAGCGCGTGGCCCTCGGCGTCGTGGATGCGGTCGACCAGTCGGGAGAGGTCGGCGTCCGCGTCGGGGGCCTCGGCGTAGTAGACCGGGCCGTCGTCCTCGCGCCACCGGCAGGCGACCTGCTTGCAGGCGGTGCTCTTGCCGACGCCGGGGGCGCCGACGACCGCCACGTCGCCCTCCCGGAGTTCAGCGAGGACGGACGTGACGTCGGCCGTCCGCTCGAAGGCGTACCCGGCGTCGACGGCGGCGAGCGTGAACCCCGTCCGCCAGTAGGTCCCCGGATCCTCCAGTGACGCGTCGGCGAGTCGGTCGCCGACCCGGTCGAACGGGCCGAGGTCACCCTCCGCCGTCATGACAATACTAAAACACGACCTGCTCGGTCATTACGTTTCCGGCCGATCATCGGTCCGCGAGCAGTCGGAGCGTGACGACGCTCCCCTTTGGGTCGTTCGGTTCGTACGCCAGTTCGCCGTTCGTCTTCTGGACGATCCAATACACCAGCCACAGGCCGAGGCCGCTCCCGTGGTGGAGGGCCGTCTCCGCGCCCTCGGTCAGCACCTCGCGTTCGGCCTCGGGGATGCCGGGGCCGTTGTCCGCGACGACCACCTCCGCCCAGCGCTCGTCGTCCTCGACGGTCGTCCGGACGGTGACCTCGACGTGGGGGTCGTCGGCGTCGTTGTGCTGGAGGGCGTTCTCCAGCAGGTGGTCGATGGCCATGTCCACGCCCGGGATGGCCCGGGCGCGCACCGGCGACAGATCACAGTCGACGGTCGCCACGGACCGGTAGTCAGCCACCAGCGTCCGGACGATCTCGTCTAGCTGGACGACCTTGAGGTCCTGGATGCCGCCGACGACGGCGTCCAGTTCGCGGGCGGTGTCGCCGATGGCCAGCACCTCGTCGGCGTTCTCCCTGATCTCGATGGCCATCGAGCGCAGGCGGTCGTCGTCCAGTTCCCCCGCCAGCATCTCGGCGTAGCCGGTGACGAGGTTGAGGTCGTTGCGGAGGTTGTGCCGCAGGACGCGGTTGAACAGCCGGACCTCGTGGGTCAGTTCGACCAGCCGCGTCCGGTCCTGGATGACCACCAGCACCGATCCAACGTCGCCCGAGAAGGCGGCCATCGAGACAGTCGCCCGGATCTTGCCGCCCCGGATGGTCCGCAGGGAGAACTCCGCGCCCTGGACGCGCTCGCCGTCCAGGGCGCGCTCCATGTGCTCGCGCCAGCGCCCGCGCTCGGACGCCTGCACGAACGGCGGAATGCGCCCGAGCACTTCCGGTTCGCTCCAGCCGAACAGGTCCTCGGCGGCCTCGTTCCAGGCGCTGACCCGCCCGTCCTCGTACAGCATCAGCGACGGGACCGGCGCGATCAAGAGGAACGCCTCCTCGGCCGTCCGTCCCCCGTCCGCGGATGAGGAATCGTATCCAGACATCGTATTACTCCACCGACCAGCCGTACTCGTTAACTGTCTGTCCGCCTGCCTTTTTAAAACCCTGGGGTGACCGGCCGCCGTCGGGCGATGGTACCGGGGGTCCGGCCGCTCAGAACTCCTCGACGTGGGGCCGGAGGTCCAGTTCCAGCGTCCACGCCGAGCGGTCCTGTTCCACGAGGTGCCAGTAGGTCTCCGCGATCTCGTCGGGGTCGAAGAACTCGTGTGCGGGGCGGTCGGACTCGCGGGCCTGCGGCGTGCGGATCTGGCCGTCGACGACGACGTGGGCGACGTGGACGCCCTCGGGGCCGAACTCCCGGGCCATGGACTCGGCCATCCCCCGGGCGGCGAACTTGGCGGCGGAGAAGCCGATAGCGCCTTCCCGCCCGCGGACCGCCGACGTCGCGCCAGTGAAGATAATCGTCCCGCCGGCTTCGTCGTCCTGGTCGGCTTCTGCCCCGCGTCCCTCCTGGCCGAGCATGTCGGAGACGGCTTCCTGCGAGCAGACGAACGCGCCCCGGCCGTTGACGTGGAACGCGCGCTCGAACTCCTCGACGCTGGCGTCCAGCAGGCCCTTCCAGGACCCTGCGCTGGCGTGGTTGACCAGCACGTCCACGGGGCCGAGATCCTCGCGCACCGCGTCGAACCCCGCCCTGATCGCGTCGGGGTCGGTGAGGTCGGTCGGAACCGCCAGGGCCTCGCCCGGCAGGTCCGCGGCGAGTTCGTCGAGGTAGTCTTCCGAGCGCGCGAACAGGCCGACCGAGCACCCCTCGTCCGCGAACTTGCGCGCTATCGACTCGCCCAGGCCGGGGCCGACCCCGGCGATCACCGCTGTCCGTGGCATACCTACTCATCGCACGCCGCGACCAAATCGCTACGGGACGTGAACGTGCCAGGTCCGGATACCGGCCAGTGATACGGCCAGCACGTCCAACCGCCCCGGCGCGCGCTGGTGAGCGTGTCGCCCTCGGCGACCGCGAACAAACACTGCGCGAGGGATGAGCACCGGAACGAAGTGAGGAGCGCAATCGGTTGGGGATGGCCACACCCTCCCCAGCCTCCTCGTTCGGCCGGGGTTCGCGGCCTCGCGGTGCTCGGCACGCGCACCCGGACGCTCAACTCGTCCCTCGCGCACGTTGCTCGCGCGCGCCGGGAGCCCAGGTCAATCTGCTACTCGACCCACGACCGATCAAGCGAGTCGTCCGCCGTCGACCCGGATCTCGGACCCGGTCATGTAGCTCGCGCGGTCGCTGGCGACGAAGACGATGACCTCCGCCACCTCTTCGGGGTCGGCCATCCGCCGCTCCAGGGGAACCCGGGAGAGTTCCTTCTCGCGGAAGTCCTCGAAGTCCGCCCCGGGGAAGTGGCCGGTGTCGGCCATCGACGTCTTCGTGTACCCGGGGAGGACGACGTTGACGCGGATGTTCCGGCGACCGAGTTCGCGGGCGAGCGCGCGGGTCATCGAAACCAGGCCGCCCTTGCTGGCACCGTAGTGGATCTCGCCGGGGAATCCGCGCCTGGCGGTGATGCTGGAGACGTTGACGATGCTCCCGTCGATGCCCGCCAGCACCATCCGCTTGCCGACGGCGCGGACGACGTTGAACGCGCCGCCGAGGTTCACGTCGACGACGCTGTCCCAGTCGTCCCTTTCCATGCCCACGAGGGGGCCGACGTTGGCCAGCACGCCCGCGTTGTTCACGAGATGCCGGATAGGGCCGTACTCCTCCCAGATGGCTTCCACGGCCTCGTCGACGGCCACCTCGTCGGCGACATCGAACTTGCCGAGGTGAACCTCGCCGGGACCGGTCGAGGACAGGTCCGAACGGGCCTGCTCGGCGGCCTCGTCGTCGTCGTGGTAGTTCAGGACGACCGTCGCGCCGTGTTCGAGGAACAGGCGACCGGCCTCCTTGCCGATACCTCTCGTTCCGCCCGTGACCAGCACCGTCTCGCCCTCGAAGTCGTACATCGTGTTGCTCACCGTCGTCCAGCGGCGACCTCCGTTCGGTCGCGCGTAACTGCCACGTTTTCTGCACCGACCTATCAGTACAAAAACGTTGTCGCCGGGGAAAATTCGGTCGTCCCGTCGAGCCTCCAACGTTTTTCTTGTGAGCGAACGTACGGGTTGGTATGCGCTTCGATCACGCTGGAATCGCCACCGACGACGCCGCGGAACTCGCCGACCGCTACAGCGACCTGTTCGACGCCCCGGTCGCCCACGAGGAAGTGTTCGACGACCTGCGAATCACCTTCCTCGAGTTCGGCAACGGCTACTTCGAACTGCTGGAACCGACCGAGGACGCCGGCGGATCCATCCCGCGGTACCTCGAACGGAACGGCCCCGGCATCCACCACCTCGCGCTGGAGACCGACGACATCGAGGCGGCCCTGGACACCGCGCGCGAGGCGGGCGTCCGCCTGGTGGACGAGGAACCCCGCCCGGGCGCCTGGGGCCACGACGTCGCCTTCCTCCACCCACGCTCGACGGGCGGCATCCTGATCGAGTTCGTTGAGCACTAATCATCTAGAATATTCGCCGGCGAGAGCGCACAGCTCGGCGTACCGGCAGTCGGTGGTCACCTCGACGGTCCGGGCGCCCGAGCAGGTAGATCAGCATGATTTCCCGTCGCCGTCCCGCCGTTTCGTCCGACGACCGGGGCCGGCGGGTGACCGTCGTCCTCGGCCGGGGGTCCGTCGGGGGTGGTTACCGTTAGGTAATCGAACGTATATAACCGGAACCGTTGCTTAAAATCTAGGAACTAAGAACGTTCGTTTTCCACGACCTAATTGTGTTCACCGGGCGTTAGACGCAAATATTAAGTAGCAATGGAGAGTCCCCTCCTGTTAGCCATGTCACAAACGGAGGCTGACACGTCCGTGGAAGAGGTCATCGCCACGGCGACCGGGATCGAGGCAGGCGAGTACGAGGACGACACGCCGCTCGGATCCGAGGGCCTGGATCTTGACTCCATCGCGGTGATCGAGGTGGTCGAGATCATCGAGATGGAGCACGACATCTCCATTCCCGACGAGAAACTGGAAGAACTCGAGACGGTCGGGGATCTCAAGGAGCTCGTCCAGCAGAAGCTGCGGGCATGACCGACGTCGTAGTCACGGGCCTGGGAGCCGTCACCGCGGCCGGCGAGGACTTCGACGAGACCTGGTCGGCGGTGAAACGTGGCGACAGCGGCGCCGGACCGATTACTCTCTTCGACGCTTCGGAGTACCCCAAGATCCCGAACGTCGCGTTCGAGGTGGACGCCGACCCCGACGAGTGGGAGCTGGCCGACTCCCGCCGGATGGGTCGGTTCACGCAGTTCGCCGTCCGCGCGGCCGAGGAGGCGCTGACGGACGCCGACCTCGACCGGTCCGGCGACGACCGCGGGTCGACCACGGTCGGCACCAGCATCGGGACGGCGATGGGTGGCGCCCTGGAGTTCGAGGAGTACGCCGAGCAGGTCGCCGCCGGTGACCGCGTCTCCCCCCGCGCGATCATCCGGTACCTGCCGAACCTGGCGGCAGGCCACGTCAGCATCGAGTTCGACGCCCACGGGCCGAACCGCACGCCGACGACGGCCTGTGCGGCCGGCGCGCACGCCATCAGCGACGCCGCCAGCGACATCAGGACGGGACGGGCCGACGTCATGCTGGCAGGCGGTGCCGAGACGTTCACGCCGACCATCCTCGGCACCTTCGGCGCACTGCGGGGGCTGAGCACCCGCGACGACGAGCCCGAGGCGGCCTGCCGGCCCTTCGACGAGGACCGCGACGGCACGGTCGTCGGCGAGGGCGCGGCGGTCCTCGTGCTCGAATCCCGCGAGCACGCCGAGCAACGAGGCGCGACCCCCCTGGCGACGCTGGGCGGGGCCGGCCTGAGCGCCGACGCCTCCCACCCGACGAAGCCCCCGGACGACGCCGCCGGGATGCGGAAGGCGGTCGAGGCCGCGCTGGCGGACGCGGACGTCGACCCCGCCGACGTGGACCACGTGAACGCCCACGCGACCGGGACGCCGACGGGCGACGTCCACGAGTCGACGGGGCTGAACGCGGTGTTCGACGACTGCCCGCCGGTGACCAGCACGAAGTCACTCGTCGGCCACCCGTACGGAGCCAGCGGGGCCATCGAGGCGGCGTTCACCGTCAACGCCGTCGACGAGGGGGTCATGCCCCCGACGAAGAACTGCGAGAACAGGGACGACGACTGCCCGGTGCCGGTCGTGACCGAAGCCCGCGACGCCGACGTCGACGTCGCGCTGAGCAACTCCTTCGGTTTCGGCGGGACCAACGGGGCGCTCGTCTTCGAGTCGACGTAACGAACCATGGTGTCGGAGCCAATCGAGGACGGTCAGTCAGCGCGGAGCCAGGGTGCCCGCCGAACCGGCGACGGGCACGCCTACCGGCCGGACGACCGCGAGCGGACCGCCGGGGTCCGCGAGCGAATCGCCAGGGACGTCGGCGGGGACGCCGACCCCCGGGTCAGGACCGGCGTCGACGTGCAGTCGGTCGCCACGTTCCGGGGGTTCGACGAGTCGGTCGCCGCCGGGATCAAGGAGCGGGCGTTCACCGAGGCAGAGCGTGCCTACTGCGAGGGCACCCGCGACCCCGCCCAGCACTACGCCGCGCGGTGGGCCGCGAAGGAGGCGTTCTACAAACTGCTGTCGACCGACGACGCCGTGCCGTTCGCCAGCATCGAGGTCGCCCGGGGCGACCCCCGGCCCCGCTTCGACCTCGGGGCGACAGCGCGCGAGGCGCTGGCCGAGTCGTTCGGCGGGACGGTCCCGGAACTGGACGTCAGCCTGAGCCACGACGGCGAGGCCGACGTCGCCGTCGCGCAGGTCGTCGCGGTCGACGGAGGTGAGCGGGCGTGAAGACGGCGTTCGTCTATCCGGGCGGCGGCACCCAGCAACCGGGAATGCTCGCGCCGTTCCTCGACGCCTGGCCGGAGGTCGAGGCGGCCCTGGACCGCTTCGAGGACGACGACCTGGAGTCGCTGTTGCTCGACGCCGACACGGACACGTTGCTGGAGGTGCCGAACATGCTCCAGGCGGTGCTGACGACAGGCATCGTGGCGACCGACGCCGTCCAGAAGCGGTACGGCGCCACGCCGGACGTCGTGACCGGCCACAGCCTCGGACAGATCACCGCCATGGGCGTCGCCGACGTGCTCTCGCGCCCGGACGCGGCACAGTTCGCCGCCGAGCGAGGCCAGGCCATGGCCGACGCCGAGGAGACTGCAGGGCCCGGGAAGATGGTCGCGGTGTCGCTGGCGGATCCCGAGACGGTCGAGGACGCGGCGAGCGAGGTCGACGGCGTCAGCGTGGGCGCGTACAACGGCCCGCGGCAGACGCTGGTCAGCGGCCGCGAGGACGCCGTCGACGCCGTCTGCGACCGGATCGAGGAGGCGGGCGGCCGGGTCGTCCTGAGCGAACTCGACGTGGCGACGGCCTCGCACTCGCCGGTCATGGAACCGGCGGCCGACCGGCTGGCGGACATCGTCGAGCGGTTCGAGTTCTCGGATCCCTCGGTGCCGGTGGTCTCGGACACCCGCGCGGAACCGTACGAGCGCGCCGAGGTGCCCCAGCGGGACCTGCCAGAGCAACTCGTCTCGCCGATCCAGTGGGTCGCGGCCGTCGAGCGACTCGGGGAGATGGGCGTCGAACGCGTCGTCGAGATGCCGCCTGCGGGCGTGCTGGCCGACCTCGTCTCCAGGATCGACTCGGACCTGGAGGCGGTCGCCATCGAGACGCCGGCTGACGCCGAGGCGGGGTTCGGCGATGACTGACGCGCCCGACCGGATGGCCGACGAGGTGGTCCTGGTCACGGGCGGCACCCGCGGCATCGGCCGAGCGATCACGGAGGCGTTCGCGGCCCGCGGCGCGACCGTCGTGGCCTGTTACTACAGCAACGAGGAGGCCGCGGCCGAGACCGAGACGGCGTTCGCGGATGCCCCCGGCGAGGTGTCGACCCGGCAGGTCGACGTCAGGGACTACGGCGCCGTCGACGAGGCGTTCGACGCCGTGGAGGACGACCACGGCCAGGTGACGGTGCTGGTCAACAACGCCGGCGTCATGTCGATGGGACTGGTGGTCCGGATGGACCCCGAAGAGTGGACCAGGACCATCGAGACGAACCTGACCGGCACGTTCAACTGCACCCGGCGGGCCGTCCGGTCGATGCTACGCGGCGAGGCAGGCAGCGTCGTCAACATCAGTAGCATCGCGGGAAGCAGTAGCTGGCCGGGGCAGACTGCCTACGCAGCGAGCAAAGCCGGGATCGAAGGATTCACACGCTCGACCGCCCGAGAACTCGGTGGCCGGGACGTCCGCATCAACGCCGTCGCACCCGGGCTGGTGCAGACGGCGACCTACGAGGACCTGCAGGAGGGCGGGTTCGACGAGGCGTCCCAGGGGTCGATTCCCCAGGGCCGGGAAGCCGACCCCGAGGAAGTCGCGGAGTGCGTCGTCTTCCTCGCGTCGGAGCGCGCATCGTACGTCAACGGAGAGGTGTTCAGGATCGACGGTGGTCAGCTAGCATGAGCTATCGACGGGAGCCAACCACGGACGAGGGAGAACCGGATTCCAAACGACAGATCGAACGGCAGGCATTCGCGGACGGGTCGTCGGTGTACGACGGCCGGCGCGTGTCGGTCGACGTGACCGACGAGGGCGTCGCCGTCACCGAACTCGCGGCGGGCACGTACGACTGGGAGTTCCGGTCGGAACTCCGGCGGGCCTGCCGGGCGACCAGCGAGGTGGAGCCGAACGCCATCGTCGTCACCGGCGAACCGGAAGCGTTCGCGATCACCGAGGACGACGCGGACGGCGACGACGACGGGTACGGCGCCGAGCAGGAACTGCAGGCGACCTGTGACGCGTGCGCGACCCTGGGCGTGCCGGTCATCGGCGCGCCCCGCGGCAACGTCCGGGGCTACGGCATGGCGCTGGCGCTGTGCACCGACCTCCGGATCGGCGGCGCGTCCAGCGAGTACTGCTGTGGCGGAGTCCCGCCGCGGCGTCTCCGGGCGACCGGCGTGACGAAACGGCTCGTCGCAACGGTCGGCCGCGACCGAACCCGCGAGTTCGTCCACTCCGACCGGACCTTCGACGCCGAGACGATGGCCGACTGGGGACTGCTGAACTACGTCGTCGACGACGACGCCGTCCTCGACCGGGCGCTGGCGCTGGCGACGGAGTTCGCCGGGCGGCCGACCGACGCCTTCGAGCACATGAAACACGCCGTCCGCGCCGCGACGTCGGTGTCGGACCCGGACGTCGACCTCGGCGCCGGGTCCGGCCGGTCACTGGCCGCCTGCGTCGACGACCGCACCTGACCATGTTCGAGACGCTCTCGCTGTCCGAACCCAGAAACGACGTCTACCGCCTGCGGCTAGAGCGGCGGTCGCGGCTCAACGCAATCAACGAGCAGATGATCGAGGACCTGCAGGCCGCGACCGACCGCCTGGCCGCCGAGGACCCCGACGCGGTCGTCCTGGCGGGTGCCGGGAGCCGCTCGTTCTCCATCGGGATGGACACGCGGGCGCCCATCGCCCGGCGGGACGACCAGACCGCCGGCGAGTCCGTCGCCCGCCAGGCCCAGGAAGTCATGGACGCCATCGAGTCGCTGTCGGCGCCGGTCATGGCTGCGGTCGACGGCCTCGCGCTCGGCGGCGGCCTCGAACTGGCGCTGACCGCCGACGTCCGCATCGGCGGCGAGTCCAGCGAGTACGGCCTGCCGGAGATCACTCACGGCCTCATCCCCGGCGCCGGGGCGACCCAGCGGCTCCCCGCCATCGTCGGCCGGGGACGCGCCTACGAGATGATGTTCACCGGCGAGAAGTACGACGCCGAGGAGATGGCCGACTGGGGGCTGCTCGCCGCGGTCGTCCCCGACGACGAGGTGGTCGACGCCGCGCTGGACCGTGCCGAGGAACTCGCTGGGGCCGACGCGGGGTCCGACGAGGACGGCGAGCGCGTGCTCGCGCCGGGTGCCGGCCGGGTGTCGGAGGGGTTCATGCTCGAACAGTCCGGCCTCGGCCAGGCGTTCTCCCGTGACCCCTTCGACGCCGCCTCGGACGACGACTAGGCGGTCACGTCCGCTCCCCTCTGTGGGCGGCTTCTCGTTTCCTCCGTCGCTTTCTCCTGACGATCCACCTCCCTTTTGACGGTCGACCGCGTTCGCGGAGTCGTGCGCGTTCCCCTGCTCCCCTGGCCCGTCCGCGCGGCGGCCGCAGTGGCCGTCGCCGCCGCCATCTTCGCGGTGTCGGTCACGCGGCCCCCGGAAGCGGCCGCCGTCCTCGGTCCACTGGGCCTCGTCGGGATGGACAAGTGGGTCCACGCAGTCGCCTACGGCGGCCTGGCGGTCACCGTCGCGTACGCCGTCCCAGCACGCTCGCGGACGCGACTCGTAATCGCGGTGGGCGCCGCCGTCGGGTTCGGCCTGGTCGTGGAGTCCGTCCAGTACGGCCTCCCCTTCCGGTCGTTCGACCTCGTCGACGCGACCGCCAACGCCACCGGGGCGGTGCTCGCGGCGGCGGTCTGGCGACTGCTGAGTGTCGGCAGGCGGCTGGAACCCGTCGAGGACGTAGACGACTGACCCTTATTAGTTCTCGAAACTACTTAAGGAAACGCCGGTCGCTCACCGTCAACGACACACGAGTTTTTCGCAGTCCGAATCTGGCTCCCTGGCGCGCGCGAGCTACGCGGGAGGGGGATGAGGAGCGCAGGTGGCGCGAACGGACGTGAGCGCCCCGAGCACCGCAATCGGTTGGGGAGGGCGTGGACATCCCTAGGTTTGCATGCCGCTTGCGTTGCCCGTTCGAACCGTGAACACTAGCGACCACTTGACCTAGGGATGGCCACACCCTCCCCAGCCGACTGCGTTACTCGTCCACCGTCAGAGCGAGCTCTGACGAGCCCCCGCTCGCACGCTCGCGGGGACCTCGCGCGGCTCTGGTTCGCGGCCTCGCAGTGCTCGGCACGCTCACCAGCGCGCGCCACGTGGGTAGGCCGACCAGGCCAGGCCCGGCGGACGTACGAGAAGCTGAGCGGCCGATGCGTCCACAGTCACCGAAACGCCTTGTTCGACGATGCCACTCGTCCCGATCACTCGTACCGCAGCGCCTCGATGGGGTCGGTCCGGGCACCGCTCCAGGCGGGGTAGAGTCCCGAGAGCACGCCCACGGCGACGCCGACCACGACGGCGATGGGGAACCACTCGACGGGGAACGTCAGCGGGAAGTCCAGCAGGGTGGTGACCGCCCACCCGCCGACGATTCCCAGCAACGTCCCGATGACGGCGCCGATGATGCCGATGACGCTCGCCTCCACGAGGAACAGCGTGAGGACGTCGCGTTTCTTCGCGCCGACGGCCTTCATGATCCCGATCTCGCGGGTCCGCTCGGTCACGGAGACCAGCATGATGTTGGCGATGCCGATGGCGCCGACGATCAGCGACAGCACCGCGATGCCGGTGACGAACGCGGTCAACCGGTCGAGGACGTCCTGCAACTGCTCCAGCAACTCCTCGCTGGTCTGGACCTCGAACTGGTAGTCCTCGGGCGCCAGGTCCGCGGCGTCGGATTCGTCTTCGAGGTACCCCCGGACGCGGTCCTGGGTCGCCTCGACCGTCTCGGGGTCGCTGGCCCGCACGAGCAACAGCGAGTACACCCGCTGGGTTTCACTCTGGGAGGGACTCTCGACCTGGGTCGAGTAGAACGGGTCCGTGGAGACGTAGATCCGCGGGGACCCGCCGAAGCCCTCGAAGGCGGACTGACCCTCGGAACTGTCGAGGACGCCGGCCACCTCCGCGTCGACGGTCGACCCGTTCGCAAGGGTGATGGTGACCGTGCTCCCGACGGTGGCGTTCTGCTCGAACTGCTCGGCGGCCGCCGGGTTGAGCACGACCTGACGGGTTCCCGGCTCGAAGGAGCCGCCCTCGCGGAACTCGGCGTCGTCGAAGTAGGCGGGCGTCGTGGCGACGACGCCGCTGGTGGCGACGCGGTCGCCGTCGTGGCCGACGGCGGTCGTGGCGACCTGGCCGTAGGGGATCACCGACTCGACGCCCTCGACGTTCCGCAGTCGGTCGAGGTCGTGCTCGGTGAACACCGGCTGCGCGCCGAAGCCGGGGCCGCCGCCACCCTGTGTGTCCTCGGGGCCGGCCCACACGTTCATCGTCTGGGCCTCGCCCGCGCCGACGTCGCCGACGATGGCCGCCGACAGACTCGCGCCCAGGGTGACGAACGTGATGACCGCCGCGATGCCGATGACGATGCCCAGCGTGGTCAGCGTCGACCGGAGTTTGTGGCCCTTGATCGCCCGCCAGGCCATCCCGAACGCGGCGCCGAGTTTCACGCCCGCTCACCTCCCTCCTCGGCGTCACCGCGGCCGTCGTCGCCGGGACCACCAGCACCGCTCCCGTCACCGACTTCAGCGCCCGTCGGCCGGCCGGCACCGGACAGTTCCTCCACCGCCTCGACTTCGCCGTCCAGCAGGTGGACGATGCGCTCGGCGTGTTCCGCGACGTGGCGCTCGTGGGTGACCATGAGGATGGTGTTGCCTTCGTCGTACAGTTCCTCGAACAGCGCCATGATCTTCGCGCCCGTGTCAGTGTCGAGGTTGCCAGTCGGTTCGTCGGCCAGCAAGATCGCGGGGTCGGCGATCAGCGCCCGCGCGACGGCGACGCGCTGGCGCTGGCCGCCGGACAGTTCGTTCGGCCGGTGGTCGACGCGGTCGCCCAGTCCCACCCGCTCCAGCATCGCCTCGGCGCGCTCGTGGCGCTCGTCCTTGCTCACGTCCTGGAACACCAGCGGGAGGGCGACGTTCTCGCGGGCCGTCAGCCGCGGCATCAGGTTGAACGTCTGGAAGACGAACCCGACCTCCTCGCCGCGGATGCGGGCCAGTTCCGTCTCCCGGAGGTCGCTGGTCTCCCGGCCGTCGACGGTCACCGTCCCCTCGGTCGGGGTGTCCAGGCACCCGACGAGGTTCAACAGCGTGCTCTTGCCGGAGCCGCTCGGTCCCATGACGGCGGTGTAGCTCCCCCGGGGAATCTCCAGGCTCACGCCGTCCAGCGCGTGGACCGGCTCGCCGAGCTGGTAGGTCTTCCGCACGTCCGTCAGCGAGACGGCCACGTCACTGTCCTGCATGACCGAACCGTACGACGGCCGATCAAAAAGACCGTCGGAACTGCCGGGACGGTCGACGTAGCTTTTTGTCCCGCGAGCGGGTTCGTCCGGACATGAAAGCCAGCGGGGGTAGCGAAGCGGCGAAGCGAACGGCGGGCGAGCGAGCGGCCGAGTTCGTCGACGACGGCGACGTCGTCGGCCTCGGGACGGGCAGCACCGCCGCCCACGCGATCAGGGCGCTGGGCCGGGACGTCGATTCGGGCCTGGACTGCCGCGGGATTCCGACCTCGTTCCAGTCGCGCGAACTGGCCCGCGAGGCCGGGATTCCACTGGCCGACCTCGACGAGGCGACCCCGGACGTGGCCATCGACGGGGCCGACCAGGTCGCCGACGGCGACCTCGTCAAGGGCGGCGGCGCCGCCCACGCCCGCGAGAAGTACGTCGACGCCGCGGCCGACCGGTTCGTCGTCGTGGTCGACCCCTCGAAGGAGGCCGACGCGCTGGACCACCCGGTCCCGGTCGAGGTACTACCGGATGCCCGGACGGTGGTTGCCGACCGGGCACGCGACCTGGGCGGGGATCCGACGCTCCGGTCCGCCGAGCGCAAGGACGGGCCCGTCGTGACCGACAACGGGAACCTGGTGCTGGACTGCGAGTTCGGTACAATCCCGGACCCGGCCGCACTGGCCGCGGACCTCTCTGCGGTCCCGGGCGTCGTCGAGCACGGCCTGTTCGTCGGACTGGCCGACGACGTCGTGGTCGGGACCGGGGACGGTGCGCGGGTCCGGGAGTGCTAGCACCGACGGCTCCCGGTCCGAAAAACGCCGCCGGACGGCCCGGGATCGAGATGCCCGTGGCTGTCCGGCAAGGGAACGGAGAAAGGGGGTTGGCCCTTACAGGTCGCGGGGCTGGACGGTCTTGCGGTCGTTGGCCTCGGCGCGCCGTGCCGCGTCATCGAGCAGTTGCTCGACGCGGTCGTCGAGAGCGTCGTAGAAGTCCGAAGCAACGTTCTTGTCGTCGAGCGCTTCCTTCACGGCGGCTTTGACGATGAGGTCTGCCATACGCGCTGGAATTGGCTATCCCCATTTATAAGCGTTCCCAAATCTCCCCGCGAGGGGGCCTGAGGACGCCGGTTGGCGGCGGGCAACCGGCGAGTTTCGCCGGATCATGGCGGCGGGAATTTCGACACTCTGTCACTTCGATCCGGGCGACAGCCACTCACACCCACGAAATCTGACGTATCCGGGGGTCGAACACGGAAAGCCGCAGGAAGGGAGCGGTGTGAAAAAATTCTCTTGTCGTTCGCGTGCTCTCCACCCCGTGTTCTGTAAAATAGTGTCCCATGGCCGAAGAAAAGTTCTCGAATGACGAAATTGGGTGAGAATTCGGAAAGAGTATTTAAGTATTAGACGCCTAATTCGGTTCACTGGCAGATACCCTGCCAGATGGGAACGAATGCCAACCTGCGATCACTGCGGCTCGCACGTTTCGGACCGATTCGCCCGCGTCTTCTCGGACGCGGACGGGGAGCTACACGCGTGTCCGAGCTGTTCGGCGAACGCCGGTATCGCAGAGGTACATCGCGACCGCGCCCGCCGGGCGTGAGCCGACCGAAACCACTACCGGGTCGTCCGCCGAACTGCCCTCCGTGACACACTTCGTGTACATTTTGGAGTGTGCCGACGGCTCGTACTACACCGGCTACACCACCGACGTAGAGCGGCGCGTCCGCGAGCACGAGGCGGGCGACGGTGCGAAGTACGTCCGGGGACGGACGCCCCTGGAGGTCGTCCACGTCGAGCGGTTCGACTCGAAGTCCGCCGCGATGTCCCGCGAGTACGAGATCAAGGAGCTACCGCGCCGGCAGAAAGAGCGTCTGGTCGAGTCCGGCCAACCGGTCGAATTCGAATAGCCGTCTCTCGTCGCTCGGCCTCAATCGTCGGCGGCCGAGTCCTCGCCGGCCGTCCACTCGCTGGCCGGGGGGTGGGGGCCGGTCCGGAGGTTCTCGACGAGTTTCCGGCCGAGTTTCTCCGTGCGCTCCCGGAGGTCGTCGTCGACGAACTGCCGGTCGACGGGCGTCCCGTCCGAGAGGGTGGCCAGCGGTTCGTCCACGGACTCGAACTGCTGGTAGGCGTTCCGGATGCCGACCTGGTGGGGCAGCACCCAGCCGTGGACCCCGCGGACCGTGACCCGCATGTGATCGAGCGTGCTGGCGATGGTGCCGCCGCCGGCGACGACGAGCAGGCCGACGACCGTGTCCTCGTACTCGTCGAAGCTACAGTAGTCGTGGAAGTTCCGGAACGCAGAGGAGTACGACCCGTGGTACACCGGCGACCCGAGGAGAACGCCGTCGGCCTCCCGGACCTTCCGCTTGAGTTCGACGGCGTCACCGGCGTCCTCGTCGTCGACGTCCGGGTCGAACAGCGGGAGGTCGTACTCCCGGAGGTCGATCAACTCCGCGCTGGCGCCCGCGTCCTCGGCCGCCGCCAGCGCGTGCGTCAGCGCCGCCCGGGTGTAACTCCCGTCCCGGAGACTGCCGCTGACGCCGACGACGCTGGGGGTACCTTGCATGGCCGCCAGTAGGCCACGACCGCCTATAACGGCTGTGTTTCTCGTACCGAATTCCGGATGCACCGTCGGCGTCCGGTCCGACGGCAGTGAGGGCGACGACGGGGGCGGCAGCGATGGGACTAAGCGACTCCGGGGGCAACTGCCGGCCAGCATGGTCGACGAGATCACGCCGGCCGAACTCGCGGAACGGCTGGAAGACGGCGACGAGGTCCAGGTGGTCGACATCCGCGGGCGCCGGAAGTACGATCGGGGCCACATCCCGGGGGCGATCAACCTGCCGTTCGCCCACCTGCCCCAGGAGATGGCCGACGTGGACTGGGAGGACGAGATCGTGGTCGCCTGCCCGCTGGGCCAGAGTTCCAGGCAGGCCGCCAGGCTCATCCAGTCCTACGAGGGCGTCGACGACGACGCCCGCGTCCTCAACCTGGAAGGAGGGTACGACGCCTGGGAGGCCGACCTGGAACAGCGCGACTCGGACACCGGGTCCGCTTCCGAGGCTCCGTGGTGACGGGTGAGTACGGCGGTCGAGGCACCGTTTCTCGCGATGCGACTTCGACGTCACGGCGCGCGCGAGCCAGCGCGCGCCACCGCACGTGAGAGGAGGCTCTCCGACGCGCCGGGCAGAATACTGAGCAGTTAGTGAGACGGAGGAAGTCGATGCCGCCCTCCTCGAAATCTACACCTCGCGTTTCTCCTTCTCGACCACCCCGACGTCCTCGATCCGTGTCTCTGGGTACTGCCCGTCGTCGTCCTTCTCGGCGGCTTTCACCATGTCCCAGACGACGTTCAGGCCGGTCGTCACCCCCTCCAGGGCCTCCATCTCGCACCCGGTCTTGCCGGTGGTCTCGACCGCCACCTCCAGGGTGATCCGGTCGTCGCCGACCTCGAAGTCCGTGTCGACGTTCGTGATCGGGATCTGGTGGCACATCGGGATGGTCTCCCAGGTGTGCTTGACCGCCTGGACGGCACCGACCCTGGCCGTCGCGAGGACGTCGCCCTTATCGACGCCGTCTTCCCGGACCGCCTCGACAGTCGAGGGCCGCAACCGGATGGTCCCCCGGGCGACCGCCCGCCGGCGGGTGTCGGGCTTGTCGCCCACGTCGACCATCTGCACGTCGCCGGACTCGTCGGTGTGGGTCAGATCGTCCTCAGTCATCGTCACCACCCCACGTCGCCGCGGGAACGAACTCCGGGAGGTCGGTCGCCAGCAGGCCGAAGCCGCCGACTTCCTCGCGGGCCAGATCGCCGGCGCGGCCGTTGACGTAGGCGCCGACCGCGGCGGCGTCTAGCGGGTCGAGCGTGCTCGCCTGCGCTCCCGTCACGCCGGCGAGCACGTCGCCGGTCCCGCCGACGGTCATGCCTGGGTTTCCGGTCCGGTTGACCCGTGTGGTCTCGCCGTCGCTGATCACGTCGTGGCGGCCCTTCACCAGCAGGACCGCCCCGAGGTCGGCGGCGAACTCCTCGACCAGGCCGGCCCGCTCGCGCCAGTCGTCGGCCGTCTCCCCGCCCATCCCGACGAGTTCGCCCTGGTGGGGCGTGCAGATCAGCGTGGCGTCGGTGTCGACGTCCGGGACGACCTGGAGGGCGTCGGCGTCCACGACGGCGGTACCGTCGAACCCGCCGAGGAACGCCGAGGCGGCGTCCAGCGTCTCCGGGGCGTCGCCGAGTCCCGGGCCGAGAACGACGGCGTCGTGTTCGCCCGCCACATCGAGCGCCGGTTCCACGTCGCTGGGGCCGAACCGCTCGCCGGTCAACTCCCGGACGATCAGCGACTCCTCGTAGCCCTGGACCTCGCGGGCGACGGCCGCGGGGCAGGCCACCCGGACGAGGTCGGCGCCCCCACGTAACGCGGCCCGGGCGGCCAGCGCGGGCGCGCCGGTGTAGGGGCCGCCGCCGATCACCAGCACCTCGCCGTGGTCGCCCTTGTGGCTGTCGGGGTTACGGCCCAGCGCCAGGAGGTCCCCCGGGCCGACGAACTGCTGGGCCGCAGTCGGGATGCCGATGTCCGCGACGGTCACCTCGGCGTCGAGGGCGTCGAGGCCCGGCTTCGTGTCGTGGAACGTGACCACCCGGTCGGGGTCGACGTGGAGGGCGGGGAGGTCGCCGGTCCCGGCGTCCAGTCCGGAGGGGACGTCCACCGAGACGACAGTCGCGTCGGCGGCGTTGATCGCCCGGGCGGCGGTGGCGGCGGGTTCCCGGAGCGCCCCCGAGACGCCGGTGCCGAGCATCGCGTCGACGACCACGTCGGCGTCCGGCAGGTCCAGGCCCGCGGAGTCCCGGACGACACGGGTGTCGTACTCGCCCTGCTGGAGCGCCTCCCAGTTCTCCCGGGCGATGTCGGTCGATACGTTCTCGGGCCGGCCCAGCAACAGGGTCGTCGCGTCGTACTCGTCGAGAAAGCGCGCGGCGACGAAGGCGTCGCCGCCGTTGTTGCCCCGGCCCGCGACGATCACGACGCGGTCGCCGGGGTCGGCGACGCGCCGGGCCTCGCGGGCGACGGCGTTGCCCGACGACTCCATCAACTGCTTGCGCGGGACGCCCAGCGCCTCGGCGTTGGCGTCGACCTGGGCCATCCGCTCTCCGGTGATCATGTCCGGTCGTTGGACCGGGCCGGTGTTAACCCTTCAGGACGCCGATCCGCCGGCAGAGCCGGTACGAATTTATCCGATTGGCTACACGTTACGGTATGGCCAACGTGAATCGAACCTGGGCCGGGGTCGGCGCGACCCTGGCGTTCGCGGTCGGGTTCTGAATCGTGGGCCAGGACGGCCTGTCGAGCGCGCTGGTGCCGACGGGGGTGGGGTTCGGGCTGCTCGCCCTGGCGTGGGACCACGAACGGGTGTTGCGGCGGATCGGCGTCTTCGCGGGGTCGATCGTCGCCATGGCAGGTGTGCTGTACGGCGTTCCCCGGCGCGAGTCGGCGACGGTGTCGCCGGGGATGACTCCCGAACAGGTCGAGCAAGCGAGACAGGCAGCCTCGGCCGGGTTCGTCGACTTCCTGTCGTCGATGATCCACTTCGAGTACGGGTACTCGCTGTACTACCAGGTGCCGGTCGGGACGAAACTCGCGGAGCGACTCCCCTTTACCGTCGTCCTGCGGCCGGCGGCCGACCTCGCTCCGGGAAGCCGTCCGCGGGAGCCGACGGGCGACCATCGGCGCGGCGCTCATCGTGGTTTCGCTCTTCCTCGCCGTCTACGGCCTGTTCGCGGGGACGCCGACGACGCGGCCGCCGCCGGGACGACCGGTCCGGCAGGGTCCAGCAGGAGATGCCCCCGCGCCGGACGAGGTCGGCCGGTCCGGGCGGCAACCGGGGCGGGCTGACGACGGGCGTCGTCCGTTCTACGCCCCGGCGGTGATTCCGGCGTTGGAGTGCTTCGGATACGCCGTCTTCGTGACCGTCGCGGTCCAGTGGCTGGGGATCACCCCCACTACGGACGCCGGTTACGGGCTGCCGTACACCCTCGTCTATCTCACGGACTACGGCATGATCGGTGAAGCGCTCCCGTTCGTCGTCCTGGCGCTGGCCGTCGGACTGCCTGTCGTGGGGGCGAACCTGCTCGCCGACGGTCACCGGAGGGCCCTGGGGCCGTGGCGGTCGTCGGAGCTGGCGGTCGGCTGGCCGCGTCACCCACGGGCCGGCGACCGGCCGGCCGGCGGCCGAGCGGACGCACGGACGACCAGGAGCCGGACGGGGCCGGGCCAGGAGGGACAGAGCGCAGGATCCGGGCAACGGCGTCGGGAACGTGGCCGCCCGCAGAGGTCCGGGGAGAATCCGCCGGCGGGGGGCGGCGGCCGACGGCGTAACGACGACCGGTAACCGGCGGGCGGACTCCCCGAACCGCGGTTCCCCGCCCTACCCGTCAGTCGCGCGACGACGATAGGTCGTCGCTCACCGCCTGATCTCGAAGCCGGTGTACCCCTCGGGTTCGCCGTACTCGGCTTCGACGTCCTCGACGCGGGCGGCGGGACTGCCCTCGTGGCACCACTCGACCATCGACTCGACGGCGTCCCGCGGCCCCTCGAACACCGCCTCCACGCGGCCGTCGTCGAGGTTGCGGACCCAGCCGTCCACGCCGCGCTCGCGGGCCGTATCCCGGGTGTTCGCGCGGTAGTAGACGCCCTGGACGCGGCCGGAGACGAACACGTGTGCGTGCGTGCGGTCGTCCTCGCTCATGGCCGGACGTTCGCGGGGACGATTCCTAAGGGTAACGCCGGCGCCGAAACAACTCATTCTTCAACCCCTCCCGCCTAGCGCCGGCCATGCGAGCGAATTCGTCACGACGGGAGTTCGTCAGTCGGGTCGGCGCCCTGGGCGTCATCGGCGCGCTGGCCGGGTGTACCGGCGGCGACGGCGACGACGACGAGAACGGGAACAGCGGCGACGGCGACACGGTCGTCGCCGGCCCGGGCGGGGACCTCGTCTTCGACCCCGACTCGATCACCGTCTCGGTCGGGGACACCGTGACCTGGGAGTTCGACAGCCCCAACCACAACGTCTCGGCGAACCCCGACCACGCCGACCAGGTCGAGATCCCCGACGGCGCCGACCCGTTCGCCTCCTACGACGGGGACAACAAGTTCGCCACCGTCTCCGAGGGCGAGACCTACGAGCACACCTTCGAGACCGCGGGCACCTACACCTACGTCTGCATCCCCCACGCCGGCGCGGGGATGGTCGGCGAGGTCGTCGTCGAGGAGTGAGGGTCGCGGCTGGCGCGTTCTCTCGTTTTTGGGTCCGCGAGCGGCAGGTAATCGAAGTCGCCGGGAGGACGACCCGCTAATCTCCGGTCCCCCTCCGGATCGGCCGCCCGGACGGTGAGCGAGACGTTCGGGGGTCCTTCCTCGCGGTCCTCGTTGCCGATGGTGTAACCGACGACGACGGCGTCGGGGAAGTTCCCTTCTTCCCACCCGGCAGGCAACGTGTCCCACTCGCTGAAGTCGAACGTGTCCCAGCGGCGGCCGTCCAGTTGGAGCCAGATTGTGTACTCGGCGGGTTCTTCGGGGAGGCCCTCGAAGTTGCCGCCGCCCGTGTTGAAGGGATCGGAC
>PXRE01000004.1 GCA_003021085.1 Halobacteriales archaeon QS_1_68_20 | reverse complement strand
CGCGTTCTCGAACTGTTTCAGTCACGCCCGAGCGGAAACTGCTGACGAGTGGCTCACATCGTTCGCCTTCGCATGGAATCAGCTAATCTGAACACTACCGGTTCCAGGAACGGAACGGTAATCCGTTTGCGCTGGGCGCGTCCAAAGTGGATCCTGCCTACCTCTGGTTGGACGCTATCGGTGTTCCCCGCGACCAGGTGCAACCGTCCCAGAGGCAAGGTAGTCAATCGATCCGTACCCAGGTCCGAAACGACATCTTGGACGGCGTTTTCCAGCCGGAACCGACGCTGGCGAAACTGGTCGAAGCCGACGTCGATCTTACGGAGGTCGCCTGGTCCGGCAGCGCGGTTTCCAATCTCCCCGGCGGCATCATGGTGGTGCGTGACGGATTCAGGGAAGACAACCCCGAACTCACGAAAGCGATCCTGGAAAAACACGTCAAGGCGACCGAGTTTCTCACTAATCGTCCCGGAGACGCCGCGTCGATCGTCAGCGATACCTTCGGCGAGGGACTCTCGACGTCGCTCGCGGAGACGGCGTTGGGAAAGAAGACGGCGGGCTTCATCACCGATCCACGCCCGATAACCGAGGGGTTGAACGCACTCGGCGAAATCATGGCCGAGAACGGCGTCTCCAGCGAATCGGTCCCTGCCAACGAAATCGTCGATCCCTCCCTGTACGTCGACGTCGCGTAGCCTCCCGTCGACGGGGAACGGCGTCAGCCCCTTCTCAGGGTCAGTATCGAGGGCTGTGAAAACGGTTCTCCGGCTAGCTACCCCGTGGCCGCTGTTTTACGCGTCCTGCACCTGCCGCAGCACGTCCGGGGCGTCCTCCAGCGCTTCGTCCAGTTTCTCGGCGTCGGGGCCGCCGCCCTGTGCGAAGTCCGGCGGGCCGCCACCGCCGCCGCCGACGCGCTGGGCGAGTTCCCCGACGACGGCGCCGGCGTCGACGCCGACGCCGTCGGGCACGGCGACGACGAACTGCGCGCCGTCCTCCGCGCTCCCGAGGACGGCCACCTTGCCCTCGTCGACCAGCGCGTTGGCGGTGGCGCGCAACTGGTCCATGTCACCGTCGACCCGCCGGACGACCGCGGTGGCGTCACCGAGGCCGACTTCCTGGCCCTCGTCGTCGCCGCCGGCCGCCCGGGCCGCCGCGAGGTCCTCCTTGAGTTGCTCGATGCGCTTGCCGCGCTCTTTCCACTCCTCGAAGAACCGCCGGGCGGTGTCGGGCACCTCCTGGGGGTCGACGTCCAGCACCTCGGCGGCCTCGTAGAGGGCGTCCTCGGTCTCCTGGGTCGCCCGGATGGCGGCGTCGCCGGCCGCGAACGTGAACCGCTCGACGCCGTCCTGGACGCGCTCGGTGTTCAGGATCTTGATGGCCCCGACCTCGCCGGTGCTGGCGACGTGGGTGCCGCCGCAGGCCTGGACGTCCTCGTCGGCCTGGATCAGCCGGATCTGCTCGCCGGCCGGGATGCCGCCCTGGTAGATGTCGAAGCCGTGTTCGCCCTCGGCCTCGTGGCGGTCGATCCACTGCTGGGTGACCGGCGCGTCGCTGGTCACGATCTCGTTGGCGAGCATCTCGATCTCCCGCACCTCCTCGCGACTAACTCGCTGGTAGTGCTGGACGTCCAGGCGCGCGGAGGTCTCGGACTTCTGGGCACCGGCCTGCCGGACGTGCTCACCCAGCACCTGCCGGGCGGCGTGGCCGACGACGTGGGTGGCGGTGTGGTGGCGCATGTGCCGGCGCCGCCGCTCGACGTCGACCTGGCCGCGGACGAACTCGCCCTTGCCGGGGTCGTCGTCGGTGCGGTGGAGGACGACCCCGTCGCGGATCTGGACGTCGCTCACTTCCACGGTGGCCTCGTCGCTGGACAGCGTCCCGTGGTCCGCCGGCTGCCCACCGCCCTCGGGGTAGAACATCGTCTGGTCCAGCACGACGTCGTACCCTTCGGCGCGCTCGAAGACGTCCAGCACGACGGCCTCGAACTCGGTGCGGGACTGGTCGTCGTAGTAGAGCCGTTCGGTCTCCGGGAGGTCGGTCAGGCGCTCGTCCCGCTGGTCTCGCTCGTCGTCGAACGCCTGGCCGGCCTCGTGGCGCCCGGCGACGAGGCTGTAGAAGTCGTCGGGCACCTCGACGGTCGCGCCCTGCTCGGCGGCGATCTCGCGGACCATGTCGGGCTGGATGCCGTGGCTGTCGTACAGTTCGACCAGTTCGTCGGCCGGGATCGGTTCGTCGCGGTCGGCGTACTCCTCGGCGAGTTGCTCGACCCGCCGGGCGCCCCGATCCAGCGTCTCCTGGTACTTCTCGACCTCCGTGCGCACCATCTCGCGGACGGTGTCGCGGTTCCCGTAGCCCAGGCGCTCGGCCTGCATGTCGACCAGTTCGTCCAGCGGGGCGTCGACCCCGACCTCGTCACAGAGCCGGACGGTGCGGCGCAGGACCATCCGCGCCAGGTAGCCGGTCCCGACGTTGCTGGGCACGATCTCGTCGCCCAGCATGTACGCCAGCGTCCGGCAGTGGTCCGCGATGGCGTAGATGTCCTCCAGCGGCTCCATCAACTCGGCCAGGCGGTCGGCGTCGACGGCCAGGCGGTCGGCGATCTCGCCGCGGGCGGTCTCCATGTCCTCGGCCTCGTCGATGTCCATGTGGCCGGCCAGCACCGACGCGTCGTGGATGAGCGACTCCTCCTCGTCGGTGTAGTCCAGTCCCGCGTTGTCCCGCAGGAACTCGATCATGTCGGGGTAGACCGACTCGTAGACGGTCGGGGTGCCCTGGCTCATCCAGGTCCACCGCTCCAGGCCGTACCCCGTGTCCACGATGTAGGTGTCCATCTCGGAGTAGCGGTTGCCGTCCTTCAGCAGGTAGTCCCCGTCGGGGTCCTGCTCCATCGACATGAAGACCAGCGTGGCCAGTTCCAGGCCCTTGTAGATGACCTCGAAGGCCGGTCCCGCGTTGCCGCCGCCGACCCAGGGGTCCTCGATGAGCGTGACCTCCTCTCTGGGGGCACCCATCTCCGCCAGCAGTTCGAGGCAGTACTCGACGGTCTGGTCCTTCCAGTAGACCTCCCCCGAGTAGGCGTACTCGTCGTCGGCCTCCTCCTTTGCGTTGAACGCGTGGTGGGCCATCATCTCGAAGGCCATCGTGTGACGGCCGGTCTTGCCGACGTTGTCGATGTCCTGCATCCGGATGCAGGGCTGGCTGATGGTCAGGGGGTTGGCCGGCGGCGGGGTCTCGCCCGACGTGACCAGCGGCTGGAAGTCGTAGACCGACGCCTGTGTCAGCAGGACGTCGTCGCGCCAGCGGTTGGCCGCGACCGGGTACGGGGCGATTCGCTCGTGGCCGTGCTCCTCGAAGAAGGAGAGGAACGCCTCCCGCATCTCCTCCAGGCTGTACTCATCGTCGAATCCGGGGTCGTCGATGAACGCGTAGTCCTCGCAGGGAGGCTCCCCACAGGTCGTCCGCTCGTCGTCGAGCGTCCAGAAGTGGTCCCCACACTCCGGACACTTCCGGCGGACGAACCCCTCCTCCTCGAAGTAGTCGAGGCGATACGCCTCCTCCAGATCACTCATGTACCAGTTCCTTGGCCCAGCGCCGTGTATAACAGTTCCGCAACGACTGCCCGTAGCCGCGTTCCGGCCGGTGAGAGCGGTCTCCGCGCCGTTCGCGCCTCCTCGACCGAGTGTGACCGGCGGCCGGGCCGCCGTCTCGATTCCGGTCCGGACCTCCCGGGGTGGCGGTGCCAGAAGCGTTTTATACACCGGATCACTGCATTAGGTAAGTACGCGAATGTATAGGGGACGAGCGTACCGTGAGTGACGGTTCTCGACCGGACGGGCGACTCGACGGGAGCCGCGTCCTGGTCGTCGGTGACGGCGCGCTGGCGGACGCGCTGGCGGGGGTCCTCGACGCGCCGGTCGCGTCGGTCGACGCCGCGACCGCCCGCGAGGGGGCCGGTGCCGACGTGGCCTGCGTCGTCGTCGACGGGTCACCGCCGGCCGACCTCCGGGCGAACGCCGACGCGCCGGTGATCGCCTACGCCGACCCCGACCCCGACCCCGGGGCGCTGGCCGGCGACGCCGACGATTTCGTCCACCGGGACGGCGACGGTGGCGTCGACCGCCTCGCGGACCGCGTCCGGTGGGTCAGCGAGCAGTCGCCCCCGGCGGACGACCAGCACTCGAAGGTCGAACAGTTGCACGACATCGCCTCCGAGTTGCTGGCCTGCCGCGACGAAACGGGCGTGTACGAACTGGTCGTCTCGGCGGCCGAGCGCATCCTTGAGTTCGACATCTGCGGGGTCGACGCCGTCGAGGACGGGTGGCTCGTCCCGAAGGCGGTCTCGGCGGGGATGGCCGAGGTGGGCTACCAGCGGGCGCCGGTCGACGAGGCCGGCGTGGCCGGGCGGGCGGTGCTGTCCGGCGGGTCGATCATCGTCGACGACGCCACCGAGTCCGACGTGGCCGACCCCGTCGAGACGGAGTACCGGTCCGGACTGACGGTTCCAATCGGGGAGACGGCAGTGTTCCAGGCCGCGTCCCAGGAACCGGGGGCGTTCGACGAGGCCGACCGGGAACTGGCCGAGTTGCTGGCGGCCCACGCGGAGGGGACCCTGCGCCGCATCCGCTCGGAGCGGGCGGTCCACCGCCGCCGGGAGACCATCGAGCGGTTGCACGCCACCGCGACGAAGTTGATGACCTCCGAGTCCGAGCGGGAACTGTGCGAACTGCTGGTGGAGGCGGCCGAGCGGTTGCTGGACTTCCGGGTATCGGTCGCGCTCACCGATGACGTCGCCGAGGACCGCCTGTGGGTACGGGCGGCCTCCGACGACGAACTCGCGCCGCCGTCGGACTACTCGGTGGGCACCGACGAGGGCATCGTCGGCCACACCTATCAGACGCGCGAGGCCGTGCTGGTCGACGACGCCAGGGAGAGCGACCTGGCCGAGCCCTACGACGACCGCTACCGCTCGGCGGTCAGCGTCCCGATGGGCGACGTGGGCGTGTTCCAGGCCATCTCGACGGAGCCGGGCGCCTTCGACGAGCGCGAACTCGAACTCGCGGAGTTCCTGGTCGCCCAGGCCGGCGTCGTCGTCCGGCGACTCCGGGCGGAGCGACGACTCGTCGGCGAGCGCGACCGCCTGATCGCGCTGTTCAAGAACATCCCCGACCCCGCGGTCTCAAGCACCCTGGAGGACGGCCGACCCGTCGCCCGGGACGTCAACGACGCCTTCGAGAAGACGTTCGGGTACACCGCCGAGGAGGCGGTCGGCGAACCCATCGACGACCTGATCGTCTCACCGGAGTTCCAGGAGGAGGCCGAGACGTTCAACGACCGGGTCCGCCAGGGCGAGACCGCACGGGAGACGACCCGGCGCCAGACCGCCGACGGCGAACTCAGGGACTTCCTCGTCCACCTGGTTCCGGTCCACCGGGGGTCGAGTCCGGCCGGGTTCGCCATCTACACCGACATCACCGACCGCCGCCGGCGCGAGCGGGCGGTGACCGAACTCCACCAGGCGACCCGGCAACTGGTCTCGGCGGACGACCGCGAGGTACGCCTACGAGGACGAGGAGCCGATGGTCCTCGCGGTCAACGACGCCTTCGAGGAGGTGTTCGGCTACCCGGCGGAGGAGATAGTCGGCGAATCACTGGACGACTACATCGTTCCGCCCGACCGGCAGGCCGAGGCCGACGACCTCAACGAGAATGTGGCCGACGGCCAACTGCTCGAGGCGGAGGTCCGTCGCATGACCGCCGACGGTATCCGGACGTTCATGCTCCGGGACGCCCCCATCGACTCGACCGACGGGGTCCGTGGCTTCGCCATCTACGCCGACATCACGGACCGGGTCGAGCGCGAGCGGGAACTCCAGCGCCAGAACGAGCGCCTGGAGGAGTTCGCATCCGCGGTCAGCCACGACCTCCGCAGTCCGCTGTCGGTCGCTCGCGGCCGCCTGCAACTCGTCAAGGAGACCGGCGACGAGGACTCGCTGGAGGCCATCGCGGAGGCCCACGAGCGGATGGACGCCCTCATCGACGACCTCCTGACGCTGGCCCGACAGGGCCAGGTCGTCGGCGAGACGATGGCGGTCGACCTCGAACGGATCGCCCACGACGCCTGGGGGACCGCGGACACGTACGGCGCGGACCTCGCGGTCGACGACCCCGGGACCGTGGAGGCCGACCCCGACCGCCTGGTCCAGTTGCTGACCAACCTGTTCCGCAACGCCGCCGAACACGCCGGCGAACAGCCACAGGTCGAGGTCGGCGCGCCGGCGGACGACGACGGGTTCTACGTCGCCGACGACGGCCCGGGCATCCCCGCGGACCAGCGCGAGCAGGTCTTCGAGCGCGGGTACACGACCGACCACGACGGGACCGGGTTCGGCCTGGCCATCGTCGAGGAGATCGCCCACGCCCACGGCTGGGAGGTCCGGGTCGTCGAAGGCGACGCCGGCGGCGCCCGCTTCGAGATCACCGGCGTCGAGATGGGCTAGGTTCTCGGGATCTGTCTTCTGGGGCGGTCGGTACCTTGACGTTCGAGTCAGCGACGGCGTCACGGCGTTCTGACCCTGGACGTTCGGCGCGCGCGAGCAACGCGCGCGAGGGATGCGCACCGGAGGGAACGAACGTGACTGAGGAGCGCAATCGGTTGGGGAGGGCGTGGACATCCCTGGGTCACGTGGTCGCTAGCGTTGACCCTGCCCGATCCGTGAACACTAGCGACCACGTGACCCCTAGGCGTTGCATGCCGCGGAGTCACTGGCTAGAACCCCGGATTCACGGCGATGAGAGCCACGGAATCACAGTGACGAGGAAGATACACCGCCGATTCCCGATCAAAGCGACCTTTCGATATCTTCAGCAACCCGCAACGCCAGCGCCGCGATGGTCAACGTAGGGTTCATCGCGCCGCCGGTCGGGAAGACGCTACTACCGGCGATCCAGCAGTTGTCCAGGTCGTGCGTCCGGCACTGCGGGTCGACCACGCTCTCTTCCGGATCGTTGCCCATCCGCGTCGTTCCCATGTGGTGGTACGCCGGCCCCGTGCTGTCCGGTCCGGCCTGCCAGGTCACCTCCGCGCCGAGTTCGTCGAGAATCTGCTCTTGCACCTGGTTCGCGCGCTCGATGGTCTCCAGGGCGCGGTCGCCGACGTTCCAGTGAACGTCCGGCACCGGACTGTCGAGGTGGTCGGTCCGCTCGGGGTCCAGCGCGACGTAACTGTCCTCGCGGGGGAGTTGCTCGACCAGCGCCCCCACGGCGACGTGGTCGCCGTATTCCGCGTTCAACCGCTCCAGCAGGGCGTCGCCCCAGTCGTCGCCCGTCAGGGCCAGTTCGACCGGCGAGGGACCGGCGTAGTTGAAGAACTCCAGTTTGAACGGCCCCACCTCCGCGTCCGCCTCGTCGTAGAACTGGTGGGACTCGCTGGTGATGAACCCGACGTGGTTCTGGCGCGTCGGTTCGTCCAGCACGCCGCCGGTCCCCGCGAACAGGTGGTCCATGAAGAACTTCCCCACCAGACCGCTGGCGTTCGCCAGGCCGCCGGGGTACTCCTCGGATTCGGAGAGCAACAGCAACCTGGGCGTCTCCACGCCGCCGCACGCGACGACGAAGGCCTCGGCCTCCTGGCGGTGGGTCTCGCCGTCGGGGGTGGCGTACTCGGCCGCCCGCACCGCGTCGGCCGAGTGTTCGAGGTACTGGACCGGTGCGCGGTCGATCACGGTGGCGCCTGCCTGCTCGGCGCGTTCGACGTGGACGGTCGCGTCGTACTTCGCGCCGGAGGGACAGACCGGCTGGCAAGTGCCGTAGCCGACGCACTCGCTGCGGCCGTCGTAGGTCTCGGAGTTGCGCGCGTTGCCGACCGAGTGCATCGAGATGCCGAGTTCCTCGCAGGCCGCCGCGAACAGCGAGTCGCTGTACGACGGGGGAAACGCGGGCATCGGGTACGGTTCCTCGCGGGGCGGGCCGAACGGGTTGTCGTCGGCCCCCGCGACGCCGAGTTCCCGCTCGGCCTCGGCGTAGTACGGCCGGAGGTCGGCGTAGTCGATTGGCCAGTCGACGCCGACGCCGCGCTCACTTCGAGAGTTGAAGTCGGCTTCGTGGAGGCGCATCACCATCCCCTGCCAGTGGAGGGTCGACCCGCCGACGCCCTTCACCCGGGCGTGGTTCAGTGGATAGAACCACTCGCCGGTCGCCGCGTGGGCGTCGCGCTCGCCGCCGACGCCCCAGACGTCCGGGCGGTCGTACGCCGGCCGAATCGCCCGCTCCATGCGCTCTTGGCGGTCGCCGGGGTCGAACCGCGGACCCGCGTCGAGCACGACCACGTCGTAGCCGGCGTCCGCGAGTCTGGCCGCGACCAGTCCCCCGGCCGGTCCAGCACCGATCACGCAGACGTCCGCACCATCCACGGGCGTCCGGTCGACCGCCCGATTCCTGGCCCGATTCGTTGCAGGGCCGCTCATGGCGTCCCCCGCTGGTAGGTGTCGGTCCCGCCGGGGTGGCCCTGCGGGTTCTCGATGCCGACGAGTTCGCCGCCTCTGGGGGAGGCGTACAGCGCCAGTAGCAGTTCGTTCACGACGTAGTACCGCACCCGCTCGGCGGTCGTCCCCTCCGGGTTCTCGTCGGCGACGTCGGCGCCGACCTCCCGGAGGAGGCGGTCGCGGTCTTCCGGATCGAGTTCGGCGACGGGGCCGTCGTACCACTCGCTGGCGAGTTCGTCCAGTTCCCCGACCGTCTCGCGTACTCCCCGGCCGTGGTCCTCGCGTTCGAGTCGCCCGGCCAAAAACGACTCCACGAACGCCGCAATTCCGCTCACGGCCGAGGGATAGACCACCTCCGCGACCGCGACGAGGGCGTCGCGCACCTCCTCGTCGGTGGCGAGGCCGTCGTCCGGCGCGTCGGGGGAGTCGTCCCCGCCGGATCCCCACTCGTGGGCCGCGTACCCGACCGCCCCGCCCGCGCCGAGTGCCGCCAGCGCCGCGGCCGCGTCCCGCCGGGTCAGTTCCATGCCCGTGGATTAGGCGAACCTAAAACCTTATACCCGTCGGAACGGTTCCCCCGAGTACGTGCCGGAACCGGCGTGTTTCCATCTATGAAATCTCTCTCCGACCTCCGCCGGCGGTGGCCCGCCGAGCGTCCGCCGCTCGGGTTGACGGTGCTGTGCGCCTTCATCGCGGCCGCGATGGTCTTCCCGATGACGTGGCTGTTGCTGGAGGTGACGACGGTCGACCCCGACCGCGCCCGGGAACTGCTGTTCCGGCCCGGATCGGTCGACGTCCTCGTCAACAGCCTCCTGCTGATGGTCGGGGCGACCGTGCTGTCGACGCTACTGGGCGTCCCGCTGGCGTACCTCACCGTCCGGACGGACCTCCCGTTCCGGCGGTTCTGGACCGTCCTCGTCGCGCTGCCGCTGGTGGTGCCGAGTTACGTCGGCGCGTTCGCCTTCGTCTCCGCGTTCGGGCCCCGCGGGGAGTTCCGTGACCTGCTGGCCCCGCTGGGCATCGAGCGCCTCCCCGAAATCTACGGCCTCGGGGGAACGATCCTGGTCATCACGCTGTACACCTACCCATACGTCTACCTGACCGCCAGGGCCGCGCTCCTGTCGCTGGACACCAGCCTCGTGGAGGCCGCACGCACGCTCAACCACGGCCGCTGGGGGGCGTTCCGCCGGGTGACCCTGCCGAACATCCGGCCGGCCATCGTCGCGGGCGCGTTGCTGGCGGCGCTGTATGCCGTCTCTGACTTCGGCACCCCCGCGATCATGCGCCTGCCGGTGTTCACCCGCCAGATATACGTCGAGTACAACGCGTTCGGCCAGGACTACGCGGCGTTGCTGTCGCTCCAGTTGCTCGGCGTCGTACTGGTCGTGCTCGCGCTGGAGCGCTGGTACGCACCCGACGAGAGCGGCCAGGGCGGCAGTCACGGCTCCGCGGGCGAGGCCCAGGTCCGCCTCGGCCGGTGGCGCTGGCCGGCGACGTTACTGCCGGCGTCGGTGACGGGCCTGGCGCTGGCGGTTCCCGTCTGGATCCTCGGCCTGTGGCTGGTCCGCTCGGACGCCGGCCGGCGGCCGTCGCTGGCGTTCGAGTGGTCCTACGCCGTCAACTCCGTGACGGTGTCGTTCGCTGCCGCGGTGGTCGCGGCGGCGGTCGCACTTCCCGTGGCGTACTTCGCGGCCAGGCACGACTCGTGGCTGGCGACCGTCTTCGAGCGGGCGACCTACCTCGGGTTCGCGGTCCCGGGCATCGTCCTCGCGCTCGCGCTGGTGTACTTCGGCGCGGGGTACGCCCCGTCGCTGTACCCGACGCTCCCGCTTCTGGTGTTCGCGTACGTCGTCCGGTTCGTCCCGCAGGCCGTGGGCGCGATCCGGACGACCACGCTGCAGGTCGACCCGAAACTCGTCCAGGCGGCCCGCACCCTGGGGTCATCGTCGCTGGGGGCGTTCCGGCGGGTCACCCTCCCGCTGGTCGCGCCCGGCGTGACCGCCGGCGCGGCGCTGGTCTTCCTGACCACGATGAAGGAACTGCCCGTCACGCTGATCCTCCGGCCGACCGGGTTCGAGACCATCGTGACACAGATCTGGCGCGCCCAGGAGGCCGCCTACTACCAGTACGCCGCCGTCCCCGTCCTGCTGTTGCTCGTCGTCTCCGGCCTCTCGATGGTCGTACTGTTGTCCCAGGGCGAGGAGTCGCTGTAGACCTTGCCAGTGCGTCCCGTGAGCGGGTCGTGCCATAAGGTTGATGGCACGGTGCATTGAACCGGGTAACGCGGCGGCGATCCGATACATACCACGGAATCGCCGGATCGCGCCGCGTTGCCACCGTCGCGTCCCGGCCGACCGTATCGGGCCGGACGTCACCGCCGCACGGTTCTCGACCCGACGCCGACCGGACGGCCGTCCTACCCGGTGCGGCCGTCCCCGCACCCCGGCGTTTCGCCCCTTGCAGGCCGGCAGGATTATTCTGGTACCCACCCTGGTACCGCGCGTGCCGGACTCTAGCGAACCGTACGGCCGACAGCGCCAGGCCGCCATCTACGCGATGGGACGGGTCGGCCAGCCTCCCGCGTACCCCATCTCCCACGAGGACCTGCGTGTGGCCGCGAAGGAGACGCTGGACGACGACGCCTGGGCGTACGTCGCGGGCGGTGCCGGCGAGGAAGACACCGTCGACGAGAACCGCCGGGCGTTTCGCCGCTGGCGCATCGTCTCACGGATGCTCCGGGACGTGGCCGAGCGGGACCTCTCGACGACGGTCCTCGGCCAGCGACTGCCCGTTCCGCTCCTGCTGGCGCCAATCGGAATGTAGTCGCTGTTCCACGACGACGCCGAACTGGCGACCGCGCGCGGCGCCGCCGCGGTAGACGTCCCCGCGGTCGTCAGCACCGTCTCCTCCGAACCGCTAGAGGACGTCGCGGACGAACTCGGCGACGCCCGCGGGTGGTTCCAGCTGTACTGGAACGCCGACCCGGACGTGACCGCCAGCCTGATCGACCGCGCGGAGGTCGCCGGCTACGAGGCCCTAGTGGTGACTCTGGACACGCCGCTGCCGGGGTGGCGCGAGCGCGAACTCCAGCAGGCCGCCTTGCCGTTCTACGACGGCCACGGGATGGCCAACTACCACACCGACGACGCCTTCCGTGACACACTCTCCGTCCCGCCGGAGGAGGACCAGGCCGTCGCCGTCCAGCACCTGCTGGACACCTTCGACGACCCCGGACGCACCTGGGCGGACCTCGAAAGCCTGGCCGAGCGGACGGACCTGCCGCTGCTCGTGAAGGGGATTCTACACCCCGAGGATGCCGAACTCGCCGTGGAACACGGCGCCGACGGGGTAGTCGTCTCGAACCACGGCGGCCGGCAGGTCGACGGGTCGGTCGGCGCGCTGACGGCGTGGCCCGGCGTCTTCGACGCAGTGGGCGAGGACGCGGCGGTGTTTTTCGACAGCGGCGTTCGCAGCGGCGCGGACGTGGTGCGGGCGGTCGCGCTCGGCGCGGACGCGGTCCTGCTCGGGCGGCCGTACGTCTACGGCCTGGCTGTCGGCGGTGTCGACGGCGTCGAGGCCGTCCTGCGGAACCTCCTCGCCGAACTCGACCTGACGCTGGCGCTGTCGGGGTACGCCGCCGTCGACGACGTGGACCGCTCGGCGGTCGTCGAGCGCTCGACGGCCGTCCGGCGGTGACCCGTCGGGCGGCGAGTCACCGGTGCGAGCGTCCTGTCACCGAGGTGGCCGACGCGTTAATTTGGACGGAGGCCCTCCTCCAATCTAGATGCTACGAGCGCGGGTTGCCGCCTACCGCGACCGCGTCTGGACGCAACTGAGGAAGGCCTTCGAGGAGAAACACGCCCCCCACGAAGTCGCCGCCAGTTTCGGCCTCGGGACGTTCATCACGGCGTTGCCGACGCTGGGTACCGGACTGTTGCTGTTCCCGGTGTTCGTCTACCTCTCGGACCGGGTGAGCAAACTGGCGTTGCTGGCCTCCGTCGTCGTCTTCAACCCGGTGGTGAAGTGGGGCGTCTACGCCGCGAGTTTCTGGCTGGGGTCGGAACTGCTGGGCCCCATCTCGGTCGACACGGTCGTCCGGCTCACGCCGGCCGCCGGGGCCGACGTCCTGGCCCGTCTGCTGGTTGGCAACGCCGTCCTCGCCGTCGTCCTCTCGGTCGCCGGATACGCAGTCGTCCTCAAACTCGTCCGCGCGTATCGCCAGCAGGGCATCGAACTCGTCGACGTCCTCCCCTGGGGTGCCGGGGGCCGGGACGCCTGAACTTATAAAGGACCTCGAATCGGGCCGAACGAGTCTGCAGGGGCAGTGGTAACGACCCTCACGGGACGCCGCATTTCCGGGTGGTGTCACCGGATTTTACCGCTTCAGGGGCCTCGCCAGCCGCGCCCACGTTCGCCCGTAACATCAAGACTTATATAGAATCACAATCAATCTTCCAGACGACTATGGGACAGCGCATGCAGCAGGGACAGCCGATGATCGTAATGTCCGAGGACGCCCAGCGCGTCAAGGACAAAGACGCCCAGGAGCACAACATCGCGGCGGCCCGCGCCGTCGCGGAGGCGGTCCGGTCGACGCTCGGACCGAAGGGCATGGACAAGATGCTCGTCGACTCCCTGGGCGACGTGACGGTCACCAACGACGGGGTGACCATCCTCACGGAGATGGACATCGACAACCCGACCGCGGAGATGGTCGTCGAGGTCGCCGAGACCCAGGAGGACGAGGCCGGCGACGGGACGACCACCGCGGTCGCGGTGGCCGGTGAACTGCTGAAGAACGCCGAGGACCTGCTGGACCAGGACATCCACCCGACGGCGATCATCCGCGGGTTCCACCTCGCCAGCGAGCGCGCCCGCGAGGAGGTCGACGACGTCGCACAGGCCATCGACCCCGACGACGAGGAACTCCTGCGGTCGGTCGCCGAGACATCCATGACCGGCAAGGGCGCCGAACTCAACAAGGAGCTGCTCAGCCAGCTCATCGTCGACGGCGTCCGGAACGTCACCGTCGAGGGCGAGGACGGCCAGCCGATCGTCGACCTGGAGTTCCTCAAGGTCGAGACCCAGACTGGCTACGCGGTCGACGAGTCCGAGCTGCTGGAGGGCGTCGCCATCGACAAGGACCCCGTCCACGACGACATGCCGCGGGACTTCGAGGACGCGAACGTCCTCCTGCTGGACACCTCCATCGAGGTCGAGGAGACCGAGGTCGACGCCCAGGTCAACCTCGAGAGCCCCGACCAGCTCCAGTCGTTCCTCGACAGCGAGGAGGAGCAGCTCCGCGAGCAGGTCCAGAAGATCAACGAGTCGGGCGCCGACGTCGTCCTCTGCCAGAAGGGCATCGACGACCTCGCCCAGCACTTCCTGGCGAAGGAGGGTATCCTCGCCGTCCGCCGCGTCAAGAAAAGCGACATCGAGTTCCTGACCGAGATCGTCGGCGCGCCCGTCGTCTCGGACCTGGACGCGCTGTCGTCAGACGACCTCGGCCGCGCGGACGTTCGCCGCTCGCACGACGACGAACTGTTCTACGTCACCGGCGAGGACGCCCACGGCGTGACGCTCCTGCTCCGTGGCTCGACCGACCACGTCGTCGACGAACTGGAGCGGGGCATCGAGGACGCCCTGGACGTCGTCGGCCAGGCCGTCTCCGACGGCCGCGTGCTGGCAGGTGGCGGCGCCATCGAGACCGAACTCGCCAGCCGCCTGCGTGACTACGCCGACTCCGTCGAGGGCCGCGAGCAGCTCGCCGTCGAGGCGTTCGCCGATGCCGTCGAGCTGGTCCCGCGCGTCCTCTCGGAGAACGCGGGCCTGGACCCCATCGACTCGCTGGTCGACCTCCGCGCCGAGCACGAGTCCGGCAACGCCCGCGCCGGCCTGAACGTCCACAGCGGCGAGATCGAGGACACCTTCGAGGCCGGCGTCGTCGAACCGGCCCACGCGAAGGAGCAGGCCCTGTCGTCGGCCACCGAGGCCGCCAACCTGGTCCTGAAGATCGACGACATCATCTCCGCCGGCGACCTCAGCGACGACGAGGAAGGCGGCGAGCCCGGCGGCCCGGGCGGCGCCCCCGGCGGCATGGGCGGTATGGGCGGCGGCATGGGCGGCATGATGTAAGCCGGCCGGACAAACTCCCGACGCCGCCGGATTGGAACGACGAGCCGGTCCGGGGCCAAAGAATTATATCCGGAAAAGACGGATCTCCATCACGGACGGTGTTCAGATGACCCGAGACGACGGCAAACGGGACTTCGCGCTACGCGAGGGCGACGACGAGAGCGTCTTCAGCGGTAACACGCCTCGACACGCCGCGTTGAAGGCCGCGCGCCGGCTCGACCCCGCGTCCGACGAGGAGAGCGCCCGCGCCGAGGAGATCAGACTCCGGGAGAAGGGGACCAGCAAGGTCCACGTCTACGAGGGGTGGGCGTGGGAGGAAGATGCCCCCGACGACGCCCCGGACTGGATGCCGGGAGAAGTTACCGAGGCCAACGTCTCGAAGAAGGGCATCGAACTGGAAGACGCCGGTTGATGGACGTCGAATTCGCCGCGGTTCTCCGGTTCGACTTCGCTCTCGAACCGAACGGGAGCGAACTGGAGGGGAAACTGGATTCCCTGTACTCGTCCCGGACCGAGGACGTAGATCCGACGTTCTTCGGGTTCGCGCCGGCGAGCCAACTGGAGACCAGAGGGACGGGATCGATTACCCGGTTCTCGGACGTCGACTACGGGGAACTGTCCGGCCAGAGGGGACCGTTCACGCTGGACGAGTTCGGCGCGATCCAGTCGTTTTTGCTCCACCCGGACTCCCGTCGGTTTTACGATCTGGTCACCGTCGCCGAGTTCTCCGACGAGCAGATCGAGACGATAGCCGAGGCGGACGTCGAGGCCGCGAGCGAACGGGTCGCCCACTGGCAAGGACAGGTGAGCAGGATCGGACGGTACGTCGACTCGCTCGTGTACGACGAGGAGATCTTCGGCGAGACGTCCCCGCTGTACTACCACCAGCAAATACTGTACGTGGTGTTGGACGAGACCAGGGACCTCCGGGACGACGACGGCGACCTCCGGACGGACGCCTGCGACGATGTCGTCTCCGAGCCGATCTGCCGGAAGTACTTGCTCGGCGAGCGCGGGTGCGTGTCGTTGCTCGGGAGTGGAGAACTCGTCGGGACCCAACGACTCGGCGACGTGTGGGGGCCGCTGACGGCGACCGCCGTCTCGAAACCGCGCGAGAAGTTCCGGGTGCCCGGGGCCGACGAGTTCGACCTGCCGCCGCTCGGCACACTCGTCAACCGACTGCTGCCCTTCTTCCGGGCGTACGACTGGGCGCACCTGCGGCTCGCCGACACCGAGATCACGGACCAGGAACTCACCGAATCGAGCGCCAACGTCAACGAACTGCAGGAGGACGACGAACGACGATACCTCACGGAACTGGCCGAGCGGGAAACGGAACTGGGCCAGGTACAGAAGTACCTCGACTACTCGAAGATGACCCAGGAGTTCGACGACGTCGTGCGACTGATCGGGGGGTACCGGTACGACCGGGACGAGAGCCATCGTGACGACTACGAACAGCCACTGTCGAAGCCGTCGGACACGACGCTCCGGAGCACGACCTACTTCGAGGATTCGCTTCTGGCGACCTACCGGAACGAACTCACCCACCTCTTCGAGACCCTGGAGAGCAATCTCGACCGGATCGACGAGAAACAAAAACGCATCAGCAACATCATCACGGACAAAGTGACGGTGACCGGAACCAAGGCGAGCGTCGAACTCAACGACCGGGTGCGGAAACTCACGTGGGTCCTCGTCGCGCTCACCGTCGTCCTGGTGGCGATCCCCGTGTTCAGCAACGGGTCCGGCGGCGGAACGACAGCCGGCGAGTCGATCCTGAGAGGCGTCCTGGATCTCCTGGAATCGAGGGTACCGTTCGTTACCTGTTTATCGTGAGCCTGGTTGCCGTCCGGACACCAGCGGACGGTCCGCTCCCGGAGCGCCACGAACCCGTCTCCTTTCGTTTCAGAAAGAACTACGTTTCGACCCGCAATATCGCCGTCCATGCAGACGCTCCTGTTGAACAGCGAGGACGTCGACGACAACACGCGGATGAGCGACGTCATCGCGGCAGTCGAGGACGCCTTCGCGGCCTACGCGCGGGGCAACGCCCAGATGCCGGCCAAATCCTACATCGACCTGCCACAGTACAACGGCGACTTCCGGTCGATGCCCGCCTACCTGGACGTCCGAGCGGGCGCCGCCCTCTCGGGCCAGTCGGACTCGGACGAGTCCGACGCTGCCGACGGGTGGGACGCCGCCGCGGTGAAGTGGGTCAACGTACACCCGGACAACCCCGGGGACCACGACCTCCCGACCGTGATGGGGACGGTCATCTACTCCGACCCCGAGACCGCCTTCCCGCTGGCGATCATGGACGGGACCGAACTGACGATGAAACGGACCGGCGCGGCCGCCGCCGTCGCCACCGACCACCTCGCCGTCGAGGACGCCACCTCGCTGGGCATCGTCGGTGCGGGCGTCCAGAGTTACACCCAGTTGACGGCCATCAGCCAGGTCCGGCCAATCGAGACGGTCGTCGTCAGCGACCCCGACGACGACGCCGTCGAGGCGTTCCGCGCGGAGTTCGGCGACGAGTTCGACGTCCGCCGTGGATCCATCGAGGAGGCCGCCGGCTGTGACGTCCTCTCGACGGTGACGCCCGTGCGGGACCCCATCGTCCCCCGGGACGCCGTCGGCGAACACACGCACGTCAACGCCATCGGCGCGGACGCCGAGGGCAAACACGAACTCGACGACCAGATCCTGCTGGACGCGAAACTCGTCATCGACGACTACGACCAGTGCACCCACTCCGGCGAGATCAACGTCCCCTGGCACGAGGGTATCCTGGACGACGGCGACATTCACGGCGAACTGGGCGACGTCGTCGTCGGTGCGACGCCCGGCCGCACCGCCGAGGACGGCATCACCGTCTTCGACTCCACCGGCCTGGCCATCCAGGACGTCGCCGCCGCCCGCGTCGTCTACGAGCAGGCCGAGGCCGACGGCGAAGGAACCCCCTTCTCGCTGGTCGGGACCGAGGTACTGTAACGTCGGTGGGGCCGCTCGTCGAGTCACGTTTATTTCACGAAGTTCGGGAATTCCGCGTTTTCTCCGGTTCCGAGAACGATAACGTCGGTTTAAGCGAACGGCGAATAGCGGTATTCCCATGGGGTCAGATATGGGGTACGCCGAGGATGCGCAGGCCAGGATCCTGGTGGTCGACGACGACCCGGCCTTCGGAGAGATGATGGCCGAGTTACTCCAGCACGCCGACGAGCGGATGGCGGTCGTGACCGCCGACGGCGGCGTTGGCGGACTCGCCCACCTCGCCGACGACTCCGTCGACTGCGTCGTGGCCGAGTACGAGATGCGAGCCGTCGACGGCCTGGAACTGTTCGAGGCCGCCCGCAAAACCGACCCAGCGATAGGGTTCCTCCTCCTCTCCATCGACCGGATCGTGGAGGTCGCCCACCGGATCCGGTCGCTGGCCGAGTCGGCACCCGGCGATCCCTCCGGCCCCTCGGTGGCCACCGAGCCGTGAGCGATCGGTGGAACCGCCCCCTGTTGCTCCGTAGTTCGTGCTGGAGACGCCGGCGCGCTACCCGATGGGATGCGGGTGCGGATTGAAGCTGACGGTACCGTTCGCCTCGCGGGCGAGCGACCGGAGTCGGTCGTTGCCCAGCAACCGGTGCTCGTACGACAGGTTCGCCACGTTCAGCCCCGGGGCGACGACCCGCGTTTGCCGGTACCCTGCCCGCCTCGCGCGGTCGGTAGTGAGGTCGACGTCGTACGTGTCGAACCCCCGTTCCCGGAGGGCGGTCACCATCGACGGGAACGACCGCTCCGCGTCCGTGGTCGGTGCGTCGTCCACCGCACGGACGGGGAGGCCCCGGAGGAACGCCATCGCGTCGTGGGCGCGGTCGGTGGCGTAGTAGTGGGCGTGATCCGCGTAGGTCGTGACCTCAGAGGGCGTCGGTCGTGGGAGTTCGCCGCGGTCGCTCTTGATCTCCATCGAGCGTCGCACCTGTAGCGCTTCGAGCAACGACTCGCGGGTCGCTCCCTCGACGTCCTCTGCGGTCCCCAGGCCAACGTCGCGACGGGTTCCTCCTCGGCGAGGACGTAGCTCATCGTGACCGGGAGGGGAACGACCGGGTCGAGCGCGACGGTCCCGACCTCGAGCCCCTCCGACCGCAGTGCGTCCCGCAGTTCGGCCGCCTCCGAGTCCGGGGACGAGCCGTCGAGGTCCAGTCGCGGACGGTCTCGACGCCGACGTCCGGCCGCATCTCCCGGAGTTTCTCTCCGACGACCCCGATCTTCGGCCTGCCCACGGCGTCGCGGCAGTGGCGGGTGGGGCGCTCTACGGCGTCGACCGGCTCCTCCCCTGGGTGCTGGAAGGGGCGTTCGTCGTCACCGCGGCAGGCGTACTCCTGACCGCCAGGGAACCGTCGGCGGCCGAGACGAATCCGGAGGAGGCTGGCGCCGGTCCGGGAGCGGGCGACGACGCCATCGGCGTCCGCGAGGCCCTCGGCGTCGTCCGGGCGACGTTCTCACAGCGGTCCGCGGGGGCGTTCGTCGCCTATACGGCGCTTCTGTTCGGCCTGCTGAACACGCTGGGGATGTACGTGCAGCCGGTCGCCGTGGAGGTGGTCGGCGTCGTACCCTCGCACTCGCGGTGGCCGTCGGAGAACTCCGGTTCGGTACTCATATTCCAGTCGGTCCGACCGGTCGTCGCTGCCCGGTAACGTTTTGGGCAGGAGAAATTTGCGTCACCGCGCCCGATGTCGATTACTCCAGGTGCACCGCGGGCCGGAACGGGACGGCCTGGCCAGCCCTGTCGGCCGGGTCGTGAACGTCCGCGCCGTCCTCGGCGTAGACCTCGACGTCGGCGTCGAACTCCCGCGCCAGGAACCCGGCGGCCCGCTCGTAGACCCCGGTCTCGTCGAGGGCCACCAGCGTCGCCAGTTCCTCCTCGGTGCGGTCGCGGGCGTCCTCGATCAACTCCTGGACGAGGTCGTTGACGGCGTCGCCGCGCTCGCGGAGGTCTTCGTCCTGCATGACCCGGCCCATCACCTGGCCGACGTTGGCGTCGGCACCGGCCTCGGCCACCTCCTCGAAGACGTGGTGCTTCCAGTCGGCGGCGGCGTACACCCGCACCACGTCGGGGTCCTCGCCGGTCACCTCGACGATGTCCCGGACGTCCTCGTGCAGGTCCCGGATCAGCGACTCCTCGACCGCCCGGCGCGGCGAATCGAGTTCGGGGTCCGGTTCCGGCCAGGGGGTGTCCTCGGCCGGTTCACCCGTCAGCTCCTCGTGGAGTTCGTCGGCCATGTACGGGACGAACGGCGCCAGCAGTCGCAGGCGCGTCCGGAGCACCGTCTGCAGCGTCCACTTCGCGCCCGGGCGGTCGGCGTCGGTCCGCCGGCGGTACCACCGCAACTGCTCCTCGAACCGGTAGAACGCCTCCTGGCTGGCGGTCCGGGTCTCGACCCGCTCCAGGGCCTGGCCCGTCTCGCGGACGGTGTCCTGCAACTCCGACAGCAACCAGCGGTCGACAGGTTGCAGGTGCTCCTCGGCGTCGTCGGGAACGTCGTACGCGACGACCTCCCGGGCGCGGTTCCAGAACCGCTCTAGTTGGTCGCGGGTGGCGCCGACGTCCTCCGCCCGCCAGTCGTAGTCCTGCCACGGCTCCGAGGAGTTCAGCAGGAAGAACCGCACGGTATCGGCACCGTACTTGTCGATGGCCTCGTCCGGCAGGACGACGTGGCCCTTCGAGGAGGACATCGACTCGCCCTCCAGCAGGCCCATGCCCATGACCGTGATGCCCTGGGGCCAGTTCTCGCGCTCGAACAGTTCGGCGTGGTGGTACAGGTAGAAGGTCAGGTGGTTGCGGATCAGGTCGTTGGCCGAACACCGGACGTCGACGGGGTACCAGTAGTCGAACTCCTCGCGCAGTTCCAGGGCCGTCGGGTGGGGGTCCTCGACGTCGACCTCGGCGCCCTCGGGGGCGTCCTCGCCCTCCGGACCGTAGAACAGCGCGTCGAAGAAGTCCCGGTCCATCTCCTCGACCGGGACGTCCTCGACGTAGGGCGCGATGGTGTAGTAGGCCATGTAGATGGTCGAGTCGCTCAGCGGTTCGATGACGAACTCGTCGTCCCACGGCAGCCGCGTCCCCAGCCCGTAGTTGCGGATGCAGGGCCACTCCTCCAGCCAGTCGATGGTGTCGTAGTACTGCTCGCGGGTATTCTCGGGGACGGCGTCAAGCTGGTCGACCGCCTCGCGGGCCTTCTCGCGCCACCCCTCGTCGTTGTACCGCAGGAACCACGTCTCCTGCTGGGCCACCTCGACGTCGCCGCCACAGCGACAGATTACCTCCTCGGTGAACTCGTGCATCGTGTCGAAGTGGCCGGCTTCGACGTGGTGCTGGCGGAACCGCTCGCGGACGTCCACGATCACCTCGCCCGCGAACTCGCCGTACGCCTCCAGCAGTCGGCCGCCGTGGAACTCGTCCTGGTAGAGGTCCTCCGTGACCGCGTGCAGTTCGGGGTCGTCCGAGGACGCCACGCCGGCGGCCGCGACGGCGTCGCGGGCAGGAATCTCGCCGTAGTCGTCGATCTCCAGGATCGGGACCGGTTCGATGTCCCGGACCGCGTCGGCGTCGACGCCGTACTCGGCCTCGATCTCGTCGGCCCGGTCTCTGGCCTCCCGGAGGGCGACGTAGTCGTCCGGCGAGTGCGCCGGCACGGACATGACGACGCCCGTCGCGTTGTCCGGGTCGACGAAGGTGGCCGGCAGGACCGGCACCTCGTCGCCGGTGACGGGGTTCTCGACGCGCTCGCCGACCAGGTCTGCGCCGGGGAACGTCTCCGCGATCTCGACCTCGCGGTCCTGCAGTTCGAACTTCGCGGCGGCCGCCGCGGAGACCACCCACTCCTCGCCGTCCACGAGGGCGCGGACGTACTCGCCGTCGGGGTGGACGTAGGCGTTGGTCACGCCGCGGACCGTCTCGGGGCGCAGGGTCGCCATCGGGAAGACCGTCCCCTCGCGTTCGAACCGGATCAGCGTGAACTCCTGGAACTCGGCGTCCTCGCCCTCCAGCAGGTCGTGGGTGGTGACCGGTTGCTCCTCGTTGGTGCAGTAGTTGACGGGGTGCAGGCCCTTCTCCAGGAGGCCCCGCTCGCGCAGGTTCTCGTACTGCCAGGTGACGAACTTCGAGTAGCGGTCGTCCTCCGTGGTGAACTCCCGGCGCCAGTCGATGGAGAGGCCGAGTCGCCGCATCCCCTCCTTGTAGTCGTTCTCGATGAAGTACCGCGCGAACCCCATCGGCGTCTCCAGCTGTTCGAGTTCGTCCTCGGGGACGTTGTAGGTGTCACGCAGTACGGACAGTTGTTGTTCCTCGCCGTTCTTGAGGCGCTCGACGGCGCCGACGATGGGCGTGCCCGTCACGTGCCAGGCGATGGGGAACATGACGTTGTCGCCGCACATTCGGCGGTAGCGCGCCCACACGTCTGGCACCGTGTAGGTTCGGGCGTGACCGATGTGCATCCCCCCGCTGGGGTAGGGATACGGGACCGTCACGAACGTCGACTCCCGCTCGTCGTCGGGGTCGACCTCGTAGCGACCCGTCTGCGCCCATCGGTCGCGCCACTTCTGCTCCAACTCCCCCGGGTCGTAGTCCATGTCCGTTACCTGGCCCCGGGCGATTAAAAGGACTACCAAACGAACTCCCGGGTCTGTCAGATATCGGCCGACTGACCGGCGTCGAGCAGGTGGTTCACCCGCTCAGTCGGAGGCCGGGGCTGTCCGCTCGCGCGGCTTCCCGACGGGCGCCTCGACCACGTACAGCACGACGGCGCTGAGCAGGAAGAACCCGCCCAGTGCCGCGACGGCGAGGATGGGCGTCGAGAGGTCGGCGACCACGCCGCTGAGCGGTTTCAGCGGGAGCCTGAACAGGGCGTACGCCATCGACGCCGCGCTCAGCGCCACCGCCCGACCCTGCGACTGGACGTGGTCGTTGATGAAACTGCTGGCGATCGGACGCATCAGCGCCTGTGAGGACTTCATCACGAAGCACATCGGCAACGCGAAAAGCGGAATCGCCGCCGGGACTTGTCGGCGGCGATGGCCCGGTAGAGGTGAAAGCCCTCGAAGCCGTGGGTCCCGTCCCTGTTCTCGACGTCGGTGACGAGACCGGTCCGACTGTCGACGACGCCGTCGATGTCCACGTCCGGGTCGGGGTCGGGCACAGTACACCGCTCGCAGGTCGGCACCGGCAGCGAGAGGTGCGTATGCGTTTCGAAGCGGCCCGGATCGAACTCCACCTGCCGGTACCGCGTCGACGGGGTTCCAGCGACCGCACCAGGTAGAACTTGAGCGTCTGCACCAGCAGTGCGAGGTCGTCGTCCCGGTCGGGGCCATCGGTCTCCTGCCTGGTCGCCTCGAACTGCGCCGGTCGCTGGAGGTTCGAGCGACGGCGCCGGCGGTAACACTCCCCGCAGATAGTCTCCTCGGAGAGGTACGGGCCGACGAACACCGATCCCGAGACGAACGCCGGGACGACCGGAACGGGCGCCGCCGGGCCGTCGCGTCGAACGTTTCGGTGAACTCGTCGGCAGTCACCACGACGAGGTCGGCCGTCTCCGCCTCCTCGGCGACGGTGACGCCGAGGCCCGTGAGAAACGCCGATAGCTCCGTGACGACCGCCGCCGGGCCGACGACGGAGACGGTCAGGTCCCCGAGAGAGGTCGCAGTGTTCACGGGGTCGTCGCTGGCCTTCAGGATCGGTCGCAGGTCGGCGGCGGCGTCCGTGAGCGCGGCCCGGTCGTAGACGACGTCCTGGCGAGCCAGCAGTTCCAGCACGTCGTCGAGTTCCGTCCGCTCGTACCGGCTGGCCAGTGCATCGTAGCCGACCCCGGCCTCCACGTCGGCCAGGACGTCACGGACGGGAACGGGTTGCTCGTCGGCGTCCAGTGCGACGGTCCCGTCAACGTCACTGACGTCCAGCGTCCCGTCTCGAACGAAGTACTCGACGCTCGGCGTCAGCGCCGGTTCCTCGGGGGGTCCGGTCATGACTCTATTTTAACCGCTCATTTTTCTGTTCGTTTAATTAAATTTGTTGCGGAAGAACAGGGTCGGGGCTGGATCCGTCGTCCTGGACCGGGATCGACCGCAGTGGCCCGGACGTTCGCGGTGTCGACCTAGACGAGTCGTTCGGCCTCGTAGCCGCGGTCGTCAAGTGCCGCCAGCAACTCCTCGACGTGGTCGTGGCCCCGCGTTTCGAGGTCCAGTTCCACTTCCGCGTCGTCCATGCCGACGTCCCTGGAGGTGCGGTCGTGCTGGATGGCGTAGATGTTCGCGCGGTGGTCGGCGATGACCCCGAGCAGTTCCTCCAGCGCCCCGGGGCGGTCCTCCAGGACCGTCCGGAGTTTCACGTAGCGGCCGGTGGCGACCAGGCCGCGCATGATCAGGGTCGTCAGCGCGTTCAGGTCGATGTTGCCGCCGGACAGCAGCGGCACCACGACCTCGCCCTCCGCCACGTCGACCGCGTCGCTCAGGATGGCGGCCAGCGAGACGGCGCCGGCACCCTCCACGAGGGTCTTGCTCCGCTCCAGCAGGTGGACGATGGCCATGGCGATCTCTTCGTCGGGGACCGTGACGACCTCGTCGACGCGCTCGCGGATCACCTCGAAGGTTTTCTCGCCGATAGTCCGGGTGGCGATGCCGTCGGCGATGGTGTCGACGCGGTCGAGTTCGATCAGGCCGCCCTTCTCCAGGGACCTGGCGGCCGAGGACGCGCCCTCGGCCTGGACGCCCACCACGCGAACGTCCGGGTCCTGCTCCTTCAAGGCCGTGGCGACGCCGGCGATCAGGCCGCCACCGCCGATGGGGACGATCACCGTCTCCACCTCGGGGAGGTCCTCCAGGATCTCCAGGCCGAGGGTTCCCTGGCCGGCCATCACCATCTCGTCGTCGAAGGCGTGGACGTAGGTGCGGCCCTCCTCGCGTTCGATCTCGTGGGCCTTCTCGGCGGCGACGTTGTAGTCCCGGCCGTGCAGGACGACCTCGGCGCCATAGCTCTGGGTGGCCTTGACCTTCGAGATGGGGGCGTCCTCCGGCATCACGATCTTGGCGTCGACGCCCGTACGCTGGGCCGCGAGCGCGACCCCCTGGGCGTGGTTGCCGGCGCTTGCGGTGACCACGCCGACCTCGCGGTCGGCCGCGGGGAGCGTCTCGATCCGGTTGGTCGCCCCACGGATCTTGAACGACCCCGTGCGCTGGAAGTTCTCCAGTTTGAGGTGGACCTCCGCACCCGTCATCGCCGAGAACGTGTTGGAGTAATCGAGCGGCGTGTGCCGCGACGTGTCGGCCACCCGCTCGCCGGCCTCGAGGACGTCCTCCAGTGTGAGCATACCACGCAGTATCCGTCGCTCGCTGGTAAGCGTTAGGAAAGGTCGAAGGGGGATGCGCCCGAAGCGCGTGACGCAGGAATTCCTCCACCCCGGCGATACTTAAAACTACACACCTCGCGCCCAGCCCGAAATCGAAAGCAAGCGTCGGGGTAATCGGCCCGTCGGACGCAGGTGTGACGGTAGTGTGACGAGCGTCTTCCGGGCACTCGCCACCCCACTCGACGTCGCACCGTCTCACCAGGACCGTTCGGTGACACCCCCTCCCTTTTATTAATAAAAGTCCGTTATGATAGGTAGGTTTATATTATTTCGGAAAATTGCACGGGTCATGGGTGAAGACCCTACAGGTAACCGCGGTGAATCGAACCAGGGCGGGAAGAATCCGGGGGTGTCGCGTCGGCGCGCGCTGAAGACGATGCCGGTCGCGGCCACGGCACCGGGACTGCTGGGCCAGGGTGCCGCCGCCGAGGAACTGAACAGCAAGGAACCACCGGAAGACGGGGCCGGTGCAGCCAGGGTCCAGTCGCTGGACGTGAACCTCCAGCAGGCGGTGGACGCGTCCGCCAGGAACTTCCTGATCGTCAAGGACTGCGACGCCTGGTACGCCCCCGCAAACGAGTGGGTGCTCGGCGCGCTCGGATACTCCTACGACGTCATTTCCTCCGGGGACTTCGGCGGTCACGACCTGAGCGGGTACACCGACGTCGTGCTCCCGTCGACCCAGACGGGGTCGTACTACAGCCGACTGGACGCCAACAGCGACAAACTGGAGGCGTTCGTATCCGACGGCGGGACGCTCCACGCCCACGTCGCGACGTCGGGGTACCCCTGCACCACGTACGGGACGCCGTCGTTCCTCCCTGGTGACGTCGACACGGCGGTCGACTACCACAACAACCTCACCATCACCGCGTCGAACAACCCGGTCGTCGAGGGCATCGGTAACCTCGACAACTGGGGCTACTCGACGCACGGCTTCCTGACGAACGTGCCCGGGTCCGCGACGGTGATCGCCGGGTTCGCCGGCGACCCGAACGGTCGCCCGACCTTCGTGGAGTACAGTCACGGCGACGGTGCGGTGCTGGCGACGACCCAAACCATCGAGTGGCCGTTCTACAGCGGCGGGGGGACGGGTCAGTTGCTGATCAACGAGCTCCAGTACCGCGGCGGCGCCACCGGTGGCGGCGGCATCGACGACCTGGTCGACGAGAAGCGCGGCCTGATCGACTCCATCCGCGACCACGCCGGGGCGACCATCGGCCGTGACGAGGCCGACATCCTGGTCGACAACGAGGCCGAGTTCCTGGTCGACGACATCGAGAACGACGAGTTCGACGTGGACGACGACCAGTACCGCGAGGCCCTCGAACGGATGATCGCGGCCGAGGAGGCAACCGAGACCAGCACGGACACCGTCACCGGGAACGACAACCCGATGCGGCGGAACCTGGAGAACCTGTACTCGCTTCTGACCGGCGCCGCCATCGAGTTGCTCAGCGCGGCCGCGGGCGGCATCATCAAACGGGTGGTCAACTCCATCGTCCGTGGCATCGCCCGGAAGTTCGACGACCTGGTCCGGGGTCTCAACGGCCGGGGGATCATCTCCGAGAGCACCATGGAGTCGGTCCAGGGCACCCTCAACGGCATCACCACCCAGAGCTACTACACGTTCAAGAGCTTCAACGAGAACCACCCCGACGTGGCCGACGACGTCGTCTCGACGGCCGGCAGCGAGAGCCTCTCGGCCGCCCAGGGCGCGGCCGAGGGCATCCTCGACGAACTGAACGACGGCCGTAGCCTCATGGACATCGTCGAGGAACTGTACTTCGAGGGGTACTACTTCGAACCGGACTGGCCGGTGATCAACATCCCCTCGCCCGACGAGATCGAGGTGCCCGACCTGCAGTTCTCCTACGACGTGCCCGACGAGGAACTGCCGAACTGGGCGCAGGGTGCGGTCCCCGACGAGATCAACTTCGACTACGACACGCCGGACATCGACCTCCCCGACGGCATCGACGACGTCACCAACGTCCTGGAGGAGATCCAGGAGGTCGCCAGTTCCGGCGGGATCGACACCTCCATCGACGACCGCATGGACTCACTCGAGGACGACCTCGGCAGCCTCTCCGAGCAGGACGACGCGACCCGTAGCGCCGTCACCAACGGCCTGACGACGGGTATCTCCGGGTTCAGTCTCGTCACGGACGCGCTCATCGACTTGCTCGAAGGGCTACAGGACCTCCTCTCGGGCATCTCGGACTTCCTGTCGTACCTGTCCATCGCGGCGGTCGTCGCCGGCCTCGCGCTCATCGCCACGGGCGTCGGGACCCTCGGTCTCCTGGGCGCCGCGGGCACGCTGGCGACCGTCTCGGGCGCGCTGGGGATCATCGCGCTGGCCGTCGACGGCGTCCAGATCGCCGTCGGCCAGAACTACCTGAGTTCGCTGACGACCATCCACCACGGCGGGACGTATGCGCTGACCCGCACTGATCTGGGAGGTGTCGACCTATGACGGACGACCGCATCCTGGCGTTCCGCGACGCGCTCCGGTCGGGCGATTCGGCGTCCGCGGTCGACAGCTTCGACGGCTTCGACGACGCCGTCGACGACCAGGCCAACCGCGAGAGCGCCCTGCGCGACGTCGCCCGTGGCGTCGTCGCGCGAACGCCGCCGGACGACCCGGCCCACCAGGCCGCCCAGCAGTTCCTCCAGGCGGTCAACCAGGCCCAGCAAGCCCGGGTGAAGGCGAAGTACGACTTCGCGCTCCACCTCGAGGGCGGCCCCGACGCCGACGACGTGGCCGACCGCGTGGACGCCGTCGTCGACACCACCGACGCCGTCGACAGCGCCGCGGGTGACCTGCAGGACGAGGCCGGCGACGTCGACCTCCCGCCGTCGCTGGCGGTGACCGGGCCGAGCGCGCTGCTGGTCCCGAAGGGGACCGCAATCGACGCCGAGTACACCGCCGAGAACCTGGGCGTCACCGAGGCCACCGACCTCGCCGTGACCGTCGAGGGCTACGACGTCGCCGTGGACCCGGCCGCCATCGACGCCCTCCTGGCCGGCGAGGCGACGACGCTCGCCGTCACCGGTGACGCCGACGAAGCCGTGGAGGCACCGCTGATCGTGACCGTTGGGTCCGAGACCGCCCGGACCGACCTCCGGGTCGTCGACAAGGCCGGCTTCCTCGACCGCGCGCTGACGGTGCTGGACGAGGTCGAGGAGCGCCTGGACCGCGTCGACGACGACGACGGCGGCAACGGCAAGGGCGGCAAAGGCAACGGCAAGTCCGGCATCCAGGGCCTGCACAACAAGGTCGACACGGCCCGCAAGCGCATCGAGAAGCTGATCGACCGCCTGGAGTCCGGCGGCAAGGGCAAGGGCGGCAAGAGCGTCGACAACCGCATCCGCTCGACGATGCAGCTGCTCGGCGCGTTCATCAACCAGGCCGAGGGCCTTTCGGGTAACCAGCTCTCGGCACAGGACGCGGCCGTGCTGGCCGGCGACGCCGGCGAAGTAATCGACGAACTGGACGCGGCGACCCGCGCCGAGGCCTGAGGACGCCGGCCTCCCGGCGGCGTCGGCCGCTCGCTCGCGACGTATCGTCGGACGTTCGACACGTCGCTCGGCCGCCGATAGTTTTTCTTTCGTCGATATCGGAGACTACAATCATGTCCCAACAGACGCGGAGACGAATGCTCCGGCGCGTCGTCGCCGGCACGGTGGGCGCCGTCGCGGTCGGCGGGTGCCTCGAAGGGACGGGTGGCGACGGGACGTC
>PXRE01000003.1 GCA_003021085.1 Halobacteriales archaeon QS_1_68_20 | reverse complement strand
CCGCGCCCGCGGCTGGGGAGGGCGAGGACATTCCTAGGTTTTGCATGCCGTGAGCGTTGCCATCCCGACGTCCGCCCACAGCACCCTCCACCGACGAGCGCAACCACCACGAAACGACGCACCCCCCAGTATCGACCACGGGGACCTTTAGCCCGCGGACCCAACCCCCGCGTATGAGCGACGCCCCCACGGACCGCAACCGCCTGGACGAGGAGGCCTCGCCGTACCTCCGCCAGCACGCCGACAACCCGGTTCACTGGCAACCCTGGGACGAACAGGCCCGGGAAGCCGCGAAAGAGCGGGACGTACCCATTTTCCTCTCGGTCGGGTACGCGGCCTGCCACTGGTGTCACGTGATGGAGGAGGAGAGCTTCGAGGACGAGGAGGTCGCGGAACTGCTGAACGAGCACTTCGTCCCCGTCAAGGTCGACCGCGAGGAGCGACCGGACGTCGACCGCGTCTACCAGACCATCTGCCAGCAGGTGACCCGCCGGGGCGGGTGGCCGCTGTCGGTCTGGCTGACCCCGGAGGGCAAGCCCTTCTACGTGGGGACGTACTTCCCGAAGGAGCCGAGACGGGGGATGCCCGCGTTCCCGGACCTGCTCGAGGACATCTCGGAGTCCTGGAACGACCCCGAACAACGCGGGGAGATGGAGAACCGGGCCGAGCAGTGGACCCAGGCGGTCAGGGGCGAACTGGAGTCGGTCCCGGAGGCGGCCGAGGAACCGCCGGCTGGCGTGCTCTCGTCGGCCGCGCAGGCCGCGTTGCGGGCCGCCGACCGCGAGCACGGCGGATTCGGGACGAACGGGCCGAAGTTTCCCCAGCCGGCGCGGGTGGAACTGCTCCTGCGGGCTTACGAGCGGACCGGCCGGGAGCAGTCACGGAAAGTGGCCGTCGAGACGCTGGACGCGATGGCCTCCGGCGGAATGTACGACCACGTGGGCGGCGGCTTCCACCGCTACGCGACCGACCGCGAGTGGGTGGTCCCGCACTTCGAGAAGATGCTGTACGACAACGCAACCCTCCCGCTGGTGTACCTCCACGGCTACCAGGTCACCGGCGACCGCCGGTACGCCGACGTGGTCGAGGGGACCCTGGCGTTCCTCGACCGCGAACTCCGCCACCCCGAGGGCGCGTTCTACAGCACGCTCGACGCGCGGAGCGAGACGCACGCGTCCCGCCTCGACGAGGGCGAGGATCCCGAAGCCGAGGAGGGTGCGTTCTACACCTGGACGCCCGGGGAGGTCCGCGAGACGCTGGAGGACGACCTGACTGCGGACCTGTTCGTCGACCGCTACGGCGTCGACAGACCGAACTTCGAGGGGACGCGCGTGCTGACGGTCGAGCGCAGTTACGAGGACCTCGCTGAGGAGTACGACCTCACCGCCGAGGGCGTCGAGTCCCACCTCGATGGGGCCGAGCGGGAACTGCTGGAGGCCCGCGAGGACCGTCCGCGACCCCGCCGCGACGAGAAGGTGCTGGCGGGCTGGAACGGCCTCGCCATCTCCGCGCTGGCGGAGGCCGGCCTGGTGCTGGACGAGCGCTACGCCGAGTGGGGCGCCGAGGCGCTGGCGTTCCTCCGGGAGCACCTCTGGGACGCCGAGGACGCCCACCTCTCCCGGCGGTTCAAGGATGAAGAAGTGGCCATCGACGGCTACCTGGAGGACTACGCCTTCCTCGCCCGCGGAGCGCTCGACCTCTACGGCGCGACCGGCGACGTCGAGTACCTCTCGTTCGCGCTGGACCTCGTGCGGGCGATCAGGGAGCGGTTCTGGGACGCCGACGGCCGGACGCTGTACTTCACCCGCGCGGGCGGCGAGCAACTGGTCGCCCGGCCACAGGAGACCAGGGACCAGTCCACGCCGTCGAGCCTCGGCGTCGCCCTGGAAGTGTTGCTCGCGCTGGATCACTTCGTCCCCCACGAGCGGTACGGCGAGGTGGTGGAGGCGACCCTCCAGACCCACGGCAACGTCGTCGAGGGCAACCCCCTAGAGCACACCACGCTGGCGCTGGTCGCGGACGCCCACGAGTCCGGACCGCTGGAGGTGACCGTCGCCGCGGACGGCCTGCCCGAGGACTGGCGGACCGCCATCGGGGAGCGGTACCTACCCGGCCGCGTCCTGGCGCCGCGGCCGTCCACCGAGGAGGGTCTCGCGGACTGGCTGGACGCCCTGGCCCTCGACGAGCCGGGACCGATCTGGGCCGACCGGGACGCCGAGGACAGCCAGCCCACGGCCTACGTCTGCCGGGCGTTCACCTGCTCGCCGCCCCAGACCGACGTCCAAGAGGCGCTGGACTGGGTCGGGAAGCTGGGTCCTGCGGACGACGGCGAGGTTTAGTGCGTCGAGTAGCTTTCCTCGACTTTCGGCGTGGCGCGCGCGAGGGACGAGTAACGTGCTCACAAATCGGAGGTTTTTGGCATCCCGGAAATCGGAGATTTCCGACGAGTCCGCAGGAGCTTCGCTCCTGCGAGATCCAGCGAGAGCGTCGCTCTCGCGACAACGGAGTGAGTAACGCAGTCGGCTGGGGGCGCTGTACGCCGAGATTGTGGCCGCTCGGAAGGCTCGCGACAACGGAGTGAGTAACGCAGTCGGCTGGGGAGGGGGTGGCCATCCCCGGGTCCAGTGGTCGCTGGGATTGATCCTGGCGTTCCAGCGAGACTAACCGCATGCAAGACCTGGGGGGCACCCTCACGCCGCCCCAACCGCGGGGGTCGGCCCGGCGGCCGACCCGCCGGGCCGCCGTCAGAGCCAAGCGCTGACGAGCCTCCGGCCCGCACGGCTCGCCGGAGACGCCGCGCCTTCCCCGGGCCACCGCCAGAGCAAGCTCTCCCGGGCCACCGTTCGCACGGCTCACGGGACCCGCGCGCGCGTTGCTCGCGTGCGCCGCGTGGTCTGTTCCACACCTCGTAATTCAGCCTCACGCCGCGGTCCGAACGGGCCATTTATCCCCGGCACGCGAGTTGTCCGGGGTATGGACGTCAAGTCTCGCCACCACCTCAGAAGCGACGAGGTCGGGGACCTGGAGGAGGCCATCGCCGACCAGCTCGGGGTCGACGTCGACGGCGAGCAGTACGAACTGGTCGAGTTGACGGGCGTCGACTTCGACCTCGTGCTGGTCGACGGCGACCCCGACGTCGTCCAGTTCCCCGAGGGGCCGTTCCTGACGGTCAGCGGCGCCAACGCCCACGACCCCACCACCGGCGTCGTCACCGTCGACGCGGGCGCCATCCAGTTCGTCAGCGACGGCGCCGACGTGATGCGCCCGGGTATCGTCGAGGCCGACGACGGCATCTCCGAGGGCGACCTGGTCGTGATCAACGAGGAGAGCCACGGCAAGTACCTCGCGGTCGGCCGCGCGCTGACCGACGGCGACGACATGGTCGGCGACTCGGGCAAGGTCGTCGAGTCGATCCACCACGTCGGCGACGACCTATACGAGTTCTCGGTCTAACGCCGCTCCGTTCTCACTCCTCGGCGGTCGCGCGATACGCGTGTTTCGCGTCGAGCAGTTGCCCGCCAGCGGCCGCCTCGTCCGGGCAGACGCCGACCCGGTCCATCCCCCTGAAGATGGCCGCCACCTCCTCGAACGCCGGGCGGCCGTTGCCGAGGACGACCGCGCCGGCGGCCGCGGCCTGCGGCGCCGCGAAGGAGGTCCCCGCCAGGGTCTCGGCGGCGTCGGTCAGCGTCAGGTACGACCCGTACACCGACGGCCCGAACCCGCCGTTGCGGCCGGCCAGGTACCGGCAGTGGTGGCAGTACGTCCGGTCCCGCACGGGGTCGCGGTAGCGGACGGTCCCGTAATAATGTACTTTATCTGTGCTAGTCCCGCCCGTACCCCGAAACACAGCTCCTTACCGTCGCCGGTTACCGGAGTCTCACCACGTTCGCCTGCCCCTACTCGGCGGGACCTGACGGCCCACGGACGGCCATCGATAGTCGGGCGACCTTACTCGCCGTCGCCCTCGGCGTCGTCCGCGGTCGCCTCGTCGTCCGCACCGGCGTCATCGCCGTCCTGGTCGTCTGCTTCCTCGTCCTCGTCCCGTTCCAGGGCGGCCTCGAAGCCGTCGCTGGCGAGTTCGTAGGTCTCCCGGAGGTCCCGGATGGGCGTCTCGGAGGCGTCGACCCTGAGGTCCTCGTCGTAGGGGTCGGCCTCGCGGTCCTCGGTCCGCTCGACCAGCAGGGCGGCGCTCTGGACGTGCAACTCCTCGCGCTTGTCGCCGCCGACCTCCTGGCCCGCCGCGAGCGCGTCGATCAGGCGCTCGGCCAGCGGCGGGGCGTCGTCGGGGCCGTCGTGGTTCGGGGCAGCTTCGACGTAGGCGCGTTCGGCCTCCCCGAGCACTTCCTCACCGACCAGCAGGTTCCCGGCGACCGTGTAGCCGTCGCCGCGCCGGTGGCCGTACCAGGGCTTGCACTCCTCGCCGGAGAAGACGAACGCCCCTTCGGCGTCGACGCCGTGGAGTTGTCGCTGTGGCGCACCCTCGTCGGCGTTCAACAGCGCCTGGAGGGCGTCCTCGACCCCCAGGCCGTCGTCGAGGTACTCGATTCCCTTCCGGCCGAGGTCGACGTTCACCAGCGACTGGGTGGCCACCGCGCCGTTCTCGCTGGCGAACGGACACAGCGTGCCGACGGCCGGCAGTCGAGTCGTCACGGCGACGCCGAACCGCAACTGTTCGTCGCCGTCCCCGTCGGTGTAGGGCTCTCGGACGCAGATGCTGAAGGTCACGCGCGACTACAGGGGTCCGGCCAGCAAAAAGGTCGGTATCGCGGAAGGCCGGGTCGCTACAGGGTCGCACCCGCCTCGAAGACGGCGTAGGCGACGCGGTCGTCGGCGTGGTGTGTCTCGTCGTCGTCGCTCTGTTCCTCTTCGAGGTAGACTTCGGCGCTGTTGCTGTCGAGCTTTCGGTAACGCAGTTCGCTGGTGTCGCCACCGTTGTAGGTGCGGATGTCGGCGACGAACGTCGGGGAGTTGTAGCTGTTTGCGAAACCCTCCCAGGTCCAGTAATCGTCGGTGACGACGTCGTCGAAGACGCCGAACTCGTAGCCGTAGCCGTCGATGCTGCCGCTGCCCGCCTCCGCCGCCACGTAGCCCACCGACTCGTAGGTGTGGTAGCCGGCGCGGGCTTCCTCCTCCTGGAGTTGCAGTTCCAGGCCGCTGGCGGTCACGTTGCGCTGGCGGGAGACGACCTCGTCGCCGCCGTTTTTGGTCTGGGGCTGGGCCAGCACGACCGGCGCGGAGCTGAACGGTGCCGAGAAGCTGGCGGAGTTGAAGTCCTCGTCGACCTGGGTGGAGCCGGCCTCGATGGTGGTGCCGTCGGCGAGGGTGTGCACGCCTTTCTCGACGACGAGGTAGTGGATGGTTTCGGTGGTGTGTTTGCCGTTGAGGTAGTTCCACTCCTCCAGCTGGAACTCGAAGCCGCTGCCGGTGACGTTGCGCAGACGGACGTGGACCGGCTGGCCGCCGTTGTAGCTGACCGGCTTCATGATGACTACCGGGTCGTCGTAGCTACCGTCGAAGCCAACCGAGAACCACGTCGAGCGGTCGGGCTGGTCGGTAGTGACGCTGCCGACCTCGCCGATGCCTTGCGACGGCGCGGCGGCCGCGGCGTCGAGCAGTCCGCTGCCCTGCTCGTTGTCCGGGAGGCCGATGTCCTCGGCGGTGGACTTCAGGCGGTCGCGGGCCTGCGTGTTGGAGTAGCCGTTGGCCATCAGGAACCCGCCGGCTCCCGAGACGTGCGGACACGCCATCGACGTGCCCTTGAGGGTGGTGTAGCCGCCGTCGTTGTAGGTCGAGTAGATCTCCTTGCCCGGTGCGGCGATCTCGATCTCCGGTCCCGTCGAGGAGAAATTCGCCAATTCGTCGTCGCTGTTGGTCGCCGACACCGCCATCACCGTCGAGTAGGCGGCCGGGTAGCCCACGCAGTCGCTACACGGCCCGCTGTTGCCCGCCGCGGCGACCAGCAGGACGCCGTTGTCGTAGGCGTACTGGCAGGCGTCTCTGAGGGTGGAACTGCCGGAGGAGGCGCCGAGGCTCATCGAGCCGACGTCGTAGCCCTGGTCGGCGACCCAGCGGATGCCGTCGGCCACGTCCGACCAGCTCCCGTAGCCGTTCTGGTCCAGGACCTTCACGGCGTGGAGGGTCGCCTCCGTGGAGACGCCGACGACGCCCGTGCTGTTGTCGATGGCATCCGCGATACCGGCACAGTGGGTGCCGTGGCCCTTGTCGTCGTCCCAGTTGGTGTCGCACCCGCTGGAACAGTTCACCACGGCCTTGCCCGTTCCGAGGTTCGCCTCCAGGTCGGTGTGTGTGGCGTCGATGCCGGTGTCGATGATGGCGATGTCGCCGCCGCTGCCCGTGATCCCGTCGTCGTGGGCGACGTCCGCGTCCACGCGGTCGACGCCCCACGGCAGGGTCTGGGCGAGCGTCTGGACCGTGCCGTCTCGCTCAACGTAGCGGACGTTGGGGTTGTTCTCCAGGGCCTGCAGGGCCTGGTCGGAGAACTTGCCGGCGACGGCCTTGCCGACGTGGCCGAAGTCCAGCTCCCGGTACACGTCGTCGGCTTTCTGTCGGGCGACGTCGAAACCCGCGGTCGCTTTCAGCCCGACGATCTTGCGGTCGGTCTCTCTCGCGAGTGCTTCGCTTGCAATTCCCGTGGCCGCCGACCCCGCGGCGATCCCGCGGAGGACGTGACGGCGAGAGACGTTGGTTCGTGTCATGGTATCGTCGACACACGCGGCCCGGCTCACGCGACCGAACGTCCTTCCCGTGCACCGCTCGCCGGACGTTACCCAGCGACGTGACCCGTCTAGCGTGTGCCTACTTCCGTCTATTCTCCCGGATTATATTATACTTTATTTCTTGAATATGGTATTTATTAGTATATTGAAATTAATAAATTATAGTGGCTCACCCCGCCGACCTCGCCCCGGAGTGGCTGTCGACCACCTGCTGGAGGTGGGAGCCCTCAGAAAGTCGGTCGTCTCGGTCGGTCGCGGATCGAAAGAACGGATGAGTACGCTCCCGACGGGACCGTTCACCGGCGGCCATCCGCCGGGGGTCAATCGCCCGGTGGCAACCGCCGGGGTGCAGTTCGCCGGGGGCGTCCGCGCCGACCGGTTCGCCGACGGCGGATGGCGGTCGAGTCGCCGACGTCTACGCGGGGTGGGTGACGAACGTCTCGACGTCGCCGTCGGTCCGCTCGTCGTCCGAGGCGGCGACCGCACGGAAGTAGTACTCCGTGTCCGCCTCCAGGTCGTCGACTGTCTCGCTGAAGGTGCCGACGGAGTTGCGGGTCTGGCCGTCCGTGCGGGCGTCGAAACTGGCGCCGTCCTCGTTGACGGCGTACTCGAAGTACACTTCCGCCTCCGTGTCGGACTCGAGGCTCACCAGTTCGCCGTTCAGTTCCGCGGAGTGGGCGCCGTCGGGATTGGCCTTTCCGGTGGTCACGTCGGTCGTGTCGACCGCGGACGCGACACCTGTCGACGCGCCGACCGTGACCAGCGCCGCTCCGCCCATCTTTTGCAGTGCTACTCGTCTGCCGACTTCGGTGTCCTCGCTGGACATACTAATAATTTCAATTCTATTTATATTATATTTTATTATAGACAGAATTAAATATAATAAAATAATTAGGATTGTTTTAGATGGGGTCCTGATCGACCCTCTCGTCGCGAGCGAGTCTCCCGGCCACCACCCGACGACACCTGCAGGCGTCCCTATCCACTGGAAGCGGTGAACGCCGAAAAATGGTACGTCGGGACTGCTAGGTCGGGACGCGGTGGCCCCGATCGTTCGAACTCCTCGCAATTACTCCAGCAGTTCGCGAGCGCGGATGCTGGCGTGGCCGCCGGCGCTGACGGTGATGCCGACCATGTAGAGGGCGGTCAGCGTGGCGCCGAGGGCCGCGCTCTCGACCGGCGAGTCCGTCGCCTCCTGCTTGTCCGACAGGTCCGCGCAGGTGTCGACGATCTTCCGGACGACGCTGGCGGTGCGGCTGTCGGGGTTGCGCTCCAGGGTCTCCGCGATGGGCGGACTGATCTTGTAGTAGAGGCTGACCAGGCCGCGACCCAGCGGCGTGGCGGCCATCGACTCGTCACGGAAGCGCCGGAGCGAGTCGAGCGTCTCGCCCTCGCCGGCGGTCGCCGTCGTGATGAAACAGCCACCGCCGCCGCTGCAGTTCTGGCAGGAGGTGCCGCCGTCACAGCTCGACGGCGATTCGAGGCCGAGCGCGGCCGCGGCGTTGAGCCGACCGGAGCCCTGGTCCTCCGCACACCGGCAGATGTCGTCCGCGGTGTTGTTCAGCCGGTCGCGGGCCTCGGTGTTCGAGTAGCCGTTGGCCATCAGCAGGGCGCCAGCCCCGGAGACGTGCGGACAGGCCATCGACGTGCCCGACAGGGTGTTGTAGCCGCCGTCGTTGTACGTCGAGTAGATGTCCTTGCCGGGCGCGGCGATCTCGACTTCCGGCCCCGTCGAGGAGAAGCTGGCGAGGTTGTCGTTGCTGTCGGTCGCGCTGACGGCGATGGCGTTGGAGTACACCGCCGGGTAACTGACACAGTCACAACACTCGCCGTCGTTACCCGCGGCAGCGACGACCAGCACGCCGTTGTTGTAGGCGTAGTCGACGGCGTCTTTCAGCTCCGACGTGCCGGAGGAGCCACCGAGGCTCAGGGAGGCGACGTCGTAGCCCTGGTCGGCGGCCCAGCGGATGCCGGCCGCGATGTCGGAGAACGAACCGCTACCGCTGTCGTCGAGTACCTTCCCGGCGTGCAGGGTGGCCTCGGTGGAGACGCCCACGACGCCGGTGCTGTTGTCGACGGCGTCCGCGGTGCCGGCACAGTGGGTCCCGTGACCGTTGCCGTCCTCCCAGGAGCCCTTGCCGGTGAAGTCTTTGCCTTCGCCGAGGTTGGCCTGCAGATCCTCGTGGTCGCTGTCGATCCCGGTGTCGAGGATCGCGATGTCGGCACCACTGCCGGTGTACCCGTTGTCGTGCGCGGTGTCGGCGCCGACCTTGCTGATGCCGTACGGCGTCTCCTGGGCGAGCGCGTGGGCCCGCTGGTCCTGCTCGACGTACCGGACCTGCGGGTGGTTCTCCAGCCCCTGGATCGCTGCCTCGGGGAACTTCCCCGACACGGACTTACCGATGTCGCCGAAGTCGTTCTGGTGACGGACCTCGCTGGCCTTCTCGGCGGCGACGCCGAAGTCTGCGTCGGGCGTCAGGCCGATGATCGTCCTGTCGAGCGGTTCCGGATTCTCTTGAGCGAACGTTTCTCCTGCCATTCCCGTTGCAACCGCGCCCGCTGCGGTGCTCCGCAGGACGCGACGACGGGTGATGTTTTCGTCTGACATTGTTGGCACGTGACGCACGACCCGTTTCCATCCCGTTTCTGGCAACCAGGGGAACCGACCTCCGGGATCGGCACTCGGCCGGAGCCCCTGGGTTGTGAACGCACGACGCTTGCTACGTCTTGGCGAACCGTGCGCCTGTGACTCTATACATATTTATACCTTTTTAATATTTCTATATTGTGTGGGGTAATTATATTTACATTACAGGAGATACTGTATTAATCGAAAATGAAATAAAACTATCTGGAAGTTTTCCCGCCGGTACGTGGCAACGACCGGTCACGGCTCGAAGAAAAAGCGTAGGTCGAACGTCGGGGGTTACTCGACCACGACGGTGAAGTCGTTGACTTCGCCGTACGTGCCCGTGTCCGAGGGGCCGTCGAAGCCGCTCCAGCTGAGGCGCACGCGGACCAGCGTGCTGCCGGTCGGGGCGTCGCTGGGCACGTCGATGGTCGTCGCGGCCGTGACGGTGTCGTCGTCGACGTCCTGCATGAGGACGTACTCCGAGGCGGTCGACCAGTCCTCGTTCTGGTCCCAGTCGACGAAGACGTTCGCGTAGTGGTTGTTGTACCCACCGTCGCTCCAGTCCATCGACACGGTGAACGAGTCGCCGGGCTGGACCGTGACGACGTCGGGACAGGTGAAGTCCTCGTAGGCGTTGTCGGCCGAGGACTTCACGACCTGCCCGCCGAGGTCCACCTCGTCGATGTTCTCGGCACCGGACGAGCCGGTGCCGTCGGGCCACTTGGTGGCGTCGACGCAGTCCGAACTCGGTTCGACGTAGACGGTGAAGTCGTTGACCTCACCGTACTCGCCGGTAGCGGACGGGCCGTCGAAGCCGTTCCAGCTGAGCCGCGCCCGCGCGAGGGTGCCGCCGGTCGGGGCGTCCTCGGGCACGTCGATGGTCGCCGTGTAGGTGACCGTGTCGTCGCTGACGTCCGAGAAGATCTGGTACTCGGTCGCCGTCGACCAGTCGCCGTTCCGGTCCCAGTCGACGTAGAGGTTGCTGTAGTGGCTGTCGAAGCCGTCGTCCTCGAAGTCGATGGAGACGTCGAACGACCCGCCCTGCTCGACGTACACGACGTTGGGACAGGTGAAGTCGTAGTAGGCGTCCGTCGAGGACGACTCGACGGCCTGCCCGTCCATGTCGACCTGGGTGAAGTGCTCGTAGCCCTGGTAGCCGGTGCCGTCGGGCCACTGCGTGGCGTCGACGCCGTCCGAGCACGGATCGTCGCCGCCGTCGTCACCGAGCACCGCGGCCTCGGCGTCGAGCAGGCCCGACCCCTGCTCCTCGCTGGCGAGGCCGATGTCCTCGGCGGTGTCTTTCAGTTGCTGGCGGGCCTCCGAGTTCGTGTAACCGTTGGCCATCAGCTGGCCGGCCGCACCGGAGACGTGCGGCGTCGCCATCGAGGTCCCCGAGAGGGTGTTGTAGCCGCCGTCGTTGTACGTCGAGTAGATGTCGCTGCCGGGCGCGGCGATCTCGATCGCCGTAGTCGTTGCCGGCGGCACCCACCAGCAGCACGCCCTTGCCCTGGGCGTACTGGACGGCGTCCTTGAGCGTGGAACTGCCCGAGGAGCCGCCCAGGCTGAGCGACCCGACGTCGTAGCCCTGGTCGGCGACCCAGCGGATGCCGTCGGCCACGTCCGACCACGTGCCGCTACCGCCGCTGTCCAGCACCTTCGCGGCGTGGAGCGTGGCTTCGGTGGAGACGCCGACGACGCCGGTGCTGTTGTCGATGGCGTCGGCGATGCCGGCGCAGTGGGTCCCGTGGCCGTTGTCGTCGTCCCAGTGTCCGGTACCGGTGAAGTCTTTGCCTTCGCCGATGTTGGCCTGCAGGTCCTCGTGGTCCTCGTCGATACCGGTGTCGATGATGGCGATGTCTGCGCCGTTGCCGGTCTCGCCGTTGGCGTGGACGATGTCGGCGTCGACGCGGTCGATGCCCCACGGCAGCGTCTGGGCGAGCGCGTGGACCAACCCATCGTCCTCGACGTACCGGACGTTGGGATTGTTCTCCAGCGCTTTGACCGCCCTGTCGGAGAACCGGCCCGCGACTGCCTTGCCGACGCGGCCGAAGTCCAGTTCGCGGTGGACGTCCTTCGCGCGTCCTCGGGCGACGTCGAACCCGGCGTTGGGTTCGATGCCGACGATCTTCCGATCCGGCGGTTCGGCCATCGCTTTACCTGCCATACCCGTGACCGTCGCACCCGCGGCGATTCCGCGAAGTACGCGACGGCGGGAGTGGTTTTCCAGTGACATTGTAGCGGTGTGGCACACGTCGTCCGGATTCGCCCGTCCCGCTGTCCGCTCTCGTCCGGCGGACGACCGTCCGGGTCCATCCGTTCGGCGTGCCTACATATCAATTATTCACGTAACTATATTAATTTTATCTTTCTTTAATAATTTAGTTATCAGTTTGGGGCTCCGGGACCGGCCGAGACGGCGTCCGGCCCCGGTTCTGCCCGAACGTGGATGGGGCCCGTCGCGGTTCTACTCGACGTAGATGGTGAAGTCGTTGACCTCGCCGAGCCCGTCGGCGTCCGGTTCGTCGAACTGCCCCCAGCTCAACCGGGCGCGAGCGAGCGTCGGGCCGGACGCGGCGTCGTCGGGCACCGTTACGGTCGTACTCCCCGTGACGCTGTCGTCGTCGGCGTCGTCCAGGAGGACGTACTCCGTCGCGGTCGACCAGTCCTGGTTCTGGTCCCAGTCGACGTAGAGGTTGGCGTAGTGGTTGTCGAGTCCGCCGTCGCTCCAGTCCATCTCGACGTCGAACGTATCGCCGGGTTCGAAGATCGCCTTGTCCGGACAGGTGAAGTCCTCGTAGCCGTCTCTGTCCGAGGTCTTCTCGACCTGCGAACCGATGGACACGCGGTCGATGTTCTCGTAGCCGTAGTCGCCGGCCCCCGAGGGCCAGTTGCTCGGGTCGGCGCACTCCCTGCTCGCCCAGATGTTGACGGTAAAGTCGTTGACCTCTCCGATCGCTTTCACGTCGGGGTCCTTGTAATCGTACATGCTCAACCGCACCCGGGCGAGGGTCAGGCCGTCGGCGGCGACGTCGGGCACGTCCACCGTACCGGTGACCGTATCGCTGTCGTCGCTTTCGTCCGCCATCAGTCTCGTCTCGTAGGCCTCCGACCAGTCGTTCGTCTGCTTCCAGTCGATCCAGACGTTCGCGTAGTGGTGGTCGAACCCGCCGTCGTTCCAGTCGATGCTGACGTCGAAGGAGTTCCCCGGCACCACGACGGTGTAACCCTCACAGGTGAAGTCCTCGTAGGAATCCTTCCCGGAGACCCCCTCGACGTCGTCGTCGAGGTCCACCCGGTCGAAGTTCTCGCCGCCGTCCGTGCCGGTCCCGTCGGACCAGTTGCTCGGGTCGACGCCGTCCGAACAGCCGGTGGAACCGGTGATCGTCACCGATACGTCGTCGGGATCGATGGACTCCTCGACGACGCCCCGGTCGCTCGCGCTCGCTGTGCCTCCGATGACCGTCGCCGTCGCGCCCGCGGTGAGACCCCGGAGCACCCGGCGACGAGAGAGGTTTCGTTCTGACATGGTCGATCACGACGCACGGTCCCCACGCCCCACCGTCCCGGGCCAGTACCTGGCCGCCTTCCATAACGTCCGTACGGTAACGACGAGCGACCTGTGCGTCCATCCGCCGTAGTCTCTATCACGATACATTAAATTTACATAATTTTACTAATAGTAACTATTTCTAGATTACATTGGGGGCGCGAGCGGAGCGCGGTCGTCCGTACGGCAGTTCGCCCTCACGCGCGGCAAACGAGGGCGTGAACATCGACGACCGGCCACACGAGCCGTCGGGTGTACACGGTGGCTACTCGCCGGCCGACCCGACGAAAAAGCTGAACCGGGGTCCCGGATCAGGCGGTGACGGTCTTCGTCTGGCTGGTGGTGTTGCCAGCGGAGTCGGTGACCGTCAGGGTGACGTCGTAGCTCCCGGAGCCCTTCTTGTCCTGCAGGCGGTCCGACCCGGAGGCGCTGGATCCGCTCACGGCGTAACTCGCGGAGTCGGCCGTCGAGCCGTTCTGTTCCAGCGTCAGGTCGACCTGCGAGAGGTCGCCGTCGGCGTCCGAGACGGCCCAGTCGACCTCGAAGCGGGCCCAGCCACCGTTGCTCCGGTTACTGACGGAGAACGTGTCGATGGTCGGGGCGGAGTCGCCGCTGCCGCCGTTGTCGGTCGTGACGGTGACCTGGCTGGTGTCCGTCGCCCCGCCGGAGTCGATGGCCCGGGCGTCGACCGTGTGGTCGCCGTCGGAGACGCCCGTGGTGTCCCAGTCGTACTCGTAGTAGCCCGAGGTGGAGTTGTACGAGGCCGTCTGGTAGGTGCCGCCGTCGATGGCCACCTCCACATCCAGGGAGTCGTCGCTGTCCTCGCTGTCGGCGGCGTCGACCTGGACCGTGACGGTGCCGGAGACGGTGTCGCCGTCAGCCGGGTTGACGACCGAACACGACGGTGCGGTGTTGTCACCGCCGCCGCCGGTGGCCGCCTCGACGTCGAGCAGGCCCGATCCCTGCTCGTTGCTCGCCAGGCCGAGGTCCTCGGCGGTGTCTTTCAGTTGCCGGCGGGCCTCCGAGTTCGTGTAGCCGTCGGCCATCAACTGGGCGCCGGCACCGGAGACGTGCGGACACGCCATCGACGTGCCGCTGAAGGTGTCGTAGCCGCCGGGGATGGTCGAGTAGATCTCGCCACCCGGCGCGGCCAGTTCGACCTCGGGGCCGGTCGAGGAGAAGTCCGAGAGCGTGTCGTCGCTGTCCGTCGAGGAGACGGCGACGACCTCGGAGTAGGCGGCCGGGTAGCCGACACAGTCGCTACACGGGCCGTCGTTGCCCGCCGCGGCCACGAGCAGCACGCCCTTGTTCTGGGCGTACTGGACGGCGTCTTTCAGGGTCTGGTCGCCCGAGGACGCGCCGAGGCTCATCGAAGCGACGTCGAACCCCTGGTCGGCGGCCCACTCGATACCGGCCGCGATGGCCGACAGCGACCCGGAGCCACACCCGTCCAGCACTTTCCCGGCCCACAGGTTCGCCTCGTTGGAGACGCCGACGACGCCCTCGGAGTTGTCGACGGCGTCCGCGATGCCGGCGCAGTGTGTGCCGTGGTCGTTGTCGTCGTCCCACTCGTAGTGACAGGTGTTGTCGTTGGGGCTGCCGCCGAACCGGCACCCGCCGCCGGCCGAGCCACAGTAGATGTCGCCGAAGGCCCGACCGCCCTGGATGTTCGCCTGCAGGTCGGGGTGGTCGCTGTCGATCCCGGTGTCGAGGATCGCGATGTCGGCACCTTGGCCCGTTTCGCCGTTGGCGTGGACGACGTCGGCGTCCACGCGGTCGATGCCCCACGGTACCGTCTGGGCGTACGCGTGGTACTTGACCCGGTCTTCCTCGACGTACTGGACGTTCGGGTTTTTCCGCAACCCTTCGATGGCCTCCGCGGGGAACTCCCCGGCGACGGCCTTGCCGATCTCCCCGAAGTCGAACTCGTGTGTTACCGCGTTGGCTTTCCGCCTGGCTACGTCCGTCGATGCACCGGGTTCGAACTTGACGACGTGACCGTTCACCTCGTCTGACGTGTTTGCGATCGCTTCTCCTGCCATTCCCGACGCCGCCGCGCCCGCGGCAACTCCGCGGAGCACGCGACGGCGTGAGACGTTAGCGTCTGACATTGTTGGTCGTCCGTGACGCACGCGTTCTCCCAGCATCGACCGTCCCGCCGGTTACGTCGGCGCAGGGGCCATCGGCCCGTCCGGCCGGTCCGACCCCGACGGAACGCACTGCCACACCGGTTCCGAAGACGGCGTTCCGGCGTACGGGATGCGTGGGCGTACCATGCGCCACTTCCGCAGGTGTCAGTGGGGGTTTATTAACCTTTCCATCGATTGTAACAATATTTTCGTCCCCGTACAGACAGTAAAATTCCTACTTACCTAGCCTTTCCTATACGTTCGCTCGTTCGCGCGTCGAACTATCCTAATCAATTAGTGAGTGATTACCGGGGGGCCGGAGGAGGCGGCGTAACATTCAGGAGACGGCGCGGGGATCGCGTCGATCCCGGGCTGACGACGCGCTGGCCGGGCCCGCAGGTGGCGGATCTGCGGTGATCTACCGCTCTCGACGGTGCCTGGACGGCCCGCTATCGACGTGGCGCGCGAAAAAACGTGTAAGGAGTGGTCGACTCGAGTCCAGGTCGTCGGTGCCGGGCGTTCAGGCCCGGTCCAGCAGTTCCTGCAGGTTGATGCTCGCGTGGCCGCCGGCACCGACGAGGATGCCGAGGACGTACAGCATCGTGAGCGCGGCGCCCAGCGACGCGCTCTCGACGGTGGACTCGGTCTCTTCCTGCCGGTCGGACAGCGACGCACAGGCGTCGACGATCCGACGGCAGGCGCGGGCGGTCCGGCTCTCGGGATGGCGCTTGAGCGTCTCCGCGATGGGCGGACTGATCTTGTAGTACAGTCCGACCATGCCGCGGCCCAGCGGCGTGGCGGCCATCGACTCGTCGCGGAACCGCCGCAGCGAGTTCAGCTTGCTGGTGTCGTCGGCCGTCGCCGTCGTGATGTAACACCCGCCGCCGCTGTCGGTCGTGAACGACTGGACGCCGCCGGTGTCCGAACTGCCGTCGCTACCCTGCGCGACCGCGCGGAACTCGTAGTCCGTGCCCGAATCCAGCCCGGAAACGTCCGCGCTGAATGACCCGGTCGAGGACAGCGTCTGGGCGCTGGTCGTGTTCGAGAGGCTGCCGCCGGCCGGCCCCCACTCGAAGTAGACGTCGGCGCTGCTGGCGCCGCCCAGGTCGCCCAGGGTGCCGTTCAGCGTCGCGGAGGTCTCGCCGACGCTCGTCGCCGAGTCCGTCGACACCGACAGCGCGGGGTCCGGATCGCCGCCGCCGAGGACGGCCGCTTCGGCGTCGAGCAGGCCCGACCCCTGCTCCTCGCTGGCGAGGCCGATGTCCTCGGCCGTGTCCTTCAGTTGCTGGCGCGCCTCGGCGTTGCTGTAGCCGTTGGCCATCAACTGACCCGCGGCACCGGACACGTGTGGACAGGCCATCGACGTGCCGGACTTCGTGCCGTAGCCGTCGATCTCGGTCGAGTAGATGTCGCTACCCGGGGCGGCGATCTCGATCTCCGGCCCGACGCCGTAGTCGTTGCCGGCGGCACCCACCAGCAGCACGCCCTTGCCCTGGGCGTACTGGACGGCGTCCTTGAGCGTGGAACTGCCCGAGGAGCCGCCCAGACTGAGCGACCCGACGTCGTAGCCCTGGTCGGCCACCCAGCGGATGCCGGCGGCGATGTCGGAGTAGGATCCGCTGCCGCCGCTGTCGAGGACCTTCACGGCGTGGAGGGTAGCCTCCGTCGAGACGCCGACGACGCCCTCGGTGTTGTCGATAGCGTCCGAGATGCCGGCGCAGTGGGTCCCGTGGCCGTTGTCGTCGTTCCAGGATCCGGTTCCGGTGAAGTCCTTGCCGGTCCCGAGGTTGGCCTGGAGGTCGGGGTGGTCCTCGTCGATACCGGTGTCGATGATGGCGATGTCTGCGCCGTTGCCGGTCTCGCCGTTGCTGTGGAGCACGTCGGCGTCGACGCGGTCGATGCCCCACGGCAGCGTCTGGGCGAGCGCGTGGGCCGTGTGGTCGTCTTCGACGTAGCGGACGTGGGGGTTGTTCTCCAGGGCGTTCAGCGCCTGCTGGGAGAACCGGCCGGCGACGGCCTTGCCCACGCTGCCGAAGTCCAGTTCGCGGTGGATGTCCTTCGCGTGCTTGCGCGCGGCCCCGAAGCCCGAGTCGGCCCGCAGACCGACGATCTTGCGCTCCGGCGGCCCCGCCATCGCTTTTCCTGCCATTCCCGTGGCCGCAGCACCTGCGGCGACCCCGCGGAGCAGGTTGCGGCGTGAAACGTTTTCGTTGGACATTTTGGATCGTGACGCACGGCATCGTCCGTCCCCGCCGTCGACGCGTCCGACCCCGCTCGCGACCACGGTTCGGAGAGCGTCCGACCCGGCTCCCGGACGTCCGTCGACCGCGCCGTCCGGTGGTCACGCCCGGCCCCTGCGAACCGTGTCCGTCAGTGACGGGGGATGGTGAGACGTACCACGCGTCCGGCCGGATCCTCTCTCCAATGGTTTTTAATTTTTACTATATGTCTCGATTCGTATCCATCATACATCCGGCTTCATCGCACAATTCAGTGGGATTAAACTCGATTTAACTAGACGATGGTTTATGACGGCGTCGCCGACGTTCGGTACCTGGATTTTCGATCACGCCGTCCGTGGTGGGAGGCCGGCAGGACCAATGAGGTGCGGCTAATCCAGGAGAAGTCGGTTCCGGTGGGTCTACACCGAGGTGTACTCGGTGGTCTCGTTGCCCGCCTCGTCGGTCACGGTCAGGTAGACGCTGTAGCCGTAGGGGTTGTTGAACGGACCGTGGACGTGACTGTTACCGTTCTGTTCCCCGCTGGCGGGGGACGTTTTCTCCGAGTCCTCGACGATCGTGATCACCTCCGCGAGGTTGCCGTTGAGGTCGATCGCGTCCCAGGCGACGGTGATGTAGTCGCCGTCGGCCCGAAGCCCGACGATCTTCCGGTCCGGCTGTTTCGCGAGCGATTCACTTGCGATACCCGTGCCCACGGCGCCCGGGACGACCGTGCGGAGGACGCCGCGGCGGCTGATGTACTGGTTAGACATGGTCTCGGTTGGAACGCAGGGTCCCGTAGCAGCCCGTCTCCCGCGACCCCGACCCCGACCCCGACCCCGACCGTCGCCGTGGGGCGCCGTGACGTCCGTGAACCACCGGTTCCCGATGACGCGAAGACCGTGGGAGCCTGCCGTGGCGCGACCACGTCGCAGCGCGCGACGAACCGGACCGAGCGGAGCCTGGCCTGCGGGGACGTATCATACGTCCATCCAGTAAATTACACGTTTACAATATATTTATTTCTGATTATTATACACAAATAAATGGGGGCGGTGTGTACGACGACCGAGCGGGCCGGGACGACGCCGTCGAACCCGGTCGTCGTTCCGGTCGGTGACGCTTCGAGAGGGCCGGAGGTGGATCGGTAACGAGGGTAAGTCCCGCCCATCGTCTGGGACTCCCGCGTGCGAGACGGTTTGGGAGTTGGGCCTGCCAGTCCGGGAGGGGGCCCGTCGGTCCCGGTGGACGTCAGCGAACTCACAGAACAGCGCCGCTCCGGTAGCGGCGTCCGACGTAAGAACTATACTTCTCCGGCGGGGGTTCTTCCCCATGGGTCTGATGAGCAAGATTCTCGGTGACCGGGGGGAGCGGAGCACCGAGGACTACGTCGAACTCGACGTCGACGACCTGGCGGACGCCCGTGGCGAAGCGGGCGTACAGGTCCACATCGCAGAGGTGAACGACCAGCAGGATGTCATCGCCATCAAGGACGCCATCTACGACGGCGACATGGTCATCGCGGACATCACCCGTCTGCGCACCGAGGACCGGACCGTCGAGCGCATCACCGACGAACTCAGCCAGGTCGCCCGCGAGGTATCCGGCGACATCGTCCAGAAGGGCGACGACCAGCTCATCATCACGCCCACCGGCTTCGGCGTCAGCCGCCGGAAGCTCAACGAGTAACGACCGCCAGCGGTCCCGTCGGGTTCTGTGAACCGGACCCTCCGCCGTGGCGACCGGCGTCGTCGGTTTCGGACCCGACTAGCAACTGCCGTCGGCACCCGTGTGGTACCCGGGGGGCGCCGCCGGGACCCGTCCCGCGACCGCCGTCCCGAACTCCCCGAAGTGGAGTTCGTGCCTGACCGAGTCGGTCCACGTACTCGCTCCTGGCCGTCGACCCGGTGCACAAAAAGGTGGATACGTCCGGTCCCGTTAGCAGTCGCCGGTGCCGTCGTCGCTGGAGTCGTAGCCGAGCGTATCGGCGACGTCCAGCAGGCCCGCGCCCTGCTCGTTGTCGCCCAGGCCGAGGTCCTCGGCGTTGTTCTTCAGCTTCGAGCGGGCCTTCTTGTTGCTGACGCCGTTGGCCATCAACTGGCCGCCGGCGCCGGAGACGTGCGGACACGCCATCGACGTGCCGCTGAAGGTGTCGTAGCCGCCGATGACCGTCGAGTAGACGCTGCCACCCGGCGCGGCGATCTCGACTTCCGGCCCCGTCGACGAGAACGACGACAGCGAGTCGTCGCTGTCCGTCGAGGAGACGGCGACGAACTCCGAGTAGGCGGCCGGGTAGCCGACACAGTCGCTACAGGGACCGTCGTTGCCTGCCGCGGCCACCAGCAGCACGCCCTTGTCGTAGGCGTACTGGCCGGCGTCCTTGACGGTCTGGGAGCCGGAGGAGGCGCCCAGGCTCAGGGACGCGACGTCCCAGCCCTGGTCCGCCACGTACCTGATGCCGTCCGCCACGTCCGAGAAGGTCCCCGAACCGCTCTTGTCCAGGACCTTGACGGCGTGCAGGGTCGCCTCAGTGGAGACGCCCTGGACGCCCTCTTCGTTGCCCCGGACCGCGTCGGCGATGCCGGCGCAGTGGGTGCCGTGGTCGTCGTCGTCGGACCACGCGTAGTTGCAGTTGCCGCCCTTGCACTCGACGAACGCCTTGCCCTTCCCGACGTTGGCCTGGAGGTCGGGGTGGTCGTCGTCGATCCCGGTGTCGACGATGGCGATGTCGGCCCCGCTACCGGTCTCGCCGTTGGCGTGTGCCACGTCCGCGTCCGTGCGGTCGACGCCCCACGGGAGACACTCGCCCTCGGATCCGCCGCCGCCCGGCGGACCGTTCCCTGGCAGGGCGTGCATCAGCCCGTCGTTCTCGACGTAGCGGACGTCGTGGTTGGCCCGGAGCCGGTCGATGGCCTGCTCCGAGAAGTTGCCGGCGACGGCCTTCCCGACGTCGCCGAAGTCCAGCGTCCGATGGACCGAGTCGGCCACGGCTTTCGCCGGACCGAAGTCCTCGCCGGCCGCCAGGCCGACGATCTTCCGGTCGTTGCCGCTCGCGGATACCGCAGCTGTGCCGATCGTGGCGAGGCCTGCTCCCGCTGCACTGCCTCGCAACACCTCGCGTCTGGTCTGGTCTGGCATGACCGACAGATGGATCGGCTCATTCGAACATTAATGCTTCTATAATTCAGATACATTAAAAGGAAACAAGCTCCGGTATTTACGTTCGGGTCGAAGGAGAGAACGGCCGATATGGGGCTTGTTCTTTCGGTTGACGCCAAATTTGCCCGATCGCTGGAACCGGGTCGTCGCCGGGTTAGTTCGCGAGGATTCGAACCTGATCTAAACAGTAATAAACGGAATGAACAGTGAAAACGACGCGTCCGGCCCCGGTTCGTCCCCGTCTGGCGGTCACCCGCGGCCGCCCTCGGTGCGGTCGATGCCCATGATCGACCCCCCGCCGCCGGTCGCGCCGAAGGCGTCGTCGTCGGGAACGCGCACGGAGACGTCCTCGACTTCGGGGAAGTCCTCCAGCAGGCCGGCCTCGATGTTACCCGAAGTGATCTCGCTGATCTCGCAGCCGGCACAGCCACCGCCCAGTTCGACGACCACCTCGCCGGTCTCCGGGTCGGCCTCCCGGACGGCGCTGGTGCCGCCGTGCATCCGGATGATCGGCAACTCCCGCTGGAGCCAGGACTCGACCGCCTCCCGGAGTTGTTCCGCCGTGCGCTCAGTCATCGGCCGACCTACGCGTTCCAGGTACGCAAGGGTTTTGGGTTCCTATGGCACCAAGTTAGGATAATTCGACGATTTTGCTCTCAACTGATGTTGGTGGAGATGTTAATACTTCCACTTTCCAGGCGGATGCGACCGAAGCGCGCAATTAATTTAGATTCATCGCTTAAGGCCCCGACAATTACGGTTAACTTGAATGGTAATTACCCAACGATGAACGCTGAGTCGGTCGGGCCAGTTGATCTAGCCCCTGAGGACCGAATCGAAGTTCAACTAGACCCTGTGATAGCAGAAGCAAGGACGACACACGTGATTGAGGAGGTATCCCTCGACGGCGTCCCAGAACATCTCGAAGGCCTGAAACGTGAGTCTGACAGCGTCGAGACTAAGGTGGTTCCCATCATTGAAGCAATCAACCACGGTGAACTTGTCGTCGAACGACAACGATCACTCCAGAACTAGTAGAAATTCCAATTCTTTTCCAGAATTAATTCATGAACCGAAGAACATTCATCACCTCAACGTGCGCAGCGACGGTCGGACTGGTGAGTGTACCGTCGCGGATCGACGGTGATTTGACCGAGGGGCGGGGGCCACCGGGTGTGGCATGGCGCCGGACATACGACGAGTTCGGCGTAGGTTCCATCGTCCCGGCCCACGATGACGACTACGTCCTCGTCAACAGCCGTCACCGAACTGCCGACGCTGACGTCCCCGTCCGAGTCGTCACTATCGACCAATCCGGAGCGGTCCGCCAGCGCCAAACGATCAATCCCGATGTTCCCGAAGACGCCAGACGGGCCAGGACCGACGTGATTCGGACCGACGCCGGGTACGCCGTCGGTACCGGTCCATGGTTCGCCACGCTCGATCCTGAATTCTCCGTTACGACGACCGGATTCGCGGCCGATGTGGAGGCCAACAGCACGACGTATCTCGCAGAACTTCCGGACGGGATAGCTGTCGCGTCGGAACTCGTTTGGTCTGACCGCATCGCCACGAGAGTGTTCGGGTTCGACAGCGACGGTAATCTTCGGTGGTCCCGGACGTACGACGAGGGGAACAACAGGACGTTGACGTTCCTACTGGCTGGCCCGGACGGTGGCCTCGTCGTCGGCGGACCGGGCGGTGGAGGACCGTGGCTGGCGTCCATCGCGGCCGACGGGTCCGAGCGGTGGAAAACGAACCCGGACGACGTGCCGGACGGAGTCGGCGTCGACGCGACGGTGGCGGGAGATGACGGGTTCGTGCTCGCGGGGCCGTCGAGCATGGTCCGGCTGACGACTGCCCGGGAAATCGAATGGCAGCGGTCCTACGACGCGTTTCCGGAGGCATCGTTCGGCAAGGTCGCCCCGACGGCGGACGGCGGCTACGTCGTCGCGGTAACGACCGGGCTCGACCGCGTCGGGATCGTGCGCACGGACGCGCAGGGCCGGCTCCAGTGGAGTTACGAGTACGCCGTGGTCGACGAGGGCGCTGTCTACCTGACCGACGTCGTCGAACACGCCCCTGGGGAGTACCTCCTCGTCGGTACGCGGCGCGACAGCCGCGAGGGGTTGGCGATGCTCCTCTCGGGGGCGGAGACGCCACCGCCGACGCCGACTCCCACGCCAACCCCCACGCCGTTACCGCTCGACCCCGACACCGCTACGCCTTCGCCGACCGAGACGGCCGCGTCCACCACGACCCCCGGCTTCGGAATCGGGACCGCGCTCGCCGGCCTCGCCGGCCTCGCCGGGGGCTGGTTTGCCCGTCGGCGGTGAAACTCGGCGGAATCCCCTGTTCGTGGAGCGTCGCTGCCGACCTATCCCTCGAATCCTTCTTCCCACCGGAAGACGCCGTCCCGCTAGATCACTTCGCCGTCGACGGTGAGGTGACTGCCCTCGTCCATGTTTCTGATGAGGTCGACGTGGACGGCGCTGTCGTTGCCCGTCTCGTCGTCCGGGAGGCAGGCATCGTAGGCCCGGCCGAGCGCGAGGTGGACGGTGCCCGCCATCTTCTCGTCGAACAGGATGGAGTCGGTGGGGCGGTCGATGCCGCGGTTCATCCCGACGCCGAGTTCGCCCAGCCGGCGAGCGCCCTCGTCGGTCTCGACGACCTCGCCGTCCTCGACCCGGAGGTAGGCGTCACGGACGCGCCGGCCGCGGATGGTCATCGGCACGTCGAAGGTCACCTCGCCCTCGGCGGCGTACGGTGCGGTGAACACCTCGCCGCTGGGGAGGTTGCTGGAGTCGTAGACCACCGACGCGGCGCTGTTGACCGCGGTGCGCCCGTCGATGGCCATCGTGAGGTCGGTGCCCTCGCCGGCGAGGTGGACCTCGCTACCGTCGTCGAAGACGTCTTTCAACTGGCTCATCTCCTCGGCGAGCGCCTCCCACTCCCGGAGGATGGCGTCGTAGGCGAAGTCCTGGTGGCCTCGTAGCTCATCCCGGCCTGCTGGGCGAGCGAGCGGGTCGGGTGAATCGTCGAGACGTAGTCGGCGTCGTACCGGGCCTCCCGCACCACGTCGCTGGCGTGGCGGTACGCCCGCGTCCTGTCGCCGGGGACGTCGGCCTTCGCGGCGGTGTTGTGCCCGCCGCCGAGGGAGAGGACCACGTCGGCGGCTTCGTACAGCGCGAGTTCGTGCTCGGGCGTCTCGAAGTCGTCGTCGTGGGCCCGGAGGTACGCGCGGGACACCTCGTCGGACTCGTAGGTGGCAAGCAGGTTCGCCCTCCGCGCGCCCAGTTTCTCGGCGACGGCCACCGCCAGGTCGTGGGCGCCCTCGTCGACGCGAATCACGACGTCGTCGCTCTCTTCTACGCGGGCGCTCCAGTCGACCAGTACCTCCGCGTGTTCGCGGACGCGTTCGTCCATGTCGGTGGGTCGGCGTGCTGGCTCAAAGTGGTCGTGGTTCCGGATGCGTGGGTCTGGGGGATGGTTTGGTCGGTAGGGCTCAGCACGTCCCTATGTACTCGTCTCGGACAATCTCTTGGCCGTCAACAGCCAGAAAGCCCCCGCGCGCTGGACTCGCGCGCCTCGCTGCGCTCCTCGTCACTCCTTCGTTCCACTCAGTCGTTCCTGTGGTGCTTGCGTCGTCGTGCTTCGTCCAGCGCGCGGCCCCTTTCAGTCCCACCCCGCAAGCCGAAACCACGAACCTCCCCAACCGATTGCGTTACTCACTCGCGCCCTCCGCTCGCGGTCGCCTGCGGCGACACGCGAGCCAGCGCGCGCCACGGGGCCAAGTTGGGACCATGGCGCGCGCGAGGTCTCCGCGAGCCTGCGAGCGGGGGCTCGGGAGCGCTTGCTCTCCCGGTGGTCGGGGGAGGCCGGGCGGCCCAGCGGGCCGAGCCCGCGGCTGGGGAAGGTGAGGTTGACCCCTAGGTTTTGCATGCCGCTAGTCTGCCCGAGAAACAACCGACCTCTCGTCGCTCAGAGTCACACTCCGAAAATCATCGACCCTATATGAAAATATGCACATATGTTCATATAATCGCTCGACGACTCGATACACCTGATCCCTGATCAGTCCGGAAAACGATCCCCTCCGGAAGATTTTTGCGGCGTGACGGAACAGTGTCCAACATGGCGTCCGAATCCCGCCGTGACGGTCGCGTCGCCCGTCAATCAGCCGTCGGTGCGGGGTTCGGCTTCTTCTTCCCGGCGTGAGCGCGGCGGACGCCGCGGGCGACCGGGAATCCGGCGACGGGGACCCGGCTACCCGCGGACGAAACCGCGCTCGCGGCGGCCCTCGGGCCGTCACGGACCGGAACCGCTAACTGACCGACTGCCGCGGTACCAACCAAGCAAATGCAACTCCCGGAAACGCAGGTCGCGGTACTGGAGACCGCGAGCGCATCAGAGGCACAGTCAATCGACCGACTCGCCGATGAACTCGACCGCAAACCCGAGACGATCACCGGTGCCGTCTTCGCGCTCGAAGAGGAGGGCCTGGTCGCCGTCGAGGACCGCGAGCGCGTCGCCTACGACCTCACCGACGAGGGCCGGACGTACCTCGACGACGGTCTCCCGGAGGTCCGGCTCTACCGCGCCGCCGTCGACGCGGGCGCGGCCGACGACCCGGCGTCCATGGGCGACCTCACCGACGCCGCCGGACTGGACGGCCAGGCCGTCCGGATCGCCCTCTCGAACTACGCCCGCAAGGGGTACGGCCACATCGACAGCGGCGACGTCTCCGCGGACCCCGACGCCGACCCGGACGCCGACCCCGAGGCGGCCGCGCTCGAAGCGGTCCGGGACGGCGAGACCGACGGCGTCGACGAAAACACCCTCGATCAACTGGAGCGCCGTGGCCTCGTCGAGGCCCACGAGACGACCGAGCGCCTGGTCACCCTGACCGACGACGGCGTCACCGCCCTGATGGAGGGCGTCGAGGCCTACGAGGCGGTCGACCGCCTGACCCCCGCGATGCTGACCAGCGGCGAGTGGCGCGACGTGGAGTTCGCGGACTACAACGTCGCCGCGGAGGCCGCCGAACCCTCCACCGGGCGCCTGCACGTCCTCCGGCAGATCGTCGAGCGCGTCAAGGAGGTGCTGGTCGGGATGGGCTTCCAGGAGATGGAGGGTCCCCACGCCGACGCCGACTTCTGGATCAACGACTGCCTGTTCATGCCCCAGGACCACCCGGCGCGCACCCACTGGGACCGGTTCGCCCTGGAGAACCCCAGCCACGTCGACGAGTTGCCCGGGGACCTCGTCGAGCGGGTCCGTGACGCCCACCTCCACGGCGTCGGCGAGAACAGCGAGGGCTACCACAGCGAGTGGGACGAGGAGTTCGCCAGAGCCGTGGCGCTACGCGGACACACTACCTCGCTGTCGACGCGGTACCTCTCCGGCCACCAGATCGGCGACCTGGAACCGCCACAGCGGTTCTTCAGCGTCGAGAAGGCCTACCGCAACGATACGCTGGACGCCACCCACCTGCTGGAGTTCTTCCAGATCGAGGGCTGGGTGATGGCCGAGGACCTGTCGGTGCGTGACCTGATGGGCACCTTCGAGGAGTTTTACGCCCACTTCGGCATCACCGACATCGAGTTCAAGCCCCACTACAACCCCTACACGGAGCCGAGTTTCGAACTGTTCGGCACCCACCCCGAGACGGGCGAGTTGATCGAGATCGGCAACTCGGGCATCTTCCGCCAGGAGATGCTCGAACCCCTGGGCGTTGACGCCGACGTGATGGCCTGGGGGCTGGCCGGCGAGCGACTCGCCATGCTCATCACGGGCGCGGAGGACATCCGCGACATCCACGGCACGCTGACCGACCTCGACTTCCTCCGGAACGCGGAGGTGACCTACTGATGCCCACGGTGACCGTCGACCCCGACGAACTGCGCCGACTGACCGGCCACGAGGACAAGGACGACGACCGACTCAAGAGCGACCTGTTCGCGCTCGGCCTGGAGTTCGAGGGCGAGACGGACGAGGGCGAGTTCGAACTGGAGTTCGGCCCGGACCGCCTGGACCGCCTCTCTGTCGAGGGCATCGCCCGCTCGCTTCGGTACCAGTACGGCGACGACCGCGGCGTCTACGTCCCGGACACCAACGACGCCGAGTGGACCATCGAGGTCGAGGAGGTCCCGCCCCAGCGCCCCTACGTCACGGGCGCGGTCGCGCGCGCAGTGAACCTCGACGAGGACGCGCTGGACTCGCTGATCCAGTTGCAGGAGAAACTCCACGCCACGATGGGCCGCGGCCGCGTCAAGGGCGCCATCGGGATCCACGACCTGACGATGATGAAAGGCGAGGTGCTGGAACCCGGCGACGAGTCGGGCGACGTCGAGACAGCCGGGAGCAAGGCCGTCCGCTACACCGGCATCCCCGTCGACGGCGACCGGTTCGTCCCGCTGGACAGCGACGAGGAGATGACCCCGGGCGAGGTGCTGACCGACCACCCCACCGGCGACGACTACGCCGACATCGTCGCGGACTACGACTCGATGCCGGCCATCTACGACGAGATCGGCCTGTTCTCGTTCCCGCCGGTGATCAACGGGCGCCGCACGGAGGTCTCCACGGAGTCGCGGGACCTGTTCGTCGAGATGACCGGCACCGACCAGTGGACGGTCGACAAGATGCTCAACGTCGTCTGCTACGCGCTGGACGCCCGCGGCGCCCGCATCGAGGACGTCGAGGTGTCCTACCCCGACCGGGGCATCTACGCCGACAGCGACCGCGTCGATCCGGGCGTCACCGTCACCCGGCCGGACCTCTCGACGAAGACCAAGACCGTGCCCCACGACCGGGTCGAGACGGTGCTGGGCATCGACCTCGAACGCGACGAGGTCGTCGACCTGCTGGAGCGGTCCGGCCTGGACGCCGAGGTGACGGAGGTCGGGGACGACGTCCCCGCGAGCGACGCGAGCGGGGGTTCGTCGGACTCGTCCGACGGTGAAGTCACGTACGAGGCCACGATCCCGCCGTACCGCGTCGACATCCTGCACCCGCTGGACGTGATCGACGACGTCGGCCGGGCGTACGGCTTCAACGACCTCGAACCGCGCTCCCCGGACATCTCGACGGTCGGCGGCCGCCACCAGCGCTCCCGCCTCGAAGAGGCCGTCCGCCTGCAACTGGTCGGCCAGGGCTTCGAGGACATGCTGAACTTCCACCTCATCGGTGAGGCCGACAACTACGACCGGATGCGAGTTTCGCGGGGCGAGGCCGTCGTGGGTGGCGGCGAGGCCGCGACGATCAAGAACCCCTACAGCGAGGACTACGCCATCGTCCGGACGTGGGCGCTGCCCTCCTTGCTGATGGTCCTGGAGAACAACACCCACCGGGCGTACCCCCAGGACCTCGCGGAGGTCGGGTTCGCGGCAGAGGTCGACGAGTCCGAGAACACCGGCCTCGCCGAGTGGCGGACGGTCGCGGGCGCGCTCGCTCGCACGGAAGCGTCCTACGAGGACGCCCGCGGCCACCTGCAGGCGCTCGCCCGGTCGTTCGACGTCGACCTGGAGACGCCGCCGACCGAGCACCCGACGTTCATCGACGGCCGCGCGGCCGAAGTGGTGATGGACGGCGAGTCCGTCGGCGTCGTCGGCGAGGTCCACCCCGAGGTGCTCGTGGAACACGACCTGGAGGTGCCGGTGGCGGCGTTCGAGTTCCGGCTGGACGCCCTGCGGTAGAAATCGGGAGATCGTACAATCATGGGCGACGCACGCGCTCCTGATGGGGCCGGGACGCGGGCCCAGTCGGAGGTACTCGGGTTCGCGCTGATGGTCGGGCTCGTCGTCGCCGGGGCCGCCGTGGTCGTGGTGTTCGGGTCCGTCGCGCTGAACGAGACCGAGGACGCGGTCCGCGCCCAGCAACTCGAACCGTCGATGACCCAGTTCGACGCGGAGGCGTCCCAGGTGGTGGTAGGTCGCTCCCGGACCCGGACCGTCACGGTCGCCAACGACAACGTCGAGGGCGAAGTCGTGGACGACGGCCGGATGATCGTCGAGTGGGTCGACCACGGCGGCGGCGACGTGGAACCCGCCAACGAGTCGCTTGATGCCGTGGTGTAGGAGGCCGGCGACGCCGAAGTCGCCTACCAGGGCGGTGGCGTCTGGCGGTCGGACGGCGACGGGAGTCAGATGGTCTCGGTGCCGGAGTTCCACTACCGCGACGCCACGCTCACGCTACCCATCGTCACCGTGAACGGGAGCGAGAAGATCGACGGGCGAGCGACCATCGAGAGCGACGGGCCGACCGAGCGCGTCGACGACGCGCTTGCCGGGTCCGGCGTCGAGGGCCTCAGCGAGTCCAACCGCGGCAAGATCGACTACGAGACGATGCTGGAGGTCGACCCCGACGTGCTGTTCGTCCGTGGCCAAGAGCGCAAGACCCGCCAGGAGTTCGAGGACACCGTCCTCGCGTTCATGCGGGAGAAGGAGGTCGCCAGCGAACTGACCGCGGTCCAGAACGGCGACGTCTACCGCGGCGGCCCCATCTACCAGGGGCCGATCCACAACCTGTTCCTGATCGAGCGGTTCGCCACGCTCCTGTACCCCGACCGCTTCTCGGGCGAACTGTTCGACCGCCAGGCGGTCGCCGACGTGATCGCCGGCGACGGATAGTTACCGCTCGGGCAGGTCGGCCCCGCAACTGCGACAGAACCGGTCGACGGGCTTCGCTTCCGCACCGCAGGCGGGGCAGACCCGTGGCTCGCCGTGATCCGCTCGTCCGGTCGATTGCCCGGATTCTGCCGCCGGCGATTCGGCGGGCGGTGTCCCGGCCTGCGGTTGCGACTGATTCTCCGCCGGCGGCTGGTTTGACTCTCCGCCAGTCGACGCCTGCTCTTGTCCGGCCGGCGGCTCCCCGGTCGACCGCACTGCCGACGTCTCCTCGGGCGACGACTCTTCACCCGACGGCGCCTCCGCCGGCGGTTCCGCGGTCCCGTCCCCGGCGTCGTCGGTCGCCGGACCGTCCTCGGGTTCGACCTCGCCCGGATCGCCCTGGGAGGGTTCCGGCGGCTCGTCGGTCTCCGGCGGCTCGTCGGCTGACTGTCCCGCCGCCGGTTCGTCGGTCGCCGGACCCTCGGCCGGCTGGTCGTCCGCCGGTCGGGCGGGCGACCGGTCGCTCTCCGGTGGCTGCTCCGCCGGCGGTTGCTCCCCTGGCGCGTGGTCCGCTGGCGGCTGGTCGGCAGGTCGCTCCGCAGGTGGGCGTTCTGCGGGCGGCTGGTTCGCTGGCGGCTGGCCGGTCGGTTGATCCGTCGGCGGCTGTCCGGGCGGTTGCTCTGCCGGTGGTTGCCCGGGGGGTTGCTCGCCCGGTGGCCGTTCCGGCGGTTGCCCACCGGACGGGTGTCCACCTGCCGGCGGTTGCGGCGGCGATTGCCCTTCCCGTGGGTGGTTGGCTGGCGGTCCGCTCTGGGGCTGCCCGCCACCTGTGGGCTGTCCGCCCTGGGGTGGTTGTCCGCCCTGGGATGGTTGCCCGTGTGGGTGGTCGTTCGGCCCCTGCGGGTGGCCGGGACTTCCGGGCTGTTGGCCCTGGCTCGGCGGCTGTCCCTGCCCCGGCGGCTGTCCCTCGGCCGGCGGTTGTTCGGGTGCGGGCGATTGCCCTTGGGCCGAGGGCTGATCGGAAGCGGGTGGTTGCCCCTGGGCTGGGGGTTGCCCCTGGCCCGTCGGTTGTCCCTGGGCCGGCGGCTTGTTCCCCGGAGCAGGCTGGCCGTCGACGGGGGGCCCCTCGGCCGGTGGCTGTCCCTGCGGCGGAGCGGCGCCCGGTTGCTGGCCAGTCCCCGCGGGTGGGGCCTCGGCGGGCCCTTGTGGTGGTCGCGCTCCTCGCTCGGCGGACCGGCCGGCCGTCGGTTCCGGGCCGCCGGGCGCGGTTCTCGGCGACCCCGCGTCCGACCCGGCGGTGACGTGGTGCAGGATCCCGCCCACCGCCCCGCCGACCAGCGGGTACGCGAGGCCGGCGAGGGCCAGGCCCGTCACCAGCGCGGGGGAGGCCGTCAGGTCGCCAGCGGTGGCCTCGAAAGCGAACGTCCCGGCGAGTGCCAGGGGCAGGTACCCGAGGACGACGCTCGCGCCGCCGAGCGCGGCCGCCCGTGGGTCGACCGCTTCCGTGGCCGTTCGGGCGACTGCGTACCCGGCTCCCAGGAGCACCAGGGCCGGGACGAGGTAGTACGCCGCGGCGGGAACCGTCGTGTCCGCCCCCGCGGCCGACAGTTCGGAGACGACGTTGACCGACTGCTCGCCGGCGGCCACGTCGACGAAGTGCCCGCCGTAGAACAGCCAGCCAGCGGTCAGCCAGTCGGCCGTCCCGCCCAACAGGGGGAGGTCGTCGACGGTCACCAGCAGGACGACGACTGCGTACCCGGCCACGTAGGCCGCGGCACCGCCGACCGCCCCCGCCTTCGGCCGGAGGTCGTCCACCGGCGACCGGTCCTCACCCGGCCCGTCCTGGTCGTCGGCGCTGTCCTCGTCGGCTCCCGCACGGTCCCCCGTCGTCTCTACCCCTCGACGTGACATGGGTACAACCTGTCCGACGGGCCACTAAAACCTACCTGCCGTGGCCCCCAGGCCACAACTGCGGATCCGCGGGGCCGGCGTCACTCGGCGAGGTCGACGCCACAGCGCCGGCAGAACCGGTCGTCGCTGGCGACTCGCTGCTCACAGTTCCCACAGCGGGGGTCGTACCGGTCGGACTGCCGGGCGGTCGTCGCCCCGTGAGCCGACCGGCCGTCCGGGTCGTCGGACCCCGTGGCGACCCCGGCCGCGGCGCCGAACGCGACCGGGTAGACGATGCCGGCCAGCAGGACGCTCGCGGTCAGGTCCGGCCGCAGGGCCATCCCGAACTGCGGCAGGTCGAACGTGAACATGAACGCCCCGGCGACGGCCAGCGGGAGGTACCCGGCGGCGATGCCCGCGCCCGCGACTGCGGTGACGGCCCTGCTGGTCGTCCGGACGGTCCGGGCCGCCCCGTAGCCCGCCAGCGTCAGCGCTGCCGGCGGCACGAGGTAGTAGACGACCGGTGGGACCGTCAGCGAGTTCTCGTCGCCGGCCGCCGCGAGGACGTTCACCGACTCGCCGGTGAGCGGAATCTCGACGCCGACGAAGTGGGCGTTGTAAAACAGCCATCCGGCCATCGTCAGGGCGTTCCCGTCGGCACCGGACCGCTCGACGAGCGAGATGCCGAACACCAGGGCGTACCCGACCAGGTACGCGAGGACGCCGAACGCGACACCCCTGGCGAACAGTCCACAGGCCGCCGTCCCCAGGCAGTTCTGTGCGTCGACGTCCGGTCCGGTCCGGCGGTCGTCCGTGGTTCCGTCGGATCGTGGTCTCGTTCGTTCGTCGTCCGGCTCCTCCCGTCCCCCCCTCGTCACCGTAGTTCCCCCGAACCATACCTAGAGGTTGGCCATCGGCCGCAAAAGGGTTCGCCCGACCTCAGAGGTCAGCGCCGACGGCCTCGCTGACGTCGTCGAAGCCGTCGCGCTCCAGCAACGAGAGGAGGCCGCGGTTGATCTCGCGAGCGATGGACGGGCCGCGGTAGACCAGGCCGGTGTACAACTGGACCAGCGACGCGCCCGCGCGAATCTTCCGGTAGGCGTCCTCGGCGGTGAACACGCCGCCGACGCCGACGACCGGGAGGTCCGTCCGCTCGGCGACGAACCGGACCTGCTCGGTCGCGCGGTCGGCAAGCGGCCGGCCCGAGAGGCCCCCCTCCTCGGCGCGGTGGGGACTCTCCAGGCCCTCGCGCCTGGTCGTGGTGTTGGTGGCGATGACGCCGTCCAGACCGAGGTCCTCCGCGACCGCCAGCGCCTCCTCGGCAGCCGGGTCCGCGAGGTCGGGCGACAGTTTCACCAGCAGCGGGTCGGCGCCTGCGTCGACCAGCGTCCCGAAGATGCGTTCGAGGTGCTCGCGGTGCTGGAGTTCCCGGAGGCCGGGGGTGTTCGGACTGGAGACGTTGACGACGAAGTAGTCTCCGCCGCCTGACTGTCTGCCCGCCCCGTCCGGGTCTGCGTCGCGCGCGTGCCCGCTCGCGGACACGCGTTCGTAGGTGTACAGGTAATCTTCCTCGGCGGACTCCAGGGGCGCGGACTTGGACTTGCCGACGTTGACGCCGACCGGAACCGACGGCAGGCGGTCGGGCGTGAGCCGGTCCCCGACGGCGTCGGCGCCGTGGTTGTTGAACCCCATCCGGTTGATCAGGGCGTCGTCCTCGCGGAGTCGGAAGAGGCGGGGTCGGGGGTTGCCGGCCTGGCGTTCCGCCGTGACCGCGCCGACCTCGACGTGACCGAAGCCGAGGGCGGCCAGCGCCGCGGGGACCTGGGCGTTCTTGTCGAAGCCGGCACCCACGCCTACGGGGTTGGGGAACGACTGCCCGAAGGCGTCGACGGCGAGGCGGTCGTCGTCGACGACGTACCGCCGTTCTAGCAGGGCCGATAGCGGCGTCGCCTGTGGGACGCCCAGTAGTCGCCCGACGAGCCCGTGTGCGGTCTCGGCGGGAAGCCGGAACAGCAGCGGCTTCAGGAGGTCGTAGCCGTTCATACGTCTGGCCGTGCGGGCAACTGTGTTAAATCCCGAGGGGCGGCGGGCCTAGAATTCGTGCTCGACTTCGTCCTGATCGGCCTTCTGGATGATGATCTTTCCTTCCCGGACCCGGACGAAGACCTGGTCGCCGATCTCCATCCCGGCGACGGCGAGCTCGTCTTCGTGGAGGTTGACGTGCACGTTGTGGTACTCGCCGTCCTCGTCTTTCGCGCCACTCGGACTGAGCTTCTTTTTCCGAACCATCGCGGTGCCTAGTCGTCCGTGAACCCAGGGACGAACTTAAGTGTTTGTCTCGTCGCTCGACGGCGCCGACGGTGCGCGCGAGCGCCCCGGCCGGCTTCGACCCCCGATTTACCCGGAAAATCGCCGGAATCCACGGCCAGGTGTAATGAAGGGGCAAGTATCTTGTGGTAACTTGGGGTCAAAACGGGGATATATTTATTACGGGGCATGTGCTGGATTCCCATGGAGGGGAAAACCATGGTACGTGAAGATGGTAAGCGGAACTTCGCGCTTCGTGAATCGGACGGCAACGAGACCAGTACGTTCTCGGGTAACACGCCCCGGCAGGCCGCACTGAAGGCGGCACGACGTCTCGATCCGGCGCCCAGCGAGAGCGACGCAGACCGTACGGAGCTCCGCCTGCGCGAGAAGGGGACCGACAAGGTCCACATCTACGAGGGGTGGGCCTGGAAAGAGTCCGCGCCGTCGGACAAACCCGACTGGATGCCCAGCGAGATCACCGAGGCGAACGTATCGAAGCAAGGCATCGAACACCTCGACGAGTGAGCGGCTACGGTACCGGCGTTAGATGATATTATTTCGCGTGCGCGCGGCCGGCGAGGGACTTTTCCGCGTGCCGACTGAACGGTCGGCCGCGCGGACCTCATCCGGCGGGACCGGACGTACGAGCGTGGGATGACCGACCGGCCTCCATCCGCGCGACACTGTCTCCCCGTAGCACCGCCACCAGCGGTGCGATTACCCGCCGAGTTTCGTGTGAAATCGCCCCACGGCAATGGTGTCCGAAGCCGGATCAGTTCGACGGTGTTAAGTGTATCACCGTCCTCGTCCAAAATGCGCGACGTGCTCCCCCCGACGGGGCAACCCGGGTCCGCCGGAATCGAAAGCCGGCGTCGACCCGAATCCGTTGCCCTTAAGTATACAGGGGGAGTACGAAAGGTTGCGCGAAGACGTGACCGACGGGCCGGTTGCCCCGGTTCGTCGTCGCATGGGCTCGAAGGCCTTTCGAAGGGTTTAAGCCCTTCACTGGTCTACCAAAGAGTCCGAAGGAAATGAGGATCCTACCCCTGCGGTCCGCCGTATAGATGGGATCTGATGTTAGCCCTGGTAGTTCGGTGACACTCGGTCGGTCGAGTGCTATCGAACGTGGACCTTCCGCCAGACCTCCCTGGATTCTCCAGGGAACCCATTCCGGTTGATCCTGCCGGAGGCCATTGCTATCGGGGTCCGCTTTAGCCATGCTAGTCGCACGGGTTCAGACCCGTGGCAGATAGCTCAGTAACACGTGGCCAAACTACCCTACGGAGGAGGATAACCTCGGGAAACTGAGGCTAATACTCCATAACGCTCCCACGCTTGAATGCGGGGAGCTGGAAACGCTCCGGTGCCGTAGGACGTGGCTGCGGCCGATTAGGTAGACGGTGGGGTAACGGCCCACCGTGCCTATAATCGGTACGGGTTGTGAGAGCAAGAGCCCGGAGATGGAATCTGAGACAAGATTCCAGGCCCTACGGGGCGCAGCAGGCGCGAAACCTTTACACTGCACGACAGTGCGATAAGGGGACCCCGAGTGCGAGGGCATATCGTCCTCGCTTTTCTGCACCGTAAGGTGGTGCAGGAACAAGGGCTGGGCAAGACCGGTGCCAGCCGCCGCGGTAATACCGGCAGCCCGAGTGATGGCCGTTGTTATTGGGCCTAAAGCGTCCGTAGCCGGCCAGACAAGTTCGTCGGGAAATCCACCCGCTCAACGGGTGGGCGTCCGGCGAAAACTGTCTGGCTTGGGGCCGAAAGACCCAGGGGGTACGTCCGGGGTAGGAGTGAAATCCCGTAATCCTGGACGGACCGCCGGTGGCGAAAGCGCCCTGGGAGGACGGACCCGACGGTCAGGGACGAAAGCTAGGGTCTCGAACCGGATTAGATACCCGGGTAGTCCTAGCCGTAAACGATGCCCGCTAGGTGTGGCACAGGCTACGAGCCTGTGCTGTGCCGTAGGGAAGCCGTGAAGCGGGCCGCCTGGGAAGTACGTC
>PXRE01000002.1 GCA_003021085.1 Halobacteriales archaeon QS_1_68_20 | reverse complement strand
CCTCGGCGCTGCGGCCGCCGCTGCAGGTCATCGGCACCGCCGACGACGCCAACTACGCCGCCGGCGTCTACATGCTGACGTTCAGGAACCGCGTCGTCTTCGTCGCCGACGCCACCGTCAACCAGGCCCCCGACGAGGAGGTGCTGTCAGAGGTCGCCCGCCACACCGCCGACCTGGCCCGCCGGTTCAACGTCGAACCCCGCGTGGCGATGCTGTCGTACTCGAACTTCGGGAGCGTCGACAACGAAGGGACCCGCAAGCCGCGGCGCGCGGCCAGGCGACTGCGCGAGGACCCCGACGTCGACTTCCCCGTCGACGGCGAGATGCAGGCCGACACCGCCGTCGTCGAGGACATCCTGGAGGGAACTTACGACTTCTCGGACCTGGACGACCCCGCGAACGTCCTGATCTTCCCGAACCTGGAGGCCGGCAACATCGGCTACAAACTCCTCCAGCGCCTCGGCGGCGCGGAGGCCATCGGCCCGATGCTCGTCGGGATGGACAAGCCCGTCCACGTCCTCCAGCGCGGCGACGAGGTCAAGGACATCGTGAACCTGGCGGGCGTCGCGGTGGTCGACGCGCAAGAGGGTGAGGAGTAGCGCGGTCCTCGGACATCTGATCGGAGCGAGAACGGTCTGATTGGGACCGAGAACCCGGCTGGCGCCGCGGCGGCCGACGCCCCCGCGGGGAACGCGGGCGCGTCAGAACAGCAGCCCGAAGGCGGCGAACAGCGTGGTGACGCCGACGGCGTACAGCGCCAGCGTGAGCAATCCGACGATCAGTGCCGTCCTGTTCGGTTCCATTGGGACCGGTTGGCAAGATGCCCTCCGGCCTGTTCGTTCTACGCCGTATAACGTCGGTCAGTCGACGGCTAACCGGTCCGGAAAAGAGGACCGGACGGTCCCGCGCCGGCGTGACTGCCGCCGGCCTCAGTCGCCGGCGTTCCTGTTCGCGCGCGACGGCGGCGGCGTCCCGGGGGCGGTCGTCGGTTCCGTGTCGGGGAGGACGCAGCGCGCCGGCCGGTCGTTGACGTGGGCGTACCGTTCGGGGTCGTTGGCGAGCGGGTGGGCCGGATTGGCGTCGCCGTCCACGACGGCGGCGCGGACCGCCGAGAACCCGGCGATGCGCGCCCGGACGCCGCGCCAGTGGTGCTGTACCCCCGGGGCGAGCAGGTCGAGTCCGAGGTGGAGCGCGCGGTACTCCGCGACGTTGTTGTCGGGGGCAGCGTCGGGTACCGCGGCGCGCGCGACCCGCTCGCCAGTTCGCGTCTCGACGACGACGCCGAGACCGCCGCCCTCCCGGCGGTAGGAGCCGTCGGTGGCGACGTAGAAATCCCGGTGGTGGGTCTGCGGGGGGTGTGCGATGTGCGGCGTCGGCGATTCGTCGAACAGGTCCCGGAGCGTCCGCCGGCCGTGCGGGGCCATACGACGTGTAAGCGCTCGAAGCGGTTTAAACATACGGCCGTTACTTCGGTTACTTCGGGGAGTTCTGCCGGCTACCCCCGGCGGCCGGCCGCTTCCTCGGTCCGCCCCTCCGAATGTGTCGGCGGGGGCGGCCCACTCACTCGTCGTCGGGCGAGTCCCGGCCCAGCTGGTAGAACTCCTCGTTCGGCCGCATGTCCGCGAGGTGGGCCATCCGGTTCGAGAGGTTGAAGAACGAGGCGACGGCACCGACGTCCCAGATTTCCTCGTCGGTGAAGCCGTGGTCGCGCAGTCGCTGGAAGTCTTCCTCGTCCACGTCGGTCATGCGGTCCTGATCGGTGAGTTTCACCGCGAACGCGACCATCGCCTTCTGGCGCTCGGGCAGGTCGGCGGTGCTGGGGCTGGACATCAACTGCTCGGCCAACAGCGGGTCGTCGCCGTACACCCGCAACAGCGCGCCGTGGGCGACGTTGCAGTACAGGCAGTCGTTGGCCCCCGAGACGGCGACCACGATCATCTCGACCTCGTCGCGGTCCAGGGTGGTGTCCTCGACCAGGGCGTCGTAGTACTGGAAGAACGCCCGGAAGTGCGATGGCTTGTAGCCGTACGCCAGGAAGACGTTCGGCGTGAACCCCGCACGGTCGCGCTCGTACTCGATGCGCTCGCGGAGGTCCTCGGGCAGTTCGTCCTCGTCGTGCACCGGGAACCGCGTCATCGCGGGTACGTCCTCTCCCATGCCCGACCGTTGCCACAGGTCCGTTGTCAATGTTTGCGTACGGTTTCAGATACTCCTGATCTCCGTGTTCGGACCACCTCGAAAGCCCCCGCGCGCCTCCCTGAAAACCGTCTCCGTCAACACCAACCAGAAAGCCCGCGCGCGCTCGACTCGGGGGGCTCGCTGCGCTACTCGCTTCGCTGCGGTGCTTACGTCGCCCGCCGTCGTCCAGCGCGCGCCGTGGCGGTTGGTCGATGATATATGAATATATGTAAATATTTTCATATATCCTCCAACCAGCCGAACGGCGCGCGAGAGCAACGCGTGCGAGGTCCCCGTGAGCCGTGCGAACGGGGACACCAGCGCGCGCGTCGCGGTCGTATGGACCTGCCAACGACGGCGGCCCCTCGAATTCGAGCGGACGAAGAAACGATGCCGGTCGTAAAAGATCGAACGTCAGACCGCGACGATAGACTGCAACCGCGTCCCGGTGGTCCCGTTGAGGACGTCGGTCTCGACGGTCTGCTCGGCGGGCGCCAGGTCGTACTGGGTGGAGTAGCCGCCCGCCTCGACCGTGACCGTAGACTCGAACGTCGCGGTGGTCACCTCGCCGTTGCGGACGTGGGAGACCCACCACTCGTCCATCTTGCTGCTGTCGAGATGGAGCGTGAAGGTGATCGTCTTCGTCTCCCCGGGTTCGATCACGTGGGACTCGGGTGCGGTCGCGTCCGCGACGACCACGTCGTTGAACGCGACGTGGTACTGCAGTTCCCGGAGGGTGAGCGGGACGCTCCCGGTGTTCTCGACGGTGGCTTCGAGCGTGAGCGGCGTGACTTCGGGGGTGGCGTGGCCCCACGAGGCGTCGGTCGAGTGGATGACCGCGACTTCGGACCCGCCTGCCGTCACCGACTGAGACTCGTCGTCTTCGAGACCGCCGAGCATGTCCGTCTCGATGACGCCCTGCTGGTCCTGCACGGGTACCTCGAACGTCGTGAACCCGGCGTCGACGGACGCCTCCGTCTCGGTCACGAACGTCGACTGCTCGCCGATGTTGACGTGTCTGGCCCACCACTCCGGGACCTTCGAGTTGTCCATCTCCGTGACGTGGGTCACGGTCGACCTGCCGGGGTCGATGCCGTCGACTGTGGTGCGGTCGTCGGCGACGACCACGTCGTTGATCTTGGTCGTTCCCTCAAGCTGGACGGTGAGGGCGTCGCCGAATTCCCCGTCGTTGGGGTTCTGGACGGTGACGGTCGACCGGACCTCCGTGACGTCGTCGGTCACCTGGCCCCATTGCTGGTCGATACCCGTGATGGACGGCGGTTCGAGTTCCCCGGACTGGCCGTCGTCGTCGATGGGTCGGACGGTCACCTCGCCGCCCGCGAGGAAGTCCGTCGAGAACGCGATGTCCTCGTCGACGACGTTCATCGGCAACCGCTGTCGCTCGCCGTCGTCTTCGACGTAGCCGTAGACGCTGACCGAGAGGTTGGTCTCCTCGCCGTTCCGGACGTGAGAGGCCCACCAGTCGGCCATCTTCTGGGTGTCGATGACCGCCTGGACCTCGACCCGTTCGGAACTACCGGGGGCGATGTCGACGCCTTCGGCGGTTTCGCCGGTCCCGATCACCACGTCGTTCATCTTCACCTCGTAGCCGAACCCGTCGACGGAGATGGGTTCGTCCCGGAGGTTCTCGACCGTCGCCGAGAAGGTGACGGGCGTCTCCTCGGCGTCGGCCTGGCCCCAGGAGGCTTGCCGGTCGCTCACGCGCAGGACCGTCTCGCCGTCGACGGTGACCTCGGTCGGTCCGCCCTCTGCGAGGTGTCCCAGCAGGTCGGTCTCGAAGGTCGCCTCCCTGACCGGGACCGTCTTCGAGATGCCCAGCGGGCCGTCGACTTCGGCGGTGATCTCCAGCCCGGACTGCTCGCCGTTGTTGACGTGGTCCACCCACCACTGGACGATGCGGTCGTTGTCCATCCGGCCGGTCAACTCGATAGTCGTCTCGCCCGAGGAGAGACCGACGCCGCCTTCCTTCCCGCTGACGAGGACGACGTCGTTCATCGAGGCGGTGTACTTCACCGAGAGCACGCCGGGCAGGCCGACCGGGTTCGGGTTGTCGACGACGACCTGCGTCCGGAGGCCCGTCGAGTTCTCGGTGACCTGGCCCCACTCGCTTTCGACCGACTCGACCGTCGGCGGCGCCACGTCGACGACGCCGGCCGCCACGAGACCGCCGGTCACGAGCGCGAGCACCACCAACAGCGCCATCACGGCCGCCAGCGCCTTCCCCGCAACCGTCGCGACGTACTTTCCGGTAACCATTCGTCGGAAACTCGTCACCGAGTGAGAATACTCTTTTGGCGGTCCGCGGGCGAACAGACCGGCGGTCCGCGCGGGTGGCGATCAGTAGTCGACGACCGTGATCTCCTCGACCGGCCACTGGCTCAGGACCTCGACGCCGTCCTCCCGGACGACGACCATCTCCTCGACGCGGACGCCCTGGCGGCCGGCGGGTTCCTGGGTCTCGACGGCCATGGTCATGCCCTCCTCGATCTCGATGGGGTGGTCCGGCGAGAGGCCCCGCCAGATCAGCGGCACCTCGTACAACTGGAGGCCCAGGCCGTGCGCCCAGTGGTTGGTCGTCATCTGCCAGTGCTCGTCGGCGTCGTACCAGTCGGCGTGCTCGCCCGCCATGTCCGGGAAGCCCTGGGCGATCTCGTCGGTCGTCGCGCCGGGTTCGATCCGGTCGAGCACGTCGTAGAGGTTGTCGACGGCGGTCTCGTAGGCGTCTCTCTGCTCCTGGGTGGGTTCGCCCATGGAGAACGTGCGGTAGTAGCAGGAACGGTACCCCAGGTAGCCGATGTTGTAGAAGTCGGCGTACACCAGGTCGCCGGGGCGGATCGCCCGGTCGGTGGTGTTGGCCTGATGTTTCGGCCAGGTGTTCGGTCCGGAGGTGAGGTAACCGCCCCCGACGAAGGCGCCGTGGCGCCAGAGCTCCTCGACGGCTGCACCCCACACCTCCGTCTCGCGCTTGCCGGGGCGGGCCTCCTCGGTGATGCGCTGGAACCCGGCCTCGCAGATGGCCGCGACCTGGCGCAGGCACTCGATCTCGTCGCGGGTCTTGACTTTCCGGGCGTCCTCCATCACCTGGCTACACTCGTCGGCCCGGACGTCCACGCCGCGGTCCTCGAACGCCGAGACGAGGCGGCCGTTGGCCACGTCGATGCCCATCGGTTCGTTCTCGTAGCCGTACTCCTCCAGCGCGTCGACGACCGTCTCGGCCATCTTGCCGACGAGGAACTCGCGCGCGGACGCGCTCCCTGAAGCCCTGGGGACGTTTCCGAGGCCGGGACAGGCATAGCGGATGTCCTCCAGCCACGGGCAGTTGAACCGCTGGTTGCTCGCGTGGTCGGCGGTGTCCCAGTGGACCGTCGACCCGTCTTCCATCAGCAGGGTGTAGTGGTCCGCGCCACTCCCACCGGTCATCGCCAGCCCCGTCACGTACCGGACGTTGGGGTCGTTGATCAGGAGCATCGACCCCAGTTCCGCCTCGCGCATCCGTTCGAGCGCGCGCTCGCGGCGCTGCTCGCGCATGCGCTTGACGTCGATGCGCTCCTCCCAGTCGACGGCCATCGTCCCGCGGGTGCCCTCCATGAAGTCGCGCTCGTACATTCTCATTGGAGGGTCTCCCACCATAGGCATTAACGTTCCCGAACGCGGATCGACCCCGGCCGGCAAACAGGTGTGGCATCGGGTACCGCTCCGGCACAACGACTTTCGCCACGGCACGGATCGACCCTGGGATGGAATACGACGAAGAGCGCGTCTCGACCGTGATCGACCAGGCGGTCGAGGAAGGGGACGCCGACCCCGCGTTCTACGCGATCAGCGGGAGCCCCTCTACGGCTTCCCCAGCGAGGAAGGCGGCGACATCGACGTTCGCGGATTCCACGTCGCGGACGGGACCCGGTACGCGCTGCTGGACCCGCCCGCCGAGCAGTACGTCGTCAACCAGGACGGCGTCACGGACGGATACGAGGCGTACGCCGAGGTCGACCTCGTGAGCTACGAACTCAGGAAGTTCGGCACGTTGCTGTACGAGGCGAACTACAACGTGCTCGAAGTCGTCTTCGAGGGACCCGTCGCCCTCGACGACGTGCCGAGGGCGATGGACTCGCTGCGGTCGCTCGTGGAGTCTCACCTCCCGCTGGACGTGCCCCAGTCGTACCTCGGAATGGCCCGCACCAACTACCAGCGGTACATCGGCGAAGACCCACGGCGTCACGAACCGACGGCGAAGAAGTACCTCTACGTGATTCGTGGACTTCTGGGGGCCACCTACGTCGCGGAGAGCGAGTCCATCGAGGCAGACGTCCGGACGCTCTCGGAGGCGGTGCTCGGCGACGCGGCCCTCGTCTCCGAACTCGTGGACGCCAAACGCGAGCACGAAAACGCCACCCTGGACGACGACCTCCGGCGGCGAGCGGACCGGCTCGTCGAGGACCTGTTCGAGACGACCGACCTGCCGGAACCGGCCGGGAAAGAGGAGTACCGGGAGAAACTGAACGACTGGATGCGGGACATCCGGGCGGCGTAGGGCCCTCAGTCACTCCGGAGGTCGTCTTCCACGTCGTCGAACGTCGCCGCGACGAGCGCTTCGACCTCGTTTCGGATTTCACGTACCCGTTCGAGGTCCTTCCCGCCTGGGTCCGCCAGCGCCCAGTCGCGCACGTCGACGCCGTCGGGGGCGCCCAGATCGAGCGTCGAACACCCCATCGTGGCCACGTAGTCGAACGTCCGGAGTTCGTCGTCCGTGATCTCCCGGGGGGTCCGGTCGGAGAGGTCCATGCCTTCCTCGGCCATCGCGTCGACGACCTCCGGGTGGACCTCGTCGGCCGGGCGCGTCCCGCCGGTCAGGATTTCGACGTCCTCTTCGAGGTCTCGGTCTGCACGTTCGCGCTCGGCGAACGCGGCGGCCATCTGGGAGCGGCCGGCGTTGCGGACGCACACGAAGGCGATGCGGATCGAGTCGGTGGTGCCGGTGGTCGAAGTCATGGCGTCAGTCGTCGGTGGTGGATTCGGGGGTGGCGGCGTCGAGACGCCCGGTATCGAAGCCGTCCCAGTCGAAGCGCCGCTGGAACAGTAACGCGACGTTGACCAGCGCCAGCAATACGGGGACCTCGATCAACGGGCCGACGACGGTGGCGAAGGCGACGCCGGACCCGACGCCGAACACCGCGACCGAGACGGCGATGGCGAGTTCGAAGTTGTTCGAGGCGGCGGTGAAGCCGATTGCCGTGGTCGTGGAGTAGTCCGCGCCGATGCCCCGGCCCATCCCGAAGCTGACGAGGAACATCACGACGAAGTAGACCGTCAGCGGCACCGCGATCAGCAGGACGTCGCCCGGCGAGGCGAGGATCGTCTCGCCCTGGGTCGCGAACATGACGACGACGGTGAACAGCAGGGCGACCAGCGTCAGCGGATCGATCTTCGGGACGAACTCCTCGTCATACCAGGTCTCGCCCTTCGTCCGCGTGCCGACGTATCGCGTGAGGACGCCCGCGGCGAACGGGATGCCGAGGAAGACGGCGATGGCCTCGAACACCTGCACCGGCGACACGTCGAAGGTCGTGATCCCGGCGGTCAGGGCGTCCAGACCGAGCAGGGGCGGCACGACCAGGCCGAAGAACCAGACGTACGCCCCGTAGGTGAGGATCTGGAACAGACTGTTGAACGCGACCAGCCCCGTCACGTACTCCGTCGACCCCTCGGCCAGTTCGTTCCAGACCAGTACCATGGCGATACAGCGAGCCATGCCGATGAACACGAGGCCGAGGAAGTACTCCGGCCGGGCCGGGAGGCCGGGAACGACGCCGCCGAAGAAGATCACGGCCAGCGCGAACATCAGCGTCGGGCCGATCAGCCAGTTCTGGATGAGGCTCAACCCGAGCACGCGCCAGTTGCTGAAGACGGTCGGGAGCCGGGAGTAGTCCGCCTTCGCCAGCGGCGGGAACATCATCAGGATCAGGCCAACCTCGACGAGGTGGAACTCCCGGATCGGTCCGGTCACCGACGGCGCGACCGATCCCAGGCCTACGCCAGCGGCCATCGCCGTAAAGATCCAGACGGTGAGGTACTTGTCGAGGAAATTCATCGAGCGCGGGTCGCCGCAGGACTCGCAGTCGCAATGCGGCCCGTGGTCGTGGCCGTGATCGACGTTACTCATCGTTGACGCTCCCTTCGAGGACCGTCACAAGGGCGACGGCCCGGTTGGTCGCCCGGTACTTCTTCCAGCGGCCGTCCTTCCGGTCGGTGACCAGCCCCGCGTCCACCAGTTTCGACAGCGCGTGGCTGAGGCCGCTCTCGGTCACGTCCACGACGGCGTTGAGTTCGCACACGCAGAGTTCGCCCTGCGCCGCGACCAGCGTCCGGACGAGCGCGTACCGCGTCTCGCTGGCCAGCGCCGACAGCACGTCCAGTTCGGCGTTCGCCTGCTCGGTCCCGAGCGCGGCCTCCAGCGCGCTCAACTCGTCTAGCCGCCGGTCGACGTCCTCGCCCCGGCACTCCTCGAGTTCGTCGTCGAGGTACCGCCGGAGCCGTTCGGTCGCCTCTGTCATCGTCTGTGGTTGAACGGTCACTCAATTAATCGTTTCGATCGAAACGGACGGTGTTCCGACTATAACCCCGGATATTGCTATATAATCTATGTAGAAGGTGTATATCTGGAGCACATAGTTGACCAGATATCGAATCGAAATCCGCTGGTGAGGATCGGGCAACGCTTTCGGTCCCGGCCGACGACGTTCCGCCGATGACACTGCGAACGGCGACGCCGGACGACGCGCCAGCGGTCCAGCGAGTGGCGCGGGCGTCCTGGCACGCGGCCCACGACCAAGTCCTCGGCGCGGACGCCGTCGACGACCTGATCGACCAGTGGTACGACGTCGCCGGCCTCCGGGAGTCCATAGAGCGCGACGACCGCCCGATGTTCGTCGCCGTGGCTGACGGCGACCTCGTCGGGTTCGCATCGGGCGGCCCGACCGAGGGCGGCCCGGCGGACGCCGTCGTCAGTCGGATCTACGTCCACCCGGACCGCTGGGGCGAGGGCCACGGGACCGCGCTACTGGAACGGTTGTTCGAGGCCCTCCGGGAGGCCGACAGCGAGTCCGTCTGGCTCGCCGTCCTCGCGGACAACGAGGTGGGGCGCTCGTTCTACGAGGCCCGCGGGTTCGCCGTCCACGAGGAGCGCACCGTCGAACTCGCCGACCAGGAGGTCGAAGACGTCGTCATGGTGCGGTCGCTGGACGAGTAGTCGACCCGTGCGTCGCCGGGGGAGTCCGGTCGCTCGCCCACGGTGACGTTCACGGTCGTCTCGGACCCCTTCCTGACGACGGTCAGTTCGGCGGTGTCGCCCGGCCGGGTCTCCGTCAGGAGGTACGACTGGAGGTCCTGCGTGTCGTTCACGGCCATCCCGTCGACGGCCACGACGACGTCACCGCCGACGGGCACCCGGAACCCGGAGACGTTCTCGAACCCGGTCGCCCCCTGGAGGGCCTCGGCCGCAGGCGACCCTTCGGCGGTCCGCACGACCATCAGACCCTGGGTGACGTTCGGGTCGCTCCCGTTGGCGACCAGCCCGTTGACGTCGACGGCCTGGTTGACGCCCAGGACTGCGCCGTCCGCACAGCGCACCAGTGGACCGCCACTGTTACCGGGATTGATCGGCGCGTCCGTCTGGATGGCGCTGGGAGTGTTGACGCCCTGGTCGGTCGGCATCTCGCGGCCCACGCCGCTGACGATGCCGGACGTGACCGTCCCCTCCGGACCGAAGGGACTGCCGATGGCCGCGACCCGCTCGCCGGGTCGGGGGTCGTCCTCCGGGAACGACAGGGCCTGGGCGTACCCTGGCGTCGAGTCGACCCGGATCACCGCCAGGTCGACGAGTTCGGTCGTGCCCAGGACCGTCCCCGGGACGGAGTCGCCCTGGCTGAACTCCACGAGCACCGTCGACCGCTCGCCGACGACGTGCTGGTTCGTGATTACGTAGCTCGTGTTGTTTTCCTGCTGGTAGACGAATCCGGATCCGAGGCCGCTGCCGGTCCGCACCTGGACGACGCCGTTGATCGTTTCGTTGTACAGGGTCCCGTAGTCGCAGGTCGCCTCCTGTTGCCGCGGTTCGCCGGTGGCGTCGGGGGCGTCGGCCGCCGCCTCCGCGGATGGGGACGACGGGAGGCCGCCGACGAACGCTCCCGCGCCGACGACGGCGGCCGCGAAGAGGACGACTGCGACTGTCGAACTACGGAGCATCGCGTTTCTCCCGTCCCGCGATTGGCCGATAAACCGGCCTTACCGTTCTCCGGGGTAGCGTGGGATTTGTTCGAGAAACGCCGCCGTTCCGTGGTCAACTCGTGGCCAGCGAAGCCTGTGCGCTCGGTGGTAACGACTCGGGGACCCGGAGCGTCGCCACGGTTCCGCGCGGTTCCGCGGCCGCCAGCGAGAGGGTGCCGCCAAGTCGCTTTGCCCCCCACTTCGAAACCCACAGACCCAGGCCGCTTCCGTGTTCCAGCGGCGTGACGTCGCCGGACTCCAGTACCTCCCGCTCCTGGTCGGGGATGCCGGGTCCGTTGTCGACGACGGTCAGGCTGACGGTCTCGGCGCCGGGTTCGCGGGTGGCCCGGATCTCGACTCTTGGGTCGGCCGCGTCGTTGTGTTCGACCGCGTTCTCGATCAGGTTGGCGACGATCGGTCGCAGCACGCGGGGGTTCGCGCCGACCGTCAGGTCGCCCGGGATCTGGACGTCGAACTCGCAGTCGGGGGATTGCTCCTCGATCTCCTCGACGACCTCGCTGGCGACCACCCGGATCGCGGTCTCCTCCGAGGTCGTCGGCGGTTCGGCCATCAGTTCCTCGACCACCCGGGCCTTCTCCCCGAGTTCGACCAGTTCGTTGGCCGTGACGGCGATCTCGTCGGCGATCTCGTCGTTGACGGCTTTGTCGCCCCGGTCGACGAGCATGTCGGCGTACCCCGAGACGATGCTCATCTCGTTGCGGAGGTTGTGCCGGAGGACGCGGTTGAGGACCGACAACCGTTGCTCGCGGTTGCGACGCTCGGTGACGTCTCGCAGGACGACGGAGTAGCCGAGGTGGTCGCCGTCTGGGCCGGTCACCGTCGAGACGGTCGGCTCGAACTCCCGTGGCCCGATGCCGGTGACGAGGTCGACCACGTCCGAGGAGCGCAACGCCGAGAGGTCATCGTCGACGACCGCCTCGATCGGTCGACCGGCCACGTCGTCGACCGACACCTCGAACAGCTCCGTCGCTGCGGGATTGATGTCGAGGACGCGACGTTCGTCGTCCACCACGATGACGGTGTCGTCCATCGTCGCGATCACCCGATTGCGCCCGACGGTGCCGGCCGCGGCCGATTCCGCGAACAGGCCGTAGCGCTCGTACGACAGCGCGAACCCGACGAAGCCGACGCCGTATCCCATCGTCATCACGATCAGCGCGTTCGTCGGGTCGAACATCTCGGCCACCTGTTTGGCGAGCCAGGTGCTCACCCACGGCCCCAACACCCCGACGGCGACGGCCGCGACGGGGGTACCTGGGAGGTGTTCGTACTCCAGGGTCTGTTTGACGAGTAGCGCCACACCCACCACGATCAGCGAACTGCTGAAGAGGTAGGTGATCATCATCGGGACGGTGACCGCCAGGACGAGTTCGAGGTTGAACGTCTGGGCCGACTCCGGCGTCCCCCGTACCAGTGCGCCAGCGACGCGGAACTCGATCGTGGCGAGGACGATGCCCGCGGTCAGGAGACTCGCGCGGCGCCGGGTCAGCCAGTTCGCCCCCGCCCGACGGGCGGCGAACCCGGCCCACAGCACCGGCAACAGGAGGACGGACGTCTCCGAGAAGATCGACAGCAAGCTCCACTGGTGGGTGTCCCCGAGCTGGAGTCCGGCCGCTCCGACCAACGCGCCGAGTCCGATGGCCAACCCCAGGCCGCTGAACAGTTCACCGCCTGGCTCGTCCCAGACGGCCAGGGACCGATAGGCGACGATCAGGTATCCGAGGCCGACGGCTAACAGGAGGGCCCACCAGACCGCCGCTGGTTCTCCGATCACTGGACCCGGCTTCGGACTCCATTAATTTCTAACTACCGGTCGTTCAACAGTTTCGGCTCCTGGCTTTCACAACACCATCTAGGAAATTTATAAGGATTGGAGTCCGAATACGGAAATACCGCGTACGATCCTCACCTGACCTGATTTTCACCAGTCGACGTCGGTAACGACGGCCTCACGGGCCAGGGTAGCGTAGGCGTCGACCCCCGTCCGCGGACGCCTCGGCGGGTTTTAAGGCCGGCGGTGGCGACCATCCGGGTATGTACAAGCACATCGCCCTGTTGGTCCGCCAGGAGGGGATGACCCACGAGGAGTTCGTCGACTACTGGCAGAACGAGCACACGCCCATCGCCCGCGACATCGAGGGCGTCGCCCGCTACCACACCGTCCTGCCGACCGACCCGGAGAACGCCGAGTTCGACGGCATCGCAGAACTGTATTTCGAGAATCTGGAGGACCTCCACGACGCCCTGGGGAGTCCCGGCAGTCGGGACTACGATCCGACCAAAGAGGTCGCCGCCAAAGCACGCGAGGACGTCGACAACTTCCTCGCCATCGAGGAGCGACCCCGGTTCATCGGCGAGGAGAAAGTCTGGAAGGACGAGGTCAACGGCGACGCCCCGGAGGCAAGCTCCGCGAGCAACCGTACAGGGTACGGTGACACCGACGGCCTCTACAAGCACTCGGCGTTCCTCGTTCGCCAGGACGGGATGACCCACGAGGAGTTCCGCGACTACTGGGAGGACAACCACTCGCCGCTAGCCAAGGACATCGAGGGCGTCGTCCGCTACCACACCGTCTACCCCACCGACCCCGAGAACGCGGAGTTCGACGGCGTCGCCGAACTGTACTTCGAGTTCCTGGAGGACCTCCACGACGCGCTCGGGTCGCCCGGAAGCCGGGACTACGACCCGACCAAAGAGGTCGCCGCGAAGGCCCGCGAGGACGTCGACAACTTCCTGGCCGTCGAGAAGCGGCCCCGCCTGATCGGCCAGGAGACGGTCCAGAAGGACGAGGTCGACGCCGAGGGGTATTGAGTAAACGCCTGATATAGATGCTCCTAATCGAAGGCCAATAGGGGCATATATTATCAGAAATAAATATATGATTCGTTCCAGTGTGAACCAAAATACAATCAGAGAGTTCAAGGCTCTACCAACCGTATCGGAGATCCTAAATTCCGCATTACGATTCACCGAAGACGGCGCCGCGAGGACGTCGACAACTTCCTGGCCGTCACGGAGCGGCCCCGCCTGGTCGGCCAGGAGACCGTTTCGAGGGACGAGGTCGACAACCTCGTCGACGTCCCGGTGCCATGGGTCGCCGTGGCCCGGCAGGAGCCTCACCGCTTCCCGAGGCGGCCCAGCGACGGCCTGGCTCGTCGCGGTCTCCTACGAACGGCCCACGACACGGGTGTGGCCAGGCGCAACCATCAAGAACTGTTGGTCCGGGACAAGGAGGCCGAACGAGTGCGGTCGACAACCGGTATCGGTCTCGACAGAACGGGGCCACTTTGTGGGGATCAAAAACGGCAATCGGGATCCCAGGTCGCAGGTACCCGCGACGTGTGGGGAACGTTCCGGGGTCAGCGTCGCAAGTACGCTATTTACCGCTACGGCCCCTCCGTGAGCGTATGCCCGAAGTCTGTCCGCACTGTGGCGATCCCATCGAGTCGGTGCGCAAAACGCCCGACGACGGACGCCCCTACGAAGTGTGGAAGTGCGACGACTGCGAGGAGGAGTGGCGTCATCCTGGCGAGACGGTGCTCGACAGCGACCTGGATTTCAGCGAGAGCGGCGACCAGCTCTCCCGCCGGGACGAGGATACCGACCTGAACTGGTGAGGAAACCACCTGCTCGACGGAGCCATCCGAACGTATAACCCCGGCCCCGCCGACGACTGGGACGTGACCGACTACGAGACCCAGGTCCGGGAGGCGTTCCCGGAACTCGACCGCATCGAGAGCGACGACCTCCGCGACCAGGTCGTCGAGGCGTGGGTGCTCGGCCTCGAACGCGGCGGGTGGCGCGACGTTCACGACGTCCCTTACGCCTGGAACATCCACGAGGTGGACAACGTCGAACACGTCCGCGGGGTGACGAAGATCGCCCTGGAATCGGCCGAACTCCAGCGGGACTTCCACGGCGCGGACCCCGACGTGGACGTCGTCGTGGCGGCCTGCCTGTTGCACGACGTCGGAAAGTGCTACGAGTACGTCGACCACGTCGACGACGACCTGGTCGACCCGGACCCCACCTACGCCAGCGAGGAGATTCCCCACTCCATCTCGGGGTACGCGCTGGCCCACGAGCTCGGGTGTCCGCTCGCGGTCCAGCGGGCCATCCCCCACTTCCTGGGGGAAGTGCCAAAGCGGACGATGGAAGCCGAACTCGTCAAGAGCGCCAACTCCGCCTCCAGCAACGCCATCACCCAGGCGACGATGGGCATCACCCTGCAGGAGTGGGTCGAGAAGTACAGCCAGACGTCCTGATCCGGGGAGTCCTGCCGCCGGGGGCCACCCCTGCTGGCGGCGTATCTCGTCGCTATCCGGGGCGAACCTGTTTATCACTGCCGTGCGTATCGATACCTATGACCACGACCGACGAACTGGCGCGGTTCGTCCGGACGGTCGACTACGACGAGTTCTCGGGGGACACCGTGGAGGAGCTCAAAAAGCGCGTTCTGGATTCGCTGGGCATCGGCATCGGTGCCCTCGGTCACCGACCCGTCGAAGCCGTCTACGAGACAGTCCGGACGGCCAACCCGGGGGGCGCCTGCCTGCTGTGGGGCCGGGACGCCTGGGCCTCGCCGGTCGGTGCGGCGATGCACAACACGGCCCTGACCCGGTACCTGGACTTCATGGACTCGTTTCTGGCGCCCGGCGAGACGCCACACCCCAGCGACAACATCGGCGCCGTGATCGCCGCGGGCGAGTACGTCGGCGCCTCCGGCGAGGACGTGTTGGAGGGCGTCGGGATCGCCTACGAGGTCCAGGGCGAACTCGCCTGGAACGCGCCGGTCCGTGACCGTGGGTGGGACCACGTCACCCACACCGTCGTCTCGGCGGCCTGTGGCGTGGCGAAGATGCTCGATCTGGACCACGAGGCCACCCGGGACGCCATCGGCATCGCCGGCACCGCCCACAACGCCCTTCGTGTCACCAGGACGGGCGGCATCAACGAGTGGAAGGGCATCGCCTCGGCCAACGCCGCGCGCAACGCCGTCTACGCCTGCCTGCTCGCCGCCGACGGGATGGAGGGTCCGAAGAACCTCTTCGAGGGCCAGAAGGGCTGGAAGCAGGTCATCTCGGGGGAGTTCGAGGTCGACCTCGACCCCGGTTGTACCCGCGTCCACGACGTGATGACCAAGCGCTACGTCGCAGAAACCTACGCCCAGTCCGCCGTCGAGGGGATCATCGAACTCGCTGAGACGGAGGACGTCGACCCCGCGCGCGTGGACTCCATCCACCTCGACACGTTCGCCGGTGCGAAACTCATCATCGGCGGGGGCGAGGGGTCCCGCTACGAGGTCACGTCGAAGGCCCAGGCCGACCACTCGCTCCCGTACATGCTCGCCGCCGCACTCATCGACCGCGAGATGGGCAACGACCAGTACGACGACGAGCGGATCAACAGCGACGACGTTCAGACCCTGTTGCGGAAGGTCGAGGTGGAGGAGGACCCGGCGTTCACCGAGCGGTTCGAGGCCGGCGAGATGCCCGCCTGCGTGGAGGTCACGATGGACGACGGCACCGTCCACCGGGTCGAGAAAGCCGACTTCCAGGGCCACCCCAACAACTCGATGGACTGGGCGCAGGTCGAGGCGAAGTTCCACGACACCGCCGCGGACCTGTGGGGCGACCGCCGCAGGGATGAGGTGGTCGAGGTGGTCCGGAACCTGGAGGATCGTGGCCTGGCGGACCTGCTGGACCACGTGGAGTGATGCTGGACCTGCTCCGGGCGGTCCTCGATTCCCGGGACGAACCGGACCGCGGCGGTGGACCGGACGCCGTCGACGAGTTGACCGACGCGGCCAACCCGACGGAGTTCAGCCACGAACTGTACGTCGACGCAACCGAACTCGCCGCGGCACTGGCGGAGTGCTCGCCCGCCGACGCGGAGGCGGTCGGTCCATCGCCGGGGGTCGACCGCTCGCTCGAAGTAGGATGTGGGTACGGCCGGTTGACGCCCTGGATCGCTGCCCACGCTGTCGACGACCACGCGGTCGACCTCGACGGATGCCTGCTGTCGGCCGCGGCCGAGATGCACCGGGTCGTCGCCCCGGACGGCGCCCTGGTCGTCTCGGAGGCGACCGACGGGACGCCGGACCCGCGCTGGGAGTACCGTTCAGTAGCCGAGTGGCGGGACCTGTTCGCCCCCCGCGAACTCGTCGCCCGGCGGGACACCGAACGGGACGAGGTCCAGTTCGGCGACCCCGACCGCGAGCACGTCGTGATGACCTTCCGGTGAGATGACGCAGGAACCGCGCACCTACCGCGCCTGGAAGGCCCTGGTGAGGCGACTCTCGCGGCCGCTCGTGGGCGGTGACCAGCACGAGCGGTTGCGGCGGACGGACTGGGACGTGCTCGTCGTGCTGGACGCCTGTCGACTCGACGCCTTCCGCCAGGTGGCGAACTGGCCGGTCGAGGGGTGTACCTCCCCGGCCTCCTCGACGGATGGATGGCTGGACGCGGCGACGGAGTCGGGCGTCTTCGAGGACGCGACCGTCGTCACGTCGAACTCGCGGTACGCCGAACACGACCTGGGCCTTCGGGACCTTCACCCGCTGTGGGAGGACGCGTGGGTCGACCGCCTGGGGAACGTCACGCCGGAACCGGTGCTGGACCGCGTGGACGAACTGGTCGCCGACGGCCGGGAGCGGGTCGTCGGCCACGTCGGGCCGCCGCACGCCCCCTACGTCGCCCGCGTGGACGGAGAGTGGCTTCCAGTGTTCCCGGAGGTCACCGCCTGGCACTGGAACCCCGAGCGCGAGGCGTTCGAGCAACTCTCCCAGCAGGCGGCGATGGCTTCTGGGGTCGTCGACCTCGACCGCGCGGCCAGGGGCTACCACGCCTCGGTCCGGAGCGTCTGGGAGGTGACCGCGGCGTACGTCGCCCGCATGGCGCGGGCGGGCGCGACGGTAGTCGTGACCGCCGACCACGGCGAGACGTTCGGCCGGCCGCGGGACTGGTGGCTCGTCGAGCACCCCGCGCGGTGCTACGTGCCGGCGCTGACGCGGGTCCCCTTCGCGGTGTTCGCCGACGGCGAACGTCGCGGTGCTGCCCCCTCGTCCGTGGAAGAGGCGCTCTCGGCGCTCGGATACGCGGAGGGGGCACCCTAACGCCAATGTGGGTCGTTACCGTACGTACGGTAGGTCCCCGGTGACGATGTCCAATACTCAGTTCACCCTCGTTCAGATCGACAACTACGGCCCCTGGACGGTGACCCCGCACCCCCGGCGTGAACCCGACCTGCAGGCTTTACAGGCGCAGTTGTACGCCGACCTCGCGCAGTTCGTCGGGACGCGCTCAGGATACGTCTTCTTCGCCCGGTTCGACAACGTGGTCGCGGTGACCAACGGGATGGGCATGGACGCCCACGAGCGCCTCCAGCAGACGGTCGCCAACCGCTACCCCGTCACCGTGAGCGTCGCCGTCGCCGCCGACCGGACGCCCGCGGATGCACTCGCCTCCGCTTCGGCCACACTGCAGGAGGCCGGGAGCGCCCAGGACGGCGACCGCAGGGAGGTGCTCCGTGGCGACCCGCTCCCCGAACGAGCCCGGTCGGACGACGACGTCCACGTCGCCCACTTCGACGTGGTCGACGCGACGGCGAAGTACACCGACCGCGCGAGCGCCGCGGAGGTACTCGTCCGCGTCCAGCGCGCGTACGTCGAACTGGCCGAGCACCTGCTCCACGAAGACGACGCCGTCGCCTTCTTCGTCGGCGGCGACAACGTCATCGCGGTGTGTCCGAACCTCGACCGGGCGCGCTACGCGGCGGCCGTCGACCACGTCGCGGACGCCGCCGACATCGAACTCCAGGTCGGGATCGGTGGGGGGCGGACGGCCGCCGTCGCGGGGATGGCCGCCAAACGCGCTCTCGAAGACTGCCGCGTGAACGAGTCCCGCGTCGAGTGCGCGACGGCCGCGGCGGGCGGGGATTGACGATGCCCGCGAAGTCGCTGTTCTTCACGGGTCCGGAGGAGGTGGCCGTCAGGAGGGAACCGATCCCTGACCCGCCGGAGGGGGAGGTTCTGGTCGAAACCGAGGTGTCGGCGATCAGTCCCGGCACGGAACTGCTGATCTATCGCGGGGAGGCCCCCGTCGAACTCGCCGCAGACGAGGAGATAGACGCCCTCTCCGGGGGACTGGACTTCCCGCTGGCGTACGGGTACGCCGCGGTCGGCCGGGTGACGGCGGTCGGCGCAGGCGTGGGCGACGACTGGCAGGGCCGGCGCGTGTTCGCGTTCCACCCCCACCGGAGCCACGTCACGACGGCGCCGGAGAACCTCGTGGCCCTCCCTCCGGACTGCCCGCCCGAGGTGGCCGCGTTCCTGGCGAACGCCGAGTGTGCGGTGAACTTCGCCATGGACGGGCGGCCGACGGTGGGCGAACGCGTCGCCGTCTTCGGCCAGGGCGTCGTCGGCCTGCTGACGACGGCGCTTCTGGCCGAGTACCCGCTGGCCGAACTGCTGACGGTCGACCTCCACGAGCGACGGCGGGAACTCGGCGAGCAGTTCGGGGCCGACGAGACGCTGTCGCCGGAGGAAGACGACGTGGTCGACCGACTCCGGGGCGAGGACCGACCCCGGGGACCCGACCTGGCCTACGAACTGACCGGCGACCCCGGCGCGCTGGACACCGCCGTCGCGGCGTCGGGGTTCCACACCCGGTTGATCGTCGGGTCGTGGTACGGATCGAACCCCGCCACGCTGGACCTCGGCGGTCGGTTCCACCGGGACCGCGTCCGCCTGCAGAGCAGCCAGGTGAGCACCGTCGCGCCCCCGTTCAGGGGCCGATGGTCGAAAAAGCGCCGCCTGGACGTGGCGATAGACCTGTTGACCGACCTCGACCCGACGGGCCTGATTACCCACCGGTTCCCCGTCGAGCGCGCGGCCGAGGCCTACCGGCTGCTGGACGAACGTCCCGAGGATGCGGTGCAGGTGCTCCTGACCTACGACTGAGGCCGCGACTCACTCACGTTACTTTCTAAAGCATAGGACGGAAATCCACGATTCCTGCTCGACCCACCGTTCCAGTACGCGATGGTGGCCGGCACAGCCGGCGGAGCACTGGTGACCAGCACCTCCGGCGTGGGTGGGGCTGAAAGGGGCCGCGCGCTCGACCCCGCCCGGACGACGTAAGCACCGTGCTCAAAAATCGAAGATTTTTGGCATCTCGGAAATCGGAGATTTTCGACGAGTCCGCAGGAGCTTCGCTCCTGCGAGATCCAGCGAGAGCTTCGCTCTCGCGCGACAGCGAAGCGAGGAGCGCAGCGAGACCCGGCGGGTCGAGCGCGCGGGGGCTTTCTGCCTGTTGCCGGCCGAGGCATCGCCGAGTAGAATGCCAGACAGAAGTCACCTTCACCGCGGCCCGTCGCGGAGCTATTTGTGGTTCGCCCCCAAACGTACAGCGTAATGTACGCGGTGTCCGTCTCGGGGGACTTCGTGGCACAGCACGTCCTCACGGTCCCGGAAGCCGGTCCGGAAGGGGAGTGGCACTCCCACCGCTACGGGGTGCGCCTGGAGGTGCGCGGGGAGTTGCTGGACGAACACGGCTACCTCGTCGACGTAGACGACCTGACGGCCGCGCTGGACAGTGTGGTCGACCGCTACCGCGACGAGACCCTGAACGACTTCCCCGAGTTCGAGGGCAACAATCCCAGCCTCGAACGGTTCGCCCGGATCATCTGCGACCGCGCGCTGGCGGAACTGGACGACCCCATCGTCGACGCCGCAGCGGTCGAACTCCGGGAGGACGACGTGGCCAGGGCGACCTACGAGCGAGAGATCTGATGCACGTCGGCTTCGTCGTCTACGGCGACCTCTCGAACGTCTCCGGCGGGTTCCTGTACGACCGGGAACTCGTCGAGGGCCTCCGCCAGCGCGGGGAGTGGGTGGACGTCGTCTCGCTCCCGTGGCGGACCTACGGCCGGCACCTCACCGACAACTTCTCGGACGCCGTCCGACGGCGACTCGACGGCCCGCACGACGTACTCCTGCAGGACGAACTCTGTCACCCGTCGCTGGTCCGGGTGAACCGGTCGCTCGACGTTCCCGTCGTCGCGCTGGCGCACTCGTTACGGAGCGAAGAACCGCGGGCGCCGCCCCAGCGGTGGCTATACAGCTGGATCGAACGCCGGTACCTCGGGGGGATCGACGGGGCAGTCTGCAACAGTCGCGCCACGCGGGAGGCGGTCGAAACGATGGCGGACGTTTCGACCACGATTGCGTATCCCGGACGGGGCCACCGTGATCCTGGGGTGACGACCGACGAGATCGAGCGCCGCGCCCACGACGGACCGCTCAGGGTCGCGTTCCTCGGGAACGTCGTCCCCAGGAAGGGATTGCACGCGCTCGTCGACGGTCTGGCCGGCCTCGACAGCGACCGCTGGCACCTCACGGTCGTCGGGAGCCTCGACGCCGCTCCCCGCTACGCGTCGCGACTCGGCCGCCGACTCGAGGAACGGGACCTGGCCGACTCGGTGACGCTGACAGGCCACCTGTCGGACGACGAACTGGCGGCCCGCCTGCGCGACCAGCACGTTCTGGCCGTCCCGTCGCTCTACGAGGCGTTCGGCATCGTTTACCTGGAGGGGATGGGCTTCGGCCTGCCCGCGCTGGCGACGACCGCGGGCGGGGCCGACGAACTGGTCAGGGACGGCGAGAACGGCTTCCTCGTTCCGCCGGAAGAGCCCCTGGCAATCGCGAGGACGATTGCCCCGCTGGTCGACGACCGGGACCGCCTCGCAGAACTGGGCGTCACCGCCCGGGAGACATACGAGGCCCACCAGACCTGGGACGAGACGGTCGAGCAGGTGCGGACCTTCCTCCGGGACGTCCGTGAGCGGGCGGCGGTCGGCCCCGTCACCTGAGCGGCACGCGTGACTCCAGTCTCCGCGCGCCACCGCGAATTCGCCGTCCGAACCTGCACAACTGATAAGCCGCTCTTGGCCGAATGCTACGTTGTACCATGGTCGACCGCACCTTCGAGTTCCTGCACCACAACGAGCGGGAGGAGAAACCCCGCGAGAAGGGGATCACCGAGATCAGGGGGCCGTACTACGACCCGATGGGGCCGCGGGAGTTGCGGGACATCCTGGAGACGATGGGCCAGTACGTCGATATCTACAAGTTCTCCGGGGGGTCGTTCGCGCTGCTGCCCGAGGAGGCGGTCACGGAGTTGATCGACGTCTGCCACGAACACGACGTGAAGGTCTCGACGGGGGGGTACGTCGAGAACGTCCTCGTCCGGGACAACGACAAGGTCGACCGGTACTTCGAGGAGGCCGAGCGCCTCGGGTTCGACATCGTCGAGATCTCCAGCGGCTTCCTCGCGATCGGGAGCGACGACATGGTGCGACTGACCGAGCGCTGCGCGGAGTACGACGTCCAGCCGAAACCGGAGATCAACGTCCAGTTCGGCGCGGGCGGGGCCTCCGACCCCGAGACGCTGGAGGAGCAGGGCCAGCAGAGCCCCGAACAGGCCATCGAGGAGGGCAGACGGCACCTCGAAGCGGGCGCGGACCTGCTGATGGTCGAGGCGGAGGGGATCACCGAGGAAGTCGTCGAGTGGCGCACCGACGTCGCCTACCAGATCGCCAACGAACTCGGGATCGAGAACCTGGTGTTCGAGGCGCCCGGCCCCGAGATGTTCGAGTGGTACGTCAAGAACTTCGGCCCGGAGGTGAACCTCTTCGTCGACAACTCCCAGATCGTCGAACTGGAGTGCATGCGGTCGGGCCTGTGGGGCAAGGCGACGACGTGGGGCCGGGTCGTCAGCTGGAAAGGGGACCGGGAATGAGCGACCACGAGGGATACGCGAAGGTCAACATCGAGGACGTGGAGGCGCGCCAGCTGGACGACGTCGAACCGACGCTGTTCTCGGTCGGGTACGCCCTCCGGCCGTCGGAGATGCGGCCGAACGTCTGGCGGTTCGACGCGGGGGAGGCGACCAACGACCACCGCCACGGCGAGCAGGAGGAACTGTACGTCGTCCTGGAGGGGAGTTTCGACGGCTGGATCGAACCGCCCGACGGGGACCGCGAGGAGGTCTTCCTCGAGGCCGGCGACTACCTGGTGGTCTCGCCGGAGGTCTGGCGGACGTTCACCGCCGCGGAGGAGTCGTGGTTGCTCGTCGTGGGTGCACCGCCCGTCAAAGACGACGACGAGCGCCGGGACTGATCAGACCGGGTCCAGCCCCGCTTTCTCGCGTAGCACGCCGATGTACTGCCGGAAGCCGGATTCGAGGTCGTATTCGGGGTCGTAGCCGAGGTCTTCCTGTGCCTTCGTCATGTCGAGGCGCTGGGTCCAGGGGAGTTCGCCCTCGTCGCTGACCTCGACGTCGGCGTCCGGGATGATCCCCTCGACCGTCTCGGCGGCCTCCCGGACCGTCGCCAGTTCGCCGCGCACGTTGTAGACGTTCTGGGTCAGGTCGGACTCGTCGGCGAAGGCGGCCCGGCGGAACCCCTGGGCGATGTCCCGGACGTGCTGCCAGTCGATCTCCTGGTCGCCGTACTCCACCGAGAAGGACTCCCCGACCGCCGGTTTCTCGACGATGTTTGCGAGGAACGCCGACCCGCCAGTCTCGCGGTAGGGGCCGTAGGCCACGGTGGGGCGCAGGCCGACGAGCGAGAGGTCGTAGTCCTCGACGTACACGCGCGCCTGGTGTTCGTTGTACTCCTTGGTCCCGCCGTACAGCGTGTCGGGGTAGACGAGGTCGTCCTCGGTGACCCACCAGTCGTCCTCGTCCGCGTAGTTGTGCGGCGGCGCGTAGATAGCCGCAGAGGAGGCCCACGCGACTCGCTCGACCTGGTCGTCCAGCAGTCGGGCGGCCTCGAAGACGTTGTTTGTCCCCTCGACGTTTACCTCCAGGGCGGCCCGCGGGTTGTCGCGGGCGGTGTTGGTCAGCAACGCCGCCAGGTGGACGATCCGGTCGGCGTCCGTCTCCCGGACGGCGCGGGCCACGTCCGTCGAGTCGGAGACGTCGCCCCGGCGAACGGTCACGTCCCCGACGATGCCCAGTTTCTCGAGGATGTGCGTGTCAGTCGAGAGGTCGTACGCGACCACGTCGTGGCCCTGCTCCACGAGGTCCTCGCAGGCGTACGACCCGATGAACCCTGTGCCGCCCGTCACCAGCACCGTGCTCTCTGACATGACTGGTGGTTCCGCCAGCGAGCGCAAAAAGGTACCGTCAGCGGGGCGACGGGTCACCGCTATCCGGTCGTCACCGTCACGTCCAGCGAACGACTCGTCGACTACCGGTGACAGCGACTAGGACGGAACGTCCAGGCTGTCGGGCGATTGAGCCCGTGCAAATTTTATTCTCCGCCTATCTTGTATAATTGTTAACCATATAGTAAGTTATAAATACGTCCGGGACAACTACAGATTCATGTCGGAGCGAGATAAAATTTCGCGTAGAAGTTTCGTTCGTAACGGTGCGGCCGCGATGCTCGCGGGCGCGATATCGGTCTCGACGGCCGCCGCTGACCCGTCGAGCGACGGCGAGTATCCGGTTCACGCCAAGGGCAAGCGGGTGCACCACCTCAAGCCACTGGGCGGCGACACCTGGGAGCACCGCGAACGCTTCATCAGCAACGATCTCCAGGGCGTCTACGGCAAGGCCGAGATCGAACTCCAGACCGAGGAGATCGCCCGCGACAGCGTCCCCGAGAAGTACCGCGACCCCGACAGGGCCGGGACGATCAAGTACCAGGACGACGGCGTGTTCGGCACCTGGGATCAGCACATCAACGCCGAACTCCACATCCACGACGATCTGACGGCCGACCACGACTACGAGGGGCCGCTGTACGTCTACAAGGACGGCGACCTGACCGAGCGGTCCGCGCCGGTCAACACCGGGTGGCGCGACTACCACGGCTTCAGCTGGTACGACGTCGAGTCGAAGATGGAGAACAACGGCTGGAACGGCTACATGGGGTCGACCGACCGGTACATCCTCGTCCACACCTCCTACGGCTCCTACACCAAGACCCAGAACGCCCACGTCAAAAAGGCGACCGGCTGGACGACCCAGTGGCACGGTCGGCTGTACGGCATCACCGAGGAGGAAGACCCCGGGTACACCGTCGTCGGGGCGTTCCACCACGACCCCTGGGATCACGGCTGGCTCGGCGGGTCCGACTGGCGGTTCGCGGAGTCCCGCCAGGAGTGCCAGGACGACTGGGAGAGCTGGGGCTACTACACCTACACCCAGGACATCAACAACGGCTGGGACTACGACAGCTCCAACGGCCTGCTCGGCGTGATCTGATCGGGCCCCGACCGTTTCCGGGCCGCTCGCGCCGGCAGGCCGTTGCCGACCGGCGTCGACGAGACCACGTTCTTCCGACCGTCCGCCGGGTTCGAGGACCGACAGGTACGGCGACGTTACCTGTTGTAGCCATTAAACTTTTTAAAACCGGGAAATAATTCATACGACGAACTGCGCAAAACCCATCTATCGCGGCGGCGTTTTGTCAGCAAAGCAGCGGCAGGGCTGTTCGCAGGCGCCGTCACTGCGTCGACGGCGGCGGCCGACCCGAAGGGCGACAGCGAGTCCCCCGTTCACGCAGATGGTCGGCGCATTCACCACTTCGAACCGTTCGGCGGCGACCGGTTCGAGCACCGCGAGCGGTTCGTCAGCCCCGACCTGAGGGAGGCCTTCGGCAAGGCCGAGATCACCCTCGAAGTCGCGGAGGTCGACCGCGACTCCGTGCCCGAGCAGTTCCGTGACCCCGACCGCGCCGGGACGGTCGAGTTCCAGGACGACGGCGTGTTCGGCACCTGGGAGCAACACGCCAACGCCGAGCGCGACCTCCGGGAGGGCGACCTCACCCAGTCCCACGACTACACCGGGCCGCTGTACTGCTACAAGTCCGAGGACCTCGCCGAGCGAACGGCCCCGATCAACGTCGGCTGGCGGTACTACCACGACTTCACCGCGTCCGAGGTCGACTCCATTATGGCCAACCACGGCTGGGACGGCACGCTCACCTCGACCGATCGGTACGTGCTGGTGTTCACCGGGCCATACAGCTACGAGATCAAGAAACAGGACGCCCAGGCGAAGAAACCGACCGGCTGGACCAGTCAGTGGCACGGTCGGCTGTACGACCTGCCGGACGCCGACGACGACGGCTACGACGTCATCGGGCAGTTCCACCACGATCCCTGGGACCACGGCTGGCTGACGGACCCCGACTGGCGGTTCGCGGAGGCCCGCCAGGAGTGCTCCAGCGACTGGGAGAGCTGGGGTTACTACGCGCTGACCCAGGACGTCGACAACGGCTCGGACTGGGAGAGTTCGACGGCAAGTTCGACGACATCTGATCGCGACTCCCGCGTGGGAGTGCGACCGTCCGACAGCCTTTTTATGTCGACTAGTTGACATTTAACATGGAACCAGAGGAAAGATTGCAGGACATCTGGTCGGGCGGGTCCTACTCGGAGATGGAGACGGTCTACCTGCCGCTGGCAGGTGAACTGGTTGAGGAGGCGGGAATCGAATCCGGCGAAGACGTGTTGGACGTCGGGTGCGGGACCGGAAACGTCGCCATCACCGCCGCGTGCCGCGGCGCCGACGTGATCGGCCTGGACGTCTCCCCAGCGATGCTCGAACGGGCCCGGGACAACGCCGCGTGGGCGGGCGTCGAGTGCATCGACTGGCAGGAGGGCAACGCGACGTCCCTGCCGTTCGAGGACGGCGCCTTCGACGCGACCATCTCGTGTCTCGGCCACATGTTCGGAGACCCGCCCGGGGACGTCACCAATGAGTTGCTGCGGGTCACCCGGTCGGGCGGGACGATCGGATTCGTCTCCTGGACCCCGACCAGCGTCTTCCCGGCGATGTCCGGGTTGGTGATGACCCATTTGGATGCCGAGGGCGGCCCCGATTTCACCGAACCCCCGTTCATGTGGGGCGACGCCGACGTCGTCGCCCGACGCTTCGGTGAGGACGTCACCGACCTCCGGTGCGAGACGGCCACCCTGGGGTACCCGGTGCTGTCCCCCGAACACTTCTGGGAGAAGATCAAACGGAACTTCGGGGTCTTTGGGGAGTACCTGCCGAAAGTCGACGAGGACGACAGGCCGGCGCTCCGGGAGCAGGTGCTAGGGACGGTCGAACCGGCGTTCGACGGCGAGGACAACGTAGTGCGGATGGAGTACCTGCTGGCGACGGCGACGGTCGCCTGACCGCTCGACGCTCGTCCGTAACCGTTCGCGAACCGACCCGTGATCACCCCGACGTTATTCCCAACAAATTAAAGATAATTGAATACTAAATATATACGAAAACATAAATGTCTGGCAAATTATAAATAGCGTTGTGACATTTGTGATCACATGCCGAAACGGAATAAAATTTCGCGTAGAAGTTTCGTTCGAAACGGTGCGGCCGCGTTGCTCGCTGGAGCGGTGTCGGCGTCCACGGCGGCCGCCGACCCCGAAGGCGACAGCGAGTACCCCGTTCACGCCCACGGCAAGCGGGTGCACCACTTCAGGCCACTCGACGGCGACCACTGGGAGCACCGCGAGCGGTTCATCAGCCGGGACATCCAGAAGGTGTTCGGGAAAGCCGAGGTGGAACTGAAGATCGAGGAGATCCACGCCGACCACGTGCCCGAGCAGTTCCGGGACCCCGACCGCGCGGGCAAGCTCTCCGGCCAGGACGACGGCGTGTTCGGCACCTGGGAGCAACACGCCAACGCCGAGCGCGACCTCCGGCAAGGTGACCTCACCCAGTCCCACGACTACACCGGGCCGCTGTACAACTACAAGGACGGCGACCTGTCCGAGCGGGCCTCGCCGATCAACGTCGGCTGGCGGTACTACCACGGGTTCGACCACGACGACGTGCAGGACGAGATGACCTCGAACGGGTGGGACGGCATCCTCCCGTCGACCGACCGGTACGTGCTGGTGTTCACCGGGTCGTCCAGCTACAACATCAAAGAACAGGACGCCCACGTCCGCAAGCCGACCGGCTGGACCAAGCAGTACCACGGTCGGCTGTACGACCTACCGGACGCCGACGACGACGGCTACGACGTCATCGGGCAGTTCCACCACGACCCCTGGGACCACGGCTGGCTCGTCGGTGACGACTGGAAGTACGCGGAGTCTCGCCAGGAAGCCTCCAGCGACTGGGAGAGCTGGGGCTACTACGCGTTCACCCAGGACGTTGGCAACGGCGGCGGCTACGACTCCTCGAACGGGAAGTTCGACGCCATCTGATCCCCGATGGAGGCCGCCGCGCGACGGGCCGTCCTGCTCGGCGTCGCGGTCGGGGTCGGTGCCTCGACCGTGCTTGTAGCCTACTGGCTGTCGGTCGGCGCACTCGAAGCGGCCGACCTCCGGCGGGCGCTCCGCTCGCGGACGGCGGCGAAAGACATCCTCGGCATCTACCTGCTGGGCGGCGTCGTCACGTTCGGCGTCCCGACGGCGCTGTACGCCAGGTTCGGCCTCGTCTCGCCGGCGGTGGTCCTCGGCGGCGTCGCGGCGGTCTGGGGCACCGCGAAGGGTGGCGACTCCCCGGCCTCGCTGTTCCTGCTGGCGCTCTGGCCGGGTTACCTCGTCGCGTACCTCGCCCTGGGTGGCGTCGAACTCTGGGTCCGACGGCACGAAACGCCGTGGTGAGCGCCAGGAACCGTCTCACTCGTGGAGGCCGCCGACTTCCTCGTAGAACGACGACTGCAGGGTGTCGGCCATGTCTTCCTCGCGGTCGATGCCGGCGTCGATCACGGTCGGGCGGTCGCCGCCGACGGCGTCCTCCAGCGCCGTCCGGAGGTCCGCCGGCGCGTCGACGGTGACACCTTCGGCGCCGAAACCCTCCGCGACGGCGGCGAAGTCGGTGTCGTGGAACTCGACGCCCTCCTCGACGCCCATCTGGCGGACCATCCCCAGGGAGGTGTCGTTCAGCACGACGAACGTGGGCGCGACGCCCTCCTGGACCGCCGTCTCGACGGCGGTCATCGTCATGGTGAACCCGCCGTCGCCGGCGACGCAGATGGCGTCGTGGCCGGTCAGCGCGGCGGCCACGGCGGCGGGTGCGGCCCACCCCATCGCGCCGACGCCGCCGCTCCCGTAGTAGGTTCCCACTGCGGGCGCCCGGAGGTAGTTCAGGAGCCAGAAGCGGTTGTTGCCCGAGTCGGCCGTGACGATCGTGTCCTCGTCGACCACGCGCTGGATCTCTTTGGCCGCGCGCTGGGGCTTGATCGGACTGGCGTCGGACTCGCACGCGGGGCCGGTGAAGTCCTCGCGGGTTTCCGCGGCGCGGTCTAGCGCCCAGTCGTTCCCGCCGACACCCGCCTCGTCGGCCGCGTCCGCCAGAGCGCCCAGCGACTCCCTGGCGTCCCCGATCAACCCAACGTCGGCGGGGTAGACCCACCCCGCGTTCTTCGTGGTGACGTCGGCGTGGACGATGGTCTGCTCGTCCGGCCGGACGAACGACTCGGCCTGCCAGTTGGTGTCCATCGGGTTCATCCGGCACCCGACGATCACCAGGGTGTCGGCCTCGCTGACCACCTGGTTGGCCCCTTCGTGGCCGAACGACCCGATGACGCCCGCCGCGCGCTCGTGAGTCTCGGGAATCGTCGACTTTCCGAGGTAGGACGTGGCGACGACGGCGTCGTAGGCCTCGGCGACCGCCTGGAGTTCGTCGTAGGCGTCGGCGGCGTGGACCCCGTTGCCCGCCAGGATCACCGGCCGGTCGGCGTCGGCAAGCGCCCCGGCGGCCGCCTCGACGTCGCGCTCGGTCGGGGCCGACTGCCAGTTGCGGACCTGCTCGTCGGTGTCCCAGACTGCCGGAACCGAGTCCTCGGGCACGTCCTCGGCGACGGCGCCACCGTCGAGGATCACCGCGCAGGGGCCGGGTCGCTCGGCGGTCGCGTGCTTGAACGCCAGCTGGACGCTCCGGAGCGTCTCGGTGTGAGTTCGCGGGAACCAGTGTTCCTTCGTGATCCCGTCGAGGATGGACGGCAGGTCCAGGCCCCCGTAGTCCCCGCGGGCCTGCTGGTACGGCGCCAGCGTCGAGTAGTCGCCGCGCTCGCTGGCCTCCGTCAGCACGACCATCGGCGTCGACCCCAGGCGGGCCTCCATCTGGCCGAGCGCGCCCAGGCTCCCGATCCAGGGCCCCTGGCCGGCCAGCACCTGCGGGTCGCCGGTGATCCGGCCGTAGGCCTCGGCCATCACGCTGGCCTCGCGCTCGTCTCGGGGGCGGACGACGTCCACGTCCGTCTCCGAGAGGTGTTCGAACACCTCGATGACCCGGCCGCCAGGGTAGCCGAAGACGTACTCGACGCCGGCGTCCTCGACCGTCCGGGCGACGTGGGCGGCGGTGGACTCGTCGCTCATCGCTCGACGTGGACCTCCTCGTCGACCACCAGCGTCTCGTTTCGCTCGACCTGCATGAACTCGGCGGCGTCGGCCTGGACGCGCTCGCCCACCTCGGAGTCGAACGCCTCCCCCATCGCGGCGGGATCCTCGAAGTACAGTTCCGAGATGCCGTCGTACTCCGCCCGCTCGGGGTCGCTGGGGACCGAGGTCCGGTACTCGACGAGGCCGGGGAGGTCCTCCGCGATGGGGACGTGTTCCGCGCGGAGGCGCTCGACGAACTCCTCGTGGCTCGACTCCTCGTCGCGGACGAGCAGGATGACCATCTTCGCCATGGTACGAGGTGTTCCCGACGCGGCCTTAACGGTTGGTACTCCGGGCGCGGCGACCCACTTTTACGGCGGTCGCGCCTCGATTGCGGTGACGATACCCGCGAGCCACGACCGCGTCTCCGTGATCGTGAGCCCCGCCCGCCGGACGTTCGCCACGGGGTCCTGGCTCCACCGGCAGACGTCGCCCGCGAGTTCCGTATCGACCCGCCAGTCCTGCAGTCGGCCGAGCAACTCCACGTCGCTCCGGCCGTGTTCGAGCAGGAGGATCCGACCGTCGGGAGCGCAGACCCGTCCCATCTCCCGGATGGCCGCCACCGGGTCCGGGAACGCGCACGTCGAGAACGAGGAGACGACGGTGTCGAAGGCGTCGTCGGGGAACGCCAGCGCAACAACGTCCATCTGCGCGAGGGCGTCCATTGTTCCGAGACCGTTGAATCGATCCTTCGTGGTTTCGAGCATTTCTCGGGTGGTGTCGACGCCGACGTATTCGACGGAGTCTGGGAGGTACCGGTAGTTGGTTCCCAGCCCGCAGGCCACGTCGAGAACCCGGCCCCGGGCCTGACCGAAGTGCTGGCGGCGGTACCTACTTTTGAGCAGTCGGTCGATCAGTGGGGGCCTGGTTCGCCGCTCGGCCGTCGCTGCGTACGCTTCCCGGAGTTCGTCGAGCGAGGGTCCGTCAGGCAGGTTCTCTGTTGGATTGGTGGCTGTCCTTGGCCGATCCGCCATCTGTCCGGTACTGGTAGTTCCGGGAGAAGTCGGTTCTTCCCTCTATGCTGGGGTGGTTTACGTGGTCGGCCTGGTCATCTTGGTCGGCACGACCCAGGCAACTCCTGCACGTTGTCTTCGAACAACTGCTTGCGCCACCAGGCTAGGTTAGGAACAGGGCGCGCGCGAGCAACGCGCGCGAGGTCCCCGTGAGTGAAACGAACGGGGGCTCGGGAGAGCTTGCTCTCCCGGTGGACCGGGGTCGGCCTCCGTGCCGACCCCCTCGGCTGGGGAGGCGTGAGGTTGACCCCTAGGTCTTGCATGCCGCTAGCGTTGGCGGTTTGAACGACTCAACGCTAGCGATCACCTGGCCTAGGGATGGCCACACCTTCCCCAGCCGACTGCGTTACTCACTTCGTTCCGTTACTCGTCCCTCGCGCGATTGCGGTTCGCGGCCTCGCGGTGCTCGGCACGCACGCCGCCGAGCAAGCCCCGACGAGCCCCCGTTCGCAGGCTCACGGGGACACCAGCGCGCGCCGTGGCGGGTGATCGAATTGGCCGAACCGTCCGGTTCCCGGACCGTCGAACCCCCGCCAGCACCGGAGCATTAATACGCCGGTGTGCGCACCTCTCGCACGTGACCCACGACTGTTCGTTCCTCTCGGACCTCGCGCTGGACGGGGAGGTGTCACTGGGTGAGTCCGACCGCGAGAACCACGACGGCGACTGGGGGACGCCCGACGACCAGCGGACCACACCGGACGCAGTGGTCTACCCGGAGTCGACGGCGGACGTCTCGGCCGTCCTCTCTGCCGCCGACGAACGCCGCGTGCCCGTAACCCCCTACGCCGCCGGGACCAGCCTGGAGGCCAACGCCGCGCCCGTCCACGCCGGCATCAGCCTGGACCTGACCCGGATGAACGACGTGCTGGAGGTCCGGCCAGAGGACTTCCAGGTCGACGTCGAACCCGGCGCGTTCGGATCGGCCGTCGAGGAGGCCGTCGCGGACCACGGCCTCTTCTTCCCGCCGTTGCCCTCCTCGGGAGACATCTCGACGGTCGGCGGGATGATCGCCAACGACGCCAGCGGGATGCAGACCGTCAAGTACGGCGAGGTGGCCGACTGGGTACTGGAACTGGAGGCCGTCCTGACCGACGGCACGGTGATCGAAGCCGGTAGCAAGGCTGTCAAGACCTCCAGCGGCTACAACCTGAAGGACCTCCTGGTCGGTAGCGAGGGGACCCTGGCCGTCGTCACCCGGGCGACCCTGGAACTGGCGGGCCGCCCCGAGCAGATATACGGCGGCCGCGCGCTGTTCCCGACGCTGGACGACGCCGCGGAGGCGGTGTCCGACGCCGTCCGCTCGGGCGTCGACGTCGCCAAGATCGAACTGATCGACCCCACGAGTGCGAAGATGGCCAACGCCTACTCCGGGACCGACCTGCCGGACGTCCCGATGGTGTTCCTGGAGTTCCACGCCAACCACGGTATTCAGGAGGAGATCGACTTCTGCCGGACCGTGTTCGAGGCCCACGACCTCCAGAAGTTCGAGGTGGCGCCCCACGACGAGGGGATGGACGACCTCTGGCAGGCGCGCAAGGACCTCGCGTTCGCCGTCGAATCCTGGGACCCCGACCTCACGGTCACCGTGCCCGGGGACGTGACCGTCCCCATCAGCGACTACCCCGAGATGGTCCGCTACGTGAAGGAGGTGGCCGACGAGTACGATCAACTCCTCCCGTGTTTCGGCCACGCCGGTGACGGGAACCTCCACTACACCGTCCTCGTCGACGAGTCCGACCCCGACGAGGTCCGCCGCGGCGACGAAGCGTCCAAAGCCATCATCGAGAAGGCCCTGGAGTTCGGCGGCACCGCGACCGGCGAACACGGCATCGGGACCGGCAAACGGGAGTACCTGACCGACGAACACGGCGACGGCACCGTCGACGCCATGCGACGGATCAAGCAGGCGCTGGACCCCAACGACACACTCAACCCCGGGAAGGTGTTCCCCGAGACGACCGAGGGCGACCGCCTCTGGGTCGAGGAGCCCTGACCCCGCTGGCGAGGGGCAAGCTCACTTTATAAGGCTGCAAGACTACTTAAAGGAATTCGGTATACACAGGACTGCCCAGCAGAGGCAAAACAACCGGTTCGACGGTTCGTCGGGGAGTCAGCAATAAATTAGCACTTATGTTTTTTGGCAAAAAATAATGCTCGTAGGTCTTGAATTCAGTCGGTATGTCGTTCGACGAACTCGACAGGCGATCGTTCCTGAAACTGACCGGGAGCGGCCTCGTGCTGGTCACCTCGGGATCGGGGTTCGCGCTCGCCCAGGAAGAGGACCTTCGGCGGGCGGCACGGCAACACGTCGCCGAGGAGACCGGAGCCGATCCGACTGCTCTCGACATTCGCAACGAGGGGATGGCCACGTGGTCGACGCTCGGCGAACGGTACTACGACGCGAAGGTGTACGACACGGACGAGGGATCGCTGCACGGCGTCCTGCTGGACGCGACGACGCGGGTCGTCGACCGAAAGGAGGTCGACCGCCGTGAGAGCGAGGCCTACGAGCGGGCGTACGGTAAACTCACCCCGAAACTGGCCGAGACGGTCGAGAACGCCTCGCCGGACGAGGAACTGGAGGTCGTCGTCTGGCTGGAGAGCATCGACCACGACGCGGCCAACGAGGCCGTTGGGCTCCCCGACCGGACCCACGCCGCCGAGGTGAAGGAAGAACTCTCCGCGGAGTACCACGAGCGCCTGGACCGCCTGACGCGGGGGTTCGCGCGCGCCGTCGAGGACCTGACCGACGTCACGGTCACGACGACGAGCAAGGGCGCGCCGGTCGTCGAGGCCCGCGCGACACCCGTCGGCATCGAGGGGCTGGAGGCCCGGGCGGAGGTCGACCGCATCGACGAACTGGTCACCGAGGGCCACACGCCGCTGGACGAGACGACCTGGACCCACCGGACCTTCGGCGAGCGCGACTCGACGTACCACGCCGCGGGTTACCCGGTCGGCCACGCCGAGTTCGCCCATCCCAAGTCCGACGCCGCGCTGAACTTCGCGGGCAAGCGCTGGGACAAGGACGCCGGCGGCCACGCCACGGTGACCGCGGAGGCGACCGCATCCAACGACTACTCCCTCCCGGGGACGGCCTACGACGCGGACGTGTACTCCGCCGACCGGATCATCCGCTCGTTCGACGACCGGATGGACTGGTTCGACTCCAACGGTGTCTGTGCCGTCAACTTCAGCGTCGGCATCGGCGAGCGCGACCGGGTGATGAACAGCTGGGACTTCCGGTACGGCCAGCGGGTCTACCACGACTTCACCAGCGTCTGCGTGGCGGCGGGCAACTACGGCTCCTACGACAACTACTACGTCGGGTCGCCCTCGCTGGGGTTCAACCAGTTCTCGGTCGGGAGCATCCGCGACCAGAACAACGGCTACTGGTTCGACGACGAGATCGCGGGCTACTCCTGCTACAAGAACCCCCACTCCCGCCACGCCGATCCGAGCTACGACGACTTCCCCCACGACAAACCCGAGATCAGCACCTGCGGGTCCGGGTGTAACACTCCCAGTAGCGACGGGTCACCGTCCGGAACGAGCATGGCCGCCCCTGGATTGACCGGCCTCATCACCCTCCTGTGCAAGTTCTCGGACGACTTCGGGACCGTCGACTTCAGCTACTACCCCGAACTGGCCAAACCAGTCGCCATGGTGTCGGCCCGCAACGACACCGCTAGCTGGGACAAGGAGGGTGCGGGATCCATCTCCGCGAAACACGCCCGGCAGGTCGTCCAGAACGGCTGGTTCGACTCGCTGTACTACGACTCCAGTAACAGCGAGGAGACCGTCGACCTCTACGCGGAGAGCGGCGAGAACGTCCGGGTCGCGCTGATGTGGTTCAGCGACGTCACCGACGCCGACTTCTCGGACAACAAGGACGCCCAGTCCGACCTCGACATGGACCTCTCGGTCGACGACCCCGACGGCAACTACGTCACCGGGTCGTGGTCCTACGACCGCGGCTTCGAGTACCTGGACTTCGACGCCTCCACCACCGGCACCCACACCGTCGAGGTCAACAAGTTCCGCTGGGACGCAAGCGACAGCTACCGCTGGATGGGCGTGGCCTGGCACCGGCAGTGATCGGGTAACTACGTCAGATCAGGCTAGCGTGCTCTGCCCACGCTGCGGCAGCGTTGGCAGCGTGTCGAGATCGGTGTGAGCGGCTACATGGGGTCGACCGACCGGTACATCCTTGTCGCAGCAGCGTTGGCAGCGTGTCGAGATCGGTGTGAGTGGTTCGGCGTCGAGAGACGCCGGGGCACGATCCAGCACTGGTCCCACGCGGACGCTGACTATTA
>PXRE01000001.1:238055-260553 GCA_003021085.1 Halobacteriales archaeon QS_1_68_20 | reverse complement strand
GTTCGGGGAGAAAAGCGTTCAGGAGGCGGTAACGGGCGACCCGTCAGAGGTCGCGCTGGGCGATTTCGCGTTCGATGGACTGCTCGATGGCCTCGTAGGAGTTCTCCCAGACCGGCTGGCCGCCGACGGCGATCCCGAGCGGTTCCTCGAACTCGTACTCTTCGGCCTCCTCGATGTCCCATTTGATTGCGTAATTCCGGCGGCGTTCCTTCCCGGCTTTGACGACTTCGTCCGGGTCGGCGTCAACGAGACTAGCGGCAATTTCGACGTCACGGATCGAATAATCTGGGAAGTGGTTTTCGAATAAACGATTATGGAATTCGGCTTGAGCCATTATTCCCCGTTGTGCGCGAACTTCCATAATTGCACACGGTAGAAACATCGACCATTCGTTCTCGGGCTTTGGAAAATGTCTAAGAACGATAGATATTTTTGGACCATCATCTGAGCTGGCGTTTGTCACATAGTACTTTCTAAGCCTATTTTTGGTATGTAACCAAAAATACTTACAATCATTAACGGAATAGTCAGAAAAAACCTCGACATTAATGGACCCGGCACCTTCACGGAGGACAAGAGCCCCAGGGTGTTCACTGGGAGTAGCTCGGAACGTACGAGTTTGATAACCCGTTTCGTTAGGCGTTGGCGTTTCAGTCGGTGTTTTCTGTGGCGACGAGGCCTCTGTTTCCGATTTCGGGTGGAGAGCCTCTAAACAGCCAGCCAATACTGTTGTTCCAAGCATTCCTGCCTTCAGGAACGAACGACGGGATGGGTTCTGTAGGTTACTTCTGCTTGTATCCATATCTATATTTTTACTAGTTGACTAAATTATTACTTTGGTCCTGGGCTAGTTGGGGACTGCTCTGGCTCCCGATGCTTCGAGAGACATGCTTCTTCATACTTTGGGGCTGGCATTGTTCAGATTAGCTGATTCCAGCAGACTGCGTAGGCTTGCAACCACGATTCGACGCCATCGGGATCGGGGTTCCGGAAATGATTTGCGAAGCGTTCGGTTCGACGTTTTACCCTTTAAAGACACGTTCGATGCTGTTGCGCTTCCCGTGCGTGACGTGGTGAAAGCGCAGGCCAAAGTCGTGCAGGGCCGCTTTCAACCACGGGGCGCTATCGATCAGAAACACGGCGTCTGCGACGTCGTGTTTCTCAGTGAGATCGCTGAGAAACAGCTTGGTCACGGCGGTCGTTCGCGTCGGAAACAGCCTGACGTGGAGGGATCTGTTGGTTGCGGGATCGACGGCGGCAAGTAACCAGTAGCGTTGATCATTCGCCTGGATCACCGTCTCGTCGACCGCGACGTGATCCGGTCGGGCACCGTTCGCTGGTTGCAGATCGGCCTTTCGCACCCAGTCGTGGACCGTGGAGCGACACCGATCGATCCCGAAATTCTCTAGAACAGAGGTAGTTTCTGCAAGTGATAAGCCGGCCAGATGCAACTCGATCCCGTACCCCATCAGCTCGCGCGACGGCTCCTCTTTCTCCACAAACTCTAATTCGATCCAATCGCTAGCTCCGCTGAGGCGGTCGATTTCTGCCATGGAACAGTTAGAGATCGATCCGCCTCACTCTTCGATTCCAATCTGAACAGTACCACCCCTATAGGGGGTGACCGCCAAAGCCGCCAACATGGCAGATCAGACGGTGGAGTCCTGCTGGCCGACCGCCGGAACAACGCGGTGGTCGGCTGGCTACTGCTCGCGTTCCTCGGCGTCGTCGCCGTCGAGAGTACGTTCGGCGGCGACCTCGCCTGGGCGGGATTCGTCGCGATGGTGGTCGTCCTCCGTGCGATCCCGCCCCTCGCGTACCGTGATCAGACGGTCATGCTCCCGTGGGAAGTGGTCGCGCTTTCGGCGTTACCGACCTTCGGCCGGGCAGTTGCGACCCCGGAAGTGACTAGCGACCTGGGTGTGTACCTCTCGGTCGCGGCACTGGCGCTGATCATCGCCGTCGAACTGGACACCTTCACGACGGTCAAGATGAGCGTCGGGTTCGCCATCCTGTTCGTGATCGTGGAGAGGATGGCGACCGCTGGCATCTGGGGCGTCGCCCGCTGGACGCTGGACAACCTGCTGGGCACGCAGTTCCTGCTCACGCCGGGCGTGGACGAACAGGTCGTCCATGACGAGTTGATGATCGAGTTCGTCTACTCGACCGGGGCCGGCGTCCTGGCGGGGGTCGTCTTCGAGCACTACTTCCGCCGGCGCGCCCCGGTCGAGGAGCGGATTCCCGAGGAGGTGGTCGGGGCGTGAAGATCCGCGACCGCCTGGGCATCTCCGAGCGTCGCCAGCGCCAGGTGACCCGGGCGATGGATGTGCTGCTGGTCGGCATGTTCTTCGTCGGCCTGGAACGGGGCGCCGCCAGCATCGTCGTCACGGCGGGCATCGGCCTCGGGGGCACCTTCCTGCCCGCTATTCTGGAGCGGGACCTGGAGAGTCCGATGGACCCTGCGCTGACGATGTGGATCAGGGAGCGGTCTTCCTGCACACCGCCGGCGTCGTGGGCCTGCCGGGCCTGACCAAGGCCTTCTACACCATCGTCCCGTACTACGATCACCTGACGCACGCGCTGTCGTCGTCAGTGGTGGCTGGCACCGGCTACGCGACCGTCCGCGCGTTCGACGAGCACTCCCCGAACGTCGAACTCCCGTCGTGATTCGTCTCCGTGTTCATCGTGCCGTTCGTGTTCGCGTTCGGCGTCTTCTGGGAGTTGATCGAGTTCGGCGTCGACGTGGTCGGGTCGGCGACCGGCGCGGGCGGAGCCGGGTTCACCCACCACGGCCTGAACGACACGATGCTGGACCTGGTGTTCAACACGATGGGCGGCATCGTCGTCGCGCTGTGGGGGACCGTCTACCTGACCGACGTCAGCGGCGCCATCCAGGAGCGGTTCGAGCGTCGCAGCGAGCGCGCGGACTGAGTGCCCGGATTGGGGGTCACCGGGTACGTTCGACGGCCGGCGGACGGCCGGAGACCGTTCACAACGGTCGTCCGCTGGCCGGTCACGGCGTCAGAAGCAACAGCGGTCGATCGCCTGCCAGTCCTCGCAGATGTACCCGCCACCGCACCGACAGCACTCGCGTCTGTACGCCTGTTCGTAGGACCCGTCCTTGTAACAGTTGTCCTCGCACTTGTACTCCGTCTCGCAACAACAGCAGTCCCCGGCCACCGTCGAGAGGTCGCTGACCACCCTGTCGGGGCGATAGACGACGCCGCACCGCCCGCGACCTTCTTGAGCACGCTACGCCGGCTCTCGCCGAGGTTGTCGGACGACATACGAATACTAATTGTGTACTCGCACCAGTTTAAATTTTCCTAGCTATATAAACATATGATTTTGTATAATAAAAGATATGTTACCAAAACGTGGGAATTACGGAAAGGGAGAAGTGAGAGATTCGAGGCTATCAACACGTTCGATCGTCGGCCCGGGAATCGACCGTCCGCGTCACGACGTCCCCGGTTCACCGCAACGCGACGATTCGGACGACCACTCCGAACCGACCTCATCCCCACCCCGGTCCTGTCCGTCACCGGTCACTAGTTTATAGACGGCCGGACGATAATACTGTAGATGGTCCCATGGTTTTCAAGAAAATCTCGTTGATCGGCACCAGTCCCGAGAGCTTCGATGCCGCCGCCGACGACGCCATCGACCGCGCCCAGGAGACCCTGGAGAACGTCCACTGGATCGAGGTGGAGGAACTCGGAGTCGAACTGGCCACCGCCGACGACCGGGAGTACCAAGCGGAGGTGACGGTGGCCTTCGAACTCGAAGACTAGGTCCGGAAGGACTCGCCGCACCCGCACTCGCTGACGACGTTGGGGTTCTCGACGGTGAAGCCCGCACCCTGGAGGCCGGACTCGTAGTCTAGCACGCTACCCTCGACGTAGCGCATGCTCGCGGGGTCGACGAACACGCGGAGTCCCTGGTGCTCGTAAATCTCGTCGTCGTCTTCCGGTTCGTGGTCGAAGCGCATCCCGTAGGACAGGCCCGCGCACCCGCCCTGCTGGACGAACAACCGGAGGCCAGCCTCCTCGTCGTCCAGGCCTTCCCGGTCCATGAGGTCCAGCGCCTCGGTGGCAGCCTCCTCGCTGACCTCGATCTCGGGCCGCTCCGCGGTCTCCCCGGCGGTGTCGGTGCTCATGGCCGCTCTTTATATCCCGAGAATGATAACGATAACGGCGTTCCGGCCGACGGGGCCCGCCGATCCCGACCGGTTGCGAACGGTGCACCAGGGAGCCATTAAATACTTGTTTTTCGTTAAACAAAGGATCACAAATGTACGATATTGAACAGACGGACTTCGGTTACAGGCTGACCTTCGGCGGCGAGATGGACGCCGAAGAGATGGCCGAGTGGAAGGCGGCGTCCGAGCGCGAACTGGCTCACTCGCGGGACCGGTTCGGCGTGTTCGTAGACATGCGGACCCTCGAACCCCTCGACGACGACGCCCAGGAGATCATGGAGGCCGGCCAGGCGCACTACCGCAAGTCCGGGATGGTCCGGTCGGCCGTGATCCTGCAGTCGCTGGCCATCAAGACCCAGTTCAAGAAGATCGCCATGAAGAGCGGCATCTACGACTGGGAGCGGTACATCGTCAGTTCGGAGTACGAAGACTGGGAGCAGCGGGGTCTCGACTGGGTGACGGACGCCATCGACCCCCACACCGGCGAACGACTGGACCCCGCGCCGGTCCGGTTCGGGTACGACGGCACCCAGACCGTCGACGTCGACCTCTCGGTCGAGTACACCCACGACCGCGAACCCGTCACGGAGACGTGGCGACGGCCCATCGAACCCGGTAGTTCGTTCGTGACCTCACGGCCCGTCCCCATCGGGGCGAACGTCGACCTGCGGGGGCCCGACGGATCGCTGGTCGCGAGGTACCGGCGGGACCCGGAGACCGGCAAGTCGACCCGGGTCGACCAGCCCCTGCAGTGACGGCCACCCCGGCGTACGCTGTTCATAACTAACCCGTTGCCAGCGGAGGCTTCGGGCATGTCGACGTTCCCCGACGAATCGGTACGGGTTCGCTGGCGAGGCGAACTCAGAAACGGTCACGGGAGCGAGGACGTGGTTCTGGGCACGACCGACCGGTGCATCGTCTTCCGGTCGGAAACCGGCCGCCACGGGACCTTCCCCCGGGACCACGTCAGCACCATCGAGTCGGAGGTTCGCACCGAGACCGAGTACGAGGGGCTCGACTACCGCCTACTCGTCGGCGGCGGCGCCCTCCTGTCGACGCTGTCGTTCCTGGGAGCGATCCTCGCGGGGTCAGGCGCGGCCGCGCTGTTTTTCGTCCTCCTCGGCGTCGGCGGTCTCAGACTCGCGGACTTCGGCTGGAAACACCGCGAAGAGTACGACGGCATCGAACGGGTCGAGAACGAGGTCGAACGGATCACCGTCCACACCGACAGCGGCGCGCGCCGGCAGTTCGTCCTCCCGGTCGAGGAGGGCGTCGGCGCGCGCCTCAGCGAGTTCGTCCGCACTGGCGAACGCCCCGAGGTCCCCAACGTCGAGGACGGGGTGACCCCCGCGCCGGGAGCGACCGACCCCGATCCCGCGACCTGACCGAACCCCGTGCGCCGCGGCCGTTTAGGCGCGCTTTTGAATCTCCTCGCGGAGCACGTCGCTGACCACGTCGCCGTCGGCCTTGCCGCGGAATTCGCCCATGCACTCGCCCATCAGCGCCGAGAACGCGCCCATCCCCTCGGTCTCGACCTGGTCGGCGTTGCGCTCGACGACCGCGACGACGGCCTCGCGCACCTCGTCCTCGCCGGCGCTACCGAGTCCGGCCGCCTCGGCGGCCGCCGCGGCGGACTGGTCGGGGTTCTCGGCCAGTTCCGCCAGCAGGTCGCCGACGCCCTCCTTGGCGAGTTCGCCGTCCGCGAGCAGTTCGAACGTCTCCAGGTAGTGCCGGTCGGCCAGGTTCTCGACGGGCACGTCGTCACGGCGGAGTTCGGTGACCGTGGACTCGACGGTCCCGGCGGCGAGGGTTGCGTCGACGCCCATCTCGACGGCTTGCTCGAACAGCGACCAGCGCTCGCCGAACGCCACCTGCTCGGCCAGACCCGAGTCCAGGCCGTGTTGCTCGACGTACCGGTCGGCCTTCTCGGTCAGCAGTTCCGGCGTCTCCACGTCGGCCACGTCGGGGGCGACCGGCGGCACGTCCGTCTCGGGGTACATCCGCGCCGCGCCGGGGAGCGGCCGGAGGTACCGGGAGGTGCCGTCGTCGTTCGCGCCGCGGGTCTCCTCGGGGACGACCTCGATGGCCGCTGCGGCGCGCTCGGCGGCCGCCTCGATGGCACCCGCCGCGACGTCGGGGTCGGCCGCGACGATGGCGACGGCGTCGTCCTCGCCCGCGTCGACGGCATCGCGGAGGTCGGCCACCTCCGCCTCGGTCACGCCGTAGGCCGGGAGTTCGTCCGTGTGGAAGATGCCGCCCGCGCCGTGGCGCTTGGCGTGGTCGGACATCTCCGTCCCGAGTCGGCGGTCCGGCTGGATCTCCCGGCCGACGAGGCCGTCGAACCCGAACAGCGGGACCGCGTGGACCTCCCCCCCGTCGTCCAGCGCCCCGCGGATGACGCCGCTGTCGGTGTCCGCGAAGACGTCGCTGGCGTCGCGGGGGTCGCCCACCTCGGCGTCGCGGGCCTGCAGTTCCTCGGCGACGTCCAGCAGTTCGACCTGTCGGCGGACCTCGTTCCGGACGATGTCGTCGATGTCGTCGAGGCGCTGGACGCCCTTGAGTTCGACCCGGGCGCCCTCCGCGATGGAGACGTTGACGTCCTGGCGGATGGTCCCGAGGCCGCGCTTGACCTTCCCGGTCGAGCGAAGGAGCATGCCGATCCGTTCCGCGGCCTCGTAGGCCTGCTCGGGGGTCCGGATGTCCGGCGCGGTGCCGATCTCGACCAGCGGGATGCCCAGGCGGTCCAGCGAGTAGCGGACGCCCGCCTCGGTCTCTTCGACGCGCTGGGCGCTCTCTTCCTCCAGCATCAGTTCCTCGACGCCGACCGGCCCCTCGCTGGTCTCGACGACGCCGTCGGTCGCCACCATCGCCGTCCGCTGGAAGCCGGAGGTGTTCGACCCGTCGATGACGAGTTTCCGCATGACGTGGGCCTGGTCGACCGGCGTCATGTCCAGCAGTTTGGCGATCTCCAGACTGACGGACAGTGCCTCCTCGCTGAGTCGCCGCGGCGGTTCGTCGTCCTCCTCGACCAGGCAGGTACTGTCGTACGCGAGGTACTCGAACTCCCGCTCGACCTGGCTCTCCTCCAGGGCGGCCTCGTCGAGTTCGCCGAGTTCGCTCCGGGTCGGGTGGAGGTACCGCGTCAGCCTGTGGTCGGCGGTCTCCGGGTCGCGCAGTTCGGTCGGACACTTGCAGAACAGCTTCGTCTCCGTGTCGAGTTGCTGGTGGATCTCCAGACCGGCTACCAGCCCCAGCTCCTCGTAGTCGAACTCGCTCATTACTCGCGTCTGCGAGGGCGAGGGGTAAAAACCGTTCCGTCGCCGCCGGACGGATTCTGTCCCGGTCTCTTCGACGCCTGCTTTCGTGACTCCCGCTACCGACGATTCGTCGGCGTCACCCCCTCCCCCACATGAATATATGTGCATATATTCATATGACCCCGCTTCGCTATCTCTACCGCTGGCATCGCTACCTCTGGCGGTAGCGCGCGCGAGGGCCGCGGTCGGCGCTTGGGCCGACCGCACGGCTGGGGCGCTCACGTCCGTCCGCGCCACCTGCGTTGCTCATCCACCGTCGGAGCAAGCGCCGACGAGCCCCCGCTCGCACGCTCGCGGGGACCTCGCGCGCGTTGCTCGCGGCGTGGCCGCTCGCGTTCGCGGTTCTCGCTTCGCCCCGAACCGCGCAACTCGCGCGCGCCGAGAGCCCAGTCGGGACGGTCAGATACCTACCCAGGGGCCGTAAATGCGACCCAAAAACTGACCGCGAATCTTCAGTCGTCGTCCGCGGCCGCCTGTTCCGCACCCTCGACCGACCACTCGCTCTCCAGGTCGTCCATGATGTCGGCCCAGCCGCCGTACTCCAGTTCGCCGGGGTCGACGGTGCCGGGGCCGAACACGCCCTGGCGCTCGCGGAACTCCCGGAAGTCCCGGGAGACGTCGTCGCGGACGGAGTCCCAGAACGAGAAGTCGAACGGGTAGATGGGCTCGCTGAACTCGCCGTCGTTGACGACCATGCCCAGCGCCTTCACCAGCGGCGGGCCGTCGAAGTAGGTCGGAATCTCGGTCTCTCCGCGCCCGACGGGGTAGAAGTACGAGTTGTGACTGCCCCGCATCGAACCCGCGACCATCGGCGGGTTCCCGTAGGGGTGCAGGACCTCGCCCGGCGACGGGAAGTCGCCCTGGGTGCGGACGATGGCGACGGGGTCGTCCTTGCCGACGTACTCGCCGGCCACGTTCCGGAGCTTCTGGGTCGAGACGGCAGCCCCGGGCTCGCCGGAGTGCCGCGAGTAGATCTTCGTGATGCCGAACCGGTGGGGCGCCATCAGCAGGGCCGCGAGCCGCCAGCTGTCCTCCGGGACGTCGAGCTGGATCTTCTTCTCGCCGTCGCCGGTGTGCTCGAGGTCCATCACCTCGAAGGTGAACCCCTCGTGGATGGTGTCTTTCAGCAGGAGTCCGGAGGAGACCTTCGGGTCCGCGAAGGCGCTGTACATGGGCTGGTTGAACGCTCCCGGCTCGGTCTTGTCCGCACCGAACACGAGGATGGGTTCGGCCTCCCGTTCCTCGAAGGTCATCTCCGCGACCCCGGGGCCGAGGCCCTTGACGTTGCCCGCGAAGGCGTCCTTCAGGAGGTCCTGCCCGGCGCCGTACAGTCCCTGTTCTTTGGCCACTTCGGTCCCCGCCTCGAAGGCGGTCCAGGCGAGTTCGTGGACGTCGTCGTCGTCCTCGCCCTCCGTGTGGCTCATCAGGATGTCGACGTCGTCACCGGCCGTGAAGACGTAGTAGTCGTCGAGGACGTCCCCCTCGTCGGCGAGTGTCTTTTCGACCGCCGCCAGTACCTCGTCGGTCGGCCGCCAGTGGCCCGCGTTGCTCCCGATGTCGGCCTTGATCACTGAAATCGTGCGCACGTGAATCCCCATTGTATGGGTCACGTGGGCGGGGTAAAACGGTTGTTATTGGTGACCGGAAATTCCGGGCAGTTCGAACGAAAATTCCGACATTCAGATCCCGGTCACGCGCTCGTGACTGTCCGCGAGCGCCTGCGCGTCCTCCGGCAACAGCGCGACGACCACGTTCTCGGTGTACTCGTTCATGTACTCGACCAGGTCGGCGATGCGCTCGGAGTCCAGCGCCTCCAGCGAGTCCAGGAGCATGAACGGCACCGTCTCGTGGACCCCGTGGACCAGGTAGCCCGCGAGCGCGAACGTCAGGCCGATCACCTCGCGTTCGCTCTCGCTGAGGTGGTCGACGGTGTCCTCGTAGACCGTCCCCGACTCCGATTCCCGGACGACGTGGAGGTCGAATCCGCCGTCGGTCCCGTTGCCCGTCCGTTCGACCCAGACGCGCTCGACGTTGGCGTATCCCAGTCGGTCCAGCACCGCCTCCATGTGGGTGTTGAACGCCTCGACGGCCTCCTGCTCCAGCCGCTGGACTCGCTGGCGACGCTCCTGCAGTTGCTCGCGGACCTCGTCGCGGCGGACCTCCAGGTCGTCCCGTTCCGAGAGGCGGGATTCGACCTCGTCCAGTTCCGCCTCGACGTCCGCGAGGTCCTCCTGCAGCCGTTCGAGTTCGAACTCCAGTTCGTTCACCGCCCGGTGGCGCTCCAGCAGTTCGCTCCCCTCCTCCAGTCGCAGCTCCTCGGCGGTCGCTTCCAGTTCTTCCACCTGCTCGGCCAGTCGCTCCCGCCGGGTCTCCAGTTCGTCGATGGCTTGCTGGCGGCGTTCGATCTCCCGTTCGCGTTCGCGGAGCGTTCGCTCGACCTCCTTCCGGCGGCTGCGCTGGGCCTGGAGGTCGTCACGCTCGTCCTGCAACTGCTGAATCTCATCGTCGACCTCGTTGCGGTCCCCGAGTTTGCGCTGGCGCAGCGACCGCAGCTGATCCAGTGTCTCCTCGACGCGACGTTCCTCGACCGTCGACCCGCAGGTCCAGCAGACCACAGTCTCGCTCTCGGTCACCAGTCGGTCGGTGACCGACCCCTTCTCCTCGCTGGTCCCGTCGTCCAGGGCGGCCAGCAGTTCCGAGTCGGTCCCAGCCAGGGCCTCCTCGTTGAACTGGATGATGTTCTGCAACTGGTTGAGGTCGGCCGTGATCGACTGCTTGCGGTCCCGGAGTGCGTCCAGACGGTCCTCGATCCGCTCCAGTTCCGCCGAGTCCGCCTCCGGCAACGACTCGAGTTCGGCCTCCAGTTCCGACTGCTCCTCCCGCAGCGACGCCAGTCCCTCCCGCTCGGTTTCGAGGTCGTACTCGACGTCTTCGAGGTCCGCCCGGGCCTCCCAGAGTTCGTCGAGTTTCCGCTCGAGGTCCGCCTTCGCGGCCCGGGTCTCGTCGAGGTCCGCGTCGGCCGCCTCGATTTCGGTCCGTTCCTCACGCAGTTCGGCCTCCGTCTGCTCGATCTGCTCCTGCAGTTCCGTCCGCCGCCGTTCGAGTTCGGTCCGCCGCCGTTCGAGGCCGTCCAGCGCGTCGAGTTCCTCGTCGATCTCGGCTTTCGTCGCGGACAGGTCCTCGATTTCGGCCTCGATGGCGCCGGTGTCGACCGGCCGCATGATCAGGTCCCGCAGGTCGTCGCCCCGTTCGACGGCCCGCCTGGCCTCGTTGGACTCCAGCAGGAACGCGAACAGGTCCGCCGTCTCGGCCTCGGACAGGATCGGATCGCCGCTCGTGACGACGCGGCCGTTCTCTCGCTGGAACTGCCGTTCGTAGGTCTGATCACCGGCGGTCAATCGAACGTAACCCGTGTCGGCGTCCGCCTTCAGGGAGACGCGGTCGCTCCCGTGAACGGCCATCAGCGCCCGCAGGAACGACGTCCGGTTTGTGGCGTTCCGGAACCGGACGGTCGTCTCGTCGATCCCCCCGATGTTCTCGACGTCGACCTTGATGGTCCCCTCGAACGTCGAGTCCGTCATCGTTTGGACCGTACAGAAGTGCTTACATAAATGCATCCATGTGCCGACCGGGCGGTTCCCACGTGACGAACCCGCGGCCGAGGACGGCTGAACCGGCAACTATAAGTGTTTTAGGGAGACCTAAATTCAAACGTGCAACGAGACGGCGGTTCCCGAAGGATGGCGGCCGACCTCGCCAGCGACCACCTGGGCCGTGCCTCCGGGGAACCTGGCGGGACGGCCGACGCAGGGCCGGCCGCGGACATCGGTGGTTCCGGGGCCGGCGTCACCGACGACGGTGCCGTCGCGCCGGGGACGGACGGCGTCGGCGACGACGTGGTGCTGGACCTCCAGGGCGTCACGAAGGCCTACGGAACGGAGACGGCAGTCGAGGATCTCTCGGTGTCCATCCGCGAGGGCGAACTGCTGACGCTCCTGGGGCCGTCCGGGTGCGGGAAGACGACCACACTCCGACTCGTCGCGGGCCTGGAGCGGCCGACGGCGGGGTCGATCGAACTCGCCGGCCGGACCGTCGCGGACGACGACGGATTCCACGGTCCCGACGAGCGCGACGTCGGCCTGGTGTTCCAGGACTTCGCCCTGTTCCCGCACCTCACCGTCGCCGAGAACGTCGCCTTCGGCCTGACGGACGAGGACGAGGCAGGCACAGAGGCCAGGGTGGCGGAACTGCTCGAACTCGTCGGGATGTCGGACCTGGCCGAGCGAAAACCCGACCAGTTGCCGGACGTCCTCCTGCTGGACGAGCCGTTCTCGAACCTGGACGTGCGCCTGCGGGTGGAGATGCGCGAGGAGGTCCGGGCCATCCTCAAGGAGGCCGGGGTGACCGCCATCTCGGTCACCCACGACCAGGAGGAGGCGCTGTCCATCTCCGACCGCATCGCGGTGATGAACCGGGGCACCGTCGAGCAGGTGGGCGAACCGACCGAGGTGTTCCAGCACCCCGAGTCCCGGTTCGTCGCCAGTTTCCTCGGCCAGGCCGGGTTCGTCTCCGGGTACGTCGGCACCGAACACGTCGAGACGGCCGTCGGCCCGCTGGCCCACGAGCAACTCGCCGGTGACGTGGAACCCTACGAGGGTGCCCGCCTGGACGTGCTGGTCCGCCCGGACGACCTCCGGGCGATTCCCGCCAGCGAGGGCAACGCCCAGGGCCGGGTCGTCCACCGCCAGTACAGCGGCCCCTCCTTCACGTACCGCGTCGAACTGGACAGCGGCGACGTCGTCCGCTGTCTCCACAACCACGCCGAGGAGTTCGAGGTCGGCGACCCCGTCGCGGTCGACCTCGTCGCGGACCACACCCTCGCGTGGTACCCCGCGGAGTAACCGACTTCTTCAATTCTCCCGGTCGGACACGGCCCCGACCCCTCGTGCGGCAGTCGCCTTGAACGAGGCGACGACCTCGTCGCCGGGACCGAGGTCCATCCGCTCCCGACTCGCCCGCGTGATCAGTGCCACGAGTTCCGTCCCGCCGTCGAGTTCGACGGTCAGGCGGACGACGGCCTCGCCCGCCTGCAGGTCCCGGACGGTCCCGGCGAACTGGTTGCGGAGACTCGTCTGCTCGCGGTCGGGTGCGTCCGCGGGGAGGGTCAGCACGACCGCGTCCGAACGGACGCTGATCCGGACGTCCCCCCGTTCGTCCGAGACGACCGCCAGCACCCGGCCGAACTCGGTCTCGACGGTGGCGACTTCGCCCGTCCGCTCGACGACCGTCCCCGGGAACACGGACTCGGTGACGGCCGCGACGCCCTCGAACGCTCCGCGGAGCCGCCGGAACTGCTCGACGAGTTCGAGCGCCTGGTCGGTGAGCGCGGTCCCGCCGCCGTCGGCCCCGCCGCGTTCGCGCTCGGTGATCGGCCCGGCGGCGTCCATGATTTCGTCCACTCGCCGCTGGAGGTGCGCGTACGACCGCCCGAGGTCCTCTGCCGCCCGGTGCATCGACCCACAGCGGTCGATGGCCCGGAGCATCTCCACGTCGCGTTCGCCGATCCGGACCCCTTCCACCGAGAGGTACGTCTCGAAGTCCTTCCGGACCATCAGTACACCAGTTCCCCCTCCACGAACTTCCGCGTTCGCTCGTCGGCCGGGTTCTCGAAGATGGCGTCGGTCGGCCCGGATTCCAGCACTGTTCCGTCCAGCAGGACGGCGACCCGGTCGGCGATGCGGCGCGCCTGGTGCATGTCGTGGGTGGCGACGACGACGCCGATGCCGCGTTCGCCCGCCTCCGTGATCGCGTCCTCGATGACCGCGGTGTTTCGGGGATCGAGGTCCGACGTCGGTTCGTCCAGTAGCAAGACGTCGGGGTCGTACGCGAGCGCACGCGCGAACGAAACACGCTGGGCCTCCCCGCCGGACAGCGACGCCGCGGGGCTGTCGAGGTCGTCGGCCATTCCGACGACGGACAGCGCCTCCCGGACTGCCCCGGGCGGTCGGTCGGGGCCGATCACCGACCCCAGGGCGTCACGGATGCGGTCACGCCACGACCGGCGGATCCGGAGGCCGTACTCGACGTTCCGTGCGACGGACGCGTCGAACAGGTTCGCGTCCTGGAACACCACGCCGATCCGTCGCCGGAGCGCCAGGCGCTGGCTTTCGTCGACCGCCCAGGCGTCCGTGCCGTCGAAGGTCACGGTCCCGTCGTCCGGGCGCTCGAACAGCGCCAGCAGTCCCAGGAGGGTCGTCTTGCCGACCCCCGACGGGCCGATGACGACGACGACTTCCCCGCTGTCGACGGCAAGCGAGACGTCCTCGACGACCGCCCCGTCGCCGTAGTCGAACGAGACGCCAGCGGCTTCCAGCGTGCCCGCAGATCCGGTACTGCGAGACGCCGCTCGTCCGCGGCCCACCGTCATCGCATCACCCCGTCGTCGCCCAAGCGGACGACCAGCGCGTTCACCGCGAGCACGACGACGACGAGGATGCCGCCCAGGATCATCGCCGTCTCGTAGCGGCCCTGGCGGGCCTCTAGCTGGATTGCTGTCGTGAGCGTCCGGGTCTTGGAGACGCCGTCGGCGCCGGCGATGTTCCCGCCGACGATGAGGACAGACCCGACCTCGCTGATCGCCCGGCCGAACCCGGCCAGCACCGCCGTCACGATGCCGTAGCGCGCCTCCTTGATCGTGACCAGCGCCACGTCCAGGCGGGTCCCGCCCAGGGCGCGGGCGGCGTCCCGGAGGTTCGAGTCGACGCTCGTGACGGCGGCCAGACTGATCGCCGTGATGGCCGGCGTCGCCAGCACGAACTGGGAGATGATCATCGCCTCCTTCGTGAACACCAGATCCAGTTCGCCCAGCGGCCCCTGGCTGGAGACCGTGAAGAGGACCAGCAAGCCGACGACGACGCTCGGGAACCCCATCCCGGTGTTGATCAGCGAGGTCAGCAGGCGCTTGCCCGGGAACTCCGAGAAGCCGACGACCAGCGCGACGGGGAGGCTCACCGCGGTGCTGAGCAGGACGGCCAGCACGCTGACGTACAGCGAGACGAAGACGATGCTCCGCACGTACACCGACTCGAAGGGGAACTCGAACAGCGGCGTCACGAGCAAGCAGTCGGCGGCCAGGGGGGCGACGGTCGCCGCGGCGGAGCAGGGAGACATGGTTAGCTATCGTCGTCCGGTTCCCAACCCTCCGGGACGTACTGCTGGAAGTCCGGGTCCTCGGACAGCGCACGTGGATAGAACAACTGCTCGTCGTTGGCCTCGTAGTTCTCGATGATCCGCTGGCCCTCCGGACTCGTGACGAACCCGATGTACGCCATCGCCAGGTCGTAGTTGACGTGGTCGTGGACGGCCGGGTTGACGGCGATGATCCCGTAGGGGTTGGCCAGGCGCTCTGGCCCGTCCTCGATGGGGCCCTGGACGAGGATCACGAGGTCGAGTTGCGAGCGCTGCGAGAGGAAGGTCCCGCGATCCGAGAGCGTGTAGGCGTCCTGCTCGTTGGCGACGTTGAGCACCTCGCCCATGCCCTGGCCGGTCTCGCGGTACCAGTCGCCGCCCGGGTCGACGTCCGCGGCGTCCCAGATGGCCAGTTCCTTGGTGTGGGTCCCGGAGTTGTCCCCCCGGGAGACGAACAACGCTTTCGCCTCCGCGATGGCCCAGAACGCCCCGGTCGCCGTGTCCGACCCCTGGATGCCCGCGGGGTCGCCCTCCGGGCCGACGATCACGAAGTCGTTGAACATGAGGTCCCGGCGGTTGACGCCGTAGCCGCTCTTCACGAACTCGTCCTCCAGCGACCGTGCGTGGACCATCACCACGTCGGAGTCACCGTTGCGGGCCGTCTCCAGGGCCGCCCCGGTCCCCTGTGCGACCGCGTCGACGGTCACGCCGTAGCGGTCCTCGAACGGCGCGTTGAGTTCGTCCAGCAACCCGGTATCGTACGTGCTGGTCGTCGTCGTCAGCGTGAGCGTCTCGCCGGCGACGCCGGGACCCCCGCCGTCGTCCGCGCTCCCCGTACACCCGGCGAGGCCGACGGCGACGCCGCCACCGAGAGCGGCGACGAACTCACGCCGTTGTATCGTCATTGATACTACGGGTGGCGCGAGTCGGAAATAGCTTGCCGTCCCGGGAGAGCGTTCACCCGCCTCGAACCCGTAGTGAGGGTATGGCCGGACCCGTCCCCGACCGAGTGGCGAAACTGCTGACGAGCGAACCGCTGGTGGCGCACCTGGCAACCTGTTCCGGCGGGCGGCCGCACGTCGCGCCCGTCTGGTATCGCTACGACGACGGCACCGTAGAGGTGGTCGTCGACGGCCGGAAACTGGCGAACGTCCGGGGCAATCCGCGAGTCGCACTCTCGGTGCAGCAGGACCAGGGTGGCAACCCCGAGTGGATGGTCACGCTCCTGGGAACCGCAACCGTCGTCGAGGACGACGACGTCTTCCAGGCGGCCAACCGTCGCATCAACGAGAAGTACGGGGCACCCGGGGACGCCTACGCGGAGAACACGCTGGTCCGCGTCGACGTGGGGTCGGCCACGAGCAAGACGTACTGACCTGGCCCACACCGTGGGCAGATGGTACGTACCGGACATCCGACGTTGAGTTAAATTTCTAAATTTTCATGGTGGCTCACCAAATCTTCTTTGCTCGAACCGGCGATTGATAACCATGGACTGGATCGACGATCCGTCGACGGACGAGGTGCGGTCGCTGGAGGCCGAGCACCTGCACGAGCTATTCGATCCCGAACAGTTCCCGGTGACGACCGCGGAGTTCTTAGAGGAGTACGGGGACCTGGAAATCGAGTACCCCTGGGGCGAGCGCGAACGGGTCGAGACGATCCTCCGGACGTCCGGGATGGAGACGTACCGGACCCAGGACGACCTCCAGTTGGCCCTGCTGAACGGCGTGAGCCGGGACGCCGTCGGTCGCCCCCGCTACAGCGACCGGGGGGACGAACCCCACGAAGCGTACAAGCGAATGCCGCGGTCGTTCTGAACCACCGATGAACGTCGAGAGCCTCCACGACCTGTTCGAGGTCGAACTCCGGAAGGTCTACAGCGCCGAGTCGGAACTCGTCGACGAACTCGCGGTCCTGGCGGACGACGCCGCAGCCGACTCCCTGGACGACACGCGGATGCGGGAGGTCCACGAGGCGTTCCAGGACCTCGTCCGGACCCACCGTGAGGAGACGGAAGAACACGTCCAGCGCCTGGAAGACGCCTTCGACGCGCTGGACTTGCGGCCCGAGGAGCGGTCGATCCCCGCGCTGGAGGGCCTGATCAAGGAGAAGGAACTGTTCAACAACGTCGTGCTGAACGACGGGGTGCGACCAGTCTACTACCTCGGGGTCGCCCGGAACGTCGAACAACTGGAGCTGACGGCCTACGACCGTCTCCTCCGGATCGCGGCCCACCTCAACCTCCCCCAGGAGGTCACCGAGGCCCTGGCGGCAAACCGCGAGGCGGAGGCGGACGCTCTCCGGGCGATCGAATCGCTCGCCGAGGGCGAGGACGTCGAATCCCTGCTCGAAGCGATGGCCGGGTCCCAGCCCCTCGAGTGAGGGGCGATCAGCCGAGAACGAACGACGACGACCGGCGCGCGTTGCGCCTGGAGAACTACACCCACCCGTACTTCCCCGAGGACAAGAGCGAGCAGGCCCTCGAACAGGCACACAACGTCGGGAACGGGACCGGCGGAACCGGCGCGGAGGTCAGGCCGGCCCGGGCCATCAGGGAAGGCCGTACCCAGGAGGAGTACCAGCAGCGACTCGCCGAGGCCCGCAACTGGATCCAGGGGATCGTGGAGGCCGCGAAAGCGGAGGAGGACGTCTGGACGGACAACGGTGGCAAGCACCAGGAGGGGAACATGCAGGAGACGATCCGGGGCTACTACGACACGCTGGCGAACCTGGGCGTGATCTCCGACCAGCGGGCCCAGACGTGGGCGAACCTCGCGGCGACGGGGGCCGGCGACGACGAGGTGGCCTGGAGCGCGGCGTTCGTCTCCCACGTGGTCAACGAGGCGGGCGTCACCCCGGCCGACGGGTTCCGGTTCAGCTACCGCCACCTCCACTACGTCACCTACGCACTCCTGAACCGGAAGAACGACGACGCCTTCGGGACCGTCTTCCCGTCGCCGGTCCGGCTGTTCGGGCCGGACGAGGTCGATCCCCGGCCGGGCGACCTGCTCTGCAAGAACCGCGGCGGCAACACGTTCTCGCTGGCCGAGATCGAATCGCGGTTCCTGTCCTCGGAGTCCACCGAGCAGGGCACCGTCTACACCCCGAGCGAACCGATGGAGGACATCAGCGGTGCGAGTCACGTCGACGTCGTCGTCGCGTCCGAGGAGAAAAACGGGGCCGGTTCATCGAGACGGTCGGCGGCAACACCTACGACTACCGCCCGAGCATCAGGGACACCGTCGGTCGCAAACGCTGGAAACTGACCGGCGACGGGTGGGCCATGGTGGACGGGAACGACCAGGTGCTGGACCAGGGTGCCGACCCCGTCTGGGACTGGGACGACGACAGGGTGTTCGGGGTCGTCCGGATCGTCGACGACAGGATCCTCGAGGAGATGCCGGGCGGCTTCCGAACCTGACGAAGATATATGAAAATATGTGCATATGTTCATATAACTGCCGAAAATCCCGGACCGGCCGCCCCTCCGGGAACAGTCGCCCCTACCGGTTCGTCGTGTGAATCGCCTCGCCGTCCACGTTCGCGGCGGCCTCCATGACCGCTTCGCCGAGCGTCGAGTGGGCGTGGACGGTGTGGGCGACCTGCCGGGCGGTCAGGCCAGCGGCGACGGCCAGGGCGAGTTCGCCGATCAGTTCCGACGCCTCGGGACCGACCACCTGGCCGCCGAGGAGTTCGCCGGAGTCGGCGTCCGCGACTGCGCGGAGGCCCTCGTGGCTCGCGGCGTGGGCCAGCATCGGTTCGCCCGCGACGTCGCCGACGGCGTAGACCCGCTCGTTGTCGGTCGTCCGGTCTCGTCGGTCGGGACGAAGCCGTCGTCGTCCGGTTCGATCCCCGCCGCGGCGAGGTCCAGGCCCCCGGTGACGGGTTCGCGGCCGACCGCCACCAGCACGGACTCGGCGGGGTACTCGTGTTCGCTCCCGTCCTCGTCTTCGGTGATGACCACCGCGTCACCGGCGATGTCCCGGTACCACTCGACGGCTTTCTCGCCGAAGTGGAGGTCGATGCCGGGTTCCGCCGCGCGTTCCCGGACGGGGTCGACCAGGTCCGACTCGTGCGCCGGGAGCGGGGCGTCCAGCGCTTCGAGGACCGTGACGTCGGTGCCGAGTTTGGCGAACGCCGTCGAGAGTTCCATGCCGATGTAGCCGGCGCCGACGACGACCAGTTCGGCCTCCGACGGTGGGGTACCCATACCCGACACTGCCGGTAGCCGGACATAAGCGTTGACAAGGGGCCAGAATCTCACGGCTGTCGGCAGGAAGCGGCGGTCGGTCCCCGACCCTGGAGGCGGAGGACCGTCACGTCCGTAAAAACTAAATAGACAATCGTGATAGTTGCGAACGCCACCACCGGTGGCCGGCGTCGGGCGGGCCGTCTGGGGGGAGGCACCGCCGACCCGGGATTTTCGACGGCGTCCGCGGCCAGCGACGAACGTTCTAGCCGTCGCCGAGCGATTCGGCCGCGTCGTCCCGGATGGCCGCGATGGCCTCGGTTCCCTCGTCGACGTGCCCCCCGTGGAAACAGTGGGTCAGGGAGACGTCGAGTTCGGACAGTTTCCCGATGGAGTCGGCCGACGCAGCCTCGTCGAGGGTGCCGCGGGGACCCTTCAGTTTACCTTCGGAGACGTGGAGGGCGTCACCGGCCAGCAACAGGGACTCCCCGGGGAAGTGCAGAGAGACGTGGCCAGGGGTATGGCCGGGCGTGTGGTAGAGGTCCGCCGGTCCCGCGGCGGTGTCGAACCGGACGCCCTCGCTCGCTTCGACGTCGACCCGCGCGGCCGGGTAGCGGTCGTCGTCCTCCATCTTGATGGGGTGTTCGCTCCCGTCGAGGTAGGGTGCGCACTCGCGGTGGGCGAACACGACCGGCGCGGTCCGCCCGACGAGTTCCGCGAGGCCACTCGCGTGGTCGACGTCCTGGTGGGTGAGCAACGTGGCCTAGACGTCCTCCCAGTCGAACCCCGCGTGGTCGAGGCCCGCTCGCAGTTGGTCGGCTGCGCTCGGCCACCCCGGGCAATCGAGGAGCAGGACGCCGCGGTCCGTCTCGACGGCCGCCGGGTTCACGACGATGTCGCGGTCTTCGAGTTCGAGCGTCACGGGGATGGCGTGGACGCCGTCGACGAGTTCGAAACTGGGGTCGGTGCTACCGTTCTCGGCCTGGGTGTCTCGGCCTGTCATGGTTGGTGTGGATTCGGTGTGCGGGCGATACCCCGATTCGGCGGTGAATGACGCAGTGCGAACTAGACCCGGACGGTGGTCCCAGCGGATGCTGACGACCACGGAGACGCGGTCGAGCTGACGGAATCGGACCGCGACGTCGGCCCTCGGCCGTCGAACGCCGGAGAAGTGGCTACAGGAAACTGTAACAAGAAGGCACCGATATCATTTCGTCCAATTTCCTCATGTAATAATTAGTAAGCTGTAGTTAAAAGCCTTTCGACGATTCGGCCCGCCCGGCCGACCAGCCGGCGTCCCGGCCGCGTTCCTTTAAGTGCTTCTCGCGACAAGGCTTCATAGTGAGGGATTCTACGGGCGCTACCGGACAATTGCCAGCATCGGCAGTGTACCTGCCCACTCCGGAGTGCGGACACCTTTTGTCGCTGGGGGTGCAGGTTCGGGTATGGACCGCGAGTTCTCGGGGACGCTCGGACGCATCGTCGATTCCGGCGTCGTGGCGGTCATGCGCGGCGCCGAGCGGGACGTCGTGGTCGAAATCGCGGAGGCGTTGCTGGCCGGCGGCGTCACGGCGCTGGAACTGACGGCGGACTCAGAGCACGTCGTCGAGAACGTGACCGCGGTCAGGGACGCGGTCGGCGACGAGGCCGTCGTCGGCACGGGGACCGTCTACGACGCCGAGACCGCCCGGGCCGTCGTCGACACGGGCGCCGAGTTCGTCGTCTCTCCGACCGTCGAGCACGACGTCATAGGGGCCTGCAACGACCTGGGCGTCACCGTCGCACCCGGGGCGTTCACGCCCACCGAGGTCCGGACCGCCTACCAGGCGGGCGCGGACGCGGTGAAGGTGTTCCCCGCGGCCAGCGCCGGGCCGAAACACCTCTCGCGCATCGGCGGGCCGATGCCGGAAGTGCCGCTGATGCCCACGGGCGGCGTCGACCTGGACTCGGCGGCCGACTACGTGCGTGCCGGCGCCGTCGCCGTCGGCGTCGGGAGCGCGCTCGTCCCGGACGATCTGGTCGCCGAGCGGGACTTCGACCGGATCACCGAACGCGCGGCGTCGTTCGTGAACGTGGTCGAGGGCGCGCGGGAGTAAACCAGTCGCCAACCGGGACCGTCGCCGACCGGGTCGCACGTACTGGCCGGAGGCCAGAACCCCACGTTTTGTTTTGCCGCCGCGCGAAGCCCGGCGAGATGACCGAAGGCCCCGGGTCGCTCGCAACCGCCCAGCAGTCTCTCAAGGACTCGACGATCACGTATCCGCTCTGGCCACCGCTGACGGAGGGATGCCCGGAGACCAGCACAGAGGCGGTGCAGTACCCCCTTGAGGTGACCTACGACTACGACGCGGTCGACGCGGCGTTGTTCGAGGGCCCGCTGGAACCCGGTCTGGAGCGGTGGGCACCGCTGTTACCGCCGCTGTCGGGGCCCGGGCTGGGCGAAGGGAACACCCCGCTGGTCGAGGCGCCGGAACTCGCGGACTGGGCGGGCGTCGACGGCCCGGTGTACGTCAAAGACGAGAGCCGGAACCCCACCTGGAGCCAGAAGGACCGGCTAAACCGCCTGACCGTGAGCGCCGCCGTCGAGACGGACGCAGCGGGGGTCGTGGCGTCGTCCTCGGGCAACCACGGCGCGGCCGCGGCCGCCTACGCGGCGCGTGCGGGACTCCCCAGCGTCGTACTGACGAGTCCGGAGACGCCGGGGCCGATGCAGGGGTTCCTCCGGTCCTACGGTGCGGCCGTCGTCGCGGTCGAGGGGTGGGACGTGCGGGCGGAGGCCGTCGACCGACTGGCGGACGACCACGGCTTCCACGCGATGACCAGCAGGACCAGCACCCACACAGGGCACCCGTTCGGCCCGGAGGGCTACAAGACGATCGCGTACGAGGTCTACCGCCAGTTGGACCAACAGGTACCAGGAACCGTCTTCGTCCCGACCGCGCACGCGGAACTGCTGTTCGGCGTCTGGAAGGGATTCCGCGAACTCTACGACCTCGGGGTCGCCAGCGAGACGCCCCGCACGGTCGCTTGCGAACCGGCGGCCCGCGCGCCACTGGCGACGGCCGTCGAAGCGGGTGAGGCAGTGGCGGACGTCGACCGGGCGCCCACGGACGCCCACGCCATCGGCGCAACCCGGAGCACCCACCGCGGCCGCCTCGCCGTCGTGGAGAGCGACGGGTGCCCGCAACCTGTCGCCGACGAGACCATCGCGACCGCCAGGGACCGACTCGCGGGGATCGGACTCTGGCAGGAGTTCTCGGGCGCCGCGGGGGTCGCAGGGGTGAGAGCGGCCGCGGAGGGTGATCGGTCGGTCGAACCGCCGGTTGTCTGTCTGGCCACCTCCAGCGGGTTCAAGGACGTCGAACCCTGGTCAGCGCCTGGTGCAGATTCCGACTGGGAGTCGATTCGTTCGACGCTCGTAGCGGAATACGGGCTGGAACTGGAAGACTGAAATCGGCGTCGTATTGCGGTTATATTTCGGATCGTGGCGCGCGAGAAACGCGCGCGCGAGGTCCCCGCGAGCGTGCGAGCGGGGGCTCGTCGGCGCTTGCTCCGACGGTGGATGAGCAACGCAGGTGGCGCGGACGGACGTGAGCGCCC
>PXRE01000001.1:0-237970 GCA_003021085.1 Halobacteriales archaeon QS_1_68_20 | reverse complement strand
GTTGCTCGCGCGCGCCGGGGCAGAAGATGAACGGGCCGATTCAAAGCCGAAGACCGACCACCGAACCGGGACTGCGAAATCCCGCCCGACGACCACCTCACCCGTTCGAGTCCGAGCGAGCGATGCGCTGGATGCGCTGGATGCCGCCGGTCTCCTCGACCACCTCGACCACCGGGTCCGGGACCAGCGACGCCCAGTCGTCCCCGGCGATCATGCGCTCGCGGACCTCCGTGCCCTCCAGCACCTCGCGGTTGAACATCTTCGACCCGCGGACCTCGACGCCCGCCTCCTCGAACAGCTGCACGACGAGTGGGTTGTTGGAGTACGCGACGTCGAAGTCGGGGCTCATGCTCTTGACGTGGCTGACCCACACGGAGTTGCGGTTGAGGTCCTCGATGGGGACGGGGTAGGTCACCAGGTCCAGGTCGACCAGCGACTTCGTGATCATCATGATGCGCTCGCCGGCCGTGAACGGGTCGCTCGAGGTGTGAGACTGGTCCGCGCTCCCGATCCCGACCACGAGTTCGTCGACCTCCTCGGCGATCCGCTCGACGACGCTGTGGTGGCCGTCGTGGTACGGCTGGAACCGGCCGATGTAGAACCCTCGGATCATCGTGGGAAGGTGAGGCGCCACAATTTAAAAGAATGGCGAGTCGTTCGTTCGCGCGCGAACGGCGTTTTCCGCGCCTCTCTCCCCCGAATTTGGGACCAAGTTCGAGCGCCACCGGGGGAGAAAGTATATCAGTCCCGGAACCTTCCTTCGAAGTAGCGAGTGGTACATGAACGACGACACGGAACCGGACGACGGGCCTGCTCTCGACGGGGGGACCGAAGAGGTCCAGTCGGACGAACAGGTCCCGTCGGATACTGAATCGAGACGCGACGAGTCGCCCGGGGTCGAGGACCTCGGGAGCGACGTCGACGTCGACGCAGGCGTCGAGGTCGACGAGGACGCCGAGGACGACCTGCTCGGGGGGATCGAGGTCGAGACTACGGAGGGTATCGAAGTCCCCGACCGCCTGGTCGACCAGGTGATCGGGCAGGACCACGCCCGCGACATCGTAAAGAAGGCGGCCAAACAGCGCCGGCACGTGATGATGATCGGGTCGCCGGGCACCGGCAAGTCGATGCTGGCCAAGGCGATGTCCGAACTCCTGCCGAAGGAGAACCTCCAGGACGTCCTGGTCTACCACAACCCCGACGACGGCAACGAGCCGAAGGTCAGGACCGTCCCCGCCGGCAAGGGCGAACAGATCATCGACGCCCACAAGGAGGAGGCGCGCAAGCGCAACCAGATGCGGTCGATCCTGATGTGGTTCATCATCGCCATCATCCTGGGGTACGCCCTCCTCATCGTGCGGAACTTCTTGCTGGGCATTCTCGCGGCCGGTATCATCTACCTGGCGTTCCGCTACACCAGTCGGAACAGCGACGCGATGGTTCCGAACCTGCTGGTGAACAACACGGACACCCACACCGCGCCGTTCGAAGACGCCACCGGCGCCCACGCCGGTGCGCTGCTGGGCGACGTCCGCCACGACCCCTTCCAGTCCGGCGGCATGGAGACGCCCAGCCACGACCGCGTCGAACCCGGCGCCATCCACAAGGCCAACAAGGGCGTCCTGTTCGTCGACGAGATCAACACCCTGGAGATCCGCACCCAGCAGAAGCTAATGACGGCCATCCAGGAGGGCGAGTTCTCCATCACGGGCCAGTCCGAGCGCTCCTCGGGCGCGATGGTCCAGACCGAGCCCGTCCCCTGCGACTTCATCATGATCGCGGCGGGGAACCTCGACGCGATGGAGCACATGCACCCGGCCCTGCGCTCCCGCATCAAGGGTTACGGGTACGAGGTGTACATGGACGACACCATCGAGGACACCCCGGAGATGCGCCGCAAGTACGCGCGGTTCATCGCCCAGGAGGTCGAGAAGGACGGCCGCCTGCCGCACTTCACCCGCGACGCGGCCGAGGAGATCATCCTCGAGGCAAAGCGGCGTTCGGGCCGCAAGGACCACCTCACGCTGAAGCTCCGTGACCTCGGCGGACTGGTCCGGGTCGCGGGCGACATCGCCCGTGCCCAGGATCGGGAGTACACGACCCGCCAGGACGTCCTCGAAGCGAAGAACCGCTCCCGCAGCATCGAACAGCAGCTCGCGGACAACCTCATCGACCGCAGGAAGGACTACGAACTGCGTGTCAACGAGGGCGAGGCGGTCGGCCGCGTCAACGGCCTGGCCGTGATGGGCGAGGACTCCGGCATCGTCATGCCGGTCATGGCCGAGGTCACGCCCACCCAGGGCGGCGGCCAGGTCATCGCCACCGGCCAGCTGCAGGAGATGGCCGAGGAGTCCGTCCAGAACGTCTCCGCGATCATCAAGAAGTTCAGCGACGAGGACCTCAGCGAGAAGGACATCCACATCCAGTTCGTCAACGACGGCATCGAAGTCGACGGCCCCTCGGCGTCGATCACCATCTCGACGGCGGTGATCTCAGCACTGGAGGAGATTCCGGTCGACCAGTCGGTCGCCATGACCGGGTCGCTGTCGGTCCGCGGTGACGTCCTCCCGGTCGGCGGGGTCACCCACAAGATCGAGGCCGCCGCCAAGACCGGCTTCGACACGGTGATCATCCCGAAGGCCAACGAGCAGGACGTGATGATCGAGGACGAGTACGAGGAGATGGTCGACGTGGTGCCGGCCAGCCACATCAGCGAGGTGCTAGACGTGGCGCTCGTCGGCGAACCCGAGAAGGACAGCCTCGTCGACCGCCTCAAGAACATCACCGGCAAGGCCCTCGACTACGACGTCGGCCCGAGCAGTAGCAGCAACCCGAGTCCGCAGTAGGAGACGACCGATGGCCGACTGGATCGCGTTCGGTGCGCTGGTCGCCGTCGTCGTCGCCGTTCTCCTCGTTCTCTCCGCCGGAGAGCAACTGGCGTCCTCCGACGACGGTGACGAAACCGGCGACGGCGACGACCCGCTTGCCGGCCCGGGCGGCCTCTCCTGGAAGATGCTGCTCGTGAACGCTCTGGTCGTCCACGGCCTCGTCGCCGCCGTCTTGCTGGCCGGGGCGGCCGCGACCGCCGTCCCGTTCGATTCGTTCGGCCTCCCGTCGGGCGACCTGGGCCTGCGCCCGGTGCTGGTCGGCCTCGGCATCGGCCTCGCGCTGTACGTGGCGAACGAAGTCGTCGTGGCCGAGTCGAAACTCGCAGGCCTCAGCCCCGACGAGCGCGTCCGTGAGGCGATCGCGCCGGACACCCCGATCGGGTGGATTTTGACGCTGACGATCACGCTCCCGCTCGGGGCAGCGGCGGAGGAACTGCTCTTCCGCGGCGTGTTGATCGGGGCGCTGTCCACCGGGTTCGGCGCGCCGGTCTGGCTCCTCGCCGTCGTCTCCTCGGGCGCGTTCGGCGTCGCCCACAGCGCCCAGGGCGCCGGCGGCATCCTCGTGACGGCCCTGCTCGGGGGCGCGCTGGCAGTGGTCTTCGTCGTCACCGGGAGCCTGCTCGTCGCCGCGGTGGCCCACTACGTCGTGAACGTCCTGGAGATCGTCCTCCACGAAGGTCTGGACCTCTTCGACGACGACAGCCCTGCGGGGGCCTGAGCGGCCCGGTGGCGGGTGACGTCCCGCCGTCAGTAGTGCCCGAGGGCGCCACGGACGCGGGCGCGGTACTGGCACCGCTGGAGGACGACGTAGCCGACGACGAGGTACAGCGTCGCCTTCACGACGAGCAGGCCGAGGTCCAGCGCCGGCAACTCCCACAGGCGGAGCCCATCACCCATCACGCTGCCCAGCAGATCGGTCCCCAGCGACAGCGGCAGGAGTTTCAACAGCGGGTACTGCTCGACCGGCGCCGCAATGAAGGCGACGAACAGGAACTGGACGAGCGTGAACACGTTCTCGATGCGCTTGTAAAGCAGCGTCAGGCCGCCGAGGACGAACCCGACGCCCGCGGCCGACGCGAGGCTCAGCGCGACCAGCGGGACGACCGAGACGACGTCGACGTACAGCGACTGGCTGGTCGTGACCAGCAACAGCGCGAGGATGGTCGCTCCCCAGAGGAAACTCTCCGCGACGTTGACGACCGTCTTGACCGCCAGGACCCTGCCGAAGCCGAACGGCGTCAGGTACAGTTGCTCCAGGGTCCCCCACTGGGCCTCGTTGATGAGGTCCTGGGAGAGTGCACGGTAAGCCCGGACGGCCATCACCCAGACGAAGAAGCCGACCGTGATCCCCGCGAGGTTGTCCGCGATGGCCGTCGGTGCGACAGCCTTCCCGCCGAACCACACCATCAGGAACAGGACGTAGATGATGGCGATCTGGGTGACCGTGTTGAACAGGTACCGCTTGCGGAGGACGTACGTCTTCGTCCCGATTGCCTTCAGGAGCGTCCCCGTGCCCAGGGCCGTGGACCGGGCCGGCGCCGTCGTGGATCGATCTGGGCTCATGCGGGACCCTCCATCGCGGCGCGTTCGCGCTCGATGATGCGGACGAACGCCTCCTCCAGGTCCGGATCCAGCGCCCGCACGGAGGCAGGCGTAACGCCGGCGTCACGGAGGACGTCCATGCAGTCGTACAACTGGTCGCCGTGTTCCAGCAGGACTTCGAACTCCACCTCGCCGTCCAGGCGCTCCCAGTCGCTGGCCTGGAACCGCTCGGCCAGCAGTTCCCTGGTCGAGTCGGACAGTTCGCCAGCCACGGTGAGCCTGTAGGACTGGGTCCGGAACAGGTCGATCAGGTCCTCGACGGACTCGTCGGCGACGATCTCGCCCTCGTTCATGACGACGACGCGGTCGCACAGTTGCTGGACGGTGTCCATGTCGTGGCTGCTGAGGACGACCGTCCGGTCCTCGGTCTCGACCAGTTCGCGCAGTTGCCGCCGGAGGTCCCTGGACGTCTCGACGTCCAGCCCCAGCGTCGGTTCGTCGAGAAACAGGATCGGCGTCCGGCGAGCGAACGTACACGCCAGCGCAGTCTTCTGTTTCATCCCGCGGGAGAGGTCGTTGACGAGTTCGTCCAGTTTGTCTTCGAAGTTGAGGGTCCTGACGTACTCCTCGTGGGCCCGGTCGTCCGCCGGGGAGTCGTGGCCGTGGAGCCGAGAGAAGAATTCGAGGTTCTCGCGGACCGTGAGCCGCCAGTAGACGTTCCGGGCACCCTCCAGCACGGCACCGACGCTCCGGTAGGCCTCCGCAGGATTCTCGGAGACGTCGACGCCGTCGACCCGGACGGTGCCGCTGGAGGGCACGACCAGGCCCAGGATGGACTTGATCGCCGTGGTCTTGCCGGCGCCGTTCGGTCCGAGGACCCCGACGACGGTCCCCCGTTCGACCTCCAGGGAGACGTCGTCGACCGCCGTGACTGTCTCACCGTCGCGCTCGGTGTAGGTCTTGGTGAGGTTCTCGACGGCGATGGCCGGGTCGCTGTCCGTCATGACTCACCAGCGGCGTCGTGGATGGGCACAGCGGGCGCCCGCGTCACAGTCTCGGGACGGGAAGTCCGCCGGGAGTGGGACCGTGGACGGCCGTACCGGACCACGCTACCCTCCGGACGCCATCTGCTCGCGCCGCCGTTCGAGGTGGGTGTTGACGAACGCGATCATCTGCCCGAGGTTGACGGCCCGCATGTACGCCGTCATCGCCCGCCAGGTCGCGTGGACGATCTGGACCGGGCCGCGGCCCATCTCGATGTCGCGGATCAGGCCGTCGACCTGGTTGCGGACGTCCGCGATGAGCGAGGCGACCTTCTCGTAGTTGGCCAGCGGGTCGTTCGTGGCGACCGACCCCGTGACGTAGGCCCACTGCTCGTCGTCCTCGTAGAACAGCCCTTCGAGTTGCCCGCGGCGGTGCAGCGTCTCGAAGAACTCCTGGCTGACGCCGGCCTGCAGGTCCTCCTGGCTCAGGAGGGCGTCACGGGCCTGTTCCGTGAGTCGCTCGTAGGTCTCGATGGCGTCGTCGAGTCGTTCGCTACACTCCTCCAGGTCGTCCAGCCCTTCCTCGAACCGTCCCTGCTCGATCTCCATCAGGGCACGGTGGAGCGAGATCGCCGAGTGAAACAGAGCCGCCGATCCGGACTCGACTTCCGCTTCCAGTTCGTGTTTCTCCGACATACGTTCGGATCATTTATCCCTGTAAATGCAATCATATTAATATTTTTGACTCGGTGAAACGCTACCTGGTGGACAGCGGCGTCGAGTGACCGGGGAACGTGAACTACTCGCGGGTCTCGCGGTTGATGAACGAGATCATCACGCCGAGGTTCGTCATGCGGAGGTGCAGGCGCGTGGCCCGCCACAGTTCCTGCTCGACGTGGTCGAAGTCGGGGTCCCGCTGGATGTCTTCGACGATGCCGTCGACGCGGTTGCGGAACCGGGTGGCGAAGTCCGCCAGCATGGCGTACCCGGCGATGGGGTCGTCCGCGAGCGCGGAGGTGGAGAGGTAGTCCCACAGTTCCGGGTCGTCGTAGAAGTAGTCGTTCCCGTCGGCCTCCTGTTTGAGGCGTTCGAGGACCTGGGCCCGCTGCTCGCGCAACCGGTCCCTGGCGGCGTCGTCGCTGGCGGCCTCCGAGACCTCGGCGTCGCCGGTCTGGTGGGCCATGTCGAGGGCGGTTTCGATCTCCTCGATCACGCTCTGGAGGTGATCGCTCGTCTCCCGGAGGTACGGGACGGCGTCTTCGGGGTCTTTCGCTCCGACGGCCTTCTCGGCCCGGTGGAACGCGATGAGCGAATCGAGGTAGTGTTCCCGTGCGACCTTGACGTGTTCGAGCAGGTGTTCCTTGTCCATCCGGATTCCCTCCGTGGCTGAGTGGTCCACCGCACCGGGGGACGACGCGAGGCGCCGACGCGAATTCGGTGTGGACGGACGCCACGTTTCGGCCCACCACCGGTACCTCATTAAGTGTTTCGTTGCCGAAACTTTCGAAATCGAGTTTTGGCGGGAAAACGAGACGCGAGCGGCGGGCTCGGGTGTCACCGCGTTTCGCGGTTGATGAACTCCAGCATCTGCAGGAGGTTCTTCGTCCGCATGTACGCGACTGAAGCGCGCCACATCGACGTCCGGAGTCGCTCCTCGTCGACGCCGTTCTCCACGTCCCTGGCCAGGCCGTCGACGTGATCCCGGACGCGGGTGAGGAACGAAGCGTACCGCTCGTACCCGGCGAACGGGTTGCCCGTGATGCCGGCCTCCTGGAGGTGGTTCCACGCCTCGTCGTCGGACAGGAAGACGTCGTCCAGTTCGCCCTGGCGACGCAGGTTACCGAAGATGCGGTCGCCGTGTTCGAACGGCGAGGTGTGCTCGTCTGCCAGTTCCTCGTAGGCGCTCCGGATAAGGCCCGTCTCCAGACCTTTCTCCGCCCACGCGAGGCCCTCCTGGACCTCGTCGTCTGCCGTCGCCAGCAGTTCGCTGCACTCTGCCAGGTCCTCCAGTGCCGCCTCGGGTTCCAGCGTCTCGACGGACGCCTGGGCCCTGTGCAACGCCGCCCCGGCGCGGTTGAACGCCTCCAGACTCGCTTCGACGTGTTGTCTGATGTCTTCTTTTTCGACCATGTGTGTCAAGCGCGAGTCCCGCGAGGCGTCGGCGTCCTGGCGGAACCCGCGTCTACCTCGAACTGGTACAGACTGTTCAAGGATTTAATGTAAGCCTTTCGCCACCGGTACGTAAGGGCCGCACCGTCAGCTCGGACCGCCTCGCCGTTGAATCGACCTCGCGGGAGTTTGCTGAATCATTTACTCGCTTTCAGGTAAAATTAGAAGATACGAACGTCTGGCCCGCACACGGTTAATTACCCAACTCAATTCCGTTTCTCGCCTTAATTACACAAATTTATTATGGAATTGAAATTCGACAGTTTTATTATTCAACAGGACAACAATTCAATCGTCCGCGGGAGCCGTTACCGAAAACCGACACGGCACGAACACATCACCACAATGCAGAAAAAGAACGTCAAACGGAGGTGAAAACAATGCTTTACCTGTTCTGTAACAGCCTCACCGCCCACGTCCGCGAGGAGTGGGACGAAGAGGAAGACGACGAGTAACGACCGACGTGGGCGTCCATCCGGTGACTTGTTCGCCGGTGGATGCCGACCCGGTCGACCCGAATCGTGCGCCAACCGAACCCAAACGAAAGCCACCAAAGGAGGTGAACGACATGCTGTACCTGATCTGTAACAGCCTCACCGCCCACGTCCGCGAGGAGTGGGACGAAGAGGAAGACGACGAGTAACGACCCCCTGGGCACCGCCCGCGGACAAAGACACCACCGGAGGATTTCTCGCCAGGACGGACCTGCGAACGGGTAAAAGCGCGGCGAAGCAGTACGCAGCCGGTTCCCCGCCCGGCGGTTCTTCCCGTTCGAACCCGAACGACAGTTCGTCTCCCGGGTCACCCCTCGTCGGTCTCGGTCCGGAGCGCCCGGAGCCGTGCCGGAATAGGCGGGTGCGTGTAGTGGAACAGCACGTAGACCCGGTGAGGAAACGGGTCGATCAGGAGGCCGCCGGAGATGCGCGCCAGCGCGCTCCGGAGCGGTTCTGGGTCGTCGAGAACCTCGCGGGCGAAGGCGTCCGCCCGGCGCTCGAACGCCACGGTCGGAGCGTTCCGTAGCGGCGCCGTCAACCTGACCACGGGGTACGCCCACGCGAGCGCGAGCGCCAGGCCCACGTGGGTCGCGCCGGACCCCACGCCGAACATCGCGTACGTCCAGGCGGCGTCGACGAGGTAACCCAGCAAGGCCGCGGCGAGGGCCGCCTGGGCGACGACGCCGACCAACCCCTTCCAGAGGTGTCCGTTCGTCAGGTGTGCGAGTTCGTGGGCGACGACGCCCTGCAGTTGTTCGGGCGACAGTTCCTCGACCATCGCGTCCGACAGCACGACCCGTCCGTCACCCAGTCCCGAGACGTGGGCGTCCATCTTCGACGCGTGGTCGCCCCCGGTCGTCCGGTAGACGTCCGGCCGCGCCTGGCCGGCCCGCTCGAACACCTCCGACACGGCGTCGTACACCGGGCCGTCGGTCACCGGTTCGGGGTCGTCCAGCACCCTATGGCGCAGTTGCGGGTAGAAGACCTGGCCCACGACCACGGCGACGGCGACTAGACCGAGGCCCAGCAGCCACCAGCGGTCGGGCCACGTGGTCGCGGCGGCCGTTACTGCGGCACCCGCGACGGCCGCGCCGACCAGGAGCGCCGCCGCCCGGACGGTCTGACCGATTGCCCACGCGGAGAGCGGCGGCCGGGAGGCACCGAGCAAGGCCCGGACGACGAACGCCTCGAACGCTTTGATGGGCGCGACGAGGACCGCGTAGCCGGCGGCCAGGACGGCGAACAGGGCGGTGCCGCTGGCGACGGTGCCGAGGTCCGTCGCCGCGAACCAGTCGACGAGTCCGTCGAGGGGACCGCCATACAGTGCTAGCAGGGCAGCGAGCAAGACCAGCCAGGACCGTAGCACCGAGAGGCCGGCGTCCGCGCGGCGCATCCGCCGGATCCGGTCGGGGTCGTCCACGCCGAGGTCCGTCGCCAGCCACTTCTCGGCCGCCCCGATGGCGCGCTCGCCGTGGCGAACGTTCGTCACGGCCAGTACCGTGAAGAAGACCTGGGTGCCCACGAGCAGGCCGACCAGGGCCAGGTGATACTCCAGCATTGTCGATAATATTAACCAACTGACCTGATAATGCTTTGGCTCGTCGCGGTGCTCCGGGGACCAACAGTCGAGGAGCGGTGGTGACTTTTTACAGTTCCTCCAGCGACCGGAGTCGCTGTTCGACCTCCGGCGGCGCGGCGCTGGGCCCGTCGCGGACCCGGTGGTCCGGGATGACGAGGGGCGCCGGGTTGGCGGCCAGCGCTTCCCTGACGAGTCGCTGGTCCTCGTCGTCGGCGTCCATGCCAGGTGTCGCCCGCGTCAGCGCCGCCACGTCGACGTCCTCGCCGTACCCCACCTGGCGCACCGCCTCCAGCACGGACCGCTGGTCGGTCGGGAGCGTCAGCGCGACCGAGACGTCCCGGAAGTCGTCGGTCTCACCCTCCAGGTACGCGAAGATGCGGTCGAGCAGGGGGTGGTCCGGGCTCGCCTCGTCGTCAGGTTCCGTGGGAAACGAGACGCGCAGTACCTTCCCCGCGGCGTACCCCAGCTGGACGGTCCGCCCGAGGAACGGCGACTCGCGGGCGGCGATGCCGGCCTCCTCCTCCATGGCCGACACGTGGCGCGGCACAGACTTGAACGTTCGCCCCGCGCCGGAGACGACCTTCCCCCGGGGGGATCGACCGGTCGTCCGCAAGAGTTATGTACAAATCCGTACTTCGATGTACAACAATGATCGGATCAGAGGAGTACGCCCCGGCGATCCGCGAGGTGCTCTCGGCGGCACGCTCGCGGTCGACGCCGGACGGCGACCCGGTTTCGGTGTCCCCCCGGTCGCTCCCCGCGGCGCTGACCGCGGCCGAGCGAGACGGACGCGTACCGACGGTCGCGGAGGTCAAGCCGACCAGTCCCACGACCGACGGCGTGCGGAACGACGACCCCGTCACCATGGCGGAGCAGATGGTAGACAACGGCGCTGCCGCCATCTCGGTGCTGACCGAACCCGAGCACTTCGGCGGGTCCCCGGAAGCACTCCGACGCGTCCGGGAGGCCGTCGACGTGCCCGTGCTCCGCAAGGACTTCGTGCTGACCGAGGACGAACTGGGCCGCGTCGCCGCCGACGCCGTTTTGCTCGTCGCGCGGTTCGTCGACGACCTCGAGGAACTGGTCGCGGCGGCCCGGGACCGCGGGTTCCAGCCGCTGGTCGAGGTCCACTCCCGGGAAGAAGTCGAGGCTGCAGTGGAGGCTGGCGCCGACCTCGTCGGCGTGAACAACCGCGACCTCGCGCGCCTGGAAGTCGACCTCGGAACCTTCGAGCGGGTGGCACCCGCCGTCCCGGAAGACGTGACGACCATCGCGGAGAGCGGCGTAACGACCCCTGCCGACGCCCGGCGGATGCGCGACGCGGGCGCGGACGGTCTGCTAGTCGGCACCGCAATCGTGGATGGTGACGTCGCGGCGAACACGCGGAGGCTGGTGCAGGCATGAGCGGGGACGCCCGCGAGACGCCGGCCGACGACGGCAAGTTCGGCCGGTTCGGCGGCCAGTACGTCCCCGAGGCGCTGATGCCGGCGGTCGAGGAACTGACCGACGCCTACCAGCGGTACGTGCTGGACAACGAGGACGGCTTTATCGACGAGTTCCGCGAACACCTGCGGACCTTCGGCGGCCGGCCGACGCCGCTCCAGCGTGCCGACCGGTCGAGCGAGCGGTACGACACCGAGGTCTACCTCAAGCGCGAGGACTCCGTCCACGGCGGCGCGCACAAACTCAACAACGCGCTCGGGCAGGTCCTGCTGGCGAAGTACATGGGCAAAGAACGTGTGATCGCAGAGACCGGCGCCGGCCAGCACGGCACGGCGACGGCGATGGCCGCCGCCCACCTCGATATGCCCTGCGAGATCTACATGGGCCGGACCGACGTGAACCGCCAGCGGCCCAACGTCTTCCGGATGCGACTGGACGGCGCCGAGGTCAACCCCGTCGACGTCGGGTCCGGCACGCTGAAAGAGGCCATCAACGAGACGTTGCGGGACTGGGCCACCAACGTCGAGGACACCCACTACGTCATCGGGTCCGTCGTCGGCCCGCACCCGTTCCCGTCGATGGTCCGGGACTTCCAGGCCGTAATCAGCGAGGAGGCCAGGTCTCAGGTCCAGGAGGCTGCCGACAGGTTGCCGGACGCCGTCGTCGCCTGCGCTGGCGGCGGGTCGAACACGATGGGGTCGTTCCACCACTTCGTCGGCGACGAAGACGTCGATCTCTACGCGGTCGAAGCGGGCGGGTCCGGCCTCGAACGCCACGAGGACGAGGGGGTCGCTCCGCACTCGGCTTCGCTGTCGACCGGCGACGAGGGCGTCCTCCACGGCGCCCGGACGAAACTCCTGCAGGATCGGCACGGCCAGATCCTCGAATCCCACAGCGTCTCCGCCGGCCTGGACTACGCCGGCGTCGGCCCCGAACTCGCGGACCTCGTGGAGTCCGGACGGGTCACCCCCGCCACGGTCGGCGACGACGAGGCCCTGGAGGCGTTCCACCGCCTCTCGCGCCTGGAGGGGATCATCCCGGCGCTGGAGACGTCACACGCGTTCGGGTTCCTCGAACGAGAAGGAGCGGAATTGGGCGACCTCGTCGTCGTGACCGTCTCCGGCCGCGGCGACAAGGACCTGGAGACGGTCATCGAGGAGACCGAACAGCGGGACCTCGACGCCGCGCCGGACCTGGAGGTGTTCGAGCGATGACCGAGGCCAGCGCGGAACCAGCGCCGAGAGTCGCGGACGCCTTCGCGGACGGCCCGGCCCTGATTCCCTACCTCACGGCCGGCGACCCGGACCTCGAAGCCACCGAGGAGTTCGTCCGAGCGCTCGCACGCGGCGGTGCGGACGCCATCGAACTCGGGATGCCGTTCTCGGAACCCATCGCGGAGGGGCCGACGATCCAGAACGCCATCTTCCGGGCGCTGGACGCCGGCACGACCCCGGAGCGGTTCCTCGACGCCGTGGGGGACCTCGACGTCGACGTCCCGCTTCTGGTGATGACCTACTACAACCCCATCTACCAGTACGGCAGCGAGGACGGACCGGAACCGTACGTCGAGGCCGCCGCGGAGGCCGGACTCTCGGGCGTCATCGTCCCGGACCTGCCCGCCGAGGAGAGCGACCCGCTGCAGGACGCCTGCGAGGCCCACGGTCTCGACCTGGTGTTCGTCGTCGCGCCGACGACGACCGGCGATCGCCTGGACCGCCTGATGGCGCGAACGTCCGGGTTCGCGTACGTCCAGGCGCGACTCGGGACCACGGGTGCCCGGACCGACCTGAGCGAGGCGACCTTCGAGAGCCTCTCTCGGCTGGACGGCTACGACGTGCCCCGTGCCGTCGGGTTCGGCGTCAGCGAGCGCGAACACGCCGCCGCCATCGTCGAAGGCGGCGCGGACGGCGTCGTCGTCGGCAGTGCGCTGGTCGAGATGGTCGCGGAGGGCGTCGAAGCGGACGAGAACCCGGCGACGGTCGCGGAGCGCCTGCAAGCGGCCGTGGCCGACCTGAAGGCCGGCGCCGAGGAAGGCGCGACGCGGGCCACGCCGGAATCGCAAGGGAATTAACCGGAGTTTTCGTAGCCTGTTACACTATGACTACCGGAACTCGAGCACGACTCGACCGGATCGGAACGGACGACCGGTACGTGATCGTCCCGATGGACCACGGCATCACCCTCGGGGCGGTGAAAGGACTGGCGGACATCGAATCGACGATCGACGCGGTGACCCGCGGCGGCGCCGACGCCGTCCTGACCCAGAAAGGGATCGCACCTCGGGTCCACGGGAACAAGAACGGGTCGGGTTACGTCGTCCACCTGAACGCCTCGACGACGATGGGACCGGACAGCAACGACAAGCGCCGGACGGGGACCGTCGGGGACGCCCTGCGGGCGGGCGCCGACGCCGTCTCCTTCCACATCAACGTCGGCAGCGACCACGAACCGGGACAGATCGAGGAACTCTCCGAGATCACCCGCGAGGCCAAGCGCTTCGGCGTCCCGGTGCTGGCGATGACCTACGCCCGGGGCGCGAACCTCGACGGCGCCGACCCGGAGCACGACGCCGAGTACGTCGCCCACGCGGTTCGCCTCGGCGAGGAGGTCGGTGCAGACCTGGTAAAGACCTCCTACACCGGCGACCCCGATTCCTTCGAGCAGGTCGTCGACGCGACGCGACTCCCGGTCGTCATCGCCGGCGGGTCCCGGGGAACCGACCGCCAGACGCTATCGATGGTCCGGGGCGCGATGGACGCCGGCGCCGCCGGCGTCTCGATGGGCCGGTCCGTCTTCCAGCACGACGACCCCGAAGCCATCGCCCGTGCCGTCGCCGCGGTCGTCCACGAGGATGCGGGGGCCGAGGAGGCGCTGGATCTGTCAGGCCTCGCAGTGGAGGTTTGAGAGGGGCGGCGCGGAGGGTTCTGGCCCGGATCACTCGGCCAGGGGGCAGACGAGAGAGGCGTCCACTAATCGGATTGCGCACTTTGCCGTCAGTCGATTCCCGGCGCGCCCGAGAAACGCGTGTGCGAGGGCCATGTCGAGAGTAACGTCCGTCACCCCAAGGTACGCCTGGCCGACCAGACCACACCCCTGGCGGACTGAACGGGCGACCGGCGTCCCGATCGGACCGGCATGACAGTTCCTTCAAATTAACGTATTGGACCGCGATCTACTACAGTCTTATATAGTTGGTCGGTGGTCGTTAAGTGATATAATTAATACTATCTTAATTATAATAAACGGAAGTATTAATTCCCTTGGGACGTTTATCTCAGTGTCGATATATGAAAATGAACGCGTCAGAAGCGGACGTGTCGCGGCGATCGTTCCTCAAGAAGGCGAGCGTCACCGGTACGCTCACGGCCGGTCTCGGCACCGTAGCGGATCCGGTCGCGGCCGGCAGCACCGACACCATCCGGGTCGACCTCTGGCGGGGGCCTGGCGTCAGTGCCACTGCCCAGGACCAGGCCGAGAGTGCGATCCGGGATGCAGCCAGCCAGATCGGGGTCGAGGCCAGCGTCTTTCCGTGGGGCGAAACCTCGACGAGTTTCGGCGACTGCACCTCGTGGAGTTGCGTCGACGACCGGTTCACCAGCAATCACACGCTGTACGAGGGATGGATCGCGACGGTGATCGCGAAGCCAAACGCAGGTGCGGGGGTCGCCATCGGAAGCTACGAGGAGAACAACACCCCCCGGGCGTACATCAACCGCCACGTCAACGGCTGGGAGGGGACGCGTGCGTACAAGAACCTCGTCATGCAGGAGGTCCTCCACACCCTCCTGAAAGACGAGAACGCTCCCGTCTCGGGGAAAGAACACTCCTTCGGCCAGCAATACTACGACGCCACGACGTCGCCGTTGCTGACGATGTACACCGGGATCTACAATAGCGCCCCGAGCGAGGCATGTAAGACGGACAATGTCGAGGCACGGACGGGGTACTCCAAGTACCTGAGTTCCTGCACCCGTGACGAGGCCCAGCGCTGGCTCGACAACGACTACTGATCGCCGCCGCCGCTTTTCCAGGGGTCCCGCGAGAATACGCGACTGCTCCGCGGTTGGAACGGGTTACCCGTGGTTGGGGCACCAGGACGGGGAGAAAACCGACCATGCACAGGCGCAGTTCCGGCTCACCCGGATGACCTCGAAATCCCCCGAAGACGACCGTGACAGGCCCCGAATGCCGAGAAGGGCGAGGCCGGCCCAGGGACCTGGGCGACGCAAGCACCGCAGGTGCGCGGCCGGGGTGGGCGGCCTCATCCCCGGTAATAACGTCAATCGGTCGAAACACTCTTGTAATTCGCCTCTGGTGTCTCTGGTAACGCGGAATCGCACGACGGTTCCCGTCGACGCGACCGCGACGAGTGGAGACCGCATGTCAGGGAACGAAGACGGGGGGAGACCCCCTGCAAACGACCGATCAGGGGAACAGCAACCGCAGAACGGCGGGCAACGACGCCCCCAGGGACGACAGGGGCAACAGGGTCGTCGCCAGACCACCCACCAGGGCCAGCAGCCACGGGGTCAGCAGCCGCGCCAGGGCGGCCAGCAACGACCAGCGGCAGGTCCCCAGGGGCAGCCGCCGGCCGGCCACCACGGGTCCGGTGGCGGGGCGCTGTCGGACGGCGTCGGCCGGAAGATCCTGCTGGTCGCGGCGGCGTTCGCCGTGGCCGGGATCGCGTTCGGCCTGCTTCCTGCGCTGTACGGTGGCCAGGGTGAGAACCCCATCCAGGTCGGCGAGCAGGAAGCCGACACGCCGACCCCATCGCCGGAGCAACAGGAGATCCAGCAGAACCGGTTCAAGAACGAGGTCGTCAACTTCGTCATCTTCTTCGGGCCGTACCTGCCGGTCGGCCTCGGGGCCATCGCGGGACTCGTACTCGGGACGAGGCTGGCCACAGACACCCAGGAGCTACTGATCGTGTCCGCCGCGGGCGCCGGCATCGGGGCCGTGCTGTTCCTGGTGTTCAGCGGCTTCCTCGCGGCCCAGCAGGCCGAGGTCTTCGAGGAGAGCTTCCGGTTCAGCGAGAAGGTCAGCTTCAAGTTCGGCACCGGACTGATGAACGGCATCTTCGTCGGCGTCCCGACGGCCATCGCGGCCGCGGGCGCGGCCTACGCCGGCGACGAACTCACCGAGTAACCCCCGACCGTCCCCGTTTTGCTACAGCAGGTCAGCGACCGCGTCGACCGAGTCGAGAGTGTAGTCCGGAGCAGGGTCGGGGTCGGTCGTCGGCTCCCTCGTGGGGACCCACGCCGCGGCCATCCCGACCGCCCGGGCACCCGCAACGTCGAGTTCCAGGGCGTCACCGACCTTGAGCGTCCGCGCCGGATCGGTGCCCAGTTCGTCGAGGGCTTCCGAGAGCGGTGTCGGATCGGGTTTCGGCGGGATGCCCTCGCCGGGATCGCAGAACACCTCGACGTCGAAGGCGTCCCGGATGCCTAGCGCCGAGAGTTTCGTGGTCTGGACCTCCTCGCCGCCGTTGGTCACCAGTCCGACCGGGCCGTTCTCCGTGGCGCGGGCCAGTGCCGTCTCCGCCCCCTCGCGGAACTCGACCTGGGTGTAATCGAGCACCTCGACGGTCGCGGCCGCGAGCGGTTCGGCGTGGTCGGGGTCGCCACCGACCTCCTCGGCGAGCGCGCGGTAGACGTGCTCGAAGTACTCGCGGTGGGAGTTGGCGGTCGGGAGGTCGTCGGTGTCGAGCGCGTACAGGTCCGACGGCTGGAAGAACTGCCCGACGCCCGCGCGTTCGAACACCTTCTCGTGAATCTCCTCGTCGTCCTGCTGGTGGACGCAGATGGTGTTGTCCAGGTCGAAGACGACGGCGTCGTACTCGGCCATGCCGGGCCATCAGCGGTCGGACACTTTGGCGTTCGGGTTTCCCCGTGCGAGCCACCGCCACGGCCCGGTCCTGCCCGCCGGTCGCAACCGCCCGATCCGCCACGTTCAACTGCGGTCGCCGCGAGCGTTCGCACATGACACGAGCGGTGTGGCTCAAGGCCGACGACGCGGTGGGCGACTGGGACGCCCGGCGTCGCCGGATCACGGCGGGGCTGGAGGCCGGCGTCGACTGGGTATTCGTCGACGAGGCCGACGTCGAACGGGTCCGCGAACTCGGCGACGTGAACGTCGCGGCGTTCGCGTCCCCGGACGGATCGGGAGCAGGCGCTCGGTCGGGCGCCGAGAGAAGCGAGGACGCGGCGGCCGACCCGGACGCCGTCATCGTCGGCAAGGACAGCGAGGGCGACGGGACCGTCGCACTCCCGGGGAACGCCGAAGACGCCGCCGACCTCGCGGCGCTCGGAAACGGCGCGAACGGTGCGTACGTCCGCATCCTCGACGAGGCCTACGAGTCGTTCGCCGCCTCGGCCGCCGACGCCGCGGAGTACACCGTGGTGGTCGGCGAGGACTGGACGATCATCCCGCTGGAGAACCTGATCGCCCGGATCGGCGAGGAGACGACGCTGGTGGCCGGCGTCGAGAGCGCCGAGGAGGCCCGGACCGCCTTCGAGACCCTCGAAATCGGTGCCGACGCCGTGTTACTGGACAGCGACGACCCCGGCGAGATCAGCGAGACCGTCGCCGTCCGCGACGAGGCCGACCGGGAGACGCTGGACCTGGTGTGGGCCGAGGTGACCGAGGTCGAGCGTGCCGGGAGCGCGGACCGCGTCTGCGTGGACACCGGGTCGCTGCTCGGCGACGACGAGGGGATGCTCGTCGGGTCGATGTCCCGGGGCCTCTTTTTCGTCCACGCCGAGACCGCCGACTCGCCGTACGTCGCCTCCCGGCCGTTCCGCGTCAACGCAGGGGCCGTCCACGCGTACCTCCGGGTGCCCGACGGCCAGACGCAGTACCTCTCGGAGTGTTCGGCCGGCGACGAGGTGCTGGTCGTCGACCGCGAGGGCCACACCCGCGAGGCCGTCGTCGGCCGGTGCAAGATCGAACGCCGTCCCATGTTCCGGGTCGCCGCCGAGACCGAGGACGGCGACCGGATCGAGACCCTGCTCCAGAACGCCGAGACCGTCAAGGTCGCCACCCCGAAAGGGCGGACCGCAGTGACCGACCTTCAGGCGGGCGACGAGGTCCTCGTGTACTACGAACCGACCGCCCGCCACTTCGGGGAAGCCATCGAGGAGCGTATCGTCGAGAAGTAATCCGGCCGCCCCTTTCGTTTTCGCCCGCAGACTTTAGTATTAGCAGTATCTCGTCCGTATTACATGACGTCGCGTTCACCCGGGCCGAGGTGTCGGGCGTGAGCACCTCCGGCTGTCCGAATCGGACCTACTACTTCGAGATCGGCCCCGGGCAGTGGCAGGGATCGTTCGGGTTCCACGTCACCGACTGGCGTCGCTTCCTGGGGTCGTCGATCGGCATCGTCGATCGACTGCTCGTCGTCGCGATGGTCCTGACGATACGGCTGTTCGGACACGCGACGATAACCTCTGCCGTCGAGTCCTCCCCCGACCGCGGCGAGGCCGGCGTCGCCACCAACGACATCCGGATCACCAAGTTCGGAATCCCGCTGTACACGCTCGAGGAGGAGTACCGGCTGGACCCGAACTGCCGTGACGCGACCGTCGTGTCCGAGGAACGGTTCGGCCCGATCCCGGGCCTGCTGGAGAGCCACAAGGCGTACCCGGCGGAGATCACCAGCGGACCGGAGGCGACCTACCGGATGCCGCTACTCGGGGCCGACTGGACCGGCCACTACGAACCTGCGGGCGACTGCATCGAGGCAGAACTGACCTGCGAGTGGGCCACGGCGACCGAGTTGATCCACCGTGTCGACTGAAGTGCTGATCGACGTGGCCGACGAACCCGCCGACCGCGTCGAGGCGCTGGCCGGTCGCATCGAGGACTACCAGCGGCGATACGAGCGACAGCGCGACTCGCGGGCGGTGTTCGCGTTCGCCTACCGGAACCTCACCCTGGACCTGGCGGACCGACTGGCCGCCACCGACACCGGGTTCGACGACCCCGAGTGGGTGGCGGACCTTGGACTGGCGTTCGGTGGCCGGTTCGTCGCGGCGATGGACGCCATCGACGACTGGCTGGCTGCCGACGGGGAGTCGGCGCTGTCCGAACACGCACCGACGCCCTGGGCCGACGTGTACGCGGCCATCGACGGCTGGTCGCTGGTCATCGAGGATCTCGTGTTCGCGATGGGCGCTCACATCAGTTACGACCTCCCGATGGCGCTCCAGACGGTCGACCACGCGGACCGTCGGCTCGGCGACTACCACGAGATGAACGAGGTGCTGGCGGCGAACACGGAGTCCATCCAGGCGGCCGTCACGCGGCGCTACAATCCACTCCTGGGACGGTTCGACCGGCTCCTTGGCCCCGTCGACGAACAGTTCACCGGTTACGCGATCCGGCTGGGACGCTCGGTTGCCTGGTACAACGCCCGGCGGCTCGCCAACGCGGACACCCACCGGGCGGCGAAGGGATCGATCACCCGCTCGACGGCGGCACTGATCGACTCCGTCAGGCGGCCGGGGTCGTGGTGGTTACGGCTGGGTAGCAAGATCGGCCGAACGCTCGCCCACAACCGACGGTGGTCGACGCCACGACCTCCCGAGGAAGCCGAAGAGACGGGTCGGGAGTTCGCACGCTGGGAGGTAACCTCGTCCGGGACGTGACGCTGCTGTGCCGACTCCGGACAAGCTGGTCGAGATCACCGTGGGGCCGGTCGACGCGACGGTATAAGGTCTCGAGAACGTGACGGCGACGCCGTTACGCCTCTTCGGCGGCGTCCAGTCGCGTCGTACACCACGGACAGAAGTCCAGTTCTTCGTCGAGTTCCTTCCCGCAGGACGGGCACGCGGGACCGGAGTCGTCGGTCTCCTGGCCGCTCCGGTGGGCCAGGACGTACGCGTCGACGACCTGCAGGCCGGTGATCGTCGCGAGCAGTAGCTGGGATTCCAGCGACAGCTGTGAGACGGCTTCGCTGACGTTCTGGATGGCGGCCCCGAACCCGCCGTCGGCGGGTTGCAACGCCGCTTCGGGGAGTGCGAGAAAGACGACCGACATCATCAGTCCGAACCACATCAGCGACCGGGCCCACATCCGAAGGTACAGGTGCCCCAGCCCGGGGTAGACGAGGGCCAGGAGCGCCGCCAGCCAGGGTCGCTTCCGTCCGGTGTCCGCCATGCGCCCGTTTTGAAAGCGGACTGTCCTTAACCTTCGGGTTTCCCGCCGAGGCGGTCGACCAGTCCCCGCAACGTCGCCAGGTCGTACTGGCCGGGGGCGGTCGCGTCGGCGGGGTCGACCGGCGCGTAGCCGATTCGAGACCCGTACAGCGGCGCGACGGCCCGGGAGTGCCGGCCGGCCTCACCCATCGCCATCGTCGCCACCCGATCACCCCCCTGGGCGAACTCCAGGGTGACCGAGAGCAACCGGAGCACGTCCCCCGCGTCCTCGGCCGTCACCGCAAGTTTGCCCACGTCGCCCGCGTCGGTGGCCGCGTCCAGGCGCTCCCGGAGTCCGTCCCCGCCCGGCGTCCCCTCGAAGTCGTGGCTGGAGACGACGACAGCGGCGCCGTGGTCGCGGGCCGCCTCGATAGTGTGGCGACCGTCCTGCTCGCGGGCGGTCGCCAGTTCGACGTCGATCGCCTCGACCGCGTGCCGTTCGGCCGCCCTGGCGAGCGTCCGGAGGCGGTCTCGGTTCGCCGGGTCCCCCGCGCCGTCGCCGCCGTCGGCCTCCCCGCCCTCCCAAGTCGGGCGGTTGTCCATCCGGAACTCGACGGCGTCGGCGTGCTCGCGGGCCGCGGGTTCGTCGGCCAGGTCGGCGGTGCTGGCCGCCAGCACGAACTCCCCGAAGTCCATACCCGTCGTTCGTCGGCCGTCCGTTTAAACGCGGGGCACGCCAGGACGGTCGCCCGCGCACGGGGGAGTCGGTCGCGTGCCGAGGAGTCGGTCGCGTGCCGAGGAGTCGGTCGGGCCCCGGGAAGTCCGTCGCCCGCCTGGAGGGCGTCGGCCGTGCCGACTACTTCGGCATGGCGAACGGCGTCCACTCTTCGGGCTGGTCGGGGAGGCCGTGGGTGCGAAATTCGAGGTCGCCGTCGTCCGCCTCGCGGATCTCGATCCCGCCGTCGAAGGCTTCCCTGATGGTCCTGACCGTCACTTCGTCGTGGGCGCTGGCGTCGATGGGGAAGACGCCCAGCCCGTCGGCCGACTTGATGCGGCCCGACGCGAGCATCAGGAACCTGAACACGGTCCGGACGTCGCCGACCTCCTCCAGCACCGTCGACGTGGAGATAAACCCGGTCAGAACGGGGTCGTACCCGTGGTTCGACAGGTTCTCGTGGAGGATCGAGAACTTGATACCGAGGCTCGACAGGTCGCTCACGGAGGAAACCCGTTCAATCGTCACCCCGGAGTCGGCCTTCGAGCCGTCGACGTGGTCGCCGGCGATGTGCTCCGTCCCCAGCCCGAAGTCGTCGGCGGCGGCGTCGATCCCCTCGATTGCCGCCGGGAGGTTCTCGGCGTCCGGTCCGGAGTCGGCGTCCGACCCGTCGACCCCTTCGCCGGTGCAATCGACGATCTTCACGTTCGACGTGTTCAGTTCCGGGCGTGCGCGGGTACACCACGAGGCCAGTCGGTCGCCGGAGATGTCGGTCGCGACGAGCAACATTCCGACGTCGGACCGTTTGGCTGCCAACAGTAACAACAACGACAGCGTCCGGATGCGGTCGGACGAGGTCCCTTCGACGAACAGCGTCGTGCCCGGCTTGATCGCGTTCAGTGGAATCGATCCCCGGGAACTCATGGCCCTCCCTCCCCGTCCGTGGGAGCGACTCCCCGCTCGTCGGGCCGGACGTGGCACTCGATCAAGTCCATCGTGACCTCGGCCAGGACCCGCACGTACGTCTCGTCTGCCCGGTCGAAGGACCTGGGACGCTCGGACCAGGCGAACACCGTCCCGATCACGTGGCCGGCCGACGTGACCAGGGGCGCACCCACGTAGGACCGGATTCCCTCGCCGAGGAGTCGGTCGTTGGTCTCGAACCGCGGATCGTCGGTCACGTCCTCGACGGTCAGGACCCGGTCGGCGTCCAGGATCGTGAACGTACAGACCGAGTCCGCCCGCGACGTCGCGTCCCAGGCCGCCGACGGGTCGTCGGTGGCGAGGAACCGCTGGCGGTGTTTCTCGATCAGGTTCACCACCGCGTTCGAGGCGTCGAGGTGACGGGCCGCGAGTTCGGTGATCCGGTCGAGTGATCGCTGGAGTCCCTCCGCGTCGAAGTCGTACGAGCCGAGCGCTTCGAGCCGTTGGGTCTCTCCCTCCGGAAGCGGATAGGAGATCTGGGTGCGCCGGGTGATCGTCAGGCGGACCAGTTCCGCCAGCCGCGTGACGGCACGGGGCGAGTCCTTGTCCAGGTACTCGGTGACCGGTGCCTGGAAGATGGCCGTGTCGAGTTCGTCGTAGCCGACCGCCGAGAAGAGGACTCCGCCCGTGTCCGGCTGGTGCATCCGCGCGTGGTTGATGAGTTCAATCCCCAGCCCGTCGCCGAGGTCGTACTCGGTGACGACGCAGTCGACGGATCGATCCTCGAGGACCGACTCGGCGTCGGCGAGCGACCCGCTGGCGACGAACGTGGGGTCGAGATCGGACAGGTCCGCCCGGAGGCCTTCGATTACCTCCTCGCGGTCGGTCCCGTCGGGATCGGCGTAGAGAATACAGGTGTTCGTCACGGTCCTGCTGTCGTCGGAACCGACGTATGTTTTCGGGCCGAGGACGGCAGATCGACCGAAGGGGGACGGCCGTGGATCGCCGGCTGCCGACTCGCGGCTCCGACCCTCGAATACCCCCACGCTCGCCTCGCCGGGAAATCCCTCGTAAATGACTCGGGGCTAGTGCCGTCTCCTCAAATACTCGCACGGAGTACAGTCCATCCGGAACTCGACGGCGTCGGCGTGCTCGCGGGCCGCGGGTTCGTCGGCCAGGTCGGCGGTGCTGGCCGCCAGCACGAACTCCCCGAAGTCCATGGTCGGCGTTCTCCACTCGGCGACTTAAATCGTCTTTGGCTATTCTTACTCCTAGTCTCAAAAGTAGTCCAAAATAGTGTGAGTAATTCAATAATATCCACAAAGAATTCATACAACGATACACAGAATCAATTCATGGATAGACGGTTGTTCCTGACAGCAATTCCGACAGCGGTAGCAGGATGTCTTTCGGTTGGTGAATCATCAACTCCAACTCAGCCAGAGCCCCCCAAGGATGCCAGGGAACCACCTACGTTCCCAGATGTTAACGAGGTTCGGTATCCTGCTTCCGGAGGAGGATCTATTCTCGTGACCGTTGACCCATCCACTGCGGAATTACCTGGGGCAAATATTACGTTTGAAGTAGCCAATCATGGTAATGATCGATTCCAGACAAATTTCTACCACTGGCGATTACATAAGTACGTTGAGGGTCGCTGGTGGAACCTCGGTGTTTTCGAATATATGGATGAATTACACTATCTTAACGGAGGTGAGACACATACTTGGGAAGCAGTCGTGGATAACGATCAGCTTGATCAGTTGCCTGAAAAACTGTCACCGAGTGCGGACTCATCATTTTCGTTGGCGGGAGTTGGATCGGGAACGTATACATTCTCCATAGTCGGCTCATTTGGTAGTGATAACTCCCGATTCGCTGCCGTGACCCCCTTCCAATTAGAAGGTGAAAATGTCAGCCTCACGGCAACTCCATTTGTTGAGGTGGAGCAAGAAGGAGAAACAATGAGGGTGACGTACAATGATCCTTCACCAGATGTTGGCAAAGAGTACGAGCTTACTGCCCGACGACGGGGATCTCACGACGATGCACTTCCTCTCGTGCCGGAGTGGGGACTTCGCCAAGAAGGAATAAGAAATACGTTACCCTTCTTTTCGCAAGATATCGAGAAAGTCGTGTATACGACACTGGGGCACCCACCAGGTTACTCGATAGATGTGATCGACGGGTCAACGTTCGCTTATCATGCCTTTATTGTAGAGTTCGAACTACGAAAAGGTTAGACCACTCCAATCATGGATCTCATAAGCGGAACAACCTTTAGAACCACCCCATCCACCGGAACCATGGTGGATACCAACCATCGCTAGATAACGTTCGCCAGTTGGTGTTGTTCTTCGAACATAATATGGGCCGCCGGAATCACCGAATTCTCGGTTATTACTTATTCGAACATAATTATAATTATCGGGGGCACGGGACGTGCTACCATTAGTAATCTCATGAACAATACCCTCAGTAAGACGTGTTCTTTTCCCTCTTTTATATACGGTCTCTTCTGTCGATATTAGCTCATCAACACCATCTTGTGTTGCGTGACCAGAGATGGGGCCCCAGACTTCATTCGCGATCCAATTATCATATCCGCTTACATCTATATTATCAGTTTGTCGGACAATAGCGATGTCCCAGGCTAAAGAAAGCCACTTTCATCACCACCCCCAGCTAATCCTCCCTTTAGAGGGTCAGTAGTACGATGATAATCTTCTTCGCAATCTAATTGCCCCTCTTCGTGGCGAGATTCTTGAATATCTATATCATATAATTCATTAGGTATATTTAACCCAGAATCAAAATCATCAAGGTACACTTGGAGACAAGGTCGTGAATATCCACCGATAGTCTTGTCTCGTTTCACCGAACGTCCAATTGACTTAACTACAGCACTTCCGTCATATATTTTTATTAATTTCTCATAAGCTTTCCTAGATTTGACTACTTCATCATACCATTTTTTAGGAACAATTGAGGTGTCACGAATGTCCTCACCCTCTCTTACCGTGATAATTTTCACCTCTTTAAATGATGGCTTCCCAATTACCGAGATCGAACTAGCACCAATGCCCGATGTAATGCTAGATGTTATGAAAGCCGATTTCAGCACCTTACGACTGTTTTATTCTGCCCCTCTACCCTTGGATAACCTTAATACGGCAAGTGCCGTGCGACGTACCGGCCGTCGGACCCCTCGACGCCATCCACGGCGTAGAACCGGATCTCCCGCTCCTGTTTCGTCTTGACGGGGAAGCCGTAGTACTCGGCGTCGTAGCCCAGTTCGCCGTCGTGGTCCTCGACGAACGCGCGGTGGTCCGCCAGTCGGCGCTCGATCACCTCACGCGAGAGGTCGGGAACTCGGTCGACGCGCTCCCCGAAGACGCCGGAGAACTCCCGGTCGAGTTCGTACCCGACCGACGAGCGGCCGGCGAGCATCGCCGCCAGCGAGGTGGTGCCGGTCCCCCAGAAGGGATCCAGCACGGTGTCGCCGTACACCGAGAACATGCAGATCAGTCGGTAGGGAACTTCGACGGGGAACGCGCCCGAGCGCTCCCGGAGCTCCTCGTCGGGGAGCGCCTGGTCGACGCCCTGGACGTCCTCCCAGAGGTCCGAGAACCAGTCGTTGCGCTCCTCCCAGAAGTACGCCGCCTCGTAGCGCCGGTCCGCGCCGGCCGCGAGCGAACGGAGGTCGCCCTTCCGGAAGGGCAGCACGTACTCGTGTTCGTGGGCGACGTAGGCGTTCGGCGGTACCATTCCCGATCCCATGAACTTCGAGGGCTTGTTGGAAGGCTTGCGCCACAGCAGGTCCGGGAGCGGCCGGAGGCCCCGCTCGGCCAGTCGCCGCTGGAGGACGGCGTGGTTCGGGTACAGGCGGAACTCGTCGTCCACCCGGCGGTTGGCGTCCCCGACGTTGATGCACGCGATGCCGCCGGGCGCCAGCACGCGCGCGAGTTCGTCCCAGACGGGGGCCAGCAGGTCGTGCATCCGCTCGAACGCCTGCTGGTCCGCGCCGGCGTCCAGCAGGTCCCCGACCGTCGGGTCCAGACCGGCGAACAGGTCGTCCCACATCTCCACCATTGGGTACGGCGGCGACGTGACCACCAGCTGTACCGACTCGTCGTCGACCGCCTCCATCGAGCGGGCGTCGCCGACGTGGACCTCGTGGGTCGTCTGCATCCGTGTGTTCCGAGAACGTCCGTTGTAAGGTTCTTTGGGAAATCCAGCGGCCCGAATCACCTCGCTGTCGACTGCGCCGTGGGGCGGATATCGGTGGTCCGGCAGACCGACGTCACACACCTGTTGAATCGGTGGCCGGGACGTCCTCGTAGAGTTGCTGGGAATAGGCGACCTTGTCGGTGAACGAGAGCGCGTGCGCCACCGACCCCAGCACGACCGTCGTCACGACGGAGGCCCAGAGATACGGTTCGGAGACGACGACGGGCCCGGAAGCGGTCGATTCGACGGCACGAACGTGGAGGACGGACCCGGGGATGGTGGCCGCGAGGACGATGCCTCCGTAGACGAGGGAGAACCCCACGACGCTCCCGAGATTCTCCCAGGCCAGTCGGCCGCTCTGGACGAGCGAGTCGACGGCGCTCCGGCCTCCGACGACGATGCCGACGTCGAAGAACTGCAGCGCCACCGGCGTTCCGACCATCAGGAGCAATCCGAGCAGCCCGAGGAAGAAGACGCCGAACGGACCCAGTCCGTACGTGCCCAGCCTGACGAACAGCGTTCCCACGGCCGCGCCGACGGCCACGACGAGCATGAAGCCGATCCAGCCGACGAGGAGATCGACGTAGTGGACCCGTCCGCGGTCGACGAACTCCTCGAGCTCAGCCCCATCGGAGAGGGAACCCTCGGCCATACCGAGCAGTCCGCCGAGCAGAAACGGCGTGGCGACGACGCCAGCCCCCGTAGCTGCGACCGTGGGGACGCCGAGTACGTCACGCAACGAAACGAGTCCCCCGATGGCCGCGACCGTGAAACCGCCGAGCAGCAACATCCGCTCCCGGCGCAGCGTCTCCACGGTGATCGACAGCGTTTCGAGAGCCGCCATTTCGGGACGGTCCGTTCACTACCCCACAGGAAAAATCAAACGGCTACTCTCACAAGGATTCGACCGTCTACACCACGAGGCCTTCCTCGGCCTCCAGCAGTTCGTGGTAGCGGTTCCGGATGGTAACCTCGGAGATGTCGGCGACCTCCGAGACGGCCGCCTGCGTGGTCTTCTCGTTGGTCAACAGCGAGGCGGCGTAGACGGCGGCGGCCGCGAGGCCGACCGGGGACTTGCCGCTGTGGACGCCCTTTTCCTTCGCGTTACGGAGCAGTTCGCGGGCGCGCTGTTCGGACTCCTCGCTGAGGTCGAGACCGGAGGCGAACCGCGGGACGTAGCTCTCGGGGTCGGCGGGCTTGACCTCCAGGCCGAGTTCGCGGACCACGTACCGGTACGTGCGGGCGATCTCGCTCTTCTCGACCCGGCTGACGTCCGCGATCTCGTCGAGACTCCGGGGCATGCCGGCCTGACGGGCAGCGGCGTAGACGCACGCGGTCGAGACACCCTCGATGGAGCGGCCCGGCAGGAGGTCCTCGTTGAGCGCGCGGCGGTAGATGACCGACGCCGTCTCCCGGACGTTCTGGGGGAGGCCCAGCGCGGAAGCCATGCGGTCGATCTCGCCCAGCGCCTGCTTGAGGTTGCGCTCGCGGGAGTCACGGGTACGGAAGCGCTCGTTCCACTTCCGGAGGCGCTGCATCTTCTTGCGCTGGCTGGACGACAACGTGTTGCCGTAGGCGTCCTTGTCCCGCCAGTCGATGTTGGTCGACAGCCCCTTGTCGTGCATCGTGTTCGTCGTGGGGGCGCCGACGCGGCTCTTCTCGTCTTTCTCCTTGGCGTCGAACGCGCGCCACTCCGGCCCGCGGTCGATGCCGTCCTGTTCGACGACGAGGCCGCACTCCCGGCAGACGGTCTCGCCGTCCTCCTCGTGGGTGACCAGCGACCCGCCACACTCCGGGCACTCGTTTTGCTCGTCGGTCCTCTCGGTTTCTTCGTCCGATACGTGCTGTCGATGCCGTGTGCTTACGTCCGTCATTTGTCACAATCCCCTGCTGTGGAAGCTCCGGGAAGGAAGATCCCAAAACCCCGAAGCGGTCCTTGACCCGACGTTATCTCGAAAGTCATTTAAAATTTTCCCTATCGGAACCGTCGACCGGCCAGAATGTTCCAAAACGAGGTTCTGAGGTGGGCAGCAACATCGGTTTAAGTCGTGTGTGCGGTTGTCAAGGGAGCCGTTGCCACGAAAAGGACAAGTCCCCCGGCGTTCGTCCGTCGGTATGCGCGTCGCGGTCGGGAGCACCAACCCCGTGAAGCGGGCGGCGACCGAGGCCGCGTTCGAGTCGTTCCCCGGCGGGTCCGTCGAGGCCGAAGCCGTCGACTCGGGCGTCGGCGAGCAACCCGTCGGTCACGCCGAGACTATCGAAGGGGCACGGAACCGCGCCGAGCGTGCGCTGGGTGCAGGAAACTACGACCTCGGCGTCGGCATCGAGGGCGGCGTCGCAGAGTTCGAGGGTTCCGACGGCCTGTACCTGATCATGTGGGCGGCGGTCACCGACGGCGAGACGACCGGCCGCGGTGCCGGCCCCAGTCTCGGGTTGCCCGACTCGGTCGCCGCCCGCGTCCGCGACGGCGAGGAACTCGGCCCGGTGATGGACGACGCCTTCGACCTGGAGAACGTCAAGGAGAACCAGGGCGCGGCCGGGGTGCTGACCGGGAACTTGATCGACCGCGAGTCGGCCCTGCGGACGGCCGTCGCGGGGGCGTTCGGCCCGTTCGTCACCGACTGTTACTAGTCGGACCCGACCTCGGCCTCGTCGAGGTTCCGGGTCTCCTCGACGGCCGTGGTGAGCGAGACGTTCAACCAGAGCATCGAGACGACGCCGCCGCCGACGGTGACCGCGTTCTTGATGGCGTGGTCGACGATGGCCGCCCCGAGCGCCGTCCCCCAGCCGACGGGCAACAGGGCCACGACGAGAAGCGAGAACGCCCCCTCGTAGAGACCGACACCGCCGGGTGACAGCGGCAGCACCTTCGCCAGGTTGCCGACGCTGACGGCGAAGAAGCCGACCGCGAGCACCATCACCGGACCGGTGGCCTCGGTGACGCCCTCGAACGCCGCGAACACCAGCACGGCGACCAGCACGTCGATGGTCCAGATGGCGACGCTGGTGAGGCCGACGCGGGCGAACGTGCCGCGGTCGGCCGCGATCCGCTGGACGTCGCCGGCGAACCGTTCGACGACACCCGCCACGTAGTCCGCGTAGGAGTCGTTGCTGAGTCGAGTGACGACGGCCCGGACGTAGTTGCGGTCGCTACGCGCGGTGGCGACGATGGCCAGTACGGCGAATATGGCCGCGGCACCGATTCCGAGGGCCACGATCACGCCCGTCCGACCGCTCGACCGGTTGGCGGTGAGCACGGCGTCGAAGAGGCCGCTCGCGCGACCGGACGCCGCCAGACCGAGGAACACCGCGCCAGCGAGACCGGTGATAGTCAGGAGGTCGTAGACGCGCTCGGCGGCCAGCGACGCAAATCCCGTCGGGTACGGCACCGCGCGGCGGGTCTTGACCACGTACGCCCGGATTGCGTCACCGGCCCGCGCCGGAAAGACGAGGTTACCGGTCTGGCTGATGAACACCGCACCGGTCAGGAAGCCGGCGTCCTCGCGGTACCCAAGTTCCGAGAGGATGTCCTGGTAGCGCCAGCCCCGTAACGGCCAGGAGAGGACGTACAGCACCGTCGCGGCGGCGACCAGCCTCGCGTCCGCGTTCGACAGCCTGTCGAGGACCTCGTCGACCGGCAGGTACCCCTCCCAGACCGGCGGAACGTCACCGACCATCAACACGACCGCGACCGCGACCAGGAGGATGCCCGCCGCGATGGACCGCCGGCGATTCACCCGCGGCGACACCGACAGTTGCCACCAGGTTCGGAGGATCTGGCTCCCCATCCCGAAGACGTCGCGCACGAGGTCGACCTTCGTGTCGCCCTGCGGCGTCCAGTCGACGGGGAACTCGCGGACGCTGTAGCCGGCACGCTGGGCGCGAACCAGCAGTTCCGTATCCCAGAACCAGTGGTCGTCCTCGACGTCTGACAGGAGGTCGTCCAGCACGGCCCTGTCGAAGGCCTTGAACCCGCACTGGTGGTCTTTCAGGTTCGAGCGCAGGAACAACCTGACGAGGCCGTTGTACACGCGGCTAGGGATCCCCCGCTTGGGCGGGCGGTCGGCCTCGTGGCCCGGGATCCAGCGGGACCCGGTGACGACGTCGTACTCCCCCGAGCGGACGCTTTCGATCAACTCCTCGAGGTGGCGCATGTCCGTCGCCAGGTCGGTGTCGAAGTACGCGATGGTGTCTCCCCGCGCGCGGGAGAACGCTTCCTCGAGGGCCCCGCCGCGGCCGAGACGCTCGTCGCTGTGGACGTGGCCGACGCGGTCGTCGGCCTCCGCCATCCTGGCGGCGATTTCCGGAGTGCGGTCGGTACAACCGTCCTCCGCGACGATGACCTCGTAACTCCCCTCCGGGAGGAACTCCCCGAGGGTATCGAGGGTTACCTCGACGGTCCGCTCTAGCGTGTCGGCCTCGTCGTACGCGGGGAGGACGACGCTCACCTCGACCCGACTGCTCATCGACCGGAGGGTGTTTCGGTGCAAGTAAGAACCTTCTGGACCGTGTCCGAAGAAGTCCCGACCGACCGCGGAAAACGACCGCTTAACCGATCCTACCAACCCCGGGACCTGGGCGGTTCGTTTCACCTACTTCCGGGCCTGTAATCGAAAGACAGCGGCGGGTTAACCGACCGTACCAAACCCCCTAAGTCCGACTCCACGATAGAGGTAGGCATGAGCACGAGCGCGAGTGCGCCCGCCGACGGATCGCTCTCGGAGAAACAGCGCCGCATCCTCCAGTTCCTCCGGGAACGCGCCGACGACCAGACCTACTTCAAGTCCCGGCTCATCGGCGAGGAACTCGGCATGACCGCCAAAGAGGTCGGGACCAACATGACCGCGATCCAGGAAGGGGACTTCGAGATCGACGTCGAGAAGTGGGGCTACTCCTCGTCGACGACCTGGATGGTCTCGGCCTGACGTGACGCCGTCCGACTCCTAAAGACTCAAGGTGACTGCGAGGACAGACACGGGTATGCCGTCACGTCGCCGGATCCGGCTCGCGTTCGTGGTCGTCCTGTTGTTGTCGGTCGCGGTGCTCGCAAACGGCGCGATGAAGGCGCCGACCACCGCCTCCACGAGCGAGGTCCCCCGACCCGAACCCCGTGACAACGCCACCGTCGTCACGGAATCGGCGAGGTTCGGGACGATCATCGCCTGGAATCCCGATGGAAGCTTGTTGTACTACGAAGACGAACACACGAAGTACTACGACGTCGACCGCGTGCCGAACACGTCGATGACCGTCGAGTACGCGGCCACCGACACCATCCACACCGAGGGGCCGACGTGCTCCTCACCGCCCTGTACGCGGAACGTCGTCGAGCGGGTGAACCTCTCGACCGGCGAAGTCACCGAGATTTACGCCCGGTACGACCACGACGAGTACGCGGGTGAGTGGCACGACCACGAGCGGGTCAACGAGACCCACATCCTGGTCGCGGACATGATCGAGGACCAGGTGTTCATGGTGAACACCGAGACGGAGATAATCGAGTGGATGTGGGACGCCCAGAGCGACTATCCCGTCGAGGGCGGCGGGCCCTACCCCGACGACTGGGCCCACCTGAACGATGTGGAACTGCTCGACGACGGCCGCGTGATGGTGAGCATGCGCAACCAGGACCAGGTCGCGTTCATCGACCGCGAGACGGGCGTCGTCGAGAACTGGACCCTCGGCAGCGAGGACGACCACGAAACGCTCTACGAGCAGCACAACCCCGACTACATCCCAGAAGAACGGGGCGGTCCGGCGGTGCTGGTCGCAGACTCCGAGAACGCCCGCATCATCGAGTACCAGCGCGAGGGCGAAGGATGGACCAAGTCCTGGGAGTGGTCCGACGACGAGATGCAGTGGCCCCGGGACGCCGACAGACTCCCGAACGGCAACACGCTGATCACCGACACCAACGGCAAGCGGCTCATCGAGGTCAACCAGCAAGGAGAGATCGTCTGGGAGGTTCCGCTGAGCCACCCCTACGACGCCGAACGACTCGGGACGGGCCCGGAGAGCAGTACCGGCGAGAGCGCCAGACACCTCGGCCTCGAATCCCGGACCTCGACCGTCGGGTCCGACGACGGCTTCAGTCTCCTGGCGATCATCCGCGACCTCGTCAGGATAGTGATCCCGGCACGGATCTTCAACGCCGTCATCTTCGTCGCGCCGGTGTGGATGGGCCGCGCGGAGTTCTTCGCGGCGTTCGTCGGGATCCTGGCGTCGCTGGGGTGGATCGGGTTCGAACTCAAGTGGTGGCTCCCCGACTTCGAACTCCGGTCGCCGGTCGTCCGGAAGGACAGGTGACGACCGGAAAACTTATTCCGAAACCGACACCGCCTTGACTGCGTGGGTACGTACTTCGGAAGCTACGCGTTGTTCCTCGCGGCCGCCATCTCGACGCACGCGCTCGTCGGGTACACGCTCGGGTCGGCACTGTACGACGCCCCGCGAGCAGGCCTGCTCGGCGGCGTGGTCGCGGACGCGGACTTCCTGCTCCCGGCGACCCTGGAGTGGCCGCTGGTCCACCGCGGGATCACTCACTCGGCGGTCGCCGTGGGAGTCCTGGCCGCCGTCGTGGCCGCTCGCTCCCGGGCCACGGGGGGTGCGCTGGGGGCTGGCTACGTGTCGCACCTGGTGATCGACGCGACGACGCCGATGGGCATCCCACTGGCGTACCCCGTGGTTACGGAACGCATCGGCGTGTCCCTCGGCGGTCACTCCCCGACGGCGACCGCGGTGCTGTGGGCGTGCTGTCTCGGGTGGCTGTCGTGCCGGGGTCGCTTACCCGTCGGACGCGCTGTAGGAGAGTAACTCGTCGGCTTCGGCGGCCACGCGGACCGCCCGCGCGTCGAAGGAGTCGGCGTACCGTACGACCAGTACGAGCACCGTCTCGGGCCGTTCGACGGCGTAGCCGTCCTCCCGCGAGAGGAGGCCGACCTCCTCCAGTTCGCCGGCGTACTTGCTCACGGTGGCCCGCGAGACGTCCAGACGGTCGGCCAGTTCGCCCGCGGTGACCCCGGGGTCGGCCAGCAACTCGACGAGCATCCCGCGGGGCGTCTCCCGCCGGAGGTAGCCGAGCGCAACCTTCTCGAAGCTAGAGAACCGTTCGCCGGGGAAGAAGCGCCGGTAGTCGCCGTCCTTGTAGCTCTCGACGGCGCCCGCGTCGACGAGTTGCCGAAGGTGGTACTGGGCCTCGCCGGTCCCGAGTTTGAGGTCGTCGCGCACCTTCGAGAAGTGCGCGCCGGGCGTGGCCGCCAGGTAGCCGGCGATCGCCTCCCGGACCTCACTTCCCTCGCCCTCCTCGCGGCCGTCGACGAGACCCACGAGCGGCGACGCCGCTCCGAGGGCCGCGAACCGCCGGAGCGTCGCCCGCTTGCTCTCGTCGACGTCGGAGCCGCGTCTCATCTATCCTTAGTATGAACGACGCCCGTAAAATTGTGTCGCTCCGGGCCGACCCTTTAAATTGGCTCCTGGATGGGAGCGAAAACGACCGAAAACGGGGCGACGGCCGAGTTACTCCGTCTCGGTTTCGAGGTCGGCGTCGGACTCCCCGATGATATCGTCGGGATCCTTGATGTCGCCGCCGACGTCGCCCTCCTTGATGGCCTCGGCTTCCTTCTCCATCTCCTCGACGTCGATGTCGGCCTCCTCGTCGATCTGGCCGAGGATCTCCTCGATGTCGTTGAGACCCAGCATTTCGGCGGTCTCCTCGTCGAACTCCAGGCTCTCCAGGGTGCCGTCCTCGACCGCGACGTCGCTGCCGGTCAGGTGTTTGCCGTACCGGCCGACCAGCGAGGACAGTTCCTGGGGCAGGACGAACGTGGTGGACTCACCCTGGCCGATGGACTCCAGGGTCTCCATGCCCTTGTCGATGACCGCCCGTTCGCCCATCGACTCGGCGGACTTCGCGCGCAGGACCGTCGAGATGGCGTCACCCTGCGCTTCCAGGATCTGGCTCTGCTTCTCACCCTGGGCACGGATGATGTTGGACTGCTTGTCACCCTGGGCCTGCTCGATGGCGCTGCGCCGTTCACCCTGGGCCTCCAGGATCATCGCGCGGCGGCGGCGCTCGGCGGAGGTCTGTTGCTCCATCGCCTGCTGGACGTCCTTGCTCGGGTTGACCTCGCGGACCTCCACGGACTCGACGCGGACGCCCCACTCGTCGGTGGGTTCGTCCAGTTCCTTGCGGATGCGCGCGTTGATCTCCTGGCGCTTGTTCAGCGTGTCGTCCAGTTCCATGTCGCCCAGCACGGCACGGAGCGTGGTCTGGGCCAGGTTCGAGACGGCACGCTTGTAGTCGTCGACCTCGAGGAACGCCCGCCGGGCGTCCATCACGCGGATGTAGACCACCGCGTCCGCCGTGACCGGCGAGTTGTCCCGCGTGATCGCTTCCTGCCGCGGGACGTCGATGGTCTGGGTCCGCATGTCGAAGGTGTACGTCCGACTGACGAACGGCGGGATGAAGTTGATTCCCGGCTCCAGCAGGCCGCGGTACTCCCCGAACACCGTCAGCGCCTTCTTCTCGTAGGCGTCGACGATCTCCACGGCGGACCACAGCGTCAGGACGACGAGTCCGAGCAACAGTAGTCCCACGATGGTCACCACCGCGCCACCGCCAAGCTGCAGTGGTACTATCGGATCCATGCGCGTACCTAGGGTTGTTCGTCTGAAAAGTGTTGCCCTTCCAGTGACGGAATTAGGTGGTTCAGGTGTCGGTCTCGGGTTCTCGCTCCGCAGTGCGGTCCGCGCTCGCGGAGACGTCCCGTCCGGCCTCCAGTTCGCGGTCGATGTCGTCGGTCAGTTCCTCGGTCGCCGTCACCGTGACGACGTTGCCACCCCCGGAGTCGATGACCATCACCTCGGCCCCGACCGGGATCTCCTCGCCGTGGAGCGAGCGGGCGCGGTAGAAGGGGTTGAACCCGCCGTCCTTGAGTTTGACTTCGCCGCCGCTCTCGGTCACCCGCTCGGTCACCCGGCCGTAGGATCCCTTCAGGTCGTCGGAGTCCCTCGGTTGACCGGTCCCGTTGCCGCTGTAGAAGTCGAACTCCCGGTAGACGTAGAACGCGAGCGCGCCGAAGAGCAGCGTCGTCGCAGCCAGCGCGAGCGGCGTCGCCAGCGGCGCGGCCAGCAGGCCCAGCAACCCGGCGACAGACAGCGCGACGCCGATGACGATGAAGTGCGCGCCGGGGATGACCGCCTCCGCCGCCGTCAGGAGGATTCCCGCCACGAACAGCAACAGCGGCAGCGAATCCGGGAGTATCTCCACGACCATAGCCGGGGGTTGGGCCGGGGGCCGGTAAACGTTTTTCCCTCACCTGGCTGGCATACCGGTCTTCGACGGCGACCGGGGGTCAGACGACGCCCAGCATCGCCAGCATCGAGGCGATGCCGGTGAGGATTCCCAGGAGAACGAACAGCGCGTTCTCCACGGAGGCGTCGCCGGGTTCGATCGGCCGCTGTTCGTCCACGGCTCCGAACACGCCGCTCATGTCGTCGTCGCCCGCTGGGTCCGGGTCCTCGGCCGCTTCGTCCCCCGGGTTTCCGTCGTCGACTTCAGGATCCGCCCCGTCGTCGAACGTCCCGAAGTCGTCGCTTCCGTCGTCGCTCGAACGGCCGGCCATGGGGCCGTCTTCGGCACCCAGCGGGAAAAGTCCCCCGGGCCGTCGGCGGCCGGCGTCGAACCTGGGAACGGACCGTCAGCGACGGTCGGCTTCCGTGGCGGTCGAGATGTCGCCGTCGTAGACGACGCCCCGCTCGGCGTCCAGGGTGACCTGCTGACCGTCCGAGAGCTCCGTCACGGGCGCGTCGCTGATCATGGGCACCTCCAGTTCCCTGGCGATCATCGCGGCGTACCCCGTCATCCCCGGCGAGGGGTCGACGATGCCGGCGATGCGGCCCAGGTCACCCTCGAACTCGCCCTCGAAGTCCGCCGGCAGGGCGACGACGGCACCGTTGGGCACGTCCGTCAGGTCCCCGTCCGGGACGACCGAGACGGGGCCGCTGACCCACCCGGGGACGACGCTCCGGCCCGTCGTCAGCGTCTCGGCGGCGACGTGGACCTTCAGCATGTTCGTGGTGTTGGCGCCCTCCAGTTCCGTCATCATCCCCGACAGGACGACGACGGTGTCGCCGCTGTCCGCGGCGCCGGCGTCCAGCGCCGCCTTGACGGCTTTCTCGACGACGGCGTCGGCACCTTCGTCGGTGTAGGGCGCGTACCTGGCGGTGACCCCGCCCACGAGTGCGAGGCGCCTGCGGACGTCGTCGTTGGGCGTGGTGGCGACCACGGGCACCCCGGGCCGGAACTTCGCGGTCTTCAGCACCGTGTACCCGGACTCGCTCGCGGCCACCACCGCGGAAGCGCCGACGTCACGGGCCAGGTAGCGGGCCGACCGGGCCAGTGCCTCCGTCCGGGACTCGCTGGCGGTCGGGACCCGTTGCTCCCGCAGTTCGGCGTACTCGTCACTTCGCTCGACCTGGCGGACGATCCGGTCCATCGTCTCGACGACCGCGACGGGGTCGTCGCCGACGGCCGTCTCCGCCGACAGCATCACGGCGTCGGTCCCGTCGAGGACGGCGTTGGCCACGTCGGACGCCTCCGCACGCGTGGGCCGGCGCGCGTGCACCATCGAATCGAGCATCTCCGTGGCGGTGATCACGGGCGTCCCCGACTCCCGGCAGCGCCGGATGATCCGCTTCTGGATCAGTGGGACGTCCTCCATCGGGCACTCGACGCCGAGATCCCCGCGGGCGACCATCACGCCGAAGGCGGCGTCGACGATCTCGTCGAGGTTGCGGACGGCCACGTCGCGTTCGATCTTCGCCACGACGGGGATCTCGCCGCCCAGGTCCTCGATGGCCTCCTCGACCCGGTAGACGTCTTCGGCGTCCCGGACGAAACTCGCGGCCACGTAGTCGGCGTCCTGTTCCACCGCGAGTTCCAGTTCCCGGCGGTCGTCCTCGGTCGGGTTCGGCAGGTCCAGGTCGACCCCGGGGACGTTGACGCCCTTGCGACTCCCGAGTTCGCCGCCCTCCTCGATCCGGGCGACGACGGCGTCGTCGTCGACCCGGAGGATTGTCGCCTCGATCAGCGCGTCGTCCAGCAGGATGCGCTCGCCCGGGTCGACCGACGGGATGGCGTGCGAGAGGCCGACCTCCGACTCGGTGGCCGTCTCGCCCTCGACGAACCGGACCTCGCTCCCCTCCGCGAGGTGGACCGGTTCGTCAAGCGGCGCGGTCCGGATCTCCGGCCCCTGGAGGTCCACCATCGTCGCCAGCGGGCGGTCGATCCGCTGGTCGACCGCCTGCACGCGCTCGATCGCCGCCGCGCGGTCGTCGCGGGTGCCGTGGCTGGCGTTCAACCGCGCCACGGCCATCCCCGCCTCGACCATCCGCTGGATCACTGACTCCGCATCGGAGGCCGGCCCCAGCGTACAGACGATCTTCGCGTTTCGCATACCTCCTCATTTACGCCGCGCCCCCGGAAAAATCCCGGTGGTTAACTCGGGTTCGAATTAACTGAATCGGGCGAGGCCGACCGGCGATCCACCACGGGACCGGCGAACGAGATCCCCGGACTGTCGCGGAACCGGACTCGCAGACGAGGCGCTTGTCCCCGGTTACCCGGCAGAATATTTCAATGCAAAAATATAAACAGCACAAGGCAATGGGTAGTTACGTCATGTCACACAGTGACTCACGGAATGGCGACATCGTCACTCCGCCCTGGCCTTAACGACGACGTTCCGCGATGGCCCCGGTGGCCACGACGTCGAGTATCGTTGTAGACGAAAACCGCTCCGCGTTGCGGCAGACCTTTCGACGACACCGACAACCCTGGACCCCGGTTCGCCTCACGTGACCGGACCCCTGGTTCGAAGTCCTGTCGGAAGTTTTATAATTTTGAAGCGGCGTAGACACGCGAACGATGTCGTCCTCCGGTTCGGCGGCCGCACTCGCACTCCCGCCCGAAGCGATCAGCAGCCGGGAGGGCCAGTTGGCACCGTTCGGCTGGTACGCCGAAATGCGCCGGGACCGTCCCGTCGACTACGACCCCCAGCGGCAGACCTGGGACGTGTTCCGGTACGAGGACGTCGGCCGCGTGCTCGACGACGACGGGACGTTTACGGCCGACATGACCCGGGCCGAGGTGGACGTCCCGGACGAAGCATCCGACGGCGACGACGGCGAGAGCGGACAACCCCTGGGACGGACGATGCTGCACACGGACCCGCCCGATCACGAGCGACTCCGTGGATTCGCCGAGGCGCCGTTCGATCGGAACGCGATCCGTCGCGACCGGCCGAGGTTCGAAGCGTTGACCGAGAAGTTACTGGACCGCCTGGACGATCGGTCCCGGATCGACCTGGTCGGGGACTTCGCCGAGGACCTGCCGGTCTCGATCATCGCCGAGCTGCTCGACGTTCCCGCCGACCGCCGCGACCGGTTCAGGAACTGGTCGAAGGCCCTGATCGCACACCCCGACGAAGAGACGCGGGCCGCCTACGAGGAGACCCGGGACCGGCAGCGACGGGCCTACCGGGAACTCCGGGAGTACTTCTCCGACCTGATAGACGAACGCACCGACGGCGACGACCTCGTTACGCTCGTCGCCAACGAGGCGGACCTCGACCGCCCGGAAAGGGTCGAATTCTGTATCCTCGTGCTTCTCGCCGGCGTCATATCGACGACGAGTCTCGTCACGAACGCCGTCTGGTGTTTCGCGGAACACGACGCGATAGACGCGGTCCGATCCGGGGAGATCGACCGCATGCAGGCGATCGAGGAAGTGCTCCGGTACCGGTCGCCGGAACAGGCCCTCCGGCGGGTCGCCGTCGATGACGTCGAACTCGCCGGTCGGCAGATCGAGGCGGGCGACATCGTCACCGTGTGGCTCGGCTCGGCGAACCGGGACCCGGACGTGTTCGACGCACCGGACCGGTTCCGGCCCGAACGACACCCGAATCCCCACCTGGCGTTCGGGAAGGGGACCCACTACTGCCTGGGGGCACCCCTCGCCCGCGTCGAGGCCGAGGTCGCCATCGAGAAACTGTTCGAACGGTTCCGGACGATCGATCCCGACCGCACCGACCGGACGCCGTTACCGACGTTTCCCTACCACAGTCTCAGTTCCCTCCCCTGCGACGTCGAACGGGCCGACGGCTGATCCAGACGGCCGTTCCGGGCCACCACCGGTCCGCCAGACGGGACGCAACTCACTCCCGGCCGAACCGTTAACCGGGTCGCTCTCGAACATCGGCGTATGCCGAAGTACGTCTCGATGGTGACCGTCGAGGACCGTGAGTTCCAGAACGTGCAGGAACTGGCTTCCATCTGGGGCGAGATCCGGCGGGAACTCGAGGAGTTCGAGGTGGACGTGATCGACACCTACGCGGTCCTGGGGAGCTACGACTTCCTGCTCATCTTCGACGCCCCCGACCGTGACACCGTCTTCCAGGCGGCGATCACCATCGAGGGGTACGGCATGGACCTGCAGACGATGGAGATCACCCACACCGACCGGTTCGCGGACCTCGTCGACGACCGGGCCTAGGAAGCGCCCGGCGGACGACCGGGCCTAGCGGACCTTCTCGCCCGGGTCGGCGTCGCCGTGGGTCGTCAGCAGGTCGGCCTGCTCGCCGGCCGCCAGCAACATGCCGTTACTCTCGACGCCGAACAGTTCCGTCTTCTCGAGGTTGGCGACGACGACCACCTTCTCGCCCGGCAGTTCGTCGAGGTCGTGCAGTTGCTTGATGCCGGCGACGACCTGCCGGGTCTCCGCGCCGATGTCGATTTCGAGTCGCACCAGGTCGTCGCTGTCCTCGATGGGATCGACCGTCTCGATCCGGCCGACCCGGAGGTCCAGGTCCTGGAAGTCCTCGAAACTGAGGCGCTCGTCGGCGATGGGTTCCATGTCGGGGGAGTCGGCCGCCGTGGCCTCTTCGCTTTCGGTTTCGGCAGCCCCCTCGGACGCCGCGTCCTCGCCAGTCGCCTCTTGCACGCGGGGCTCCAGTTTCTCGTTGAGTTCCTCGACCCGCTCGTCCTCGACGCCCTCGAACAGTTCGGCGGGTTCGGTGCCGAACGCCGCGGGCGGCGCTTCCAGGACCGCATCGAGTTCGGCGTCGTGGACCGACCCGTCCTCGCCCAGTTGCTCCCAGAGGGATTCGGCCTTCCCGGGCGCGAGGGGTTCGAACAGGACGGCGACGGCCTTGGCGACCTGCACGCAGTCACGGATCACCTGGGCGGCCGCCTCGGGGGCTTCGTCGACCAGTTTCCAGGGCTCGTTGTTCTGGATGTAGCGGTTGCCGAACCGCGCGAGGTCCAGCGTCGCATCCCCGAGTTTCCGGACGGAGTAGTCGTTGACGGCCGCCTCGAAGGCGTCGATTGCCGCTTCGATTTCGGCGCGCACCTCGTCGCTCAGGTCTGCCTCGGGCGTGCCCTCCCAGTTGCGGTGGGCAAAGAGGAGGCTCCGGTACAGGAAGTTGCCGAGGTCCCCGACGAGTTCGCCGTTGACGCGGTCGGCGAACTTCTGCCAGGAGAAGTCCACGTCCTGCTGGAAGCCGCCGTTGGTCGCCAGGTAGTACCGCAGGAGGTCCTCGTGGAACCCTTCGTCGAGGTACTCCTGGGCCCACACCGCGCGGTTGCGCGAGGTGGAAAAGCCCTCGCCGTTCAGCGTCATGAACCCGCTGGCCATGACCGAGCGGGGTTCGTCGTAGCCGACGACGTGCAACATCGCCGGCCAGAAGATGGTGTGGTGCTGGATGATGTCTCGTCCGATGACGTGGACGATCTCGCCGTCGCCCTTCCAGGCCTCTTCCCAGTCGTAGACGTCGCTACCGACGCGCTCGCTGTACTGCTTCGTGGAGGCGACGTACTCGATGGGCGCGTCGACCCAGACGTACAGGACGAGGTCCTCCTCGCCGGCGTAGTCGATGCCCCAGTCCAGGTCGCGGGTGATGCACCAGTCCTCCAGGCCCTCCTCGATCCACTGGCGGGGTTGGTTGCGCGCGTTCGCGGTCCCCTCCAGCCGGTCGAGGAACTCCGTGAGGTACTCCGAGAGGTCCGAGACCCGGAAGAACTTGTGCGGGCGCTCGCGGTACTCCGCGGGGTTGCCCGAGATGGTCGAGACGGGGTCCTCGATCTCGCCGGGTTCGAGGTGTCGGCCACAGCCCTCGTCGCACTCGTCGCCGCGGGCCTTCGACCCGCAGTAGGGGCAGGTGCCCTCGACGTAGCGGTCGGGCAGTGGCTGGTCGTCCTCGGGGTCCCAGGCGACCTTGATCTCCTTCTCGTAGACGTACCCCTCCGCTTCCATCCGCTCGACGAACTCCAGGGTGAGTTCGGTGTTGGTCTCGTCGTGGGTGTGGCCGTAGTTGTCGAAGTCGACGGCGAACTTCGGGAACGTCTCCTCGTACTGTTCGTGCCACTCCAGCGCGAACGACTCGGGGTCGACGCCCTCCTGTTCGGCGTTGACGACGATTGGCGTGCCGTGCATGTCCGACCCGCAGACGAACGCGGTCTGCTGGCCGAGCTTCTCCAGCGCGCGGGCGTACACGTCGCCGCCGACATAGGTCCGGAGGTGGCCGATGTGCAGGTCGCCGTTGGCGTAGGGCAACCCGCAGGTTACGACCGCCGGGTCGTCGGTCGGGTAGTCTTCGTGGCTCATGTCTTTGTCGTCGGTGTTTCGTGGTGTAAACTCGCCGGTTTCCGGCGAACTGGTCGACAGCGGTACAGAACGGAGCGCGCGGTTTCGCCGACCGCGTCCGCCCGCCGGGTCACCGGCGGGGCGTCGTCGGACGGGTCCACCCGGCGCTAGGTGTCTGCCCGCGCATACGCATCGGGTGGTCCGTCCGGATCACGGGTGGTCGTTCAAACCGGGCGCTCAAAACGCCGGTTCGCGTGCCGAGCACCGCGAGGCCGCGAACCAAAGCGCGCGAGGGATGAGTAACGCAACGGAGTGAGTAACGCAGTCGGCTGGGGAGGGTGTGGACATCCCTGGGTCAAGTGGTCGCTAGTGTTCCCTGGTCGGACAGGGTCGACGCTAGCTGCCACTTGACCTAGGGGTCAACCTCACGCCTCCCCAACCGTGGGACTCGGCCCGGCGGCCGGCCCGCTGGGCCGCGGGGCCTCTCCCGGCCCTCGCGCGCGTTGCTCGCGCGCGCCGGGAGCCCTATACCAAACGGCAGAAACAGCCATCAGCCCAGCCGATCCAGATCGGCGACGAAGTCCTCCAGCATCTCCCGCGTCACGTGAGGCATGCAGACGACCCGCAACTCCCCGGAGGCCGTCCGCGAGATGCGCCAGCCTTCGTCCCGCAAGGCCTCGAACGACTCCTCCGGAACATCCGCCGCGACCAGCGGCAGTGCCGCCTCCACGACCTCGTCCCCCCGCTCGGCCAACGCGTCCGCGAGCCAGTCGGCGTTGGCCTGCGCGCGTTCGTAGGTCTCCCGGTAGCCGTCGGGCCACAGTTCCTCCATCACAGCGGTGGCGCTGGCAACCCCCGCGCCGCTCCGGGTGCCGGTCAGCGTGGCCTGCGACGTGGACTCCAGGTACGGCGTGTCGACCGCCAGCGCGTCCAAAAGCGACTCCTCGCGGACGAGGAACCCGCCGGCCGGGATGGCCGCCTGGCCCATCTTGTGCGGGTCGACGGTCATGGTGTCGACGGGGGCGTGGCCGAAGTGCCAGTCGTGGTCGGTGAAGGGGAGGACGAACCCGCCCCAGGCCGCGTCGACGTGGAACAGGGCGTCGGCGTCGTGGGCGATCTCCGCGAGTTCCGGGATGGGATCGACCCGCCCGTACTCCGTGGTCCCGGCGACGCCGACGACCAGGGCCGTCTCCTCGTCGACGGCCTCGTGGACGGCCGCCAGGTTCACACGCAGGTCGTCGTCGGTCGGGACCTGCCGGAGTTCGACGGCCAGCACGTCCGCCGCCTTCTCGAAACTGAAGTGGGCGCTCTCGGGGACGACGACGTTCGGGACCTGGGTCACCGAGCGGTTGCGGGCGACTCGGACGGCCTGGACGTTGGCCTCCGTCCCGCCGGAGGCGACGTATCCGGCGGGGTCGTCCAGGCCGGCGACGTCGCCAAGGAGAGACACCGCTCGCTCTTCCCGTTCGGCGACCGTGGGGTAGGTGGCCGGGTCCCCAGGATTGGTGGCGAGGAACCGCTCGGCCGCCTCCCTGGCGACCGGATGCGGTTCGGTACACATCGAGGACAGCACCCGGTCGAACGACTGGGGGTCGGCCCGCATGCTCGGTAGCACAGGCGAGTCCGGCTTAGGGGTTGCGTTCTTGGTCGCCAGTCAGTCGTCGTCCTCGCGGTCGATCTCGACGACGTCGATGGTCTCACCGGTGTGGGGGTCGACGATCTGCACCACCAGATCGCCGGACATCAGGGTGGGATCGTCGGGCCGTTCGCCGATGGCGACGGTCCCGGTCGTCGCGTTCGCGTCGGCACGGTAGACGTAGGCGGTCCCCCCGGCCTCGAAGTCCTGCTGTAACGTCGCCGAGAACACCTGCACGGAATCGGCGGTCTCGCCCTGTACGTCCAGTTGCCCGGCCGGACTCACGACGATCTGGGCACCGGACGGGATCGCGTCACCGCTCCCGTGGTCGATGCGGAGGGCGCCGTCCTCGACGGAATACTGGAGTTCGGCCATCGTCGCTCGCTCGCGGGCCGTGTCGACCCAGGCGGGTTCCGCGACGGAGGTCAGGCCGCGTTGCTGGAGTTCGTACTCGACCTCGTTGGTGAGGGTGCTCCCCTGCGAGGAGACGTCGTAACTCGCGGAGATGGAGTGGATCGTCCCGTCCAGGTCGACCACGACCGTCGCGCTGACGTTCGCGAACTCGACGTCGCCGGTCGGGTACGACTCGTTGACCGAGTCGGCGGTCAGCGTCACGAGCGTCCCGTCGTCGCCTTCCTCGACGTCCTTGACGCTGTAGTTCAACAGCGTGAGGTACTGTCGGACGTTGGTGCCCGGGAGGGCGAGTTCCCGGTACCGTTCGGAGGAGAAGGCGCTGTAGATGTGCTGGCCGCGGACGGTCTGGTTCGTGAACGTCTGCTCGCCGTCGAGGTAGACGCGAGTCGTGACGTTGGCGAAGTCGGATTCGACCTCCTCGACGACCGTCGCGGTCCCGTCGGCAGCGATCCTGGCCGTGGCCGTCGACGTCGACTCGAAGGCGTCACCCTCGGTCCGGACGGTCAGCTCCGTGACCGCGCCGTCGGCCGCCAGGTTCTCGTTGTGGGCGTCCACGAGCGCGGACGGATCGTCGAACCCGTCCGCGGTCAGGCCGGGCGGCAGGTCCTCGTCCGCCAGCACGTCGCCCGGGATCGGCGTCGATTCGGGCGTCGCGGTTGGCGTCGACGCCTCGATGGGCGTCGGCGTGTCCGTCACCGTCGGTTCCTCGGTCGGGGTCCCGTCGTCGCTCCCGCCGGGGAGACCCGAACAGCCGGCGAGGACGACGACGGCTACCAAGGCGATCACGATGGGTCGTCGCATCGTTCGGAAATTCGTGACCCCCGAAAAAAGAGTTCGGATTTCCGACGATTCCGGGCCGTCAGCGGACCGAGTCCAGGAGCAGTTGCTGCTCGACTCGCTTGACCTCGTGCTGGACGTCGCGCACGGCGTCGATGTTGGCGGAGATAGAGGAGACGCCCTCCTCCACGAGGAACTGGACCATCCGGGGTTTGGACCCGGCCTGGCCGCAGATGCTGGTGTCGACGTCGTGCTCGCGACACCGTTCGATCACCTCGGCGATCAACTCCAGTACGGCGGGGTGGAGTTCGTCGAACCGGTCGGCGACGTTCTCGTTGTTGCGGTCGACCGCGAGGGTGTACTGGGTGAGGTCGTTGGTGCCGAAGGAGGCGAAGTCGATGCCGCAGTCGGCCATCTCGTCGACGCACAGCGCGGACCCAGGCGTCTCGATCATCACGCCCCAGGTCCGCTTGTCGGGGTCGATGCCGACCTCCTCCATCAGCGCCCTCGCCTGGAGCACGTCCTCGGCGTCGTTGACCAGCGGGAACATGATCTCGACGTTGTCGTAGCCCATGTCGTACAGTCGCCGGAACGTCTCCAGTTCGTGCCTGAAGACGTCGGGCGTGTCGAGACTGCGTCGGATGCCACGGTAGCCCAACATCGGGTTGTGCTCGTCGGGTTCGTCCTCGCCGCCCTCCTGCTGGCGGAACTCGTCGGTCGGCGCGTCCAGCGTTCGCACGCGCACGGGACGTGGGTAGAACTCGTCGGCCACGCGCCGGATGCCGTCGACGATCCGGTCCTGGTAGGCCCTGCCGCCGTGTTCCTCGATGAACCGCTCGGGGGTCTTGTCCAGTCCCAGGACGAGGTGCTCGATGCGGAGGAGACCGACCCCGTCCGCCCCGGTCGCGGCGGCGCGCTCGGCCGCCTCCGGGATGGAGACGTTCACCTTGACCTCGGTCGCGGTCATCGGCTTGACCGGCGTGTCGGGGCGGGCCTCCTCGATGGGTTCGCGTTCCTCGACGTCCGTGCGCGGCCCCTCGGTGACGGTCCCCTTGTCGCCGTCGATGGTGACGACCTGGTCGTCCCCGAGTCGCCTCGTCGCGCTCTGGGTGCCGACAACCGCGGGCACGCCGAGTTCGCGGGACACGATGGCGGCGTGGCTGGTCATGCCGCCCTCGTCGGTGACGATGCCCGCGGCGCGCTTCATCGCTGGGACCATGTCGGGCGTCGTCATCTCGGTGACGATGAGGTCGCCCTCCCCGACCTTGTCGAGTTCGTCCAGCGTCCCCACGACGCTGACCCCGCCGCTGACCACGCCCGGACTCGCGCCCAGGCCGCTGAGCAGGACGTCCTCCTCGGATTCGGCTTCGACGACGCCGCTGCCGTCGGTGGCGCTCTCGGCCTCCTCGGCGCCGTCCTGGCCGGCCCCCTGATCGCCGACGTCCGCGTCGTCCAGCGATTCGGAGTCGTCCATGCCCACGCCGCCGTTCTCGGCACCGTTGGCGAACGCCGACCCCGTGTCGGCGTCGTCCTCCGTGTCGATGTCGCCCGAGATGGTCGTGATCGGCCGGGACTGGAGCATGAAGACCTCGCCGTCGACCGCCGCCCACTCGACGTCCTGGGGGGTCCCGTAGTGGGACTCGACGCGCTCCCCGAGTTCGACGAGGTCCCCGAGGATTTCGTCGTCCAGCACGCGCCGTTCGCGCCTGTCCTCGGGCACCTCGCGCTCGACCGTCTCGCCGGTGTCGGGGTCACGGACGTGCATCACCTTCTTGTCCGCGACCGTCACTTCCTCCAGGTCCCCGGTCTCCCGATCGATGACGTAGTTGTCCGGGGAGACCGACCCGGAGACGACCGCTTCCCCCAGCCCCCAGGCCGCCTCGACGATGACCTCCGGGTCGCCGGTCGAGGGGTGGCTGGTGAACATCACGCCCGACGTCTCGGCGTCGACCATTCCCTGGACGACGACGGCGATGTCGACGGCCGCGTCGTCGAAGCCCTGCTCGTTGCGGTAGTAGATGGCGCGCTGGGTGAACAGCGACGCCCAGCACCGCCGTACGCGGTCGAGCAGGTCCTCGCGGGTCACGTTGAGGAACGTCTCCTGCTGGCCCGCGAAACTGGCGTCGGGCAGGTCCTCGGCGGTCGCCGACGAGCGGACGGCGACGAACTCCTGGTCCAGGTCGTCGTACGCCGCCAGGATCTCCTCACGGAGTTCCTCGGGGAACTCCGTGCCGAGGATCAACTCCTCCGCGCGGGACTCGGCGCTCGCCAGCGCCGACGAGTCCTCGGGGTCGATGTCGACGGCGTCGAACAGTTCGTCGTCGATGCCGGCCTCCTCGATGAACGAGCGGTAGGTTTCGGCCGTGACGACGAACGCGGGCGGGACCGGGAGTCCGGCCGACGCGAGTTCCCCCAGCGACGCCCCCTTGCCGCCGACGGACTCGATGTCGGACGCGTCGATGTCCTCCAGCCAGAGTACAGCCATTGTGCTCGTCTAGTAGGAGGCCAACTTCGATAAAGAAGGTTGCGAACCGCCCGAAGACGTACCGACGCGCGGGATTTTCACTCGTTGCCGAGTTTACGGTCCAGGATCGACTGCCTCCGTCGCGGCCCTGCCGGCCGCGCCCGCCACGGGCCAGCGAGTGCCGACGACCGTCAGACGGGCGTCAGCCGACGACACAAGGCTTTAATCGGCCGGCGAAGACAGGGCGGATATGGACACGAAGGCCGCACTGAAGTGGACCCTCTACTACCGGGGGGTCGCGTGGGCGTCGGGGTTGATCGGCATCGGGTTCGCGTTGCTGGGCCTCAAACTGTCGAACGGTGCGTTGCCGCTGTCCTGGGAGGGGATGACCCAGGCCGCCGCCAGCGTCGAGTTCGCCGTGCTGGGGCTGATCGGCTTCGCCGTCTGGCAGGTCGGCAAGACCGCCGCCTACTACAAGACGCTGACCGAGGCGACCGAAGCCCAGATGGCCGAACGGTTCGATCCCGAGTTGATCAAGAGCGACGTCCTCTCGGTGCTGGACGAGCGACTCGCGGAGATGCACACCGACCTCGAAGCCACCCGGCGGGGCGTCGAGGAACTGGAGACGAGCGACGCCGAGAGCTTCGAACTGGACGACTAGAGCCAGGACGCGACGTCCTCGACCACCGCTCGCGCGACGTTGCCGGCCGCCGCCGCACCCGCCGGATGGTTCCGGTCCTCGGCGAACCGGTGGGTCAAGCCCTCGAACGTTTCTGCGGACACGTTTTCGCGGTCGAGTTCCGACCGCCACCGCGACAGGTCCTCGTCGACCGTCACCTGCCAGTCCGCGGTCCCCTGGAGGAACCGCATCGGTAGCGACAGCGACCGCGCAGTCTCGAACCGGTCGTAGTCGAGCAAACTCTCCCAGAACGCGCCCGGCGCGCCCAGCACCGTCTCGCCGGGAGCGACCTCTCCGTCCTCGATCCGTCGGACCCCCTCGCGGATCTGCTCGATCCGCTGGCGCTCCTCGTCGGTGACCTGCGCGTCGGCGTTCGCGAGGAACTCGTTCTGGGCGAGCAGCAACCGGTGCAACGGCCGCGCGTTCGCGGCGAGGTGGACGGTCCCGGCCAGGTCGCCGTCCCGCCGGGCGATCAGCGGCGCGAGCGCCCCGCCGAAACTGTGGCCGGCGACGGCCACCTCGTCGACCCGGTCGTGGTCGCGCAACCGTTCGACCGTCGAGAGCGCGTCGTCGACCACCACGGAGTCGATAGTCGTCTCCGCCGGGTCCATCGCGCACTGGCGGGTCCGCTTGTCGTACCGCAATACGGCGACGCCGCGGCTGGCGAGCCCCCACGCGAGGTCCCTGTAGGGCCGTGTGGCCCCGAGCGCACCGTCGCGATCGGCGGGGCCGGACCCGTGGACGATCACGACGCCCGGGACCGACGATTCGCCGGTCGGCAACGAGAGCCTCGCCGGCAACGAGCAGTCCCCGGTCGCCGTCAGTTCCAGCGACCGCTCATCGAAGGCGTCGCGGTCGACGTACTCGGCCGGCGAGTACGGGGCCAGTATCAGGAGTCCGATGATCGAACTGTCGGCGTCGGCCGACTCCGGCGTCTCCGTCGGGACGAACGTCAGGCCCCCGTCGCCCTGCCCGAACACGAACCTGAACAGTCGGTCGCCGTCCGCGAACCGGACGGGGACGACGACCGCCACTCCGTTGGCCGCAGGTCGAGTCTCCGGGTCGCCGGTCCCCTGGAACTCGCCGTAGCGGTCCTGCATGGTCGCCCACAACTGTCGCAGGTCCGCTGGCGAGAGCTGTGCGGCCAGCGCTCCCGACGTGCGGTCCCACGCCATCTCGTACTCGCCGTCGGCCAACAGTTCGACGAACTGCTCGCTCCGCTCCGCGAACGAGGCGTCGGCGAGGGGCGTCGGCGTGGGCGTCACGGGCGTCTCGGTCGGGGTCGGCGTCGCGGGCGGGTCCGTCCCGACCGGCGTCTCGTCGGTCGGGGTCGGCGTCGACGGTCCGTCGTCGCCCGAACAGCCCGCGAGCGCCGCGATTCCGGTCGTGGCGACGGTAGCGAGGACCCGCCGCCTACTCCTGGTCGGACGGTTTCCGTCCCTCATGTCCGCCGACTCACGTCGGCGACACGAAAAGTCCCGCGGTCACGCCTCGGGCCGACACTCCGGCGGGGCCAGTCGGACGCGGAGCGAGCGGATCAACCGTCTCCGGTACAGGAACGCCACGCACCACGTCCACGTCGGTGCGTCCGGCGGCGTAACAGAGGACGTCGTCGGACAGGCCGGGGACGAGAAACGCCAGCAGGACGCCCGCCGGGCCGGCGCCACCAATACCTGTAGCGCCTGGAGCACGACGAACGCCAGCGCCGCGAACGTGCCGAACCCGTCGACGAACTGCCGGATGGCGTCGGGGTCCGCGAGTCCGGGAACGCAATTCGCGGACCCGTCCGGTCAGCGTTCCCGGCCGTCCCCGATCCCCCGGACGTGCTGGAGCGCCCGGACGTACTCCTCGGCGTCCACTCGGCCCTCGACTTCCGACAGGCGCTCCTGCAATCTCGACGGTGTCATGTGTTATCATATGGCGTTCAGTAGCATAAAGCTGTCCCCCGGGGCGGGCCAGGGGCGACCAGTGGAGATATGCCCGGAACTAGGTTTATGGTACCGTGGCGAGGAAGACACGCCCACCGATGGGCGACCCAGTTCTCCCTACCCCGATCAGGGTATCTAACCGCCGGGCAGGCCTCCTCGAGACGCTCGCGGGGAGGCCGTCGCCGAAGTCCGAGGTCGTCGAGGCAATCGATCAACCGGCGCAGACGGTCTACAGCGCGCTCGACGAACTCACGGACACCGTCCTGCTGGACTACACCGCCGACGGGTACGTCACGACCCAGGTCGGTCGGTTGCTCGTCCGCCGCTACCGTCGACTGCTCGGCGACGACTGGACCGACGAGAAGCTCCAGCTGGTCGCCCGGCGCCTGGACGTTCTCGTGGCCCTGGCCGACGACCCCGGTCACAAACGTGACCTCGTGGATCGGCTCGACGTCTCCCGTTCGACGGTCTACCGGGCCATCGAACGCCTCGACGACGCCGGATGGGTGTGCCGCCGGTCCGCGGGGTTCGCCACTACGGACGCGGGTCGGGACGCGGTCGACCGGTATCGCTCCTACCGGACCGATTGCGACTCCATCCTCGCGGCCAGGGAGGCGCTGGCGGCACTGCCGTACGACTGCGAACTGCCACTGGCAGTAGTGACGACGGCCAGTGTCGAGCATCGGCACGCCGGTCACCGACTAGTGGAGGTCCTGTCCGACCGGCTGGAAGCCAGTACCAGCTACCGGGCGCTGTCCTCGCAGTTCGCCGACTCCCGACACGTCCGGCTACTACACGACAGGGTCCTCCAGCACGGGCTGGACGTGGAACTGGTCGCGCCGGCCACGACGCTGGATGCCGTTCGCGAGGAACTTCCCCACGTCGTCACCGAACTCGCCTCGGCCGACGGCGTCGCGGCCTACAGCGCCGACGCCCCGTCGTTCGGTCTCTTCCTCTTCGAGCGAGAGGACGCCGGCTCCGGCCGGGAAACGACGGTCACGGTCGTCACCTACGACGACGACGGTGCTGCGGGGCTCCTCGTCAGCGACGACGAACGGGCGGTCGAGTGGGCCCGCTCGACGTACCAGGCGAGACGCGACGACGCCCGCGACGCGACCGCGGATCTCCGGGAAGCACCCGCGAGTGCCGACCTCCCGCGGTTGCTGGGGGACCGTTTGCCGGCCCGACTGCGCTCGCAGGGATTCGTTCGCGTCGACGCGGCGTACGTCGAGGGCCGGGATCCGCTGGCCCCCGGGACCGCCTGGCGGGCCGGCCTCGGTCTCCCGGAGGTCGCCGCGGGCTACGCCGTCGCCCGCACGCGCGACGGCCGATCGCTGACGGAGGAACTGCTCGAACGACTCCGCGGGAACCAGGCGGTCGCCCTCCTCGGCCCACCCGGGTCGGGCAAGAGCACCGTCTGCAAACGCGTCGCCTGCCGGTGGCAGGAGGCCGACGAGGGGGTCGTCCTCTACCGGGAACGCGAACGCGGCGAACCCTTCGACGCCACCGGAACCCTCGAAGCACTGATCGAGCGCTGTGCGGAACCGGTGCTGGTGGTGGTCGAGGACGCCGTCCGGCCCGAGGCGAGCGCGGTCTTCGAGGCCGTGGCGTCGCTACGCGGGCGCGACGACGTCACCTTCCTGCTGGACGCCCGCGAGAACGAGTGGTCCGGGTTCGAGACGGTGCCGATGGACGCCCGGATCGAAGCGGTGCGCCAGGAGTACGTCGAGACGACGTACGTCCCCCGCGTCGACGAATCGGAGTGCCGACGGCTGGTCGACCACGTCGAGGCCGTCACCGGCGAGCACGTCGGGATCCCCCCGTCTGGACTGCTGGCAGACGCCCACCAGCACTCGCGGGACGACGCGGCCGCGCCGGGGACGATGGTGCTGTTGATGCACCGGCTGGCGCGATACGTGCAACCGCTGGCCGGTGACGACGGCCCGACGCGGCTGGAGACGGCCGTCGACCGGGTCCGCACGACCCTGGACGACGAGGGCGACATCGCGGGCGACGTCGGTGCCCTCGTCGCACTGCTGATCGCGGCCGGCGTCCCCGTCGAACCGGCGTACGTTCACGCCATCGCCGCCGACCGCACCCACGCGTCCGATACTCTCGATGGCGTCTCACCCGACGACGGCACGGCGGCCGCAACACACGACGCCGTCTGGGAGGCACTCGACCGGCTAGAGGGTCGGGTCGTGTTCGAGACCGACGGGTCCGGCTACAGGACGGTCCACGAGACGTGGGCAGTGACGTATCTGGAGCGGTTGCTCGCCACCGAGGGCGAGCGGCGAGCGACCGCACGGGTCGGCAGGGTCGCGAACGCCCTCCTGTCGCTGGCGGACGAACCGGCACGACGCCAGGCAGTCGGGGCCGTCGTCGACGAACCGGCGGTCCTCGAACGGATCGCCGCCGCCCCGGAGGCGTGGGCCGACGAAATCGTCGAGCGACTCTTCGGCGTGGGACGGACGGCCGCGAACCTGGCACCGATTTTCGGGGACGCCGACGACGAGGTCGTCGAACTGCCCGAGGCCTGTTCGCCCTGGACGCGACTGCAACGCTCGTACTGGAAAGGGCAGACGAACCTGGCCCACGGGAACCTCGACCGGGCGGAGCGGGCGTTCGTCCGGCTCGGCCAGCTGGCCGAAACGGTCGATCCCGGCACGTCGACCACGGCCCCACCGACGCCGGAGTTCATCGGCGACCACGGAGCTGGCGACGACGCGGCGGCCGTCAGGACCCGGTGGCGGGCCACGAGTCGGACGATGCTCGGCACGGTCGCCGGTGAACGCGGGGAGTTCGAGACGGCCGGGGACCACTACCGGGAGGCACTGGCTCGCTTCGACGACGTCGGCGACCGCCGGGGGAAGGCCGTCTGTCTCAACAAGCTCGGCGGAGTCGCCCCGTATCTCCCCGACGCCGATCCAGCACAGGAGTACTTCCAGCGCGGCCTCGGGATTGCCGAGGCACTCGACGACGGTCGGATCGAATCACAGTGTCTCGACAACCTGGGGAAGGCCGCCGGGAGACGGGGCGACTACGACCAGGCCCGCGAGTACCACGAGCGGAGTCTCGCCATCGCTCGCTCCGCCGGCGATAGACGGCAGGAGGCACACGTCCTCAACAAGCTCGGAGTGGTCGCACGCAAACGCGGCGAGTACGACCGTGCGCGCGAACACTTCGAGCGGAGTCTCTCGCTGGCCCGTGATCTCGGTGACAGTCGGGAGGTGATGCACCACCTCGGTAACCTCGGGAACGTCGCCTACGAGCGGGGTGACTACGACCGGGCCCGCGAGTACTACGAGCGGAGCCTCGACACCGCCCGGGACCTCGGCAATCGGCTCGTCGAAGCGATGAACTGTAACAACCTCGGGAACGTCGCCTACGAGCGGGGCGACTACGACCGGGCCCGCGAGTACCACGAACGGAGCCTCGCGGTCGTTCGTGACCTCGGCGATCGACTGGGAGAGGCCAGGAGCCTCAGCAATCTCGGAATCGTCGCCCGGGAACGGGGCCGGTTCGACCGGGCCCGCGAGTACCACGAACGGAGCCTCGAGGTCGTCCGCGACCTGGACGACCGGGCCGCCGAAGCGCGCGTCCTCGATTACCTCGGCGAACTCGCCAGGAGACGGGGCGCGTACGACGAGGCCGGCGAGTACCACGAGCGGAGCCTCGAGGTCGCTCGGGACGCCGGCGACCGGCTGAGGGAAGCCTTGAGCCGGGCCAACCTCGGCGTGGTCGCCGGACACCGCGGCAACACCGAACGTGCGAGTGAGTACCTCGACGAGGCGCTGGAGACCGTCGAAACGCTCGGCGACGAGAAGTCGATCCCCAGGATCCAGCTGTTCCGTGGCGAGGTGGCGCTGGCGCGTGACGACACCGAAGGCGCCCGCGAACACGCCCATGCGGCCCGCGAGACGGCGGAGAACAGGGGAATGACTCACCTGGTAGGGCGGAGCCGTCTGCTGGTCGGTCGGGTCGAAACCGCCGCGGACGCGCCCGAACCGGCCCGCGAACACTTACGGGCCGCACACGACACCTTCGAGACCGTCGGCGCGCCCCAGGACACCCTCGACACGCTCTCGGAACTGGTCGACCTCTGCCGGGCGCAAGGCGACGAGACGCGGGCCCAGGAGTGGTACCGGCAGGCCCGCTCCGTGCTGGAGGAGGCACCGGACGCGACGGCTGCCACCCGATCCGACCGGATCGAACGCCACGCGATCCAACTCGACGTGTGACTCGGGGGAGTGGTCGCTCTCGATCCACGGGACGCCCGTTCGTTTTGGGCCTTCCCGCTGGATCACGTCCACGATACTACAATTTTACCGTCAAGTGAATGGTTAACAGATCCCTCCTACCGGGTGTATGTCGAACGATGTCAGGTACTGACCAAACTCCATCCGATCGTACCGAACGGGCCAATCGACGACGCTTTCTCAGGGGGATGGGTGCGGGAACCGCGGCGCTGACCGGCGGCCTCGCGACTGGAACGGCCAGCGCGGGGAGTTCGTCCACCGTCCACTTCCACTCGACGATCAGCGACAACTTTCCGACTGATCTCGAGGACGCGGCGATCCAGACCATGCGGGACAACGTCGCCCAGATCGACGACCGCCAGGACAACGACTGGTCGCTGGAGGTGATCTACGAACCGATCGTCACCACCGACGACCTGGACGGGTACATCGACCAGTACCTCGACGACCCGGAGGTGAACCGCCCCGTCGGGAAGGCCTGGTGGGACTGGATGGAAGACAACGGCACATGGGCCAAAAAGGAGGGCCACGTCTTCCACTTCCTCGCCGACCTCACCAGCGGGCAGTGGGCCGACTGGCATACCTCCGAGGACGGGGACAAGAACGTCTCGGGCGGTAACATCTGGGAAACCGACGACGGTGGTGAGCTCGGTGAGTCGTGGGCGTACAACCGGATCACGCCCGAGTACGACCCCTCCACCTACGCGAGCCACGCCAAGCAGGGCTGTGCCCACGAGGTCGGCCACGTCCTGCTCGGGTACAACGACGGCGACCACGGGATCGGCGACCAGTACGACGACGAGGATACGGTGATGTACGCCAACGAGGAGAACTGTGGCGGCCTCGAAAAGTCCGGTACCATCCCGCGGCTGGACATGTACGGCGAGGTGACCATCATGGCCATCGACTGGTGTGCCCAGTACAGGTCCTCGTGGTGTTGAGCGCGACCGCCGGCGGTTCGGCGCCGTGGGCCGTCAGTCCGCCAGGGCTTCCCCGGTCACCGAGGAGACGGACGTGTCCCTGATCCAGAGGTCGCCGAAGAACTCGTCCTGCCGGAGGTGGACGTGGCCGCGGTGGGCAAGGAACAGCAACGCGAGGTAGGTCATCACCCGGGAGCCGCCGGCCGACTCGATTTCGGCGTACAGGACCTCCTCGCGGCCCTTCTCGTAGCGCTCGCGCAGGGCCGCGTGGACCTCCTCGATGACCGTCTCGATGTCCTCGTCGTGGGTGTTGCTCGTGACTTCGGCCTCGGTCGGTTCGCCGCCGGCTCGGCCGGCGTCGTCGACCCGGTAGTCCAGTTCCTGGGTCCCCCGGCCGAACCCGCTGGGGGAGTCGCTGGTGTCGTAGGTCCGGGCCTCCTTCCACCACATCCGTCGCTCGACGTCACGGAGTTCCTTGACGAGTTCCTCCAGCGTCTCGGGGTTGCCGCGGACGCGTTTTCGCTCCAGTCGCCGATCCATCTCCGACTCCAGGGCGTCGACCGGGTCACCCGCCGGCAACTGGTCGTCGACCTCCCAGGGTTCCGGCTCCGCCTCCGGTTCCTCGTCCTCGTCGGTCAACAGGGCGTCGCCTTTCATCCGGAGGAGGACGCAAGCGTAGAACAGCGCACGACCGGAGGTCCGGAGGTCGGCGTCGTCCAGCGCGTCAAGGAACTTGTCGGTGACCCGGACCACGTCGATGTCCCAGGGGTCGATCTCGCCCTCCTCCGCGAGGTTCACCAGCAACTCGACCGGCTGGACTTCGTCGTCCTCCGGGGCCTCGGCCGGCGCCAGGTCGCCGAGAATCTCCTCGCGGTCGGGACCCCCGCCGTCGGCGGACTCCTCGCCGTCCGTGCCGGCCACCTGGTCGTCCGGAGCTTCGTCGCCAGAGTCGTCCACGTCGGCGTCCGTCAGCGCGTTCGCTCCGTCCGCGGGTCCGTCGTCTGCCCCGCGTTCCCCCGGGTCGTCGCGTTCCTCGTGGCCGGTGATGTCCAGCGGCACGTCGTCTCGCGGTTCGTCGCTACGCTTCTCACCGCTCGACCGGTCCGGGGCGTCCGACGCCTCGCGCTCCTCAGTCATCGGCACTCGCCTCCGCGGTCATCTGGATGCCGGTCACCGCCGAGACGTTCTCGTCCTGCATCGTGACGCCGATGGCGCGCTCGGAGCGCTCCAGCATCGCCGAACGGTGGGAGACGACGACGAACTGCGCGCGGTCGGACAGTTCGTCGACCATCTCGCCGACCCGCTCGGCGTTGGCGGCGTCGAGGAAGGCGTCGATCTCGTCCAGCGCGTAGAACGGCGCCGGGTTGTGCCGCTGGATGGCGAAGATGAAGGCCAGGGCGGTCAGTGACTTCTCGCCGCCGCTCATGGCGTCCAGTCGCTGGATCGGCTTGTCGCCCGGCTGGGCCTTCATCGTCAGGCCGCCCTCGAAGGGGTCCGCCTCGTCTTCGAGGTAGAGCCGACCGGACCCCGCCGAGAGCCGCGCGAAGATCTCCCGGAAGTACTCGTCGATCGCCTCGTAGGCGTCCATGAACGTCTCCTTCTTCTGGGCCTCGTAACGGTCGATCCGCTCGCGGATGGCGTCGGCCTCCTCGACCAGGGTGTTCCGGCCGGCCTGGAGTTCGTCGAGGTCCGCCTGCACCTCGTCGTACTCCTCGATGGCCAGCATGTTCACCGGTTCGAGTTCCTCCATCTGGCGTTCCAGGCGGCGGACGTTCCGCTTGACCTCGTCGTGGGGCGGAATCTCCTCGGGGTCGTAGTCCTCGACCTCGGGTTCGAGGTCCTCGATGTCCTGGCGGAGCCGTTCGGCGCTCTTCTCCAGGCTCTCGACGCGGTTCTCGACCGACCGCACCGCTTCGCGCTGCTCGTCCCGGAGCGCCTTCGCGTCGGCCAGTCGCTCCCGGAGGGTCTCGCGGTCCTCCTTGAGGTCCGCGAGTTCCTCCTCCAGTTCCTCGACCTGCTCGCGCTTCTCGGCCAGGGCGGACTCCCGGTCCTCGATCTCGGCCTCCAGTTCCTCGATGCGCTCGCTGGCCCCGGTCTTGCGGTTCTGGGCGCGCTCGATGTCGTCGTGGAGTTCGTCGATGGACTCCTCGGCGTACTGCTTCTCCAGTTCGAGTTCGTTCATCCGGGCGTCGAGGTCGTCTAGCTGGTCCTCCAGGTCCCCGACCTCCGACTGGAGTTGCTCCTTGCGGTCGGTCAACTCCGGAATCTTCGAGTCCTCCAGTTCCGCCTGGAGGTCCGCCACGTCGGCCTCGGCGGCCTCGATCTCGTCGGCCGTCTCTGCGATGGCCGTCTCGACCTCCTGCATCTGCTCGTCGACCTCCTCGCGCTCGGCGACCAGCTGCTCCAGTTCTTCCTCCAGGTCGTCGATGCGGGCCTCCGTCTCTTCCAGTTCGGCCTCGCGGTCCTCGATGTCGCTCCGGACGGCCCGGATCTGGTCGGCGGCGTCGGTCTGCTTGTCTCGGGCGCTCTCAAGGCGCTCCTCGACGTCGCGGATGTCTTCCTTGATCGACTCCCGTTCGTCCTGCAACTCCGTGATGCGCTCGGCGACGCGCTCTAGCTGGCCCTTGCCGGTCTTCGAGAAGGAGTACCGCGACCCCTTCTTCGACCCGCCGGTCATCGCGCCGCTCTTCTCGACGAGGTCGCCGTCCAGCGTGACCAGGCGGAACTCGCCCATCAGTTCGCGGGCGGTGTCCAGATCCTCGACGACCAGCGTGTCGCCGAGGACGTACGAGAACACGCCCGCGTACTCCGGGTCGAAGTCCACGAGGTTGTACGCGAAGTCGATCACGCCGGGGTAGTCCGGCGCCGACGGGAGGGTCTTCTCGTACATCTCCGTCAGCGGCAGGAAGGTCGCCCGGCCGGCGTTACGGGACTTCAGGAACTCGATGCACTCCTGACCCACCCCGTCGTCGTCCACGACGACGTTGGCCATCCGGCCGCCCGCGGCCGTCTCGCAGGCCACGGCGTACTCGTCGTCGACGGCGCCGAGTTGCGCGACGGCGCCGTGGACGCCCTCGCGGTCGGCCTGCAGGATCGTCGTCACCGACCGCGGGAACGACGAGTCGCCGTTCTGGTCGGCGCGGGCCTCCAGTTCGGCGTACTCCTGCTGGGCCGCCTGGAGGTCGTCCTCGACGGCGTCGAGGTCCTCCTGGCGTTCCCGCCGTTCCTGCTTGAGGTTCTCGACGACCTCCTCGATGTTCTGCTTGTTCTTGCGGGCTTTCTCCAGTTCGTCGTCTAGGTCCCCGAGCTGGGACTCGATTTCGGGGATCCGCTCGCGGGCCTCGTCCAGTTCCCCTTCCTTCTCGGCCTCGGCGTTCGATCGACGGCGAGCCTCGTCCAGCAGGCGGTCCTGTTCGCGCTGGAGTTCGTTCCGCTCGTCTCTCAGCGTCTCCAGGTCGGCCTTGCGCTCCTGCAGTTCGGCCTTGAGTTCGTCGTACTGGGTGTCGACCGCCTCGATCTCGGCCTCGACGGCCTCGATCTCGCTCTCCAGTTCCTGGACGTCGGACTTGACGTTGACCGTCTCCAGTTTGACTTCCTTGATGTCCTCGTCCAGTTCCTCGACGGTCTCCTGCTTGCGGTCGATCTTCACGAACGCCTGCCGGCGGGTGGACTCGGCGTCCTCGATCTTCTCGTTGGCGTTGTCGATCTCGGTCTCCAGGCGGTTGATCTCGCCCTTGATCTCCTCGATCTCGGATTTGAGTTCCAGTTGCTCGTCCTCGCCCTTCCGTTCGATCTCCGCGTTGAGGTCTTCGAGGTCCTCCTGCAGGCGCGTGACCTTCCCCTGGCGCTCGTCGAGTTCACGCCGCTTCTCTTCCAGTTCCGCACGGCGCTCGGCCAGGTCCGACTTCGTCGCTTCGAGGTCGGCGCGTTTCTCCTCCAGTTCCGCGGCCTGGAGGTAGCTCTCGTACTCCTCTTTCTCTTCGCGGAGGCCCTGGTACTCCAGGGCCTTCTCGCGCTCGTCCTCCAGCTGGTCGAGGCGGGTCTGCTTCTCCTCGATGCGCAGTTCGGCGTCGTGGATCTGCTCCTCGACGACCTCCAGTTCCTCGAAGGCTTCCTCCTTCTTGCGGTCGAACTGCGCGACGCCGGCGATCTCGTCGATGATCTGCCGGCGCTGGTAGGGGGTCATGTTGATGATCTCGGTCACGTCGCCCTGCATAACGACGTTGTACCCCTCGGGGGTGACCCCCGCCTGCGCCAGCAGGTCCTGGATGTCCGAGAGGTTGACCGACCGGCCGTTCAGGTAGTAGTAGGAGTAGTAGTTGTCCTCGGTCTCTTTGACCCGGCGCTTGATCGTGATCTCGTCGACGTCACCGACGTTCTCGGTGCCGGCCGCCGAGACCACCTGCTCGCGGGAGAGCGTCCGGTCGGTGTTGTCCAGCACCACCCCGATGGACGCCTCCTTGGGACCCGTCCGGTCGTCGCCGTCCTCGCCCTCGTGGCCCGGATTGTAGATGAGGTCCGTGAGCTTCTCGGCGCGGATGCCCCGGGTCCGGGCCAGTCCCAGCGCGAACAGCACGGCGTCGATGATGTTGGACTTGCCCGACCCGTTCGGTCCGCTGATGGTAGTGAAGTCCTCGTAGAACGGGATCCGGGTCCTGCGTCCGAAGCTCTTGAAGTCGTCCAGTACCAGCTCTTTGATGTGCATGGTGCCCCGGGGTCAGGCGACGATGATGTCGTCTAACTCCCCTTCGTCCCCCTCGTCGTCCTCGTCGCCTTTATCCCTATCGGCGTCGGTCTCGCCCGCGTCAGCGTCCGAGGCGGCCACGTCGCCGGTGGGGTCGGTCTCCTCGTCGGCGTCCTCGGCGTCGTCGACGTCGACGAACGACGTCAGTCGCTCGTCCTCCAGCAACTCCACGTCGTCGCGCGCGTCCGTACCCTCTTCGTCCCCCACTGCAGCTTCGAGTTGCCGGATGCGGTCGTTGGCCTCGACGAGTTCCTCGGTGAGACCCTTCACCGTAGCCTTCAGTTCCGCGACCTCCGACTCCAGTTCCTCGACCCGGTTACCGTTGGTCATGTTCCGTACGGCGTGGCCCGATCCCATAAGAGTACGTCAGACAAGCAAAAATAAAGTGACAGGAACGGTCGAGCGGGACGCCGTCCGGGGCCTGTCTCCAGGGCGGCCGTTCCAGTCGCCCTGAGAACAGTCTTGACCCCGAACGACCGCAAGTGGGCGCATGACTGGTTTTCCCGCCGTCGCGTACTCGCGCTCGTCGGGGCAGCGTCCGTCCCGGTCCTGTCTGGATGTGCCCCACTCCAGGGAGACGGTCCGCCCGGCGGGCACGTCCTCGTCGCCAACCGCCGGGACCAGGAGGCCCGCATCGCGGTCGTCGTGACCGAAACAGCGGAGGGCGGCGAGACGATCATCGACGGCATCTACCGGGTTCCGGGCGCCTACGTGCTGGAGTTCGAGGAGGCCCTCGAAACCGGGAACGCCTCCGACCTCCGGGTGCGCCAACCGGGGGACGACGCCCCGGGCGAGGAGCAACTGTCGATTTCGTTCGACACCTGCGGGGACGAAGACCCCTCGAACAAACTGGACGTCGAGGTCCGGATCACCGACCACGGCCCGGACGTGATCACCCACGACTGCGACGAGGAGTACTCGCGGGACGGTGACATGACCTACGTCGAACCCGGGGAGTACTGGATCGGACCCGTCGAGGGGACGCCGACTTCGACGCCGGATTCCTGGATTCCGGGCGCTCGCCGATCCCGTTACCCTTTACTCCGGCCACGCCGAACCCCGCTCCAATGAGCCAGCAAGTCCAGGGCGAGGACCTCGCGGTCGTGATCGGACTGGAGGTCCACGTCCAACTGGAGACGGACACCAAGATCTTCTGTGACTGTCCGACCGAACCCGCCGAGGAACCGAACACCCACACCTGTCCGGTCTGCCTGGGCCTGCCCGGCGCCCTGCCAGTGCTCAACGAGGCGGCCGTCGAAGCGGCCGTCAAGGTCGGCAAGGCGCTGCACGCCGACGTCCCCGAGGAGACCGACTTCCACCGGAAGAACTACTTCTACCCGGACCTGCCGAAGGGCTTCCAGATCACCCAGTACGACGCACCCATCTGCCAGGACGGCGAACTGGAAGTGTCAGTCGGGGACCAGCGCCGCACGGTCGGCATCAGCCGTGCCCACCTCGAAGAAGACCCCGGGAGCCTCCAGCACGTCGGCGGGTCCATCGACGACGCCGACTACACGCTCGTCGACTACAACCGCGCCGGCACGCCGCTGATGGAGATCGTCACCGAACCGGACTTCCGCGGCCCCGAGGAGGTCCGGGCGTTCCTGGCGAAACTGGAGGAGGTGCTGGAGTACCTGGGCGCCTTCGACGCCGACCGCGACGGGTCGCTGCGCATCGACGCCAACATCTCGATGGTGCCCGAGTCCGAGGTCGGCGACGACGGCGAAATCGACGAGGCCGCCCTGGAAGACGCCAACCGCACCGAGGTCAAGAACATCTCCAGTCACAGCGGCGCGGAGCAGGCGCTGGCCTACGAGGTGACCCGCCAGCGGAACTCCATCAAGCGCGGCCGGGACGTCCAGCAGGAGACCCGCCACTGGGACGAGGGCCGCGGCGTGACCGTCTCGATGCGCGCGAAGGAGGCAGAGGAGGACTACCGTTACTTCCGGGAGGCCGACCTCCCGCCGTTGCGAGTCTCCCACTGGAAGGAGAAACTGGAGATCCCGGAACTGCCGGACGCCCGCCGCGAGCGGTTCCGCGAGGAATACGGCCTCAGCGAGGAGGCCGCCTCCAAACTCACCAGCACGAAGCAGGTCGCGGACTTCTACGAGAACGTCGCCGAGGCGTTCGATCCCGACCTCGCGGCGACATGGGTCGCCGACAACCTGCTCGGCGAGTTGAACTACCGCGACATGGCGATCACGGACGTCGACGACCGCCTGGCGGAGTTCCACCGACTGGTCGAACTCGTCGCCGACGAGGAGATCACCGCCAAGAACGCCCGCGAGGTCGTCCTCCGGACGATGCTGGACGAGGGCGACGACCCGGACACCGTCGTCGAGCGTGAAGGCCTCGGCAAGACCGGCGAGGACGAAGTCGCGCAGGCGGTCACGGAGGCCATCGACGAGAACCCCGACGCCGTCGATGACTACCACGCGGGCGAGGACGGCGCCATCAACTTCCTCGTCGGGCAGGTCATGCAGAAGACCGGCGGCTCGGCCGATCCGGGCGACGTGAACGAACTCCTACGGGCGGAACTCGCGCAGTAGTACCGAACGCGAGCGGAGCGAGCGTTCGGCTTTTTGGTCCAGCTTTTTCGAGGAGCGGTTCCGAGGGCGCTCGGGGAGCGCCCGAGGCACCCGACGGAGAAAAGGTGGCAGAACTGACCGGCGGGAGCGCCGACCCCGGCGACGTCAACCAGTTGCTCCGCGAGGAACTCGAGGACTGATCCCTTTTATACTCCGCTGGAGTACATAAGTTCAGACCACCCCAAGGTCGCCCCGTGCGGAACGTCCGAAATCCTGTTGGCAATAAACTATTTCCTCGCTCGCGTCGGAGCGTCATCCGGATGGGTACTGAGGCTCTCACCGCCGAAGTCGTAGACGGTGTCGTCGTCGTCGAGTGGCACGAGCACCGACCGGACCGCGAAGTCGTCAACCAGCGGGTGCTCGACCTGCTAGAACGTGAGGACGTCGACGCCTACGTCGCAGTCGACCGGACGGACCGGTACCTCGGCCCCGAGACCCAGGAGGCCATGCACCGGATGGCGAGTGCCATCGCCGACTGCGGCGTCGAGCGCGTCGGTCTGGTCGGCGACGAGATCAAGGCGTTGGCCGCCAAGCGGGTGTTCGACGAGGCCGGAATGACCGTCGAGTCGGCCCAGAACCGCGCGGACGCCGTGGAGTGGGCCCGCTCGGGCGCGTAATCAGTCGTCGACCGCCTCGGGATCGGCGTCGTCACCCGTCGTGGGTTCGCTCCCTGCCTGACGTTCCCGTTCGACGACGTCCTCCGTCCAGGTAGCCCGTCGGAACCAGGCGACCCCGACGGCGAACGACGCGACCGCCGAGAAGCTGAACGACCACCAGAGTCCGGACGGTCCCCAGGCGAGGTGGTACGCCAGTAGCCACGCGACCGGGATGCGCATCACCCACCGGGAGAGCAGCGACAGCGCGAACGCCGCCCGGGTCGACCCCGCGCCGCGGAACCCGCCCTGGACGACCATCAACCCGCCGAAGAACAGCCAGAACGGCGCGATGATCCGCATCAGGGTCACGCCCTCGGCGATCACGGCGGGGTCGTCGACGAAGATGCCCATGGCGACGTCCGGGAAGACGAACGCCAGCGCCCCCGCGGCCGTCAGGACGGCCATCGTCCCCGCCGTGCCGACCCACGTGACCCGCGCGGCACGGTCGGGGCTCCCCGCGCCGAGGTTCTGGCCGACGCCGGTGGCGGCGGCCTGCCCGACCGCTCCCGAGACGGTCCAGGTGACCGACATCAGGCGAATCCCGATGCCGTAGGCCGCCGTCGGCGCCTTCCCGAACCGGGCGACCAGGCCCGCGAACACCACCGCCGCGAGACTGCGGACCAGGCCGTCCGCCGCCGCGGGGTACCCCACGTCGAGCAACCGGCGGAGGGTCCGGGGGTCCGGCCGGAGGTCCGGGAGGCGCAGGCGGATGCCCCAGCCGCCGTCGATCAGGACGTACAGACCCGCCGCTGCGGCCAGGGCCCGAGAGATGAGCGTGGCGATGGCCGCGCCCTGGGTCTCCAGCGCCGGGAGCGGTCCCCACCCGAGGATGAAGAAGGGGTCGATGACGACGTTCAGGCCCGCGGAGACGACGACGAGCCACATCGCCGTCTTCGTGTCACCGGCCGCCCGGAGGACCGCCCGGAACACGAAGAAGAGGAACGTGAACGGGATGGCCAGGAAGATCACTTCGAGGTAGGAGATGGCCTCTGTGTACACCCGCCCCTCGGCGCCGATGAGCGAGACCAGCGGGTGCCGGACGGCGTAGCCCCCCACCGCGAGGATCACGGCCGCCGCCAGCGCCAGCAAGATGGACTGGGCGACGGCGTTCTCGGCGCGGCGCTCGTTGCCGGCGCCGATGTGCTGGGAGACGACCGCCACCGCGGCCGCGTTGATCCCCAGCGCCACCGAGATGAACAGAAACACCGTCGGGAACATCAGTGACACGGCGGCGACGGCGTCCGGGCCGACCCGGCCGACCCAGAACATGTCGGCCAGGTTGTAGACCGTCTGGAGGAGGTTGCCCGCGACCAGCGGCCACGACAGTTCCAGAAGCTTGGGGCTGATGGCCCCTGTCGTCATGTCGACGCGCTTGTCGTCGGCACCCGACACTGTGCGGGCGTTTGCGGGGCCGGCCGATAAGCCCAATCATTCGGGAGCGCGCTCGCGGGTCCGAGACGACCGTGGGAACGTCAGTCCAGCGAGCGCAGCGACCCCTCGGCGTCGTCGACGCTCGTCCGCATCCGCCCCTCCAGATCGGTGAGGCCGTGCCGGCGGACGTGCGCCACCAGCGCCTCGTGCGCTCGGCCGGTGGTCTCCTCCACGCGGTCGGAGGCCAGCGGGGGGAACAGGCCCCGGTCGAACGCGTACGCCGGGGCCGACACCCGGTACGTGGCCGAGGGGTCCGGCGACTCGCCGCCGACCGTGGCCGAGTCCAGCGCAAGGTCGTCCCCGGTCCGCCGCCAGGTCAACGTCGCACCGCTGACGTGGCCGAACACTTCCAGGTCCGGCCCCGGCGCGCCCAGGTTTGCGAGCAGTTCCAGCACCTCCTCGCCGGTCAGGGTCGTCGCGTGGATGGGGTTGTCGAACGGGATGGCCCCCCGGACATCGCCGACGGTGACCTCGCCGGACAGCGCGGGGCCGGTTCGCAGTTGCATCGCGTTGAAGATGGCGACGTCCGCGTCGGCGCTCCAGCGGTAGGCGTCCGCGACGGTGTTGCCCATCACGCTCTCCGGGTAGCACGCCGCCCGGTCGCGGGGGACCGTCCCCTCGACCCGCGTCAGCGTCTCGTCCAGCCCCGTTTCGGTGCGGAGGTCGCGGTACGTCTCCGCGACGTCGGCCGCCACCTCGGCCTCCGTGACGTCGTGCAGGACGACGTCGACGGCCCCGTCGGTCACCACCACCTCCGATAGTCGCTCGCCTCGCTGGCCGGGGTGGACGACCGGCGTCCCGTCCACGCGGTCGTTGCGAACGTCGTGGACGTGGCCCCCGAGAACGAGGTCGACCGCCGGAAGACTCGCTATCCCGTCGTCGCTCTCGCCCGCGTGCGAGAGGACGACGACGAGGTCGACGCCCCGGTCGACCAGTTCGTCCGTGGCGCGCGCCGCCGCCTCCACCGGGTCCGTGACTCGCACGCCCTCCGCGCCGGGATGGGGCCGGACCGTTTCCGGGTCCGTGACGCCGGCGAGGCCGACCCGCGTCCCGTCGACCGAGGTGAGCGCGGTCCGCTGGACGCCCGCGTCGGCCGCGAACTGGCGGTCCCCCGACTCTTCTAGCAGGTTCGCCGTCACCCACGTCTGGGGCGACTCGGCGACGGTCTCCCGGAGTGGGTCGGTCCCTGGGTCGAAGTCGTGGTTGCCGAAGGTGGCGAAGTCCGGTGCGACCGCCCGGAAGAACCGCCGGGCGTGGGCGCCGCGGGTTTCCATCGCCAGCAGTCCCGGCGCCGTGGTGTCCCCGGTGCCACAGATCATGGTGGCGTCGTCCCGCAACTCCCGGATCGAGGACGCCAGTCGACCGATCCGTGCGGGGTCGTCGTAGGCGTTCTCCACGTCCGAGTAGTGGAGGAACCGGACCGTCGTACCCATCGTCCGCGGAAGCATTCGTCGCTCGGTAAAGTCAGTTCCGGAGACGGACTTCCGCGGGCGCCGACGGCGCACGGGGGCGCCCCCCCGTCGGGCGCCGCTGGACCCGGGTCGTGGCCTGCCGCTCCCCGAACCGTTTTGCGCGCTGCGCCCGGCGGCCCAGTATGGCCTACGACGTAGCCCGGTTTCTCAGCATCGACGAGGTCGACTCCCCGTCGTTCACGCCCGGCGGCCGGTTGCTGTTCCTGTCGGACACTAGCGGGACCCCCCAGGTCTGGACGACCGACGCGGCCGGCGCCTGGCCGGAGCGACTCACCCCCTACGAGGAGCGCGTCTCGACGGTCGCACCCTCCCGGACGCGCGAGGAGTTCGTCTTCGGGATGGACCGCGGCAGCGACGAGCGCAACCAACTGTACCGCTACGACCTCCGCGACGGGACCGAGACGCCGCTGACCGACGCGCCCGAGGCCAAGCACGCCTGGGGCGACTGGAGCCCCGACGGCCAGCGGGTCGCCTACTCCGCGAACCGCCGTGACCCGGGCGTCTTCGACGTGTACGTCCAGGGCCGCGAGGAGTCAGACGACGACGCCGAACTCGTGCTTGAAGGCGAGGGCGGTTGGCTCACCGTCGATACCTGGCTGGACGAGGACCGACTCGTGCTGGCGAAGCCCCGGTCCAGCAACGACACCGACCTCTACCTGCTGGACGCGGACGCCGGCGAGCGAGTTCGACTGAGCGACGACGACGAGACCCGCTTCCCGTTCGTGGAACCTGGTCCCGACGGCGACCTCTACGTCGTCACGGACCACGGGAGCGACACCGCGTACCTGGGCCGGATCGACCTCTCGGGCGTCGACCCGTCCGAAGACGACACCGACGCCGAAATCGAGACGGTCGTCGCCGGTGGCGACTGGAACGTGAACGGCCTCGCCGTCCACGAGTCCGGTCGCATCGCCTGGACGCGCAACGTCGACGGCTACTCGGAACTGCACGCCGGCCGACTCGTCGACGGCGGCGGATCGATCAGGGAGACGGCCGCACCCTCCGTGGACGGCGTCGTTACCGGTCTCACGTTCGGTCCCGACGGCGAGCGGTACGCGTTCACCCACACGGAGAACACCCAGCCCTACGGCGTCCACGTCGCGCAGTTCGGCACCGTCGCCGACGAGCGGGTGACCCCGGGCGGCACCGCCGGCATCCCGCCGTCGACGTTCCGGGCGGCCGAGACGGTCCGCTACGAGACGTTCGACGATAGGGAGATTCCCGCCTACTGGACGCTTCCCGAAGACGCCGAGGAGGCGGAGACGCCCGTCATCGTCGACATTCACGGCGGCCCCACCCACCAGCGGCGGCCGTGGTTCTACCCGACGAAGCAGTTCTTCATCAACCGCGGGTACGCCGTCCTCGAACCGAACGTCCGCGGGTCCACGGGGTACGGCAAAGCCTACACCCACCTCGACGACCAGGACAAGCGGATGGACTCGGTCAGGGACATCCAGCAGGCGGTCGAGTGGCTCCACGACCAGCCGGAAGTCGACGCCGACCGGATCGTCGCTTACGGGCGCTCGTACGGCGGATTCATGGTGCTGGCGGCGATCACGGAGTACCCCGACCTCTGGGCGGCCGCCGTCGACTTCGTCGGCATCGCCAACTTCGAGACGTTCCTCGAAAACACGGGCGAGTGGCGGCGCTCGCACCGTGAAGCCGAGTACGGGAGCCTGGAGAACCGCGAGTTGCTAGAGCGGATCAGTCCGATCCACCGTGCCGACCGCATCCAGTGTCAGCTGTTCGTCCAGCACGGCGCCAACGACCCGCGGGTCCCCGTGAGCGAGGCCGAACAGATCGCCGAGACGGTCCGCGAACAGGGCGTCTCCGTCGAGACGCTGATCTTCGAGGACGAGGGCCACCACACCACCAGTCGAGACAACCTGATCGAGGAGTTCGAGGCAATCGCGGACTTCCTGGATCGGTACGTCTGAGCGGTCGATCGTCGATTGCGAGTTATTTCACCCTAAACGCAATAACAGCAGATCACTACGGTCCTCTTTGTATAGTTTCATTTTTCACTTTCAATTGGATTCCTTGACTCTCTTGGCCTGGGTAATCAAATAAATCCGTCAAATTACCCATTCATTCGGGCGTCCTATAAGGGAAAATATTTATATTAATGATGGATATCTGTGACGTATGCCCTCCAGAAGAGAATCCCTCCTGTTCGCTGCATCGACTTTAGCTTCTGGCTTTCTCTCCGGATGCCTTGGTCTCCTCGGAAACGGCACTGTCTAGTTCAGCACCTCCTGGGCAGGAGTGGCGCCATCCAGTGCCTGGTTCGGCCGATATCGGTTGTAGTAGCGTCTGAACCGGCGTAGCCACCGTTTCGCGCTCGATTGACTGCCCCGCCAGAACGAGTGAAAACGGTCGATCCGCATCGCCACTGTTTGAAACCACTTTTCGATGTGGTTTCGGGTGGTATAGTTGAGCTGCCCGCTCAATTCGTGGCGAGCGAGGGCAGTCAGATAGCCACCAGCATCGACGAGAAACTCCGTCTCGTACGAGCGAGGAAACGATCCGGGCTGTGAGAAGCTATGAGATGGATTCTATGACAGGCTCTGGGAGATTATCGGTGTTGATGAGGTCAATTGGAATTACACCGACACGACCACTGCGTTCGAGTCTGGGAACACTCCATCACGGATAGTCGAGAGTCCGAATTGGCAGCACGTGACGACCGAAAAGCGTACCGAAGAGCAGACGCTCACGATGACTGCGACGGAGCAGCCCGGGTCAGAATGGGAATTGGCCGAGAAGAACGTCAAGAAGGAGCGAGTGGAGGTGGAGTACATCCTACCGAACGGGCAGACGGCGACCGGGTGGAAGATGGTGTACTACCATCGCTACAAAAGAACACTCACCTTCTCGACTACATACAAGATATGGCAATATGCGGAACGAACAGTTCTCCATAAATGGCGAAGAGAAATTCACTCCACGGCGGTCAGATATTCCCTCACAAAACCCGTTGGTGATGATCACATAGTTGGTGAAATAGAGACCAAAACGTTTAGTTGTAGTGATGAACACGCGCCAAAATACGAAGAGGCCTGTCTGCCGGAGTATGATCCCTCAGGGGAACAACCATCCGGACCAGGACTGTAGTGAAGGTGAACAAAGATGGTAAACACTGATAAAGAGCGTTTGCCGAAGGGAGGCTCTCGACGAAGATTTATCCTAGGAATGAGTACAGGTATGTCTGTTATCACTGGTTGCATTGGTTTGAAAAGTCCGACAAATGATAAAGAAAACGGGACGAATACCCCCAACATCAACTCCTACTGGAACTGATCAGGGGTATCAAACTAGAACGTTTCGTGATCGACCAGATGACCACACGGACCAGTTAGTACTCAGAAGGGGAAGTGGTCCGATTAACGTTGAAGTTTTCTCTGACTATGCCCACGAGGGAAGCCAGAGATTTTGGAATAAAACCCGATACCGACTAAGCGATTATTACACGCGCGATCTTGACACTGGTGATGGGCCAGATATTTCTATCGTTCTCAGGCACTTCCCCAAACCGGTCAACGAATGGTCGATGTTTCTACCGTGTGCCGCTATGGAGGTAATGGTACAGAAGGACTTGATCGCCCAGGCGAAATTTCACGACCGTCTGTTCGAGAACCACTTCCCTGACTACTCCAGTCGCGACGTGGAGATTGCCGCGAGTATGGTCGATGCCGATCCAGATAGTGGTTCAAGCTGGTAAGGAACGTCGATATAGCTATTCGATCAAATCGGATCTCGAACGGGGCGAGGGCTATGATCTCAAGGAACCGCTAAGAATCGTTGTCGGCGGTACCCCAGTCCACGAGAACTCTTACGAGGCAATTGAGCAGGCCATAGAGCGCGAAAAGGTCCGGCGGGATTTATAAAGGCCGTTCAGGGCATAGATTCACTCGAAGTAGCTCCTCAAATCGCACAACATTGGGAGACGTGACAAATTAACCATGGATATGGGTCGAGAATCTGTCGAGCTATGAATAATTTATGTAGTTTAAACCGCTTATTACACATGATTGGGGAATCATCAGACAACGGGATTCAGTCCCTCTTATGAATAAGGAATATTCTCGACGAACGTTCTTCAGGACGGCATTGGTCGGAACTACGTTGACGGCAGGCTGTCTCGACAACCCTGACCCGGAATCGACCACCGAAGAATCTATACGGGAAACGCCAACTGCAACGCCGACGTCGACTGAATCCGACTACCAGACCCAGACGTTCCGTGATCGCCCAGATGACCCATACCCAGGGGCGTTAGTACTCAGTGGAGGTGGTGGTCCGATTGACGTGGAGGTGTTCTCAGATTACGCTCACGAGGAGTCCGGGTATTTCTGGCGAAACACCCGGCGGAGACTGCGAAAGTTCGTCTCGTCGAGCAACGATTATTTGGACAGGCCCGTCATTACGATTATCGTCAGACATTTTCCGAAACCGGAGAACAAGTGGTCGATGTTTCTCCCATGTGCGATGCTTGAGGTTCGAGCTCAACAAGGAATTCTCGCCTAGAAAGAGTTCCACGACCGCCTGTTCGAAAATCACTTCCCGGACTACTCCATCCGCGACGTCGAGATCGCCGCGAGCATGGTCGACGCCGACCCGGACGAAGTCGTCAAAGCCGGGAAGGAGCGCCGCCGGAGCTACGTCATCGACTCCGACATCGAGGAGGCCGAAGAGTACGAGTTCGAGGAGCCACTCGGCATCGCCGTGGGCGGTCAACCCGTCTGGGAGAACTCCTACGAGGCCATCGAGCAGTCCATCGAACGCGAAATCGCCCAGCGCGACCGCTGAGAGTCCGACCGACGTTCATCTCTCGGGGGCGAGTGAAACGCCGGCTGAAAACCCGGCTAAAAGACGACGTACGCGACGGCGTACCCTGCCAGCGCCACTGAGACTGCCGCCAGTGCGGTCACTGCGACCGTCGCGCGAGTCCGTTCGAGGCGGACGTCCGGCACCGGTGGGTCGACGACCAGGGCGACGGCCCCGACGGCGAGGACGTTGCGTGGTGTTCAAATCAACGATAGTGGCCGACCCCCCGTCCTGCTAGACACCACCGCCCCGGCGGCTATGCCGGCTACCCCCACATACCTGAACCGTACTCTCGCCCCGTCGCCTGCGGCTTTTTAACCCGTGGGAGCGAACCACCGGGGAAATGCTCTCGGGAGTCAACGTCGCGCTGGGCGTGACCGGCAGCATCGCGGCGGTCCGGGCCGTCGAACTGGCGAACGAACTTCGCCGGCGCGGCGCCGCGGTCAGGGCCGTGACGACGCCGAGCGCGCACACCATCGTCCACCCCTGGGCGCTGGACTGGGCGACCGACGAGCCGGTGGTGACCGAACTCACCGGCGCCACCGAGCACATCGAACTCTGTGGCGAGGACGGGTGGGCCGACGTCCTGTTGATCGCGCCCGCGACGGCGAACACGGTGGGCAAGATCGCCGCCGCCGTCGACGACACGCCGGTCACGACCTGCGCGACGACCGCGCTGGGGGCGGGACTGCCGGTCGTCGTCGCGCCCGCGATGCACGAACCGATGTACGACCACCCCGGGGTCCTGGAGGCCATCGAGACAGTCGAGTCCTGGGGCGTCGAGTTCGTCGACCCCCGGATCGAGGAGGGCAAGGCCAAGATCGCCACCGAGGACGCCATCGCCATCGAGACCGCCCGCGCGGCACGCGCGGCGGCCGGCGAGGACGACCTCTCGGGACGCTCGGTCGTCGTGACCGCCGGGGCGACGGCGGAAGCCATCGACCCCGTTCGCGTGCTGACCAACCGCTCGTCGGGCCGCATGGGCCGGGCGGTCGCCCGGGCTTGCTACGTTCGCGGCGCCGACGTCACCCTGGTCCACGGCGTCGTCGGCCTCCAGCCCCTCGGGGCCGCCGCTCTCGATCCGAAGTCCGACGATCCCCGGGTACCCTACGCCATGCTCCGGCAGGTCGAGGACGGTGGGGAGATGCTGACTGCCATCGAGGACGCCATCGCGGACGCGGACGCGCTGGTCTCGGCGGCGGCCATCGGCGACTACACCACCGACGCCCACGCCGACAAACTCCGCTCTGGCCAAGACCTCTCGCTGGACCTGCAACCGACGCCGAAACTCATCGACGGCGCCCGGGAGACCCGGCCTGACCTCCCCATCGTCGGCTTCAAGACCGAGACCAGCGGCGACGACGACGAGATGGCCGAGGCCGGGAGGGGGATCATGGACCGGGCGGACCTCTCGTTCGTCGTCGCCAACGACGCCAGCGTCATGGGTGCGGCGGAGACGCGGGCCCTGCTCGTCGACGAGGACGACTACGAACCCGTCTCCGGGACGAAGGCCGACGTTGCCGAGCGGATCGCCGGGGAACTGGCGGCGTTGCTGGAGTGAACGCCGGGCCTCGACGCAATCGAATCCGAACGGGACGTCTCCATCTTCGCCGTTTTCCAGGAATCGAACTGCGTCTTCGACGCTCGTTAGCCGTACGTTGTCGCAGGTACCACCGTACGCTTCGAGCGGGGCGTCCGGTTCGGCGATCATCTCCCGAATCGTCCGTTCGGCCCGGCCCTGGGCGTGTGAGGGAAACCAGTTTACGACGGTATCTATCCGTTTCTTGTGGCTCCCGACGACTCGCTTTCGCAATAGCTTCTCGACGACTCGATTTCGTATCGCCACCTCGTCCATGACGCTGGGCTGGTCGCCCGATCGTACTTGAACCTCGGCACCGAATCGGAAACCGTGAGTGTAGTGTTGAAACTACACATGTGGACATATGGACGAACATTTTTGAGCGATGCGGACTCAACTGGTGATGATGGCCCAGCATCAGCGGGACGATTTGGAATCGGACGCTGAAGACACGCCCCTGACTGTTCTCTTCGGTTCGGGCGCGAGGGTCCGGATCGTCGCGGCACTCCTCGGCGAGGACGAACACGACGTGAACGTCTCGGACCTGGCCCGTCTGGCCGGAGTCGCCCGGAGCACGGTCTACGAGCACATCGACGAACTGGTCGCGCTCGGCGTCGTCGAGCGGACCCGAACGGTCGGCGGGAGCCCGATGTACCGATTGAACCGTGACAGCGACGTGGGTCAACAACTCGCCAAACTTGAGGGAGTCACACTACGGAGGCTACTGGAACCGGATGGGCAACTGGAATCCGAGTGACTTCGGGGGGCCGTCGACCGCCCTAGTGTGGGATTCGACGGAACGGTTGCACCGGACCCTGGAACTACGTCACCACCCCGTCTCCCGGCCCTCGGTGGATCGGTCTTCTACGTCCGCGAATCGCCTGCCCGGATAGCCGCCCAGGCCGCCGTAGACCAGCGGGTAGATCCCGCCGGCGACGACCCACCCGCCGAACGTGCTCGGCCCGTCGGCACCCAGATACCCGTGCGTGAACACGAAGGTACCCAGCAACGCCAGCGGCATGTACCCCAGCATCGTCACGAGGCCGCCGTTGAGCGCGTACCGGGTGCCGCCGGTACCGACGTCGTACCGGAGGTTCCTCGTAACTGCGACGTCCCGGGTGGCCATCGCCCCCGCGGCGATCAGCGCAAGTGCGGGGACGAGCAGGAGCAGGGACAGCAGACCGCCAGTGGACGTGAGCAGGTTGGTCGCCTCCACCGCGCGGCCGACTTCCGGGCCGGGCAACTGGACGGAGACGAAGCGGGCGTTGTAGAACAGCCACCCCACGCTCTGCCATCCTGCCACCGACACGTCCGCGGTCGCCAGCAACTCTGCCGCCGTCACGGTCCCCTCGACCGTCTCTACCGTCGTCGCCGCGGGGGCGTCGTCCAAGCGGGCGCTGGCAAGCGGATACGCGAGCAGGTAGCCTCCCAGGTACGCCGCCATCCCGTAGACGGCCCGGGGCCACCTGGGTACCGAACGTGCGTCGAACGGCGGTCGGACATCTCGGCGTTGGTTTCGCCGCCATCCTATTTGAAGTTTGGCGGCTTCGGCTACGAGGGCGCGGCGCCGTGGAACGCTCGGGCCGACCTCAGTCGTCCTCGCCGGGCCAGCTCGCCTCCTCGCCGAAGAAGGGCACGCCCATCCGGTGGGCCGCCCGTGAGATGAGGTGTGCGCCGGTCGGCGCGGTGGTGAACAGGAAGACGATGCCGACCAGCGACGTCAGGCCGGCGCCGCCCGGACCGAACACGACGAACCCGGCCAGGAACATCGACGAGGCGCCGATGGTGGTGGCCTTCGTCGTCGCGTGCATCCGGTTGTAGACGTTGGGCAACCGCAGGAGACCGACCGTCCCGACGGTGAGGAAGAACGCCCCCACGAGCACGAGCGCCGTGGCGACGACCGTCTGGACGGTTCCTAACTTGGTCGCTTCGGTCGCCAGCGGAACGAGGTCGGCGGCGCCGAGTGCGTGTCGCAGTTCCCCGATCATGTGATGATGTCACCCTCCGTGACGTACTGCGCGACGGCGATGGTGCTGATGAACCCGATGATCGCCAGGACCAGCGAGATGGTGACGAAGAAGTCCTGGCCGGTCACCAGCGCGAACAGCACCGCGATGGCGACGACGTTCGAGCCGATGGTGTCCAGCGCGACCATCCGGTCGGGGGTGGTCGGGCCGCTGACGACGCGGTAGCCCGCGAGCAACGTCAACGTTGCCGACAGGACCAGCACCGCCTCGACGACGGTCGCGAGGAATCCCGGCAGTTCAACGGCCATCGTCCTCACCTCCCAGCCGTGCGGATCCCCGCCGGAGTTCGTCGGGCGACGACCCGGCGTCGTCCGCGGTCGCCGGTTCCCGGACACCTTCGGGGGCTGGCGGTTCGTCCTCGGGGTCCATCTCCTCGTCGAAGACGACCAGCAGGAGGTCCTCCCAGCGACGGATCGGCCCGACGACGGCCTCGCGCCGGCGGCCGATGATGCCGTGGACGTACAGCGTGTTCGTCTCGGGGTCGTGATCCATGGTCAGGGTTCCTGGCGTGAGCGTGATGCTGTTGGCGAGCGACGTGATCGCGGCGTCGTGCTGGACGCGCAGCTGGATGGCGACCACGTCCGGTTCGATGGGCATACTGGGGTGCAACACTCGGTAGGCGACGTCGAGGTTCGCGGCGATTATCTCCTTCAGGAACAGCAGGAGGTACAGCGTTCCCGCGAAGACGCCCTGCACCGCGTGGCCGACGTCGACCGTAGGCAGGTACAGCCGCCGGAACGTGAACGCGACTCCCAGGCCGACCACCAGGCCCGACAGGAACGACGAGGCGAGGTCTGCGGGCGTCAGCGGCGCTCCGCGGACGAACACCCACAGCACGGCCAGCAGCACGCCGACGACGGGCCACTTGCGAACCTTCATGCGATCACCTCCTCGCTCGTAATCATTCTCCGTTCACCTCCGCGAGTTCGACGGCCTCGAGGCCGCCTCGAAGACCGGGTCGAACCCCACGCCGATGGCGACGACTACCAGGCCCAGGGTGATTACCACGGACAACTGGACGCCAGAGGGGCGGGCCTCCGCGACGGCCTCGCTCGGTTCGCCCCAGAAGCCGCGGTTCCAGGCCCGCGAGAAGTACGCGATGGTGAGGACGGCCCCCACCAGCGCGGCCCCGAGCGCGAGGTCGGCACCGGCCCGCGCCGTCGCGTCGAACACGAGCATTTTCCCGAAGAAGCCCGACAGCGGCGGGATGCCGACGAGCGCGAGGCCGCCGACGAAGAAGCCCCCGGCGAGCGTCGGGGACTCCTCGACGATGCCGCCCAGGTCCCGGAGGTCGATGGATCCCACGGCCTCGTAGATGGCGCCCGAGGTCAGGAACAGCAGCCCCTTGGCGACGGCGTGGTTGAGCGAGTACACCAGCGTGGCCGCGATTGCCAGGTCCCGGACGGCCGGGACGGTCGCACCGACCGCCAGCGGGAGGACGATGAACCCGACCTGGCTGATCGAGGAGTACGCCAGCAGTTCGTCCACGTCGTCCCGGGCGACGGCGACGACGCCGCCCACGCCGATGCTGGCGACGGCCATGACGAACAGGACCGGACCGAAGAAGTTCAGGAACGAAGCGCCGTCTAGTCCGGGCAGGCCCAGGCCACCGGGGACCGTCCCGACGCCGAAGACGGTGAAGTACAACCTGACGATGGCGTAGACGCCGACCTTCTTGACGACGCCCGCCAGCACGGCCGAGACGGGTGCCGGTGCCGCGCGGTACGCCCCCGGAACCCAGAACTGGAACGGGACGAGGCCCGCCTTCAGCGCGAACACCGCCAGCAGGATGGCCGCCAGGCCCAGTACCGGTGCGGGGTCGACGCCGTAGGTGACGGGGTCGCCCAGTCGACGCGCGATGTCGGCCATGTTCAGCGTGCCGACCGTGGCGTACAGGCCGCCGATGGCGACCAGCATGAAGGCGCTGCCCGCGAGGTTGAGGAAGACGTAGCGGATGCCCGCTCGCGTGTGCGGGCCGCCGCCGTAGAAGACGACCAGCACGTAACTGGACATCAGCATCACCTCGAACCAGACGAACAGGTTGAACACGTCGCCGGTGAGGAAAGCACCGGTAACGCCCACCATCATGAAGTGGAAGACCGGGTGGAAGGACACTTGCTGGCCCTGCTCGCCGACGTACCGGACCGCGAACACCAGCGCCGGTAACGAGACGATCGCGGCCAGCGCGAGCATGAACGCCGAGAGGGCGTCCGCGACGAGCGTGATGCCGAACGGCGCGCCCCAGCCAGACAACTGGTAAGTGAGGATGCCCTCCGTTCCGACCTCGGCGAACAACGCCGCCACCGCGACCACGTAGGCGATGCCACCGGCCAGCGACAGGCCGACCTTCGCCCGGTCGAACCGCCGCGTCAACAGCGTCGCGATGGCGGCCCCCAGCGCGACCAACATGGGGGCGACGACGACCGTCCTAGCCATCGGTCACGCCTCCGTCGGTCGACCCGTCTGGGCCGCTCTCGTCCAGGGCCTCGTCGGTGGCACCGTCGCGGCCCCGCGCGGCGGTCCCGCCGTCAGCCACGAGGCTCCCCCGGAGTTCGCTTGTGGAGACGTCGTCGAGGTCCAGCGTGCCGTGTTCCTCGTAGACGCGGTAGGTGAGCACCAGCGCGAAGGCGGTGGTCCCGAACCCGATGACGATGGCGGTCAACACCAGCGCCTGCACCAGCGGGTCCGTGGTCGCCTCGCCGCTCCCGTGGACGATGGGGGCGACTGCTTCGGGGGAGATGCCGCCCATCGTCACGAGGTAGACGTTAGCCGCCTGGCCCATGATGATCACGCCCCAGACGACCCGCACGACGTCCCGCCGGAGGACCAGGAAGGTCCCGAAGGCGAACAGCAGTCCGAGCACGACCGCGAGGACGTACTGGGTCACGCGACCACCCCCAGGGACCGGTGGCCCGCCTGCGGTGCGATCATTCCGATCCCACCACCGCGAGGATAGTCAACAGCGCGCCGACGACCGTGAAGTACACGCCCAGGTCGAACACCAGCGCGCTCGCCAGTTCCATTTCGCCGTACAGCGGGACGTGATGCAGGAACCGGACGGTCTGGGTCAGGAACGGCTCTCCGAAGCCGATGGCCGCGACGCCGCTGGCGGCCGCCAGCGCCAGCCCCAGGCCGAACGCCGACCGGTAGTACTCCAGGATGCCGTGCCGGAACATCTCCAGCGACGGCACCGGCGTCCGGTGGAACACTGCCTCCTCCAGGTAGTCCTGCCCGTAGATCACGTAGATCAGGACGAACGCCGTCGCCGTCAGTACGCCGGCGATGAACCCGCCGCCGGGTAGGTTGTGCCCCTGCAACAACAGCGCGATGGCCGTCACGAGGATCAGCGGGACGACCGTCCGGACGACCGTTCGCGCGATGACGGTGCTCACGCCTGTTCACCTCCGTGCTCGATCATCTCGACTCACCTCTGTCACGCATTGCGACCAGCGTCACGATGGACAGCGCCGCGAGGCCGACCACCGAAATCTCGCCCAGCGTGTCGAAGGCCCTGAAGTCGACCAGGATGACGTTGACGACGTTGTGACCGCCGCCCCCGGTCGGCAACGGGGCCTGCTCCACGAAATAGTCGTAGATGGGGTCCGGCGACCGGTTGGCCGTCGCCAGCAGGACCGTCACGGTGACCGTCGCGCCGACCACCAGCGACAGCGCGCCGTCGCGGAGTAGCCTGGTCGTCGCCACCTCGCCGTAGAACGCCGGGAGGCGGTCCAGCACCAGCAGGAAGATCACCAGCACCAGCGTCTCGACGACGAGCTGGGTCAGCGCCAGGTCGGGCGCGTTCGCCAGGATGTAGAAGATGGCGATCATGAACCCCAGGATCGACAGCGTCAGCACGCCGACGACGTGCGAGGGCGACCGCGCGACGGCGACGGCCCCGCCGGCCGCGACCAGCAGGACGATCACCGTCGCCGGGGCGAGTTCGACCCCGCTGAAGCCGGGCAGTGTGGCGCCTGCGGCGGCGTACCCGCCCAGCGCCAGGGCGCTCGTGGCGGCCAGCGCCCAGGTCGCGTAGGTCCGCAGCAGGCCGTTCTGGACGAACGGGGCGGCCCGGCTGCTGATCGCCGTCGCGCCCTCCACGCTCCGGTTGTACCACCAGTTCGGCCGCAGGGGGTCGACGGACACCGCGGCACGGACCCAGTCGCGGAGGCGGCCGTACCCCGGGTAGCAGAAGTACGCGACCGCACCCAGACCGATGGTTGCCGCGCTCATCAGCGCCGCCGGGGACGCCTCCGTCGGGAGCCCCGCGTGAATGTGCGGCAGGTCGGCGGCCTCGCCGGGCGTGGAGGCCGTCGACTCGAACGCGGACTGGGCGATGACGTCGACCCCGACGGTGGGAACGACGCTGAGCACCGCCACGACGAGGCCGAGGACGGCCGCCGGGACGATCATCACGCGCGGGGGCGTGTGAACTTCGAGTTCGTCGGGCCGGTCCCCGAAGAACAACATGAGGAAGCGAACCGAGTACAGGAACGTGAACACGCTCCCGAAGACCGCGACGGCGGGCAACAGCCAGGCCAGGCCGCCGTCGTGGGCGGCCACCTCGTAGGTGGCCTCGAACAGTAGCTCCTTCGAGTAGAAGCCGTTGAACGGCGGCACCCCGGCCATGCCGAGCGCAGCGACCGTGGTGACGGCGGCCGTGATCGGAAGATCGTGTCGCAGGCCGCCGAGTTCGTCGATGGCACGGGTGCCGGCCTCGTGGGCCACGATGCCGGCGACGAGGAACAGCGCGGCCTTGAACGCGGCGTGGTTCAGGATGTGGAACGCGCCCGTCTCCGCGCCGACCTTCTCGGCGATGCCGAACCCGGCGACGATCAGGCCCAGGTGCGAGGCGGTCGAGTACGCCAGCAGTTCCTTGATGTCGCTGGCCCCCACCGCCAGGATGGCCGCTACGGTCATCGTCAGGAGGCCGAGCGCGACGAACAACGTCGTCCAGGCGTCCCCGAGCAACATCGGCCGGAACCGGCCGACGAGGTAGACGCCGGCCTTGACCATCGTCGCGCTGTGGAGGAACGCCGACACTGGCGTGGGTGCCTCCATCGCGTCCGGGAGCCAGAAGTGGAGCGGGACCTGTGCGGACTTGGCCGCCGCACCGATTCCCAGCAACGCCACGACGGGGACCAGGAGGCCACGGTCGGCGAGCGCGGTCTGCATCGCCTCGGCGTTCGACAGCATGGCGACCAGGTCGAAGGTCGGGTCCCCGAGCGCCGCCCCGGAGACGGCGTGAAGCAGCAGGAACCCGACCAGCATGAACAGGCCGCCGGAGACGGTGACCAGCATCGCCTTGCGCGCCGCGTACTGCGAGGACGCCGACCGGCGGTGGTGCCCGATCAGCAGGTACGACGAGACGCTGGTCAACTCCCAGAAGACGAACAGGGTGATCAGGTCGGCCGCGAACGCCACCCCGAGCATGGCTCCCATGAACGTCAGCAGGGTGGTGTAGTACCGGAGTTGCCCGTCTTCACCGTGCATGTACCCTCGCGAGTACGTGAGGATGAGGACGCCGACCCCGCTGGCGAGGAAGCCGATCAGCAACGCCAGGCCGTCGACGTAGAACCGGAGCGCGACGTCCAGCGACGGGATCCACTGGACGGCCACGCTGCCCTCGGTCCCGTGGAGGGACGCGACGAGTCCGAAGCAGGCCAGCGCGACACCGGCCGCGGAGTAGGCAGTCCGTTCGCCCAGTAGCCGGTAGACGACTGGCGTCGCTGCGGCGGCCGCGAACGGCAACAGCACGACCGCCAACACCACCGACTGCGACGGCTCCTGAGGGGACGAAACCGCGAGGGCGACGCTGGCCAATTGCACGTTCGACGGGTGTTCCAGCCCGGACTTAACCCTTCTCAAAACCGTTCGGTCCCCCGGGGAGAATCGGGCATACGCTTTATGTGGGACCGGGGAGTTGTTCGGTCTGAACTGACAGAACTGTGTGGTCCCGTAATCGAACGTTCACTCCCCCCAACGTAGAAATGAGCAAGGTACGTGACGTCGCGACGCCGTCCTCGAAACCGGAGTCCCTGGGTGGCCTCTCGAAGAGCGAGATATTCGACCTGTTGCGGAACCAGCGCCGACGGTTCGTCCTCCACTATCTCAAGCACTACGACGGCGACGGCCCCGTCGAACTGGGCGAACTCGCCACCCAGGTAGCCGCCTGGGAGAACGACGTGGGGGTCGAGTCGGTGACCTCGGCCCAGCGCAAACGGGTGTACACCACGCTCCAGCAGTCCCACCTCCCGAAACTGGACGAGGCGGGCATCGTGGAGTTCGACGCCGGTCGCGGGAAGATCCGGGCGACGGAGGTGGTCGAGGACCTGACCATCTACCTCGAGATCGTCCCGAGCCACGAGTTCGCCTGGCACGAGTTCTACCTGGGCCTGGGAGCCGTCGGGTGTGCCCTCATGGCCGCGGTGTGGGCCGGCATCTACCCATTCACCATGGTCCCGGGAATCGTCTGGGGCGGGGTCCTCTCCGTTGCCCTGTTCGCCGCCGCCGCGACGCAGGTGTACGTCCAGCGCGACATGGGCATCGGCGAGAGTGCCGAACCCAGCGAACTCGAGTTCGGCCCCTGACGTCCAGGCGATGCCGTGGAACTCCCGGTGGGGACCGAATCCGCCCCGATTAATGTCGTAATTCGAACTCGAAGGCCCCGCCGAATACCCCGCAGAGCCATTTATTATAAGTACCTCTTGCTGGTACGTGTCTTGCAGCTTCCTCCCAACCGGCAGGAAGGCAAAACCATGACAGGGGAAAAACAGAAAGTGCAGTTGTTCGACGACCGCGCGGTGTCGCCGGTGATCGGCGTCATCCTCATGGTCGCGATTACGGTGATCCTCGCGGCGGTCATCGGGACGTTCGTACTGGACCTGGGCGACAGCGTCGACCAGAACCCCCAGGCGGCGGTGTCGTTCAGCGAGGACCCCGCTGCTAACGAGGTGACCGTCAGGGTCGACTCCGTCCAGCGGGCGGACTCGATGGAGATCGAAGGATGCAGTAGCACTGCGACGATCTCTTCGCCGTCGGCAGGTGCTTCGCAGACGCTATCCGGCTGTAGCCCGGGCGACGAGGTCACTGTCACCGCGATCTACGAGAGCAACGAGATCGTGCTCCAGTCGTACGAGTACGAGGGGTGACGTTCCTCATCCCGATTCGATCGCCCCACGCCGGTTCGCGACCGAAGCCGGCAGAGTCACGCAATCGACCGTTTCGCGGTCATTTGCGACCGCAGTGACGTAGCAGACGAAACTATGTCGCGCGACGACGGAGCCGACACGCGGGCCGTCCGGGCAGCCATCGCCTGCATCGTCGCGGCGACGGTCGTCTCGGGGCCGTTCGTCGGCGCCGTCGACCTCTCGCGCCCGCCCGACGCGGGCTTTCTGACGTGCCAGGGCGGGTCGGCGAACGCCGAGGTCGTGGACCCACCCGGCGACCTCTCCCTCGAGCGCGGGGAGTTCGGCGCCGGGACCTACACGTTCGACGGGGGCCCGGCGGTAGTAGAGGTCGATAACGTCACCGGGTGCCCGCGCTTGCTCTACCGGATCGAGGTCCCGGCTCTGCAGTTCGAAACCAGGCAAGTACGGTTCCTCGAGGCCGGCCAGGCCGGTGAACTGGCCATCCCGCCGCCGGACGGTTCGCTAGCGCCGGCCACCGTCGACCGCGAGACCTACGAGGCGACGGTGACAGTCGAACTGGAAGGCGACGAACGCAAGGTGCTGTACCGGACGAACGTGACCATCACGGTGACCGGATGACCCGACTCCGCGAGCGCGTCCAACGAGCCGTCCCAGGACGGGACTCCCTCGTCCGGACTGTCTTCGGTGACCGCCTGGGGCTGCTGTTGTTCCTGACGACGCTGATCTTCGTCGTCCCGGCCTGGCGGATCGGCTTTTTCATCAACGACAACTGGACGCTGGCGAACACCTTCGTCGCCGTCGCCGACGGGCACCTCCACCTCGAACGGATCGTCTACGGGGCGGACAACGGCGCGACGCCGGGGATGCACCTCGTCGACGGCCGCCTCTACGGGCGCAACTACGGCCAACTCGTGATCGCGCTTCCCGCCCTGTGGTTGCTCGGGGGCCTCGCGGCGGTGGCGGATCCTGCGCTCGTGCTCGTCGGTGGATTCTGCCTCCTCGTGCTCGCCTGGTTCGTGCAACTCGGCCGTCTGCTCGACCGGGAACCGCTGCTCTCGTCGGTCGGCGCCACCGTCGCACTGCTCGCGTTCGGCGTGAACGTGCTGGTCGCGGTCGACCTCAGGCCGTACTGGTTCCCGTTCGCCGCGTTGCAACTGTCGACGATGGTCGCGTCTGCGCTCGTGGTGGTCATCGTCTACCGGGTGCTACGCTCGCTTCACGGCCGGCGAGTCGGTGCCGTCGCCGCCGCGGCGGTGGCCCTGTCCTCGCCGGTCGCCTTCTGGGCGACGATTCCCAAGCGACACACGCTGACGGCGCTGTTCGTCCTGGTCTCGTTGCTGTGGTTCCTCCGGAGTCGAGACGCCGGGGACCCGCGGACGGCGACCAGGCACCACGCGCTCGCCTACGTCCCGGTCGGTCTGCTCGCCTGGATTCACGCCGCGGAAGGGATTTTACTCCTCACGTCGCTGTTGATCGCCGACCTCCTGACCATCCGCCGGATCGACCCGCGCCGACTAGCCGTCGTCGCCGCGGCCCTGGCAGCGTCGCTCACCCCGATGCTGGCGACGAACTGGCTCATCTCTGGCGATCCGCTCACGCCACCGCGACTGCTCCCAGTGTACTACGGCAACGACGAGGTCCAGTTGGCCCTCGGCGCGCTCTCGCCGACGGACTGGGCGTCGACCGTCTCGACGGTTGCCCACTCCCAGGTGACGGTCACTCCCACGCCGGGGCCGGGGGATAGCTCGTCCGGGACGCTCGCTGGCACCCTGGAGACGTTCGCCGCACTGTTGTTCTCGTACGCAGAGCGCATCCTGGACGCGATGACCGACGGCGACCGGTTGTACCGCGTCTTCGTCCGGAGCGGTTACATCGAGGAGGTAGCAGCTCTAGACGGCCAGGTCGCCGTCTCGCTCAGCTTCCTGGAGTCGATGCCGATCCTGGGCGGTCTGGTCGCCGTTCCACTCGCCTTCGCCGGTCGGGTCATCCGGGGACTACTGGACAGGTGGTCGACACCCGGGCAACGACGCGATTCGACGGCTCGCCACGATCCGGTGGTCGGGGCGGACGTGTTCGTCGTCTGCATCTCCGTGCTGTTCCTGGCGCTGTATCTCCCCCAACTCCCCAGTCACGTCTCCTGGACTGTGCGCTACATCCATCCCCTGTATCCACTGGGCGTGTACGCGCTGTTCAGGGTGGCTGCAGTCCGGGAGACCGTGGACCGCGAGTGGAGGTTACTCGGCTGGAGTTACGCCGGGACCGTCCTCGTCGGCGGGCAGGCGTTCGTGCTCGCGCTCGCCACGCTGGAACCGACCGTCGGGGAGGCCGTCCAGTTGCACGCCCTCGTCTCCGCCGTGATCGGCGGCGCGACGGCGGCCTGGGCGGTCGCGTACACCGCCGGGCGCGGCCACCTCTCGGCGGTGAACCGGGATCGCTCCAGGCGGACCGGGGCCGTCGTCCTCGGCGTCGCCTGTGGCGTCACGACGACGTTGCTCGTCCTGTGGGCGGTCGCGTACTTCCCGCACTCGCCGTTCGCGTTGCCCGCGGTCGGAGAACCGGCGTCGCGACTGCCGTTCTCGGTCTGACCCCGGAGGCCCCGAAGGGTGGTCAGCGGCCGCGGCGACCCTTCGTCTGTCGGTAGTCCGAGTCCATGAGGTCGCGGAAGTGACCGACGAACTCGGTGGCCTGGTCGTCGGTCATCTCCGCGGGGTCGACCATCGGCACGAGTTCGAACCCACGGCCCCGGATGGTCGTGGCGTGGTCGTCGTCGTCGAACTCCTCGGCAGGGGTCGTGGTGTGCTCCTTTCCGAGTTCCCGGAGTGCTCGCTGACCCACGGGTACCAGTATCTCGGGGTTGATCATCCGCACCTCCGCGTTCAGGAACGGTTCGCAGTTGCGAATCTCATCGTCGGTCGGCCCCCGCCCGGGGTGGTGACACCGCGTCAGGCCGGTGAGGAAGACGTTCTCGACGGCCGGGCCCTCCCCGTCCTCGCCGTCGACCAGGCCGAGGTCCGCGAGAATGTCGAACAATCGGTCGCTTCCGGCGAAGGGGACCCCCTCGCGGTCGGCCGTCGGGCCTGGTATCTCGCCGACGAACATGAAGTCCGCGCCGACGTCGCCGTAGCCGTGGACGACCTGTTCGCGGCTCTCTTCGAGCACCGGGCAGTTCGGGCACTCCTCGTCCATGCCGAACGGGTTCCGCCGGCTCTCCTGGTTCGCGTCCACGGTCGTGCCTCGGGAGCCACGGCCAAAAGTGCCCCGCTACTCGCCGTCGGCGACGAGGCCACCGGCCCCGTCGCCGACCAGGTTCGGGAACACGTAGCGGGCGAAGTGAACGAACAGGACGGCGAGGATCGGCGCGAGGAAGATGCCGTACCAGCCGACGGCGACCGGTGTGAAGGTGTACGCGATCAACATCAGACCCATGCTGATGCTGCCGCTGGAAAGGTACGACCGGACGAAGAAGTCCGGCACCGTGTCGACGACCAGGAAGGTAGCGACGAAGAAGGCCACCGGGAACCACAGCGGACCGCCGCCGGAGACGCTCTGCCAGAGGAGGAGTGCGCCGTAGGGGACGTAGATCAGTTTCATGCCGACCGCGGGGATCAGCGTCCCGACGCCGGTCAGCAGGCCCAGCAGGAACGGGTAGGCAATGCTGATCCCCGACGGCGCCACGAGGTTCAGCGCGTAATAGGTGACGACCGCGATGGCCGTGGTGGCGCCGATGGTGGCGAGGTTGCCGACGTAGATCTCCGCGAGGTCCTCGTCGACACCCTCCAGGAAGACGACGACGTCGTGGTCATCGCCGAGGCTGTCGCGGAACCAGCCGGCTATCTTCCGGTCGTCCCGGAGCAGGTAAAACGCCACCAGGAAGATGACGAACAGGCGGAACACCCAGAAGAACGCCGCGGTGACGACGGCGAGCAGGCCCGGGAGCCGGTCACGGACCCGCCCGAGCAGGTTTCCGGGGTCGGTCAACTCGGCGACGTCGACGTAGGGCTGGAGCACCGACCGGTACCCCTGCAGGTCGGCACCGGAGAGGAACTGATCCAGTTCCTGGACGCCGACGAGGACGCCGTACCCGATCACCGCCAGCAGGGGGACGCCGACGAGCATCAGGGTCGCGGTCGCGTTCCAGTCCGGGTGGGAAACGCGGGCGTCGAGTCGACGGTAAACTGGCCGGGTCGCGTAATACAGGAAGATGGCGACGACGATGGCGCCGACGAACGCCCACAGCACGTAGGCGACGACGAGCGTGACCACGGCCCCCATGAGTCCCCAGGCCACCTTCTCGCGGCGGGTCGCCGGGGAACTGTCCATGGAGAACGTACGGTAGCGACCGGGAAAAGCGCCCGGCCCGTGGGAGGCGCCGTCGGAATCGGGGCCGTCGGGTCAGACGCCCTCGGGGTCGGGTGTCTCCTGGGTCCGCTCGCGCACGCGAAGGATGGTGCGCATGTTGACGTACACGTCCCGTGGGTCGGTCTCCTCGTCCTCGTCGTACACGTCCGAGACGCGGTAGAGCAGGGCGGCGACCTGCTCGCTCTCCCCGGAATCGCCGCGCAGTTCGTCGGCGATCTCCCGGAGGAACTCCCGCTTCTCTGCGTCGGGGTCGGGGCCGTCGTCGGTCATGGTTCGAAGTCGAACGCGCGGACCTCTTAAATGCCGGCGACGTCGCGCCGCCGGAGGACGCCGACGTTGTCGGCGACGTTCTCGGTCAGTACCCGGAAGGCGTCGGCCGTCTCGCCCTCACCGACGACCGTGGGCGTGCCCTCGTCGCCGCTCTCGCGGACGGCAGGGTCCAGCGGGATGGCACCCAGGAAGGGCATCTCGTTGGCCTCGGCGAACCCCTTGCCGCCGCCGGACCCGAACACGTCGTGTTCGCCGCCGCAGTCCGGGCATTTGAAGGTGGACATGTTCTCCGCGATGCCCAGCACCGGCGTGTCGTGGCGGCCGAACATCTCCAGGCCGCGGCGGGCGTCCTCCAGTGCGACCTCCTGGGGCGTCGTCACGATGACCGCGCCGGTGACGGGGACGGTCTGCAAGAGGGTCAGTTGCGCGTCGCCGGTCCCTGGCGGCAGGTCGACGACCATGTAGTCCAGTTCGCCCCACTCGACGTCCTCCAGCAACCGGGTCAGCAGTTTGTGGACCATCGGGCCACGCCAGATCACGGGGTCGTCCTCGCCGACCATGAACGCCATGCTCATCACCTTCACGCCGTTTTCGACCGGCGGGACGATGGTCTCGTCGGCGGTCGCCTGCGGCGGTTCCTCGACCCCGAACATCCGTGGGACGTTCGGCCCGTACACGTCGGCGTCGAACAGACCCACCCGTGCGCCAAGTTGCGAGAGGCCGGCCGCGAGGTTGGCGGCGACGGTGCTCTTGCCGACCCCGCCCTTGCCGGAGGCCACCGCGATGACGTTCTTCACGTCCGGCAGGACCGCCTGCTCGGGGTCGTCGGGAATCCGCGCCGAAAGTTCGGCTTCGAGGCCCGCGTCCGCGAGGACCTCACGGACCTCGTCGGCGATGGCGGTCTCCGCGGGGGAGTACGGTGCCCCCAGCGCCAGCGACACGTGTGCGACGCCGTCCTCGACCGTCACGTCGTTGACCAGTCCCAGCGAGACGACGTCCTCGCCCAGGTCGGGGTCCTCGACCGCCCGCAGTCGCTCCCGCACGTCGGCTTCGTCCATACCCGGCGTTCGGCGGCACCCGGCCGTAAGGCTTGCTACTGGCCGCCGCCGCGCTCGTCGACCCGGGTCGCGGTCGCGAAGGTCTCTTCGACGGACTCGATGCACACGGATCCCCGTCGCCCATATCGGCGTCCGGCACCAGCACCACGAAGTCCTCGACGGTTGCGACGCCGTTGCCCTCGTCCCCGAAGTCCTCTATCTCCACCGTGTACTCCTCGCCCGGTTCGATCGGTACCGAGGGATCTGGTTCGCTCACGTTCCCCGGTAGGACACACAGACGTTTGGGCCTCCCCCGGCCGTCAACGTGATTACACGCGGCGTCCACCTCCATCCGAGGTGTCAGGAAGTGCCAGGGTACGAGGTGGAGACCGACCGCGTGGAGAATCGACTGTCCCTGAAACTGGAGGGGATGCTCGACGAGGAGACGGCCCACGAGGCCGCCGAGGCGACCATCGAGCACGCCGAGGAACTCCGGCCAGGGTTCGAGATGATCAACGACATCTCGGAGTTCAAACCGCTGTCTCAGGAGGCGACCGACGCCATCGAGCGGGGTATACGGGGCATCGCCGAGCGGGACGTCGGCGCCGTCGTCAGGGTCGTCGGCGACTCCGTCGTCGGCAAGATGCAGTTCGAACGAGTCACGGGCGACGCCGAGGGGTACCACGTCGCGACGGCCGAGAGCCGCGAACAGGCCGAACGGTTCCTCGACAGGTTCCGCGAACAACCGGGCGGCGACTGATCGACCGGCGTCGAGTGGCCGGAACGTAACCACGTCGTTTTGCGACTGCATCCGTTCGTACGACTCCAGTCGTGTTGAATTGAAGGTGGAAATCCACATCGGATGTAACTATTCGTGGTTACGTAATCCGTTCATTTCCCGGCGGGTTTAAGAGAACCGGGTAACAACCCGGTAACGATGCTGGAGGACGACTTCGGTCGCGCGGTCAGCGGCATCAGGGTGTCCCTCACCGACCGGTGTAACTTCGACTGCGTCTACTGCCACAACGAGGGCCTGGGGGACACCCGGGGGCCGATGGAACCGGCCGACGACGAGATGACCGCCGACGAAGTGGTCCGCCTGCTGGAGGTCGCCAGCGAGTTCGACGTCGAGGCGGTGAAGTTCACCGGCGGCGAACCGATGCTCCGGGACGACCTGGAGGAGATCGTCGCCCGGACGCCGGACTCGATGGAGGTGTCGATGACCACCAACGGGACGTACCTCCCGGGCCGGGCCGAGGACCTGGTCGAGGCCGGCCTTGAGCGGGTCAACGTCTCCCAGGACGCGCTGGACCCCGAGGACTTCGCGGCGGTGACGAAGTCCGGCGCCTACGACAAGGTGCTGGAGGGCGTCGACGCGGCCCTGGACGCGGGGCTCGCTCCCGTGAAACTGAACATGGTCGTCTTCGAGCACACCAAAGGCTACGTCGCGGACATGGTCGACCACGTCGCCGAGAACGACGGCCTCCAGTTGCAACTCATCGAGTACATGCCCGAACTCGCGGGTCGCCCGGAGTGGAACGTCGACATCCAGCGCGTCCACGACTGGCTCGAAGACGTCGCCGACCGCGTGGAACGTCGGGAGATGCACGACCGCCGGCGCTACTGGGTGAACGGCGGCATGGTCGAAATCGTCGACCCGGTCGAGAACCCCTCGTTCTGCGCGAACTGCGGCCGCGTCCGGGTGACCCACGAGGGCTACCTCAAGGGGTGTCTCAACCGGAACGACGACCTCGTGTCGATGGGCGAGATGACTAAGCCGGAGATCCGGGAGGCGTTCCGGGACGTGGTAGCCAACCGGGTCCCGTACTACGGCGAGTACCTCGTCCGGAACGACGACGGCGAGTGGGAACTCAACGAGGAGTACCTGGCCTGACAGGCGAATCGAGTCGATCCACGAGGAGGAAGGACGTATCGTGGGCGGTGGCCCGGTGGCCCCGGGCTGAGACGACGGGCTGACGATTCGGACGTCGGGGGGCCGTGGCTCGCGACGTTACCCCGGAACGTTGACCCGTCACACCAGTAGTGCGAACGGGTCGTCCCGTCCATCCCGGCCGCGGAACGTCGCCGGTCCGACCGCCCGACTTCAGGTTGGAGCCGTATCCCGATAAAGGTCGGACAACTCGGCAGTTAGCCGATTACCAGGCGGTAATCGGACGATACCACGGCGGCGGGGTCAGTCCTCGACGTCGTCCCGAACCCGTTCCAACCACCGTTCGAGGCGCTCGTTCCGTGCCTCGGCCTCGCGCTCGGCCAGATGTTCGATCAGTTCGTCGATGGTCGCGGTGGCGGTCGGAGCTCCGACGAGACGTTCGAGCAGATCGCGGCGGCGCCAGTCTGCCAGCAGTTCGAGTATGGCGTCGATTGACAGTTGGACCTCCGTCGGACCGGTTTCGCTTCCCCCACTACCTGACAGATCACAATCACTTCCGTCCTCGTCGGTCATGGACACCCACTCCCCTTGTGTCACGTACGCGAATGGGAATCAACACAGTACCGGCGGTAGTTATCGGCGACCGACCGGTGGCCGGCCCCGGTCGACCGCCGTTTCACGTCGACCATCATCCGTTGTGTTTTTATACAGGGCCTCGTGTAGTTGGAAACGCGAATACGCTGCAGGGGCGTCAGGCCCCGAGTCCGGGAGGGCGACAGTACAGTGACGGCGCGTCGCGGTAGCCAAGCCTGGCCCAAGGCGCAGGGTTGCTAACTCTGTGGCGTCAAGCCTCCGGGGTTCGAATCCCCGCCGCGACGTCATCACACGACCCGACAACCTCGAGTGCAAGAACACATGAGCGAACAAGAACAACAGGAGGACGAGGACCTCCGGTACTTCGTCCGCATCGGGCAGACCGACCTCGACGGTACCAAGACCGTCGAGCGGTCGCTTTCCGGGATGGCCGGCATCGGTCGCCGCGCCGCCCGGGTGGTCGCCCAGGAAGCGGACGTCGACCGGACGGCGACGCTCGGTCGACTCGACGACGACGAGATCGACCGCATCGTCGACGCCGTCGAGAACTTCGAGGAGGAGGTACCCGACTGGCTGACGAACCGCCGCCGCGAGTTCTACTCCGGCGAGACCACCCACGAGACGGGCAACGACCTCGAGATGAGCCGGCGCCACGACATCAACCGGATGAAGATGATCCGGTCGTACCGGGGCGTGCGCCACCAGCGCGGCCAGAAGGTCCGTGGCCAGCGCACCCAGTCGACCGGCCGCAGCGAGGGCACCGTCGGCGTGAAAGTCGAGGAGATCCGCGAAGAGATGGAAGAAGGCGAAGGGGAGGACGAATAGATGCCCCTGGGAACCAGCACCAAACGGTACGAGACGCCGAACCACCCCTACCAGGGTGGCCGCATCGCCGAGGAGCAGGACCTCATCGGCCGCTACGGCCTGAAGAACAAGGAGGAACTGTGGCGCGCGCAGTCCGAACTGCGGTCGTACCGCCGCGAAGCCCGTGAACTGCTTGGCACCGCCGCGGGCGACGCAGAGGCCGCGGGGCGCGAAGGCTCGGAGTTCCTGGCGCGTCTCAAGCGCATCGGCGTCCTCGACGAGGCCGACGGCCTGGACGCCGTCCTGTCGCTGGACGTGACCGACATTCTGGAGCGCCGCCTCCAGACGGTCGCTTACCGGCAGGGCCTGGCCAACACGACCGACCAGGCGCGACAGTTCATCGTCCACGGGCACGTCGTCGTCGGTGATCGCCGTGTCACCCGTCCGGCCTACAAGGTCGAGGTCGACGAGGAAGGCGTCATCGCCTTCGACGAGACGAGTCCGCTGGCGGACGAACTCCACCCCGAACGAGCGGAGGGTCAGCAATGAGCGAACAGGACAGCAAGTGGGGCATCGCCCACGTACACGCGTCGTTCAACAACACGATCATCACGATCACCGACCAGACCGGCGCCGAGACGATCGCGAAGTCCTCCGGCGGGGCCGTCGTCAAGCAGAACCGCGACGAGGCCTCCCCGTACGCTGCCATGCAGATGGCCGAGACGGTCGCCGAGCAGGTCCAGGAAGCCGGCATCGAGGGCGTCCACGTCCGGGTCCGTGGCCCCGGCGGCAACCGCCAGGGCAACCCCGGACCGGGCGCGCAGGCGACCATCCGTGCGCTGGCTCGTGCCGGCCTGGAGATCGGCCGCATCGAGGACGTCACGCCGGTCCCGCACGACGGCACCCGCGCACCCAAGAACGCAGGACGATGAGCGAGAGGAGCTTCGACGTCGAGTTCATCGAACGCGACGACCGCCAGGCCCGCTTTCTGGTCCGCGGGCTGACCCCGGCGTTCGCCAACGGCATCCGGCGGGCGATCGTCGCGGACGTCCCGACTTTGGCCGTCGACGAGGTCCGGGTGGTCGAGAACTCGTCGGTGATGTTCGACGAGGTGATCGGCCTCCGACTGGGGCTGGTCCCGCTGACCACGCCGCCCGAGGAGTTCGAAGCGGGCGACGCGGTGACACTGTCGCTCGACGTCGAGGGGCCGGCGACGGCGTACTCCGGTGACCTGGAGACGTCCGATCCGCAGGTCCAGCCGGCCGAGGAGAACGTTCCCATCATCGAGTTGAAGGAGGGCCAGCGGATCGAACTCGAGGCCGACGCCGTGCTGGACCGCGGCCGCGACCACGCCAAACACCAGGGCGGGGTCGCCGTCGGGTACCGGCACCTCCAGACGGTCGAAGTGACCGGCGACCGCGGGGAGTTCGCCGACGAGGAGTCCCACGTCGTCCGCGGCGTCATCGAGGAGCAGGCGGCCGAGCACGCGGCCGACGACGACGTCGAGGACGGCGACCTGGTCCCCGCCGAGGCGTTCGACAACGACCTGACGAACCGCTACCCGGGCAAGGAACTCGAGGTCCACGACGTGGACGACGCGTTCGTCTTCCACGTCGAGTCCGACGGGTCGATGCCGGTGGAGGAACTGGTGACGCGCGCCGTGGACACCCTCCACGACCGCGCGGCGGAGCTGGAGGAGGCAGTCCAGCTATGAGCTGGGTGCCCCTCGCCAGTTCGGTCGGCACGCGTGCCGGCCGGTCCGCGGGACCCGCCTGCGGGCGGCCCGTCCGGACGAGTTACATCGAAACTGGTTTGAAGGGGCAGCCAGTACACGGAACTGCGAGCAGGGATAGCCAAGTCAGGCCAACGGCGCAGCGTTCAGGGCGCTGTCCCGTAGGGGTCCGCAGGTTCAAATCCTGCTCCCTGCATCACCTTCTCACAGGAGGAATGTCATGAGCAAGTCAAACCCGAGACTCCGTAGTCTCATCGACGAGTTGCGTTCGGCGTCGAGCGACGCCGACGTGTGGGGCGACGTCGCCGAGTCCCTGGAGAAGCCCCGGCGCACGCACGCGGAGGTCAACCTGGGCCGCATCGACCGCTACGCCCAGGAGGACGAGACCGTGGTCGTGCCGGGGAAGGTGCTCGGTAGCGGCGCCCTGCGGACGGGCGTCACGGTGGCCGCAGTCGACTTCTCGTCGTCCGCCGAGACGAAGATCGAGGCGGCCAGCGGCGACGCGCTCCGACTGGAACAGGCACTCGAACAGAACCCCGACGGAGAGAACGTGCGGGTGATCCGATGAATCTCGCCGAGTTCGAACCCGACGTCGTCGTCGACGCCAGAGACTGCATCCTCGGTCGGGTCGCCAGCAAGGTCGCCGAGCGGGCGATGGACGGCCAGCGGGTCGCCGTCGTCAACGTCGAGCAGGCCGTGATCACGGGCGACGAGAACGACGTGATGGCGACCTACCGCAAGCGAATCGACATCGGCTCCGACCAGGGGCCGGCCTACCCCAAGCGGCCGGACGGCATCTTCAAGCGGGCCGTCCGCGGCATGCTGCCCCACAAGACCAAGCGGGGGCAGGACGCCTACGCCAACGTCCGCGCCTACGTCGGCGACCCGTACGACGACGAGGACGCGGAGGTACTGGACGACACGTCGCTGGACCGACTGTCGAACATCCGCTTCGTCCACCTGGGCGACGTCTCCGAACAGCTTGGAGCCAACGTAACATGGTAACGAACACCTCAGGAAAGAAGAAGACGGCCATCGCCCGCGCGACGGTGCGGGACGGCCAGGGCCGGGTCCGCGTCGACGGACAGCCGGTCGAACTGGTCGAACCCGAGATCGCGCGGCTGAAGATGCTCGAACCGTTCCGCATCGCAGAAGAGGACCTCCGCGACGAGGTCGACGTCGACGTCCGAGTCGAGGGTGGCGGCGTGATGGGCCAGGCGGACGCGGTCCGGACCGCCATCGCCCGCGGACTCGTCGACCACACCAACGACGCCGAACTCCGGGACGCCTACATGGAGTTCGACCGCTCGTTGCTGGTCAACGACGTCCGGCAGCCGGAACCGAAGAAGTGGGGTGGCCCGGGGGCACGGGCGCGCTACCAGAAGTCCTATCGCTAAACCATGATGGTGCCAGTCCGGTGTTTCACGTGCGGCAACGTCGTCGGCGAGCACTGGGAGGAGTACAAGGCGCGCGTCGGCGAAGGTGAGGACCCACAGGCCGTGTTCGACGATCTCGGGCTGGAACGGCACTGCTGTCGGCGGATGCTCGTCAGTCACAAGGACCTCGTCGACATCGTCTCCCCGTACCAGTAATGTCGACCCAACAACGCTACAACCGGTACGAGAAGGCCCGCATCCTGGGCGCCCGAGCGCTGCAGATCGCCTACGGCGCCCCGGTGCTGATCGACACCGAGCAGAGCGAACCGATCCTCATCGCCGCCGAGGAGTACGACGCGGGCGTACTGCCGTTCACCGTCAGGAGAGAATGACACCCCGACCCGGAGACCGAGCATGACCCTCATCACCGACGTCAGGCTACGACGGGTGCTGGACTCCCGCGGGAACCCCACCGTCGAGGCGGACGTCCTCACGGAGAGCGGCGGGTTCGGCCGCGCGGCCGCACCCAGCGGTGCGTCCACGGGCGAGTACGAGGCCGTCGAGTTGCCGGCGTCAGAAGCAATCGCGGCCGCCCGGGAGGACGCCGTCCCGCGGCTGGTCGGCGAGGTCTACGCCGGCAACCAGCGGGAGGTCGACGCCGCCCTGCACGCGGCCGACGGGACCGACGACTTCTCCGGCATCGGCGCCAACAGCGCGGTCGCCATCTCGATGGCCGCCGCGAAGGCCGGCGCCGACGTGCTCGGAGCGCCGCTGTTCCAGCACCTCGGTGGCACCTTCCGGGGCGAGCAGTTCCCGGTGCCGCTGGGCAACGTGATCGGCGGCGGCGAACACGCCAAGGGGGGCACCCACATCCAGGAGTTCCTCGCGGCGCCGGTCGGCGCACCCAGCGTCGCCGACGCCGTGTTCGCCAACGCCGCGGTCCACGGCTACGTCGCGGACCTGCTCGACGAGCGCGACCTCGCCGCCGGCAAGGGCGACGAGGGCGCGTGGGCGCCCGCCGTGGACGACGAGGCGGCCCTGGAGTTGCTCGCTGAGGCCTGTGAGGCCGTGGCCGACGAGGTCGGGTTCGAGATCCGCATGGGCCTGGACGTGGCCGCCGCGGAACTGTACGACGCCGACGAGGGAGTCTACCGGTACGGCGACCGCACGCGGGACCCCGAGGAGCAGGTCGCGTTCGTCGCGGACCTGATCGAGGAGTACGACCTCGCGTACGTGGAGGACCCGCTGGACGAGGACGACTTCGAGGGCTACGCCGACCTGACCGACCGGGCGGTCGACCGCTCGGGCGGGAAACCCCGGCTGTCCAACCGGACGCTGATCTGCGGGGACGACCTGTTCGTCACCAACACCGAGCGACTGGCCCGCGGCATCGAGGCCGGCGCCGGCAACAGCATCCTGATCAAGCCGAACCAGATCGGGACGCTGACCGACGCTTTCGACGCCATCGAACTCGCGGTCGGCAACGGGTTCGACCCGGTCGTCTCCCACCGCAGCGGCGAGACCGAGGACACCAGCATCGCACACCTCGCCGTCGCCACGGGCGCGCCGTTCGTCAAGACGGGCGCGGTCGGCGGCGAGCGCACCGCCAAGCTGAACGAACTCATCAGAATCGAGGACGACGCACTATGAGCGAGAACGACCCCGAACAGGAAGGGCTCGACGCCTCCGAACTCGAGGAGGTACCCGACGAGAAGGCGGCCGAGCCCGAGGAACAGCCCGCCGAGGCCGAGGCGGCCGAGGCCGAACAGCGCGACCAGGACGTCATCTCCGGCGACGAGGCGGACCTGCTGATCCCGGTCGACGACGATCCCGGTCGACGACTACCTGGGCGCCGGCGTCCACATCGGCACCCAGCAGAAGACCAAGGACATGGAGCGGTTCATCCACCGCGTCCGCACCGACGGCCTGTACGTCCTGGACGTCAGCATGACCGACCGCAGGATCCGCACCGCCGCGGACTTCCTGGCGAACTACGACCCCGAGCAGATCCTGGTCACCTCCAGCCGCCAGTACGGCCGGTTCCCGGCCGAGAAGTTCGCGGAGGCCGTCGGCGCACGCGCTCGCACGGGACGGTTCATCCCGGGCACGCTGACCAACCCCGACTACGAGGGCTACATCGAACCGGACGTGCTGGTCGTCACCGACCCCATCGGTGACTCCCAGGCCGTCAAGGAAGCGATCACGGTCGGCATCCCCGTGATCGCCATGTGCGACTCCAACAACCAGACCTCCAACGTCGACCTGGTCGTCCCGACCAACAACAAGGGTCGCAAGGCCCTGTCGGTCGTCTACTGGCTGCTGGCGAACGAGACGCTGGACCGCCGCGGCGCCGAACCGACCTACGCGCTCGAGGACTTCGAGTCCGGTATCTGAACCGCCGTTTCGTCGTCGTTTCCCGTTTCCGCTCCCGTCCAGCGGCGCGGCCGGTCGGACCGAACAGAAGGCTTAGTCCCAGGTGTCTGAACCCCCGATATGCCCTCCAGACGACGGCTCCTCGGCGGCGTCGCCGCCGCCGGCGCCACCCTCACCGGGGCCGGATGGCTCGGCCGCCTTGGTCCCGTCGAGACGCGATCACCGGACAGCGACGCCTGGCCCCTCGAACGCCGGGACGCGACGAATTCCGCGAGTACCGACGCACTCGCCCCGGAGGACCCGTCCGTCGACTGGGAACGGGAAGCCCTGGGCGGGCGCGGTTTCCCCACACTCGTCGTCGACCGCGACACCGTCTACGTCGGCGAAAACCGCGTCGCCACGCTCGACAGGAGCGACGGCTCCCTGCTGTGGGATGCGGACGTGCCCGGCGACGCCCTCGCGCTGTCCGACGGTGCCCTCTACGCGGCTTCCGGACGGACGGCGCCGGACGCCGACGCTCCAGCGCTACGCGCCTTCGGCGCCGCGGACGGGACAGAACGATGGTCCCGGTCGTTGCCGTCCCCCGCCTACGGCCTCCTGGCGACGGCCGACGGCCTGTTCGTGGGCTGTCACGGCTCGCTGGTGGGGGTCGGCCCGGGCGGGGGCGACCGCTGGCGTCTGGACGCCCCCGGCAGCGGCGCCGTCTACCCGATGGTCCACGACGGGTCGCTGTACGCGGGCCACCCGGGCTACGTCCGGCGCTACGGTCGCCGGCGGTTGCTGGACGTCCCGCTCGGGAGCGGTCCCGACCCCGTATGGGAGGGCGGAGAGGTCTCTGGCTCCCGGCCGCCGACCGTCGTTGCGGGGAACCTGATTATGGGTAGCGACCAGGCCCCCGTCGACTGCGGGGACCCGGCCGTCCACGCCTTCGATCTCGAAGACGGTGAACGCGCATGGGACACCGTTCCCGGCCCCACCGAGTCGGAGGTGGGCGTGACCGCACTCACGCCCGCCCGCGTCGGCGACGTCGGCGCTACCGCGGTCGTTCGCCGCGAGGACGGCGAACGGACCTCCCGCGTCCTCGGTCTGGACCTCGACGACGGCGCCACCCTGCGGCGGGAGCCACTCGACGCCGTACCACGGGCGGTCGCCGGGTCCCGGAACGTGTTCCTCGTGGCCGGCGGCGGCGACCCCTCGGTTACGGATGGATACGTCCGCGCCTACGACCAGGACGGGAACGACCGGTGGGACGTCGACTTCGACGCGGGCGTGACGGCCGTCGCGCCCGTCGAGGGTGCCGTCTTCGTCGCGCTGGAAGACGGGCGGGTCGTCCGACTGGCCTGAGTGCCCGACGGAAGTGCCACCGTCGAGCGGCGGGCGGCGTCCAGGTCGGGCGGATGGTAGAGCATGTGCAACGCGAGCAGGGCGTCGAACGTCCCGTCGGCGAACGGCAACCGCTGGGCGTCGGCCACGGCGAGGTCGGGGTCGAACGGCACGTCCGTGAGTTCCCCGGCAGCGTCGGCGACCATGCCCGGCGAGAGGCCGCGAGGACCGGCGTCCAGTCGTCGGGGAGCCGGTCGGCATTCACGGTCCAGAATGGGCCCGTGCCGCACCCGAGGTCCAGCACCGTCGGTTCGGCCGGGACCGCCATCCCGTCGTGGACCCCCGCGAAGGGGTGGCGATCCCTCACCGTGAACCGGTCGTCGAACTCGCCGCGGACCGAGAGCTTCGACGCGTCTGCGTACTGCCCGGCGAGGAGACTCGCCTCGTCCATGTGGCCGGGGACGGAACTGGCCGGGAAAACCGCTTCGGTGGACGATCCGACGCGGCCGACGCCGCGATTACCGGGCGAGCACGCCCAGTTGCCGGTCCAGCATCTCCGTCTCGAACCAGGCCACCCGGCCGGTCGGCCACGATTCGGGGTCGCCGACCGGATGCTCGTCTCCCACTGCGTCGAGGTCGTCGGCTGCCAGCAGGCAGGCACACGGCCCCGGTCCGAACCGGTCGAGTCGGTCGGCGAGCCACGATCCGTCGTGGGGTTCGGCCAGGAACAGCGGTCGTCCGGGAACGCCAGCGACGGTCGCGCCGTAGTCGGGCCGGTCGTCGACGACGGGGCGGGGAATCCGGTAGGCCCGCCGGAACAGGTCGACGGCACCCTCCAGGTCCGGGACCGCGACGACCACGGCGCCGACGCCACCGAACGGACCGCTCGATTCGGTCTCGGGGACGCGGTACTCCAGCGGCGTCCGGTCCGCGATGGCGAACGGGAGTACTTGCCGCGTCGCGTCGTCACCGAACTCGACGCGGTCCCACTCGACGAGGGTGCCGTCGTCGCGGTCGCGGGTGCCGTACCAGGGACCGCTGACGGGGACGTCCGCGTCGATCAGCCGTTTCGCTTCCTCGGCGGCGTCGTCGACCCGGACGCACCAGGCGGCCGGACCGCCGTCGCCGAGGACGTGGTCGGGCCAGAACGGGAAGTGCGGGCCCGGGTCGTCGGGTTTCGCGGCGATCAACTCGACGTACGAGCGGTCCGGGAAGCCAACCACCGCCATGTGGGTGACGCCGTTGTCGTGTTCGCCGCCGAATTCGGGGGCGAACCCGAGGCGTTCGAACTCGGCCCGGACCTCGTCGAGGTCCGACCAGGCGACCGGGACGTGGTCGATAGCGAGTTGCACGTCGCCACCCTCGGCGCCCAGCGGCTTAACGCTGCTCGGTAGGCCGGATCGTTACCGGTAGGCGAAGGCGATGGCGCCGAGTGCGACGAACGGTCCGACGAGCGCGGCCCCGAGGAGAACCTGGGTCGCCCCGAACCAGATGGCCGGGGCCAGCGGGAGAATCGTGAGGCCACAGACGACGGTCGCACCGCCGAGTCTCCGGGCGGTCTCGCGGTCGACCGAGGGGTCGGTGAGCAGTTCCCTGCGGTCGCGGTAGCGGATCAACCATCCGAGACCGACGCACAGGCCGGTGCCGACGAGGACGGTGACCGTCCCGACCACCCGTCCCGACACGTCCATGGCGATGGCTGCGCCGAGCGCGACGGTCCCGAGACCGACGAGACCGAGGACGAGTGCGTTCGACCGGGCCGCGTCACCGTCGTGGGGGTCGATGCCGTAGGTCTTCCGGATGCGACTCCCGGGCCGGAGCGAGAGGAGCGCGACAGCGACGAACAGGAGTCCGGTGGCGACGGTAATCCCTACGGCGACGTCTGTCGGTCCCATGGCCGACCGGTCGCCCGGGGGTGACAAAACGGGAACGGTTCGACTCGCAGCGCCCGTTCGGTTCGGTCACGTCCGCCCCCGCGGTGGCGACGTCGACTTCGAGGTGCTCCTGGGAGGTAACTCTTCGAGGACGTGATCGTGGTCTCCGGGCCGCTACCGTCTCGTCCGGATGAAGTCCTCCACGTCCTTCGGCGGTTCGCCGTTCTCGGTCTCTTCTTCGACCGTGCTGGAGTAACACAGGTTCAAACTGTCACTCGTGCAGCCGCATGCGCCACCCATTGACAAACACCGGATAATGGTTCATTCTATTTGTACTTAAATCTAGGTAATCGAAATAGACGTCACGTCGGAGCGTGGCGATCCGGCGGGTCGGTGACCTGGAGCCACCGCTCGCACGCGAACAGTCGCCAGGGGACCGTCCAGGGTGCCTCACCGTCGAGAAACGCCGCCAATTGGTCGCGCGCCGCCCCATCCCGGACGTATCCACGGGATTCGATCCGGGGCGACTCGAGCTGTCGCTGGAGGTAGTCGACGTGGGCGTGTAGTCCGCGGCGGACGAACGCGTCGAAGTGACGACCCTTCCGGATCGACCGGACCGATGGGGGGTAGACGTCCTCGAACGTCGCCCCGAAGAGTCCGTTCTGCTGGCCGTTCGCCAGGAGGTCCATCGGCCTGGCTCCGAACGCGACCGAGACCACCCGGGCGTCCAGGTACGGCATCCGGAGGGTCACCGCCTGCCGGAGAGCACGCCGGTGGCCCACGTGGAGTTTGTGCGCCCGCTGGATGGCGACCATCCGCTCGTACGCCCGCGTCCGGTGGACGCTCCGGAACCGCCCGGGTGCAGACGGTGACGTTGGCTCCCGGTCACGGAGTTCCGGGCCGATCCACTCGGGTGGGCCAGCGTCGGCGTCGCTCAGGCGCGCCGCCAGCGAGGGGACGACCGGAGCAATTCCGTACCAGGTCAGCACCCACCGGGTCGGCATCGGGTCCCGGCGCGCCGCCCGCAGGAGTTTCACGAGTCGACCGCGCCGGAGCAGGTCCGCGTACGCCAGCCGCGTCCCGTTGAGGACGTTCCCGCCGTGGCCCGTGAGCGCGACTCGATGGTCGGCCCCGCCGACCCGGCGGTAGAGCCGGTCGTTGGCTCCCAGGAGCGGGTCCAGGCAGGGACTTTCCGACAGCGCCTCGTCGAGCGCTGCAGGTGTCGACAGCGCGTGGGCGTCGTCGGCTGGGACTTCCGTGAGCGGGAGGTCGTGGGCGGTGGCGACGTCGTGGATGCGAACTCGCTCGTCCCGGGTGAGTCGCTCGTCGTCGACCGCCTCGAACACCATCGAGAAGGGGGACAGCCGCCGGTCGAGGTCTGCGGCGGCGACGCCGGCCAGCGCCGACGAGTCCAGCCCACCGCTCAACAACGACGCTGGATCGTCCCGGCATCGCAGGCGGGCCTGCAACGCCTGGCGCACGGCGTCCCTGAGCCGCCGCTGGAGCTCCGCCGAACTCCTACCGCCCAGGTCCGGCGCGTCGGCCGGGTGCCAGTACCGCTCGGTCCGGACGCCGTCGGCGTCGGCGACCAGGTGCGTCCCTGGCGGGACCCTGCTGACGCCCTCGTAGAACCCCGCGTCGCCGACGGTCGGCGTCTGCTCGAGAAACGCCGCCAGCGACGACTCGTCGGGCCCGTCGGCGACAGCGGGATGTCGCCTGACCGTCGCGGCGTCCGAACCGACGACGAACGCTTCGTCGGTCACGGCGAAGAAGAGGTGCCTGATCCCGGTCTTGTCGCGGGCGACGACCAGCAGGTTTCGGTGTCGATCCCACAGCAGGAGCCCGAAGGCCCCGACGGTGCGGTCGAGGCAATCGACGCCCCACTCGCGGTAGGCGTGTCCGATCAGCGTCGCGTCCGACGCCGTCGTCCGGTCGACGCCGGCCGGCAGTGCCGGTGCGAGGGCGTCCCGGTCGTCGAGTCGGCCGGCGAGCGCGACGACGGTGCCATCGACCGCGACCGGCTGGCGTTCGCCCACGGCCTGGGGGGTCGTCCAGAAGTGCTGGTGGCCGAGGGCCACGCCGTCGCCGTGCCACCGGTCCCGACCGTCGTGGCCGCGGTAGTCGAGCGAGTCGAGCAAGGGCTCGAACCGCTCGTCGGTCACGGCACCGTCTCGCCGGTAGACGGCGGCCAGCCCGGACATGGGTCACCGCGTCGAGCCGCGGTCGTCGCGGCCACTTTCTTCCCACGTCGCGCCGGACGTGCCCCGACGGAATCGCGGAGGTGTGGGCCGTTCATCGCCGTTCGGCCGCGAGGTTCTCGCGGACGTCACTCTCGGACCTCGAGGCGTCCTCGTCGTTCTCTGGAGATCTCCATGGCAGTCTGGCGTTCATTCCCCTTACCACGTCATAAATTTACTGACGCACGCCTGTTCTAGCGACGCTGGCGTGACGACGGCTTGCGGCCGTGGAGGGCCCACTTCGAATCGGGGGCAGGAGTTCCCGGGAACGGCAACGAACCGAGGGAAAACTGAAGCCGGCCGAGTTGGTACGAGGGGCCGTGGCGAAATTCCGCACCCTCGGCCGCGCACGGAAGCACTCATTACCCCTGGGGCCGCTGGAACGCACATGGTCACGGCAAGCGCGCCGGGGAAGGTCTACCTGTTCGGCGAGCACGCCGTCGTCTACGGCGAACCGGCGGTCCCCTGTGCCATCGAGTTGCGGGCGCGGGTGACCGTCGACCGACGCGACGACGACCGGTTGCGCGTGCACGCCGAGGACCTCTCGCTGGACGGATTCACGGTCGAGTACAGCGGCGACGCCGGCGACCGACCCGACGTCGCCGTCTCCGAGTCCCTGGTCGAGGCGGCCATGGGCTACGTCGACGGCGCCATCGAGCAGGCCCGCGACGCCGCCGCCGAACCGGCCGTGGGATTCGACGTCACCATCGAGAGCGACATCCCGCTGGGCGGCGGCCTGGGGTCCTCGGCCGCGGTCGTCGTCGCCACCATCGAGGCGGCGACCCGGGAACTGGACGTCGAACTCGACCGGGAGGAGATCGCCGACCGCGCCTACCAGGTGGAACACGACGTGCAGGACGGCGAAGCCTCCCGGGCAGACACCTTCTGCTCGGCGATGGGCGGGGCCGTCCGCGTCGAGGGCGACGACTGCCGGACCATCGGCGCGCCGGAACTCCCCTTCGTCGTCGGGTTCGACGGAGGCGCCGGCGACACCGGCGAACTGGTCGCGGGCGTCCGCTCGCTGAAAGGCGAGTACGACTTCGCGGAGACGACGGTCCGGACCATCGGCGACCTCGTGTTGCAGGGCGAGCGCGCGCTGGACGACGGCGACGCCGCAGAGATCGGTCGCCTGATGGACTTCAACCACGGCCTGCTGTCGGCGCTGGGCGTCTCCGCGCGGAGGCTGGACGAGATGGTCTGGGCCGCCCGGGACGCTGGCGCCATGGGCGCGAAACTGACCGGCGCCGGCGGCGGCGGGTGCGTCGTCGCGCTGGACGACTCCGAGGGAACGCTCACCGCACTGAAATACTCGCCGGCCTGCGAGCAGGCGTTCCGCGCGGACCTGGCCCGCGAGGGCGTCCGCGTCGAGCGGGACTGAGGCTATATGAAAATATGCACATATATTCATATCTCAGCAGGAGGTTCCTGGCGTGACGACGGTGCTCAAACTCGGCGGGTCGGTGATCACTGAGAAGGACAGTCCCGAGACCCTGGACGACGATGCCCTGTCGGCCGTCGCTGACGACGTGGCAGGGGCCGACGTGTCCGACCTCGTGGTCGTCCACGGGGGCGGGAGTTTCGGCCACCACAACGCCGCCGCCCACGGCGTCACGACCGAAAATGGGAGCCACGAGACGACCGCTGTCGCGGACATTCACGGCGCGATGAAGACGCTGAACGAGTCGGTGCTCGCGCACCTGCGCGACCGTGGCGTCCCCGCCGTCCCCGTCCATCCCCTCTCGGCCGCCCGCCGCGACGCCGAGGGGGCGCTGACGCTGTTCACCGAACAGGTCGCCGCGATGCTCGACGAGGGGTTCGTCCCGGTCCTGCACGGGGACCTGGTCGTCCACGATGGCGAGGGCGTGACCGTCGTCAGCGGCGACGAACTCGTCGTGGATCTCGCGGACACACTGGACGCCGACCGCGTCGGTCTCTGCTCGACGGTCCCGGGCGTGCTGGACGAGGACGGGGCGGTCGTGGCGCGAATCGAGTCCTACGAGGACGTCGCGGACGCACTGGGCGGGAGCGACGCCACTGACGTCACCGGCGGGATGGCCGCGAAGGTCCGCGAACTGCTGGCGCTGTCCGCCCCGGCGAACGTGTTCGACGCGGACGGCGTCGGGCCGTTCCTCGCCGGAGAGTCGCCGGGGACGCGAATCGACTGAACCCGCCGACTCCGGCGGCGGACGTTCTATCAGGGGTACTCCTCGTTAGGGTCGACCACGTCTCGTTCCCGTTCGAAGACGTGTTCGGACGTCGTATGGAAAACCATCTGCCGGTTCCCGGCGGCAGAATCTCGCGGTGGACCGTCCAGGTGGCTACTTGGGCTGCCAGTCGAACTTGACGGTGATCCCTTCCCGGTCGCCCCTGAACATGGTCGACTCCTCGCGGACGCTCAGTTGCATTCCGACGTTCGACGGCGGCGACAGGTGGACGGTGCGGTTGCGCACCTCCACGTCGAAACTCCCCTCGCCCCGAAGCGCGTCCGCGAGCGACTCCAGTTGCTCGGCCGCTTCTTCCCTGGTGACGTCCCGTTCCTCGATTTCCTTCGGCATGTCCGGCCGTTGTCGCTACGCCCGGAAGAGTATAGAGACGAAAACAGCCAGTAACCGAACACTACTCCAGGGGCGTCCTATCCCTGGGCCTGCCCCGCATCGACGACCCGGCCGAGAAACAGGACGGCGTCGGTGGGGCGGTCGCGGACGCAAAACAGGAACGGCCGGTCGAACCGGAGTTCGCCCCATTCCGGCGGGGCGGACTCCAGCATGACCACCGCCGTGGAGGCTGCGGCCTCGGTCCCCTGCTCGTCGACGGAGACGAACGCCTCGTGGTACACGTCGTCGATCTGGAGGTCGCTTCCCTCGCCCTCGACCATTCCACTGAAGTCCGCCTCGCTGCCGAACGCGACCGGCATCCCCAGGTCCGACAGGACCGAGGAGAGTCGCAACTCCGTCTCGTACTCGAACTTCGGCATCGCCAGGTCGCCCCTGGCGTCGTGCAGTTGCTCGAAGATGCCGAACAGGCGGTCGGCGTCCAGCGACCGTTCGAAGTCCTCGAAGTCCTCGGGCAGGATCAGCACCATCGACACGTCTTCGCCGACGTAGGGCAGCTCGACGGCCTCTGCGCCCGGCACCGACGCGTAGTTGGTCCGGAGGTTCTGGTGCATCATCGGCACCGTCGACTCGGTACCGTCCAGCGCGGTGAACGTCCCGTCCTCCGTGTCGGCGGGGTCGAACTCGAACTGCCAACTGGCCATGAAGTAGATGGCGTTGGTCAGCACGAGCACGGTGGCGGGCGAGAGCGATCCCGGCGGCAGCAGGTCCTCGATGCGGTCCTCGGTCTGCTCGGCGACCCAGTCGTTGATCCGCTCGCGCTCGCCCTCGGCGTCGCCCGCGAAGTCCGCTTCCCTGAGCCCCGCGCCGTAGTGTTTTTCCACCAGCGAGAGGTAGTCCTCGGCGAAGGGATAGCCCTCCTGGCCCCACAGCGCGTTGGCGACCGACAACTGGAACGCGTCCACTTCGTCTCCTTCCACGGGGTCCTCGGTCGTCTCCCGGGCCTGGAGAGCGGTCCGGAGGTCCGCGAACGCGGGGTGGACCTCCTCGCCGAGCGTGTAGTGGAGCGTCTCCGCCATCTGCGTCGCCGTCTCGCCCCGGGCGCCCGCGTAGGTCATCGCCAGCGCCACGGAGATGCTGTACGGCGAGAAGAACTGGTTGCCGCCCTGTTCGGTTGCGAGGTACTGCGCCAGGTCCAGGGCGAACTCGGCGTTACCGGACGCCAGTGCCGCCAGTCGCTCGTCGTCGACGGCGGGGTCGCCGCTGGGCGGCGTCTCGGTCGAGGCCCCCCCGTCGGTTGGCGTCCCGTCCGGGTCGTCGGTATCCGACGGCCCGTCGCCACCGCCCGTACACCCAGCGAGCGCGGCGGCGGCCAGTGCCCCCGACAGGGCGAGCAGGTCGCGTCGATCCATGTCCGATTCGTACGTGTCCGGCGGAAAAGGCCTTCTGGAGGCACAAACGGCGGTTTGACCGATCGCGGTCGAACCCGGAAACTTTTAAGGCCTGCCTCCTAACCCCGCGGTAACCGAGTATCGGTCGCCCCCGGGAGGCGGTGCGGGCGTCCGGCGATGGACGCCGGGCCCGCCGGGACGCGTCCCGGCAGGCGACCGGCCGACGCGACACCCAGCGCCGACCACGTCGGTGCCGGAACTCCCAGACGGGGGTGCGAGTTTGCCGGTCGCCCGCTCGTCGCGCCCGGACGGTTCGACCCGACCGCGGTCCCCGCGGTGGTTTCGACCGTCCGAGCGACGACCCGCCCACCGTGGGCGGCTCCTCGGTGGTGTCAACCATGGAAATCGAAATCGCAACCATCGGCGGCTACGAGGAAGTCGGCCGCCAGATGACTGCTGTCCGCGCAGGCGACGACGTCGTCATTTTCGACATGGGACTCAACCTGTCCCAGGTCTTGATCCACGACAACGTCGAGACCGAATCGATGCACAGCCTCGACCTGATCGACATGGGCGCGATCCCGGACGACCGGGTCATGTCGGACCTGGAGGGCGACGTCCAGGCCATCGTGCCCACCCACGGCCACCTCGACCACATCGGGGCCATCTCGAAACTCGCACACCGGTACAACGCGCCGGTCGTCGCCACGCCCTTTACCATCGAACTGGTGAAACAGCAGATCCAGAGCGAGGAGAAGTTCGGCGTCGAGAACGACCTGACCAAGATGGACCCCGGCGACTCCATGGAGATCGGGGAGGGCCTCGAACTGGAGTTCGTCAACGTCACCCACTCGATCATCGACGCGATCAACCCCGTCCTCCACACGCCGGAGGGCGCAATCGTCTACGGCCTGGACAAGCGTATCGACCACGACCCGGTGCTGGGCGACCCCATCGACATGAAGCGGTTCCGCGAACTGGGCCGCGAGGGCGTGCTCTGCTACATCGAGGACTGCACCAACGCCGGCAAGAAGGGCCGCACGCCCTCCGAGTCGGTCGCCCGCCGGCACCTCAAGGACGCCCTGTACAGCATGGAGGACTACGACGGCGGCATCGTCGCCACGACGTTCTCCAGCCACATCGCCCGCGTGAAAAGCCTCGTCGAGTTCGCCCGTGACATCGGCCGTCAGCCGGTGTTGCTCGGGCGCTCGATGGAGAAGTACTCCGGGACGGCAGAGCGCCTGGACTTCGTCGACTTCCCCGGCGACATGGGGATGTTCGGCCACCGCAAGAGCGTCGACCGGACGTTCAAGCGGATCATGAACGAGGGCAAGGAGGACTTCTTGCCCGTCGTCACCGGCCACCAGGGCGAACCCCGGGCGATGCTGACGCGGATGGCCCGCGGCGAGACGCCGTACGAACTCGAACGCGGCGACAAGGTCGTCTTCTCGGCCCGGGTCATCCCGGAGCCGACCAACGAGGGCCAGCGCTACCAGGCGGAGAAACTCCTGGGCATGCAGGGCGCCCGCATCTACGACGACATCCACGTCTCCGGGCACCTCAACCGCGAGGGCCACTACGAGATGCTCCAGGCGCTCCAGCCCCAGAACGTCGTTCCGGCCCACCAGGACATGAGCGGCTACTCGTCGTACGTCAACCTCTGTGAGGCCGAGGGGTACGAACTCGGCCGTGACCTTCACGTCACGCGCAACGGGAACCTCATCCAGCTGGTGGAGTGAGCATGAGCGAGGCGTTCGACGAGCAACTGATGGCGGCGGTAAAGCGGCGCCGGGCGGTCGTCAACGCCGAGATTCCCGACGAGATTCCGGCCGAGGACCCCGAGCGGCTCTGGTCGGCCGCACGCCACTTGCTGGACGCCGGCGGCAAGCGCCTGCGACCCACGGTGTTGATGATGGTCGCGGAGGCGCTGACCGACGCCGACCCCGAGACCGTGGACTACCGCTCGTTCGAGACCTTGACGGGCGGAGAGGTCGACCTCGTCCGGGCGGCGGTCAGCGTCGAGATCGTCCACACGTTCACGCTGATCCACGACGACATCATGGACGACGACGACCTCAGACGGGGGGTCGAGGCGGTCCACGAGGTTTACGACGAGGAGATGGCGATCATCGCCGGCGACACGCTATACGCCAAGGCGTTCGACCTGATGCTGAACGCGGGGGCGACCCCGGAGCGGACCAACCGGGCGCTGGAACTGCTGACCGAGACCTGCACCAAGATCTGCGTCGGCCAGGCGCTGGACGTCGACTTCGAGACGCGCCGGGAGGTCCTGCCGGACGAGTACCTCGAGATGATCGACCACAAGACGGCGGTGCTGTACGGGGCGTCGGCCGGCATTCCCGCGATCCTCATGGGCGCCGACCAGGACACCGTCGAATCCGTCTACCGGTTCGGTCGCCAGGTCGGGCAGGCCTTCCAGATCCAGGACGACGTGCTGGACCTGACGACCCCCAGCGAGAAACTGGGCAAGCGCCGCGGGAGCGACCTCATCGAGGGCAAGCAGACGATCATCACCGTCCACGCCCGCGACCAGGGCGTCGACGTCGACTCGCTGTTACCCGACGAGGGCGAGATCACCGAGGCCGACGTCGACGACGCAGTCGCCATCCTGGAGGCGGCAGGGAGCATCGACTACGCCCGCGACATGGCCCAGGAACTCGTCGTGAACGGGAAGGCCCACCTCCGGACGCTGCCGGACAACGAGGTCCGGCGGTACCTCTCGGGCATCGCCGACTACCTGATCGAGCGGGACTACTGACCCACCACGCTTTTCGCGGTCGGCGTCGCAGGCCCCAGCCATGGCTCCGTCGCAGACGGCGGTCGCACTTTCGCAGGCGGTTCCCACCGTGCCGCTCAACGGCGACGCCGGCGGAGGACTCGGCGTCTTCCTCGCCGTCGCCGCCACTGCCGCCGTCACCGTCGGTCTCCTCCAGGGACCGGCCGCGGCCTGGTTCACCCTGCCGCTGGTGCGAGAGCAGGGCGGGTGGCTGTTCGCGGCGGCCAGGACCGACGGGTCCGCGCCACCTGCGCCACGGACGCACCTGCTGGCAGGGTCGGTGTTCGGCGCCTTCGACGTGATCCTGGTCGTCGCCGTCCGGCTCGGACCGTTCCACGGCACGTTCGACTCGGTCGGTCACCCCACACTGGCCTGGACTGCGGCGCAAACGGTCGTCGCGGTGGTCGCGGGTGCAGGGTTCCTCGTCGCGCGGCGGCCGATGCTCACGGGGACGGGCGTCCCGGCCGGCAGCCGCGGACCGCTGGCCCCCGCGGCACGGCGGATCGGTCCGGTCTACTTGCTCGCGCTCGTGGCCTCCGCCTCGCTCGTGGCACTTGCGGTCCACCTGCTCCTCTGATGCGCGTCGACCGACGCTCCGGGGGACGTGCGTTCCTCCCTCCCCGACAGCGGCCGTATCGTCGGGGTTTTTAGGAGCGACGGCGAACTGGCCGGTAATGGACGAGGACCTGCGCGAGCGGATCGAGCGGGAGGCCGAGAAGCACGCCCTCGCCAACGCGGTCAAGCACGGCGGGCAGGCCGACGTCGGCGCGATCATGGGCCCGCTGATGGGCGAGAACCCCGAGTTCCGCGAGCACGGCGACGAGGTCGCCGGCGTCGCGGCCCCGGCGGTCGGCCGGGTCAACGACATGGACCACGGCGAGCGCCGCGAGCGCCTGGGCGAACTCGCGCCCGAGTTGCTGGCGGACATCGAGAGCGAGGACGAGGGCGACGACCACCCCCTCCCGGAACTCCCGAACGTCGAGGAGTACGACCAGGTCCGGATGCGACTGGCGCCGAACCCCAACGGCCCCTGGCACCTCGGCAACGCCCGGATGCCGTCGGTGATCGGCACCTACAAGGACCTTTACGACGGCTGGATGCTCTGCCGGTTCGACGACACCGACCCCGAGACCAAGCGACCGGACCTGGACGCCTACGATCAGATCCTCGACGCAATCGAATACCTCGGCTTCGAACCCGACGAGGTGATCCGGGCCAGCGACCGCGTCGAGACCTACTACGACCACGCCCGCGAGTTGATCGAACTGGGCGGCGCCTACACCTGTTCGTGTCCCGCCGAGGAGTTCCGCCAGTTGAAGGCCGACTCGGAGGCCTGCCCGCACCGCGACAAGGACCCGAAGACGGTCGCCGAGGAGTTCGAACGGATGGTCGAGGGCGACTACGACTCCGGCGAGATGGTCCTCCGGGTGAAGACCGACATCGAACACAAGAACCCCGCACTGCGGGACTGGGTGGCGTTCCGGATCATCGACACGCCCCACCCGCGCGAGGAGGCCGCAGAGTACCGGTGCTGGCCGATGCTGGACTTCCAGTCTGGGATCGACGATCACCTGACCGGGATCACCCACATCATCCGCGGGATCGACCTGCAGGACTCCGCGAAGCGCCAGCGGTTCGTCTACGACTACTTCGACTGGGAGTATCCCGAGGTGATCCACTGGGGCCACGTCCAGATCGACGCCTACGACGTGAAGATGTCCACCTCGACGATCAAGGAACTCGTCGAGGCGGGGGACCTCTCGGGCTGGGACGACCCGCGGACGCCGGCCATCGCCAGCCTCAGGCGACGTGGCATCCGCGGGGGGGCCATCGTCGACGCGATGGTCGAACTCGGCACCTCCACCAGCAACGTCGACCTGGCGATGTCCAGCGTCTACGCCCGCAACCGCGAGTTGATCGACGAGGAGGCCGACCGCTACTTCCTTGTACGGACGGACGACGGCAACGTCGCCCACGAGTTCCCCGTGATCGACGCGCCCGGTGGGGGCCACCCGCCGGTCCACCCCGAACTCGAGGACCGGGGAACCCGGGACGTCCCCGTCGGGGATTCCATCCTGCTGGAGGCCGCCGACGTTCCCGACCGCGAGGACCGGGTCTGGCTGAAGGGCCTGGGCTGTTTCCGGCACACCCGGGAGGCACTCCAGTACGTCGGCGACGACATCGACGCGGTCAGCGAGGAGGGCGTGCCGGTCGTCCACTGGGCGCCGGCGGAGGAGAACGTCCCCGTCCGCCTGCGGACGATGGACGGCGACGTGACCGGCGTCGCCGAACCCGGGTTCGCGGACGTGGGCGTCGACGAGATTGTCCAGTTCGAGCGGGTCGGGTACGCGCGAGTAGACGAGACTGGCGAGGAAGAGACGGTCGCGTACTTCGCCCACGAGTGACCGGCCGCTCCTGACGAACGAGGCGTCTCGCCGTCAGGGCTCGACGAATCCGACGCCGTCCTCGACCGAGATTGCCGTGTCGTAGGGTTCGGAGAGTCGGGCAATCTCGTCCAGTATCTCTTCTGCTATCGCCCCGGTCGCCCGGATCGGTCGGCCGCGCCGGGGTCGGGGCTGTTCCTGCATGAGGTCCAGCGGGTAGAGGGTGATCCGGTCGAGACCGTCTCCGTCGAACTCGCAGACGGGCAGGACGCTCTCCCACCGGGCACCGTCCTGCAGGAACCCCGCCGGTTCGCCGTCGTCGTCGAAGGCCCGTTCGTCGTAGACGTCGTCGGGACTGGCATCGTCGGGGTCGACGCCGTACCGCTGGTACATCCTCGCCGGTTGGCGGGTGACCGTCTGCTTCTGCTGGAAGAAGTTACCCAGGCTGTAGAAGATGGGGGTGCCCTCGTACACCTCGATGCCGCGGAGGACGTGGGGTCCGTGCCCGACGAACGCGTCCGCGCCTGCGTCGATGCACTCGCGCGCGAACAGTTCCACGAACTTCGGGACGGTGTGGCCGTTCTTGCTCGCACCGGCGCCCTCGTGGGCGTGGAGGCTGGCGACGACCCAGTCGGCCTGCCGCGACGCGCGACGGACGCCGTCGAGGACCTCCTGGACGTCACGCCTGTGGGGGAGTCGTTTGGCCTGGAACTCCTCGCCGGACTCGAATCCGAGGTGCGTGATTCCGTCGGGATGGACGAACCGGAACGGTTCTTCGTCGGGGTCGAAGCCTTTCGCCCCGTAGCCTCGTTTCACCTCCTCCAGGCCGAGGGCCTCGCTGACTTCCCGGAGGTCTTCGAGCGTCTCCCCGGGGACGACGTAGCGCATCTCGTGGCGGACGGGCGAGATGCCCGGGCGACCCTGGACGTCGCGTCGTCGCCGGCCCGCGTTCACGCCGGGCGGGACCGTCGAGCAGGCGGCGACCAGCGCGACGCGGCCGGCGGCAGTGTCCGCGTACGCGGGTTCGCGGGCCTCGGCCAGGTTCCGCCCCAGTCCCGCGTAGGCGAGGTTCCGTTCCCCCAGTTCCCGCATCGTCGCCTGCATCCCGCCGTGGGAGTAGTCGCCGGCGTGGTTGGTCGCGGCGCCGAAGAGGTCGAACCCCATCCAGGCGAGTTCGTCGGCGACCCACGGGGGGGACCGCAGGTAGGTTCCGCCCGGCACGGCCGCCGGGTGTCCCTCGTAGTCGTGAAGTACCGTTTCGAGGTTGACGAAACTCGCGTCCGCGGCCCGCACCTCGTCGACGACGTCCCGGAACCGCTCGTGGCCGAACGCCGAGACGCGCCGGTTGACGATGGCGTCACCGGCGGCGGCCAGGGTGAGTGTATCCTCGCTGAACGTCACAGTCGCGTCTATCCCCTGTGGACGATAATTCTTTGGTTCGACACGTTGAGCTAACCGGGAGCGGGCGACGGCCGAACCGGCCGTGACGGGCAACGGATTCAAGCAGCTTCGGCACCTAGGCGAACCGCGATGGCTCATCGGTCCCCCGACGGTGACGTCTGTCCGGTCTGCGGTCAGGAGTACGACCAGCGCGTGGTCGTCGAGCGCGGCGACGGCTGGTCGGACGTGTTCGCCGGCACGCCGCTATCCTTTTTCCGGCGGTACCAGCGCCGGTGTACGAGCCAGTTCGACGTCGAGTCCGACAGCAAACGGCCCGGGAGCGAGTGCGTCGTCTACTTCCACGAGGGCGCCAGCGGCGTCTCGCTGTTCTAGGGCCAGTCCGCGTCTTCCAGCGGTTCCGCGACGACGCCGTCCTTCTGGGCCCACACCCGCGCGTGTGCGGTGCAAACCGTCCGGTCGTCGGCCCAGGCGACGTGGAGTCTGACGGCACCCTCGCGGTCGCAGTCCTCTTCGGCGCAGGTCGCCAATTCGATCACTCCGGCGCCAGCGCTTCCATGGTCGGCTCCGCGAGTTCTCCGGCGGCCTGGGCGGGGACGACGAGGATGGGATAGTCGATTGCGGTCTCCGCGACGAGGTCACGGAGGCGTTCGCGCGCCCGTTCGGGCGTTCCCGCGACGCCCAGCGCGTCGACCATCTCGTCGGTGACCGCGTCGGCGGCCGCCTCGCGGTCGCCCGACCGCCAGGCGTCGGCCACGGCGTCGGCCGCCTCGGGGAACGCCGCGGCCACCGCCTTCCGGTAGCCCTCGCCGCTCCCGACGTAGTAGGCGACGTGCCCGCGGATGGCGTCTCGGGCGGCCGCCGGATCCTCGCTCACCGCGCAGGGGACGTACGGTGCGACCGTGATGTCGTCGGGGTCCCGGCCCGCCTCCTCGGCCGCCTCCGCGACCGTCTCGAAGGCCACGTCGAGTCGCCGGAACGGGACGTTGTGGGGGATCCAGCCGTCGGCCAGACGGCCGACGACGCGGCGGTTGGCCGGCCCGAGCGCCGCGTAGTAGATGGGCACGTCGGCCGACCGGGCGGGGAAGTCCTGCACGTCGAACAGTTCGCCGTCGTAGTCCACGCGGCCTTCGCCGGCGGTGAACCGCTCGATCAGTTCGATGGTTTCGTGGCCGCGCCTGGCCGGGCGCTCGAACGCCATGCCGTGGAGGTCCTCGATGGCCTTCGGCGTCGAGACGCCCAGGCCCAGGGTGACCCGGCCGGGCGCGACGTCGTCCAGCGTCGACGCCGCGGCCGCAAGCACTGCCGGTGACCGCGAGTAGACGTTCACGATGGCCGTGCCGAGGTCGCAGTCCAGGCGGTGCGCGAAGTCCGTGAGTCGGACGAGGGCGTCGTCACCCCACAGTTCGGGGATCCAGACGGAGTCGTACCCGAGGTCGTCCGCTCGCTCTGCGATTTCGGGTCCGTCGACCGCCCGCGTGTCCGGAACGAGGAAACCGCGGTCCATACCGGCAATCCGGGCGACGGGAGGATAAAACCGGTCGCTCCGGACTCGCCACCCCTGGTCGGTCCCGGAATCCGCAGGAATTTTTCACAGATCACGAGTACGTTCGACCATGTCCGCCCGTCGACTCGCACTGGACCTCTCTTTCGCGGCGTACGTCGCGCTGCTGGCGGGGGCGGCCGTCTCGTTCGTGCCGCCGTTGGCCGACGTGCCGGTCCTGAACGCCGGCGCCGCCGTCGCGGCGTTCCTCGTCACGTTCCCGGCCGCGCGGTCAGCGTCGTCGTTGCCGGCTTTGCTGGACCGTCCAGCCGGTCTCGGGTGATCGCTCCGCCGCTGGCCGCGGCCGGGTGGTTCGGCTACCTCGCGCACGACCGTGGCGTGCTCGACCTGGCCGCGGCCGCAGGGCGGTCGCAGTCCTGCCCGGCGGCCTCGCCCTCGGGCTAGCGCACTCGCTCGTCCTCCGGGAGTGGGTCGCCGAGACTGAGGTGCTCACCACGTTCGAGGCAGGTCGGCCGAGACGTGGCCGGACGGTCGCCGTGGCCGCCGTCGCACTGTGAGCGGCGCGCTCGCTGTCGCCGGAGTCGTCGCCCTGCTGACCGGCGGCGGCGCGGACGCGGTGGCCGACTTCCTCCCGATGATCGGCAGGGTCGCCGGTGGCGCCGCCGCGTGCTCTGCCGAGCGCGAGGTGACGGTCACCGACCACGGCGTCAAGATCGCGGGGACGACCTACGACGGGGAGGACCTCGGGTCGTTCGCCCTCACAGACGAGGCGCTTGTGCTCGCGCGGCCGGGGTGGCGCTGGCCGCTGAAGTTCGACCGCGAGGAGATCGAGAACCCGTCTGCGGTCAGGCGGGCCCTGGCGGAGTACTTGCCCGAGGAATCGTCCTGACCCGGACCGATTCGGCGACAGCCTTCGGCCCAGAACTCCTGTTCACCGACGCAGAGGTGGCCGTACGGGCCGAACTCCAGCGTCTGGGTACCTGGCGACAGTTCCCTGCTGACCGACTCGGTACGGCCACAGCCCTCGATCCGACCGTGCAACGTCGGCGGGTCATCCGTCTCGACGGTAACGGTCACGGTCACGTAGTCCTCGTACAGGGTGACGTCGCCCTCCTCGACCGGCCGTGGGCTAACGCTCGGGTCCCCGACGTGTACTGCGTCACAGTGGGCAGGGTCCCCCGACAGGCCGAAGTCGGACAGGCACCCGGCCGTCGTGGCGCTAGCTGCGGCAGCGACCAGCAGTGCGCGGCGATGGAGGGCTGGCGGCATCGTCACCCGGTACCCCGGCATCCGGCAAATACTTTCTGCGAACCGATCCCGGTCAGAACGCCCGCCGATACTGGATCGGCGGCTTCGCGGCCTCCTCCTCGTCCAGTTCGTCGGCGGCGTGGAGCGCGAAGTAGGGGTCCCGGAGGTGCTGGCGGCCGACGATGGCCAGGTCGGCGCGGCCGTTGCCGACGACGGCCGCGGCCTGCTCCGGCGTGGTAATGCCGCCGACGGCGCCGACGGCCACGCCCGACTCGGTCTCCTCGCGGATGTGCTCGGCGTACCGGACCTGGTAGTTCGGCCCCGTCCGCGGGAGTTGCTGGTCTGGATGGATGCCACCCGCGCTGACGTCGATCAGGTCCGCGCCGTTTTCGGCCAGCAGGTCCGCCAGCCTGATCGACTGCTCGACCGTCCAGGAGTCCCGGTCCGGTAGCCAGTCGGTCGCGGAGATGCGGACGAACACCGGCTCGTCGTCCGGCCAGACCTCCCTGACAGCGCGGGTCACTTCCCGGACGATGCGAGTCCGGTTCTCGAAGCTCCCGCCGTAGTCGTCCTCGCGGTCGTTGGTGACCGGCGAGAGGAACTCGTGCAGGAGGTAGCCGTGGGCGGCGTGGACCTCGGCAACCTCGAACCCCGCCGCGAGTGCGCGCTCGGCCGCGGCGGCGAACGAGTCGATGACGTCCTCTACGTCGTCCTGGTCCATCCGGCGCTGGTCGGGCGCCATCCCGTCGTAGGGGTACGGCTCGTCGGTCGGCGCGACCGTCTCCCAGCCGCCCTCGTCCGGCTGGAGCGGGCGGCTCCCATCCCATGGTCGGGTCTTTGATCCCTTCCGGCCGGCGTGGGCCAGTTGGATGGCGGGAACCGAACCCTGGCCGCGAACGAACTCCGCGACCGGGGCCAGCGCCTCGGCGTGCTCGTCGCTCCAGATGCCCAGGTCCTCCGGGGCGATGCGGCCGCGGGGTTCGACCGCCGTCGCCTCCGTCATCACGATGCCGGCGCCGCCGACCGCACGGCTCCCCAGGTGGACGAGGTGCCAGTCGGTCGCCAGGCCGTCCCGGTCCTCACAGGAGTACTGGCACATCGGCGAGACCATCACGCGGTTCGGGACCGACGTTTCTCGCAGTTCGAGTTCGGTGAACAGTTCCAGGGTCACGTGCTCGCAAATAGGTGTCGCCCGTGTAAACGGTTCGTGGCCGAGGGGACGATTGCCGGTATTCCGGCGTCGGGTCCAGGCGCGCTCCCTCAAGTAGACTCACGAGTATACAAGGTCGAACTGTCCATCACGGCTGGCGTCTGGCAGGTTACTCGTATCGCTCGCGCTGGCGCCGGGCCGCTTCGTCGCCGTAGGCGTCGACGAGCGGTTGGTACCCCCGCCCGAGCGCGCGCATCGCTTCCCCGTAGGAGTGAAAGCCCAGTTCGTCGACCACCGCGCTCCACGGGCGGCCCTGGAGCACCTTCAGCACGAGCAACCGCTCCAGGCGCTCGTCCAGCAGGTCGCGGTGTGACGAGTCCGCGAGGTACGCGACCGCGAGACGCCTGAACGCGCCGACGGCACTCGTGTACAGCCCCGGACCGTAGGCCGTGTCCGCGACGACAGTCCAGTCCCGCGGCGAGAGGTCCGGATCGACGGGCCAGTCGGTCGCCCGCAGTGCCGCACGCACCACGTCCGGATCGGCGTCCGAGAGCGGATCCGAGAGCACGTCTCGCGCCCGGTCGAGGAACCACGCCGCGTGACGGTCGTGGAGGTCCGTCCCCTCGTCGCTCAGCGGGTCCAGCATCAGGATGGAGTACTCGCCGCTGGCCTCGTTGCGGGTCGTCGCCAGGTGCACCGTCGCGTAGCCGTTGTTCTCCCAGAACCGGACCAGGCCGGGCGTCGCGCCGAACCCGGTCCCCACCCAGTCGAGGTCCTCGAACTCCCGGCGGACGGCCGACAGCAACCGCGACCCCATGCCGCGCGAGCGGACGGCGGGGTGGGTCGCGATCCGCATGACCCGCAGTCCGGCGGGTTCACCCGCCGCCTCGTCGCGCAACTGGCTGGTCAGCACGTCCGGAATCATGTTCCCGGGGACGCGCGCGCCGTCGTACATCTCGGCTCGGAGGTTCGGGGGAAGGTCTCCCTCCCGGGCGAGCAACGCGACCGAGACGACGTGACCCTCGTACAGCAGGGCCCGCGCGGAGAGGTTCGGCGCGTCCAGCAACCGCGCGAGGTCGTTCGGCTCCGTCCGGTAGTGCGCCAGCACCAGCAGGCCGAACGCCTCCCGGAGCAGGTGCTCGTCGGCCAGCAGGTCCTCCGGATCCAGCGCGCGGTACTCCACTCCGTCCGGCCGGGCGTCGACGACCAGTTGATCGGCCGGGGGCGAAGCGTCGAGCAAGAGCGCCCGGAACGCCCACACCTCCACGGGGTCGCCTGCGGCGTACCGGATGGGTTCGGCCATGCCGACCTCCGTCAGTTCGAGGTCCGGGTTCGCCAGGCGGTCCCGGAAGCGGACGGAGAAGCCTCGACCCGCGCCCTCGTAGCCGTGCACGGTCGTCGTGAACGCGACGCTGGGTGCCGAGAGGAACGACGACAGGACCCGCACGGGCAGGGCCGCCGCCTCGTCGACGAGGACGACGTTCGGGTCGCCGGGCAACTCGCGGGCGTCGACCGGCTGCTCGAAGCGGATCCGGCCGCCATCCCGGGTTTTGATCCGTTTCGGTGGATCGGACTCTCCCTGGCTATCTCCGCCCGCCAGGGCGCCTCGGGTCCCGAGCAACGCCTCCGCGCGGACGAACACCTCGGCGGCACCACGGAACTCGGGCGCGGTCACGAGGACGTCCCGGCCCTCCGCGGCGAGTGAGGCGGCGGCCAGGCCCGCGGCGGCGGACTTCCCGCGGCCACGGTCGGCCTCCACGACGACCGCGTTGCCCCGCTCGCGGAGTGCCTCCAGCGCGTGGACCGCGTCGACCTGGTCGTCGGTGAGACAGGCCTCGTAGGCCGCCAGGGGGAAGGCGTGGCCGTCCGGTGGTCCCGCCGGCGCCTCGCGCACCCGCGGCGGCGGGTTGGTGAGGCCGTCGTGTTCGACGGTCCCAGCGGCCACGTCGACGACCGCGATACCCGGATGCGCCAGTAGCGTCTCGACCAGGCGCCTCCGGAAGTGACTCGTCACGTCCCCGAGTTCGAACGGCGGGACCGCGAGGGTCCGGTCGAACTCGCCGTCGCGGTCCGGCCACTCGTCCAGCGTCGGCGTCAACAGGATCAGCAGGCCCCCGCCGTCGACGGCGCCGACGACCCGCCCGAGGGCGTTCGGCCGGAGGCCGCCGTGGACGTCGACGACGACGGCGTCCCGGGTGGCGCCGAGCAACTCCCCGGCGTGGTGCTGAGTGAGGCGCTCGCACGGGAGGTCAACCGGGACCCCGTCGGAGTCCGGTGGCTCGACCAGCGTCGTCCCCTCGCAGGGAACGTCGAGGGTCGCCAGCAGGTCGGCGAGGGCATCGTAGCCCGCGGTCCGCTCACCCGCGAGGACGAGCAACCGGCGTCCGTCGGCCCGCCGGGCCTCCGTCAGCAGGTCGCGCCCGAGCGCGAGGACGTTCATGGAGGCCGTTGTCGGCGGGCCACAATCGGCGTTTCCCTCTCGGTCACTCGTCGTATCCGAGCCAGACCTGCCGGATGGCGCCGTCGGAGACGCGATAGACCGCCAGCGCCTCCGCAGGTTCGCCCATGCCGGTGACCCGCTCGCGGTGGGCGACGAACTCCCCCAGGGCGATCTCGTCTGTCACCTCGCAGTGCAGGTCGGCGTGGGCGTCGAACAGCTCCCCCCACCGCTGTTCTATCTGTTCGCGTCCGACCGCCAGTCGCTCGCCGTCGTCCAGGCTGGCGACGACGGCGTCTTCACCGTAACAGTCCGCGAACGCCCCGGTGTCACCGTCGTTGTACGCGTCTACCTGGCGTTCGACGACGGCCGCCGGATGTCGGTCTTCCGTCATGAACCGGCGTCCGACGCCGGCCGTTATCGGCGTTGCGGTTTGGCTTCCGGCGGACGGGTGGATTCTGTCGTCGGTCGCCGGACGGAGTGAGGGGGGTCGCCCCCTGATTTCCATTGACACGGCCCCGACGCATTGAAAGCGCTTTTAATGGGTGGTGCGCTACAGACGAGTACAACCCGTGCGGGGTTGATGAGGCTCCTAGCCACACAGGATCTCCTGCCGCCACGTGGCGGCCCCGGTCAATCCGGGCGGGCCGGTGTGAGCCGGCCAGTGAGGGTGACACCTCGCGACGGCGGGGGAGCGCGAGCCCGCGCACGGGAGGAGAAACAAACCATGCCAGTGTACGTAGACTTCGACGTCCCGGCCGACCTCGAGGAGCGAGCCCTCGAGGCGCTCGAAGTAGCCCGGGACACGGGAACGGTCAAGAAAGGAACGAACGAGACGACCAAAGCCGTCGAGCGCGGCAACGCGGACCTGATCTTCGTCGCCGAGGACGTCCAGCCGGAGGAGATCGTGATGCACCTCCCCGAGATCGCCGACGAGAAGGGCATTCCCTACATCTTCGTCGAGTCCCAGGACGAGGTCGGCCACGCCGCCGGCCTCGAAGTGGGCAGCGCCGCGGCCGCGATCGTCGACGCCGGCGAGGCCGAAGGCGACGTCGAGGACGTCGCCGACAAGGTCGAGGAACTCCGGTAAGTCCATGAGCGCAGAGGAATCCGAGGGCGGATCGACGCCCGCCGAAGTGATCGAGATCGTCGGCAAGACCGGCATGCACGGCGAGGCGATGCAGGTGAAGTGCCGCATCCGCGAGGGCGAGAACAAGGGCCGGATCATCACGCGCAACGTCCTGGGGCCGGTCCGCGAGGGCGACGTGCTCCAGTTGCGCGAGACGGCCCGCGAAGCCGACTCCATCGGAGGTCAATAGATGCCCCAGACCCGCGAGTGCGACTACTGCGGCAGCGACATCGAGCCGGGAACGGGCGTGATGTTCGTCCGGACCGACGGCACGACCATCCACTACTGCTCCAGCAAGTGCGAGGCCAACGACGACCTCGGCCGCGAACCCCGCGACGTCGAGTGGACCGAGGAAGGCGGTGGCGGCGAAGCCGACCGCGCCCGCGAGGAGGCCGCCGACGAAGCCGAGGCCGAAGACGAGGAATCAGAGACGGCGGAGGCCGAGGAGGCCGAAGCCGAGGAGTCCGACGCGGTCGAGGAGGCCGCTGAAGACGCCGCCGAAGCCGAGGAAGCCGCCGAGGAGATGGTCGAGGAGGACGAGGCATGAGCGAGCGCGAGCGCACCTTCGTGATGGTCAAGCCCGACGGCGTCAACCGGGGACTGGTCGGCGAGGTCATCTCCCGACTTGAGGACCGCGGCCTGAAGCTCGTCGGTGCGAAGTTCATGCAGATCGACGAGGACCTGGCTCACGAGCACTACGGCGAACACGAGGGCAAGCCCTTCTTCGAGGGCCTCGTGGACTTCATCACCTCCGACCCCGTGGTGGCGATGGTCTGGGAGGGCCAGGACGCCACCCGGCAGGTCCGCAAGATGATGGGCGAGACCGACCCTGCCGAGTCCGCGCCCGGGACCATCCGCGGCGACTACGGTCTCGACCTGGGTCGCAACGTCATCCACGGCTCGGACCACGAGGACCCCGGCGCCAACGAGCGGGAGATCTCGCTGTTCTTCGACGACGACGAACTCGTCGACTGGGAACGCGAGGACGAGACCTGGCTGTACGAGTAACCCCGCTCGCCGGGCGAACCGAACGGAATTTTAGCCGTGGCGCTGAACCGACCAGCCACGCGTGAGTTCCAGCGTCACCACGCGAGTCGGCCGGACGCTTCCAGCGGTCCTGTTCGCCGCGTTGCCGCTGTTGTCCATCCAGCGGTCGATGCTGGTCGGGTCGTGTGACCAGTCCGGCATGGGTCTGCACGACCCTGGCCCACCGCCCCGTCGACGGCGACCATCGCAGTGGTACGTGCGCCGGGGTGTTGGTGAACAGCAGATACGGCTCACCGCCCCGTCGACCGCGACCATCGCAGTGGTCGGCGCGCTGCTGGCCGGGATGGTGCTACTGGCGCTCTCGGACCCGCGGCTCTCGGTGTACTACGCGACGGAGGCGACCAGCCTCACCCGCACGGTCCAGCTGTTCGCTGGGTGGGTGCTGTCCTTCCCTTCCGTCGGGTTGCTGTTCGGCGGCAACTTCGTCGTCGCGCTCACCCGGGGGATGGTCGGCGTCGCCGGACTGGGTGGCTGGTCGCTCGGGCTCGTCATCCTGTTGATCAGTTTGCTCCCCCAGGTGCTGTGGCTGTACGCCGTCACCGCAGGTCTCGCCGGGCTCACCCGCCGGCTGCGGCACGCGCTGGACTGCGGAACCGCCGCCTGACTGTCCGCTTCACTTTCACTCCACGGCGACACCACTTGTCCGCGTAGCGGGTACGGCCTCGCATGACCAGGCGCGGGACGGCGACGCTACCCCTGCACGGCGGTTCGGCACCGCGGTGGCTGTTCGACCGGATGGTCGACCTCGGAGGTGCCATCGCGGCGGCCGTCGTCGAGGAGTACGGCCAGGAGGAACTCCTCCGCCGTCTGGCCGACCCCTACTGGTTCCAGGCACTGGGTTGTGTCCTCGGGTTCGACTGGCACTCCTCCGGCGTGACCACGACGACGATGGGCGCGCTCAAGGAGGCGCTGGACCCGGAAGAACACGGCGTGTTCGTCGCCGGCGGGAAGGGTTCCACCTCGCGGAAGACGCCCGACGAACTGGCCGAGGGGGCCGACAACTTCCGGCGGGCCAGCGGGTCGTCGCTGGCCCGCCGGAGTCGACTCAGCGCGAAGGTCGACAACGCCTGCGTGCAGGACGGCTACACGCTGTACCACCACGCGATGGTCGTCACAGACTCGGGGTCGTGGTGCGTCGTCCAGCAGGGGATGGGCGAGGAGACGGCCCGGCGCTACCACTGGCTGGACGACGAGGTAGACAGTTTCGTGGAGGAGCCACAGTCGGCCATCTGCGCCCAGATGCGGCGCGACGACGTGCTGGACTTGACGGCCGGCGCGTCCGCGGAGGCACGCGAGGTATCGGTCGACCTCGTGCAGGACGACCCCGCGCACCTCAAGCGGTACCTCCAGCCCTCGAACCAGCGGACGCTCGCGGACTTCGCCGGTGGCGAGTCGGGGATGACCGGTACTGCGGGCGACGCGTCGAGTGCCGGGAGTGTCCCGGACCTGCGGATGCCCGACCAGCACGTCCTCCGGGACGCCGACCTCTCCGAGCGCGCACTCGAGCAGTTACAGCGAGCGTACGAGTACCAGCCAGAGGACTTCGAGGAACTGGTCGCCCTGGACGGCATCGGCCCGAAGTCCCTGCGGGCGCTGGCGCTGATCGCTGAACTCGTCCACGACGCCGAGAGTGCCCGCGCGGACCCCGCCAAGCACGCCTACGCCCACGGCGGCAAGGACGGCACGCCGCAACCGGTCGACCGCGAGCGATACGACCGATCCATCGAGTTCATGCGCCAGCACCTCCGGTCGGTCGAGGACGACGAGGCCAGGCAGTCCGCGCTGGACCGCCTGGCGGAACTGGCCTGAGGCGACGGCCGCACCGACATCACCCGCGGCCGGGCGGGGACTGGCCCCCGCCCGGCGATTGTCGCTCGACGGGTTCGGCGGTCAACGAGGTCGACTGGCCGGCCTGCGCGATCTGGAAGACGGTCATCAGGTCCGTCCGCGAGACGAGGCCCGCCAGCGAACCGTCGGGTTCGGTGACCAGGATGCGGCCGACGCCCCCCCGCTGGAGCGTCGAGAGCGCTCGCGACGCCTCCGTCCCGGGGGTGACCGTCACGAGGTCCGTCGACATCACGTCGCGGACGGTCGCGCTGGTTCCGGGGTCGGGCGCACCACGCTGGACGTCTTCCAGCGTGACGATACCGAGGAGGTCCCCGGCCTCGACGACGGGGTAGCCGGTGTGCCGTTCGGTGAGCATCCGGTCGAGCAGGTCGTCCAGCGACGTGTCCGGGTCGACCGTCCGGAGGTCCGGTGCGGGCGTCATGATCTCCGCGACGGTCAACCCCTCGAAGGCCGCCTCCACGACGACCTGTCTGGTCTCGCTGGTCGCCGCGATGAAGATGAAGAAGGCGATGACGACCCAGAAGACGTTCAGCAACAGCACGCCGGCGATGCCAAGCAGGAGCGCGAACCCCTTGCCGACAGCGGCGGCGATGCGGGTCGCCGCCAGTCGCGAGCGGTTGCGAGACAGCACCGCCCGGAGCACCCGGCCGCCGTCCATCGGGAACCCCGGGAGCATGTTGAACGCCGCCAGGACGACGTTCAACACTGCCAGGTACCCGAGGACGAATCTGACGCCGGGCAGGCCGGTCGGCAAGAGGACGACCCCGGCGTAACAGGCCAGGCCGACCGCGACGCTGACGATTGGACCGACGACCGCGATAGTGAACTCCTGGCGCCAGTCGTCCGGCAGTTCCGTGAACTGCGCGAGACCGCCCAGGAACCACAGGGTGATGGCCTCGATTTCGAGGCCGTACCGGCGGGCGACCAACGAGTGCCCCAGTTCGTGGAGCAGGACGCTCACGAACAGTCCCAGCGCGGCGGCCACGCCCAGGAGCCACGGCACCGCGCCGTCGGTGAGGGGTTCGGTGGCGACGTCCGTCACGAACACGGCGTCGAGCAGTTCGACGGTCGCGCCGACCTGCGACCCGATGAGATACGCCAACAGCGGCAGGATCAACAGGAACGAGACGCCCAGTCGGATCGGGATCCCGAACAGCGAACCGATGCGGAAACTGGCCATGTCGAGATTTGGGTCTGGAACCATATCAGACGTAGATACCGGGTACCTGCGGATCGCTTGCGTCGTGGTCGTGAACACCGCTTTCCACGTCGAGGACCAACTACCGGGCGTGTACGAACGCGTCCTGTTCCCGACCGACGGCAGCGACGGGGCCGAAGCCGCGACCGGGCACGCCCTGGAACTCGCCAGACGGTTCGACGCCCCGATGCACGTCCTGTACGTCGTGGACGTGACCGTCGCCCACGCCAGCGACGCCTACTCCGGGCCGACCCTGGACGCGCTGACGGCCTCCGGCGAGAGCGTCGTCGAGGCGGTCCGCGAGCGTGCAGAGGCGGCCGGCGTCGACGTAACCACCACCGTCACGGAGGGCACGCCCGCGAAGACCATCGTCGAGACGGCCGACCCGGGCGACGTGACCGTGATGGGCACCCACGGCCGGACCGGCCTCGACCGCTACCTCGTCGGCAGTACGACCGAGAAGGTGGTCCGGACGGCCGGCGTGCCGGTGGTGACGGTCCCGGTGACGATGGAGGAGACGGACGGCGAGTGAGCGGCCGGTCCGGAAGTCGGCGGCGTCGACCTAGCCGCCGAGATAGAGTTCGGCAACCTTCGGGTCCTCAAGCAACGTGTCGGCGTTCCCTTCGAACTCGACGGACCCCTGGTCGAGCACGTAGCCCCGGTCGGAGATCCGGAGGCCGGCCCGGGCGTTCTGCTCGATCATGAGGATGGCCGTCCCGAGTTCGTTGACCTTCCTGACGTCCTCGAACACGTCGTCGACGATGGTGGGGGCGAGTCCCGCAGACGGTTCGTCGATCAACAGCACCTCCGGTTCCACGACCAGCGCCCGGGCCAGCGCCAGCAGTTGCTGCTGGCCGCCCGACAGCGACCCGGCCTTCGCGGTCCGTTTCTCGTCGAGCAGGGGGAACCGCTCGTACAGTTCCTCGATCACCGGCCCCGGATCCTCGCGGGCGACGCCGCCCATCCGGAGGTTCTCCTCGACGGTCAACGGCGGGAAGACGTTGTCGACCTGGGGGACGTACGCCATGCCCCGCCTGACGAGGTCCTCCGGGGCCATCCCGGTGATGTCCTCGCCGTCCAGCCTGATCGTCCCGCTCCAGGGTTCGAGCAGGCCGAATACCGTCTTCAGCACCGTCGACTTGCCGGCACCGTTCGGGCCGACCATGCAGACGATCTCCTCCTCGTGGAGGTCCAGGGACATCCCGTGGAGTACCTGCATGTCGCCGTACCCCGAGTCGACGTCGCGGACTTCCAGCACGCTCATTCCGCGACACCTCCCAGGTAGGCGTCGACGACGCGGTCGTCCGTCCGGACTGCTTCGGGCGTCCCCTCCACGAGGACGCGGCCCTGGTCGAGGACGACGATGGGGTCGGCCAGGTCCATGATGAACTCCATGTCGTGTTCGATCAGCAGGACGGTGACGCCCTGCTCCTCGTTCAGGCGGCGGATGTGTTCGGCCAGTTTCTCCTCCAGCACCGGGTTGACGCCCGCGACCGGTTCGTCCAGCAACAGCACGTCCGGGTCGGTCATCATCGCTCGCGCGAGTTCGACCAGTTTCAGCTGGCCCCCGGACAGTTCCGGCGAGGGTTCGGTGGCGAGGTGGTCGATCTCGAAGAACGACAGCAGGTCCTCCGCCCGGTCGAGGAGTTCGTCCTCCTGGGCGGTGACCGACGACGGCGAGGTCCACAGCGGGAGCAACGACTCGCCGCGCTGGCCCGCCGGGGCGACCAGCAGGCTCTCCCGGACGGTCATCCCCTCCAGTTTCCTGGGCGTCTGGAACGTCCGGATCAACCCTTTCTGGGCGATCTGGTCGGGCCGCATGCCGGTGATCTCCTCGTCGCCGAGGTAGACGGCGCCGCCGTCGGGTTCGTAGAAGCCCGAGATCAGGTTGAACAGCGTGGACTTGCCGGCGCCGTTGGGCCCGATCAGTCCGGTGATCGAGCCACGTTCGACGGCGAAGGTGGCGTCGTCCGCGGCGACGACGCCGCCGAAGGTCTTCCGGAGGTCCTCGACGCGCAGGAGTGGGTCTTCCTTCTGTAGGTCGCCGCCCTCGTAGTCGAGTTCGCTCTCGTTCATGACCGGTCCTCCAGGGTCTTCGACCAGATGTGTTCGCGTTTCGGCGGGAGCAGTCCCGACGAGCGGTACCGGACGATCAGGATCACCAGCACCCCGACCAGGAACAGCCTGAGCGCCCCGACGTTGATCTCGCTGACGTAGGGAGCGATCGCGGGGACGTTCAATAGCTGGTTCCTGATGAAACTGGGCGCCTGCCTGATCGCGACGATGGTCAGGCCGCCGACGACGGCCCCGCGGTTGCTACCGCTCCCGCCGAGGATGATCCCGATCCAGACGTAGAACGTCCGGATGGGTTCTAGCCCGGTGGGCGTGATCAGCGGGGTGATCAGGTGGACGTACGCCACCCCCGCCAGCGCCATGATCACACTCCCCAGCACGAACGACTGGAGTTTGAACCGGAAGGTGTTCTTGCCCAGCGCCTGCGCGAGGTCCTCGTCGGCGCGTATCGTCCGCTGGACCCGTCCCCACGGGGACAGTTGGGCCCGCCGCAGGACCAGGTACACGACGGCGACGAGCAACGCGATGGTCAGGAAACTGACGAGGTCGGGGGACTCTACCCACTCTGCCACAGAGGGGATGCCCGGGATGCCGGCGCTACCGTTGGTGTAGGCCCGCTCGTTGTTGATGACCATGCGGACGATCTCCGCGAACCCGAGCGTGGCGATGGCGAGGTAGTCCGCCCGGAGCCGCAACGTGGGGACGGCGATGAGCGTTGCGAGAAGCGCCGAGGCGACGACTGCGACGACGACGCCCCAGACGGGATGCAGTTCCCATCCCAGTGGCGAGCGCTCCGCGGTGACCATCGCTGCGCTGTAGGCGCCGATCCCCCAGAACGCGATGACGCTGAAGTTGACCAGCCCCGTGTATCCCCACTGGACGTTCAGTCCGAGCGTCATCAGGGTGAACATCCCCGCCAGGGTCAGCAGGTACAGCAGGTAGGTGGGGTTCAGTATCCCGACCGCCGTCGCCGCCAGCAACAGGCCTCCGAAGACGGCCAGGCCGACGATGGTGTTGCGCTCCTCGGTCTCGAGGTCGTCCCACCAGCCCCGGGTGGCCCCGATCGGTGACTGCAGGAACGACTGTCCGTCGGTCATGCTGAGGTCTTCCCTCCCGCGATGCCGCTGGGCTGGACCAGGAGGATCAGGATCATGATGACGAACGCGATGGCCGTGTTGTACCGCGTCGGCACCACCGGGATGGCCGGGGTCAGTTCGTGGACCATGCCGATGACGAGGCCGCCGGCCATCGCGCCGTAGACGCTACCGATGCCGCCGAGGATCACCGCCGCGAACAGCACCAGCAGGATGTCGAACCCCATCCGCGGCCGGATCAGGGTGTGCAGGCCGAGGAAGACGCCACCGGCGGCGGCCAGCGCCCCGCCGATCACCCACATCGCGGTGACGACCCGGTCGGTCCGGATGCCGCTGACTCGCGCCAGCGACGGATTCGCGGAGGTGGCCCGCATCTGCCGGCCCAGCGACGTGTACTGGAGCATCGCGTGCAGGGCGCCGACCAGCACGAGCGTCACGGCGATGATGGCCACCGCGCGGACGTTGATGGCGATGCCGAGAGTCTCCTGTGCGGCATCGATCGGCGCCTGGCCACCGACGTCGTAGCTCTGTGACTCGGTACCGAACCGCTGCATCAACGCCGCGCGATAGATCAGCGCGACGCCGATGCTGGCGATCAGCAACTCCAGCGGCCCGGCGTCCATGGGTTCGAACACGACGCGGTTCGTGAGGACAGCCACGACGGCGCCGATCACCATCCCTGTGACGACCGCGACCGGGAACGGGAAGCCGAGGCTCCCGTGTACCGCGAGTGCGCCGAACGCCCCGACGGCCATCAGGTCGCCGTGCGCGAAGTTGGGGAAGTCTGCGATGTCGTAGACCAGCGAGAGCCCGATGCTCCCGAGGACGATGATGCTACTGTATACCAGCCCGTCTGCCACGAGTTGCGGATCGAAGTCGACCACGGTTGTCCTCCGTTCGGTGAATCGTTCGAGGGGGCGTTCGTCGTGCGGTGCGGTCTGGACCCCTGTTAGCCGGTGATGAAGTCACCGAACTCGTAGGAGTGATCCTCGACGTGGTAGATCTGGTAGAACCCCTTCGGGTCACCGTTCTCGTCGAGGTCGATAGGTCCCGAGACCCCCTCGTAGTTGATGGCCGACGGGTCGCCACCGGGATCGACCTCGTTGACTGCCTCCTCGAACGTCATGACCTTCGTGCCCTCGGGCCGGGTGAGGTCGCGGACGACCTCCTTCAGCGCCGGTCCCTCGAACTCGTCGGCGAGGTGGATGCTGAGGGCACTGACGACGACGGCGTCGTAGGCGTACGCCGACCACACCGTCGGGGCCTCGCCGTGTTCGTCCTCGAACCTGCTCTTGAAGTCCTGGTAGTTCTGCTGGTCGACGGGCGCGCTCTCCGTGATCCCCGTCATGCCGTCGTGGCTCCCTTCGGGGGTGTTCTGCAGGATCTCGTCGGCGATGGTGCTCTCGGCCCCGTAGAGGTCGTACTGCTCGGTGAGGCCCTGCTCGTAGGCCTCGTTGATCATGACGGTGAACTCCTCGGCGTAGGTGATGAACAGCCAGGCGTCGGCCCCGGCGTCGTGCATCTCCGAGACTTCCCCGCTGTAGGAGCCTTTGCCCTGGTCGTGGGGCTGGTTGTACGGCACCTCACCGTCGAACTCCTGCTCGAAGACCTCCGACAGCCCCTGGCCGTAGTCGTTGTTGACGAACGTGACGGCCACGCTGTTCTGCCCGTCGTCCGAGAGCAGGTTGGCCAGCGCCGTCCCCTTCGTCTGGCCGCTGGGACTCATCCGCATCAGGTCCGGCCGGTCGCTCAACCGGGGACTGGTGCTGTTCTGGCTGATCTGGAGGACGTCGGCAGCCTCGGTGACGCTGTCGTAGATGGCCGTCGACACCCCGCTGCTCACGGCCCCGATCAGCAGGGGGGCGCCGTCCTGGTTGACGAGTTTCTGGGCGGAACTGACGCCCGGCCCCTCGGAACTCTCGGAGTCTTCGACGGTGATGTCCAGTTCGCGCTCGTCCTCGCCGATGCCGACCGCGTTGACGTCCTCGAGCGCGAAGTCGACGCCCCGCTGGTTCCGGTCGCCGTACGGACTCAGCGACCCGGACAGCGCGTCGACCATCCCGATCTCGTACGGTCCACCGCCGCCACCGAGACACCCGGCGACGGCAGTGCCCAGTCCGGCCGCGCCGACTGCCCGGAGGAACCGTCGTCGGGAACTGTTCGACCCTCCCGTCGTCCTGTCATTCGTTCGCATACCGTCGAGTCGGTAGTACCCGCTAGATGTTAAATGTATTTTTATATGTCTCTTCATCGTTCGGTGAAATCCCCCGTCGCCGACGGGATTCTCGACTCGGCACCGTCGGACCGGGACCCCGAGAAATTATTATCCCGTGGGGAGTTTCTCCGGTGTGCCTTCCAACACCACGCGACGGGCGCTGCTCGGGGCCATCGCGGCGGCCAGCGTCGGCGGCGCGGCGCTGTCCCCGGCCAGGGCGTACCTGGAGCGGTTCGCACCCCTCAGCGGGCGGGCCTGGGAGTCGACCCAGCAACCGGTTCCGGAGGACGTCGACGGCCGCCACGGCCCGGCGACGGTGACCTACGACGACTACCACGTCCCCCACGTCGAGGCCGACGAGGAGACGGCGGCGTACTTCGCGGTCGGGTACGTCCACGCGGCCGACCGCCTCTTCCAGATGGACCTGATCCGGCGGTTGATGGACGGCCGCCTCTCGGCAGCCGTCGGCGACGTGGCCGTCGAGACGGACGTCCGCAACGCGAAGATGGACTTTCGCGGGGGCGCGGAGGCGTCGGCCGAGGCGCTGGCGGGGACACGCACGGAGACCCTGACCGAGGCCTACGTCGACGGGGTCAACGCGTACCTCGACGAGGGGCCAGCGCCCCTGGAGTTCGGCCTCGTGGGCTACGAACCCGACGAGTGGACCGTGGTGGACACCCTGCTGGTCGGCCAGCAGATCTCCTGGGGGCTGACCGGGAGTTTCAGCACGCTCCGCCGGAGCCTCCTCCGGGAGGAACTCGACGACGCGACGTACCAGCGACTGTACGGTCGCCGGTTCGACCACGGTGCGCCAATCCTGCGCGAGGGCATCGGCGGGCAACTGGAGGGGACGAACCGGACGGGTGCCGGGTCCGGCGCGCTCCGGGGCCTCGACTCCGGGTTCGTCGACTGGCTGGCAGGGATCGAACCACCGCCGCTGTGGGGGTCGAACCACTGGGCGGTGTCGGGCGAACACACCGCGAGCGGGTCCCCCATCCTCGCGTACGACCCACACCTGACGCTGATGGCACCGCCCGTCTGGTACGAACAGCACCTCTCGGTCGGGGACGTGAACGTCCGGGGCGCCACGTTCCCCGGCATCCCGTTCGTCATCGTCGGGGAGAACGACCACGGCGCCTGGGGGTTCACCAACACGGGCGCGGACGTGATCGATTTCTACACCTACGAGACCGACGGCGACCAGTACCGCTATCGCGACGGGTGGCGGGACTTCGAGACCGAAACCAGGACCGTGGAGGTAGCCGACGGGGAAAACCGCGAGGTAGAGGTAAAGAAGACCGTCCACGGCATCTTCCTCGACCGCGAGGTGAACGGCGAGACTCGCCACGTCGGCGTCTCGTGGACTGGCATGTCCGGCACTCGCGAGTCGGCGGCGATCTACGAGTTCAGTCATGCGACCGACCGTTCGGAGTACCGCGAGGCCCTCCGGAAGATGGACGTGCCCACGCAGAACGCGCTGTACGTCGACGACGAGGGCATCCTCTACAAGATGACCGGGAAGATCCCGGTCCGGGAAGTCGACGGGGAGGTAGTCCGGGGCAACCGGGTCTTCGACGGGACCGCCGGCGAAGCCGAGTGGCGGGGCTTCGAACCGTTCGGGCAGTCCTCCTGGGAGGGGTTCGTCCCCTTCGAGGACAACCCCGGCGCCGTCGACCCCGACTACCTCGGCACGGCCAACCAGCGGCCGGCCGACGACCCGACGTACCCCATCGGCCAGGAGTACGCCTCCGGCTTCAGGGGGATGCGCATCTACGAACGCCTGGACGAGCGCGTGGGGAACGACGACCCCGTGAACCGGGCGTTCATGGCCGACCTCCAGGGGGATTCGCTGGACATCCGGGCCCGGATGCTCGTTCCCGCGATACTGGACGCACGCGACCGGATGCCAGAGGCCGCCGACCCGTGGCTCGACGCCCTGGCCGACTGGGACTACCGGATGGACCGCGACTCGAAAGCCGCGCTGGCGTTCCACCGCTTCTACGAGAAGTTCCGCGAAGAGACCTGGGGCGACGACTTCGATGAGATGGGCCTCGATTCGTCGTGGTGGCCCCAGGAGTGGGTACTCGTGAACCTGCCGCCGGACGACGACTTCTTCGACGGCGACCGCGCGGCCGTGATGGCGACGGCGATGGCAGAGGCCATCGCGGAGATCGACGAGGAGGGCTGGGAGACCTACGGTGACTACAACCGTACGACCGTCGACCACCAGTTCGGCGAGCAGGTGTCCGCGCTGAACTACCCGCGGTACCCGACCGACGGTACCGGGTTCACCGTGTTCAACGTCCACGACGGCGCCGGGGCGGGTAGCAGCTGGCGCCAGATTTCCCCGGTCGACGGCGAGTCGCGGTCGGTCGTCCCGGGCGGCCAGGACGGGTCGTACTTCTCCGACCACTACGACGACCAGTTGCGGATGTGGGCCGACGGCGAGTACAAGCCCATGCGCCGAGAGGTTCCGGACGACGGCGAGACGATCCGGTTCCGGGGTGAGGACGGATGAGCGGCGACGAGACGGGCGGCGAGTCGTCGGCGTGGCACTGGGTCTCGGACAGCCTCGAAGACGTGCGCGCGGACCCGGGCCGCCGACGGATCGCGCTCGCGGCCGCCGCCGTTCTCGGACTGCTTGCCGCCTCCGTCCACTGGGTCGGTCTCGCCGTCGGTGGCGCGCTCGTCGGCCTGGTCAGTGCCCGCCTGCGGTGGGCCGTCGTCGGCGCGGGGGGCTTCGGCGTCTTCGTTCTCACGGCGTTCGTCCTCACCGCGCCTGCGATGTCCGCCGGGGAGTTGCTCGCGCTGACGCCGGCGGCGTACGTGACCGTCGGGTCGGCACTCGTTCTGCCGGCGCTCGGATCGCTCGTCAGGGGCGTCGTCTGAGTCACTTATATACTCCTGTGGCGTACTTAAGGGCCAGTCGCCGGTCCCTATTCGCCCCTGCGACCGCGTCCCACGCTCCCGGTAAGCACTTGCGCGAGGGTCGACTGCTCTGCGTATGACCGACCGCGACCCCCGCGAGGTCAACCGCGAGACCTGGGACGAGCGCGCCGCGGTCCACCCCGACACCGACTACTACGACGTCGAGGGGTTCCTCGACGGCGAGTCGTCGCTATACCCCCTCGAACGGGAAGAACTGGCCGACGTCGTCGACGGCGGGACGGACCTGTTGCACCCGATGTGCCACTTCGGGCTGGACACGCTCTCGTGGGCACGCGAGTGCGACGAGGTCGTCGGCGTCGACTTCTCGCAGGTGGCGGTCGAGCGGGCCCGGAGCCTGGCCGCGGAGGCCGGCATCGAGAACGCGGAGTTCGTCGAGTGCGACGTCCTCGAACTCGACATGGACCGGGAGTTCGACGTCGTCTTCACCTCGTTCGGCGTCCTCGGGTGGCTCGACGACCTCGACGCCTGGCCGGCGTGCTCGCCGACCACCTGCGTCCCGGCGGGCACCTCTACGTTGCCGAGATTCACCCGGTCGCTGGCTGCTTCCAGGACGTCGGTCCCGGCGGCGCGACGTTCGGCGAGTGGAGCCACTCGTACTTCCGGGAGGAGCCGATCCGGGTCGACGCCGAGTGGAGCTACGCCGGCCTCGACGCCGACTTCGAGCACACCAAGTCCGTCCAGTACCAGCACTCGCTGCGTGCGGCCACGAGCGCCCTGACAGCGCGGGACTTGCGGATCGAGTTCCGCCACGAGTACCCCTGGTCGTGCTTCCGCACGTTCCCGGACATGGAGGAGGACGAGGACGGACGGTGGTGGCTCCCCGACGAGGTGCCGGTCGACCTGCCGCTGACCTTCTCCCTCCGGGCGCGAAAGGAGTGAGCGGTTCCCCGCGCCGAGCGAGCGGCCGGGCGTCCGTGGGACCTCGCGTCGCCGCGGCCGGTTTTCCTTCGACGAACCGGGAACGTTTCTACGGACAAACTTGAAGTAACTGACATCCGTTGACACGTCACACTGGGGGGCCGCACTCCGAGGGGAGAGAACATGAACCCGTACGTGGTCACGCTACTCGTCACCGGAGCGATCAACGGCGCCCTGGGCGTCTACGCCTGGCGAAACCGGGAGGTGCCCGGCGCCACCGAGCTGTCGATACTGCTAGTGGAGATCACGCTGTGGTGCTGGACGTACGGCGCGAGCATCTGGCTGAGGAGTCCGGCCCTGACTCGTGCCGCCTCCGAAGCTTCGGTCGTCATCAGCGCCTTCGTGCCCGTCGTGTGGATCGTATTCGTCCTGCGGTACAGCGGGTTCGAGTCCGTGCTCAACCGCCGCTGGATCGGTCTCCTGCTCGCCGAACCCGTGACGTTCTCGGTGCTGGTCGAGACCAACCACCTCCACGGATTGCTGTGGCTGCGAGCGCCGATCCAGCGAGTCGCGGGGTTGACGATCGTCAATCCGGAACTGCTACCGGCGACACTGATCCACATCGGGTACGCGTTCCTGCTGGTCATGCTCGGGAGCGTGTTGCTGATCATCCTCGCGGTGACGAACCCGACGCTCTCGCGGAGTCGCGCGGCCGCGCTCGTGCTCGCTGCCCTGATCCCGGGCGTCGCCGACATCCTCGCCCTGGCCGGCATGACGCCGGTGCCGGGGCTCGAACTGACGCCGTACGCGCTCGCGGCCACCGGCGTCTTGCTCACGTGGGCCGTCTACTGGGGTCGACTGTTCGACCGCATCCCGGTCTCGCTGGTGATGGCCAGGGACACGCTCGTGGAGGAACTCACCGACCCGGTCCTGATCGTCGACGGCGACGGCGTGGTCGTCGACCACAACGAGGCCGCCACGCCGCTGTTCGACGGCGACGACGTGGGCGGCGTCACCCTCGCGGATCACCTCCCGTCGGTCGCCGGATTGCTCGACGACGCCGCCGACCGACGCGGCGAACAGGTCGTGATCGAGACCGACGGACGCGAGCGCTACTTCGACGTCCAGGTGACGCCCCTGGTCGACGAGGACCGGCCCGCCGGGCACCTCGTCTCGCTCCACGACACGACCGCGAAGGTCCTCCGTCGCCAGCGACTCGACGTGCTGGACCGGGTGCTCCGGCACAACGTCCGGACCGAGACGACGATCATCAAGGGCTACGCCCGGCAGGTCCGGGAGGCGGACGCGGACCTCGCCGACGCCGCCGCGGAGATCGAACGAGCGGCCGACCGGATCGCGGGTTACAGCGAAGGCGCCAGGAACGTCGACCGCCTGCTCGACGGCCCGGTCGACCAGGTCGTCGACCTCGCGGCCGAGGCCCGGAGCGTCGTGGAGACGGTCGACGAGGGCGTCGTACGGTTCGCCGGTCCCCGGTCCGCCCCAGCGAACTGTCCCGGCGCGATCACGGAGGTCCTGGACGAACTGGTCGAGAACGCCGTCGAACACCACGACGGGCCGACGCCCAGGGTCGAACTGTCGGTCCAGCGGGACGGCGATACCGTCACCGTCGAAGTCGCCGACGACGGCCCGGGCATCCCGTCGACGGAGCGGGCGGTGCTCGCCGACGAGAGCGAGTCCCAGTTGACCCACAGTAGCGGGATGGGCCTGTGGATCACACAGTGGGTCGTTCGCGTGGCTGGAGGGAGCCTCGAAATCGAAGACAACGAACCCCGGGGCAGCGTGGTGCGACTCCACCTCCCGGCGGCCGACGCGACGGCGAGCACGGCGGCCTGACCGGTCACCCGATCAGTCGGCGCTAACGGTCTCCTTGGCGGCCGGGACCTCGATTTCGCCGGCGTCGAGTTTCGCCTCCACCTCGCGGGCGGCGGTCACGAGGTTCTCCATCTTCCGGTAGGCGACCGTCCGGGGGAGCAACTTCAGGCCGCAGTCCGGGGAGACGGTCAACTGCTCGGGTGGCACGACCTCGAAGCCTCTCTTGATGTTCTCCTCGATCTCCTCGACGGACTCGACTTCGGCGACGTGGGCGTCGACCACGCCGAGCGCGAGGTCCTTCGTGAACTCCGGATCCTCGAACACGTCGAGTTGCTCGTAGTCGCCGTTGCAGAGTTCGAGGTCGAGTTCGTCGATGGGGAACTCCAGCACCTCGGGGTAGATGCGCGAGTAGTCGCCGTAGCAGACGTGCAGGCCGATGCGGACGTCGTCGGGCACGTCGGCGGCGATGTGCTCCAGGGCCTCGCCGACGATGGCGTGGTCGTCGGGTTTCTGGGCCAGCGCCGGTTCGTCGATCTGGACGTACCGCGCACCCGCTTCGACCAGTTGCTCGATCTCCTCGTTGACCAGGTCCGCGAGTTCGACGGCCAGTTCGCGGGTGTCCTCGTAGACCTCGTTGAAACTCCACCGCGCCAGGGTGTACGGGCCGGTGATCGGGACCTTGACGGGGCGAGAAGCCACCGACGAGGTGCACTCGTACTCCTCGACGAGCCACTGCTCGGTGCGGGCCACCTCGTCGACGACGGAGGGCTTGTCGAAGTAGTTGTGGCCCCAGACCTTCACTGGCCCGTTGAACTCGTAGCCGTCGATCCGGTGGGCGAAGTACTCGACCATCTCGTTGCGCCGCATCTCGCCGTCGACGACGGCGTCCAGTCCTGCCCGCTCGTGTTCCTTCGTGATGATGCGGGCGGCGTCGTCTTTGGCCTCCTCCCAGGCGTCCTCGTCGAAGTCAGGCCAGTCCTGGGGGTTCCGGACGGTCGTGACCGTCGACGTCTCCCCGGTGTCGTCGACCTCGTGCAGTTCGCGGGCGCGGTCGTGCCACTTCGGCTTGGGGTAACTGCCGACGACGGTCGTCAGCAGGAAGTGGTCGTTGGGGTGGTCCTCGGGTCGGAACTGTTCGCGGGTCACGCGAACCACCCCCCGTGGAGGTGAGCGTGACGTTGATAGTCGCAGCCCGTGCAGCGAAGCGAACCGGAACGTCTATGAGAAGTCATGCTTTCACCTCCTGGGTCTCGGCCAGGCGAGCGCCCTCCGCGAGCACGGACAGCTTCTCCTCGAAGCGGTTGGTCGGCAGGTAGAACAGTTCCGTGTTCGGCGTGGCGTGGATGGTCTCGTACCCGGAGACGGGCGTCTGCTCCTGGAACCACTCGACGCGCTCGGCGACGGTCTCGGCCGACTCCAGTTTCGTGTTCTGGCCGTCGACCAGCGCCAGCGCCAGGTCGTCGTTAGTGCCGTACTCCTGGACGAGGTAGGCCGCACCCTCGTGGTCCGAGACGAGGTCGTAGCCTAGCGCGTCGGCGTCGGTGTCCAGCAGGAACGCGTGGGTGCGCTCCTCGAAGACGCCCCAGTAGCCGTGGATGACGACGTCGGCGTCGACGGCGCCCGCGACGGCGTCGACCGCTTCGCTGGCGCGCTCGGGGCCGACGCCCGGGAGGCCGTCCGCGTCCGCGTCCGGGGGACTCGTGACCAGCGACGGTTCCAGCAGGAACAGCGTCTCCACGTCGGGGAACGCCCCGGCCTCACCCGCGAGGAAGTCCGCGACGGCACCCAGGAACTCGTCGTCGTCGCCGTAGTGCTCGTCGGTCGCCAGGTCCGCCAGCGAGTACGGCCCGGGAAGCACCGCCTGGCGGTCGTCGGTCAGCGGAGCGGCGGCCTCCAGTTCCGCGGCCACGTCGCCGTCGGCGTCCAGTTCGCCCTTCACCACCGGGTTGCGGTAGAAGTTGTTGTTGTCGTAGTATCGCACGATGCCACGGGTCTCGACCTCGTCGTGGACCGCGAGGGGGTGTGCCAGCATGTCGTCCCACCTGGCCTGCCCCTCGACGACGCGGTCTAGCCCCGCAGACTGTTGCAGGTCGACCAGTTCTTCCCGGACGTCGTCGTATACGGCCGTGATCTCCTCGCCCTCGTCGCCGCTGACGAGGTCGTGTTTCTGGTGGCCCTTCAGGTCTGCCAGGTCCGCCTTCGCCCAGTCCGGCAGGGGACACAGACCCGGCGTCGTGGCTACAAGTTCTGTCATGTGATCCACCGTTCGGGATTCGAGTCCTTAATATTTCTGATTTCGAAAATACCCACTGGTTATTATACGGCCCTGTCGATGCCGGGGACGATCAGTGGGCCGCGAGTCGGAGGACGACCAGTCGCTCGGCCGGATACGATTCCTCGGCGACCTCCTCGGCGGTGAAGCCCTCCGCTGTCGCCTGCTCCCGCACTGCGTCGACGTCCGTCAGGCTGGAGACCAGCAGGAGGACGACGCCGTCCGGTGCGAGGACCCGCCCCACCCTCGCCAGGAACGGGTCCACCACGTCCCGGCCGGACTCCCCGCCGGAGAGCGCCCGTTCCATCCAGTCGTCCCACTCGGCTCCCTCGGGGGTGGGCAGGTACGGCGGGTTGAACAGGACGGCGTCGAACACACTCGCCTCGAACGGGTCGACCAGGTTCGCCCGGACCGCGGGGACGCCCCGTTCGCGCGCCTGCTCGCAGGCCACGGGATTGAGGTCCGACCCGAGGACCTCCGCGCCCGTCGTTTCGCGCACTTTCTCCGCGACCCACCCGGACCCGGTGCCGACTTCCAGAACCCGCCAGTCCGGTTCGACCGCGTCGACGGCGGCCCCCGCGAGCAGTCCCGAGTCCTCCGACGGCGGGTACACCGCGCGCTCGACGCCACGACGGTCGGCCAGTCGCTCCCTGGAATCCTCGCCCGTCCCACCGTCGTCGGCGTCGCCCGTCATCGCTCCCCGTCGTCGAATCCCGCGTCGGTCGCTACCGCCGCCAGTTCCGCGAACTCGGCGGGCGTGACGGCGTCCGGGCGTTTGCTCAGCAGTTCCTCGGGAGCGGAGTCCACGACGGCGTCGGGGTGGTCCAGTCCGGAGATGTGGGCGGTGTTCCTGATGCCGTTCCGGACGGTCTTGCGCCGCTGGGTGAACAGCGCTTTGACGAACCGGAGGAAGAAATCCTCGTCGTCCACCTCGTAGTCCGGGTTCCGGGACGTCGTCCGGACGACGGCGCTGTCGACGGCCGGTTGCGGGTCGAACGCCTCCGGTGGGACCGGTTCGACCACCTCGACGTCGGCGTAGTGCTGGGCGGCGACCGACAGGCGTCCGTACTCGGCGGTGCCCGGTTCCGCGGCCATCCGCTCGGCGAACTCCTGCTGGAGCATGAGGACCAGCGGCCGCTTCTCGGGCAGGAGTCGGAACAGGACCTCGCTTGAGGCGCCGTAGGGGAGGTTCGAGACGGAGGCCGAGAACTCGGGGAGCGAAATTTCGAGGGCGTCACCCTCGACGACCGTGAGGCGGTCGGCCGCAATCTCGTCGGCGAACTCCTCTCGCAGGAACGCCGCGAGGTCGGGGTCGCGCTCGACGGCCGTGACGTGGTCGCCCGCGTCCAGCAGGCGGTCGGTGAGGGCACCCGTGCCTGCGCCGATTTCGAGGAGGTAATCTCTGTCGGCGTCCTCCGGGAGATACCCAGGCAGGCGGTCGAGGACGCGGTCGTCCACGAGGAAGTGCTGGTCGCGGTCCGGGTCGCCGGGTGTGGACGCGCGGCGGCGGAGGGCGTCGGGGTCTCTCATACGGGGGCAAAGGTGGTCGAAAGTGAAAACGTCGTCTACTCCTTGTCGTCGGAAAATCCGAATGTCGACCAGCCATTCGGCTTGTTTCGGGACGACTTTGGATTCGGATTTCGAACTAACTAGGGAATTAAGTCACGGCTACACGAATCGCCAGGGGAATGAAACTGGGTCCGTTACTTCGGGCGGTACACTGGATCGGGAAGCGGGGATTGGGGACGATTCCATACCTAACTACTTGCCCTCCTCCCGCCCCACGAAAATCTGGTACTTCAGGTCGTCCTCGCGCAACTCCTGCATGATCCGGTCCACTAGCACCCCGTCGGGGTCGTGCAGGCCGGGGACGCGCTCCTCCAGGTCCTCGAAGTCCTCGAAGGGCTTGCGCTTGCGCTCGTCGAGGATGGTGTTGCGCAACTTCTTGCCGATGCCCGGGAGCAGGTTCAACTGGTGTAACCGGAGGGTGATCGGCTGGGCCTCGTTGTAGAAGTCGACGAACCGCTCGTCCTCCTCGTGGACGACGTCCTCCACGACGTACTCCAGTTCGGACTGGGCACCGCTGGAGAGGTCGTCGTACCCGACCTCGCGCGCGGACGCGACGCCCTCCCCCGGCGGGTCGACGGACACGCGGTCGCCGATGGAGAGGCCGGCGTCGGCTTCGAGTTCGAACTCGTACAGTCGGAAGTCCGAGGCCCCGACAGCGTAGGCGAGCGCGGACTTCTGGTACTGCGGGCGGTCGTCTTCGGCGCGGCCGTGTGGCAGGTAATCGAGGACCACGGCGGCCACCGACTCGGCCTCGTCGCTGTCGGCTTCGCTCATGGTCCAGAACTACGGCGACGAGTTACTTAAAACGGTCCCCCGACCTTGGTCCAGCCGCCACCCCGACGGAAATACGCCGGCCCGACGGGACCGAAACGCCGCCGGCCTTCGAGCCAGCGGCTCGGGCGTGACCTGCGAGAAGAGGGTCGGTCCCGCCGTTCAGGCGTACTTCGCCACGACGTCGAGCAGTTCGTCGACCTCCTCGGTCGACAGCGAGTACCGCTCCTGGGCGAAGACGGCGCGCATCTCGTCCCTGCTCTGGGGGAGCAGGTCCGTGATCTTGTAGGCGGTCTTCTCGTCGACCTTCTCGAAGGACTGCAGTTCCTCGACGAGGTCCAGGGACTCCTCCGGGTCGAGCACGGCGAAGCGGTTGACGTGCTCGACTGCGCGGGCCAGTTCGTAGCGCATCTCCCGTTCCTCGTCGTCGGCGCGGTCGGCCTCGACGTCCGCCAGCAGCTCCTTGGCCTCCGAGACGGTCAGGTACTCCTCCTCCAGTTTCTCCTTGAAGATCGTCATTCTTCCTGGGGACGGAGGTGCGCAGGCCGGGCGATCAGGGTCTTCTCTTTGCCCCGGTCGTCGACCTTCACCTTGTAGGCACGGCCCTGTTCGCCGGCGATTTCGCCCGTCTGGCCGTTGAACCGGGGGTGAAACCGGCCCTCGGAGACGCTCGGATCGATCCGGAGGTGGACCTTCTGGCCGACGTCGAACTCCTGGACCGCGCGCTGGGGCGGGGACGTCCCCCGATCCCGCGGGTCGTTGGAGAGCTTTTCTCGGGTCCCTTTCCGGGGGCCTCGTGAGTTAGGCATGGTCTTGAGGTTTCGTTGTCCGGACACGACTATAAATGGTGCGTTCTGTCCCCGCGTCTCCGGCCGTCGGGCGAAAGGTTTGACACTCGTTCCCACGAACTAGCCGTAGATGGTCGTCGTCGGCTCCGAGAGGTTCGAATCACTGCTCCGTCGGCTCTCCCGCGAGGAGCTTGCGGCCCTCGTCGCCGACCTCTGGGCAGCCCGGGGGCACGACGTGGACCGTGACGGCGACCTCGTCGTGGCCACCGACCCCGGGACGGACCAGCGGACGGTCCTCCATCCGGTTCCAGCGCGCGGGAGCGACCGCCTGCTCCCGCCACGGGAACCGCGACGGCCTGAGACGACCGCCGTCGTCCTCGGGGGCGCGCGTCCGCCGTCCTGGGCCACAGACGATGCCGTCAGGATCGTCGACGGCGAGGAACTCCGAGAACTCCTCCTGTACGCGGTCGACCGGGAGACTGGCCGCTCGCTCCTGGCCGACCACTTCGATGTCGACCTCGACGAACTGACGGACCGCCCCGGGGTGGTCCGGTCCGGGGACGAACGAGACGAGGAGCGACCGGACGAGGTGATCGGGCCCTGGCTCCCGACCGCCGGGTCAAGACGTGCCGCCGTCACGATGGGGGTCACCCTCCTGGTGCTGGTGGGTTTGCTGGCCGGTTCGATGGGGTTCGGCGTCGGCCCGTTCGACCTCCGGCCGGGAGACGACCCCGCACCCGTCGGCGGACCGGGGACCGCCGCGGCCGAATCGGCCTCGTACCCACCGGGCATTTCGGCCCAGGGCGTCGAGAACGCGGACGCGCTGGCGGCGGCCCACGTCACGAACCTCAGCGGGTACACCTACACGATGGTGTTCGAGTACCGCGCGCTCGGCGAGAACCACACCGGGACCATCCGCGAGACCACGCAGGTCGTCGGTGACACACGCTACGCCCGGCACGTGAACCGGACGGGCACGTTCGTCGCGGATCCGAAGGTCGTCACAGATCCTGCCGTCGTCCGGGACGGCGAGGCGTTCGCCAACGGCGAGGTCCACTACGAACGGTTCGAATCCGAGGACGGCGTCCGGTACAACCGCCGGCAGGTGTACGCCGGACGGTTCCCGGTCCACGACAGTCGCGCGGCGGGGTTCGTCCAGCGGACCCTGGCGACAGACGAGACGGCCCTGGTCGCCACGTTCAAGCGCGGGGGCCGGACCTTCTACCGCGTTCGCTTCGCCGGGGACGACTGGCCGGCGTTCCGCGGCGAGGCGTTGATCGACGAGCGCGGCGTCGTCCACCTCCTCCGGACGCAGTACCGCCCGCCCGAACACCCTTCGATCACGATCACCGTGACGCTCCGGTACACCGACCTCCGGACCACCGAGATCACCGAACCGGACTGGCTCTCGGACGTCTCGAACGAGACCGACCCAGGGAACGGAACCGCACCGGCAGTCGACGGACGGTGGTGACTGTTCCCCCCGTCGGACACCAGAAGTTGATCACTGTCCGGTGGGTCCGCGGAGCCGCAGTACGGCGGCGGTCGGTCCGTACGGAAAACTTTTCGGCAATTCGCCGGGTTGTAACGCACATGACCGTTCGTGAACCGGGAGTGATGTCGCGTGGCTGACGACGACCGTCTGGAGGAACTCCGCGAGCAGGCCGAGCTGGGCGGCGGCGAGGAGCGCATCGAGAGCCAGCACGAGAAGGGCAAACTCACCGCCCGCGAACGGATCGAGTACTTCTTCGACGACGGCACCTTCCAGGAGTTCGACCAGTTGCGCACTCACCGCTCGCACAACTTCGGGATGCAGGAACGCCGGATTCCCGGCGACGGCGTCGTGACCGGGTGGGGCGAGGTGAACGGCCGGAAGGTGTTCGCATTCGCGCACGACTTCACCGTCTTCGGTGGGTCGCTGGGCGAAGTGTTCGCGGAGAAGGTCGTCAAGATCATGGACAAGGCGATGGAGGTTGGCGCGCCAATCGTGGGTCTGAACGACTCCGCGGGCGCGCGAATCCAGGAGGGCGTCGACGCCCTGGCGGGATACGCGGACATCTTCCACCGCAACCAGCAGGCCAGCGGCGTCGTCCCCCAGATATCGGCCATCATGGGTCCGTGCGCGGGCGGCGCCGTCTACTCGCCGGCCATCACGGACTTCATCTTCATGGTGGAGGACACGAGCCACATGTACATCACCGGGCCGGGCGTCATCGAGACGGTCACCGGCGAGCAGGTGACCCAGGAGGAACTCGGCGGTGCCGTCACCCACACTAGCGAGACCGGCGTCGCCCAGTTCCGCTACGACGACGACGAGGCGGCGCTGGACGGCATCAAACGGCTCCTCTCGTATCTCCCGCAGAACAATCTGGAGGACCCGCCGCGGGTCGACACCGGCGACGACCCCGAGCGCGACGTGAGCGAACTCGCGGACGTCGTGCCGGACGCCCCGCGCAAGCCCTACGACATGAACCGGGTGATCGAGACGACGCTGGACGAGGGAACCTTCTTCGAGGTCGCGGACGACTGGGCCAAGAACATCGTCGTCGGGTTCGGCCGCCTGAACGGCCACTCCGTCGGCGTCGTGGCCAACCAGCCGCGGGTCAACGCCGGCACGCTCACCGTCGACGCCAGCGACAAGGCCTCGCGGTTCATCAGGTTCTGTGACGCCTTCAACGTCCCCATCCTCACGTTCGTCGACGTGCCCGGCTACATGCCCGGCACCGACCAGGAGCACCGCGGCATCATCCGCCACGGCGCCAAACTCCTGTTCGCCTACTCGGAAGCGACGGTGCCGCTGCTGACCGTCATCACGCGCAAGGCCTACGGTGGCGCCTACTGCGTGATGGGTAGCAAACACCTCGGTGCCGACGTCAACTACGCCTGGCCGACCACCGAGGTCGCGGTGATGGGCCCCCGGGGCGCCGTCAACATCCTCTACAGCGACGAACTCGACGAGGCCGAGAACCCGGACGAACTCCGCCAGGAACTGATCGACGAGTACCGCGAGGAGTTCGCCAACCCCTACACCGTCGCCGACCGCGGGTACGTCGACGACGTCATCGAGCCGGGAGCGACCCGGGAGCGCCTCGCCGCGGACCTGGAGATGCTGCGCTCGAAGCGCAAGGACCAGCCCCAGCGCAAGCACGGAAACATCCCGCTGTGACCATGGCACGCGAGGACTCCCCGGACGAGGCGGCCGCACTCCTCCCGGAGGGCGTCGACGTCGACCTGCCGCCGGACGCCGACAGCGACGAGGCCGCCGCCATCGCGGCGGCCATCGGCGCCCACCTCCGTGACCGCGCGGGCGCGGCCGCCGCAGCCGCCGCGGCCGCCGCCGAGGAGGAGACCTGGGAAGGGAAGAAGTGGGCTTACGCCGGCCGGGTCGAGTCGATCCAGGGCCGGCGGGTTCGCGTTCCCAACGAGGTCCCGACCGACGGCTGGACCGCCGCCGCGCGGACGGACCGGTTCTGAGAGTGGTTCTTATTTCGATTTTTCTGTGAGTTCTGTTTCGTACAGGTTGCCGCCGTATCCGCCGAGCGGCGCCGCCACTATCTTCGGAATCTAAAAAATATACTTTGGAAACTAGAGTTATGGTCGGGCGGTCGAGCGTTCTTCTCGGCTGGTTCGTCAAGCGACAGCGAGAACGAAGTATGAGCGTGCTGTGATCCTGACCGAGGCTCCCAGCCCGCGCGAGCACGGCGCGCGCGAGGTGACCGCGAACGGACGTGAGCGGGAGCTCGGGAGCGTTTGCTCTCCCGGTGGCCAGGGGCTGGGCCGGCGATCCCGGCGGTCGGTCGCCGGTCCGCCCCCACCGGTTGGGGAGGTGTGAGGTTGACCCCTAGGTCCAGTGGGAGCTAGCGTTGATCTTGATCGGACCGTGAACACGAGCGACCACTTAACCTAGGGATGTCCACGCCCTCCCCAGCCGACTGCGGTGCTCACTTCGCTGCGCTCCTCGTCCATCGCGCGCATTTGGTTCGTGGCCGCCTGCGGCGACACGCTCACCCGCGCGCCCCGGTGGAAAGATGCACCGGCCAACGAGACGCGTTCACGAGACCGGTTTCACTCCGTCGTCCCACCGCTTTTGCCGCTCGCATACGAAATACCACTGTAGATGCCCGAGTTCGACGCGGTCCTCGTCTACGACGGCGACTGCCCCTTCTGCTCGGCGGCCGCGACGGCCATGCGCCGACTCCCCGAGGTCGGCGCCGTCGCCTGGGACGAGGACGCGACCCAGTCGTTCCTCCGCGAGCAGTTCGGGGACGCACCGTTCGCGCTCGTCCCGGTCGACCTCGCGGGCGAGCAGGTCTAGCCCCCGGCGCCTCGCCGGAGGTCCGCCGGGCTGTGGAATTGTTAGAGTAGTTTAATATTCACGAAAGAATATTTTCCATAGACAAAACCATAAGTCGCTGTTGTTCATCATTGTTCGTAGGGGATACGATGTCCGAAGACAAGCCCCACGCCAGCGGAAGCGTCGAACCGGGAGACACCAGCACGCGGGTCGGGATGGAGGTCCTGCGGGAGCGCGGTCTCGATCCCGAGGAACTGCGCGAGAAACTGATCGACGCCATCGGCGCGGAGTTCACGACGTACTATTACTACACGAACCTCCGGATGCACCTGGCAGGCCACGAGGACTACAAGGAGATCACCGAGGACGCGCGCCTGGAGGACCGTGCGCACTTCGAACTCGTCGCGCCGCGGGTCTACGAACTCGGCGGCCACCTGCCCAACGACATCCGGGACTTCGCTGACCGGGCGTCCTGCCCGGACGCTGAGGTGCCGGTGCCGTCCGACGACGAGGGCGGACGACTACGGGTCGAGGACCTTACCGCCGAGCAGGTCCTCGAAGTGCTCCTGGAGGCCGAGCGGTGTGCCATCCGGACCTGGAGCGAAGTCTGTGACATGACACGCGACGTCGACCCGCGGACCTACGACATGGCCCAGCGTATCCTCCAGGAGGAGATCGAACACGAGGCCTGGTTCGTCGAACTCCTCTCGATGGAGCGCGACGGCGAGATCAACCCCGCCGGCCACTTCGTCCGCGGCGAACCCGGCGACGCCCCCTACTCCACGAACCGGCGGTTCAACGACAGTGCCTGAACCGGCGACCCGCAATCGTCCGCCCCGCCCATCCCACCGGGCGTCTTTTTCGGGTCCGTCCCCAACGGCCACCGTGATCACCTACGAGGTGGAACTGGCCGTCCCCGAGACGGTGGACGCCGACCTCGCGGGAGAGTCGAGGACCATCGAAGTCGACGAAGACGAGTACGTCCTCGCGGCCGCCCGTGCGGCGGACGTGTGGCTCCCAGCGGACTGCCAGCAGGGGTGGTGTACCACCTGCGCGGCCGAACTGCTGGAGGGCGAGGTCGACCACTCCGCCGCCAAACGGTACTACGACGTCGACCGACGGGCCGACCTGGTCCTGCTGTGCGTGGCGAAACCGCGCTCGGATCTCAGGGTGCTGACCCACCAGCAGGAGGCGATGCTGGACCACCGCGCCGCCAACAGTCTCCCACCCGGCCGGTCGAAGCGGTAGCCGCGAGCACGCCCCCGACACAGTGGCCGAACCGGCGATTCAGCGTTTCCGCACCCGGACCTCTACGTCCGACTGCGGGCGTAACAGGCCGCCTGCGTGCAGGTCCGGGTCGGGATCCGACAGCAATTCGAACTCCACCCGCTGGAGCATCGTCGCCAGCACGAGTTGCATCTCCAGCATGGCGAAGCGCATCCCGATGCAGTGCCGCGGGCCGCCGCCGAACGGGAAGTAGGCGTAGTCCGGGCGTTCCGCCTCCCGCTCCTCGGTCCAGCGGTCGGGCCGGAACGACTCGGGATCCGACCACCACCGCTCGTCGGTGTGGAGGTAGAACTGCGGGGCGATGAGCCGGGTCCCCTCCGGCACGCGATAGCCGTCCAGAACGGCGTCCTCGGCCGCTTCCCGGGACAGCACCGGTACCGGCGGGTACAACCGGAGTGCTTCACGGATCACGCGCTCGGTGACCGTCAGGTCCGCCACGTCGGCTACGGTCGGGCGGGCGCCGGCCATCACATCGTCGTACTCTTCGTCCAGTCGCTGCCGTTGTTCGGGGTGCCGGGCGAGAAGCAAGACCGCATACGTCAGCGCAAGCGACGTCGTCTCGTGGCCGGCGAAGAGGAAGGTGATCACCTGGTCGCGCACTTCCTCTTCGCGCAGGCCCCCTCCCTCCTCGCCGGTCGCGTGCAGGAACAACGACAGCAGGTCCTCGCGTCCCTCGTGTTCCCGGTCCGTGATCGTCGCGTCGACGTACTCCCGGAACGCCGAGCGGGTCCGCTCGAACCGGCGGTTCGCGGGCGTCGGCACCCACGACGGCAAGAACGCCGAGAGGCTCCGGAGGTTGGCGCGCTCGGTGATGACGTCGGCGAACTCGGCCACGAGGCCACCGCCGGACGCCAGGTCGACGTCCAGTAGCGTGTGCGCCAGCACCCGCAGAGTCAGATTCGAGAACGCCTCGTTCAGCGCGACGCGCTCGCCGTCTGCCCAGTCGTCGACCCGTTCGTCCGCGAACCTGGCCATCGCGTCGCCGTAACTCCGGACCCGGTCGACCGTGAACGCCTCCTGCACGACGGTCCGCTGGCGACGCCACTGCTGGCCGTCGGTGAACACCAGTCCCTCCGGGGCGAAGTCCACGTTGGTCCACTTGTCGTAGGTCCGGAAGTCCTCCAGCAGCACCTGCTCCACGAGGTCCGGCCGCAGGACGGTAACGAACCGACTGCGGCCGAGACGGTACCGCACGACGTCGCCGTACTCCGCCAGCGCGTCGTAGAATCCGAACGGGTCCCGGACGACGTGGACGGCGTTGCCGACGACTGGCCAGCCGTCGGGGCCGGGCGGCAACGGCAACGCCGCGGGGTCCCCGTCCGCCGTGCGCTCGTTCCGCGGACTCGCTTCTCGCATACGTGAACGTCCACGCGGACGCACCGTAGCAGTTCCGTCGAAGAGTCTAGGCGTTTTAAGTACTGGGCAACGCGACGGGCCGGTATGCGGTACTGCGAACTCACGCTCCGCCAGCCTGGGTGGATGCGCCACCCCGTCCAGGAGTTCGTCCGCGAGGGCGACGCCGTGCAGTACGGCGAGTTGCTGGCCTGGACGGCGGCCCCGGACCGTGGCGTGGAGTTCGTCCTGTTCTACGTGGTCGGCAACCGGGGCCCGTACCGCCAGGCCCTCGACGACATCGACGCGGTCCGGTGGGTCCGGACCAGTCCCGTGGACGACGGCACCTTCTACTCGTTCGTCTGCGAGCGAACCCGGGAGGCGGACCTGGCGTTCAGGGAGGCGTTCGCGGACCTGGAACTCGTCGTCGTCTACCCCATCGCCTTCGACGGGAGTGGTGACGTTCACCTGAGCCTGGTCGGCGAGGCGTCCAGTTTCCAGCAGTTGCTCAAGGGGTTGCCGAGCGACGTGGACGCCGAGGTCCGGACGCTCGGTGAGTTCGACCACCGGCACGGGACCGCGGCGAGTGCGCTCACCGCGCGCCAGTACGAGGCCGTCCAGACAGCAGTCGAATTGGGATATTACGACACGCCTGCACGCGCGGACCTCGAAGACGTGGGCGGGGCACTGGACTGCGCGGCCAGCACGGCGTGGAACCTGCTTTCGAAGGCCGAGGAGGCTGTGATGCGCCGCGTCGTGAGCGGCGCGTCCGGGTGACCGGGTGGATCAGTAACCAGCATCGTCGGCCGGTGGCGACGGCGACCGCAGGTCGACGAACCGCGGGACACGCTCGCAGTACCGCTCGTAGGCCTCGCCGTACTGCTCGCGGAGCCAGGGTTCCTCCGCCAGCGGGAGCGTCAGCCACCACGAGAGGTAGATGCCCAGCAGGACCGTCGCGTCGGCCGACCCCACGAGCAACCAGGCTCCCACGGTGGCCACGACGTACCCGGTGTACTGGGGGTGCCGCGAGTACCGGTACAGGCCGTCTGCCTGCATCTCGCCCTCCAGACCCAGCGTCTGCTCGAACCCCAGGTCCCGGCCACCTTTGATGGCGACGGCGTACCCGCCGACGAACAGGACGCCGCCGACAACCAGCGTCTCCGGCCGAGGGAACCCGAGGCCGTTCCAGTCCAGGACGACGACGGCGAGGATGGCGACGTTCAGCGCGTTCGAGAACGTCCAGGTCGCGTAGAACCGCCGGTCGCGCGCGCCGGGCGGCCAGTAGCGGTACTCCGTGACGATGCTCACCACGATGCCGGTCAGGTGCGCGATGCCGACGGCGACGCCGAGGCCGAACGCCAACCAGAGTACCTCCATGTCCGAACGACGGGCCGCCGATTCCAAGCCCCTTCCGTCGCTGATACTAGGCCATTTACGTGCGGCGGTGGAACGACCGGGCGCGCGCTACCTGGACGTTCGCCTCCGGGAACCCAATCGGATGCTCCACGAGATGCAGGAGTTCGTCCGGGAGAGCGACGTCGTCGAGTACGAGGAACTGGTGGCCTGGAACCTGCTCCTCGAGGAACCGGTCGAGTACGAACTGTACTACGCCGTCGCCGACCTCGAACCCTACCGGGCGGCCATGGACGCGGCGGAGTCGGTCAGGCGGTACGACCTCACCCGCGTCGACGAGGACTCGTTTTTCGTCTACGTCTCCCGGCGGACCCGGCCGTCCGACCGGGAGTTCCGGGCGGCGTTCACGGACCGCCAGCAGGAAGCCGTCAGCGTCGCCGTCGAGACGGGGTAGTACCGGACGCCCCGGGAAGCGAGTCTCGGAGACGTCGCGGACGAACTCGACTGCGCGCCGAGCACGGCGTCGAACCTCCTCCAGCGCGCGGAGGCGAACGTCATGGAGCGCGTCGTCGGTGGGCCGGGCGTCGGCGGCTCGGACGGAGTTCCGTGACGCAGGGCTGATCGCTCCCGGTCTGGTTGTGGTCCCAGGGGTCCCGGTGGGCCTGGCCGATGCAGTTCACGCCCGCCTCGGCGTTGGTGTAGTCGTACAACCGGACGTGGTACTGCTGTAGTTGTCTGGGAGGTACCACCCACAGCCCTCGTCGCCGTCCCGCTGGACCTCCGCTTCGTTGGCGACCACCTCACCGTCGTCGTTGATGTAGCGCTCGCCGGTGGAAGGGACGCCGGGGTTGGTCCACGGGTCACCGCCGTCGCCGCCCGACTCCATGGTCGCCTGGACGGTGTCGATGCCGACGTCCCACCCGAGGTTGATGGGCGCCTTCCGGTCTTTCAGTTCCCTCGCGTCGTCCTCGCTTTCGTAGTGGTACAGCGGGACGTTGTCGGGGAGCGCGGACGCGGCCCCGACGTCGTCCTGCTGGGTGATCGCCGCCTCCGCGGTGGCGTGTTCGGCGTCCGTACCGACGATTCGTCGTGCGTCGGTAACCAGGGTCGACCGGCCGGACGCCCGCACCCGAGCAGGGACCGCCGCCTCGGGGACGATTTCTGCCTCGAAGGCGAACTGGGGGTCGCCGTACCGCGCCGCCAGGTCGTCGCTCCGGAACGTGGCCTCGTACCGGTAGGCCCCGTCGTCGACGCGCTCGTAGCGGTAGTGCATCCTGCCGGTGGCGTAGATCGGGAGTCGCTCCTCGTTGTCTGGCGGGCCCGTCCCGACCGGCCGTGGTTTACCGCCCGAAGCGGCACCGATCACCGCCCCGAAACCGCCGAGCGCAAGCGATGCACCGAACCCTCTGAGTAGAGTCCGTCTGTTTACCATCGTATTGCAACGCTACTTCAGATATACGTGTTATGGTAATTATGTGAGATAATAAATCATAGGTCAGTGAAATCATACTGCGCCGGGATCGGCGAGGGTCACCCGGTTCGGTCGCTGGTTACGGGGGGCCGACCCCTCCCGGCGCCAACAAAGACCGACAAAGTAAGGTACCTTCTGAGAGTTTGTCCGAGCAAGAATGTTCAGAAAGGTTCTCGTCGCCAACCGTGGCGAGATCGCGGTCCGCGTGATGCGGGCCTGCGAAGAACTGGGCGTCCGGACGGTCGCCGTGTACAGCGAGGCCGACAGCAACTCGGGCCACGTCCGGTACGCCGACGAGGCGTACAACGTCGGCCCCGCGCGGGCGGCCGACTCGTATCTCGACCAAGAGGCGATCATCGAGGCCGCACAGAAGGCCGACGCCGACGCCATCCACCCGGGGTACGGCTTCCTCGCGGAGAACGCCGACTTCGCCGAGAAGGTCGAGAACACGGAGGGGATCAAGTGGATCGGTCCCTCCTCGGACTCGATGCGCCTGCTCGGGGAGAAGACCTCCGCGCGCAAGACGATGCGGGAGGCAGGCGTCCCCATCGTCCCCGGGGGGACCGACCCTGTCGACTCCACCGAGGAGATCAAGGAGTTCGGCGACGAACACGGCTACCCCGTCGCTATCAAAGCCGAAGGTGGCGGCGGTGGCAAGGGCATGAAGATCGTCCGCGGTCCCGAGGAGGCAGAGGACGAACTGGAGAGCGCCAAACGCGAGGGGGAGGCGTACTTCGACAACGCCAACGTCTACCTGGAACGGTACCTGGAGAACCCCCGCCACGTCGAGGTCCAGATCCTCGCGGACGAACACGGCAACGTCCGCCACCTCGGCGAACGGGACTGCTCGCTCCAGCGCCGCCACCAGAAGGTGATCGAGGAGGGCCCCTCGCCGGCGCTCTCGGACGAACTCCGCGAGGAGATCGGCGAGGCCGCCCGCCAGGGTGCGGACGCGGCCGGGTACTACAACGCCGGCACCTTCGAGTTCCTCGTCGAGGAGGACCCCGACCGCGACCCCCACGACCTGCTCGGCCCCGACACGAACTTCTACTTCCTCGAGGTCAACACCCGGATCCAGGTCGAGCACACCGTCACCGAGGAACTGACCGACATCGACATCGTCAAGTGGCAGATCCGAGTCGCGGCCGGCGAGGAACTGACCTTCGAGCAGGACGACGTCGAACTGGAGGGTCACGCCTTCGAGTTCCGGATCAACGCCGAGAACGCGGCCAACGACTTCGCGCCCGCCACGGGCGGGTCCTTGCAGACCTACGACCCGCCGGGCGGCATCGGCGTCCGGATGGACGACGCGCTCCGGCAGGGAGACGAACTCGTCACCGACTACGACTCGATGATCGCCAAACTGATCGTCCACGGCGCCGACCGCGAGGAGGCCGTCGCTCGCTCCGCGCGCGCGCTCCGGGAGTACGACCTCGAGGGCGTCGTGACGATCATCCCCTTCCACCGCCTGATGCTCACCGACGAGACGTTCCTCGAGGGCAAACACACCACGAAGTACCTCGACGAACAACTGGAGGACGAACGCATCGAGGAGGCCCAGGGGAAGTGGGGCACCGAGACCGTCGAGGCGGACGACGCGGAGGTCACCGAGCGGGAGTTCATCGTCGAGGTCAACGGCAAGCGCTTCGATGTCAACCTGGAGGAGCGCGGCGCACACCCGATTCCGGTCGGCGGCGACGGTGCCGTCCAGGCCGGCGGTGCGGGGGCCGCAGGCGCGGCCGGGGCGTCCGGCGCGTCCGCAGACGGCAGTTCCGGTGGCTCCGGCGGTGGATCCAGCGCCGCCGCGTCCGCCGACGGCGAGCAGGTCACCGCGGAGATGCAGGGCACCATCCTCGAGGTGAACGTCGACGAGGGCGACGAGGTCTCCCCGGGCGACGTGGTCTGTGTGCTGGAGGCGATGAAGATGGAGAACGACGTGACCGTCGACCGCGGCGGTACCGTCACCCAGGTCGCCGTCGGCGAGGGCGACAGCGTCGACATGGGCGACGTGCTGATCGTGCTGGAGTGACCGACCGGGCTATTCTCGCCTGAACGCGACGCTGTACATCCGACCGGCGTCGACGCCTCCTTCCGGCGTCTGTTCCGCCAGGTCGTCCAGTCGTTCGGTGAGCGCCTCGTCCAGTCCCTCCGGGAGGTCGGCCGCCGCTTCCCTGGCGAGGTCCGCGTGGGCGTCGAGTAACTTCGGGGTCCAGGGAACCGGGTCCAGTAACGTCTCTGACCGGATCGGCGTCCGGCCGTACCCGTCGAGGAGTCGTCGAACGAACCCTTCGGGGTAGAACTCCAGTGCCCGCTCGCCGCTGGCCAGTTCGGACGCCGCGTTCTCGACGGCGAACAGGTCCGCGACGGGGGCGGCGTCGTCCGGGAGCGGATCGTAGTCGTCGACGACGGGGTGGGCGTCGGGTTTCGCTACACGGGAGAGCTCCCGGAGAATGCCCCCGAGTTCGGCGGGCGAGACGACGCCGAACAGCGCGTGGGCGCTGATCAGGTTCACGCTTTCGTCCGGAAGCGGCGTCGCCCGGAGGTCCCCGGTCAGGACCGCGACGCACTCGTCTCCCCGTTCTCGGGTTGTGTCGGCGTGGTCGGGATCGTTCGTAATCGCGTAAACGCGCTCCGCTCCGGCCGCCGCGAGGGCACGCGACGTGTTGCCCGCTCCGGCACCGGCCTCAAGGCAGGTCGCTCCGTCGACCGGTACGTCGACGATTGCGGTCTGGACAGTCTCCGGGACGTCGTCGGTGTGGTCGGTCGGGCCGCCAGACCACGTGAACGTTCCCCCGAACCCGTCCACGGACCTTCCCCCGGAGCCGTCCACGGGTATTTATTGCGGTCGACGGTCCAACGGGGCCGTATGAACGACACCCGGCGGGCCGTACTGGTCGCCATCGCTGACGGGCCGGTCGCCGGGCCCGCGCTGGCCGACGAACTCGAAATCTCGCGGGCCGCGGTGTGGAACCACGTCGACGCGCTCCGGCAGGCCGGTTTCGAGGTCGAGAGCGGCGACGACGGCTACCGCCTGGTCTCTGTCCCCGAGTTCGGCGGCCTCGCCGTCCAGTTCGGCCTGGACGCCCCATTCGAGGTGGAGTACCACGAGTCGATTGCGAGCACCAACGACCGCGCCCGCGAACTGGCGGCCGAGGGCCGCGCGGACGTCGCCGTCCTCACGGACCGCCAGACCGGCGGCCGCGGCCGCCTCGACCGCGAGTGGGCCTCGCCGCCGGGCGGGGTGTGGCTCTCGCTGGTCCTCCGGCCCGACCTGCCGGCCTCGGAGTTGCCGCTGGTGACGCTGGCGGCCGCTGTGGCGACGACCCGGGGCGCCCGCGAGGCGGGCGTCAACGCCCGGATCAAGTGGCCCAACGACGTGCTGGTGCCAGCCGAGGGCGGAGAGTTGAAACTGGCCGGCATCCTCACCGAACTGGAGGGAGACGGCGACGACCAGCGCGTCGTCGTCGGCATCGGCGTGAACGCAAACGTCGACCCGGCGGACCTCCCGGACGGCGGAACCAGCATCCGCGAGCAGGTCGGCGACGTTACTCGGCGGGTGTTCGTCCAGCGCCTGCTGGAGGAGTTCGACGAGTTGCGGGGTCGGCCAGAGGCTATTCTGGACTCGTGGCGGGAGTACGCCGGAACTCTAGGAAGGGAGGTTCGCGTCGAGACGCCGGCCGGGACTGTGATTGGAGAGGCAGTTCGAATCGAGCATCCCGGGAGTCTGGTCGTCGAGACGGAGGACGGTGCGGTCGTCGTCGATGCGGGGGACTGTGAGCACTTGCGGCCGGTAGACGGAGAGATAGGGGAGTCCTGAAACCGATCAAGTCGCGTTCTCGTCACTCCTGTGCGGCCTCGGGCGTCTCCCGCTCTGCCTCCAGTCCCGCGTCACCGACCCTGACGGTCAGCACGGGGACCTTCGAGGACCGGACGACGCGCTCGGCGACGCTCCCCAGGAGCAGGCGGTCGATACCGCCCCTTCCGTGGGTTCCCATGACGACGAGGTCGCAGTTCTCGTTCTCGGCGTAGCGGACGATTTCGCGGCTGGGCGACCCCTCGACGAGGCGGGTCTCCGCGTCGACGCCGGCAGTCGCGGCCTTCTCGCGGACGCGCTGGAGGGCGGCCTCGCCGTCCTCCCGGAGCATCTCGCCGACGCCTTCCCAGGCGGACTCCATCGGCAGGGTCGTGTAACTGGCCGTGTTGACGACGTAGACCGCGTGGACGGTGGCCCCGTGGGCCGCCGCGAGGTCGACGGCGTGGTCGACGGCCCGCTCGACCTCCGGCGATCCGTCCGTCGGCACGAGGATCCGCCCGTACATTGCTACCTACCCTCACGGTTGCCGGCGTGCGGTCTTAACTGTTGGTGGCGGCGTCGGCGCTCGTTGGTCCCATACGCCTCAATTCCGACCGTCGACCGGCCTAGTCGGTCAGGTCGACCTGGAAGGCTACGTCCGCGATTCCGAAGGTGGTCGGTTCTCGTGGTGGTAACCCTGCGTCGGAGGCCAACATCTCGACGTAGTTCCGCGCCGTGTGGTACCTGGGAGCGGCCGTCCGGTACCGAATCGTTTCGATCCCGTCGCTCGCCAGGAACGGGACCGTGTTCCGCAGGCCCTCCACGAGTCGCACGTGTTCCGGGAGCAGTCCCACCTCGGCTTTATCGGCGCGCGTGATGACGAGTTCGCGTTCCTCGAACTGGCCCGGGTCCGACTCGACGTGGAGTTCGGAACCCTGCCGCTCGATTTCTTCGATGGCGTCGGTGGGTTCAAGCGGCGGGGCGCGGCCGGTCACGCCGAACAGCGCGCCGAACGGAATCGTGTTCTCCTGGTCGGTGCCGAAGTCCCCGAGTCGTTGACGAACCCGTAGACGCCGGGTCCGAGTCCGTGGAACGTGGCCATCTCCTCGTCGACGCTCAGCGGCACGTCTTCGAACGTCGTGTCGTCGACGCTGATCGAGTAGTCGTGCGAGCTTCCTGGTTCGAGTCTGTCCAGGCTTTTCGTCCATCGGATCGGCGCCAGTTTTCGCCAGGATTTCCCGTCGTACTTCGCCACTTCCCAGGACGCGACGTTCCAGAAGAAGTGTTCGTCGGCGTCGTTTCGGACGGAGAGTTCGATTTCCCCGCTGGGAAGTGAGATGGTACTTGTGCTAATCGAAACGCTCAGCCGGGCCTCATCACTAGGACAGACAACTTCTCTGTTTTCTAGTTCTGTACAGTTGTGAGTGTCTAGCCGCCCCAAAACACTACTCTCGGATAGAGACGGACGGTCGAGTTCAAGGAGCTCGTATTCAGCCCATGGAGGGGTCGGTGTTTCGTCGGGTGTCGATGAGTTTGTCGGTGATGGTGTTTTCGTCCGCGTGCTTGTCGGTGTTTGCGGAGTAGATGGCTTCTTCATTGAACCATCCTCACTTCCGGTACAGCCGGCTAGGAGGGCAGTGAGACTTGCGAGGATCGCACGACGGCGCATGGGAACGAATCATCTCCAGGGGGCATAAATACTTTCTCCTCCAATACCCGGACCATTTGTAAATTGGACATTAGATATAATACCAAAATGAAAGAAAATATGTTCGCAATGGGACGAGACCTCTCAGCGGAAGAAGGGAATACAAAGGGTAACTTCCAACGTCGAAAGTTCCTCAAAACGGTTGCAGTAACCGGAGGTCCGCAGGCCCAACTGGAGAAGAGCTTCTCAATGAGCTAAATGCTGTTTTATACGATCCCTCTGAAATATCAAGTTAATATACAAAACGAAATCGGATAAAATAATTCAATCGTTGTAGCTTATCATCCCCACCACATCTGAGACTCCAGCTCGTTGCACGACCGACCGCACGACGTCCTGGGTCCCGGTCAGGTTGTGAGAATCGCCGTCCAGCACGAGCAACCGACCGTCGCGGCCGGGCTCGATCACGCCGCAGTTCAGCCCCGCGATGTCGGCCCCCGCGACCGTGGCCATCCGGAGCAGTTCGCGGTCCCCCAAGTCCGTCAGTTTCGCCGCGAACTCCAGTTCGCGGAACATCGACGGGCTGTTCAGGAACACGTTGTCCGTGCCCAGCGCGACGGTCGTGCGCTCGGCCAACTCCTCGATTGGCGGGAACCCGACGTCCGTGACCAGGTTCGACCGCGGGCAGACGACGACCGGGACCTCCTCGCGCTCCACGCGGTCGAGGTGCCCCTCCGTCGCGTGGACCATGTGGACGAGGAAGTCAGGATCGAGGTCCATCGCGGGTTCGACGTCCGAGTCGTCCACCTCGCCCGCGTGGATGCCGAACAGCTTTCCGGCATCCCTCGTTGCCTCGCGCTCGGCGGCGAAGTCGGCGTCGTTGGCGCCGCTGGCGCCGAACCCGTCCGCGATTTTCATGGCGTCGACTGTCTCGCGGCCGAGGATCACGCCCTCGATATCGACGCCCTCCAGCGCGTCCTCGATGATCTCGACGCCCTCGACGCCGCCCTCTCGGAACTCGATGAAGGCACCTGTGCCCGTCTCGCGCATGAACCGCAGCGAGCGGGCCATCCCGGCGACGAGGTCCTCGCGGTCGGCCTGCCGGAGGAGGCGGTGCTTGAGGCCGTCCGGCGGCGCGACCAGTTCCTCCAGCCGCAGGCCGGCCCCGGCCTCCTTGGCGATGGAGTCCCCGATGTGGGTGTGGGCGTTGACGAACGCCGGAAGTACGATCCGGTCGCTCTCGACTGACTCCTCCTCGATTGCCGTGATTTCACCATCCTCCACCACGACGCGGCCCTCCACGGGATCGAACTCCCGACCCCGGAGGATAGTCCCCGCTACCTCGACGGTCATGGTCGAGTGTTCCGTGGGTCGCCGGTTTAGTGGTTCGATTTGCGGTTGATCGTGGTGACAGTGGTCCCGGAGTGCGTATCACGTACCGAAAGTCCTCGTGGCGCGCGCGAGCAACGCGCGCGAGGGACGAGTTGAGCGTCCGGGTGAGCGTGCCGAGCACCGCGAGGCCGCGAACCCCGGCCGAACGAGGAGGCTGGGGAGGTGTGAGGTTGACCCCCAGGTCCAGTGGTCGCTAGCGTCGACTCCGTCCGAACCGTGAACGCTAGCGACCACTTGGCCTAGGGATGGCCACTCCCCCAAACCGACTGCGTTACTCGCTCCGTTCCGTTACTCGTTTCTCGCGCGCCTGTGGCGCGGCACGGAGGCCGCGCCAGCACGCGCCACCGCCGGCTGTGAGGGCATATATGAATATATGCACATATATTCATATACGAACGAGCCGTCTCCAGACGAATCGAAACGATCAGTCCTCGGCGAACTCGTCCAGGGTCGCGGCCACGCCCGGCCGGGTGTCGCTGATCAGGCCGCCGTCGGGGTCGACGTCCAGCACGTCCGCGGCGGCGCGGCCGACCTGGTCCGTCAACTCCTCGGGCGCGTACACGCCCAGGCGCCACTGGTTGCGCTGGGCGGTCCGGAGCGCCTGCACCAGCGGCGACTGGCGCCCCAGGTGTCGAATCTCCCCGTTAACCAGCACCCGCGAGGTGCTCTCGGTCATGCTCGGACGGGCAGGCACGTCCACCAGGACGCCGTCCCGTTCGACGCCGGCCTCCTCGGCGATTTCGCGCTCGAACCCGCGGACGGCGCCGTGGTCGGCGTCGACTACGTCCTCGGGGACGTCTTCCATCTCCGCCCAGACGGCTCGCTTCAGCAGGTCGCGGCTGAACAACCGCCGCGCGGCGTCGGCCGTCTCCTCGCAGTCCCGGAGCGCGACGATCAGTTCGTGGTCGTCCATCCGCCGGAGCGTCCCGGCGTCCAGGTCCGTCGCCCCGAGCAACCGCTCGGTGGCCCGCCGGAGCATCGTCTTGCTGATCCGGGCGACGTGGTGGCTGTAGACGGTCGGGTTCATCAGCGCGCGAGCGACCAGCAGACTCTCGGCCGTCTGGACGTTGCCCTCGTCCAGCACGAGTTCGCCGTCCATCAACCGCAGTTCGCGGACGAGGCGCTCCGTGTCGATGGTCCCGTAGGGAACGCCGGTGTGGTGGGCGTCACGGACGAGGTAGTCCATCCGGTCGACGTCCAGTTTCCCCGAGACGAGCTGGCCGAGTTCGCCCTCCCCGGCGACGATGTCGGCCACGCGATCCGGGTCCAGGTCGTGCGACCGGAGGACCTCGCCGACGCGTCCACCGGTGAGCAGGTCCTCCACGTCGTCGTGGTACTTGCCAGTCCGGCGGTAGATGAGGTCCTCGACGTTGTGGCTGAACGGAGCGTGGCCGACGTCGTGCAACAGCGCGGCCGCCTTGACGCGTTCGGCCTTCGGGCCGGCGATGCCGAGGTGGTCCAGCGCCTCGCAGGCGAGGTAGTAGACCCCGAGACTGTGTTCGAACCGGGTGTGGTTCGCGGACGGGTAGACGAGCGATGCGGTCCCCAGTTGCTTGACGTGGCGGAGTCGCTGGACCGGTGGGGTGTCCAGCAGGTCCGCGGCGACGCCCTCAACCCTGATGTGGTCGTGGACGCTGTCCTTGATCGTCTTCATACGACGGTGTTGAGTGCCTTCGTACAAAAGGAGTCGTGTAGCTGCCACGTCCGGCGGCGCTTCCCGGCGTTGAAGTACCGCCACGCCGTAGCTCCGCTCGATGGGTCTGATCGGTGATCTGAAAGGACCGCTCGCCGGGTTCGTCCTCTCGGCCGTGTCGTTCGTGGCGATCGCCCTCTACGGTCTGGTCGACGTACTCGCCGTGCTGGGGCGGCCGGACCCCTCCCTCGCGGCGATGGTTGCGGCTGCGGCCCCCTACGTCGTCGGTCTCCTCGTCGTCGGCCTGGCCGGCCTCGGATTCGTCGCATGGGGCATCTACCGGGTCGCGTCCGGTGCCGTCTCCGGCGACAACCGCCTCCTGCAGAACGAGTACGTCGAGACGGCCGCACGCTACGCCGAACGGGAGAGCGACCTGGCCCGCCGCTTCGACCTCACGGAGATGGTCCGTCCCGACCCGGAGGAGCGCGCCAGGCGCGAACTGGCCGACCTCAAGGAACGGTACGCCGAGGGCGAACTCACCGAGGAGGAGTTCGAGCGCCGGGTCGAGCGACTGCTGTCGGACTCACGCGTCTCGGAGACCGAAGTCTACCGGGACGTCGAGCGCGAGCGGTACTGACGACCACAGGTAGAACTCGCGTCAGCAGTGCGGGACGGCCGTTGCGTGCGGGTCCGACGGCGGCCCCTCACTCGACGGTACCGGGTAACCGGACGACGGACAGCCAGAACCGCTCGAACGACCAGACGGCCTCGATGAACTCGTCGGGGTCGACGGGTTTGGTCAGGTACGCGTTGGCGCAGAGTTCGTACGAGCGGAGTACGTCCTCCTCGGCCTCCGAACTGGTCAGCACGATCACCGGAATGTGTTCGAGTTCGTCGTCGGCCCGCATCGCCTCCAGCACTTCCTCGCCGTTCTTCCGGGGGAGGTTGAGATCCAGCAGGACGATGTCCGGTTGCGGAGCGCCCTCGTACTCGCCCCGCTGGTGGATGAAGTCCAGCGCCTTGACGCCGTCGTTGACGACGTGGAGCGTGTTCTCTATCTGGCCTTCTTCGAACGCTTCCCTGGTGAGTCTGACGTCGCCGGGGTTGTCCTCTACGAGCAACACGTCCGCCGGATTACCGTCGTTCATTCGTCTACCCCCGGAATCCGTGGCGAGTACCTGTCGTCGGCTAATACGGTGAGACCGCCATCAACCGGTGTGTTCGGCATTCGCCCCACTGTTTCCATACCTTGAACAACCGGTCGGCGCCCAATAAACGTGTTCTTCGACCGCCCTATCGATCAACGCGGCGATCAATCGTCGAACGAGGATTCGCGCCGCTCGGCCTCCGTCAGGAGGGCGTCGTCGTCCAGACCCAGCACTCTGGCGGCTACGTCCCCGACCGCAGAGACGTCCCCGGGCGGCGCGTACACGCCCAGTCGCCAGCGCGTTCGCCCGGCCGCACGCAACGCCTCGACCAGCGGCGACTGCTCGTCGAGGCGCCGAATCGTCCCGTTGACGATCACCCGCACGGACGATTCGGTCATCCCTGGGCTGTCCGGGACGTCCAGGAAGACCGTTTCGGGGTCGACGCCCGCGACGTCGGCGATTTCCCGCTCGCGCTCCCGGCAGGCCGCGTAGTCGAGGTCGAGCAGACCGTCCGGCACCGCGTCACGTTCGGCCCACACCGCCCGCTTGTAGAGGTCGCGGTCACGCAACCGTTCGCCGAGTTCGGCCGTCTCCTCCGTCTCCCGTAACGCCGCAAGCAGGTCGTGATCGGCCATGCGGCGGAACCGCTCGATTCCCACGCCGGCGTCGAGCAACCGCTCGCTCGCGCGTTCGAGCATCGCACCTGCGATGCGGGAGACGTGGTGGCGGTAGACGGCGGCGTTCATCAGCGCGCGGGCCACGAGCAACCCCTCGGCGGTCTGTACGTTGCCCGCCGCGAGCACGAGTTCGCCGTCGACGAACTGGAGGGACCTGACCAGTCGCTGGTGGTCGACGGTCCCGTAGGGGACGCCGGTGTGGTGGGCGTCACGGACGAGGTAGTCCATCCGGTCGACGTCCAGTTCCCCCGAGACGAGCTGGCCGAACTCGCCGTCGCCAGCGACCAGGTCCGCCACCCGTGACGGGTCGAGGTCGTGGTCCCGGAGCCCCCGCGCTACCGTGCCCTGGTCCAGCAGGCCGTGGACCTCGTCGTGGTGAACGCCGGCGTGTCGCTGGATCACGTCCTCGGTCTGGTGGCCGTAGGGCCCGTGACCGACGTCGTGTAGCAACGCGGCGGCCCTGACGCGCTCGGCCCGTCGACCCGAGATGCCGAGGTGCTCGAGCGCCCGACTCGCGAGGTGGTAGACCCCGAGGCTGTGTTCGAACCGGGTGTGGTTCGCGGACGGATAGACGAGTCGCACCGTCGAGAGCTGCTTGATGTGCCGTAGACGCTGGAGTTCGGGCGTGTCGAGCAGGTCCAGCGCCACCCCCTCGACCTCGATGTGGTCGTGGACGCTGTCCTTGATCGCGGTCATGCACCCACCGTGGCGGTCCCGGCCCTTATCGGTCCTGCTTGCGGTCGGCGGTCGACGCGAGACCACACCCCGACGGTCGCTGCCGTCGTCGGGGCGTTTTTCATTCTCCGGACAGTACGCGCCAACATGGTCACGTTCCTGTCGGGTGGCACGGGAACCCCCAAACTCCTGTGGGGGGCCGACGCGGTGTTCCCCCGCGAGGAGACCACCGTCGTCGCCAACACCGGCGACGACGTCGAAATCGGGGGCCTGTTGGTCTGTCCCGACGTGGACACGGTCCTGTTCGAGCGCGCGGACCTAATCGACAGGGACCGCTGGTGGGGCATCGCCGGGGACACCGAGCGCACGCACGAGGCGATGGCGGACCTCGCCGAACGACTCGGCACCAGCGACGGACCGCACTACCTCCCCGACGGGCGCCAGACGGATGGCAGGCGGATCGCCCGGTGGCGAAGGTTCGCCGCCGTTCCGCCGTTCATGACGCTGGGTGATCGGGACCGGGCCATCCACGGCGTCCGGACGTCGCTACTCGACCAGGGGTACTCGCTCACGGAAGTTACTCGCCGACTCGCCGACGCCTTCGACCTCCGCGTCGACCTGTTGCCGATGAGCGACGACCCCGTCGCCAGCATCGTCCACACCCCCGACGGCGGGATGCACTTCCAGGAGTACTGGGTCGCCGAGCGAGGCGCTCCGGCCGTCGAGTCCGTCGAGTTCCGTGGGGGCGAGGACGCCGCACCCACCGACGCCGTCCTGACTGCACTTGACGATCCGGTCGTGGTCGGGCCCTCGAACCCCATCACGAGCGTCGGACCGATCCTGGCGCTCGACGGCGTCCGGGACGCGCTCGAGGAGACCCCGGTCGTCGCCGTCTCACCGTTCGTCGGCGACCAGGTGTTCTCCGGTCCGGCGGACGACCTCATGCGCGCCGAGGGCTACGACCCGAGCACGGCGGGATTGGCCGAGGCTTACCCGTTCGCCGACGCGTTCGTCCTCGATTCGGCTGACGACACCGAACTGGACCGGCCCGTCGTCCGGACGGACACCGAGATGAACGACCGCGCGGACGCTTCGCGCGTCGCCCGTGCCGTCCACGAGGCGCTGGAGGCGGTCCGATGAGTCTCCGTTTCGAACCCCGGGTCGCGGCGGCCAGTCTCAGCGGCGAGTCCGACGCCGATTGGGCGCGAACGGCCGCCCCGTACGTCGGTGCGGCGTTTCTCGGTGGAATCGCCATCGACGAACCGACGAGAGAGGCCGCACGCGAGATGGTCGAGCGCGAACGCACGGAATTCCTCCCGGACGACCCGGTGGCGTTCGTCGACCGTCAACTCGCCACCCTGGAGAACGTTCCACTGGTTGCGGGCTTCAACGTCCGGACGACGAGCGTCGACCCGCTCCGGTCGGTCGCGGCGGTCTGTGAGGGCCGCGATGCCGTCCTGGAGGTCAACGCCCACTGTCGGCAGGACGAGATGTGCGCCGTCGGTGCCGGGGAGACGTTGCTGGCCGACACGGAACGACTGTGTACGTACGTCCGCGTGGCCGCCGAAGTTGGCGTACCGGTGAGCGTCAAGGTACGGACCGAGGTCACCGGGGTCGACCTCCCGGAGACGGCACGCCGGGTCGTCGACGCGGGCGCGGACGCAGTCCACGTGGACGCAATGGATTCCGAAGCGGTCGTCGCCGACGTGGCCGGTGGGGTCGCCGACGCGGAGGGCGCGACGGTGATCGCCAACAACGGCGTTCGTGACCGCGAGACGGTCAGAGAGTACCTGGCGTACGGTGCCGACGCCGTCAGCGTCGGTCGGCCGAGCGACGACCCCGAGATACTCGAACGCGTGGCGGAAGCGACGACGTCATGGTTCACTCGGGAGGCCCACCCGTGACCGGGCGGTCGCCCGCCGAGAACGCCCAGTTGGCGCTGTTGCTGGAGGTCGCCGGGACGCCCAAGCCCGGCAACGTCGACCGCGAACGCGACCTGCCGGACCTGCGGTTCGAGCACTTCCTGGCAGGTGCCGTCGGGGCTGGCGAGGGCATCCGGGCCGCGGAGGCGGGTGCCCCCGTAGGGGAGGCATTCGAGACGGCAGTCGCCAGGATGAGCGATCAGTCCGGCGGTAACACGCAGTTCGGCGCCCTGCTGTTGCTCGTTCCGCTGGTGCGGGCCGGGGCCGAAGGCGAACTCTCGCGGGACGGCGTGCGAGCTGTCGTCGAGGCGACGACGGTCGCGGACGCAGCGGCGTTCTACCGGGCGTTCGAACACGTCGACGTCCGGGTCGACGAACCGGCACCGGACGTCGACGCGCCGGACGTCCGCCGCGGCGCCGACGCAGTGCCCGACCTGCGGGAGCGTGACCTGACGCTGTTCGACGTGCTCGCGGAGAGCGCCGAGGTCGATGGCGTGGCGCGGGAGTGGGTCGGGGGGTTCGAGCGGACGTTCTCGGTCGCGGAGGCGGTGGCCGCCGGTGACGGGCCCGTGTCCGACAGGGCCGCGAGGGCGTTCCTCGACCAGCTAGCGGCCGAACCCGACACTCACGTCGCCAAACAGCACGGCGGAGGAGTCGCGCGCAACGTCATGGTCCGGGCACAGGAAGCACGCGACGGCAACGACCCGGCGCTCGTCGACGCCTTCGCCGAAGCGCTCGTCGGGGAAGGGATCAATCCCGGAACGACGGCCGACGTCGTCGCCGCGGGGCTGTTCGTCGCCCTCGAACGGGGTGTCACGGTGTGACGGGCGAGTCGGAACCCGCCGAGTGGCCGGTCGACCTCCGCGGGGTCACCGAGACGGTCACGACGACGCTCGGTCCGAACGGCCGGTGGAACGCGGCCGCTCTGGGCGTCCACGCGGGCGATCCGGTTTCGGCCCGGACCTGGGGTAACACCCGGACGCGCAGGAACTTCAGCCGCCAGGGCGAAGGCTACGTGCAGTTTACGGTCGATCCGCTCCTGTTCGTCGAGGCCGCAGTGGGCATCGAGGAGCGAGAGGAACCGGTACTGGACGAGGCCGACGCCTGGGTCCACGTGACCGCCGACCGGATTCGGACGGGCGAATCCGGCGGTACCGACTGGGCGGAGTGGGCGCTCCGCCCGGTCGACGCGGCCGTCGTCCGCGAACGGGTGCCGTCGATCAACCGAGGGTTCGGTGCGGTCGTCGAGGCGACCGTCGCGGCGTCGCGACTCGGCGTGGCGAGTTACGACCGCACGGAACTGGAGGCGCAACTGGACTACTTCGCTGACGTCGTCGACCGGTGTGGCGGCGAGCGCGAGCGAGCGGCGTTCGACCGACTCGTCGAACTCTCGGAGTGGGACGGGGCTGACTGACGGCACGCGACCGCTCCCCGGGTCGGGGTGCCGTGCTACTGCGGTCCGGTTCCGGGGCGGTGGCTACGTCACGGCGACCGTGGTCCGGCCCTGGTGTATAAACGTTCGCACGCGAGGTTGGGCGCGAAGCGAACCCTTTTAGAGTCCGTCAGGGCAAACTGTCGAACATGCCAATCAAGCCGGACTACGTCAAGAAGACGGGGGAAATCCTCCTGGAGCGGTACCCGGAAGCGTTCAACGACGACTTCGACCAGAACAAGGAGTCGGTCAAGGAACTCACGACCGTCGAGTCCAAGGGCGTCCGCAACCGCATCGCCGGGTACGTCACCCGCAAGCAGGGCCAGGGCGAGTAATTCTGCGCCTCGGTTACGCCGGACGATTGCCGCGTAGCGACGCGTCCCTCGTCGGGGCAACGGTTGGCGCAATCCAAACGGTTTTCCCGCGGAACGGCCTTACGACGTGGCGATGACCGTACAGGTAGCCGTCCTCGGCGCGACCGGCGCCGTCGGACAGCGACTCGTCCAGTTGCTCGCCCCCCACTCCGACTTCGAGATAGCCGCCCTGACAGCGAGCGATTCCTCGGCCGGGAAACCGTACGCCGAAGCGGCGGACTGGCGACTCGACGTCCCCTTGCCCGACGACGTGGCCGGAATCGAGGTCGGACGGACGGATCCTGACGCCGTCCCCGACGACGTCTCGCTCGTCTTCTCGTCGCTCCCCTCCTCGGTCGGCGCGGAGGTCGAACCGGCGTTCGCCCGCGAGGGTTACGTCGTCTCCTCGAACTCTTCGAACGGCCGGATGGACGACGACGTACCGCTCGTGATCCCGGAGGTCAACGCCGACCACCTGAGTCTGCTGGAGGTCCAGCGCGACGAACGCGGCTGGGACGGCGCCCTGCTGAAGAATCCCAACTGCTCGACGATCACCTTCGTCCCGACGCTTGCAGCGCTCGCCGACTGGGGCCTCCAGCGGGTTCACGTCGCCACCCTCCAGGCGGTCACCGGCGCTGGGTACACGGGCGTCGCCTCCACGGAGATAATCGACAACGCCATCCCGCACATCGGGGGCGAGGAGCAGAAACTCGAGACCGAGTCCCGGAAGCTACTTGGGGACTTCGACGGGGGCGAGGTCCGTCACCACGACGTCGGGGTGGCCGCGTCCTGCAATCGCATCCCGACTATCGACGGTCACCTGGAGAACCTCTGGGTGGAGACTGACGAGGAACTCGGCGTCGAGGAAGCGAAAGACGCCATGAGCGAGTACCCGTCGCTGGACCTCCAGCACTCGCCGGACCGACTCATCCACGTCTTCGACGACCCCGACCGGCCCCAGCCACGTCTGGACCGCAACCGGGAGGGCGGCATGGCCGTCTCGGCCGGCGGGTTCCGGCCGTCGACGTTCGGTCTCCAGTACAACTGCCTCGCTCACAACACCCTCCGGGGGGCCGCCGGCGCCAGCCTCCTGAACGGCGAACTCCTGCTGGAAGAAGGCTACCTCTAGTTACCGTCGACCTCGTGGACGACCGCGGCCAGCATCTCGACGGGATGGGGTGGCCGTTCGTAGCCCGGCCGGTCCCCGAGTTGCGTCCGGCACGAGTTCCCGGGCGCGGTCACGACGTCGCCTTCGCTCTCCTCGACCTGCTCGAAGAGGATTCGCCCGATGGCTTTCGAGAGGTCGTAGTGTTCCGCCTCGTAGCCGAAGCTCCCGGCCATCCCACAGCAGGTCGAGTCGATGGGGTCGACGTCGTAGCCTGCCCGCCGGAGGACGCCGACGGCGTGGTGGTCGGTCCCCACTGCCTTCTGGTTGCAGTGGCCGTGGTAGGCGAGTGATTCCTCGACCGGACGGAAGGACAGTTCCGCGTCCAGGCGGCGTTGGTCCAGGAACTCCATGACGCCGTAGGCGTTGTCGGCAACGGTCCGGGCGCGGTCGTCGTCGGGGAGCAAGTCGAGGTACTCGTCCTGGAACATCACGGCGTCCGACGGTTCGACGAAGACCACCGCGTAGCCGTCCTCGACGGCGGGAGCGAGGGCGTCCACGTTCCGCCGCGCCCGTTCGCGCGCGAGGTCCAGGAAGCCCTTCGAGTACGCCGGCCGGCCGCTGGGCCCAACGTCCTCCGGAATCCGGACGTGGCACCCCGCGGCTTCGAGGACGCGCACGGCGTCCACCCCTGGATTCGTATAGCAATAATTGGTGTACGTGTCCCGGAACAGTAGCACGTTCTCGGTGGAATCGCTCGCAGAGATCCCGGATTCCCGCTCGGTGGCCCACTCCTGGAGCGTCCGCCGCCGGAACGTCGGGAGTTCTCGCTCGCTGGCGACGCCGAACAACCGCTCGCCCAGCGCCCTCGCGCCCGGCAGGGCCTTCGCCCGGTTCGCCAGCGGCGCGAGTTTGCTGCCGAGCGCAACCAGGCGATGGATGTTCACGAACAGTCGGTCCCGGAGGTCGGCACCCTTTTCGCGGTGGTACTGGTGTTGCACCTCCGCTTTCAGTTTCGCCAGGTCGACGCCGGTGGGGCAGTCGGAGGCACAGCCCTTGCACCCGACACAGAGGTCCAGCACCTCCGCCTGGAACCGCTCGGTGTACAGTTCCTCCTCGGTGAGTTCTCCGGAGATGGCCGCTCGCAAGAGGTTAGCCCGTCCCCGCGTGGTCTGGATTTCCTCTTTCGAGGCCCGGTAGGTCGGGCACATCGTCTCGCTCCCCGTCTGCCGGCAGTTGCCACACCCGTTGCAGAGTTCGACGAGGTGGCCGAAGCCGCCATCGTCGGAGAAGTCCAGTCCCGTCTGGGGTTCCAGGGACTCGTAAGCCGGCCCGTACCGGAGGTGCTCGCGCATGTCCGTCGGGTCGTCGTCGCGGTAGACTACCTTCCCGGGATTGCAGAGCCGGTCGGGGTCGAACGCCGACTTCACCGTCTGGAACGCTTCCCAGAGGTCCGGTCCGTACATCTTCGGGTTGAACTCGGTGCGGGCGAGGCCGTCGCCGTGTTCGCCGGAGAACGCGCCGTGGTACTCCAGCACGAGATCCGTCACGTCATCCGCAATGTCGTGCATCCGCTGGACTCCGTCTTCCTCCTTGAGGTTCAGGATGGGCCGGACGTGCAACGTCCCGCTCCCCGCGTGCGCGAAGAAGGCCGCCGAGGTGTCGTGGTCCGCCAGGACGTCCTGGAATCGCTCGACGTACGCCGCGAGGTCCGCCGGGGGCACCGTGGCGTCCTCGATGAAGGGGTAGGGTTTGGGGTCGCCGTCCAGGCTCATCAATAGCGGGATGGCCGCTTTCCGGAGTTTCCAGAGCCCGGACTGGTCGTCCTCGTCGGAGGCCTCGACGACGTGGAACGCCGCGCCGTTCTCGTGGAAGTGGGAGGTCGTCTCCGCGATGGCCGCCCGGAGGTCGTCGTTCAGTTCGGAGTCGAACTCCAGCATCAGCGCCGCCGCGGCGTCCTCGGGGATGGGTTCGACGTACCGGGCGTAGCCGTCGGACTCCCGGGCGAGTCTGAACACTTCCTCGTCCATCAACTCGACCGCACCCACGTCGAACGACAGCGCCTCCGGGACGGCCTCCATCGCGGCGTTCAGGTCCGAGAAGCAGTACAGCGCCAGCGCCGTCTCCTCGGGCACGGTCACAAGCGAGAGGGTCGCCTCCACGACGACGCCGAGGGTCCCCTCTGCGCCTACGACCAGTTTCGCGGGGTTGAGCACCGTCTCGCCGTCGTCGTTCTCGTCGATCACCCTGTCCAGGTTGTAGCCGCTGACGCACCGTTTCAGGTCGGGGTAGCGGTCTGCTATCTCGGCCTCGTTGTCTTCGACGACCCGGCGGACGGTCCGGTAAATCTCGGCCTCGCGGTCGTCTCTATCGACGATCCGGTCCCACTCCTCGGAGTCGAGGACGACCTCCCTGGCGTGGAACAGCGACCCGTCGGCCAGCACGACACGGAGTTCCTCGACGTACGCGTCGGTGATGCCGTACCGGACGGAGTGGGCACCGGTCGAGTTGTTGCCGATGCCGCCGCCTACCGTCGCGCGGTTCGAGGAGGCCGGGTCTGGAGCGAACTTCAGTCCCCACTGCGCGAGGTGGTCGTCGAGGTCGTCCTGCACCACTCCGGGCTGGACGGTCGCCCGCTTTCCACCGGGGTCGACGTCGAGAATTCCGTCCATGTGCCTGGAGAGGTCCAGCACGACGCACCCTGGGCCGACTGCCTGGCCCGCGAGCGACGACCCGGCGCCCCTGGGTAGAATCGGGGTCCCGTGGTCGGCGGCGACCTCGACGGCTGCCTGCACGTCCGATACGTCAGTCGGGAAGACGACGCCTGCAGGTCGGGCCTGGTAGATGCTCCCGTCGGTGGCGTACAGCACCTGTGCGTACTCGTCGAACCGGACTGCTCCATTGACGGCGTCACGGAGATCCCTAGCCAGAGACGCGTACGCCGCGACGTCCGGGAGGCCACGACCGAACTCCTGGAGGTGGTCGTCCCCCGCGTCGGCGTGGGCGTACTCGTCTACCGCCGGGTCCGCGTTCGTCGTGTCGTCGCCGGCCATTACGATGTAGACGCGGAACAGGTGGATAAACGCTGTGCTAACAAGTGACGCACACAAGGAGCCGTCCCCGCCATCGTCTGTTCCGCCGTGGCCGCAGGCCTGCTCGGAGCGGTGGCCCTATTCGGGGACTCGCTGGTGCGGGGCGGTCTCGCCTTCGTCCTCGGCTTCTACGGACTCCTGTTCCTGCTCGCGTCACGGTACGTGTGACCGTCACGCGGAAACCGGAAACCTCGGCCGCGGGCGGAGGGCGTTTAGTGGCCGACGGCCTAGCCGACGACAGTGAGCGGGAGCGACGAAGAGAGCGTCTGGCAAGCGCGCCGTCAGCGGGCGCTCATCGCCCTGGCAGGCGCGGCCCGGTTCATGACCGGGATCCTGATGGGGACGGTCATGGCCGTCTACGTCGGCCGGGTCGGGAGCGAGTTCGCCGTCTCGATGGTCCTGACGGCTTACTACGTGGGCGTCATGTTCTTCGCACCCGTCTGGGGTGCCATCGCGGACGTCACGGGCCGGCGACGCGCGGTCATGGTCGGGACGGGGGCGATAGCGACCCTCGCGGTCCTGCCGCTGACCGTCGTCTCCGGCCCCTGGGCCCAGATCGGTCTCCGGGCCCTGTACGCCGTCTTCGCCATCGGCTTCGTGCCCGTGATGCTGACCGTCGTCAGTGCGCGCGGCGGCGAGTCCGGCCGGGGCCGGTCGCTCGGGTTCTTCAACAGCGCCCGCGCCGCCGGGTTCACCGGCGGGCAGGTGGTGGCCGGCGTCCTGCTCGGCCTGCTCGTTCCCGCGGACCTCTACCTGTTCATCGCTGGGACCAGTCTCGTCTCGACGGTCGCGGCCGTCTTCGTCCACGACCCCACGCCGACGCCCGACCGGAAGCCGACCCTGGACGAACTGCTCGCGGAGATTCGCCGCAGGCTGCTGCCGACGGCAGACGAACGCGCCCACCTCCGGACGAACGGGTTGCGGTGGCTGTACGTCGGCCTCGCACTCCGGAACATGACGGTGATGGGCGTGATGTCGCTGGCGCCGCCGTTCCTGCTTGACTCGGTTGGCGTGACGGAGTTCGTCATGGGCATCGTGCTGGCGCTGAACCCGGCCAGCCAGTCCGTGTTCATGCTCCTGTTCGGCAGATTGGCCGACCACGTCGGCCGCAAGCCGCTGGTCGTCGGCGGGATGGCCGGGAGCGGCGTGTTCGCCGTGGTAGCCGGCGCCTCCGCCCTGCCCGCGGCCGGCACGACCCGGATTCTCGTCGCCGTCGCGGCCTGGGTGCTCATCGGCGCGGCGTTCTCCGCGATGACGACGGGCGCGCTGGCGTTCATCGGCGACGTGGCGCCGGCCGACCGGCAGTCCGAACTGATGGGCCTGCGCTCGACGGCGAAGGGCGTCGGCGGCGTCGTCGGCCCGCCGATCATGGGCGCCATCGCCACCGGCTCCTCCATCGGCACGGCGTTCCTCGTCGGGAGTCTCCTGGCGTTCGCAGCCGCGATGCTGGTGGCCGCCGCACTCGTCGAGAGTCGCCCCGGCGGCGCGCCGGCGGACGCCGTCGCCGTCGACGACTGATCACTGCCCGCGGAAGGTCGGTTCGCTGTCGGAGAAGAAGGCCTCGTGGCCGTAGACGTAGTCGTCGGTCGTCGCCAGTCGCGCCAGTGCGTCCGTCTCGGCGGTCAACTGCGCGCCCAGGTCCCGGCCGTAGCTCTTCGTCAGCAACCGCTTGATCGCTGCGTAGGCCTTCGTCGGCCCGTCGGCCAGGTCCGCGGCGACTTCCGCCAGGCGGTCGTCGAACTCGTCGCCGGGAACGACCTCGGTGGCGAGGCCGTCCTCGACTGCCTGCTCCGCGGCGATCGGTTCGTTCAGGAGGGTGATCTCCATCGCCCGCCGGAGGCCGACGAGTCGGGGCAGGAAGAACGTCGCGCCGCCGTCGCCGGACAGGCCGATAGCCGGGTACGCGAACTCGAAGCGCGCGTCCTCGTGGACGAGGACGGCGTCGCCGGACAGCGCCAGGCCGAAGCCCGCGCCGGCCGCGACGCCGTTGACGCCGGTGACGACGGGGTTGGAGGCCGACGCCAGGTGCCGGATGGTCTGGTGGAGGCGACTGGCGAGTTTCCGCAGTCGCCGCGCGTCGGTGGGGTCGCCCTCCAGGGTCGTCAGGTCCGCGCCCGTGTTGAAGACGTTCCCGGTGCCGGTCAGCACGATTGCCCGGACGTCGTCGTCCTCGACGAGTTCGGGGACGGCCTCCGCCAGTTCGTCGGCCATCTCCCGGTTCAGCGAGTTGTGGTGGTCCGGCCGGGTCATCGTCACCCGGGCGACGCCGTCGGCGCACTCGACGTCGATGGTCTCGTCCATGGTCGAACCCGGGGCTGGGCGGACCTTCAAGCTACCTTCCTCGGCCGAACGAGTCGCTCGACTCCTGGGGTGGCTGGCCGGCATTTCTTAAATACTCTCCGGACGCACATAAGTGAGCGACGAGATGCGGCGCCGGAACGGGCCTCGACGCCCGCAAGCACGGCCATTTCCGGCGATTCGGAGGCGCGGGACCGGTCGCCCGGAAGTCGGAGCCATTTATTAGCCCCCGGGGTCTGCCGACCGGTATGGAGCACGTTGACGTCGCCATCGTCGGCGGTGGCCCCGCCGGGTCCTCGGCGGCCGCGGCGGCCGCGAACGAAGGGGCCGACGCCGTCGTCTTCGAGAAGGGCGTCCCGCGGTCCGACCGGGAGCACCTCGGCCCGGACTCGACGGACGCCGCCGGGTTCCTGGACTACTGGGTCGAGGTCGCCGACATCGACTACACGGAGATTCCCGACGACGTGATCCTGCAGGAACTGGAGTGTGCGGAGTTCATCGGGCCGTCCGAGCGGGTCGTCTTGCGGGACACGAACCTGCCGTCCTCCTATCCCGAGTTCGGGTTCACGTTCCACCGTGCGCGCTTCGACGACTGGCTCCGGGAGCGCGCCGAGGAGGCCGGCGCCGACTACCGCGTCGGCACCGGCGTCCGGACCGTCGAGACCGAGCTGGCCGCCGGGCACACCCACTACCTCACGCTCAACGACGGCACGGAGGTCGAAGCCGACTACCTCGTGCTCGCGGACGGTCCCCAGCGCCAGCAGACCATCCCCACGCTGGACCAGTTCGTCCCCGAGGGCCGGAGCGTCTCGGAGGTGCTGAGTCCGCCCGAGGCCAACCACATCGCCTACCAGGAGTACCGCCGGTTCCCCGAGGACGCGTTCGAACCGGGCAACATCAAGTTCTGGTGGGGGTGGATGCCGGGAGAGACGGCCTACCCCTGGGTGTTCCCCAACGACGGCAACGTCGCCCGCGTCGGCCTGACGATGCCCATCGGCATGGACATCGACCAGGTGGACGGCCGCGAGGACTACCGACTCCTCAGCCCGGACGACGACGAGGTCCCCCAGGGCGGCGTCTACATCCGGCGGTTGCTGGATGAGGCCTACCCCGAGTACGACCTCGAGGACTTCCCGCTGGTGGAGAGCCGTGGCAAGTCCGGCGGGACCGAGACCTACCCCATCTCCTCGACGAAGCCCATCGACTCGCCCACCCGCGCAGGAATCGCCGTCGCCGGCGGCGCGATGGGTACCACCTCCGCGTTCCACGAGGGCGGGGACCACGTGGCGATGCGGACGGGCAAACTCGCGGGGAAACTGGCCGCCACCGACCGCCTGGAGGCGTACAACGACGCCTGGACGGACGCCATCGACGCCGAGATTCTGCGGAACATCGCCATGGCCGAGGTGGTCGAGGACTTCGGCCCAGCCGACTGGGACCGCTCGTTCCGCGCGGTCAACCGGGTCCTCTCGCTCGACGCCTCGGCCACGCCGACGCCCAACCAGATCCTCAAGTGGGCGCGGGCCGCGGGCTTCCAGGGCTTCAAGATCGCGGCCGCCTACCGCTGGCAGAAGCGCCGCTACCGCAACGGCAAGTACGTCCAGTTCCGCGAGGACGAGTACGTCTACTCGTGACCGGCGGTCGCACGACTCGCGCGCTCGCGGTCGGCCTCTACGCCGGCCTGCTTCTCGTACTGCTGGCGACGGTCGCCTGGGCGACCGGACGGCCGTTCGTCTTCCCGAGTCTGGGGCCGTCGGCGTACGCGCTGGCCACCGACGGCGAGGGCCGGTTGAGCGCCCGCCGGGTGATCGGCGGCCACGCCGTCGGCGTCGTCGCCGGCCTGGTCGCGTACCACCTGCTCGCGCCGGGACTCTCGCTGGCCTCCCTACCGCCCGCCCACTCGACGGACGCACTCAGACTGGCCGCCAGCGGCACCCTGTCGGTGGCGCTGACGGCCGCCGGCATGGTCGGCACGAGGACCGATCACGCGCCCGCCGCCGCGACGACGCTCATCGTCTCGCTGGGCCTGCTGGCCGATCCCGTAGATGGCGCGGTTATCCTCGTCGCCGTCTTCGTGCTGTTTCTCACGGACCGGACAGCGTCCCACGGCCCCGCCGACCCCGGCTGGTCGGTACGCGATTCTTAAGGGGACACGGATCGAAGTGCGGGTGCGTGCCCCAGTCCCCGCCCGAGCGGACCCGACAGGGTGGCGATGACAGCGCGGAGAACCCAGGCACGCGACAACGTGTGGCCCGCACGTACCCAGGGCCGCGCTCGCGGCTGACGCCGCTCGCGCAACTGGCGGCGGAACGCCGCCCGCCCGGCACGAGGGTTAGCCGGCCGACCAGGGCACACCGCCGGGAGTGACGCCGGTCGTTAGTGTTCCGGGCGACACTCCGTTCGTCGAGCAAGGATCTAAATCGTGATCACTGGATCTGCTCTTTCGGTTTCAATGACGATCCACGAACCCGCTCGAACGCCTCGTCGTTCTCACGTTCGATCTCTCGCATCTCCTCGACGTGCGCGTAGTAGTACGAGAGTGCCTCGTAAACATCCGAGAGGGAAACGTCGAGTTGGTCGGCCACGTACACGGGGGACTGGTCCCCCTCGATGATCCGCTCCGTGACGTGCCGAACCCCCACACCCTCGTTCCGTCGATACGGGGTTCGCCGCCGAGAACGTCCTCGTCGCGGGTTATCGTCATGCCAGAACGTTGGCCGCGTCATCGCTTGTAAGTTTTCGACGGCCCACCCCGACACATTCACGAAGAAGACGGTGATTCTAGGGCTCAGATCACTCCAGGTCGAACCGGTCCAGGGTCATCACCTTGTGCCAGGCGTCCACGAAGTCCTGCACGAACTTCTCCTCGGCGTCGTCGGTGCCGTAGACCTCCGCGATGGCCCGCAGGCGGGCGTTCGACCCGAAGATCAGGTCGACGCGGGAGGCCTCCCACTTCGCTTCGCCCGTCTCGCGGTCGCGCACCTCGAAGCGCTGTTCGGACTCGTCGGCCGCCTCCCACTCGTAGTCCATCGACAGCAGGTTCACGAAGAAATCGTTGGTCAGCGTCTCCGGCCGGTCCGTGAAGACGCCCAGGTCCGAGTCCTGGTAGTTCGCGTCCAGCGCGCGCAGGCCGCCGACCAGCACCGTCATCTCCGATGGCGTCAGCGTCAGGAGGTCCGCCTTGTCGACCAGCAGTTCCTCCTGGGTGCGGTCGACTTCGTCGCTGACGTAGTTGCGGAACCCGTCGGCCGTCGGCTTGAGCGCCTGGAAAGACCCGACGTCGGTCTGCTCCGGCAGGGCATCGGTCCTGCCCGGTTCGAACGGGACCGTCACGTCGTAGCCGGCGTCGGCCGCGGCCTGCTCGACGGCCGCGTTACCGCCCAGGACGATCAGGTCAGCCAGTGAGACGCGCACGTCGTCCGACCGGGAACTGTTGAAGTCCCCCTGGACGTCCTCGTAAGTCGAGAGCACCGTCTCCAGCTGTTCCGGTTCGTTGACCTCCCAGCTCCGCTGGGGTTCGAGGCGGATGCGAGCGCCGTTGGCGCCGCCGCGCTTGTCGCTGTCGCGGTACGTCGACGCCGACGCCCAGGCGGTCTTGACCGGCTGGGAGATCGATAGGTCCGTATCGAGTATCTGCGCTTTGAGTTCGGCGACCTCCTCGTCTCCGATCAGGTCGTAGTCCGCGCCCGGGAGCGGATCCTGCCAGATCATCTCCTCGTCGGGGACCTCGGGACCGTGGAACCGCTCCGGCGGGCCCATGTCGCGGTGGGTGAGCTTGTACCAGGCTCGCGCGAACGCCTCCTGGAACTCGTCGGGGTTCTCCCGGAAGCGCTGGGCGATCTCGCGGTAGTCGGGGTCCTCCTTCAGCGCGAGGTCCGTCGTGAGCATCATCGGCGCCTGGACCGACGGGTCGTGGGCGTCCGGCGCGGGGTCCGCGTCCTCGCCCTCGGCCGGCCGCCACTGCCAGGCCCCGGCGGGGCTCTCCTCCAGTTCCCACTCGTACTCGAACAGGTTGTCGAGGAAGCCCGTGTCCCAGCGCGTCGGGGCGCTGGTCCAGGGGCCCTCGATGCCGCTGGTGATCGTGTCGTTGCCCTTGCCTGAGCCGAACTCGTTCTCCCAGCCGAGACCCTGCGTCTCGATGGGCGCGCCGTCCGGTGCCGGACCGAGGTTGTCGTCGGGGGCGGCGCCGTGGGTCTTCCCGAACGTGTGGCCGCCGGCGATGAGCGCGACGGTCTCCTCGTCGTCCATCGCCATGCGGTCGAACGTCTGGCGGATGTAGTCCGCCGCCTTCTCCGGGTCCGGCTCCCCGCCCGGCCCCTCGGGGTTCACGTAGATCAGGCCCATGTGGTCGGCGCCGTACGGTTCCTCGAGGTTCCCCTCCTCGTCGTGGCGCTCGTCGCCGAGCCACTCGTCCTCGGGCCCCCAGTCGACGGCCTCGTCGGGGTCGTAGGCGTCCTCGCGTCCGCCGGCGAAGCCGTACGTCTCGAATCCCATCGACTCCAGGGCGACGTTCCCGGCGAGAACGATCAGGTCCGCCCACGAGAGGTTGCGGCCGTACTTCTGCTTGACCGGCCAGAGGACCCGGCGCGCCTTGTCGAGGTTGACGTTGTCGGGCCAGCTGTTGAGCGGGGCGAAGCGCTGTCTACCGGCGGCCGCGCCGCCCCGCCCGTCGACGGTGCGGTAGGTGCCGGCACTGTGCCAGGCCATCCGGATGAACAGCGGCCCGTAGTGGCCGTAGTCGGCCGGCCACCAGTCCTGCGAGGTCGTCATCACGTCTTCGATGTCCGCCTTCACTTCTTCGAGGTCGAGGTCCTGGAACGCCTCGGCGTAGTCGAAGTCCTCGTCCATCGGATCGACGTCGCGAGTGTTCTGGTCCAGGACGGCCAGGTCGAGCTTGTCCGGCCACCAGTCGTGGTCAGGTCCTGCCATGTCCGGATAGTTGCCTCTTTCGTACATCAATATTGCTATTCGGAAATGTGAGTTTGTCCCAGACGAAGATCTCTACCAAATCGTTGAATTATTGTACGTGATCGAGTCACGCGGTCGACCTGGGTCCCGCCCGAAAACACGCCCGACTGTCCACCGTCCCGGTAGCGTTTTTGTCGTCTCCGGGGGAAGGGCCGGCATGATCGGCCCGACCCGGCGACCCACCGACCGACGAGAGGGGAGAGTGCGATGAACTTCGGCGTCCTCAGCACCGCGACCATCGGCCAGGTCGCCGTGATCCCGGCGATACAGGACACGGACCACGATGTGCTGGCCATCGCGTCCCGCGAAGCCGATCGGGCGCAGGAGGTGGCCGAGGAGTTCGACGTGCCGCGGAGCTACGGGTCCTACGAGGCGTTGCTCGAGGACGACGACCTGGACGCCGTATACAACCCCCTGCCGAACGCACTGCACGCCGAGTGGACGAAGCGCGCGGCCGACCGTGGGCTGGACGTGCTCTGCGAGAAACCGCTGGCCGTCGACGCCGAGCAGGCCCGCGAGGTCGGTGACTACTGCGAGGAGCAGAGCGTCACGCTGATGGAGGCGTTCATGTACCGTTACCACCCACGCACGGAGCACGCAGTCGAAATCGTCCGCGAGCAACTGGGCGAGCTACGGACCGTCCACGCCGCCTTCCACTTTCCCTTGCCGGAGCGGTACGACGTCCGGCTGGATCCGGACCTGGCAGGTGGGAGCCTCATGGACGTCGGTTGTTACGCGGTCAGCGCGGCGCGGTTGTTCCTCGGCGAGCCAGAGCGGGTGTACGCGACGAGCCAGGACGCGCGCGACAGCGGAGTCGACACGGAGCTCTCCGCGCACCTGGAGTTCGACGGCGGCGCGACCGCAACGATCACCTCCGGGTTCGACAGCCCCGACCGACAGCACTACCGGGTCGTGGCAGAAGACGGCTGGGTGCGGGCCGACCCCGCGTTCGTCCCCCGGGGCGACGACGGCGTCGGGATCGTCGCCGAGGTCGGCGACCGTCACGTCGAGGAGTCGTTCGACCCGACCGACCAGTACCGCCTGGAGGTCGAACACTTCGCCGAGTGCGTCGAGCAGGGCAAGCGGCCTCGCACCGACGCCGACGAGGCGGTCAGGAACATGGCCGTGATCGGCGCCCTGTACGAGAGCGCGCAACGCGGCCAGCCGGTCGAGGTTACGGTACCCGGGGAGTGAGACGGCGGATCAGTCCGCGGGTTGGACCTCGTCGGCGCGGGTCGATTCGTGGATGGAGAGCCCGGTCGCCGCGATGGCGAACAGGATCAGCGGGGACAGCAGGCCGAACAGGTAGTAGGGGGCGTCCTCCAGGGTCGGGACGCCGGTGACCGTCGCCATGTAGACGCCGCCGGCGTGCCAGGGGATCAGCGCGCCGGTGGGGGTGCCGGCGGCTTCCACGGCACGGGAGAGCTGGTCGCTGTCGAGATCGAACTCGTCGTAGAGGTTCCGGAGTGTCATCCCCGGCAGGACGATGGCCACGTACTGCTGGGCGGTCAGCACGTTGACGGCCATCGCGGCGACGCCGGTCCCGCCGACGAGTCCGCCGGTGGACGTGACGCCCTTCGAGAGGTGGTGAGCCATCACGGCGAGCACGCCCGTCTTCTCCAGGGCGCCACCCAGCGCGAGCGCGGCGACGACGACGGTGATCGTCCACGCGGACCCGGTGAGTCCCCCGGCTGTCAGCAACTCGTTTACCAGTTCGGACCCCGTCGCCGGGGGGTCCCCGCCACGAACACCTCCCAGGCGGCGACGACCCCGGTGCCCTGGACGGCGATAGAGGTGGCGACCCCCGCGAAGGTGCCGGCCACCAGCGACGGTAGCGCCGGGTAGCCCCGAAGAGCCAGGCCGAAGGTGACCAGCAGGGGCAGGAACGCCAGCAACGAGAGGCCGTAGGTGCCAGCGAGCGCGCCCTGGATCTCGGCGACGCGATCGGCGGGGATGGCACCGGCGGCACGGAGACCGAGCGCGGCGAAGCCGAGCGTCGCGAGGCCGAACGCGGCCAGGGTCCCGGCCCGCATCCGGCGGATGTGGTCGTACAGCGGCGTGTTCGTCACGCCTGCCGCGAGGTTCGTCGTGTCCGACAGCGGCGACTGCTTGTCACCGGCGTACGCCCCCGCGAGAACGGCGCCGACCGTCATGGGCGCGGGGATGCCGAGACCGTTGCCGATGCCGACGAACGCGACGCCCAGGAACCCGACGACGGCCAGGACCGCCGGACTCGCGAGCGCGAACGTCGGCCGCCGGTCGGCGTCCAGTTCTTCGTAGGTCTTCGGCGTCAGCTACCCACCGCTGAAGCGGTGGGCTTGTCGGTGGACTCCCGTTCAAACTCCAAACTGGAGTGGACGTTGGACACGTCGCTCACGTTCAACGTCCCCGACTTGAGGGCAAGCTGACCGTTGCCCAACCCATCGGGACGTTTGCCCGATGGTAAAGCTAAGAGCCGTAGACCGACGTTCTTCGCCGCGTTGTAGTCGCCGGACGAGTGGTCGGCTCCCGCTAACTGACCGCGACCACCATCGCGCTCCCGCTCGCGAGCACGCCCGCGAACAGCAGTGCGTAGTTAGCTATCGGACTTTTCGCGGGAACGAGCGACAGCGAGACGTGCCAGTCCGCGAGCGGCCACAGGGGCCGCACCCCCATCGGGGTTACCACGTCCGCGACGACGTGGGTCAGCACCGAGAGCGTCCCGACCAGGAAACCCACCTGTCCGGCCGTCGTCGCCGGGCCGAGTAGCGGCGCGACGGCGTCCGCGAGGTGGTAGCCGCCCGCGCCGACGACGGCGCCGACCAGGACGGCGAAGCCCGCGGTGTGGGTGAACCCGCGGTGGTTCACCAGCCGCAGACGGTGGTCCAGGTCCGGCAGGGTCGCCAGCGCGACCATCACTGCGGCACCGAGCGACGCGATAGCGACGTCTCCGGCCCGAACCAACTCGGCCCCGAACGGGGCGTACGCCAGTAGCGACGCGCCAACGTGGCCCTTCCAGTACATGTGTTTCACTGGAACGCCCGACGGCTTCAACGTTCGGACCGCGTCAGACAGCCGTCTTGCGATTTTCGAGCCGATTCCGCCCCGTATGTGCCACGTTAACACAAACCGTTATGATCGGACGACCCTATATACGACGGGGGAAGTGCACGTGAGCGAGAACAAGCCACACCAGAACCTGGCCATCATCGGCCACGTCGACCACGGCAAGAGCACGCTCGTCGGTCGGTTGCTGTTCGAGACCGAGAGCGTTCCAGAGCACGTCATCGAGCAGTACCGCGAGGAAGCCGAGGAGAAGGGCAAGGGCGGCTTCGAGTTCGCCTACGTGATGGACAACCTCGCCGAGGAGCGCGAACGGGGCCTGACCATCGACATCGCCCACCAGGAGTTCGACACCGACGAGTACTACTTCACCATCGTCGACACGCCGGGTCACCGGGACTTCGTGAAGAACATGATCACGGGGGCGAGCCAGGCGGACCACGCCGTCCTCGTGGTGGCCGACGACGACGGCGTCCAGCCCCAGACCCAGGAGCACGTCTTCCTGGCGCGGACCCTGGGGATCGACGAGTTGATCGTCGGCGTCAACAAGATGGACCTCGTCGAGTACGAGGAGAATCGCTACCGCGAGGTCGTCGAGGAGGTCAAGCAACTGCTCCAGCAGGTCCAGTTCCGGACCGAGGACGCCAGTTTCATCCCCATCTCGGCGTTCGAGGGCGACAACGTCTCGGAACCGTCCGAGAACACGCCCTGGTACGACGGGCCCGTCATCCTCGACGCGCTGAACGACTTGCCCGAACCCGAACCGCCGACGGACGCGCCGCTTCGCCTGCCGATCCAGGACGTGTTCACGATTTCGGGAATCGGGACGGTCCCGGTGGGCCGCATCGAGACCGGCGAGATGCACCCCGGCGACGACGTGTCCTTCCAGCCGTCCGACGTAGGGGGCGAGGTCAAGACCATCGAGATGCACCACGAGGAGGTCGACCGCGCAGGGCCGGGGGACAACGTCGGCTTCAACGTCCGGGGAATCGGCAAGGACGACATCCGCAGGGGCGACGTCGTCGGTCCCGCCGACGACCCGCCGACGGTCGCCGAGACCTTCCAGGCCCAGATCGTCGTGATGCAACACCCCTCGGTGATCACGTCGGGCTACACGCCGGTCTTCCACGCCCACACCGCGCAGGTGGCCTGCACCATCGAGTCCATCGACCAGAAGATCGATCCGTCCTCCGGTGAGGTGCTGGAGGAGACCCCCGACTACATCCAGTCGGGCGACGCGGCGGTCGTCACCGTCCGCCCGCAGAAACCGCTCAGCGTCGAGCCGTCCGGGGGAATTCCGGAACTCGGGAGCTTCGCCATCCGCGACATGGGCCAGACCGTCGCGGCCGGCCGGGTGCTGGACGTCCAGCCGCGGTGAGCGCCCGGACGGTCCACTCGGCATGGGTCGGCGGGTTCGCCGGGCGTAGCGTTTAGGGACTGCTGGCCCGAAGTTGACACCGATGAGCGACGACGACCCCCCGATCACGGTGTACCGTCTCCAGGGCTGTCCGTTTTGCGAGCGGGTAGTGCGCAAACTGAACGACCTGGGTCTCCCCTACGAGTCGCGGTTCGTCGAGGCGTGGCACTCCCGCCGTGACGTGGTCAAGCGCGTCAGCGGCAAGCGGAGCGTCCCGGCCATCGTCGACGAGCGCACCGGGATCACGATGTCCGAGAGCGGCAACATCGTGGAGTACCTCGACGCCACCTACGGCGACCGCCGGGAACGGGCGGCGGGACCGGCCTGAACCATGGCGTTCGACGTCACCGAGTTGCCGGACACCGACCACGTCGCGGCGGGCGAGCAGGCGCCGGACTTCGAGCGCCCCCTCGTCGACCGGGAGTTCTGGGAGGACGCAACGCTGTCGGACCTGCTGGCCGACGCCCCCGTCCTGCTGGTCTTCCACACGATGGACGGGGACTTCCCGGCGACGTACGTCTGGCAGGAGCTGGACGACCGCGACTGGGAGGACGAGTACGGCGTCCAGCTGGTCGGCCTGTCCATCTCGACCCCCTACGAGCACAGTCGCTTTCTCGAGGAGCACGACCTGGACTACCCGCTGTTCTCCGATCCCGCCAACGGGGTCGCCGAGGAGTACGGCATCGTCCACGACCTCGACGGCATGGCCGGCCTGTCCGAACCCCGCATCTCGACGTTCCTGATCGACGGGGACCGGACCGTCCGGCACGCCTGGGTCTCCGAGGAGTGGCCCGAGTTCCCCGACTACGACGAACTGGAGTCGGCGCTGGAAGAACTGTAGCGCCGACCGAGGGGGCGTCTTCCGGTTATATGAATATATGTGCATATTTTCATATATGGCTTGACTTCTGGCGGTGGCGGGCGCGAGGAACGCGCGCGAGGGACGAGGGAGCGTCCGGGTGAGCGGCGAAGCCGCGAACCCAGGCCGAACGAGGAGGCTGGGGAGGGCGCGAACATCCCTAAGTCAAGTGGTCGCTCGTGTTCACCGATCGGGCAAGGCTAACGCTAGCGACCACTGGCCGAGGGATGTTCGCGCCCTCCCCAACCGACTGCGCTACTCACTCCGTTCCGGTGCTCGTCCCTCGCGCGGCTGTGGCGCGGCACGGAGGCCGCGCCAGCGCGCGCCGGTGGTCACTGTCCAGTCGGCAAAGATAGGATGTAATTCCCGACATAGTCACCACCTCTAATTACTCCGCCCACACAGCACACGTATGCGCGTCGTCGTCCTGGGCTGTGGGTACCTCGGCAACGAACTCGGCCGCCAGCTAGGGTCGGCCGGCCACGACGTCGTCGGCGTCCGGCGCTCGGCGGACGGACTCGCCGCGGTAGAAGACGCCGGTCTGGACGCCGTCCGGGCCGACGTCACCGATCCGACCGACCTCGCGGCGGTCCCGGACGCCGACTGGGTGGTCTACGCCGCCAGCGCCGGGAGCGGCGACCCGGCGGCCGCGCGGGCCGCCTACGTCGACGGCCTCCGCACGGCAATCGAGCAGTTCGGCGGCCGCGCGGACCCGCCGGACCGCTTCCTCTACGTCTCCAGCACCGGCGTCTACGGCGACCGGGACGGCACCTGGGTGGACGAAGAGACGCCGCCCGCCCCCGAAACCGAGCGCGAGCGGATCCTCGCCACCGCCGAGCGAGTGGCGCTGGACGCCACCGAAGAAGCCGGCATCGACGGCACCGTCGCCCGACTCGGCGGCATCTACGGTCCCGACCGCTACCGCCTCCAGCGCTTCCTGGAGGGGCCGGTCGTCGCCGGCCACCTCAACGCCGTCCACCGCGAGGACGCCGGCGGCGCGATTCGGCACCTCCTCGACGGCGACCACGCACGCGGTGAGGTCGTACTGGTCGTCGACGACGAACCGGTCGACAAGCAGGCGTTCGCGGACTGGCTCGCCGAGCAGTGCGGCGTCCCGGAGCCGCCGAAACGGACCCGCGAGGCCGTCCGGGCGGACGATTCCCTCTCCGACGCCAGCAAACGCCGCAGACTCGCGGACAAGCGCTGTTCGAACGCCAAACTCCGCGGCCTGGGCTACGACTTCGCGTACCCGACCGTCCGCGAGGGGTACCGCCCCGCTATCGAGGCCTACCGCGAATCCCGCGACGGCGGGGATTCGAACGACGGGGATCCACCCCATACTGACGGCGGTGCGAGCGTCTCCGACCGTGTGGACCTCGACCCCGGCGACTCGTTCACGACGGCCGCCCGCACGATAACGGAGGCGGACGTCGTGAACTTCGCGGGGGTCAGCGGCGACTTCAACTACCTCCACGTCGACGCCGAGCGAACGGCCGACGCCGAGTACGGCGAGCGCGTCGCCCACGGGGCGCTGGTGTTCTCGGTGGCGACGGGCCTGATCTGGCAGGCCCGCGACCGCGGGGACGTGGTGGCGTTCTACGGCGTCGACGACCTGCGATTCGTCGCGCCCGTGTTCGTCGGTGACACCGTCCACGCCGAGGTGACGGTCACCGAGATCGAGGGGACCGACGCCCCGGACGCCGAGGCGCTCGTCCGCCACGAGGTTCGGGTCCGCGACCAGGACGACGAGGTGGTCATGACGTTCGAACCGCTCGCGCTGGTCGGCTGAAACGCCGGTTCCGTTGGGACACGGGGGAAAGGCAATAGGAGCGGCAGTCCAACCCCGAACCATGACCAGCGACCCGACCCGGCTCACCATCGACCGTGACGCCCGCGGCTACCGGTACTACCGCAACGCCGTCGAGCGCCACTGGGACCCCGCCGACGTGGACCTCGGTGCGGACGCCGAGGCGCTGGCGGCCGCCGACCCCGCCGTCCTCGACGGGTTGCGCGCCGCCCTCGGGAAGTTCGGGGCGGGCGAACAGGCAGTGACCGGGGACCTCGCACCGCTGGCGCAGGTGCTCGACCCCGTCGAGGACCAGCTGTTCGTCACGACCCAGCTCTACGAGGAGGCCAAACACGCCGACTTCTTCGACCGCTACTGGCGGGAGGTGATCCACGAAACGGAGGACGCGATGGGCCTCGAACGGTCCTCACCGACCGACCCGTCCTGGTTCAACGAGGCCTACGACGAACTGTTCGAGCGCAACGAGCGGGCGATGGCCCGGCTGCTGGAGGACGACACCCCCGAGAACCGCGTCCGCGCGTACTGCCACTACCACCTGATCGTCGAGGGCGTGCTCGCCCAGACGGGCTACTACGGACTGACCCGCGTGTTCGGCGGCGAGGTGGAGGAGTCCCCGCACCTCCCAGGTCTGGTCGACGGCCTCAACCTGATCCGCGGCGACGAGGGCAGACACGTCGGGTTCGGGATGGCGAAGCTGAAAGCACTCGTCCAGGCCGGCGTCGACCCGGCACTGATCCACGAGGTGACCGACGACCTCCTCGCACTCGTCCAGGAAGCGGTCCAGACCCCCGCGGACGTCCCCGAGCAGGCCCAACTGGTCGATCCGGCGGAACTGACGGCCTACGCGGCCGAGAAACACGCCCAGCGACTCCGTCAGATTACCGACGCCGACGAGTCCATCCCGGGCGTCGAGGAGTTGACGGCGCTGGACGCCTAGATCGTGAACGAGGTGCCACAGTCGGTGCAGGTGAACGCGAACCGCCCGCCGTCAGTCAGGCCGGTCTCGTGTGGCGTCTCCTCGCCGCACTCCCGGCAGTCGACCATCGACCGGAGTTCGTCCCAGTCGTGCTGGGCCCCGGGTGCGCCGAGCGCCCACCCGACGACGGTCTCCTCCGAGCGGTTGACGCCGGTCTGGTACTCGCCCGGTTCGAACCGGATCACCTCGCCCGCCTCGACGGTCACTTCCTCGCGGTCGATCCCGACTTCGAACGTCGCCGTCCCCTCCTCGACGTAGAACAGTTCCTCCTGGTCGTGGTGGGTGTGCAGGCCCCCCGAGAACGACTCACCCGGCTCCAGTTCGAAGTAGTTCATCGCGACGTGGTCGGTCCCGAGCACCGCCGAGACCGGACGGCGGACGCTGTGGACCCCGAGCGGGCTCACCTGGTTGTCGACCTCGTCGATGGCGACTTTCTGCATAGGTGGAGCGTGGTCGACGGCCTATTAAAGCCACCCGTCCGGCGGGAGTTCCCGTGGCTCAGGCGCCCTCGAAGTCGGGTTCCCGCTTCTCCATGAACGCCTCGACGCCTTCCTCGTGGTCGGCCGTCTCGAAGACGGCGGCCTGGGCGGCGGCCTCGTTGGTCATCGCCTGCGAGAGCGAACTCTCCATCCCCTGGTCGATCAGGCGCTTGCTCGTCCGCAGAGCCTCGGTCGGCCCTTGGGCGATGTCCTCGATCAACTCGTCGGCGCGCTCGTCGAACTCGTCGGCGGGGAAGACGCGGTTGAACAGTCCCAGCTCCTTCGCCCGGTCGGCCCCGATCCGTTCCCCGGTGAACACCAGTTCCTTGGCGACGTTCTCGCCGACGAGTCGCGGGAGCAGGTAGGAGGTGCCCGAGTCGACGGCCAGGCCGACGTTCCGGAAGCCGAAACTGATCCGGGTCTCGTCGCTCGCCAGTTGCAGGTCCGTGGCGATGGCGAGGTTGGCGCCCGCGCCGAACGCCGCGCCGTCTACCTTGGCGACGGTCGGCAGGTAGAAGTCGTGGAGGCGCTGGACGGCACGGCTGGTCGTCTGGCGCACGAGTCGGACGGCCTCCGACAGCGGCATGTCCCCGACCATCCGCTCGACCATGGCGTTGACGTCGCCGCCGGCACAGAACGCCGGTCCCGCCCCCTCGACCACGACCACACGGGCGTCGCCGCCCTCGATGCGTTCGAGGGCGTCCACGAGGCCCCGGGAGAGGTCCCGGGTCATCGCGTTCCGGACGCCCGGCTGGTTCAGCGTCAGCGTGGCGACGCCGTCCTCGACGTCGACCAGTACGGGGTCGTCGCTCACGGTCGATCACCGCCCGATCCAGGATTACGGTCGTCGCAGTGGCTCATCACCCGTCCCGTCGCACGGCCGTGCCAAAAACGTTCGCCCGCGGCCGATCAGGTGATGTTCGCGAAGCCGTACATCACGACCGAGAGTCCGATCAGGACCAGCACCGTCGAGGTGGTCCACTGCACCGGTTCTGCCCAGCCGATCGGGAGCACGTCCGCGAGGCCCACGATCCCGACCAGGAACAGGAACAGCCCGGTGAGGACTTTCACCTTCCAGTCACCCGCGATCCCGGGTTGCTCGTTCACGTCCGTCGCCATGTTATCTCACGTCAGAGAGTCCCACTGCCTCCCTTATAAATATCCCTACTCGCGCTCCGTCGGGACGTTCGCGGCCGCCGGTCCCCTCACGGTTTTCCCCTCGTCGGGACGGCGTCCCTCTCGGGATTCGTGGACGGGACACAGCCGCTAAGGGCGACACCGCAGTAGATCCGACGACGACCATGGTCGAGTTGCTGATCCGGGGACTCGAAGACGAGGGGCCGGGCGACGTCGTCGGCGCCCTCCGTCGTCTTCGGCCGAACTCGAGGCCACTGAACCTGTTGGGCTGTTACCCCGACGAGCACCACGCACGCCCACTAGTCCACCGGTTCTCACGCGAGCGTTTTCAGTTCCTCCGGCGGTCGGCCCTGGAGTTCGGCCCTGTCGTGGGGCGCCTCGAAGTCCAGGTCCGGGCCGACGGCGACGATCCGTTTGGGGTTCACGTCGGGGTGGGTCGTGTAGTAGTGCTCCTTGATGTGGTCCATCCGGACCGTCTCGCGCACGCCCGGCGTCTGGTCGAGGTCCCGCAGGTACGGCCAGAGGTTCTCGTACTGGTGGATAAACTGTTCGTTGCACATAAAGTGGGTGTGGTAGACCTGGTCGAACCGGACCAGGGTCGTGAACATCGCCACGTCGGCCTCCGTCAGGCGGTCGCCAGCCAGGTACCGCTGGTCGGCCAGCACCTCGTCCCAGTGGTCCAGCGCGTCGAACAGTCCGGTCACTGCGCGGTCGTAGGCCTCCTGGCTTCCGGCGAACCCGGCGCGGTAGACGCCGTTGTTGATGGGGTCGTAGATGTCGTCGATTATCCGGTCGACTTCGTCCTGGTAGCCCGCCGGGTAGAGGTCTACGTCCCGCTCGGCGATGTCGTCGAACGCGACGTCCAGCATCCGCATGATCTCGGCGGACTCGTTGTTGACGATGGTCTCCTCCTGGGTGTCCCAGAGGACCGGTACCGTCACGCGCCCGGTCGTCTCCGGGTCCGCGCGCACGTACAGTTCACGGAGGTAGTCCGACCCGTAGAGGTGGTCCGGTGTACACCCGTCCTTCTCCGGAGTGAACTGCCAGCCGTCGTCATCGCGGTAGGGGTCGACCACCGACACCGAGATGGCGTCTTCCAGGCCCTTCAGCGACCGGACCAGCAGCGTCCTGTGGGCCCACGGGCAGGCGTAGGAGACGTACAGGTGGTACCGATCCGCTTCGGGCTGGAACCGGGCGTCCTCTTCGTCACGTACCCAGTCCCGGAACGCCGTCTCCTGGCGCTGGAACTCCCCGTCCTCCTCGGTTGACTCCGTCGCGTCGACCACCCACTCGCCGTCGACGAGCATGTTCATGTCCCGGGATACTCGGCCCAGGCCCTTCAGGCGCTCGCAACCGGCAACCCCGGCGAATCTTGCCGGACGGCCCTGCCGTCAGGGATACAACGGCGAGCGCTCCTCCAGCGACCACCTGAGCGGGTTGCGGTCCGGCAGTTCGACGGCCCGCTCGACGGGAATCTCGACCAGGCGCTCGGCGCCGTCGTACCGGGCCACGCGGTCCTCGTCCCAGATGACCTCGGCGTGACCGGTCGTCTGTAACGTCCGGCCGTCGTCGAAGTCGACGAACACCATTCCGGCCCGCGAGTCCGCCTCGATGTTCCCCACCGTGCAGAACATGTTGTTCCCCGGGTAGTCCGGGTAGATCACGGTGTCACCGTCGACGTCGACGAATCCCGGGTCGCCGCCACGTGGGACGCGTCCGCCCCCGTCTCCGGGTAGTAACTCCCGAGGAAGAACGTGTCCGTGCCCTCGATCCAGTCGCGGTGGGCGGGTTCGAGTCCCTCCATCGTCGTCCCGTCACCGCCCGCCTCGCCGGTAACTCGCTCGAAGGACCGCTGCTGGATGTACTCGGGCCGGGTGAGGTCGGGCATGTCGTACACCTGGACGATCATCTCGGCCTGGTCGCGTACGCCTGCGCGATGCTGGATTTCGATTTCGCCCTCGTGGTAGTGTTCTGACTCCTGGTCGATCATTGGTGGCTAATTTATCCCTGATGACATATCCTCGTCTCGCTCGTGTGTTCGCCGTACAAGACCACCCTGGGGCGCCGTCCGGTCGATCACCCGTCGATAGCCCGGTCGTACGCGGTCCGGAGGGCCTGCCGGGTGTAGACGCCGACCTGGGACTGCCTGTAGTCCGCGTCCCCGGGTAACTCGTGGACGGGGTCTGCGACGTCCAGTGCCGCCGTCGCCGCGTCTTCGAGGACGGCGTCGGAGAGCGATTCGCCCCGGACGGCGTCTTCGGCTGCCTCGATCCGGAGCGGAACCTCGGCCGCGTTCCCGAGGGCGACCCGCGCCTCTTCGATCGTCGGTGACGCGGCCCCGGGGTCGTCGACACGAACGGCACTCGCCGCACTCAACGTCGGCCCGGACAACTGCGTGGCCTTCAGCGAGTGGAACGCCATCCCCGTCCTGGCCGGGGGAAACTCCGCAGTCGGCACGACGCCCCCTTCGACGAGTTTGTCGTCCCGGAGGTCGGTCTCCGCCGGCCCGAGGAAGAACTCCCCGGCAGGCACGTCACGTCTGCCGTCGACGGAGCGGAGCGGAGCGTGACCGAGGCCCCCAGTGCCGTCGTGACGACCGGGTCGTTGCCGACCGGGTCCGCTTCCGCGAGGTTCCCGCCGAGCGTGCCCCGGTTCCGGACGGCCGGTCCCGCGATGTCGGCCGCCGACTCGGGGAACACCGGGAGCCGTTCCTGCAGGAGGTCGGACTCGGCGATCCTCCGGTGTCGCGTCATCGCCCCGATGGCGGCGGCGAGGTCCGCGAGCGTCAGCGTCTCGTTGGTGTCGATGTGGGTCACCGTCCCGCCGCTGTAGTCGACTGCGCGTTCGTCACAGTCCCAGGTCCGTGCGGCGACTCGCTCGAACCGGGATTCCAGTTCCGACGCGAGTCCGGCGGCCGCCCCGGAGAGTATCACGGCCAGGCGCGACCCGGCCTGTCCGGTCTCGTTGATCGCGTCGCGGTCGTCCATTAACCGACCTCGACGTCGTTCGGCGTCAGGCCGAGTTCGTCCGCGAGCAACTGCGAGACGATGGTCTCCACGCCCTGTCCGGCAGCGTCGGTCCCGAGCAACGCGTGGATCGTCCCGTCCGCTTCGACGGGGGCGCCGAGGTGCTCACGGTCGAATCCGACGAGGTTCTCGCTGCCGTCTTCGGGGAGGTCCTCCTCCGGGGGGAACCGCTCCAGGCTCATGTCGGTCATCGAGGTCGTGGGCGCCGCCGGCTCGATGATCAGCGTCTCCCTGCAACCGCGGTACGTGCCCTCCTCGCGCTTTCTCTCGACGACCTCCGGATCGAGCAGTCCGCCCGGACACCGTTCGTTCTCGTCGACCAGTTCCCGGATCCTGACGAACGCCTCCGGGTAGTCACCGGAGTCGTAGACGGTCTTCGGCGGGAGTTTGTAGGGCATCTGGTCGGCCGTGATGAGGTTCTTCTCCCTGACCTCGTCGGGGTCCAGCGAGAGTTCCCTGGCCGCCTTCTCAAGGACCATCTCGATACCGTAGATGTGTGACGGGTTGCCGAACCCCCGGTAGGCGGTCTGTGGCGCTTTGTTCGACGCGACCAGTTCGTACTCGTACCCGAGGTTCTCGACGTCGTAGGCCTGCACCGACACGCCGAGCGGTCTGATGACCTGCCCGACGACGAACCGCGGGTACGCCCCGAAGTCGTCGGTGAACCGCACGTCGAATCCCCTGATCGTCCCGTCGTCGTCCATCGCGACCGCGACCTCGTACTCGCGTTCGACGTCGTGCGTGGAGATGCCGCCCCGGAGGTATTCCACGCGGTCCTCGACGAACCTGACCTGTTCTCCCAGCTCCTGCTGGCGATGGCGGCCATGGCACAGTAGCCGAGGATGCAACACCGACTGCCGTAACTGCCTGCCGCGTCACCCGGGTAGTCGAGGTGGAGTTTGTCGTAGGAAACGTCCAGGGACTCCGCGAGGAACGGCCCGAACCAGGTGCGGGATTGCAGGTTGGCCTGATCTCGTTGGAGCCGTCGTCCTCGTCGAACTCGGCCACGACACCGGCTGTCCCCAGCGACAGCACGGACATCCGACCCCAGGAGTACTCACCCTCGATCACGTGGTCGGCGTCCTCGAACGCCTCCGAGACCTCACCGAACTCCATCCGCTCGGTCTTGGCCACGTTCGCCCCGACGTCCTCGTGGATCGCGTCTCGGCTTCGCGCGCCTCGAGCGGGTCGACGACGTGGTCCAGCGGTTCGTACTCCACGTCGATCCGTTCGACGGCGTCCTCTGCTGCGTACCGGTCGATGGCGACGACCAGGGCGATAGGCTCCCCCACGTACCGCACTTTCCCGTCTGCCAGGGGCTACTCCTCGTACTCCTCGAACGGAGTGGGCAGGGGGTTGCAGTGTTCCTTGAACTGGTCGACGGTGAGTACCAGTTGGCAGCCCGGATGGTCCTCCGCGCTTGACGTATCAATCTCCACGATGCGGGCGTGTGGTTGGGAACTCCGGACCAGTGCCATCTCGAAGCTATCGGCCGGTTTGTCGTCGTGAATGTATCCTACCTCGCCGGTGAGGATCCGCCGGTCTTCGGCTCGCTGGATCGACGCACCGACGTAGGACTCGTCGTCGCTGGCGATTTTCTCGCACCCCTCCTGTTTATTTTTGGACATTTTTGCCCCGAAATACACGTCTGTCTGCTTATCATTTGTGGTAGCTTCGGTGGCGCAGAATCCGTTTACGGTACTCGGAACCGAAATCGAGTCCCCCGGCGTCCGGTTCGATGGGCGAGCAGGACGGCCACGCTAGGGGGAGACCGACTGGAGGTCAGAAGCGTATAGCGACATGAAGTTTAAATCAAGTGGTTCGATCCTCACAGCAGCGAATACACGTTGGCCTCGTAGACCTCACGGACCCGGTCGCCCCAGTTGTGGGTGTAGGTGTCGATGACGTCCTCGGCGACGTCACCGCGGAGGTACTTGACGATGCCGCGGTCGCCGGTCGCGTCCCGGAGGTGGGTCGTGAAGAAGTGCCGGAAGTAGTGCGGCGTGACGTTCTCCTCACTGCCGCCGCCGGTCCGGTACCAGCCGAACTCCCGGGCGTGCTGTTCGACGATGTACCTGACCCCCGACGGTTCGATCCGGCGACCCCACCGTTCGCGCGTATTGACGAACAGCGGGTCCGCGGGGGAGGTGGGATCGGGCCGGACCGCGAGCCACTTTACCAGTACCCGGCGGAGTTCGTCGTCGACGGGCACTATGGTATCTCGCTTTCGTTTGTTCGAGGCTGGACGCTCCTTTCCGTTGATTACTTCACCGCGCTCCGGCGTCGCGCTCACGAACAGCGAGTCGGATCGCTCACCGAGCTGTGGACGGCCGCCTGCGTCCAGTTCGTCACCGGCCGGATGGTCGAATCGAAGGTCCCGGAGGTCGAGGTTGCAGAGTTCGCCAACCCGCATCCCTGTTTTCAGCAGGGTCACGACGAGCGCCCGATCTAGCGGCCGTGCGATAGCGTCGACGAACGACTGCATCTGTTCGACGGACACTTCCCGGCGGGTCGGGTCGGATTCGATGCGTTCGTCCATCTCCTCGGTCACGAGCGCCATCGGATTCGCGTCGAAGGTCCCGACCTGGGTCATGTAGGCGTAGAACCGGTGGAGGTACGCCGCGTACGTCGCTACGGTGCTCTCGGCGACTTCGCCACGGAGTTCGTGGACCCACGCCATGCACTCTCGCTGGCCCGCTTCGTCGGGCTTCATCGATTCCCCGGCCGGGTTCCGTTCTGAATCGGCCAGGAAGGATTCGAAGTCCCGAAGGACGCGACGGTACGAATCGAGGGTCCTGTCGCTGCGACCGTGGAACTCCTGATCCCGAAGGAAGTACTCCACTGGGTCCTCGACGGCTTCCTCGGACGCTCCGGCGCTCATTCGTCGACCACGGCGTACCCGCCTTCCCGTCCGCGGTACTGGACGCGGTTCTCCGCCTGTAGTTTCTCCATGGCTTCGTCCAATCGGTCCTCGAGGTCTGCGGACAGGGTTCCGACCAGTTCGTCGAAGTCCAACACCCCCTCCGCTTCGAGGGCACCGAGGATGCGGTCTTCGAGGCCCTCAACCCCGGGGGTATCGTCTGTAGAACCCGGTTTCCCGGGGTCGACCTGGAAGTCCCGTCTCCCCGCCTGAACCATCGTCCGGACGAACTCGCTCTGGCTCATCCCCAACCGGTCCGCGTGGTCTGCCCAGACCTCACGCTGATAGGCAGGCACGTACGTCTTTACCGAGACGCGGGATGTATCGAGGCCACCGTCGCTCATGATTGGCCCATCTCACGGCCCCTACATCAATCTATCCCCAAAATCCGGGATAAAGGCCCTTATCCTGGATTGTGGGACCACTCCTAATCTTCCCTTACCCCGTTCATGCCTTGCGGTTCTGGTTGTCATGGCTCACTCACACCAACCCAGATTGCCTCGGAACCACCGAAACAACCTGAGCAACCACAACGTCAACCACAACGACAATAAATGTTGGCCTACCCACCGGTATCTGGTTACTAATGGTTACCATACCCTGCATACGTCACTACAGACCATGTTAACAATACCAATAGGTAATTTATTCCCGGGGTAGCAGAAACCAAAGGGGTTATTCCCCTGGTTGTAGTTGTTGAAGACGGTAAGGACGTATGTCTCACAGTGCTTCGTCGGACGGCGTTGACATGCGTTGCTCGAAGTGTGGGTACCAGTGGACCTACTCCGGGGACTTGTGGACCACTACCTGCCCACGCTGTAACAAAAAGACGAAAACCCCGCTCCACCCGGAGGAAAAGGGTTAGTCGACGTCCGAGCCACCCTCACACCAACCCAAACTAACCAACCTGATCAGAATCCTCCCCAGCTACGGCATTCCGCGTGACTATCCTGGCGCACCATCAAAACCGATAGACGTAACGGGTATAATTATATCTAATTACCCAATACCGATAAAATTGAACCTTTACCCCGGGGGGTCCCCGCAACGACGCGGGATTATTGTCCGTTGTCCCGTTGTCCGAGCCGTTGTCCCTTCTTCAGAAAGGGAACAACAGTGTCATCCCCCGCCTGAAGATAGGGTATCCGTTTCGGTTTGTCCGGGTATCTCGGCACAGTGGGATGTGAGCCGCATCGAGAATTTACTTTAGCGGGGGTTAAAAATGTTATCAACAACTACGGTTTAACTACATCAACCAGTGACGGCTAAAAATCCCGGTACTCTTCGACGTCGACGACCTTTTTCGTCTCTTCGTGCGTGAGGTCGCCGTCGTTGGAGACGACCGGCGCGTTCAGCTCGCGCCCGACCGCTGCGATCAGCGCGTCACACCCGCCGAGGTAGGGACCTTCGGGATCCACTTCGTCGGCGATCTCCGCGCCGATCACCGCGTGTCGGTCGGTGACGTCGTAGACTTCAGTCCACGCGAGAGCGTTCTGTGCGCCGGAGATGTCGGCGGGCCCGGGTTGATTCCCCTCGCCGACCAGGACCTCCGCGTAGGCCGGCAGCGGGACGATGAACCGCTCAGTCGCGTGGCTGGTAACGTACTCGGTCGCAGCGTTGACGTCGTTGAGATAGTCGATGAGAAACGACGCATCAAGTACCCTCATCGGATCCCTCCGCCAGTCGTCGCATCCGCTCCTTCGACTTCTCTTTAGACTTCTTCCGGCCCTCCCGGACTCGGTCCGCTTCCTCATCCGACCAGAAGCCGGCCCCAGCCAGCAGGTCGCGCTCGTCGCTGAGCACTCGCTCCAGGACGTCGTTGAACGACTCGCCCTCTCGCCGGCGGCGGTCGAGTTCTCGCTTCACGGTCTCGCTGACGCGAATCTGCTCGTCGGCTGTTGCCATCGTTACGTTGACGTTGGCGTTGACATGTCTTAGTCTTTGGGTTCAGAGACCGTACAGTTCGCTTCTATCGAGCGCTCGGCTCACTGTCGACCGGGCACAGTCCAGCCGGTCGGCGGCTTTCCGCTTCGACAGTTCGTTTTTCTTCACCATGTCGAGGGTCGCGACGACGTCGTGGTAGTTCTCGGCTTCGACCAGCTGGCCGTCGTCCTTCTCGAAGCCGAGCGGCGCCGGGCCGTGGTGGTACCCGTCGTTTGCCTGCCTGGCGGCGATTCCCTCGCGGGTGTTCATCTGCTTGACGCGGGCCTCCCACTCAGAGAACGCCCCGAGCATCTGCATCTGCAGGCGAGCCATCGGGCTCTCCTTGCCGTCCCCGAACGAGAGGCTGTCGCGGACGAAGTGAACCTCGACCTCCTCGTCGGTGACCCGCTCAACGGTTCGCTGCAGGTCTTGCAGCGAGCGGGCCATCCGGGAGATCTCCTGAACGACCACGGCGTCGACGTCGCCCGCCTTGACGTCGGCCATCAACTCGCAGTACCCGCTCCGGTCGGTGTTCGTCCCTGTCGACTTGTCGCGGTAGGTCTCGATCTCCGAGAGTTCGGCGCCGAGGTCGTCCTGTGCGTACTCGGTGGTCGCGGTGAGCTGACGGTCGAGGTTCTGGTCGGCCGTCGACACCCGCACGTAGCAGGCTACTGGCATCGTTCTTCGACAGGGCTCCCACCCATTTAAAGTTAGGAAGTTATCGACAGGCTGGCGCAGAACGCACGTTCCTCGACAGGGGCGCCGTTATCGGCGCTCAACCTCTTCTCTCCCGCGAGACGTCGGCTACTCATCGGCGTAGTCCCCGATGGAGAGGGTGGTCTGTCCGATGTCGATCCCGTGCTCGGTGAGCGTTGCCGTGGACTCCTTGTCATCGGCAATTATCAGTACTATAGTGCGAATTGTAATAAAGGTTTCGTAATATAATACGACTATGATTCACCGAATCATGCGTATTCCTCGGGGACCGGCGGGTTCGTGTGAACGTAGTCGCCAGCGTCGGTGACCGACCACTTGTGAGCGCCCGTGTTCTCGGCTATCTGTTCCCCTGCCCGCTTCATTCTCTCGGCGTCCATGTAGGACCTAAACTCGCTTCCCGTCGGCCCTACCCAGACTTTCAGCGGCATGTTTGACCGAAGTTCTTCGTGGATGTTCCAGGGGCGCTGGGTCACGACCAACGACCTGATATCTCCCGTCCGTTCGTTTCCGTGGGCCAGGTTGCCGCCTTGGCTCAGGAACCACGACAGGCTTTCGGCGTCCTTGTACGCCTGCGCCTCGTCGTGGACAACGATCTTGTTCCCGGGGAGATTTCGTAGCCACTCTTTGACGTCTTCGTGGTCACCGGCTGGGTCCGAAGGCTTGTAGTGAAACAACCGCTGGCCCGACCGGTACCCTTCGGCCAGGCCGGAAAGCGTCTCGTACGGCGTCGAGTCCGTGTCTTTGCCCTTGATGTTCCGCATGCCCTTCGGGTCGTAGTACAGTCCGACGTCGTGGTGTCCGTTCTCGACGGCCTGATGATGCCACCAGTTCGCCGTGGCGGTCTTTCCGCCGTATTCGGACCCGGCACCCGTAGCACCGGCAATCAGTACGTGACTGCCGTCCGTGAGGTAATAGCGGTCACTCAATTGATTCACCCCCTGCGGGTTGGGCGGCTTCGGTACTGATCTCACCGGACTGTTCACGAGCGGCCACGAACGCCCTCACGTAGTCGTGTACGGCCGTGTCTGACAGGCTGTCGACGTCCATGGACTTACCGAGTAGGTCACTGGCCATTTTGAGAGTCCCCCGGAGAAAGTAGCTCACGGGTTCGGAACCGGGAAGTTTCTCAAGGTCCGGGTTTGGCGTGTCGTTCAACAGCGCGTCGAGGATGTCTCCCCGCCCGATACCAGGGGCATCCCCCCCACCGTCATCACCGGCCACCGCTTCGGCGGTGGCGTCGCCTTCTGAGGTTGCGAACTCTGCGGCTTCTTCGGGATTCATCGGACCACCTCCCCGTCCCCGGTCTTGAGTATCTCACAGTCGTCACACCACTTGTCCCCGTTCTCAGTCTCGACCACGACGTCGCCCCGATATTCATGCTCGCCCTGGATCCGTCTACCGGCGGGCGCGTCGTCCATCCCACCGCCACAGTCGGGGCAATCACCATCAGTTGTACTCTGAGAGTCGTCTGACTCAGCTTCAGGAAACGATAAGGGATCGTCATCATTGCCGACGTTATCGTTATCGTCTGTGGTGTCCTCAATGGAACTCTCGGACGCGCCGGCCCTCACTTCCACCCACGCATCGCCTTTGTCCTCGATATCGTCGTGTTCTCTGCCTTCCGACATGAACATATGCTGAACCACTCCAGCTTCGGTGTCGTGCGGGTTGCCGCAACGAGGACATGTCGGCATTAGATTCCCACCCCGGACGAAAGGGCCGTCCCGATACCGTACAACAGCAGGATACCGCCTTTGTTTACCAAACGGTTCGACCTGACAAACGCCACTATTGACACCAGCGTCAACGTGGCAATTCCGATTAATACCATGCAGGTGTCTATATTATTTCTACGTATAAATATTACCCGGGTGTATATTCTCACAGCCATGGCAAAGTGGCTCCGCGCTAAGAACCCGGCGAAAAGTTCTGGAACTGACCTTACGGACCCCGACCGCGTAGTCAAGGAGCTTACCAATTGGTCGCTGTTCGTTGGTATGGCTCTTGCCGCCCTGACCCTCGGCAGTATGCTGTGGGGTCAGGCGTCTGGCATCCTCGGCAACGTCACGGGGATGAACGTCTCGGACGGTCCGAACGTTGGCGGCTTCGGGGGTGGAGAATAATGCCTGTTGGTCACGAAGTCCCCGCGACCGTCAGCAAGAACGGAACGAAGTACCAGCTTCACGAGGAGTTCCTGACGGACGCAGACGACTTCTCGTACCGGTCGAACACCGATGTCGACAGCGAGGAATACAGCACGTTCGCGGAGATTGACGTCCCGAAGGGCGAGATTGAGATTCTCGGCCAGGGTTTGGAAGCTGACCAGGATCGTGCGGTCGGACGTCTGTACTCGAACATTCAGAACAGCACGCCGTCGTCCATCACCGGCCGGCTTCGGCTTGCCGTTCTGAACAGTCAGAACCGGGTCGTCCACATCTTCGGAACCTGGCACACGTCGGCTATCAACGACGGTCAGAACGACCGTTCGGCCCGGCGTCCGTTCCCCATCCGGTATCCGGGGAACATCGAGTTCGTCGGCCATCCGTACAAGCTGGCGCTTATGTTCCGCACCGACAGCGGGACGGAAACCATCAGCTCCGGAAATACTACGGTAGAAATGGACGGATACCGTGGCGAGCGCATGAACTAACGGGGGGCTAATCCATGCCCGTCGTTTACGTCGACCCAGACGAAACGCGAGAGGTTGCCGCAGGTGTGGGTAGTCGCTGGCACGTCAAGGCGATGGACGGGGACGTGTTGATCGACAACACCCCGACTCGAATTAAGGACAGTGGCAAGCTCGTGGAGCAGGGCCGGGACGCCGAGGTTAACCTGAGGTCGGACCGAAAGTTGTTCGTCCACAATCCGGGGTACACGGAGGCGAAGGTCCGGGTTGACGCCCAGAACTTCGAGATCAACCTGTTCCCGAGACGGACAATCGAACGCCCCGGAGACCGTGCGACCCGAGAAGAAGCGGTCGACCACTACCGAGGGCAGGTTACGGGCGTTTCGTCCGGCGGCGGGTCTAATTTCGTTCTGGACGAACAGAACATTGACGGCCCGGTGTCTGTCGAGATCATGACCGTTGCCGAAACCAGCGGCAACCACTCCGGCGACCACCACCACAACCTGCAACTGTCGGACGAGAACGGTAATACGTTCTTCAACGTTGCAATGAACCAAATCGAGTTACCGCTGGTTCTTGATCCGGCGATCCGGGTTCCGGACGGCGGCACCGTGTCCGTCGTTGCGACCAACCAGACTGCTTCGGCGGCCGACTACGAGGCCAACGTGGTCTACAGGGGGGTGTAACACGTGACTGATGACATTCCCGCGAGGTTACGGGCCATCGCACGTGGAAACTCCGACCAACTCGTTGTGTCGGTTTCAGCAGGCCTTGTTACAGCCTTAGCGTTGAGGTATATCGGGAGGACCAACGGATGAGTATCGCGAGACTCGCCCTCGTTGGTGCGGGGGCACTGGTTGCAGTGTCGTTGTTCGGTGACGGTTTAGACGGGGCACAGTCCGGTAGCGGGTCGACGTCGGCCAGCGGGCGGCTGATGGATCAGGCCCGACAGACCGGCGAGACTCAACAGGCAGTGACAGAGACAATCAACGACAGGTCGGTCATCGTCTCGACGGCCCGCCCGACCGACTCTGGCGACGTGACGTTTAGCCAGACGGGGATTGACGCCACCCGGTCGCAGGCGTCGTCTGTCTCCGGCGGCCAGAACACCAGCATCGTGGGGTCAATCCGGCCCGACTGATACCCATGATGCTGGGATCAGCTACAGGCGGAGGGGATGTCCGGGTTACGTCGGATGACTCCGGCGGTTCTCTGTGGACAATCGGCGGCACAGTTGGCGCGACAACGGGGGCAGTGAAGGAGGGCAAGAGCCCTCGCGAAGCCCTCAGAGTCGGGAAGAAGTGGGCCGACCGTCACGGTGCGGACACTGGACGCGTTCACGAAAGCCGGCCGTGGGAAGGCGACCCGTCCGACATGTTCGGGGGGTTGTTCTCTGGCATTCGGAACGCCCTTACCCTCATCGTCATCCTGGCGGTAATCTACGTTCTGGGTACCCTCTTTGACGTGGGGGTGGGACGGTGACGCTCGCTGGCCAACGGATCAACCCGCAAGCGTCAAACCCCGACCGTTTCAATGAGGTTCGATGGGTCGACGGCAACGGGATTCAAGGGACCGTGAACGATCTGGCGTCTGATGATGACGTCGGCCTGGGTCCCGACAAAGAGCGGGCTTTGGTCCGGGTGAAACCCGGCGAAACAATAGACCCTGGAAGCACCGTCCAGTTGAAGCCGGGTGTCAGTGTCGACGCCATGCAAGCCTCGTTCAAGCCGTCCGGAGACTACGACGGCTTTTTCGTGGATAACGGGGCCTCCCTTCGGGTTCACGCCATCACTGACGACACTTACACCAGTAGGGTGGCCTACCTGGACACCTCCGAGTCCACCAACGGAAGGTACTACCCCGGCAAGTCCTCGGGCAACGTCAAGGGTAGCGCTCACGTCGTCGTTAAGCACCGCACGTACCTCCCTGCGGCCGACGTGACGAGTGCGACCACTGGCGGGGAGTCGTTGGCCCTCGTGGACAGCCAGGGTGTCGGCATCGGCCCGCTGAGGGAATGCGTGGTTGACTCCGAGGGATGTGGCACTGGCCTCCGACTCGAAGCGTCCAATGGCGGGTTCGTGAACACTCCGATACAGGTCAGCATCGCCGAATGCCACCACCTCGTTCGGCATACCGGCAGTTCGAACGCTCGTAGCCAGCTTCGGGGAACGCTGGAGATGACCGGGGCGTGCCAGTTCGGCATTCGGAACGATGCCGGGTCCAACGAATCCGTCACGTTCGAGGGTGACTTCTGGGACCCCACGGCCGCCGGCACCAACTCGCTGGCCGGCGAACGCATCAAGGTCCGGATGACCAACACCGGGGCAATCTCGGACGTCCAGGGGACGTCAGACGGATCGTTCGGCCAGTTCGTCACTCGGATGCCGCCGCAGTCCAGCCGAGAGTACCTCAACGCTCAGAACAACACGGTCACGAAGGACTACCAGGGCGTCGGCATGGATATCAACGTGAACGGGTCGCTCGTCATGAAGATGACCGGCTCCGGCTACGGGTGGCCGCAATCGTTCGACCTGTCGGGGACTAACGGCAGTTTCCCGGGGGAGGTCCGCCTTGACAACGGGTCGAACACCACCAGCGGCAACCCCGAACCGTGCATGTGGCAGGATTCGACCGGGGACGGGTCGGGCGACCAGTGGGTTTCGCTGGTTGACGGATCCTCGTTCACGTAGCCATGCTGTCGCCAACAGTACGACTCTGGCTGTGGTTGCTCGGCGTCGGCGTCGTCGGCCAGTCGACCGGCGGAGACGTCTCGTTTCTCTCCCAGTCGGTGCGGATGCCGCTGTGGTCTGTCATGGCGTTGGTCGCACTCCCGGCGGACGCTATCGCGGCGACGCTGTACGAACACACCCAACTCAAACGTCCGGACGGCGAGGGGGAATAGACGGGGATTAGTTTCCGTTCTCTACCCCTGAGCTTACCAGCCGACTAAACTGATCGGACGCCTTCGGACTGGCCTTTACCGTGAGGCACGACAACGGAATAGTCCCCGTCACTGCAACCACGGACCCATCAACGACCCGCCTGTTCTCGACAGTAAACTCAGGGTGCTGTAGTATCCGTCTGGTTACCGAGGCCACTTCACTATGCACCCGGACCGAAGGGGCGTCAGCTTTCGTCGTGACGAAGCTCAGTTGTTTCTCGTCGGTGCTGAGCGATGGGTGCTCCCCGATGTCCAACTCACTCATTCGCCCCACCCCGCAGGTACTCCACGATCCCGTCGCCCATCGCAACGTCGCCGTTTCTCTCGTCGTACAGTGTCGTATGCAACCTGTCGTCACTTGCCGTCCCGCAGAGTAACGGCTTGATCAACCGCCACCCTTCACGGTCGTACGGAACAACAAAGTCAACGTTAACCGACGTCACCGCCCGGAAGTGTCTGGCGCGGGTAGACCACTCCTTGATCCCACGAGCACCGTTGCTTTTGACCTGCACGAACCGCAGGTCTCCCGTCGGACGGCGGTAGGCCGCCAGGTCGAACAGGTTCCAGAGGTCGTTATCCCCGAACTTCGGGTTCTGTGGGCTGTAAACCCAGTACCCGGCGCTTTCGTACAACTCGCGAGCCTCTCGCTCCCGGCGGGTGCCTTTACCCATCATTTCACCTCCCTCTCTGACTTCGACAAGACCCGCTCGACCACGTAGGCCACCGCCGACAGTCCCGCGGCATCGTCCTCCCAGCCTTCGCCGGGGTTCTCGTTGGCCTGTTTCCCGGCGATCCGCTGGTGAGTGCGAACCGTCTGAAGGCCATTGAGTACGTTCTGTGAGTCAACTCTGGCCATACAGACGTCTCCGATGGTGTCTGGCCCTCCGTCGGAATCTCGCGTCTCTCCTGTTCCTTTGCACACGCTACAGACGACGCGCCTTCCGGTAGTTGCGGCCCCGTCCACGATGGGAGCGATACCCGACCCGCCGCAGTGTTCGCACTCACTCATCACCGTTCGGTCACCAGCGTTATCGGATCGTTGAACTTGTTCTGGCAGTTGTTGCATCGCCAGTTGTGTTTTCCCGACGCCTGTTGGCCTTGATTCTTCCTCGTCAGCGGGCTAATCGACACACTCCGACACTCCGGACACCGATTCCTTTCCTCCGGCTTCGTGGTCGACGGCTTCCGCTTCATGGCCTGGATGTTGACGTCAGTCATCCTGACCACCGTCGGGCGCGACTGGGTTGACGGGGCGATCCGCGGGACCTCTGCCTCGACGTCCTCCAGGACGTCGTTGATCCGGCAGCGCTCGACGCGGTGGCCGCAAGCGCCTTCGAGAGCGAGACGTCGAAGCTGTTGTTCCGCGTCCGCTCGGCCGGAGGGGTGCGGTCGAAGCCGGGCGGCCAATCGAGGTCAGGCATCCCGTACGTTGAACCGGTTTTTTGACTAACGTCATCACTTGAATTTTTCTCGGTCATTCTTTCCCCTCCGTTCCGCCATCTGTCGCCGCGACGAGAGTCTGTTGAGCGGTCGATTCATCGACGAACGACGGCGTAGTACTCGGATCATAACTCATAGATAGGGTCTCCGGCGACGGATCAACCTCGCCGTTGTATCCAGACCCCATATTGTAGCGAACGGTCCGCTCAACGACTGTCTCAGCCGCTTTCTCTATGGCAGGTGGTAAGTCGCCGTATGACACCAGCCACCCGGCATCGATTCCAGAGAGCGTCGACGCGAGTTCCTCGTGGTCGAACTCGTGTCCGTGGCGATACCGACACCGAGTGTCGTAGTACGGCGGATCGAGGTAGAACAGCGTCTCGTCGCTGTCGTAACTCTCAATAACTTCCTTCCAGTCTTTGTTCTCAATGACCACGTTGCGGAACCGCGCAGCGAACTCTTCGAGACGATCTACCTGTCCAGAATAGGTCCGTGCTTGGTTCCGGCTGGAGCTGATAGCGAAGCCACCGGGGTATTGGTATGTTCCTCCGAAGGACGTGCTTCGAAGGAAGAAGAATACGCCGGCGCGCTTAATCGGGTCATCGGGCCGCCAGCCCTCTGCATACCAGCGGTCGGCCCACTGATCGTACTTCTCTCTGGCATAGGGAAGCCTCTGGAGCCAGTCTGTTAATTCGGCGCCGCGCTCCCGAAGCACGTCGAAGAACTGTACGAGGTCCTCATCTACATCGTTGTAGACCTCGTTGTAGCTCTTTGGCTTATTCGCCAAGACACCTGCCGCGCCGCCGAATACCTCTACGTAGCAGCGGTGCTCGCAAAGGTGCTCGCCTACCCAATCGGCCAGAGAGGACTTGTTACCGGGATACGCGAACACAGAATGATTCACGCTGATGCACCTCCGTTCGCGCAAGACTTTTCAGTGAGTCCGAACATCCCACGTGTGTGACAGGCGACACGCGTGCGGACGATGGGCCGACCCTCGGTGAGCAGGCCATCGTCCAGACCATCGCCGACACCCCCGGGCCGCTCTTCGACGAGCGCGAAGACGGCCTCGACGGCCGCGGGGACGAACACCCGCAAGCGATGGCGCAGGCTCACGTCTACCGGCTCCTGACCGGCAAGTCGTTCTTCGAGCTGGAACGCCAACTCAAACGATACCCCGAGATACGGGAAACTCTCGGGTTCGACGATGTCCTTGACCACTCCACATTCTCTTACTCCATCCGCGAGCAGTTCGGCTCCGAGGTCTACTTTGACAGCTACGCCGAGTACATCCGTGACGAACTCGACTCGCTGCCGAAGGAAATTATCGAGCCGCACCTCGCCCCGCTCGAAACCGAGGAGTGCGACGAGACGCTGCCGGAGATCCCCGAGGGGGCCATCGACCGAAAGACCCGGCACGTCCGCGACCTTTTCCTGGCCGCGCCCACGGTTCGCCCACGTCGGCGCGTTCGGGTTTGACCGCCGCGACGCGCGGGCCGTCACGACGAACCCCTGGTCCGCCAGGAACCCGAAGGCCGTGTCGTCGCTGAAACTAATTACCATCGTCGCCCCCGTCGTCCTGGTCGTCGGCGTCGGCGTCGTCGGCTATGCAGGTTCCTTCGTGTCCGGCGTCGTAAGTGTTCTTCATGGTCGTGTCTTGTCCACAGACTCCGGACCCGTCGCACTCGTAGCAACGAGTCATAATCTCCAGGCTACTGAAGATGGACGGACTCCTCAAGCAGAACCCGTACCCACCGCACGCAGGACATGGGTGAGTCATAGGTCTCCGATCACCTCCAGGTCCACCGCGTACTCCTGATGTAGCGTCCGGATGCACGACACGCAGTAGTTCCGCGTCTCCCCCCCAGAGTACTCAACCACCTTGTCGGCGTTTTTGATGCAACTCGACGTGTCACAGTACCGGTCGACGTTAGTCATCGCTATCAGCCTCCGAAATGTCGACGATCCCGTTGCAATCCGCATGGAGGAGGTGGTGACGGCTGGCGCCTTCCGCCCCCTGTCGCCGGCAACGCTTGACGCACCAACCGCAGTCGCCGCACTCAACCAGCAAATCGTACTCAACTGTGATTCTCTCTCCTTCGAGTTTACCCCAATCCTCGAACTTCTCGTAGTCCATCATGCCTCCCCAGCCTCCTTGCGGACATGGTAGCGCAGTTCTTCGATGTCCATCTCGTTGCGTTCGTCGTCGGGAATCCACTCGCGGCTATCCAACCCCCGAAGAGAATCCTGAAACGACTCGAAGTCGTCAATGTACCCATCGAGGGATATGTAGACCGTTCGGCCCCCGATATGTCCCCACTCGAACTTCTCGTAGCTGTAGCCGTGCATCCCCAACCACCGCTTCACGATGTTGTCAGTGTCGGTCTCGGCAACGCCAGAGTCGCTCTGTGCGGTGTCACGGACGTCTGACGAACCGTCGGCGTCCACGGCCTCGGACACCTCTTCGTCCGTCGCACCGCCTGTGTTGTGCAGAGAGTCCTTGACGGACTCTTGCGCCGCCAGACTCTCAACTGCAAGAGCGATGTTGCCGAGGATCTCATTCCGATCCTCCAACGTCTCCGTCATGTCCTTGATGGCGTCCGAAACGCGCTCTCCGTCCCTCATCCCGTGCGTTGAACAGGTTTTTTCACTAACGTCGTCGATTGAATCTTTCCCTGTCATCATCGGTCACCTCCATCCCGAAGAGGCGTGGCCTGCTGTGGTGGCGAATTCTCGTTAGAACGGATTCGGTTAGCTGCTCCCGAACGCGCAATGACGGCGCAATCCCAGGAACAGTACCCTTCTTGATCGCCTGGGTCGCACGTCAACGTCTCCGTGCAGAGTGGGTTGTGGCATTCCGCAGGTTCAGAATCGGCGTCGCGGTCCTCAACCTGGTCGCCGATGTTGATCGCGTGAAGACGCTCGGTCGTCTTAGTCATCGGCGACCACCTCCCAGACGCGTGTTTCCCGTCAACGGACACTCGTGGACGTCATCCGGATGACGGAACTGGCAGTGCGAACACAACCAGGTCATTTCGAGTCTCCTCCGATCTCCGCCTTTCGCTGGCAGTCGGGGCAGGTGGTTCGCGTGCTGTAGCTACCGCTGTAATCCCAATCGTACCCGCAGTGCTCACACACAACGGGAGTGCTTTCGTCGGACATGGTTGACCTAAACGTGAACCTGAACTAGAACCGAAATGACCTGAACCACCCCAACAATAGGGTGATATGGGGTAGGGTATATCGGGGGTTTCACACCGGTTACGACCCGATATATCCCGGTGGGGTAAGATTAAGGCCCTTATCCTGATTTGTAGGCCCCCATAGCGGCCCAACAGACGGGTAATCTATAATTGTAGCGCCATAAATCCGGGTCCAGTGGGACCATAATCTCTGATTACTACGCAGTAGTGGTATCAGTTGAGATTTCGTAAACGGGATTCTCATAGACGAGTGTGAACCGCCGAAAACGGACGGGTCAAAGAGAACAGACGGTAATGAACGAATGGGGGCGACGACGAACGCCCTGTTCACTTGAACATCTCGCCGAGCTGGCCACGCCACTCGACGATTTCCTCGACGTCCTCCTGGAGCGACGCCAGGTCGGACCGCAACTCCTCCAGTTCCTCGTCGACGGTGCCCTCGGCAACGTCCACGACCTCCGACCGGAGGTCCTCGACGGTCGATTCCACGTCCTCAACGTCCGTTTCGAGGTCTTCGACGCTCCCCACGAGGGCCTCGAACTCGGCGTCGATTTCGTCGACGCGGGCCGTCAGCGTCGAGAGGTCGTCACCGGTCGACGCGAGGTCGGACTCCAGTCCGTCGACGACTTCGGAGACGGCGTCGACGCGATCCTCGTTAGACTCGACGAACCCCGACATCTCCGAGAGGTCGTCCCGCAGGTCCTCCATCTCGGACTCCAAACCCTCGATGATCTCCTCGGCGGTCCCGCGGTCGTCGATGAACTCCCGAAGTGCGTCCGTGTACGCGTCGAACTCCTCCAGCCTGGACTCCAGACGTGAGATGCGCGTGTCGACGCTCCGGGTCGGTTCGGACGTTTCGCCAACGTCGAGTGCGTCACGGAGTGCTTCGAGTTCGGACTCCTCGACGGACCTTGACTGGATTTCCTCTACCAGCGCGGAGACCACGCTTCCCGATTCCGTCACGGCGACGTCCGTCGAGTCCGTTTCGTCGTCGACCTCGGGGTCGTCCGATGCCGATTCCTCGTCGGACGCGGAGTCGGTGATCGGCTCGTCGACGACCTCGTCGGATCCGGGGGAGCCGTCACCGAGCTCCTCACCGGTGACGGGCGAGGAGTCGGCCGCCGTGCCCAGGTCCGGACCGTCGTCGATGGAGATCGGTTCGTCGTCGGCCGGTACGTCCGCTTCACCAGGGGTGGCGTCGTCGGCCGTCGGATCGTCGTCCGGCGTGACGACCGTGGGTTCCTCGTCAAGCGCGGGCCCCTCGGATTCCTCGGGGGTCTCCAGATCGTCCGCCTCGCCGTCCGAATCGAAGTCGAGGTCGACGGCGACGTCGTCCGTGGGCTCGTCCTCACCTGCCGTCGCATCGTCGGACTTCGACCCCGCCACGGCCGCGTTGTCCGCCGGTTCGTCGGCCACAGGGTCTGCCGTTTCTTCTTCGGCGGACGCGTCGACGAGTTCGTCGGCGGCCGCCCCGTCGTCGGTCGTTCCGTCGCCCACCGGTCCACCGGTGTCGTCGTCCTCGATCAGTTCTCCTTCGTCCGCATCCTTCTTCGCTTCCCCGTCGTCGTCCCCGGGTTCGAGTTCGTCCGTTTCGGGGATGTCGTCGAGTTCCAGCCCCGGATCACCCTCCTCCGCGTCGTCGTCGACGTCGAGTTCCAGTCCGTCGTCGTCGGCGTCCAGGCCGAGGTCGATGGAGTCGTCGACGTCGTCGTCTTCGGCGGCGGCGTCGTCCTCGGTTTCGACGGCTCCCTCTTCGGACTCCTCGTCGGTGTGGGTCTCTGCTTCGAGGTCTCCAAGCAAGTCCTCCGCTTCGTCCGGGCCAAGTTCGAGGTCGTCGTCGGCTTCGCCGGTCGAGTTGTCCTCCATCGGTCCGACGTCGGCCACAGTCGAAGTTCCGTTCGCGTCCGTCCCGGAGGGCTGGGGGACGTCGTCGTCCATGCCGGGGAGGGTCTCGCGTTCGCCCGCGAGGACGTCCCGGACCACCTGGTTGGACTCCTTCGGGGCGATGTCCTGGATCGTCTGGTCGTCGACGGCGCGGTGATCGGTGGCGGAGACGTCCGTACCCGCGGGGCTGACCTCCTCGATCGTGGGATCCGTCAGGAACGCCCGGACCTCCTCCATCGTGCTCGCGCGGATGCCGTAGACGGTTACGACGTGCTCCCCTGGCTGGAGGGTCCGTTCGTACTCGACGCGGTTGTCCTCGTAGGCGGTCCAGTTCTCCCCCTCGTAGTCCGGGTGGAACCCGACGCCGTCCATCGAGAAGTCCTCCGGGATGTCGTCGGAGATGCGCACCGTAACTGCCTCGTCACGCTCGGACGCGATGGCGAACCGCATCGCGGGAACCGGGAACTCCTCCGCCTCGAATCCCTTCTCGACCCGGATCCCGTCAGCGGTCACCTCCTGCGTGCCGTCGTCGGACGCGTAGCTCATACCACGTAATACGCCACCGACACCAAAAAGGACCCGGCCGATAGGTCGGCCGTTCTTCCCGGCTGCCCGTTTATCCCGACCTGCCAACGTCCGAACGTAACGTCGTCTTACGCCGTATCAAGACGTCCTTACCGGTCGAGGTCGACGCTGTCACCGATTTCGACGACCTCCAGGCGGTGCGGGTACTCGAAACTTCCGACGTGGTGGTGGAGCGCCGTCGGATCGGCGGTCAGGCCCTTCCACATGTCCCAGTGGCTTGGCAACAGGGCGTCGATTTGGAGCGCCGAGGCTGCTTCGACGATCTGGTTTTCGTCGTTGTACCAGCGCGTCCGTGTGGGTTCGCGGGTCTCTTTGTCCGGGATTCGTCCGACCGACCCGAACGCGAGGATGCCGAGGTCGATGTCGTACTCCTCGCCGATTCGCTCGAACTCCGAGGCCGGTCTGGTGTCGCCGCCGTGGAACACCGTCACGCCGTCGTACTCGAACAGGTACGAGACGGGGTGGACGGCGTCGGGGTCGTGGGCGTCCTCCACGTGGACGGTGAATCCCCCGACGTCGACGGAATCTCCCTCCGCGACGGTCACGAGGTCGTCTGCGTCGACGCCCCACTCGCCCGGCCAGTCCTCTTCGTCGGTCGCCACGGCGACGCTCTCGTCGGGGCCGTAGAACGTCGCCCCGGCGTCCGCGAGAAGCGGAGCCTGGCTCGGTCCGTGGACGTGGTCGGTGTGTTCGTGGGTGGCGAAGACGGCGTCGGCCGACCGGACGTCCGTCGGATCGAACGGCACGGGGATCATCCGGACGGTTCGCGGTGGATCGCCGGTGCCGACGTACGGGTCCACGAACAGCGTCGTTTCGTCGCTCCCCTTCAGTACGAAGCCGTTGCACCCGAGGTACCACAGCGTGATCCCGTCGGGATCCGCGTCCGCGACGGCGTTCGGCAGCCAGTCGCCCCAGTCGCTGGTCGTCATGTCCCGCAGTTTTCGGGCCACGGAGTAATCGTTTCCGTTCGTGGACGTGAGTCTCCACTCGGATTGGAAACGCACCGAATCTGCTGAGGAGACGGCGTTAGAGCGTGGATGGCCCAGGAAGGGCAAGGCGGCGCCGCATCCGGTCGGCCCTCGAGTACCTCGCTGGAGTATATAAGTGCGTCCGATCCCGCCGTCCCCTGGACCGGATTCCGCCGCATCGTGCCTGAATCGCCGGAACTTTGCGCCCTTCGGTTCTACCCTCTGACACGTGAGGAGACCTGATCGGTCGAAGTCCGACCGATAAATCGTATCTCGCTATACGAACTCGTGGGGCCGTGCTCCCTCTGACTACACCGACGAGCAGGATTCCAGAAATTCCTCGACGGCCTCGCGGGCCGGCAGGTTCCCCCTGGCTCCCTCCCCGGTACACCCGAGCGCCGCGACGGCGCCCGCGAACCGGCCTGCCCGTTCCATCGGTTCGTCACGAAGGATCCAGGCGTCGACCAGGCCCGCCGCGAACGCGTCGCCCGCGCCGGTCGTGTCGACCACGTCCACGTCGAACGCGGGAACAGAGACGGTCCGGTCCTCGTCGAACAACGTCGCCCCCGACGGCCCGTCGGTGACGGCCCCCCGGCCGACCCCGCGGGACCGGAGGCCATCGACGAGTTCGTCCACGTCCGACCCGCCGACGTAGGACTGGACCGCTGGCCGGTTCCCGAGGAACAGGTCGCAGGCGGTCGCCGTCGCGTCGATGGTTCCGGCGTCCAGGCCACGGGTTTCGAGGTCGGCGAGGCGGCCGGCCAGGTCGAAGACCAGCCCCGAGAGTCGGCCATCGTCCCGGGCGGCCGCCAGGCGTTCGTGGACCCGCGGGGGCGCGTACCCGGAGGTGAAGGCTGCCGTTGCGTCCGCGAGGTACGCGAGGTCCGCGTCGTCCAGCGCGAGGTTCGCGGTGCCGTCACCGCCACCGATGATCATCCGCTCGCCCGCGCGGTTCCGCAGGACGAGGCAGTACGACGACGTCTCGTCTTCCACTACGCGTACGCGCGAGCGGTCGACGCCCCGGTCGTCGAGGTCCGTAAGGACCGTCTCGGCCACGTCGTCGTCACCGAGGCGGGCGATTACGCCGACGTCGTGGCCGAGTCGGGCCAGCGCAGTGACGACGTTGGCCTCGACGCCGCCCGGTCGCTCCTCGTACGCCTCGACGGACGCGCCGCCGTCGGGTTCCGGCAGGTTCGACAGCAGGTACGTCCGGTCGACCAGTGCGTTGCCGACGCCGACGACCGTCGGATCCCCGGACGACGAACCCGGGCCCTCGGACGACCCACCCGGCCGCTCGCTACCCGTCATCGCCGGATGCCGCCTGACGGGCGCGTTCGACGAACGTTTCGACCGCGTCGACGTCCTTTCGCCGTTCCGTCCGTGAGGTCCTGGTGTAGGAGTCGACGCCGGCCGGGCGGACCTCCCTGACGGCTTCCGCGACGTTCTCGGGGCTCAGACCCCCCGCAAGGATCACCGGCGCGTCGGTGGACCGGACGATTTCGCGGCTGATCGACCAGTCGTGTGTCTCTCCCGACGCACCGACCCCAGGGACGTCCGGGGCCGCGGTGTCGAGGATGAGGTAGTCGCTCGGGGAGTCGAACTCCCGGGTGCGGTCGACCGACTCCCTCCCGTTCACTGCGACCGCGGTCATCACCTCGACATCGGCCGGCACGCGGTCGGCGACGTCACGGACGTCGGCCGGCGACAGCGCGCCCGGTTCGGGACAGAGGTGCAGGACGTCCGGCCGCAGGGTCTCGCCCTTCTCGACGACTGCGTCGACGTCCGTCTTCACCGTGAGCGCGACCGTTCGGTGGTCGTCGGGGACCAGTTCGAACAGGTCGCGGGCCTGATCGAGGGAGATGCCCGCAGGGACGCCGTCCTCGCCGGCCGCGAACCCGAGGTGGTCGACGCCCAGGTCGACCATCGCCCGGACGTCCTCGGCGGTCGTCAGCGAGTAGATCTGGACGAGCACGGTCGGCGTTCCGTGGACGACAGGAAAGAGGGTTCCGAGTCGGTCGGGGGCCGGATCAGTCCTGGCAGCACCCGCCGGCGGATTCCCCGAAGTCCAGGGCCAGCGGTTCCGAGATGGCCTCGTTGACGCGCTCCAGTCGGGCCTCCAGTTCGGCCTGGGCCTCCAGATACTCGGCCATCACGGGCACGTCGTGCAGTTCGCGCTGGGCGCGCTGGAGTTCTGCCAGGTCGGCCTGGCTGGCCTCGCCGGCCTGCCGGGCCATCATGAACTCCTCGCGCTTGCGCTCGTACTCCTCGATCAGGCCCTGGGCCTCGTCGGACTCCTCGACGGCCGCTTTCGCCTCCTCGAACGCCTGGTACTCCGGAATGTCCGTGATAGCCTCCCCGAGTTCGCGCCCGAGGTCCTCCAGTTGCTTCGACGTTTCGACGCTCATGGCCGTCCGTTGTCGTTACTGCCGTTTAGACCTGCCGGAGGCGGCGAGCGAACCGACCTCCGGCCCTCGCCGGTCGCGTCGGCCGATCACGCCTGGTCTACCCGGCAATCGACGGTCCAGTCCACGTCCGTCTCGGCCCGCAGTCGGTCGAACAGTTCCCGCAATCCCGCGGCTTCCGTCGATGGGAGGACGTGCAACTCCACACGGCCCGACCGGACGACGACCCGGAACGACGTGGAGACGGGTTCGTCGTGGACCAGGAAGACGGGCCGCGGGAGGTCGAACCAGTCCCCCCGGACGTAGCGGTCGGCGTCCAGCACGTCGGCGAGGGCGGCTTCCAGTTCGTCGACGGCCAGTTCCGGGTCGGGTTTAAGGTGAAACGCCGTCTCGCCCACGTACTCCACGCCACCCGTCGGGGTGTAGTTGCGCTCGGGACGGGCCGGGATCTCGAAGGTGGGTGAATCGTCGTCCGGGTCGTCGTCTTCCGTGGATCTGCCGTCCCGGGTCGAAGTCGCCCCACCGTCTCCTGCCGACTGTCCGTCCTCGGTCTGGTCCTCTGCCATCGGGTGCCAGGGATGGGTTGCTCGCCATGGGCCTTAAATCTCCGTCTCGGGCCGATGATCGTGTTTTGTGAGACTCAGAGGTAGAAGATCCGATTTGCTTCGGTCGGCCCTGAGTTGAGGGTTTGGATAGAATTTTAGAAAATACAAATTATACATAAAATATCCCGTAAGTAGAAAATACTGAGGTTTATATTCGTTCGTGGCCGTTAAAACGTGGTCGTGCTGGCCCAGCGTCACAAGTGGGACGACCCATGATGTAGGCGAGAATACTTGGATAAATGGATAGTGAATATAAAAATAGAGATCAAATAATAACACTATTATAATATTATAAGAAATTTTGAAATAATAGGGGCCATTCACCACTGGTTGCATGTCTAACGACGGCATCGCAAGATTTCCAAGACGAAAGGCATTGAAATCGATTGGTTCCGGCGTAGTTGGAATCCAAGCGTTTTCTCAAATCGGAACTGCTCAAGACGAAACGGATGTTGTGATCGCCCGAGGCGGCTTGAACGACGAGCCGGTTTCAATTGAACGAGTTCCTTCCCAATGGAATCGACATACAGAGGCGATCAATCGTGTTCGCGAACGTATTTCGCAATCACTCCGTAGTTATGATTTCGTATACGGTTGTCGTCTAGTTCGTTCTTCCCAAATGATCGATAACATGGTTTATTCTAAAATAGAAATTAAAGTAGATCCGGATGCAACTGATGCTGAAATTCAGTCGCTGCCAACATCGCTTGATGAGGCAGGTGTACCGTTCCCCAGCGAGGTTCAGGTAACTGATATAAGTATTATGAGGGAAACCTTGAATCTAAATCTTGGAGGCTGTACTGACAACCTCTACGATGATACCCCTTTCCCTGCTGGGTATTATACGAAGGTTGAAGATGGGTCAACACTATCGCATTCGACCGCCGGTTATCGAGTTTATGATAGCAATGCTAACGAGGAACGGATACTCACGGCCAATCACGTCTTGACTCCCGGCGATTGCGAACTCGGTAATGGTGTTAAACTTTTGAGTTACTACAACAAGGAGATCGGGACCGGGACGTCAAAAAGGAAATTATGGTCTAGATTGGATCTTAGTTGATCCGAATGTAGATCTAGCTGACGAAATTTGGGAAGGTGTCGTCCGTCAGCCAATTGATGGTTGGGTTACGAAGAAAGGATGTGAAGTAATCCGTGACAATGGGTACACCGTTGAAAATTACGGGTCATTCACTGGATGGAGCACCGGGACGCTTGACGCAATTTACGATTCCTACGGAAATGGATGTGTAAACGCCTTTGAACAGGCTGTGAAGTGCAGTACTAGAATGGGAGATGGAGATTCAGGCGGCCCTGTTTGGTTCGATAATTCCGATGGCCGCTTCATCATCATGCACAACTCGGGCTTCAACGGAACGTCTTCTAAATCTTGCTCGCCGATAGGTTCTGGGAAATACGGAAGTTATAGTACTGCATTCCCGTTTTTCCGAATAAAGAGTAATAATCCTGAGTTGACTGTTGGGGAGACCTCCTACAGCGGTTAGTAGTGCGATAATTATTCTCTTTCTGGTCTTCAATGCCGGCCTTTCAAAAGAATATGGATTCCGACCCCGATCAGATAACCTATTGCAACAATTGGAAGTGATATCACTAACGGGATAAGAAATAATATAAATATTTTTCTAATTTCCTGCCCAGCCCCGAAATCACTCATCACATACACCCACTGTATTATTGGTAGTAAAAATAGATAGGCAGGGATGATCGTATAGAGAAAGCCGTATTCGCGTTTCCCCCCGAGGATGCCCGTTACAAGCGGAAGTCCGAGGAGTATCGGTATCCCTGCCGACTCCCACCAATTTGCCGAGAATGCATACGAAACAAGGAATGCTATATTTAACAATGCTGTCGTAGAGAGGATAATGAAATCCCGCCTATTCTCGGTACTATCCATCCCATGGACAATCTTCGATGGCAATTCAGAACTCACAGAGTGAAATAATGGCCCCGGAACTCAAAAACGCTTTGACCATATTGTGCTTATTAAAATAATAAAATTGAGGTTAGTCTGCGACAAGATCTGTGCGAAGCTCTGCTATAATCTGGTAACTACAGGGTTGAAGCACGAATCTCTCCTACCTTGGAGGTATCCTCAATCTTGATGTCGCTTATCGGGTGAGTTGCGTGGACGATCTTCCGAAGAGAGACTAGCTGTTCAACTGACCACTGGTTCCGACCACCAATTCTCCTCTGAATAGTGGTGGTAAACGAGGGGTAGACACCTCGTGAATAGCGTTTTAGTCTGTTGAGGGGTACCAAGACGTAGGGGAACAATGGGGGGACCGACCACCAGAGGGGACAACCAGCGAAGGCAACGGTGGTTCGAGCCGAGCAGCGCGGCAGTACCGTCCACCAACGAAGCCGGGCGACGCCTCGGTGGGTCAGGTGATGACTGGAGGTGGAACTACCGTGCGGGAGCCACCTGATGAGTGGACGTCTTCCACCTCCAGACGGACTCGTATCGAGTTTCGTGGTCGTCGTGGCGATGCTCGTTGTGCTTGCAAGTGTGGGGGGACTGGTTGCGGCCGCGTTCGATCCGACTGACCCGACCGCCGACAATACCGCCCAGGCGGGACAGCCGATCGAGAAGGGCGAGTGGATCGAAGATTCGGTCGCCATTGGGGAGGTCAAGCGATATACGTTCGAGGCAGCCGCCAACCGGATGATCCGGGTCGTCCACGGACTAAGCTACTCGGGACGAACGTGACGCTGTACGGTCCAGACGGCACCGTCCTCGCCGCGGACGTGATTACCGATACCATCACCTCGTTCGGGGCCATGGCCGAGCAGAACGGGACGTACGTGCTCGAAGTCGAGCCCCATACCCCGCCGGAGTTCACCGGTCGCGGGTTCGGCTTCCAGGTCGATACCGCTAATCCGAATCATATCACGCCCTTCGACAACGTCTCGAACGACAACCGGGCATCGGCGCTGCCAATCGACGACGTGCCGGCGAACCTGACCGGCATCCTCGCGGCGCAAGAGGCGGACTGGTACGCAGTCGAACTGGGTGAAGGTGACCGACTGAACGTTTCGCTCCAGTATCTGCATGGGAGTCCTAGGGTCCTAAGCGGGAACGTGCTCACCGTCCAAATCTTCGACGCCGACGGCAACCCGGTCGGTGAACTCGACGACTGGCGTGGCATTACCGAACCGGGCGACCCCATCACGGCGATGCAGACGTTCCTCGCAGAAGAACCGGGCACGTACTACGTCCGCGTCGACGGCCGTGACCTCGGCGGATTCACCGCGTACGAGCTGTCCGTCGATGTACCGCGAACGATCGTCACGGAGACAGTTCCCCTGAGGGCGTCCGTGAACCGGACCGTCGACGATAACGAGGTACACCGACTTACGTTCAACGCCGAAAACGGGGAAGTGATCCGCATCGTCCACGTCGGCTATCCCGACGGCGTGCAGTTGACGCTGTACGGACCCGGTGGTGACGTACTTGCCAAGGACCGGACGAGCGCCCAGCGACTCTCGTTCGGGCGGTCGCCCCGGCCAACGGGACGTACACGCTCGAGCTGTCGCGTCAGGATGCCGGCGGTGGCGACGTCCAGTTCCGCGTCGCGACTGCCGAGCCCGATCGGTCCCGTTCACGGTCGAACGTTACGAACGACGACCTGGCGTCGGCACTGTCGGTTTCGCCCGGTGAGAACGTCACTGCCGTGCTCGCCCAGAACGAGAACGACTGGTACACGATCGATCTAGAGAGCGGCCAAGAACTCACCGTCACCGTCCAGCATCACAACCGGCACGTCGAGGCGGGGAACGGAATCGTCGTCGAGGTCTTTGATGCGGACGGTAACGTCGTGGGGAGGCTCGATGGGGCTGCCACGCGAACCGGCCACGACGTCAGTGCTGGGTACGAGACAGCCAGCCAGACGGTCGTGGCCGAGACGAACGGGACGTACTACGTGCGCGTCACCGGGTACGATCCCCGTGGTGGCGTCGGTTTCAGCGGCTTCAGCGAATACGAGGTCTCGTTTACCGTGAGCCAATCCGGCGACGCGACGCCGACCCCGACTCGGGTCGGTTCACCCACTCCCACGTCCGAGGCGTCGTCGACCGATCTACCGCTGGAAGTGCCGTTGCTCGCGGTGGTGTTCGTCATCATCTATGGGTTGGTACTTCTCGGCGGGAAGAACGGTGAATAGACTTTAGTCGAGTCTCAGTATCGGTTCTCGGTCTGCTCGTTTATACCTTAGAGAACGTAAACCGCCGCGCCAACCAGTTCCCAAACCACTTGCGCAATGTCGATCCCGATACCGTCGAGCGATTGCTGCAATCGTTCGTATACTGCTAGGACGAGTGTTTCTGAACAATACCGGCCCGATAACGCCGAGGTTATACGTTCCGGACCGGTAACGAAGTCCAATGAGCGACTCCGAGTACGGCGAGGGCGACCTCCGGAAGACGGGGATGGCCCTCAAACACGACCGCGAGTGGGACTACGAACTCGACCGCATCGCGGCGGCCGTCGCCGAGCGCGACGCCGAGACGGTCGGGCTCCAGTTCCCCGAGGGGCTGAAGCGCCGCGCCCCCGCGGTCGCCGACGACCTGCGCGAGTACATCGAGGAGGACGTGCGCGTCCTCATCTCCGGCCAGCCCTGCTACGGCGCCTGCGACCTCGATACCTTCCTGATGAAGCGGACCGACGTGTTCGTCCACTTCGGGCACTCCCCGATGAAGGAGTCCGAGAAGATCATCTACGTCCCCCTGTTCTCGAACGTCGACGTCCTGCCGATCATGGAACGGGCGGTCGAGGAGGAACTCGCAGATCCCGAGGAGGACGGCGACGTCGGCCTCGTCACCACGGCCCAGCACATGAACCGCTTCGACGAGATGCGCGAGTTCCTGGAGGACCGCGGCTACGAGGTCCACACCCGCAGGGGCGACGACCGACTCACCCACGAGGGGCAGGTGCTGGGCTGTAACTACGCCTCCGCCGAGGTGGACGCCGACCAGGTGCTGTACGTCGGCGGCGGGAAGTTCCACCCCCTCGGCCTGGCGATGGAACACCCCGAGAAGAACGTGATCATCGCGGACCCCGTCAACAACGTCGTGACCATCGCGGACACGGAGAAGTTCATGAAACAGCGCTACGCCGCGGTCCACAAGGCGATGGACGCCGAGAAGTGGGGCGTCATCTACTGCACCAAGATCGGCCAGGGCCGCTGGGAGCAGGCCGAGGAGATCCTGGCGGACAACGACGACGCCTACCTCATCACGATGGACGAGGTGACGCCGGACCGCCTGAAGAACTTCGACATGGACGCCTTCGTCAACACGGGATGCCCGCGGATCACCACCGACGACGGCCCCCGGTTCGACGAGCCGATGCTCACCCCCGGCGAGTACGAGATCGCGGTCGGCAACAAGCCGCTGGACGAACTGGAGTTCGACACCTTCCACGGCACCTGGTGACCTGCCCCTGGTGGGGGACCTTCAGGTCGATCCTGTGGGTGGGGCGGTTCTCCTCGACCAGGTGCGCCGGGACCCCGGGCGCCAGGTCCGTCACGTCGACCTCGTCGGTGAAGGTCCTCCTCGGACGGGTCGACGAAGTCCTCTCCGGGTTCGAGTCGGTCCCTGGCGCGGTGGAGGCCGTGGCGGACCTCGTCGTAGACGGCCTCGTCGACGTACAGCACGTTCGTCGACGTGCAGTCGTCGCCCCGGTCGAAGACGGCCGACGCACGGATCCGCTCGCAGTCGGCCTGCAGGCGGTCGGTGGTCCGGCCGAGGATTGCCGACGCGCTGTACCCGCTCCCCATCCGGATCACTTTCCGTGGGGCCGAGTCCCGCAGGGTAGCCCTGATCTCCTCGATTCCCTCGTCGGAGCCGAACGCGACGAGTTGCGTGCGACCGGTGACCAGGGAGACGAGGTCCTCCAGTTTCGACGACCGGTCGTCCGACGGCGGCGCGACGTCGAACGCCTCCGTGACCGGGTCTGGGTCGTCGAGGACCTCCTCGCACGCAGACGCGAGACTCTCGACGTAAGTCTCCGCGACGGACGACGACGCCTCCCTGGAACTCGGGACGGCGACGAACGGGCACCCGGCGAGGAGACACTGCGCGAGGACGAACGGCGCCAGGTCCCCGCGGTCGTTTCCGGGGCAACACGGCGACGACGGGGCCGCGTGGCCCCCGGACCGTACTCGCCCGGACATCAGCGTGGGGAAACGGCTGGTCGAGGTACCGGGTCGTCCCGTAGACGTTCTCGACGAACCGGTCGATCGACCCGAGCCAGTCGACGGTCGCGGCGGTACTGTGGTCGATCGCCTCACGGTGGCGACCGGACCGGTCCTCGACCACCCCACGGTCGAGGTGCTCGTCGTAAATCTCCGCTGAGCGGGCGACGACCTCGATCCGTTCTCCGGCATCGAGGTCGGTCAGGGCTCCCCGCTCGAACGCGTCGGTGACCCGTCGCCGGAGTCGGAGTCGTTCGACCGACATCTCAGACCACTTGACAGCCGCCGAGTTCCTTCTCCCTGACGCGCTCCACACGCTCGAGGTCGACGAGCGTCCGGGTCGTGAACTCGCAGTCCTCGGCGTGGGGACACTCCCCTGGTGGCGTGATCTCGGAGACGGCGTCGCCGGTCGGAACCGGAAAACGCCAACCCACGGTGACGGACGGCCTCGCCGTCCTCGCTCGACGCCACGGCGCCGACCAGTAGTCGGAGGTCTTCGCCGGAGCGACGAACCCGCCCGTCGGCGTCGACGCCGTTCACCAGGTACTGCCCTTCGAGCACGTGGGGGACGGGGGGATCCTTCACGAGACGGGGATTACTACCATGCATGTACAAAGGTTTTTGTATTCCCACTATGTATGTACCGTCAGCATGAGCGCGACCCGATCCGGAATCACGAGCACGGTCGAACGCTGTCGCACCGAAGAGTCCACTCCCGTCTGCATCGACGCCGACGACCTGGAGACGACGGCTTCCGAGTATCTGCGGGACCTGAAGTACGAACTCGCCCGCGAGGGCTACGTCCCGGCGCGGTTGTCCGCCCGCGCGAACTTCGACGACGACTGTTCGCTGTCCACCCAGGAGGAGGCCGACCGCGTCCGCGACCTCGTGCGCGCGGCCTCGTTCCTCGGCGTCGGCACCGTCGAACTCTCCGTCGACGAGGTGGCCTGCGAGGAGAAGGTCCAGCCCGCCCTGGAGGCCTGCGCCGAGCGCGCCCGCCGCGAAGGCGTCGCGCTGGAGGTCGACGGCCCGGTCGCGCTCTGATCGGGATCCCAGCCTCTTTCTCGCTGTAGCCGCTCCGTCCGCCCATGGACAAGCGTCGCCTGGAGCGCCGACTGAGCGACCTCGCCGGCTTCGAGTCCCCGCGGGCCGACCTCGAACAGTACCCGACGCCGGCCTGGCTCGCGGCCCACCTCGTCCACCTCGCGGACCTCCAGGGCGACGTCGGGGACCGGACCGTCGTGGACCTGGGGACCGGTACCGGCATCCTCGCGCTCGCCGCGACGACCCGCCGGCCCGGGGGCGTCCTCGCCGTCGAACGCGACCCGGGCGCGCTCGCGGTCGCCCGCGAGAACGAGCGGGCGTTCGACCCGCCGGTAGCCATCGACTGGATGCTCGGGGACGCGACTCGCCTACCGCTGAAACTCCGGGGAGCGACCGTGCTGATGAATCCGCCGTTCGGTGCCCAGACGGGCAACGAAGGGGCCGACCGGGCGTTCCTCGCGACCGCCGCCGAGCTCGCCGCGGTCAGCTACTCGATCCACAACGAGGGGAGTTGGGAGTTCGTGGCATCGTTCGCAGGAGACAACGGCGGGGAAGTCACCCAGGCGTTCGCTGCCGAACTCGCCGTCGACCGGCAGTTCGAGTTCCACGACAGCGACCGCGAAGAACTCCCGGTCGAGGTGTTCCGGATCGAGTGGGGCGGAGCGTGACGGCTGAGTCGGGAGCCTAGTCGTACTGTTCCTTCCTGGCGACCGTGACGCGGGTGTCGTCGACTTCCGCGATCAGCGACCGCCCGTCGCGGACGAAGGTGACGTCGCCAGCCATCACGGATTCGCCGGCCTCCGGGATCGAAACCCGCTCGACCACCGACCCGTTCTTCGACAGTCTCACGTAGAACTCGCCGTCCCGGGACGCGAGGCTGACGTTGTGTCCGGCGAGGACGACGTCCGCTCGCGCGGGGTCGGACTCGAACGCGAGTCGCTGTGGTTCGCCGTCCTTCCCGAGTCGGACCTGGTAGACCGTCGGACCGCCGGTGACCGACCAGCCCTCGCGCGTGGCGACGACGACCTCGCGCCAACCCGGACCGCCGACGACGACGGAAGCCCGGCCGGAGTGCGCCAGTTGGCCGGGCGATATCTCGCGGGACCAGATGTTGCGCTGCTCGCTGACGACGACGACGCCGCTGGTCCGGATCTCCGTCGTCTCGCCGAACAGCGACACGTCGACGACGTTGATCATCCGGTCGGGGACGTTCTCGGCGTACCCGACCGTGTAGTCCCGGACCTCGACCTGCTGGCCGTCGTCCGGGAGGCCGGTCTCCTCGACGACGTTGAGGTTCACGGGGACGGCGATCAGCGACATCACCAGCAACGGGAACAGGAACGCGACGGTGGCGACCTGCCGCCGCGTGAGATCGTCGCCGAACCGCCCCAGCAGCGGTCGCTCGGACGCGACCACGGGAGCGACGACCAGCAGGGCGACGGCGACGACGAACGCCAGCCCAACCGCCCGGAAGAGGACGTACGTGTCGCCGCCGCGGATCCACCACAGCGCCCAGAGGCCGAGCGACATCCCGGCCAGGACGGTCCCCAGCCACAGTCGCAGTGCCGACGGTCGCTCGTCCGATCCCATCCGGTACAGGACCAGCACGCCCGCCGCCGCACCGAGGAACAGTCCGAGCGCGTGGCCCTGGACGGCGATGCCGGCCCACCCCGGCCGGACGAACCGGGACGTCGCCTCCTGCTGGACGACGGGATCCAGCAACGACCGGTAGATCAGCGAGACGACTTCCCGGCCGAGCACGGCCACCACCGCGGCGATGGGGTACCGGACCAGCGCGAACCCAGCGGCCGCGAACACGACGCCGGAGAACCCGATCACCGGCCCCCACGAGAACAGCGCCGTCAACAGCGCGACGAACAGCACCCCCGCGGGGAACAGCACGAACGCCCGGAGGAGGGGGCTCGTCCGCCACGAGGAGAACGACTGGCTCCCGCGCTCGCGGGGGAAATGGCCGAAGGCGTACTCGGCCAGCGGTAAGAGGACGGCGGCACTGGTCAGGTTGCCGACGAGGTGGCCCGGACCGGCGTGAGCAAGACCTGCCACCGCGACGCCGAGCGGGGTGAAGTACGACCACGCCGAGTACGGCAACGTGACTGGCCGGAACCAGTGCCAGTACCCGCCCTGGAGGAACAGGTACACCGCGAGGACGAAGCCGATGGCCACGGCCGATCCCCAGGGGACGCCCAGTACGAACCGACTGCGGAGACGGTGGCCCCACCGGCTGCGGGACCGGTCGAACCGCCAGACGACGACGAGCGACCCCAGCAGGGCCACGACCGCGACTACCCGCTGGAGTCCCGTCATCTCCGCCAGGGTCATGTCCGCTCTCTGGAACGCGGGGTGTTAATCGTTTGCCCTTCGGATCCTCCCGGTCCCTTCGTAACGTTGAAACGCGCCCGCGGCGAACCGACTGGCATGGACCTGCGGGTCATCGACAACGACGAGGAGGAACTCGTCATCGAGATCGGGGGCGAGGACCACACCTTCCTGAACGTGCTGAAGGGGGCACTGCTGGAGACCGAGGGCGTCGCCGCGGCGACCTACGACATGAACCCCGAGCAGTCCGGCGGCCAGACCGAACCGATCCTGACGGTCAAGACCGAGGACGGCACCGACCCGCTGGACGCCCTGGAGGCGGCCGCGGGCACCGTCAAGGACGAGACGTCCGCGTTCCGCGAGGCGTTCACGGCCGTCGCCTGATCAGCAGGCGAACACCGCCACGTACAGCGTCCCGTCCGGTGCGGCGTGGACGTCGACGCCGATTTCCTCGTGATCCTCAACGAGTCGCTGGCTCTCTAGCTGGGCCAGCACCGTGCTGAGCTGGGACTCGTCGTCGAACGCCGAGACGTCGTCGAACGCCGGCGGTGGGTACTCGTCCAGCGCGAGCGTTCCGCCACAGCGGTAGTCGAACTTCTCGTAGACGGTCCTGGGATCCGGCGGATCGCCGTCGCCGTAGTCCGCTTTCACCCGCCGCTGGTTGTAGTAGGTCGCCATCTGCTGGAGGGACTCCGGACGGTCGAAGGAGTCCAGTCCGGCGTCGGCCCGGTACTCGTCCAGTTCCGCGACGAATTCGTCCTCGACCTCGGACAAGGACAGGCCCTCGACCGACTCGGCGCTACCGGGGACGTCCTCGACCGACGGCGGCCCGCCGAGGCCGAGCAACCCGAACGTCGACGCGAGCACGACGCCCAGCAGGACGAATGCCCCCACGAACCCGAGTGCGTACTTGCGGTCGAGGGCGTCCAGCCATCCCCCGCCGCCGCCCACGTCGTCGAACTTCCGGACTTCACGTTCGAGGTCCATGTTCCCACACCGGCTACAGGGCGGACTGTTCCTCGGGTGGGCCCGCCCGCACTCCGTACAGGCCCAGACCGTCGTCGTGTCGCCGCCCGGTCCGTCGGGCGCTCCGTCGGCGGTGGCAGATCCGTCGCCGGTGCGGGTCGACTCGTCGTCTGTGGTGTTCGGGCCGTCCAACGGGTCCTCGACCGTCTGCTCGCGCTTCTCGAGGGTCGTGTTGCCACACCGACTGCATGGCGGCGAGTTCCGGGGGTGCTCGCGGCCGCACTCGGTGCAGACCCACACCAGCGGCCCACCCTCGCCATCCGGACCCAGCGGGACGACCGCCTTCTCGAAGGAGTGGTGGCCGCAGTTGTCACACGGCGGGTCGTTCCGCTCGTGTGGCTTCCCACATCCCTCACAGCGCCACTTCATTTAACGGGAGGAGAGAGCCGTCCCAATTGAACGTTTCGCAACCAGATACGACAGAAATAGCGGTTCGGAACGTGGATCGGCCGACCGAATCGTAGCTCTGTCAGGACCTCACAACCGGACCGGAACCCCACGCTCGTCCAGGTACTCCTTCACTTCCTGAACGGTGTACTCCCCGAAGTGGAAGATAGAGGCCGCCAGCGCCGCGTCCGCGCCACCCTCTGTCAGCACTTCGTGGGCGTCCTCGGGACCGCCACAGCCCGACGACGCGATCACCGGCGTCGACACTGCGTCGGAGACGGCCCGCATCAGCGGGACGTCGTAGCCGTCCTCGGTGCCGTCGCGGTCGATGGAGTTGACGAACAGTTCGCCGGCGCCCCGTTGGTCGGCCTCCGCGGCCCACTCGACGACGTCGCGGCCGGTGCCCTCCCGGCCGCCCTTGATCGTGCACTCGAACCAGCAGGACTCGCCGTCGACCTGGACGTAGTGCTCGCCGCCCTCGTCGAACCGGCGCCTGGCGTCGACGGAGATGACGATGCACTGGCTGCCGAACGCCTCTGCACCCTCGCGGATCAACTCGGGCCGCTCGATGGCGGCGGTGTTGATCGACACCTTGTCGGCGCCCGCGCGCAGGGTCTCCTTGACGTCTTCGCGCGTGCGGATGCCGCCGCCGACGGTCAGCGGGATGAACACCTCGTCGGCGACCCGCTCGACCACGTCCAGCATGGTCTCCCGTCCCTCCGCGGAGGCGGTGATGTCGAGGAAGACGAACTCGTCGGCGCCGGCATCGTTGTACCGGCGGGCCAGTTCGACGGGGTCGCCGGTGTACTGGAGGTCCTCGAAGTTGACACCGGTGTAGACCGCGGCGTTCCCGTCGTCGTCCACGTCGACGTCGATGCAGGGGATGATCCGCTTGGTGAGCGCCATGCAGTCGGTACCGGAGGGTACCCCCGGGGCGGGCAAAAGGCCGACGATAGCGGCGAGCGAGGGGACCCCGCGGGTCGACCGACTGCCGGCCCTGCGCCGTGCCCGGACATCGACACAGCAAAGTACGGACCCGCCGAACGGCCGGACATGGCCGACGATCATCACGTCGAGGAACCGGAGGTCACGCCCGATCTTCCCGCCGCCGAGCGGGTCACCGCGCCACAGAGTGCCTTCTCGACGCGACAGGTCGCCGTGGGCCTCGTCGTCCTGCTCGTCGGACTGGCGCTGACCTTCGGCCTCGGGTTCGTACTGACCTGAGTTTCGCCGGAAACCGACCGAACGCGACGGATTCGCGGGGACGGGTAGCTTCTGGACCACACCGGGAAATCGTTGTGGGTAGAAAGGGTTTTGAGTGGCGCAGCGTTGCCTGTTGATATGAGCGCGCCTCCAGGTGGCTTCTACTCGGAAGAGCGCTGGGAGAACTGGCTCGAACGGATACGCGACGAGGAACTCGACCCCGAGGACGAGGACTCGGCGCGCCTGCTGTTGAACCTTCAGGACGACGCGGCCATCGCGGTCGCGAAGATCCTCAAGGCCCACGAGTCCGGCGACCTCGACGACGAGGAGGCGATGGACGAACTCGCGGACATCCGCGAGGTCGTCCTCGCCGAGGTCGAGTTCGAGGACGAGGAGAAGGCGATGCTGATCGACGGCGTCCAGACCAGTCTCGTCCCCGTGTTCGTGGCAGCCGAGGAGTTTCTCACCAACGGCCCCGCCGAGGACGCGGCCCCCACGGAGTACGTCCGCGCCGCGGCCGACGCCGAGGCCGAAGACGACCCCGAGAACGCGCTGGGCTGTTGCGCGCAGGCGGGCACCCTCATCATCGCTGGGGAGACCCTGGACGTAGAGGTGGCCGAGGAACTGGAGTACGGCCTCGTCGCCGAGTGGGTCAACGGCCTCGACAGCCTCCAGCGTGCCCTGGAGGACCCCGAGGTCGTCGAAGAAGAGGACGACGAGGAGTGACTGCCGGACGACGCCGGCCGGCATTCGACGAGCGTCGAAACGGCCATCGACAGACCCTTATAGGTGTTCCAACATCGTTTCACCAGCAATGACGAGTGTCGGAATCGACGCCATCGAAATCTGGACGGGCAACCTCACACTCGACCTCCCGGGGACCTTCGCTCCGGAGAAGGGCGAGGACCCCGAGAAGTACACGAAGGGGCTGGGGTTGCACGCCAGTTCGTTCCCGGACACCTACGAGGACATCGTAACGATGGCGGCCAACGCCTCGTTGCGGTTGATGGAGCGCAAGGACCTCGAACCCGAGGACGTCGGCCGCATCGACGTCGCCACCGAGAGCGCGTTCGACAACTCCAAGCCCGTCTCGACGTACGTCGCGGGTTGCCTGGAGGAGGTCTACGGGAGCGACTTCCACCACGCCAACAAGGGCGAACGGAAGTTCGCCTGCATTGCGGGCACCCAGAGCCTGAACGACGCGTACAACTGGATCGCCTCCGGACGGAACCGCGGCCGGAAGGCGCTGGTCATCGCTACCGACACGGCGCTGTACGCCCGGGGTGACGCCGGCGAGGCGACACAGGGCGCCGGCGCCGTGACGATGCTCGTCGACGAGGACCCCGACCTCGTGGAGTTCTCCGCCGAACAGGGGTACGGCAGCGCCGACGAGACGGACTTCCTCAAGCCCAACCAGCAGTTCCCCAGCGTCGACGGCAAGCGCTCGGTCCAGGTGTACCTCGCCCGCATGCGCGAGGCCATGGAGGACTTCGAGGCCGCGGGCGGCGACACCCACCCCGACAACTTCGCGTACATCCCGTTCCACACGCCGTTCCCGGGGATGGTCCGGAAGGCCGCCGCGCTGGGCTACCGCCACGCCCTCCGTGGGACCGACATCGAGTCCGACCTGGCCGACGAGATCGGCCGGCAGCCCCGCCCGGAGGCGTTCGACGACCAGGAGGAGTACCTCGAAGCCATCAAGGAGTACACCGACGCCCTGACCGAGACCGATCACTACCGGGACTGGTACGCCCGGACCGTCGACCCGACCCTGGACGTCTCCCGGGAGGTCGGCAACTGGTACACCGCGTCCGTCCACCTCGCACGGGCCTCGGCGCTCCGGTCCGCGCTGGACGCGGGGACCGATCTCACCGGCGAGCGGTTGCTTGTCGGTTCCTACGGTAGCGGCGCGCAGGCCGAGATCCACGCCGAGACCGTCCAGCCGGGGTGGCGCGACGAGATCCACCAACTGAACGTCGAGGAACAGCTCGAGGAGCGCTACGACCTGTCCTGGGACGAGTACGAGCAGGTCCACGACGCCCACAACCACGACGTCGACAGCGACGTCGAATCGTTCACCACCCCCTCCGGCGAGTTCGTCTTCGACGGCTGGGGCCGCATGGGCGAACGCCAGTACCGCTACGTCGAGTAACCCGGCCGCCGCGCTACGTGAAGTAACTCGGCGGTCGCTTTTCTGGTATACGGCGACCCCCTCGCCGTGAGCTCTTGCCCTCCCAAAAATTAATGATGACTAACATATTATTACATACAGGTGTCGCCTGATGAGTGACGTTCGTTTCGACCGTCGAACGGTCCTGAAAACGACCGCTGCCGGAGTGGCGGGCCTCGTCGCAGGGATCGGGGGTGCTACGGCGGCGTCCGCGGCCGGCGGCGGCGCCCACGCGCTCGGTGGCTTCCCGAGTCGGGCCGAGTTCTCGTTTACGACGAGCCAGGTCCAATGCAAGGTCAAGCGCGTGTTCGCCCCGGCGGGGACGCCGCTGCCCGGACCGCTCGGCGAGGTGCCCTTCGACCTGCACTTCCGGATGCAGATGTTCAGCGACGGCGTCGAGTCGGCGTCCGTCGACGGGAACGAGGTGACGCTCAACGAGGGCGTGACGGGGAGCATGTACTCGAAGACGGGCTCACCCCGGACGGGGACAAAGGTACCCACGTCGTGCTGGAGGAGGACGTCCCCTTCGAGGTGACCGCCGTCGACAACGTCCGGGCCAGTGCCAACGACGGCGACACCGGCGACGACCGGTTCGCGCTCGCCGTCGAGTACGATCCGGACGCCACGAGGACGGCCGGCGTCAACCAGCACGACCTGTTCGGGTCCGAGATCACGTTCGGCGGACCGCTGGTGAAGGGCAACGTAACGGTCGACGGGTAAACAACGCCCGTTCGAGACGGCGACCCGCACCGTCGTGACCACGACCGGCGGGCATACATCCGGACCGTCGGCGTAGCCCACCGCTTCTCTTTCGACCTGCTCCACGAGGTGGCCGGCGTGAATCACCCGGACGGCGGCGGGACGAGATGTCGTCGATGACTGCCACGACTAGCCCCCGTTGCTCCCCCGGTCCACTCGCGTTTCCGGTGGAGGCCAACCTGGAGAACGGCGTGCGAGACGTCCCTCAGATTTCATACGATTATAATTTAAAATATTCCCATATATGAGAAGTAAATACTAATTTGAATGAAACGAATGTATAAGTGGTCACACATGACTGATGGAGATTACGATAGACGAACTGTATTGCGGAGAGCAACGACCGGTCTCGCCGGGTTCGCGGGCGTTCTCGGAGCGACCGGTAGCGCGAGTGCACTGACGGCGTACGGTGACGGTGCACACGCGCTCGACGGGTTTCCCCCCGAAGCCCTCTTCGAGTTCGACACCGACTACGTCGAGTGCAGGGTCGAGCGCGTCTTCGTCGAGGAGGGCACGGGCATGCCCGGGCCGATCGGCGAGGTTCCCACGGACATGTACTTCGAGATGGACATGGTCAGCGAGGAAATCACGTCGGTCGACGTCGACGGGAACGAGGTGACGATCAATGAGGGCGTCACGGGCAACATGTACTCGAAGACGGTCCTCGAACCCGAAAACGATCCCGACGCCAAGACCACCCTCCACGAGGGGGTCCCGTTCGAGACGTTCGCCGAAGACAACGTGCTCGGCGCCCTGAACGACGGCGACGAGGGCGACGACTACTTCGAAACCAGCGTCGTGTACGACTCCGACGCGTCGCGGGACAACCCCCTCGAGGTCAACCAGTACGACCTCTATGGCGAGGAGATCACGTTCGGCGGCTGGCTGACCGACGGCGACAACGTGATCGCCGGACTGTAAGCCCTCGACGGCTCGCCAACGAACCGATTGACCCCGGCCCCGTCCGGGGGAACGCCGACGTCCTACAAATTATTAGTACACCAAAATATTAAAATGAAACAAGTTACATTATAGATTGGACGTAGAGAGGCGGAAATATGAGCTGTCCAGTCCACAACGACGACGGGAGCACCGACGACGAACGCGACGGGGACGACCGGGGCATCGACCGGCGGGAGTTCGTCCGGTCCGCGCTGGTAATCGGCGGTTCGGGGGCCATCGGGAGTCTCGGTTCCATAGCCGGCATCACGCCGACCGTGGCGGCCGAGGACCACGCGCCGATAAGCGCCGCCGAGCGACAGAACCGCCAGCACGCCTGGGACGCCTACGAACCGACGGCGGCGTCGGGCAACACGCCCCCGCCGTCGAACTCGCTGTTCCTGATGCTCGACCTCGAATCGGCGGGCACCCCCGCGTGGGACGAGCGCCTGGAGGTCAAGCGGGCGCTGCGGGAAATCGAGCACAACTTCACCTGGGGCCCAGACGGCGTGCTGTTCACGATGGCGTACTCGGCGTCGTACTTCGACCGCTACGACGAGAACCCGCCGGCCGGGGCGTCGCCGGACGACGCCCAGACGGTCGTCGACACCGTGGCGAACCTGACGGACCTGGCCGACACGAACGACGACGTCACGCCCGACGTGTACGACGCCGCCCTGTTGCTCGCCAGCGACAACGAGGCCAACCTCCTGGCCGTCGAGGACGCACTGTGGGGCGGCGACGGCGACCTCACGTTCGAGAACACCTTCGAGGGCATCTTCGCCAAACCCGAGGAGTGGCCAGGCCGGCGGGTCGGGTTCTCCGGCCCGGCGTTCCAGGAGCGCGAGTTGGACTACGAACAGGACTTCCTGGAGGACGGCCAGGACATCCCCGACGAGGCACCGCTGTCGATGGGCTTCATCGCCGGGTTCGGCGACAGCATACCCCTGGAGGACGACGTGACGCTGGAACGCGGTCAGCGGTTCCCGAACCCGACCCTCGACGCGTCCGAGGTTCCGGACCTCCCCTACGTCGGGTCGGTCGGCGAGCGCGACCCGGGCGTGTTCGCCCAGGGGACGCTCAAGCACATCTCGCACGTCGAACTCGACCTCTCGGAGTGGTACGGCAACGAACCCGACCGTCGTCGCAACCAGATGTACAGCCCCTACCACGACGAGGCGGAGACCAACGACATGGGCGGCGACAAGCCGGGATCGGGCCTGACGGACGCCGACGCCAACGATCCGAACACCGTCGGCCCGGACGACGACGTCTACGAGGTCATGGAGTACGCGGCCCGGACCGAAGATACCGCGAGCGGCGACGTCCCCAGCGACGAGGTCCAGCCCGAGACGGACAAGCCGACGGCGGGCCACTCCCAGAAGGCCGCCCGTGCGCGCTACGACGTCGACGGCGACGGCGACCGCGAGCAGACCGTGCTCCGGCGTGACTGGGACACCGTCTCGCCGACCGCCGCGAACGGCGAGGACACCGCCGGCTACGTATTCAACGTCCCGATGCGGTTCGACGAGAGCGTCTACAGCATGCTCGACGCCAACTACAACGTCAAGTTCACGTCGCTGGACGGGAGCATCGACCACGGTTCGGTCGACAACGAAAAGATCGACGAGCGAAACGGCATCGCTCCGTACATGACCGCGACCCGGCGGTCGAACTGGCTCGTGCCGCCGGTCACGCTCCGGGCGTTGCCGTTCCCGCAGGCCGAGCAAGCGTCGATGTCCGTCTCCGAGTCGCTCGGCACCTACACCGTCGAGGTCAGCGGCTACGACGCCGACGGCGGACGACTCGCCATCGACACAGTGCAGTTCGGGTCACCGGATGTCGTCGACAGGGGCCGTGGTGCTTCCCCGGACACCGCCGTCCAGTCGGACGGGTCGGCCATCTTCGAGTTCGTTGTCGGCGATGTCGACCTCTCGGAGGGAGACGTGGCGAAACTGTTTGCCAAAAAGCAGGACTCCCGGGAGCCGGTCGTCGGCGAGACGACGGTGTAATCTACGGGAGGTCCCCGAGGCTGTCGAGCAACGCGTCGGAACCGGACTCGCAGACCGCCAGCGAGAAGTCGTCGACGCGGGCCAGCGCGGGGGCGTGGTCCCAGAGGTCCTCCCGGTCGATGCCGTGGAGGACGACGGCGCTCGGGGTCGGGTTGACGACCCGCATCGCCACCAGCGGCGACTCCCCGCGGGTCACCTCCGAGAAGACCAGGGCACGGTTCGTGGAGTTGCCGTACAGGCGGTAGAACTCCTCGCCCGACAGGCGCTTGATCGCCGCGACGCTGTTGATGACCGTGTGGCCGGTGACGGTGTCGCGGTCGCCACCGACCAGTTCGTCGGCGCCGATGGCGTCGTAGAACCGGTCGAGACGCACCGCCGCGGGGTACTCCCGGAGGTCGGTCACCACGTCGCTCTCGAACCCCGCCGAGATGACGCGGGCGTACTGGCGCAGTCGCGCGCCGCCGCGCCGCTCGTCGATGTCCAGCAGGGCGCTCACGAGACGCTCGACGAGTCCGATGCCGGGACTGGCCCGTCGGCCGCTCTCGTAGTCGCTGATCACCGACGACGAGACGTCGAGTTCGGTCGCCAGTTCCGTCTGGGAGACGTCGAAGTCGGTCCGCCACTTGCGAATCGTCGCCCCTGGGTCGTCGCTGAGGGTGATTTCGCCGGCGATGCGCCTGGCGAGGTCCGCCCGGGGCGACTCCTCGTCGGTCATGTCGCCCGCGAGTCACCCGCGGGCCAAAAGGGTATCGAAACCCGTAATCGACGACCGTCGAACTCCGGGGGAAGCCCGGCCGGTTGTGGTCCATCACGTTTGTCCCCTGGGTCCGCCAAGCCGGGCCATGGAACTGCGACCGTACGATCTGGACGGGCCGGGCGAGGCCGAGGCGCTGTGGGACTGCAAGCGCGCGTTCGAGCGCGAACTCGGGGCGTCGGGGGGCGAGGAGAAAGTCGAGACGTACGAGGGGAAACTGACCGAGGCGTACCGCGAGCGGTACCTCGACTGGGTGCGGCGGTGCGTGGCCGACGACCCCCGGTGTGTCACCGTGGCGGCGCTCCCGCCCGGCGCCTGCGGCGGCGCCACGGCGTTGGCGGGGTACGTCTTCGTGCTCCCGGAGCGACTGTCGATGGTCTGGGACGCCGCCGTCCTGAACGAGATCTACGTCCATCCCGACAACCGCGGGACGGGACTGGCCGACCAGTTGATGGACGCCGCGGTGGCCCTCGCCCGCGACCAGGACCTGCCGCTGGACCGCCTCGTGCTGGACGTCGACCGGGAGAACGAGCGCGCCAGTGCCTTCTACGAGCGCCACGGCTTCGAGCACTGGGGCGAGATGGTCGCCCGGGAGCTATGAGAAGGTGACGCCGAGGTCCTCGGGTCGGTTCTCGCGGAACTCCTCCTGGCTGACGCTGTAGCGCACCTGGTCGACCGGGCCATCGTCGTCCTCGTGGAAGTTCCGGAGCCTCCCCTCTTTGCGACCGCCGAACCGGTCGACGTACTTCTCGATTGCCGGCCTGCTCTTGTCGTTGCCCGGGTCGTGGGACACGGAGACGACATCGAGGTCCAGGCGGTCGAACGCGAGCGCGAACAGGGCGGCAGCACGCTCGCCGGAGTACCTCCGACCCCAGAACGCCTTCCGGAGCCACAGCCCGAGCGTGCCGAGTTGCCGGTCCCAGTCGAGGTGGAGCCCGGTCTGTCCGGCGAAGGGGCCGTACTCGTCGTCGGGGACGGCCCGGGGACGAACGTCCGGGTGCGGTTCCTTCGGCCGGACGAGGTAGTCGACACCCTCGCGATTCTCCCAGTTTTTCTCGCATCGCTCGAGGAACTCCACGCTCACGTCCGGGCTGTCGTGGCTGGACCAGAGCAGGTACTCGGTCACCTCCTCGATACCCGGGTCCGACGAACACACACGGTAGTACTCGAAGACGTCGACGTTCGTCCGGCAGAGCCGTTCCAGCCGGAGTCGCTCGGTCTCGATGACGTCCGGGAATAGTTCCGTCATCGTCGTGACGGTTCCGGCGTGTCCCGTTAACTGTTCGGGAAGTGTGTCACCAACTGGCATTCGTCGTCCGGTCCCGGCCGGCCGTCTCCGCAACGGCTTTACACCGTTCGCCGCTACGTCACGTCGATGGCCGACTGGACGGAGAAGTACCGCCCGACGACGCTGGCGGAGGTGCGTGGGAACGACAAGGCCCGCGACCAGTTCCAGGAGTGGGCCGAGGCGTGGGACGAGCACGGCGAGGCCGCGGTCCTGCACGGCAGTCCGGGGGTGGGCAAGACCTCGGCCGCGCACGCACTGGCGAACGACATGGAGTGGGAGGTCGTCGAACTGAACGCCAGCGACCAGCGGACGAAAGACGACATCGAGCGGTACGCCGGCCGTGCCGCCGGCAACGCGACGCTGGGTGGGTCCATGGAGCGGGCCAGACAGGAACTCGACGACGGCGAGGCGACCGACGACGCGGCCACCGTGGGCCGACAGTTGATCGTCCTCGACGAGGCCGACAACATGCACGGCAACGTCGACCGGGGCGGTGCCGCCGCGATCACCCGACTCGTCAAGGACGCCGAACAGCCGGTGGTGCTGATCGCCAACGACTACTACGAGATGTCCAACGCGCTCCGGCGGGCCACCCAGGAAATCGAGTTCCGGGACGTCTCGAAGCGCTCCATCGTTCCGGTCCTGCGGGACGTCTGCCGGAAGGAGAACGTCGACTACGAGGAGGAAGCCCTGGAGGCCATCGCGGAGTCCACCAGCGGCGACCTCCGCTCGGCGATCAACGACCTGCAGGCGCTGACGGAGGGCGACCGCGAGTTGACGACCGACGACGTGGTGACCGGCGAGCGCGACCGCACGAAGGGAATCTTCGACTTCCTCGACGAGGTGATCAAGGAGAAAGGTGCCGAGGAGGCCATGCGGGCGTCCTACGACGTCGACGAGACGCCGGACGACCTCATCAACTGGCTGGACGAGAACGTCCCCAAGGACTTCGAGGGCGACGAACTCGCGGACGCCTACGGCTTCCTGTCGAACGCCGACCGCTGGCTCGGCCGGGTTCACGCCACGCAGAACTACTCGTTCTGGCGGTACGCCAGCGACAACATGGTCGCCGGGGTCGCGGCCGCCCGGGGCGGCGACAAGGGCGGGTGGACCCGCTACAGTCCGCCCTCCTACTGGTCGCGGCTGGGCCGCACCAGCGGGACGCGCAAGACCCGCGACTACGTGGCCCGGAAGGTCGCGGACGAACACGCCGTCAGCGTGGCGACCGCCCGCCGGGAGATTCTCCCGTACCTCGCGGCGATCACCCACCACTGCAAGAACCGCGAGGCGACCGTCGCCATGGCCGCGAAGTACGAACTGGACGCCGAACACGTCTCGTTCGTCACCGGCAGCGGCGAGGACACTAACAAGGTCCAGGACATCGTCGCGGAGGCCAGCGAACGTCGGGGCGACAGCCTCGAAGAGAGCGAGGGCTTCTTCGACGCCGACCCCGAGGAGGAGCAGGCCGACGGCGAAGGCGGCGACGACGGCCAGTCGACGCTCGGCGACGCGGGCGGCGAGACGGACGAATCGAACGACGACGGTGCCGACGCTGCCGACGACGCCCGCGACGAACCAGACGACGACCAGGCCGGCCTGGGCGACTTCGTGTAATCGCGGGGACTCTCCCCGGGACGCGACCTATATGAAGGTATGCACATATATTCATATAACCGCGGGCTTTAGTCAGGAGCGGCCTCGCCTTCTTCCATGCGAGCAGCAGTCCTGGAGTCCTACGGCGAACCCCTGGCCATCCGGGAGGTCGACGACCCGTCGCCGTCGCCCCACGGCGCGGTAATCGAGGTGGAGGCCTGCGGCATCTGCCGCAGCGACTGGCACGCCTGGATGGGCCACGGCGAGTGGAACGACGACCGGGTGCCCGAGGGGCAGGTGCTCGGCCACGAACCGGCGGGCCGGGTGGTCGACGTCGGCGAGCACGTCGAGACGCTGGACCCCGGTGACCGCGTGGTCGTCCCGTTCAACCTCGGCGACGGGACCTGCCCGCAGTGCCGGACCGGCCACGGGAACGTCTGCGAGGCCGGGTGGGCGCTGGGCTTCGAGTCGGCGGCCCCGGGCGCGTTCGCGGAGCGCGTCCACGTCCCGCGCGTGGAGTACAACGCGGTCCCACTGCCGGACGGCGTCTCGGCCGTCGAGACTGCGGCGCTGGGCTGTCGGTACGCGACCGCCTTCCACGCGCTGGCCCACCGCGCCGACGTCGCCGCCGGCGACCGGGTCGCGGTCCACGGCTGTGGCGGCCTGGGCCTGGCGGCGGTCGAGATAGCCAGCGCCCGCGGCGCCGACGTGGTCGCCGTGGACGTGCGGGAGCGGCCCCTCGAACTCGCAGTCGACCTGGGGGCGGGCGCGACCGTGAACGCCAACGAGCGGGCGGACGTGCCGGCGGCGGTCAGGGAGGCGGTCGGCGACGACCCGGACAGCGGCCCGGCGGGCGGCGTCCACGTCTCCGTGGACGCGCTCGGCCGCGCGGAGACGTGCCACAACAGCGTCCGGAGCCTCCGCGCCCGCGGGTCCCACGTCCAGGTCGGCCTCACGACCGACGAGGAACGGGGAGAGATATCGCTTCCAACTGATTACGTCGCCCGATGGGACCTCTCGGTGCTGGGCTCTCGTGGGATGCCGCCGGCCCGCTACGACGAACTGCTGCGGATGGTCGACGCCGGGACGCTCTCCCCCGGGCGCCTGGTCACCCGCGAGGTGACCCTGGGTGAGGTGTCGGACCGCCTGGACGCGATGACAGACTACGGGACCGAGGCCGTCGAAGTCGTCACCGAGTTCTGACTAGTCGGCGAACTCCTGGCCGTCGAACACCGACGACAGCACCTTCCGTTCGGCGGTCCGCAGATGGTTCTGGAAGGTCGGGGAGGCGATGTCGAGGGTGTCGGCCAGTTCCTCGCCGGTGGTGGTCCGGGGCCACTCGAAGTAGCCGCCGAAGAAGGCGTACTGCAGGACCTCCAGTTGCCGGTCGGTCAGTTCCTCGGTGAGTTCGCCCTGGCGGTTCCCCGCGTCGCTCGCCGGCTGGGTCCGCTGGGAGACGACCTCCACGTGGTCGTGGGACTCCCGGAGCGTCGTCACGATGGACTCGCCGTCGACGTCGCCGGGCAGGGCGACCAGCAGGCGGAGTCGGCGGTTGCTCGCCGTCACCCCGCGCACGTCCGCCCGGACCGACGACAGCAACTCGAACAGGCCCGGGAACGACTGGCGGAGTTCGAACCGGCCGCCGTCCTCGTGGGTCGAGACGGCGACGACCTCCTCCAGGTCCGACGAGGAGTCCCCGAACTCCAGGATCCGGTCCGGTGGGATGCCGTCGACGTCGAGGTAGACCGAGACCTCGCCGTCGTCCCCGAGGACCGCGCCCCGGGTCGAGACGTCGCCGCTGGCGCGGTCGCCCAGCGGTTTGAAGAACAGGTCGTCGTCGTCGACGGCGAGTTCCAGTTCGCGCTCCCGGGCGACCGTCCCCGGCCGGTCGGAGACGTCCCGGACGTTGACGACGAACCCCTCGACGGCGGGGTCGTCCAGCAGGTTGTTGCCCCGGGCCACGACGGGTCGCCAGGAGCCGTCGGCGTGGCCCAGGCGGAACTCCGCGACCGGGGACTGGTCCTCGTCGACCATCGCCTCCTCGACCAGGCCCCGGACGCGCTCGCGGTCGTCCGGGTGGACGTACTGGAAGACGTCCGAGCCGGCCACCTCCTCGACCGGGAGGCCGACGAACCGCTCGATGGCCGGACTCGCGTAGGTGACGGTCCCGTCGCGGTCCAGCACCGCGATGGCGTCCGAGGATCCTTCGATGAGTTTCCGGAACCGCTCGCGCGTCTCGTCGACCGCACGCTCGGCGCGGTACCGCGAGACGGCGTTGCGGATCCGCGCCGCGAGGATGGTGTACTGTTCGCCGCCGCCCTTGCGGACGTAGTCGGTGACGCCCGCGGAGATGGCTTCGCTGGCGATCTCCTCGCTCCCCTTGCCGGTGAAGAGGATGAACGGCAGCGTCGGGTCGCGACCGCGGACCTTCGCCAGGAAGTCCAGGCCGTCCAGGCCGGGCATCTTGTAGTCGCTGACGACGCACTCGAACTCGTCGCCTTCGAGACGCTCCAGGCCCGACTGGGCGTCGACTTCCGTGGTCACGTCCATGTCCGCGTCGACCTGTTCCAGGTGGGTCGCAGCGATGTCGGCGAAGGACTCGTCGCTGTCGACCAGAAGCACGCGTACCGCCTCACCTCCGCCGAGGTTCATGTCAACGAATTCTCCCTCCTCCGGGATAACCACGTTGGCCAAATAGTTGATATGTAGGACGAGCGTCGAACGGACGCCCCCGCAGTCGTCGACTTTCTGGCAACGTTTGGGACGTCACTATCGACGGTCGACGCGGAGCGCGACCCACAGGAGACCGCCGGCCAGGGCCGCCGCGACCAGCGTGTAGGCGGTGAAGACCGGTCCAGAGGGGTCCAGCAACTGCCGACCGGCGAGCACCACCAGCGGGTGGAGGACGGGGAGCGCGAGCGCCACGGTGGCGAGTCGGCCGTCGAGGTACTCGCGCGCGGCGACGCCGACGGCGATTGCGGCCATGAACGCAGCCAGCGTGACAGCGTACTGCAGGGTCTGGACCGGGGGCGTGAGACCTGTGACGAACGGCGGGTACAGAAGCACCTGTGCCGGCACCAGCACTGCGCCCGTCGCCGCGATCACCTGGAGTCGACCGGGGGTCAGCGCCGGCCGCCAGGTGGTGACCGTCGCGGCCGTGAACGACGCGAAGATGGTGAACGCCACCCAGAAGTGCGCCGCCAGGATCGGAATCTCGTAGGTCAGGACCGTCTCCCGGCCGAGCAGGACCTGCACGGGCAACAGCAGCGTGCCGATGGTCACCGCCCAGCGAACCCGCCGGGTCGCGCCGCCGCGCCACGCCAGCCACCCGGTCCCGAGGATGGCGACCCCGGCCACCCCCGCGACGACGCGGTGGATCCACTCGAAGAAACTGGGGAACGACTGCGGGAACAGGTTCAGGAACCCGCCGTCGCAGACCGGCCACCGGGCCTGGCAGGCCAGACCGGCACCGGTCGCCTTCGTCGCCACGCCCAGGAGGACGGTGAACACGACGAGCGTGGTGGTGACCGCGATCAGTCTTGGGAACGTGACCCGGCCCTGCACTCCTCGCGCGCGTGCCCCGCGTTCGCCGTGCGCCATGGGCGTTCGTTCGGGGAGGCCGTACTTAGGGGCCGCGTCTCGTTCCCGCTGGCTGGGAACGGTGGGCGAACGGCGGCCACTGGAGCCGCAGTAATTCGATGGCCGTCGAACCTGCCTCCGTACAACTTTTTAGGCGGGCGAAACCTCCCGGGAGTATGGGACTCGACGAGGACTCACTCGACTATCACCGCTCGGAGTCCCCGGGCAAGATCGAGATCGCGACGACGAAACCCACCAACACCCAGCGTGACCTGAGCCTGGCTTACTCGCCGGGCGTAGCCGCGCCGTGCATGGAGATCGCCGACGACGAGGAGAAGGCGTTCACCTACACCACGAAGGGGAACATGGTCGGGGTCGTCTCCAACGGGTCCGCCGTCCTGGGACTGGGCGACATCGGCGCGCAGGCCTCAAAACCCGTTATGGAGGGCAAGGGCGTCCTGTTCAAACGCTTCGCCGACATCGACGTGTTCGACGTGGAACTCGACGAGGACGACCCCGAGGAGATCATCGAGACGGTCGCCCGGATGGAACCGACCTTCGGCGGGATCAACCTGGAGGACATCAAGGCGCCGGAGTGTTTCACCATCGAGCAGGAACTGCGCGAGCGGATGGACGTGCCCGTGTTCCACGACGACCAGCACGGCACCGCCATCATCTCCGGGGCGGCGCTGCTGAACGCCGCCGAAATCGCCGGCAAGAACCTCTCGGAACTCGACATCGTCTTCTCGGGGGCGGGGGCCAGCGCCATCGCCACGGCCCGCTTCTACGTCTCCCTGGGCGCGCGCGAGGAGAACATCACGATGTGTGACTCCGACGGCATCATCACAGAGGCGCGCGCCGAGGCGGGCGAGGTCAACGAGTACAAACAGGAGTTCGCCCGCGACGTGCCCGGGGGCGGTCTCGCGGACGCGATGGAGGGTGCGGACGTGTTCGTCGGCCTCTCGGTCGGGGGCATCGTCGACGAGGAGATGGTCCGCTCGATGGGCGAGGGCCCCGTCATCTTCGCCATGGCCAACCCGGACCCCGAAATCGACTACGAGACGGCCAAGAACGCCCGCGAGGACACCGTCATCATGGCGACGGGCAGGTCGGACTACCCCAACCAGGTGAACAACGTCCTCGGGTTCCCGTTCATCTTCCGCGGCGCGCTGGACGTGCGGGCGACCCACATCAACGAACCCATGAAGGTCGCCGCGGCGGAGGCGCTCGCGGACCTCGCCAAGCAGGACGTCCCCGACGCGGTCGTGAAGGCCTACGGCGACCAGCCGTTGCAGTTCGGCCCCGAATACATCATCCCGAAACCGCTGGACCCGCGCGTGCTGTTCGAGGTGGCCCCCGCCGTCGCGCAGGCCGCCATCGACAGCGGCGTCGCCCGCGCCGAGGAACTGGACAACGACGTGTACCGCGAGCGCCTGGAGGCCCGCCTCGGGAAGTCCCGCGAGATGATGCGGGTCGTCCTGAACAAGGCCAAGTCCGACCCCAAGCGCGTGGCGCTTGCGGAGGGCAACGACGAGAAGATGATCCGCGCCGCCTACCAGCTAGAGGAGGAGGGAATCGCGGAACCGGTGCTGATCGGCGACGCCGACCGCATCCGCCGGACCGCCGGACGACTCGGCCTGGAGTTCGAACCCGAGGTCGTCGACCCTGCGAAAGGCGACCACGAGGAGTACGTCGACCGCCTCTACGAACAGCGCAAGCGCAAGGGCATCACCAAAAGCGAGGCCCGCGAACGCGTCCACACCGACAGCAACTACTTCGCGTCGGTGATGGTGGAGTGCGGCGAGGCCGACGCGATGTTGACGGGGCTGACCCACCACTACCCCTCCGCCCTGCGGCCGCCGCTACAGGTCATCGGCACGGCGCCGGAGCATCCGGCGGATAGTGTCGCCGCTCATCGGGGCCTCGGGTCCCTGGCTGCCGTTGCCGGCCGTCGTACCGGAGCAGAACAGCGCCGCGCCGGGGTTGTCTTTGTAGGGGTGGGACTCGAACCACGGCCGGACGTAGTGCTTCGCCCACAGCAGCGGCTTCGTTCCGCTGGCACCTTTCAGGGACCCTTCAGCGGTGTTCAGTTGGACAGACATGGTCGGGCCATCGGTGTTGACGTGCTTCAGCCGGAGCGTTCGCATAGCGTCGACGCGCTGGCCCGTCGCG